>CAWARM010000012.1:0-364303 GCA_963784425.1 uncultured Gammaproteobacteria bacterium
GGTTTTGAATGGGAGAAATGAGTGATAATGAGACCGCGGGTCAGGGGGTGAGGAGTGCAAATTTCGCCCTGTAAGGTATGAGGGAGAGACCATCCCGCGGTCTCGTCCAACTAGACCATGGGTCAACAGAAAAAGTTTCAGGGAGTAAGGAATTTTGAATCAAGCAACAAGCACGGTTAGTGCGATCATGCATACCAGCAAAGGTGATATTAGATTGCAGTTATTTGCCGATGAAGCGCCGTTAACCGTCGCTAACTTCGTCAACCTGGTCAATCGCGGGTTTTACGACGAACTCTCGTTTCACCGCGTGATACCCAATTTCATGATCCAGGGTGGATGTCCGCTGGGTACGGGTACCGGAGGCCCCGGTTACCGGTTCGAGGATGAATGCTCAAGCTCATTGCGGCACGATGCCCCTGGCAAACTGTCCATGGCGAATGCCGGACCGGGAACCAATGGCAGCCAGTTTTTTATCACGCATATCCCGACCGGGTGGCTGGACGGGAAACATACGGTCTTTGGCTCGGTGGTAGATGGTGCGGATCAGAAAGTCGTAAATGCTATCGTGATGGGCGATACGATTCTGAGCGTTGAGGTGTTTGGTGCAGAGGATTTGATGAAGAGCCAGTCGGAGCGCCTTTCTGGCTGGAACGCCATTCTCGACCGCTGAACGGGACCGCTGATCGGCAAACACGCGGTGGATCAATGCTGGCGTGAGACGCTATACTGCGCCAAAGTTGACATCGCCGATTTCCATGCGGATTCCGGCAGGCTCTCCAGTGCCGACAAGGCCGCATTGGCGTGTTCCGTTGCTATCTGGATTGAAGTTTCAAGGGCTCCGCTCTCGCGGATCAGCCCGATAATCTGCATCCAGTCGGGAGCTGTCTCCTTGCCGGATTGATGCATCCACCAATTCCCGTTTTTCGGCTATGAGCGAAGCCCTGCACAGGATCAGCGGCAGGGTGGTTTTTCCTTCCGCCAGGTCATCCCCCGTGTTCTTTCCCAAAGTCAGTGCGCTTGAGGTGTAGTCGAGCACGTCGTCTGTTACCTGGAATGCAGTTCCCAGTTCACGGCCGAATACGGCCATGGCGTGTTCGAGGTCGGGTCGACCCGCGAGTACCGCGCCGAGCTGGCAAGCGGCTTCGAACAACTTTGCAGTCTTCTTTTCAATCACGCTGAAATACCGGCTTTCGCTTAATTCCGGCTCGTACATGTTCAATAACTGTTCCACTTCGCCCTCGGCGATCAGGTTGGTCGCGTTGGAAAGTACATCCATCACGCGCATGGAATTCACGCCGGCCATCATCTGGAACGCGCGCGAATACAGGAAATCTCCGACCAGTACGCTCGCCGCATTACCCCATACGGCATGTGCGGACTCCTGTCCGCGGCGCAGGTCTGATTCATCGACCACGTCATCGTGCAGCAGAGTGGCGGTATGGATGAATTCGATCACGGCAGCAAGCGTTACCTGGTGGCTCTTGCTCCCTGCTTCGGGCCGGTAACCGCAGGCATGCGCCGCGAGGATTACCAGCATGGGCCTCAGTCGCTTGCCACCGGATCCGATGATGTACTCGGCGATTTGCCGGATCAGGACTACTTCGGAATCCAGGCTACTGCGAATCAGTGTATCCGCAGCGGCCATGTCGCCAGCGCAAAGGTCATGGACGGCCTGCATGTCCGTCAAATCCTCGTGTTCGTTCTCCAGTATTGCCCTTGCTTGTTCCATTATGGTTCCGGTGGCCTGCCGACTGCATTATAGGCCGCTCGCCTGGCAACACAAACCGTGGCACGTCGCGCGCCACGGTTCGATGGGCAAAGGTGGATAATCCTTGCTTCCCCCATATAATGACCAATTCTGCCAGGGAGTTCTGTTTTGACAATCCTTCCATCGCCCAAAGGGGAGTTACGCCTTGCGTTTACCCTGTCCGGTGTAATAGCGCTGCGCATGCTCGGCCTGTTTTTGATCTTACCCGTATTCATGGTTATGGCGCGTGACGTACCGGGGTTCACTCCCCAGCTTGGGGGCCTGGCTGTGGGTGTGTATGGCCTGATGCAGGCGTTACTACAGCAACCTTTTGGCTGGCTGTCTGACCGTTGGGGCCGGCGACCGGTGCTGCTGTTGGGCATGGGCCTGTTCGCCCTGGGCGGGGTTTTGGCCGCACAGGCAGATTCCATGTATGGCCTGGTGCTTGGCCGGATCGTACAAGGCTGCGGGGCCATCGCGGGCGTTGCCATGGCTTTTGCCGCTGACTGCACGCGGCCGGAGAAACGCCCCTTGACCATGGCGATTATCGGCATGGGCATTGGCGGGTCTTTTTTACTGTCCATGGTGGCCTCGGTCCCGCTGGCGAACCTCCTCGGTCTGCGTGGGCTCCTGGCACTGACTTCGGTGTTGGGAGTGTTGGGCATGGTGCTGGTGCTGACTACCCCCGGCGGCAAGGCCCAGCCCGTCATCGCGGAACCACATGCCGCGGCATCGGCGAAACCGCTGTGGTTGCTTGCGCTCAGTGTATTCTTGTTGCACACCGTCATGACGATGTTGTTCGTGGTACTTCCCGGTCTGCTGGTGGGCCGCCATGCTTTTGCCCTGGCCGAACACTGGAAGCTCTATTTCCCCACCATGGTGGCGTCGGTTCTGCTCATGCTGCCGGTGCTGCGCTGGATGGGGGCACGGAAGGCTGAACGGATCATCCTGCCCTGGGCCTTCGGTTTGCTCGGCATTGCCCTGATTCTGTTGGCGCAAGGGTTCAGCATGGTCTGGATGGCCGGGTTAATGATCGTCTACTTCCTTGGATTTAATCTGCTCGAAGCCACTATGCCCTCCCTGGTAGCCCGAGTTTCGGGTTCAACGGACAGGGGGCGAAAAATGGGGCTTTACAGCACCTTTCAGTTTCTCGGCGCATTTACCGGAGGGCTTGGTGGCGGCTTGCTCTTGGCACACTTTGGTGGCGGCTTTGCTCTCGCGCTTGCCGGGTGTATTTGCCTCGCCTGGGGAGCCTGCGCGACATGGTTCACACAGAGCTTTTTTCCCACAAGCCAGCCGGACTGACTGTGATAAACTTCCAGCTCTGAAATTCTAAGGAACCTCTGATCAATTCTGGACAAAGTAGATTGCAGCTCAAAATGTTCAGATTCAAGGCGCGAATCGCAGGTAATAGCTAGCTATTGCCAACGACTGCAGGGATGCAGGAGGTAGGGCAACGCAGGGAGCAGTTGCCGAGATTTGCAACACAGAAGCTGGACATTTTGGGCGCAAGATACGAGTTCACGAATTGATCAGAGGTTCCCTAACCTGGGAACAGTAATCGAGGTGCCAGCGGGCACCAAAGGGAGATGCTTGATGGCACGTGGGATCAATAAAGTCATCCTCGTTGGCAACATTGGTAAAGACCCGGAAGTTCGCTACACCGCAAGCGGTTCGGCAATCACGAACATAAGTATTGCAACCAGTGAATCCTGGCGCGACAAAACCAGTGGCGAGCAGCAGGAACGAACCGAGTGGCACAAGGTGGTTTTTTTCAATCGCCTGGCTGAGATTGCCGGAGAATACCTGAAGAAGGGCAGTCAGGTTTATGTTGAGGGATCACTGAGAACACGCAAATGGCAGGATCAGAGCGGCCAGGATCGCTACACGACGGAAATCGTGGCCAACGAGATGCAGATGCTGGGCGGTCGCGGCGGCAACGAAGGCGCTGACAGGCCTGCGCAAGGAAAGAAAGGCTTCCGGGACTCACCATCGTCAAGCCAGGGTGCAAGTGAGCCGCCACCTTTTGATGAATCAGATGGCTTCGCGGAAGACGATATTCCGTTCTGAGCCTGTTGGTTATGAAAACTTTGCTTGTCACCGGTGGCGCCGGATTTATAGGTGGCAACTACATCTTACGCAGCCTGGCGCAGGATGCGGGGCTGCGCATAGTCAATCTCGACCTGCTGACTTATGCAGGTAACCTCGATACGCTGACTTCACTGGCGGGTGACGCCCGGCATGTTTTCGTGCACGGTAATATTGCCGATGCCGGGCTGGTCAGTCGCCTGTTCACCCAATACCAACCGGAAGCGGTAATCAATTTTGCAGCTGAAAGCCATGTTGATCGTTCCATAGACGGCCCCGGTGAATTTGTGCAAACCAATATCGTTGGGACTCTCAATCTGCTGCAATGTGCGTTGGATCACTGGCGCGGTCTTGCCAGTCATCAGCGCGAAACGTTCCGCTTCCTGCATGTTTCAACAGACGAGGTTTACGGCAGCCTGGGCGACACCGGGGCGTTCACGGAGTCAACGCCTTATGCACCCAATTCGCCTTATGCTGCGTCCAAGGCGGGTTCTGACCACCTCGTGCGGGCATTTTTCCATACCTACGGACTACCCGTTCTGACTACCAATTGTTCCAACAACTATGGCCCATACCAGTTTCCGGAGAAACTGATTCCACTGGTAATTCTCAATGCTTTGTCGCTCAAACCCTTGCCGGTTTATGGTGACGGCTTGCAGGTGCGCGACTGGCTGTTTGTGCATGATCATGTCGATGCCATAAATGCTGTGTTGCAACGCGGAGCCTGTGGTGAGGTGTATAACATTGGCGGATCATCCGAGCGGACCAACCTGCAGGTGGTGACAGCGATCTGCGCCGCGCTGGACAGGAAGGCGCCCCATGCACAGTGTGCCGATCGTGCGCGCCTCATCGAACACGTTTCGGACCGGCCAGGGCATGATCGCCGGTATGCAATAGACTGCACCAAGCTGAGAACCCGCTTGCAGTGGCAGGCCAAGGTGAATTTTGAGCAAGGCCTTGAACAGACTGTAGACTGGTACCTGGCCAACGGAGAATGGATCGAGCGCGTGCGTGATGGCAGCTACCAGGGGGAACGCCTGGGATTGGGCAAGACGGTCTGAGCGGGGATTTTCGAACCATGTCCAGAAAAGGAATCATCCTGGCCGGGGGCAGCGGCACCCGCTTGTACCCACTCACCCGCGTGGTGAGCAAGCAACTGTTACCGGTGTATGACAAGCCGATGATTTTCTACCCGCTGGCCACGCTGATGCAGGCCGGCATCAAGGAAATACTCATCATCACCACGCCCCACGAGCAGGCCCTGTTCAGGCAGTTGCTAGGTGATGGCAGTGATTGGGGCATCCGGCTCGAGTTTGCCGCTCAGTCCAGTCCCGACGGTCTGGCCCAGGCACTCCTGATCGCCGAGGAATTTCTCGCAGGCAGTCCGTCCTGCCTGATCCTGGGAGACAATATTTTTCATGGGGGCGGGCTTGCTGAAGTGCTGGAGCGTGCAACCCGCCAGGAGCACGGCGCAACGGTTTTTGGTTATTGGGTGCGAGACCCGGAACGTTATGGCGTGGTTGAATTTGACCGCGATTTGCGCGTGATCGGCATAGAAGAAAAACCCGTCCAGCCGCGCTCGAATTATGCGGTGACGGGCCTGTATTTTTATGACGAAAGGGCCAGCGGGTTCGCGCGCGAACTCAGACCCTCCATGCGGGGTGAACTGGAGATTACGGATCTGAACCGCCGTTACCTCGACGATGGCAGCCTGGTGATGGAGCGCCTTGGACGAGGTTATGCATGGCTGGACACGGGCACACACGAATCCTTGCAGCAAGCCGCAAATTTCATAGAGACCATAGAAACGCGCCAGGGTTTGAAAATCGCTTGCCCGGAAGAGATCGCCTTCTTGCAGGGTTGGATCGATGCAGAGCAGATCCGGCGGCTGGCTGAACCCCTGCGCAAGAGCGGCTACGGCGAATACCTGCTGCACTTGCTCAACCGGGGCCGGGAAGCGTGAAAATCATCCAGACCGGGATCGCAGGCCTTGTCATCATCGAACCTGTGGTGCACGGGGATGACCGGGGCTATTTCATGGAATTGTGGAAGGCAAGCTCCTATGCGGGCGCACTTTTTCCAAAACAATTTGTGCAGTCGAACATATCGCGCTCGGGCGCAGGTGTGCTGCGCGGCCTGCACTACCAGCACCCGCGACCACAGGGAAAACTGGTCTCGGTCCTGGAAGGGCGCGTTTTTGATGTCGCAGTGGATATTCGCCAGGATTCACCCACATTTCGAAAATGGGCGGGAGTTGAACTGTCCGGGCATAACCACCGTCAGCTCTATGTGCCGGAAGGATTTGCCCACGGGTTTTGTGTGCTGGGTGACGGTGCCCTGATGAATTACCTGTGTACTGAGCAGTACCATGCACCCTACGATTCAGTCATTGCCTGGAATGATTCTGACATTGCAGTAGAGTGGCCAATCGAAGCGCGAAGCGTGTCTGATAAGGATCGCAATGCGCCGTTACTAAGGGAGGTTGCGCTGGAGAATCTTCCCCGCATGAACGCGTGAATATCTTGCTCACAGGCGCTTCCGGCCAACTCGGCCAGGAACTACAAACCAGCCTGGCTGGTCTCGGCCGGGTTGTTTCCGTTGATCGATTTCCGGCCGGGGACAGTTCCATTGAAATGGACTTGGCCGACCTGCACCAGCTTGAAGTCCTGCTGGACCGGCAATCTCCAAATGTGGTGATCAACGCAGCAGCCTACACAGCCGTGGATAAAGCGGAAAGCGAGCACCGCACGGCATTCCAGATCAATGCAGAGCTGCCTGCAGCCTTGGGTCGCTGGTGTAAGCGCAACGATAGATTCCTGCTGCACTATTCGACGGACTATGTTTTCTCCGGAGATTCTGACCGGCCCTACGTGGAAGGAGACCTGGTCGGCCCCCTGGGCGTTTATGGCGCGAGCAAGTTGGCAGGGGAGTGGGCCATTGGCGCGAGCCATTGCCGTCACGTGATCCTGCGCACCTCATGGGTTTATTCCACGCATGGCAGTAATTTCGTCCTGAACATGTTGCGCTTGGCGCGGCAGCGCTCTGAACTCAGTATTGTCAGTGATCAGACCGGATGCCCCACGTGGGCGCGAAACCTGGCAAGGACCTCGGCAACCGTCTTGCAGCTGGCCATCGAAGCTGGCACTGACCCTGCCAGGCAAGGCATCTTTCACTATTGCGACAGCAGTGTGTCCACCTGGTATGACTTTGCCAGGCTGATCTTCGAATTGGCTTTGGAACTGAATCTGCTGCATGAAATTCCGCGATTGAAATCGGTGCGCTCGACGGAATTCCCGCAAGTCGCGCGGCGCCCGGCTTATTCGGTGCTCAACACCGGTTCAATCAGAAAAGTTTTTGGTGTATCACCTCCGGCACTGGAGGCTTCGTTGCGGGCTTGCCTCAAGGAACTCGACGCATGAATTCAGGGGTTCTTTCATGTCTGTGACGCCGGTCATTCTCTCTGGCGGTGCGGGCACGCGCCTGTGGCCGGTTTCGCGCCGGGCGCATCCCAAGCCATTTATGAAACTGCTCGATGGTGAATCGCTGGCAGAGAAGACTTTTCGTCGCGCCCTTGCGGTAGCCGGCAACTCGCCCATTCTGACCGTGACCAGCAGGGACTATTATTTTTACACTCGTGATTTGTACAACGCTTTGGCAGGAGAATCTCACGAACACCCATTCCTGCTCGAACCGGTTGGCCGAAACACCGCCCCGGCCATCGCACTGGCAGCAATGTATTTGCAGCATCGCTCAGGGGCTGATAGCACCATGCTGGTGCTCCCCGCTGACCACCTGGTGCCGGATGAGTCCAGGTTTCGCATGGCCGTTGATGAAGCTGAGCGCTTGGCGGCTCGCGGACACCTGGTTACTTTCGGGGTTCACCCAACACATGCAGAAACAGGTTATGGCTATATCCGCAAAGGCCGGCGCATCGCCGACTCGGCAGGCTTTGAAGTAGCTGCATTTGTCGAAAAGCCGGACCTCGAAACAGCATTGGAGTATTGCGCTTCCGGGGAATTCGACTGGAATTCCGGCATGTTCTGCTTCCAGGCAGGGACCTTTCTCAGTGCATTGGAGAAGTTCGCACCCGAGGTCTACCACGCGGCGCAGGAATGCTGGCAGGCGTTTGATCACGATCGTGAGCCAATGGAAATTCCGCTTGAGCAGTTTGTCCAGTGTCCGGATATTTCCATTGACTATGCCGTTATGGAGAAAGCCGACAACGCTGCGGTAGTGGTTGGAGAATTTTCCTGGAATGACATCGGCTCCTGGAAGGCAATCAGCGAACTGTATGAATCGGATGAATCGGGCAATCGGATTCAAGGGAAGGCAATCATGATTGAAAGCCGCGATTGTTTTGTGCAGGGAGAAAAGCGACTGATTGCCGCCGTGGGTGTCAGCAACTTGCTTATTATTGACACTGGCGATGCAGTCCTCGTGGCAGACCAGGATCACGCGCAGGACGTCAAACAAGTGGTCAACCAATTGGTCGAGCTCGAGCACGAAGCGGCCGAGTTTCACCAGACAGTCCACAGGCCTTGGGGCAGCTATTCCATCCTGGAGGATGCCGATGACTGCAAGGTGAAGAGGTTGGTGGTGAAGCCTGGCCAGGTGCTTTCATTGCAATCCCACAAAAAACGTGCAGAACACTGGACCGTTGTGCGCGGCGTGGCCAAGGTACGTTTGGGGGACAGGGAGTTTCTGCTGAATATTAATGAATCAACCTACATCCCGTCAGGGACCCGCCATCGCCTTGAAAACCCCGGCACAGAAGACGTACACCTGATCGAAGTGCAAACGGGTGACTATTTTGGTGAGGACGACATCATTCGATACGAAGACATTTACGGCAGATTGCCCTAGATGGTAAAGGTTACCTGGTTCGCTGCACCACGGAGGGGAGGACAACATGCGCTGCTTGAGTTTCCTGATCGTGGCAACTCTGGTGCTGGCGCCCGCAATGGCCGGTACTGCTGATGTGATGCCAACAGCCACTTGGACTCCTGCCCAGGAGCAGCAGGAAATCCAGCAGTGGCGGCAAGCGCGCGACGAATCGCTGCGGCAGGCAGATGGCTGGCTGACCCTGGTTGGCCTGGAGTGGCTGAAGCAGGGAATTAACCGGATTGGCTCAGGCCCGAACAATGATATCAAGTTAAGCGTTGGCCCCGATTATTGGGGCAGCATTGAACTGAACGGCAAGACGCTCACGTTTGCCCGTGCTGCAGGGTCGGACGTAACAGTAGACGGAGCGGGGATAGACGGAACCAGGGTAGACGGAGCCGCACCCGAACGGGTGGCGCTGGTGGCGGATGATACGGGCGAGCCGACTATGATCCGCAGCGGAGCTTCCGGGTTTTACGTTATTTTTCGGGAGTCGTACGCGCTCAGGGTGTTCGATAACCAGGCGCAGGCTCTGGCGAATTTCAAAGGAGTTCAGAACTACGACATACAGACCGATTGGCGCATTAGTGGTCGCTTCGCCCCGGCAAGTGCTGGTCAGACGATTGATATCGGCAACGTGCTTGGGCAGGTCTCAGCAACACCCGTTTACGGTGTATTCGAATTCGAGCGTGATGGGCGGCAATATCAACTCATTGGCCTGGGGGAGGAAACATCACAAAACGTCTGGTTTATTTTCGCAGACCGGACCAGCGGGAAGGGCACTTATGGTGCAGGCAGGTTTCTTTACAGTGAAGGCTTGCCGGAGCATGGCCGCCTCGTGGTGGATTTCAACAAGTCTTACAACCCGCCTTGCGCGTTCAATGATTATGCAACCTGCCCGCTGCCACCGCAGGAAAACCGTCTTGATCTGGAAGTGACTGCAGGAGAGAAAGACGCACATTCCGCAGGCGAGTAAGCACAGTGCACAAGGTTAGCAGCGATTAGTGTTTCAGCTCGGTTGTGACCGTTTGCTCAGTTCGCGGTCGAACTCGAATTCCCGGGACGTCACGTAGGCTTCCATTTTCTCCAGCCTGAGATTGAGTTCACGGAAGCGGTGACTCAGGGATCCAAATACGTCCCTGGGCGCGTTGTTTACACCGCGCCAGAACACTGCACGTTCTTCGTCCGCATACAATTCACCGGGCTTTATCGGAATCAGTGCGGCCAGGAGAAAGTACGTCAAAATGACAAAAGGAATAAAGGGAGGAAACAACATCAGCAGCACAACGGCCACCCGCACTCCTTTGCGGTTGAAATCAAAATAGTCAGAAATGCCAGCGCAAACTCCGGCCAGCATGGCATTCCTCTTGTCCCGGTAAAGGCGATGCGGGTTCTGGCGTTTATAAAACTCGCTCATGAGCGACTTCTCCAGTTGGGTGCTTCGATATCCAGGATGCGCTCCAGGATCTTGATACGCTCCTCCATTTTGTTAGTGGATTCCCAGACTTCGCTCAGCATTTTTTCATCTTCGGCTGACAAACCCCTGGCGGATTTCCACTTGGTGACGTAGTGGAAAATTAACCACAGGGGAAAGCAAACGGTAAGCGCCAGGATTGGGATGACCTCACTCATTGGTACTCTCCTTGGGGTTCTCTCCGACCTTTGATTTCAGCCTGTTCAGCTCGGCCTCGACACGGTCGTCATTTTCCAGATCTGCAATCTCAGTGGCAAGCGTGCGGTTGCGGCCCATGGCTACGGCCTCTGCTTCGGATTCCACTTTGTCGATGCGCCGTTCTGCATTTTCAAATCGAAACAACATTTCGTCGATCCGGTCACCATGAATGTGACGCCTTGCGGACAGTTGTGACTGGGCTGTCTGGTGCCGGATGACGATGCTGCGTTGGCGCAGTTTTGCATCGTTTAGTTTGCTCTGTAGCTGGCTGATATCAGCCGTGAACTTTTCCATTTGACTGTCCAGGACCTCCGCTTCCAGTGTCAGCTTCCCCACTTGGTCATCGATGGCCTGTTTCTCGGTCAGCGCAGCTCTTGCCAGGTCTTCGCGCTCCCGCCGCAATGCGAGCTCTGCCCGTCGTTCCCACTCGGATTTTTCGCGTTCGAGATATTCTGCATGTCTGCGAAGTTCCTTTCGGTCCGCAATGCACTTGGCTGCAGCCGAACGAATTTCCACGAGTGTGTCCTCCATTTCCTGGATCATGAGGCGAATAATCTTTTCGGGATCTTCCGCTTTCTCCAGTACTGCATTGATATTTGCATTTACGATGTCACTGAACCGCGAAAAAACGCCCATGGTTATGTATCTCCAGAAAATAATTACGTGTACAGGCTAATGCAGAGTTCGTGCCATCTGTGGGCGGTGCAATAAGTTGTTGATATGAATGAATTTAAGTTTCCCAAGATATTTGCAACGGCACATAGCGCTTTCTCTCTTGGCAAAATCCACCAAAAGGTGGTGGAAACTTGTGGCCCTTCCCGCAGTCCGAGTTGTGTCTGCCTGACAAACATTTGGGAGGATTTAGTTTACACGCGGGACCGGATGCACGTGGCAAGTGAAGTGCAGGTCCTGTAGAATAGCCGTCTTTTACGCGCCGGCATCAGTGGCCGGAGATTTATAAACTCCAGGAGGATATACAGATGCGATTTATTTTCGCACTCTTTGTTTTTGGCATCGTCATGACCAGCTCGGCCATGGCGCAAAATGTTACTACCGAAAAAGGCAAACTCAGCTACTCAGTTGGTTGGGACATTGGCGAAGACATCAAACGGCGGGGTGAGGAATTTGACGTCGACTCCATCATTGCAGCCATTCGTGATTCGCAAGCGGGCGCTCAACCCAAGGTTCCCAAGGAAGAAATGGTTGCCCTCCTGACGGCATTGCAGCAGAGAGTAAAGGAAGAGCAGGCAGCCGCGTTCAAGAAACTGGCCGACGAGAACCAGGCCAAGAGCACCGAATTCCTTAATGCCAACAAGACCAAGGCCGGTGTGGTAGTTCTCCCCAGCGGTGTTCAGTATCGCATTGTGGATGAAGGTGAGGGCGCACGCCCGAGCATGGACAGCACGGTAAAAGTCCACTACCGCGGTTCCAAAATGAACGGCCTGGAGTTCGACAGCTCCTTTGCTCGCGGTACTCCAGAGGAGTTCACGGTCAACTCTGTATTGAAGGGCTGGCAGGAAGTTCTGCCGCTGATGAAGACCGGCGCTACCTGGCAGGTTTTCATTCCGCCCGATATGGGGTTTGGCGCCCGTGGCAATCCGCCGGTTGGCCCCAACGAAGCATTGACGTTTGATTTGAAGCTGGTCGAGATCGTCAAGTAATACAAGCCTGACGGGGCCCCTGAGAAGCGGCCCCGTTTTTCATGCTCGGCACTTTCTTTATTGCCATGACACTTGGTTTCCCAAGCACTCAGAAGTCCGGCCCCGCCATTGCCGAAGTCCTTTCGCCTTGCATTGGTGTGTGCACGCTCGCGCATAACGGTCTGTGCATTGGCTGTTTGCGCACCAGCGAGGAGATTGGCCTGTGGTTGAACTACACGGCTGGCGATCGCACCCGCATCATGCATGAACTTCCCCAGCGCCTGGAATCGTTATTCGCCCTGTGATTGGTCCCTTGAGTCGAATGGAACTGAACTGGCGTGAGGCCCTTATCGCTGCGGTCTCGCCTTTCGGTGCGGGTGTCGAGCCTTTGCAGGTTATCGGCTATCGCCGTGCGGATGCTGATGTTTACCGTCCGAGCAAGACTGCCGCGGTGCTGGTGGCTGTGCTGGATATGGATGAACCGCAAGTGGTATTAACCCGTCGCGCCGATCACCTCGTTCAGCATGCCGGGCAAGTAAGCTTCCCGGGTGGAGCTGCAGAGGAGCATGATGATTCGGCTGTTCAGACCGCTTTGCGTGAAGCTCATGAGGAAATTGGCTTGAGGTCAGAACAAGCCAGGCCAATTGGCTTTCTTGATCGCATGGACACAATTTCCGACTACCGGGTCCTTCCAGTCGTGGCCCTGGTCAGCTGCCCGGTCGTATGGCAGCTGGATCTGAGCGAGGTTGCCGAGGTATTCACAGTGCCTTTGACCGTTGCATTGGACCGCAGCCGTTACGTGCAGAAGAAAGTTGAGCATGATGGCCGGGAACATCACATCTGGTCTTTGCAGTGGGGAAAGCACAACGTCTGGGGAGCAACGGCGGCAATGTTGCTTAACCTCGTCAGCAGGGTTGAACGTGTCCGCGCCAGCTGAACTATTGATCGCCCCTGAGCGCCTGGAAAGGCTGTTGGCTTCAGGGTCCTGCGTGGCCGTAGATTGCCGTTATGACCTTGGAAAACCTGGCGCGGGCCGACAGAGTTTTCTTGGCGGCCATATACCCGGTGCGCACTATGCGGATCTTGGCAGTGACTTGTCGTCACCGGTCACGAGCACCAGCGGTCGTCATCCTTTGCCCTCGCCTGCAGCTTTTGCGGAGTTCCTCAGCCGCATTGCGTGGACGCGTGAAGTCCTGCTGGTTGCCTACGACGAGCGCAACAACGCTATTGCTGCCCGTTTATGGTGGCTGATGCGTTATTTCGGCTGCGATGCGGCGTTACTGGACGGTGGCCTGGAGGCATGGACTCGCGCAGGTTTAATGCTGGAGTCAGGAAATACGCGTTGCGTCCCCACGGCGGTCCCCCGGCTGCAGCCCGATGCTTCCCTGACGGTAGTTGCAGCCGACATCGTGAGCAGCCTCGCACGCCCGTCACTGACCCTGATCGATGCGAGGGCGCCAGAACGCTTTTCCGGCGAAGTAGAACCACTGGACGCGCGCGCCGGGCATATCCCGGGTGCATTAAACCGCCCCTTGGGTCTGAATCTGGATTCGTCCGGCTGTTTCAAAACCCCGGCTGGTTTGAAGCAGGAATTTGAAGCCTTGTTGAATCACCGTTCTCCCGCCAGCGTGGTGCATTCCTGCGGTTCAGGGGTCACGGCCTGTCACAACCGCTTTGCCATGGAACTTGCTGGATTGGGCACCACAAGGGTTTACCCCGGATCCTGGAGTGAATGGATACAGGATCCTTCGCGTCCGATTGAAACCGGGCACTGATACTTCATTTGAGCCTGTGCCGCCTGCGGGTCTGTCTAGAAGCTATTTTTTCTTCAACCGCTCCACCATGCCGCGCAACGTGGACTGGGTCATTTCGGAAAACCACAAGTCTACAAATACGTCGACGCCATACGGGTCCTCCTGTTCAAAATTATCGCGCAAGTCCTGGCGCGACATCTGCCGGGTCAGGGACATGGCGTTGCGTGGCAAGCTCAATAAATGAGCACACCAGGCTATGGCTCTAGCCACCGTAGATTCCGGTGTCTCCGCTAGTTCATCCACAAGCCCCATAGCCAATGCTTGATCAGGACTAAGCATGGTTCCTGGAACCAGTATTTTTTCCGACGGGTGCGGACCCAGGAGGCGAACCAGGGCGTTTTTGATGACCGGTGAAACAACCAGGCCAACCTGTACCTCGTTGAGGCCGGTTTTGTATTTGCCAGCGCTCATGACGCGGTAATCGCCGAACAGGGAAATGACGATGCCTCCAGCCGGAGCATGGCCAGTGAGCGCAAAAGCCGTTGGCACGGGCATATGGGCAATGACATGCAGCAAATGCAGGAACGCCCGCCAGAACCGGGTTATGCCTTCCCGGTCCAGTTGCAGCAGTGCAGGAATGTCAAGCCCGGCTGAGAACATCCCCGGGTTTCCTGAGACAACCACTGCATCAGTCTCTGTTCCGGACCGGTCCAGGGCTTGTGTCAACGCCGTGATTAGCTCGGGGTCCATCGCATTGGCAGGAGGGCGATTCAGCCTTATTTCCCTGACCTTCCCGTGATTAGTGATTTCCAGCATACAAATTTGCTCCGGTAAATATTCAGTGAGAGTTCAGGTAAGCCAGTCTAGACTCTGGTTGTAGATTGCGCAAAACCAGGTGGCGCAAAATTCGGGCCGTTTGTTCTATACTAAGGAGGCTCTGAATAATTCATCCATGAATGATCAGAGCATGCCAAACAAAAAGTGTGATTTTTTTGGCTTCATTTTCAATAATTTGCAGTCATTGAAAATGGCGGCACATCGACCTCCATGGATGGAGGGAATGCAGTCGGGTTGTCGGGAACAACCCGTGCCATGTACCGCGGAAACTCTGAATAAATCAGAGTTTCCCTAATTTAGCAACGGGACGGGAGCGTATGAACATTCATCATCGTGGTTTATTTGCAATGACTCTGGTGACATTACTCTACGGCGCCCCCATCCAGGCCGCACAGCCTGCCAACGCAAATGTCCAGTTCGTGAGCCCCGCCGAGCTTGGCATGACCAACAGCCGGGTTACCGACAATACCACCGGCGTCGTGAGGAAGAGAGCGGCCTACGGCCAGGGCTATGTTTATGGGCACAGTGTCAATAATCAGTTAGGCGACATAATCATCTGGGATGCGGCGCCAGGCAACAGCTACGGCAAATCGCTTTCAGGCCAAAATCGCAACAATGGCCAGGCCCAGGCAGAGACAGCCATCGGTCCCAAGCTCATTTACAAGCCAGATTACGGTAAAACAACCGACCCCAGCTATTCTCAGTAGGTATTTGGCTTCCGCTCACCAGTTATAGTGTGCCGTGTAGTGAATTACAGTCTGACCTTCGCTGGGTATCGTTACATTGAAGCGGATCTGGTTACTGTTCTCTTTCTCAAATGACATGCTGTTATCTTCGACAGTCCAGTTTGCGCCACGATAAAGGTTCTCCAGCACGACAATGTCCACTGGCTGGTCTTTATGGTTGCGCAGCGTGATCTCAAATGTTTCCCAGAGGTTGCGACTGGGTGAGTCGGCACGGAAATTCGTTTGCGTGCGTTCCCCGACCACGTCAAATGAATTACCCATGCGGATCAGGACATCCTCGTTGCGTGGCGTGTGATCGATCACATCTTCGCCAATGAACTCCAGGCTTCCATCGGCATCGTCAAGCTGGTTTACCCTGACCCGACCGGCCGGTAGCGGCATGCCCAGTCCCTGCTTCTCTTCGTTGGCAAAACGCAGGTAGACATTAATATCCGCATTGCCGTATCGCCCGTATTCCTGTTCCAGTTGCTGGTATCCCGAGTAGGCGTATGACAGCGTGGGCGCAAACACCAGTTCCTTGTTGCAGGCGACGCCGGTAGTGGTTGGCAACAACTCCACCTGCTTGGTTGAATTGTCCGGCAAGTCAGTGCGCCGCCCCAGGGTGTAGAGGTGATACTCGAAGAACGCTTTTTCTGCGAATCCCGCTGAATCTTGCGCCGCAGCCGCCTTGAACATCATTTCGCGTTCCTGAACTGCGGGTTGTGCCCGGTTAACGTCGCCGGCAATGAGTTTGAGCCTGGCGTTGTCGTAACTGGCTCCTGACTGATTGATGATACTGACCCAGGCCGACAAATCCATCTCACAGCCTTTGGCTTCATCCAGGATAATGTTGTAGTCGGCCCACCAGGTCATACCCTGGGTTTCATAGGCGATGCGGGTTTTCTGCGTCCCGCTGGTCGGGCTGTCCAGCAGCCATTCCAGCGTCGGCCGGGTATTGAGCCCGCCGGGTAGTTGCGAGAACTGGATGTTGCTATAGCTGCGGATGGCCCGCACGCTGCCGTCATCCATTTGCAAAGTAAGGCCATCGCCAATACCCAGCAAGGTACCCTTCACCAGGTCGACCTGGTCACCGCGGGTTTGTTCAACGGTAATTATCTGGCCAAGGTAACGCTGCAATAACTTCTCCTGGCTGACCAGATCAAATTGGAAACTTTGTTCCAGCACCCGCGTGTCTTGCTGGTCCAGCGATTCGAAGGTGACGGTGGTTGGGTCTATGAGGGCTGCTACATCTGCCACCCGCAGGGGATTAACTCCCTTGTCTATGGAGTACGAACGGTCATGGCGTACGATGGCATAACCAGGCACGTTGCCCCCTATTTGGCTACCGCCGGTAGGGCGATACCATTCGGGTGAAACGGCGCCGGGTTGCATGCGCGAGTAGATCGTGATGGAGTCGTCACTGTCCGCGGCAGATTGGGCGACGGCTACATTGCTTGCGGCTGCTAACAACAGGGGTAACAGTTTCTTCATGTTTGAGTTCCTTCTGTCTCGGGTTACGGGTGATACATGCAATCACGCATTGCATTCGGATAAACGCGCAAACCGGCAAATCGGGGTTAATCGTGCAAAGGTTTTTTTAAGGTTCTGTATTCTAGCCTTACTGGTGGCATCGATGCTCGCGTGCAGTCGTAACGCAACAAATGCACATCTGTCTCTCGACAACGGCTGGGTTCGCGGCATGCCGCCTGGCACGAACATGACGGCTGCTTATGGACGCTTTATCAATTCAGGCGTAGATACCATCGAAATTGCATCCTTCGAAAGCGATAGTTTTGCAAGTGTCAGCCTGCATCAAACCAAAATCGACGATGGAACGAGCCGGATGCAAGAGCTCAAGCACTGGTCAATCGAGCCCGGAGCCACTGCAGTTCTTGAACCGGGTGGATTGCACCTGATGTTGATGCAACCAACACGGGAAATCGTTGCTGGATCGACGGTTGAACTAACTCTCATCTCCACTTCAGGCCGGGGCTATCATTTCACGCTGAAGGTTGAGGCCCGATAGGGGGGAGAACCCGGAAAGTGTGCCCCGGGTTCAGGCGGTCTTTCTGCGTCGCGGCTTTTCCAGCAGGCGGGCCAGAAACTGGCCGGTGTACGAGTGCGGAATTTCTGCCAATTGTTCAGGGGTGCCCCGCGCAATGATTTCTCCCCCTTTGTCGCCCCCCTCGGGGCCGAGGTCAATAACCCAATCGGCGGTCTTGATGACGTCGAGATTGTGCTCAATAACCACCATCGTGTTGCCATGATCCCGCAGGCGATGCAGCACTCCCAGTAACTGCTCTATATCCTGGAAGTGTAAGCCGGTAGTGGGCTCGTCCAGGATGTACAGAGTCTGGCCGGTATCCCGCTTGCTTAGCTCCTTGGAAAGCTTGATACGTTGGGCTTCACCACCGGAAAGCGTGGTCGCACTTTGGCCCAGGGTCAGGTAGGAGAGGCCGACGTCAGTCATGGTCTGCAGCTTGCGCGCCACGGTCGGGACCGCAGCAAAAAACGCCAGCGCATCTTCAACAGTCATTCCAAGCACTTCATGAATGTTCTTGCCTTTGTAGGTGACGCCCAGGGTCTCCCGGTTGTAGCGCTTGCCATGGCATGCATCACAGGGAACGTAAATGTCGGGGAGAAAATGCATTTCAACCCGGATCAAGCCATCGCCCTGGCAAGCCTCGCAGCGTCCGCCTTTCACGTTAAAACTGAAGCGCCCGGGTTTGTATCCACGCGCCCTTGCTTCCTGCGTGCCACTGAACAGGTCGCGAATAGGCGTGAACAGTCCGGTATAGGTGGCGGGGTTGGACCTTGGTGTGCGCCCGATGGGGGACTGGTCAATATCCACAACCTTGTCGAAAAGGTTAATGTTTTCAACAGATTCAAAGGGCGCTGGTTGTTCCGAGCTGCCATAGAACTCGCGCGCGGCGAGGCGGTGCAGGGTATCGTTGACCAGGGTGGACTTTCCGGAACCCGAAACACCGGTGATGCAGACGAACAAACCAGAAGGAATTTCCAGCGTAACGTGTTTGAGGTTATTTCCGCTGGCACCAATGAGCCGGAGCACTCGCTTGGGATCAGGGGCGATGCGCTTTCTTGGTATGGCAATCTCGCGCACCCCTGAGAGGAACTGGCCGGTAAGGGAATTGGGGTCTGCGAGTAACTCCGCCGGAGTGCCGCTGAAAACAATTTTGCCCCCGTGTACCCCGGCCCCGGGACCTATGTCCACAACATGGTCGGCAAGGCGGATGGCTTCCTCGTCATGCTCCACCACGATGACCGTGTTACCGATATCGCGCAGCCTGCTCAGGGTTGCGAGCAGGCGTGCATTGTCGCGCTGGTGCAAGCCGATCGACGGCTCATCGAGGATGTACATCACCCCAACCAGGCCAGCACCAATCTGGCTGGCCAAGCGTATGCGCTGTGCCTCCCCCCCGGAAAGTGAATCCGCCTTGCGGTCGAGCGTAAGGTAATCCAGCCCCACATTGACCAGGAAATTCAGTCGTTCGTGGACTTCCTTGACGATCTTGGATGCGATTTCACCCCTTCGCCCATCCAGGCGCAGTGCTTCGAAGAACGCCAGGCATTGCAGGATGGGCCAGGCAGTGATGGTGGGCAGGTTTACCTCATTGACAAACACGTGCCGCGCTTCCCGGTTAAGACGCTGGCCATTGCAACTGGCACACGGTTTTTGGCTGATGTACTTGGCAAGCTCTTCGCGAACGATGCGGGAGTCGGTTTCGCGGTAACGCCGTTCCAGGTTTGGAATGATGCCGGCGAAGGGGTGCTTGCGTTTCTGTGTTCCGCTGTCGCTGAAATAGCGAAACTCAATGATTTCCTCGCCGCTGCCATGGAGAATGATGTCCTGTATTTTTTTGGGCAGGTCCCGGAAGGGCGCGTTGTCGTCAAATCCGTAGTGCCTGGCTAACGACTGAATGATCTGAAAATAGTATGCATTGCGCCGGTCCCAACCCCGTACGGCACCACCTGCAAGGCTGAGTTGCGTATTGCTAACCACCCGGTCCGGATCAAAAAACTGGCTGATGCCCATGCCGTCGCACTCGGGACAGGCGCCATTCGGGTTATTGAATGAAAACATGCGGGGTTCCAGTTCCTGCAAACTGTAATCGCAGTACGGGCAGGAAAAACGGGCGCTGAACAGCTTTTCTTCCATGCCACTGTCTTGATCCATGGAGGCAACAATGGCCAGGCCGTCGGAAAGGCCAACGGCAGTTTCAAAAGATTCCGCCAGGCGCTGCTTGAGCTCAGGCCGCACGCGGATGCGGTCTACCACCACTTCTATGCTGTGTTTTACGCGCAATTCCAGTTCAGGAACTTCATCGATCTCGTACAATTTCCCGTCCACTCGTGCGCGCACAAAGCCTTGCGCACGCAATTGGTCGAACAACTGCAAGTGCTCTCCCTTGCGGTCCCGCACGACCGGGGCCAGTACCATGAGCTTGCTGTCTTCCGGCAAGGCCAGCACATGGTCAACCATCTGGCTGATTGTTTGTGCTTCCAGCGGCAATGAGTGATCCGGACAGCGTGGTGTGCCTACGCGGGCAAACAACAGTCGCAAGTAGTCGTAGATTTCCGTGATGGTACCCACGGTAGAGCGTGGATTATGCGAAGTGGATTTTTGCTCGATGGAAATAGCCGGGGAAAGACCTTCAATATGGTCTACATCCGGCTTTTCCATAATGGAAAGAAATTGCCGCGCGTAGGCTGACAGCGATTCGACATAGCGCCTTTGCCCTTCCGCATAAATGGTGTCAAAGGCGAGCGAGGACTTGCCCGAACCGGAAATTCCGGTGATGACGATCAGTTTATCGCGCGGCAGGTCGAGGTCGATGTTGGCGAGGTTGTGGGTGCGGGCTCCCCGAATCAGAATCTTGTCCATGTGTCCAGATGTCGCGTCCAAACCAGTAACTATACTCCCGCAGCCGAGGTCACGGCAAAAACGATTAGCGAACTGTCGCCACAGGAATTCACCATCCTGCCGAATGCAGCGAGTTGCGCATCTGATATCCTTGCAAAATGAATCCCGAAGAGTCCGCCGCTGCAGTCCCAGGTGAGGCACCCGGCAAGGGGAAGGTTCCGGCTTTCCTGGCCCATGGCTTGCTCAACAACGACCTCGACCTCGAGGCACTCGCGCTCGAGTTTGCTGAAACAGGCGTGACGCAGGTGGAGCAGGCTTTGCGACCGGAAGTAGCCGAACGTTTACATGATTGCCTTGCCCGTGAGGTTCCTTGGGCACTCACGTTTCGGGACCGCTCCGGCCCGCGAAAACTATGGAAAGAAGAGCTGGCTGCCCTTGATGCGGGCACGCGAGCCGAGCTTGACAGCGAAATTGAAGAGATAGCCCGGAAGGAATTCCAGTTCCGTTACGACAGCTTCATGATGGTGACGGCATACAAGGAAAAGCGCCATTCCGACCTGATCCTGCATCGTGTGATTGAGCAAATAAACTGCCCGGGCTGGTTGAATGCGATGCGCACAATTACTGGTTTCAGCTCCATACGTCGTAGCGATGCACAAGCCACGCGCTATGTTGCAGGCCATTTTCTACGCCAGCACAACGACCTCAATGAAGAGGAAGGCCGGCTGTGCGCATATGTTATCAACCTCACCCGCGAATGGCGTGCCGACTGGGGAGGGTTGCTGCAAATTCTGGATGATGAAGGCGAAGTAACGCGCACACTTATGCCACGATTTAATACCATCAGTCTTTTTCGAGTGCCAACATTCCATTGTGTTTCGCCCATTGCCTCGTTTGCCACGGGAGCACGGTATGCCATCACAGGCTGGTTGAGAACCTAGGGAGCCTCTGATCAATTATGCACGGGCGCGACGAATCTTTGCGGGAGAAGGTGAGACCGGGAACCGGTCGAGAGGCTGGCCTGGGCCATGCTCCGGTCCGGCTCTGGCGAGTGCGGTTTGGTTAGTCCAAATAAACAAGCCGGAACGGGGCGGAGCACCCGCAAAGGCCCGTCCCATCGGGGTTTCGCCGCAAAAGCGGCACTTCGCACCTTGGCTCGCACGTTTCTCGCCTTGGCCGTAGCGGTGCTACTGTCACGCGGCTCACTCCGCGCGATCTGCGGCTTTTGCGGCAGAAACGCGCTCCGCGCATAATGGATCAGAGGCTCCCTAAATAGCCGGGTCCTGCCAGCCGGTCTGAGGACGAGGAGAAAGCAAAACCATGTTCATCATTCCTGATTTACTGGATTCGGCTCAATACCAGCGCATTCGACAGTTGTTGGGCCAGGCGCGGTTCATCGACGGGCGCCAGAGCGCCGGTCCGGGATCGCAAAAAGTGAAAAACAATTTGCAGGGAGACTTGGCCGACCCGCACATCCAGGAAGTACAGAAGCTGGTGCATGACCGGCTGACCTCCAATGCGCAGTATCGCATCATGGCAGTGCCGCGTATTGTTCGACCCATGACCGTGAATCGCTATGACGAAGGCATGTACTACGGCGACCACCTCGACCACCCTCTGCTGGCGGGCGAACCGCCTGCCAGGGGCGATGTTTCCACCACGATATTCCTCAGTTCACCCGACGAATACGACGGCGGTGAACTGGTGATCAACAGCCTGGTCAACGAGGCGGTCACGATCAAGTTACCCGCGGGGCATGCGGTTTGTTACCCGGCGGGGACCTTGCACCGGGTAAATACCGTTACCCGCGGATC
Organism: uncultured Gammaproteobacteria bacterium; assembly: GCA_963784425.1. Taxonomy (GTDB): domain Bacteria; phylum Pseudomonadota; class Gammaproteobacteria; order Xanthomonadales; family SZUA-36; genus SHZL01. The sequence goes on from CAWARM010000012.1 coordinate 22,041, forward strand.
GCGGTTGGCGGCGGTCACCGTCGCCGAAAGCCGGATTCAGGACATAAGCAAGCGGGAGATATTCAGCGATCTTTCCCAACTCACCCGCTGGGTACAGGACGTGGCTGCAGGCTCACCCCAGGAGCGGTTGGCGAACAAGATATACAACAATCTGATGCGACGCTGGTGTAAACCGTGATCTGCTTATCGGTCGGGTTGTTCGTGCAGGTTGACCCTGGCCATTAAAACGGCTAACATTCTCGCCCTTTTGTAGGGCCGTTTTCATACCGGAGTTCAATTCCATGTACGCAGTATTTAAAACCGGCGGTAAGCAATACCGGGCTACCACCGGTGACAAGATCAAGGTTGAAAAAATCGAGGCCGAAAAAGGCGCAACGATCGAACTCGACCAGGTACTTATGGTTGGCGAGGGTGAAGACGTAAAAGTTGGTGCACCCTTCCTGGCTGGTGGCAAAGTGACCGCTCTGGTGATGGATCATGGTCGTGCCGATAAGATCAAGATCATCAAGTTCAGGCGTCGTAAACACCATATGAAGCATATGGGTCATCGCCAGTACTTCACGCAGCTGGAAATCACCGGTATCACAGCCTGACGGCAAAGAAATTCAGGAGTATGTAGGCTCATGGCACATAAAAAGGCAGGCGGCAGTACACGCAACGGCCGCGATTCAAATCCGAAGTACCTTGGCGTAAAGCGTTACGGCGGAGAAACAGTCACATCCGGTAACATCCTGGTCCGCCAGCGCGGGACGAAGTTCCATGCCGGCGACAATGTAAACGTTGGTCGCGACCATACACTGTTTGCAGTAGCTGATGGAACCGTCAGGTTTGATCGGAAGGGAAGCAAAAACCGTCAATACGTCAGCGTCATCGCTTCCTGATCCGAACGCAGGATTCAAGAAAAACCCCGCTTCGGCGGGGTTTTTTTATTCCGGAGCCCAACACAGCAAGCCCTCAAGAGTAAATAACGTAGAATTATTGCCATGAAATTTGTTGATGAAGCAAACATTACCGTGATCGCAGGCAACGGCGGCGATGGCTCTGCTTCTTTCCGTCGTGAGAAATTCATTCCTTTTGGCGGTCCCGATGGGGGAGATGGCGGACGTGGAGGCAGCGTTTACCTTGAAGGCGATTCCGGCCTCAACACCCTGGTGGATTTCCGTCACCTGCGAAAATACAAAGCCCAGAACGGACAAAATGGAGCCGGCCGTCAGATGACCGGGAGAAGCGGCGAAGACATCACCATCCGCGTTCCACTGGGTACCATCGTCACCAATGCCGAAACAGGCGAATCAATGGGCGATGTCACGGAACACAAGCAACTGCTGCTCGTTGCAAAGGGTGGCCGTGGCGGGCTCGGCAACGTGCACTTCAAGAGTTCGACCAACCGTGCACCCCGGCGCACCGTACCGGGATCGGAAGGAGAGACCTTCGATCTTCATTTTGAGCTCAAGGTGCTGGCCGATGTTGGCTTGCTCGGTTTCCCAAACGCAGGCAAATCAACCCTGATTTCTAAGGTGTCTGCGGCCCGGCCAAAGGTCGCTGACTATCCGTTTACAACCCTTTATCCAAATCTCGGCGTGGTGCGTATCGATACCGATCGAAGTTTCGTGATCGCAGATATCCCCGGCATCATTGAGGGCGCTGCAGAGGGCGCGGGCCTCGGCATCCAGTTCCTCAAACACTTGCAGCGCACACGCTTGTTACTGCAGTTGGTTGACCTGGCCCCCCTGGCGGAAGATGTCGATGCGGCTACTCAGGTGCGCCTGCTTGAAAGGGAACTGGAGCGTTTTGACCCGGGCTTGATGGACAAACCACGTTGGCTGGTTTTTACCAAGGCTGACTTGCTGCCAGGCACCGAAGCGCGGGGAAAGGCCGTGGCCGTGGTTGCGGAGTTGGGCTGGGTTGCTCCGTGGTTCGTGATTTCATCCATAACCCATGAAGGTACACGCGAGTTGATGGAGCAGGTATCCGATGCCTTGCTCGGGATGGATGAATCGTAAAAAAGCCCTGGTTTTGCCGGGGCTTTTGCGTAATTTGGAGCTATATTTGCGGGAGTTATCCTTGAGGATAAATTCCGGGTAAGCGCCTGATTACATGTCCCAGATTACATGTCCCAGATTACATGTCCCAGATTACATGTCTTTAACGTGTGCGTTTAGCCGTGACTTGTGGCGCGCGGCCTTGTTCTTGGCCATCAGGCCCTTGGCAACGGACCGGTCAATTGCCGGCACGGCCGTTTTGTATGCAGTCTCAGCTTTTGGCTTGTCGCCCGCGGAAACGGCTTTCACTACGTTTTTGATCGTTGTGCGTACGTGGGAGCGCAGGCTGGCATTGTGTTGGCGGTTTTTTTCCGACTGACGAGCACGTTTGCGAGCTGATAAACTGTTAGCCAAGGTAATCTCCAAACAACATTTATAAAATCAAGCCGGACATTTTCTTATTTTTTGTCGGCCGGGTCAATCAATACAGGGATTTGATTTCACTTGAAGCTTCTGAAGTCCACCTTGACAGTTGGGTTATCCACCCTTGTCTCAAGGTTATCCGGATTTGTGCGCGACATGGTCATTGCACGGTATTTTGGTGCAAATGAGGCCACTGACGCCTTTTTCCTCGCATTCAGAATCCCGAATTTCATGCGCCGCATGTTTGCCGAGGGCTCTTTTTCCCTGGCATTTGTGCCGGTACTTTCGGAAGCGCGTGCCAGTGGCGACCGGGCGGCACTGAAGAGCCTCGTTGATCATGTGACCGGTACCCTCCTGGCGGTGCTGATGGTGATTTCTGCGGTGGGCATGTTGGCGGCGCCGGTGGTAACCGCAATTTTTGCCCCGGGCTGGGCAATTGCCCATCGACCCGCGTTCTGGTTGTCCGCGGATATGCTGCGCGTTACTTTTCCCTACATCCTGCTGATATCCATGACGGCCTTGTCCGGCGGCATCCTCAATACTTTTGACCGATTCATGGTGCCGGCGCTCACGCCCGTGCTGCTTAACTTATCCATGATCGTCGCAGCAATCGGGTTCTCGGGTCAGGCAGCAGTCCCGGTGATGGCGCTGGCCTGGGGTGTGTTGGCGGCAGGCATCGTGCAGTTGCTGGTTCAGGTTCCGGCGCTGATCCACCTTGGCCTCCTGCCACGACCGCGCTGGGGTTGGCATCACTCCGGGGTGCGCAAGATCATGGGCTTGATGATTCCTACCCTGCTTGGCTCTTCGGTGGCGCAGGTGAATTTGCTGGTAGACAGCGTGATGGCTACCTTTCTGATCAGCGGCAGCGTGACCTGGCTGTACTATTCCGACCGGCTGTTGGAATTTCCGCTGGGTGTGTTCGGCGTTGCGCTATCAACCGTCATTTTGCCCAACCTGTCACGCAAACATGCGCAGAAAACCGCGGACACATTTTCCGCCACGCTGGACTGGGCATTGCGTCTCGCGTTGATCATTACCTTGCCAGCCGCGGTGGGCTTGGCTGTATTGGCACAGCCCCTGCTGATTACCATGTTTCAATACCGGGCATTCACTGCGGAAGATGTGCGCATGACTTCGCTAAGTCTTTCAGCCCTTTCACTGGGTTTACCGGCTTTCATTGCCGTAAAGGTTTTGGCCCCAGGCTATTACGCACGGCAGGATACGCGCACACCGGTGCGTTTCGCCATTATTTCCATGGTGTCGAACATGGGTTTGAACCTGCTGTTCGTTGGTGTGCTGCTAGCCTTGCATTTCAAGGGCCCTCACGCCGGGTTGGCGCTGGCAAGTGCAATGGCTTCTTACATAAACGCCTACATGTTGTACCAGGGTCTGCGTCACGATGGCGTCTACCACCCGGCACATGGCTGGTCGCGCGTCCTTTTTGCGGTGCTGGCGGGAACGGCCGCCATGGCTGCCTGGCTGTTGTGGCGATATGGAAGCATTGAACACTGGCTGGCGGCCGATGCCCATGCACGGGTCCGCATGCTGGCCACGCTTATTATCAGTGGCATTATGGTTTATCTCGCGGTGATGTTCGGCAGCGGTTTGCGCAAGCATCACCTGGAGAAGGGCGCGGTATAGAACATGGAAGTCTTGCGCAACAGGCCTGGCCAGTCCCACGACGATCGGTGGATTTGTTCGGTCGTGACCATAGGCAATTTCGATGGCGTGCACCTCGGCCACAGGGCCCTGCTCAGGCGCTGCACGGAATTGGCAGAGGAAGAGGAATCTGTTTCTGTAGTTACTTTTGAGCCGCTGCCGCAAGCGGTATTCAGACCCGAAGCGGCGCCTGCACGACTGACAACCGTCTACCAGAAGCTGTTGCAATTGCGTGCCGCTGGCGTGGATCGGACCTGGACGCTGCGATTTGATCAATTGCTGGCTTCTTTGTCCCCACGGGAGTTTGTCAGGAGCGTGTTGGTTGATGGGCTGGCGGCCCGATGCGTGGTGGTGGGCGAGGATTTTCGTTTCGGGTACCGTCGCGAAGGCAACGTGGCGCAACTGAGCGCGCTGGGTGAAGAGTTTGGATTTGAAGTAGACACACCACGAGCGGTCTATCTTGGGGAGGAGAGGATTTCCAGCACGGCCATTCGCAGTGCACTGGCTGAAGGAAACTTCGAACGGGCGGCAAAGATGCTGGGCCGGCCATTCCGCATGGAAGGTCATGTCGTTGTTGGCCAGCAATTGGGCCGCAAGCTGGGTTATCCAACGGCAAACCTGCGCATTCGTGCCAGGCCAGCCGCGGTGCAAGGTATTTTTGCAGTCTACGTGCGGGTTCCGGTTTACCATGGCGATTCGCATGGGCATCATACCTGGCTGCCGGGTGTATCCAGCCTGGGCTGGAGACCTACCGTGGGTGGACGGGAGCCCCTGCTGGAAGTGCACCTGTTCGATTTCGAACGGGACATGTATGGGCAACGCCTCGAAGTCGAATTTGTGGCAAAGTTACGGGACGAAGCTCATTTTGAAGCCATCGAGCCACTGGTTGCTCAAATGCGCCGCGACGAAGCTGAGGCCAGGTTGATCCTGGAAAATACGCAACGGCCTGTCTAGTGTCCTGTCCCGCATCTTATGGCGCTTCAGAGCCTCGCAGGCGCGCCAAGGCAAGACGCAGTCCGCCGGGAATGGCGCGCCCTTGCCCAGGACTGCAACGCCGCATTGACGTGCCTGCGGGGCTCCCTCCGGGCAAGGCGATAAGCCACCCTCTGCGGTGTTGCGCTCGCTTGAATTAGCCCAGCTAGTCCTGCACTCGCGCGCCTGGCAGCTGGTGGCTTCTCGCCTTGCTGAATGTGTCATAAGATGCGTGACAGGACACTAAGCGGCACGGAACAGAAAAAAGCACATGGATTACAAAGACACCATCAATCTACCCAAAACGGACTTTGCGATGAAGGCTGATCTGGCCAATCGCGAACCGGGCATGATAGAAGCTTGGGAGAAGGCAGGCCTGTATCAAAAAATCCAGCAGGAAACGGCGCACCGGCCCCTGTGGATTCTGCATGACGGCCCCCCTTACGCCAATGGTGACCTGCACATGGGTCACGCGGTCAACAAGATTCTGAAAGATATCGTGGTCAAGTCCCGCCTGATGGCCGGTTTCCGCTCGCCGTATGTTCCCGGGTGGGATTGCCATGGTCTGCCCATCGAACTGCAGGTGGAGAAAAAATTTGGCAAGGTAGGCCAGAAGCTGGATGCTATGGCATTTCGTGCGCAATGCCGGGCGTATGCGGACAAGCAGATTGAACTGCAGAAAAGTGGTTTTCGCCGCATGGGTGTGTTGGGAGACTGGGACCAGCCTTACATCACCAAATCGTTCGCCTACGAGGCGAACATGATCCGGGCGCTGGCGTCCATCATTGAGGCAGGGCATTTGGAACAGGGCGCCAAGCCGGTGCACTGGTGTTTCGACTGCGGCTCGGCCCTTGCTGAGGCGGAAATCGAGTACCAGGACAAGACTTCCCCGGCCATTGATGTATTGTTCCGTGCAGTCGACCGCACAGCCCTGTTTGCTGCATTCGGCGTAAGCGCAATTGAAGGCGATGCTGGCATCCCGATCTGGACGACCACGCCCTGGACTCTGCCTGCCAATCAGGCAGTGGCGGTGCATGCAGAAGTCGAATACGTGCTGATATCCGCTCGCGCCCATGATGCGCCGCTGGTGCTGGTTCTGGCGGCAGACTTGCTGGACTCCGCCGCAACGCGGCTTGGCCTGAAAGAGGTTGAAAAACTGGCAACAGCCAAAGGTGTTGCATTGGAACATCTGCGCCTGCAGCACCCGTTTTATCGCCGGGATGTGCCCGTGATACTCGGCGGCCACGTCACTACCGAGGCGGGCACGGGCGCCGTGCACACGGCGCCAGGCCATGGCGAGGACGACTTTCGGGTGGGTCAGATCTATGGCTTGCCGGTGAGCAACCCGGTGGGCGGGGATGGCCGATACCTGGAGGATACCGAGCTATTCGCGGGTTTGTGGGTGTGGAAAGCCAACGAGAACATCATCCAGGTGCTGCACACCAACGGCGCCTTGTTGTACAACGAAGAATTTGAGCATTCCTATCCACATTGCTGGCGACATAAGACGCCTACTGCTTTTCGCGTCACTCCGCAGTGGTTCATCAACATGGACCAGGCCGGCTTGCGGGAACAAGCGGTCAAAGCAATCGCTGCTGTTCGCTGGGTGCCTGGCTGGGGCGAAGAACGTATCAAGGGCATGGTGCAAAACCGCCCGGACTGGTGCATTTCACGCCAGCGTACCTGGGGAGTACCCATAACCCTGTTCATCCACCGCTCCAGCAGGGGGTTGCACCCCGAAACCATCAGCCTGATGCAGCAGGTGGCTTTGTTGGTAGAGCAGGAAGGGGTGGATTGTTGGTACCGGGGTGATATCTGGACGCGCCTGGGTCTTGAGGAAAGTACCTGGGAACGGGTAACGGACATTCTGGATGTCTGGTTTGATTCCGGCGTTTCACATCGCGCCGTGCTGGATGAGCGCGCGGAGCTGGCCCGGCCGGCAGATATGTACCTTGAAGGTTCTGATCAACACCGTGGCTGGTTTCAGAGCTCTGTATTGACCTCGGTGGCCATGCACGGCGTTGCCCCTTACAAACAGGTGCTGACACACGGATTCGTGGTTGACGCCGATGGGCGAAAGATGTCGAAATCCGCAGGCAATGTTGATTCTCCGATCAAGGTTATGAACACCCTGGGTGGCGACGTGCTGCGCCTGTGGGTTGCCGCAGCTGACTATCGCGGCGAAATGAGTGTTTCTGATGAAATCCTCAAACGGGTTGCCGATGCATATCGCAGGATCCGAAATACCGCGCGGTTCCTGCTTGGAAACCTCCATGGCTTTGATCCAGCAAATGCTCTGCCCGCCAAGGAGTTGTTGCCTTTAGACCGGTGGGCCGTGGATTGTGCCGCGCAACTGCAGGCTGAAGTAGTGCAGGCCTATTCCGACTACCAGTTCCTGCAGATTTACCAGAAAGTGCACAATTTCTGTGCTTTCGAGATGGGCGCCTTTTACCTCGATATCCTCAAGGACCGGTTGTATACCACTGGCATTGACAGTGCTCCGCGTCGTTCCGCTCAAACGGCCATGCACCACGTGCTGCAAGCCATGGCCCGCTGGATAGCCCCCATACTGAGTTTTACTGCGGAAGAAATTCACACCTACATGCCAGGCCGGTGCAGTGACAGCATATTCCTGGAGACCTGGTACGAAGGACTTTTCCCCCTGTCCGGAGGCGCTGAGGAAAGGGTGCGCTGGCAGCGCATCATCGAAGTGCGCGAGGCAGTGAGCAGGTCCATCGAGTTGGTACGCAAGGCAGGCAAGGCAGGCTCATCGCTGGCGGTCGAAGTTGACCTCTGGTTGCAGGGTGAGCTCAAGCAAGCGATCGACTGGCTGGGCGATGAACTGCGCTTTGTGCTGCTCACCTCCGGGGCGAGAGTGCATGAACTGGCGGCCGCGCCTGCGGAGGTCGAACGTGAACGGCTCGAGCATGGCGAGATCGCTGTCCTGGTCACGCCATCAACGAACGGAAAATGCGTGCGCTGCTGGCACTATCGTGAAGATGTCGGGTCGCACGCTGACCACCCCGAAATTTGCAGCCGTTGTGTTGAAAACGTAATTGGCGCCGGCGAAGTCCGCCGTGTGGCGTGAGGCGGGTCATGGTGCACAAGCAACGATGAACGCGAAACAATCCGGCCGCACCCACCAGCCGCCTGCACCCTATTCCTGGCTTTGGCTGCTGGTTTCGGGCGTGGTTGTATGGGCAGACATGGTGACCAAGGAATGGGCCACCGAGGTATTGGAATTGTATCGGCCGAATGAGGTGTGGTCCTGGCTGAACATGACCCTGGCGCATAACTATGGCGCGGCATTCAGCTTCCTCAGTGACGCCGGCGGGTGGCAGCGCTGGTTCTTCACTGCACTCGCCTCCGTGGTCAGTGGGGTCCTGATCGTCTGGGTATTGCGCTTGCCCCGGCGTGAGTGGCTGACCGGGCTGGCACTGGCTCTCGTCATCGGAGGAGCGCTTGGCAATCTGTCTGATCGCGTGCAGTTGGGTTACGTCGTGGATTTCGTCGATGTGCACTATCTTGGCTATCATTGGCCTGCGTTCAACGTGGCGGACTCCGCCATCAGCTGTGGTGTAGTCCTGCTCATACTTGATGCCCTGCGCCATGCATGGGGCGCCAAGTCGCCCGGGAAGTGAAGGCGAAATAATGGACATCTTGCTGGCCAATCCCCGCGGGTTCTGCGCCGGCGTAGACCGCGCCATCGAAATCGTTGAGCGCGCCCTGGAGCTCTTTGGCGCTCCCATTTATGTGCGTCATGAAGTAGTGCACAACCGCTTCGTGGTAGATCGGCTGAGCGAAGCGGGTGCCGTTTTTGTTGAAGAACTGGATGAGGTACCGGATAACTCGACCGTAATCTTCAGTGCACACGGCGTAGCCAAGTCGGTGCGCAAGGAAGGTCAGTCCCGGGGCTTGAAAGTATTCGACGCAACCTGCCCCCTGGTGACCAAGGTGCACATGGAGGTAGCACGGCATTGCAAAACAGGTCGCGAGGCGGTTTTAATCGGGCATGCAGGACATCCCGAAGTGGAAGGTACTCTGGGCCAGTGGATGAAGCGCCCGCCGCGGAACAATTACATTTACCTCGTGGAAACACTCGAAGACGTAGCATCCCTGGAGGTCAACTATCCGCAGGATCTTGCCTACGTCACCCAGACCACCCTTTCCGTTGACGATACCCAGGCGATCATCCAGGCCCTGCAAAGACGGTTTCCAGCAATTGTCGGCCCCCGGCACGACGACATTTGCTATGCCACGCAAAACCGGCAGGACGCCGTCAAGGAACTTTCCGGCAGGGTCGACCTGCTGTTGGTGGTCGGATCGGTAAACAGTTCCAACTCAAATCGTTTGCGTGAGCTGGCTGAAAAACGTGGTGTGCCGTCTTACCTCATTGACGGTGCAGAGGACATTCTGGATGAATGGCTGGAGGGCGTCGCAACGGTCGGCGTAACAGCCGGTGCATCGGCGCCGGAAAGCCTGGTTCGTGAAGTCATCTCCCGCCTGCAGGAAAAAGGCGGAAAAACGGTTGAAGAGCTGAAAAGCATTCCTGAAAAAATGGAGTTTGCTTTGCCCAGGGAACTGCGCCTGAAGGTTGTCGACACCGGGATTGTCGACTCAGGGATTGTCGACTCTGGCATCGTAAACCCCGGCTGAACTAACGCCCTTCCCAGCACTTTCGCAAGCGCTCGACTGGGCCGGTAATCGATCGGGTTCCGTTCTGGTCGAGCATCAATCCGCCACAGATGTCGACGGAGTGCGTGCCCAAAGGCCAGGCAATCACGACATAAGAGCTCACCGCTGCCTTGTGATCCGGTTCAAACCCAAAGGCATACATATCATCTTTACCGGGAAGCGGCAGGCAGCGGTTGGTATCGTAGCTGAAGTCCCGCGCATAAATTCTTTCCTGGCAGGCAGCTGCTGCCAGCAGAATCTCTATGGCGGTGCCTCGATGCGCTCGCTGCACGTAGGACTGATAGGAGGGAATGGCAAACGTGAGCAAGATCGCCATCACGACACACACGATCATAAGTTCAAGCAGCGTGTATCCGCAGCAACAGTGACTGCCCTTGCAGTCTGGCTTGACCCGCAGTTCCATGATCATCGACGCTGGCGCCAGGCCATGCGGCCGCAGTCATACCAGGGCCGAAAGCTTACACAGAATTCATGGGAGTCCCTGCTACTGGAACCAGGCCCCGAACCAGGTTCGGCGCCAGCCTTCCACGGCCGGGCAATGATGGACTCACTGACTGCCACCGTGACCGTTCCTTTTCCGGAACCGCGACCGAGAATCCGGTAGTAGCCGATGCCACTTAGCCGGGGAGCGCCCGTTGCAACCTGCAATGACGTCAGAGGGTCAAAATACACTTCCTCAATCAGAAAGCGGGGAGAGTCTGCACCCATGGCAGGTGTGGTTTCGACAGGCGTGCCTGACAGCGGATCAAGAGCCGCATCGACAGCCCATGAGCGCCACCAACTTTCTTTTTCGTATTCGGCAAAGTAAGGAATGTCGTTTGCTGCATGGATGATGGTGTCCAGGGGCGGAGTGAAGCACGTTGCCTGGCAATTGGGCGAACGCGCATCGTTTCTGATTGAATAGAGGAAGCGCTCCCCCTCGGTAACCGCCAGCGCGGAATTCTGCAGCGCCAGCCGGCTATCTTCGAAATTGCCCGCCATGCGCAGTTGCAGCAACATGCTGGATGTAGCGACCAGCGCCAGCAGGCTGATTGCAGCCAGAAGCACCAGGCCGGTCAACAGGGTTACGCCCTGCTGGCGAGGGCGCGCAGGGAGGAAGTGCAGAACCTGCCTCATCCGCTGCGTCCACGAAATGCTTGTGAATAGGTGAATACGCGACGAAGCCGACCGTCGGCCGGCGCATTGATAACCTTATCCAGTACGGTGTACGTCTTCGATGCCCCGTCCGTAACTATCTGGTCGCTGCGAACCAATACCGCAATTTGCAGGCCCAAAATGTGGCTTTGATCCAGCCATTGTCCGCCATTGACCCAGCGGTCGGCCTGACCATCATTATCCAGGTCTTCCGCGTATAGAGCCTGCAGCGCTTCCAGGTTCTCCAACAAGCCCTGGTTTAGCACCTGGGTGACGAATTGTTGGGCGGTCGGGCCGTAACGGCAGGTATATGCAAGGTTGCCCGAACTGCTCAAGGTGAGGATGGATTCCATTAGGTAAAACCTGGGATGGCCGCCTGCATCGGTAGCCGTGTTGGCAGCGCCATAGCAGTTGTGTTCCGACCAGGTGCGCATGACCAGCCTGTCCCCTTTGCTGCTTACCGCATCCTGTGTTTCCGACGTAAGTCCAACCTGGTCAACTGCGCCCTGCCACGGCTCCGGAGTGAAAGTCGCCTGGCGGAGCACACCAGCCAAGCTGTCGATGGCAAAGCGCCCGCTTTCCTGCAATTCCGCCATGCCTTCTTGCAGCCTGAAACTGCTGCGTGCTCCGGCAACGATCTGTACAAGTCCCGCGAGCAAAATCGCGCCAATCAGCATGGCCACCAGCAATTCCACCAGGGACAGACCCCGGTTGAGCAAAGCGTCTGACCCGCGGCCGCGCATCAGGGCTCAACCTGCAACACGACCCTCTGCACGCCTTCGTTCATCTCATCAGGGTGGTGAGGATCTGCCCAGAATACCTTGACCACAGCAGACCCGGCGCCGTCACATGCCGGCTCACTGGTCTGGCCATCGTCGGGAGACCCGTCGCGACACACCAGCGCTGTAGACCCGGGCAGATTCTGCTCAAGTTCGAACTGCCAGCGTGCAAGGTTTCCAGCAGCCCATGCCGCACTGGAACAGCCCGTGGGCGAGGTGCAGTCCTCACGGGGCGTCTGAACCGGATTGATGTAATGCCCAATCGCCGCCGGGTTCATGAGTATCAGTTCAGCCAGCGAAGAGGCCTGCATGCTGGCCACCGTCTGGTACTGGGCTTGTTGGGTGCCGTGCACCGAAGTCAGCATCATCAGTGACAAACCACCCAGGCCCAGCGAAAAAACTACTGTTGAAACCATCACTTCCACGAGGGAAAAACCGTGTTGAAGGTGTCTGTTTGTGTCTGTTTTCATGATGAAATGAAGTTCAATTAGTACCGGGTTCAGTGTTATTGCCGCTGCCATTCTCAGGAAGATGTGGCAAGGAGTGTGAACCCCGCACATGGCAGGGCAAATGGGCAATTTACCCGCTGGCGGGTAGGAAAATTGCCGGGCATGCGCAGCTCTTTCGATTGGTTGTTAAAGGGGGGTTATTTGAATATACTGGCCGCCCTTCAAAACGCCGGCATAGCTCAGTTGGCAGAGCGGCGCATTCGTAATGCGTAGGTCCGAGGTTCGAATCCCCGTGCCGGCACCAGTAAATCAAGGCTGCGCCCCTCCATACCGGTGGATATGGGGATTTTTTTAGGATGGATTAATGAAACGCCAGCAGCGAACCCCCAATCCTGGCGCCTGAACGATAAGCCCGGAATCCAGTTACGGAACCGGGCTTTCCTGTCCATTGAAATGGGGCCATCTCTTAGCAGGGAATTCGCCTTGAGCACGAACACTCGCAATTGATATAGTGAGCGCTTCGGGAAAGTCTGAGAATATGCCGGTGAGCGATCCATTCATTTTTCCAGCATTCCGGCCGGAGCGGAAAGACGCCTGCTTTTGTGGCAGCGGTAAACGATTCAAGTCATGCTGCGGGAGCATGAGCGATCCTCGTGAACCACCCCACGGAGTGCACGTTGTTCCTGGATTCCTCGATCCACAAATCTGCCGTGCGTGGGTGGAGTTTCTGGAGCAACAACCCAATGAAGCTTCAAGAGTATTCGATGCCAGTCGTTCGACGGCATTCAATCCGCAAGTTTCCCTCAAGGGAGGAAGAACATCGCAGGAAATCAGCCTCGGAAATCTGGTAGAGCCGGTGAATCGGGTTGTCGCGCAGTGCTTCCATAATTCCGCGGCGTTGTTTGGTCGTGAAATAGAATGGTTTGAACAGCCCAAGGTGCTGCGCTATGGACCTGGTAACTCGTATGGCATGCACGCAGATAATTGTTACCGCGCGAGCACCGAGAGTTTCTGGACCAAGAAAATTGATCGTGATATCAGTCTGCTGATTTACCTCAATGAAGATTTTGTGGGTGGCAGCCTGAGTTTTGAAAAGTTTTTTTACAGCTACCAACCCAAGGTCGGTGATCTCTTATTATTTCCCTCGGATAATCGCTATAAACACAGTGCCAATCCAGTGCACTCCGGGATCAGATACGTCATCGTTTCGTGGGGCGCTTTTCTTGGTGAACCCCGGGTCCATGCCACGCCCATCGCGAAACATGTGTTGATGTCGGACTTTCCTTACCTATAGTCTCGAACCCGCCTGGTCCCACAGCCGCATGCGCTTATACACATAAGCAGCGATGATCAGGTCATAGGCAAGGCAAAATGCAGCATAGCCTGCCGGAACTTCTGTCCAGGGAATAACGCCAATTGATGCTACATAAACCTCGTGGAGCACGTCCCACACTCCGTGGGCAACATAGGCAACGACCAGGATCCAGCTGGCCATGAACTGGGCCAGCAAGGCGAGCACGGTAAAAATAATCAAGCCAACGATCTCCGCGTGCAGCGCAGTGAGGTCGCCGTAATAGTAAGAGAATCCGATGTAAAACAAGGCTATGGGAATCAACGTCAGGGAGAAGAAGATCTTTTCGCCACGCAGACCCAGAAACTTGCGCACGGGCATTATGGTGCCGGGGATGGCGATGACTATGCCAATAATTAATCCGATAATATTTGCCATCATGATTAGCCGCCTTTGAAGATTACCTGAACGCTAGATTACGCGCTTTGTGCAGCGTCCCGCTAGTGGATTTTGTTGGGCAGTTGGCGAATGGTGCTAGAATCTTCCGTCCGCAGACATAGTCGCTAAGCTTCCGGAAAAATCGAACTGATTCAATGCGTAAACTGATTGTAATTCTGCTGCTGCTGGCCCTTGCGGGTGCAGCTTACCAGGCGAAGCGCTGGATGTCCGGGGGCGCAGACATCGCCGCAAAACCGGCCCCTGCTGCCGTGGTCGTGGCAGTGGCAACAGTCCAGGAGGAGTCCTGGCTGCCTTCCATCCGGGCAACCGGCAGCCTGCGTGCCTATCAGGGCGTGAACGTTACGGCCCAGGAATCGGGCATGGTAACCACCATTTACTTCGACTCAGGGCGAAAAGTCAGCAAAGGTGAACTGCTGCTGCAACAGTACGATGCGGACAAACAGCTCACGCTCAAGAGCCTCAGGGCGGAATTGAGTCTGGCGCAAAAGAGCTACGACCGAAATCAGCGCCTGAAAGGTAATCAGGCCGTGTCGCAATCGCAACTCGACACCACGTCCAGCGACCTGGATCGCCTGACTGCCCAGGTCGGGAGTCTCGAGGTCTCGATTGCCAAGCTCGCCATTCGTGCCCCGTTCGATGGCATTTTGGGTATTCGCCAGGTGAATTTGGGCCAGTACATTGAGCCGGGTGATGACATCGTCACGTTGCAGGCCCTTAATCCAATGCGTGTCGAATTTCCGCTGCCGCAGAACCGGTTGGCGCAGGTGTGGATCGGGCAGCCAGTGCAATTTGACGTGGATGCCTATCCCGGCCTGGTGTTCTCCGGCAAAGTCAATGCCATCGAACCAGTCATTGATCCCGATACCCGCAGCTTCCAGGTGGAGGCCGAGGTTTCGAATCCGGATCTGAAGCTGCGCCCGGGCATGTTCGTCAATACCACCTTAATGCTACCTGCCGATGAAAAAGTTCTGACCCTGCCGCAGCTGGCCATCAGTTATAACCCGTATGGCGATTCGGTTTTCGTGGTTGAAAATTCGGTCGATGACAAGGGAGGCAGCTCACTGGTAGCGGAAAGTGTCTTTGTAACCCTGGGTGAGAAACGTGGGGATCAGGTGGCCATTCTGTCCGGGCTGAAAGCGGGACAGCGCGTGGTGACTGCCGGCCAACTACGACTGCGTAACGGTAGCCCGGTCGTCATTGATGACAAGACTGTTCCGGAGAGCAGCCCGGATCCCGCCGTCGAAAACAACTGAACCGCATGAAATTTACCGATTTATTTGTCCGCAAGCCCGTGCTGGCAACGGTGGTCAACCTGATGATTCTTCTGCTGGGCATCATGGCTTACCAGCAATTGACAGTCAGGCAGTACCCGGTGAGCGAAAGCTCCATCATTACGGTCAATACAGTTTATGTGGGTGCCGCGGCCGAACTGGTGCAGGGCTTTGTGACCATCCCGCTGGAACGTGAGATCGCCAGCGCCGAAGGCATTGATTTCCTCGAATCCACCTCCTCCCAGGGCATGAGCTCAATCGTCGCCCACCTCAAGCTCAACTATGATTCCAATGTCGCCCTGACGCAGATAACCTCCAAGGTCAACAAAATCCGCAATCAACTTCCTGCCGGTAGTGAGGACCCCACGATCACGTTCAGCACCGACGAGAGCACGGCTTCGATGTATTTGGCGTTTGAGAGTGAAACGATGGAACCCAACCGGGTGACGGACTATCTCGTTCGTGAAGTACAACCCAAGATCGAATCGCAGTCCGGCGTTGAACAGGCGCTGATCAGGGGCGCACGTAATTTCGCCATGCGTATCTGGCTGGACCCCGAACGCATGGCAGCGCTGGGTATTACGCCAGGGCAGGTGCGCGGGGCCTTGACTGCAAACAATTTCCAGGCAGCCGTGGGCAGAACCAAGGGCGCTGCCGTTGTGGTGAATTTGCGCGCCGACACCGATTTGCACACTGTTGAGGAATTCCAGGAACTGATCGTCAAGCAGGAGGGCAATGCCGTAGTGCGCCTGAAAGACATTGCACAGGTCGTGCTGGGTGCAGAAGACTACGATGCATCCGTGCGTATTGGGGGCAAGCCGGCGGTAGTAATGGCGATTTCCGTGCTACCCAACGCCAATGTGCTGGATGTGATCGGCAAAGTGCGCAAGCTGTTTCCCGAGATCCAGGCACAATTGCCGCCAGGCATGTCGGCCAACATTTCTTATGACAAAACGCTTTACATCAAGGACGCTATTTCCGAGGTACGTGTGACATTAGTTGAGGCGCTCGCCATCGTTACCCTGGTGGTTTACCTCTTCCTCGGTTCGTTGCGGGCACTGTTGATCCCGATTGTGACTATTCCACTGTCGCTGATCGGCGCCGGCACCGTGATGCTGATGTTGGGGTATTCGATCAATCTCCTGACTTTGCTGAGCCTGGTCATTGCCATTGGCCTGGTGGTGGACGATGCCATCATCATGGCGGAGAACATCCACCGGCACATTGAAGAGGGCATGCCGGTCCTGCAGGCAGCTTTTCAGGGTGCACGTGAACTGGCGACTCCCGTCATAGCCATGACTATTACCCTGGTTGCCGTATACATGCCTATTGGATTTGTTGGCGGTCTGACCGGAAGCCTGTTCAGTGAATTTGCCTTTACCCTGGCTGGCGCCGTTCTGATCTCGGGGGTGGTTGCGCTGACCCTGTCACCGATGATGTGCTCCCGGTTGTTCAAACCGCATTCCGACAATGCGCACGGATTGGAACAAATGCTGGACCATGGGTTCGAGTCCCTGCGCCGCCTGTACCAGCGTTTGTTGCACCGGGCGCTGGATTTCCTGCCCATAGTCCTGGTAGTTGCCGCTTTGGTCCTGGCGAGCATTTACTTCATGTTCGCAGCATCCAGTCGTGAGTTGGCGCCGACCGAAGATGAAAGCTTGGTGCTCATACAATCTACGGCGCCGGCGAATACCTCGCCAGACCAGCTGTTGAAATACGCCGAAGCCCTGACGGAAGCCATCCACGACGTGCCGGAAGTGTCCGTGATTTTCCAATTTATCGGGAGCAATTCACCTGGCGGCGGGAGCGCGAATTCAGCCTTTACTGGCATGCTCTTCAAGCCGCGAAACGAACGCGAGAGATCCCAGCACGAATTGCAATTGGAGATACAGCAAAAAATTGACGAGGTCCCGGGTTTTAAATCTGCCGCATTCACCCGGCCTCCGATGCCCGGGGCCGGGCGGGCTCTTGCGATACAATTCATCATCGGATCAACCGAGCCGCCGTTTGCAGTGTATGAGGCAGTGCAGGGATTCGCGGACTTGGTACGCGACAGCGGCAAGTTCAGCTTCGTTGACACGGATCTCAAATTTGATTTGCCACAGATCATGACTCACATCGATCGCGATAAAGCGGCGGATCTCGGCATCGATATGCAGCAATTGGGCAACGACCTGGCAGTCATGCTGGGCGGAAATTATGTCAATCGCTTCAGCATAAGCGGGCAGAGTTACAAGGTGATCCCGCAAGTGGAAAGGCGATTCAGACTGAATGCAGATCAACTGGGGCAGTTCCAGGTGGCAAGCCGCGACGGCCGATTGGTTCCGCTTTCATCTTTTGTCTCATTCGAGCAGGGCGTAACACCGCAATCATTGAAACGATTTCAACAACTCAACTCAGCCACGCTGTCCGCACTGCCGGTGCCTGGATTATCCGTCGGAGATGCGCTGGACTACCTGACCAGTCTGGCGCGGGAAACACTTCCGCGTGGTTACAGCGTGGATTATGCCGGGACTTCCCGCCAGTACATGCAGGAAGGCGGTTCGCTGACAGGTGCGTTTTTCATTGCCATGCTGATCATTTACCTGGTTTTGGCCGCGCAGTTCGAGTCCTTTCGTGACCCCCTGATCATGCTGGTCAGCGTGCCGATGTCGGTCGCGGGTGCCTTGTTTTTTCTGTGGTTAGGGCTGGCCTCGATAAACATTTACACCCAGATCGGCCTGATCACGCTGATTGGCCTGGTCAGTAAACACGGCATCCTGATCGTGCAATTCGCCAACCAGATTCAGCGGGACGAGGGCCTGGGGCGCCGCGCTGCGGTGGAAAAAGCCGCCGGTATCCGGCTGCGGCCCATCCTGATGACTACCGCGGCGATGGTTCTGGGCGTGGTGCCGCTGCTGCTGGCCAGCGGGGCTGGCGCTGAGGCTCGTTTTGACATTGGCCTGGTGATTGCCAGTGGGATGTCAATTGGTACCCTGTTCACCCTGTTCATCGTGCCGGTGATGTACACGCTGATGGCACAGCAGCATCAGCTTGCCGGACAGCCCGCTGCCGGAGTTGTTCGCTCGCTAGCGCAGAGCAGTTAAAATCCCCACTGGTCGCCGGAGGGAAATACACCATGCCCGTTTCGTTTCATATCGGCATCCTGCCCAATCGCCCTATCCGGGATTTTGTCAGCTGGATCGCCCGCGCGGATGAGCTCGGTTTCGCCGGGGTCTGGGTTGCCGATTCGCAATCTATTTTTCGTGATGCGTTCATGGCGCTTACCTTGTTTGCTGAGCACACGCGGCACATGCAGTTGGCAACTGGCGTCGCAAACATCATTACCCGTCATCCGGCTGTATTGGCCCACAGCTTTGCTACCCTTGATGAGCTATCCGGAGGGCGAGCCATACTGGGGATAGGGATAGGCGATAGCGCTATCTACACCATCGGGCAAAAGCCATCAAAATTGGCCCGCCTGGAAGCGGTCATCCGGGTTCTTCGTGCTTTGCTGGCTGGTGAAACGGTGAGCTTCGATGGACAGGAACTAAAGGTGAATTGGCCTCCTCGTAAGGTGCCGGTGGTGATTGCCTGCACCGGACCAAAGTCCTTGCAACTCGCCGGGCGCATCGCCGACGGCGTTTTGTTCCAGGTGGGCGCCGATCCCCAACTGGTGCGATACGCACAGAAGAATATCGCCATCGGCGCTGAGCAAGCGGGGCGAAAACTTTCGGATGTCAAACTCTATCAACGACTCGCTTGTGGCGTCGCGACGGACCGGGAGCGGATTCGGGCAGAAGTAAGAGGCTATGCCTCGATCGCTGCCGGAACGATTTACGCAGGTATTCCACGCGAAGACATTCCCGATGACCTGTGGCACGACCTGAAGCACATGAAAGATCAGTATGATTATCAGCAGCACGGCAACATGAAGGCAAAACATGCCGGGCTGATTACCGAGCGTATTTTGGATGCGGTGTCCATATCCGGCACACCCGAAGAGGTTATACCCCGGTTCCGCGAATTGATTGCACTGGGAGTCGAAAACTTTGTGCTCCCCATCGCCACCAATGAGCCGGATGTCATGATCAACACCCTGGCGGAGCACGTGATTCCGCATTTGCAATCAAATTGATGACTGCTGTTACCTTAGGTTTCAAGGCTTTTGACGCGCACGAGTTGCTGTGTCACTTTGTTGCGGTCAAGTCCGGTCTGTATAAAAAGAACCAGCTGCAGGTGGATCTCGTTGATATCACCTTTATTGCGGAAACCGAGTTGCCCGGACACTGGTTTCAGGCCAGTTGCGGTGCCGCGCTGGCCAGTGCGGTCAAAGGGATTCCCCAGCGTGTGGTCTTCGTCGCTGTAGACAAGCCGATGTTCTGGATCTATGCCAGTCCCGGCATAAAAAGTGTGGCCGACTTGAAGAATAGGCGACTGGCAACCTTTCCGGCCATCGCACCTCCGCATCACCTGGCCAATATCATCATGAGCAGGGCAGGGCTCGATATTTCGAAAGAGGTGAGTTTGCACAGCGCCAGGGACGACACGGCCCGGCTTGGATTGCTAAAGGGCGGCTATGTGGACGCCGCTGTTATCAGTTCAGCGCAGGCGCCGGCCAAACTCATTGGGCTCGGTTTTAATACCCTGTGTTTCTTTGGGGATGAGATCAGGATACCGACAACCGGACTGGGAGTTGATCAAAATTACCTCGACAAGGAATTTGAACTGGCACGGCTATTGGTGGACACGCACAAAGCGAGCCTGCTGCTGATTCAAAATGACCCCGTCCTCGTAGGCCGGGTGTTGCAGGAATATTTTGACGTGGCGAAGGAACACGCAGACGCTACGGCCCGGTTTTATCAATCCTGCTTTACGAAAGACGGTAAAACCACTGCGGACATCGCACAGGCTGCCATCAATGGCCTGTCGACATCCCTAAACGATTCGGCGTTAAACGTTTCCAAACCCATCGCCTGGCAACAGATTTATCAGTTTTGATGAAACTACAGATGTGATCGTACAGGTGAATATTCTGTTGCTGAGGCTGCCTTCCAAGTACGATATATCGTCTTCAAACAGGTATTCGCAATGCTCGGATTGATGCAGGACTGGCCCTTGCTGGTCACCAAAATGCTTGACCATGGCGCCTTGAACCATGGCGAGCGTGAATTTGTTACGCGATCTGTGGAAGGGCCTGTCCGCCGCTACACGCTGGCTGACCTGCGCATCCGCGCGCTACGAGTTGCCAAAGCCCTGGAGAAAGACAGCATACGACTGGGTGATCGTGTCGCGACCATGGCCTGGAACACCGACCGGCACGTTGAAGCCTGGTTTGGCATCATGGGTCTGGGCGCCATTTGTCATACGCTCAATCCGCGGCTGTTTGCTGACCAGCTGGTGTATATCGTCAACCACGCCGAAGACCAGATCCTGTTTGTCGATCTCACTTTTGTACCGGTGTTGCAGGCCGTCGCTGGCCGCCTGCCCACCGTGCGCAAGTACATTGTGCTGACCGACCGCCGGCATATGCCGGACACCACGCTGCCGAACGCCGTTGCCTACGAAGACTGGCTGGCCGGTGCCGACGGCGATTTTCAATGGAAAACCTTTGACGAGAACACGGCGGCTGCCTTGTGTTATACCTCTGGGACAACCGGCAACCCGAAAGGCGTGCTCTACTCACATCGCTCCAACGTATTGCACGGCATGATGGTGAACCAGCCCGATGTATTGGGCTTAAGTTCCGAAGACGTCATTCTCCCCATCGTACCCATGTTCCATGCCAATGCCTGGGCGATTACCTACGCAGCGCCCGCTGCCGGCACCAAGATCGTGATGCCCGGGGCCGGCATGGATGGCGCCAGTATTTACCAGCTCCTGGACACGGAAAAAGTAACTGCCAGTGCGGCTGTACCAACAGTCTGGATGGGATTGCTACAGTACCTGGAATCCACCGGCAGCAAGCTTCCCTACCTGCACAGAGTCCTGATTGGCGGGGCAGCCTGTCCGCCGGTGATGATTCGCAAATTCGAAGTGGATTACGGGGTCGAAGTGATTCACGGTTGGGGCATGACCGAAATGTCGCCCGTGGGCACGACCGGCAAGATGAAATACGCCACTTCCGGGCTGGCGAAAGAAACCACCTTGAAGCTGAAAGAGAAACAGGGCCGCACCCCCTTCCTGGTCGAAATGAAGATCGTGGATGCCGACCACAAGAACCTGCCGCGCGACGGCAAAGCCTTTGGCCACCTGTTGGTCAGAGGCCCCGCCATTGCCAGTGCGTATTTCAAGCACGATGCAAAAATTCTTGATGCAGACGGTTGGTTTGACACCGGGGATATTGCCACTATTGATGCACTGGGCTTCATGCAAATCACCGATCGCGACAAGGATGTGATCAAGTCCGGTGGAGAATGGATTTCGTCCATCGAAGTGGAAAACGTGGCTGTGGGCTGCCCCGGAGTGGCCGAAGCGGCGGTAATCGGTGTGCCAGACCCGAAGTGGAGCGAACGGCCCTTGCTGATCCTGGTGCGGAAAGCCAATAGCGATGTTGGAAAAGACGCTGTATTGGCCTACCTCGATGGTAAGATTGCCAAATGGTGGATGCCCGATGACGTGGTGTTCGTCGAAAGTATCCCTCATTCCGCTACTGGTAAAATCCAGAAAATGGAACTCCGGAAGCAGTTTGCAAACTACTTGGCAAGTTAATTCGAGGTTTCCCATGCAATCGTCTGCATTCTCATTGGCAGAAACCATAGAGGCAGTGGTTCAGGAACATATCGGCCGGGTTGGGCCTTTAATGCCGGTGCTGCACGCCGTGCAGGAACGTCTGGGCTATGTGCCGCCTGCAGCCATACCCATGATTGCCGGGGCGCTCAGCCTGTCCCGGGCCGAAGTGCACGGCGTTATGCACTTTTATCATGATTTTCGCGCTGAGCCCGCAGGAGATCACATCATCCAGGTGTGTCGCGCCGAAGCCTGCCAGGCCATGGGTGCGCGGGCACTGGAAACCCATGTTCGTGTCAGGCTGGGTATCAACTTCGGCGAGACCACCCCTGACGGGCGCTACACGCTGGACCCGGTATATTGCCTGGGCAATTGTGCCTGTGCACCTACTGTTCGTATTGATGACGACATCCATGCCCGGGTTAGTCCCGAGCGATTTGACGAATTGCTAGCTGGTTTGCAGGGGGAAGGCCAGTGAGTATTCGGGTTTTTGTTCCCCGGGATACAACGGCGCTGGCTTTGCGGGCGGATGCCGTGGCTCGGGCAATCACGATTGAAGCATCGCGACGTTCAATTGCTCTGACCGTGGTGCGCAATGGATCCCGCGGTGCTTTCTGGCTGGAACCTTTGGTGGAAGTCGAGGATGAGTCCGGCCGGCGGGCGTTTGGCCCGGTAAGCCCGGCTGATGTGCCTCGCCTGTTCAATAACGGTTTTCCCGGAGATTGCCAGGACGTGCTTGCTCTCGGTCCCGCGGATGAAATCCCCTGGTTAGAGCGGCAGCAGAGACTGACCTTTGCCCGCGCCGGACAGGGCGATCCGCTGTCCATAGAGGACTACCGTTCGCTGGGTGGTTTCACCGGGCTGGAGAAAGCGCTCACTTTAACGCCGCAGGCCATTGTCGATGCTGTGAAGGAATCAGGCTTGCGCGGGCGGGGCGGTGCGGCATTTCCAACGGGCATCAAGTGGCAGACCGTGCTGGATGCTGCAGCGGAGCAAAAGTACATTGTATGCAATGCCGACGAGGGCGACTCAGGCACGTTTGCCGATCGCTTGCTAATGGAAGCTGACCCTTACCAGCTTATCGAAGGTATGACCATCGCGGCAGTGGCAGTGGGCGCCAGCGAGGGTTTTATCTATCTGCGGTCCGAATACCCGGTGGCCAAAAGCATTCTGCTGGAAGCGATTTCCCGGGCTGAGCAAGCAGGCTGGCTCGGAGACAACATCCAGGGATCGGGAAAGAAATTCCATCTGGAGTTACGCATTGGGGCAGGGGCCTATATTTGCGGTGAGGAAACCTCTCTGCTGGACAGCCTCGAAGGCAAGCGCGGGCTGGTTCGTTTCAAGCCGCCTCTACCGGCAATCAAAGGTTTACTGGGCCAACCCACCGTGATCAACAACGTGCTTTCCTATGCTGCCGCGACCACGGTGCTGGCGAAGGGGGCTGCATACTACCGGGACTTTGGCACGGGCCGTTCACGCGGAACCCTGACCGTGCAACTGGCGGGCAACATCCGTCGTGGGGGACTGGTGGAACTAGCCTTCGGTCACACCCTGCGTGAACTGGTAGAAGACTTTGGCGGCGGCACAGCCAGTGGCCGGCCCATGCGTGCAATCCAGGTCGGCGGCCCACTGGGTACCTATTTGCCTGAATCCCAATGGGACGTTGCACTGGATTACGAAGCGTTTGCAGGCATCAGTGGCATGCTGGGCCACGGCGGAATAGTCGTGTTCGATGACTCCGTTGACCTCGCCCAACAGGCACGCTTCGCCATGGAGTTCTGCGCCATTGAATCCTGTGGCAAATGCACGCCCTGCCGGGTGGGCTCGGTGCGTGGTGTGGAAGTGATCGACCGCATCATCGCCAATGAGCACCGCGCGGAAAACATCAGCCTGCTGCACGAACTGTGTGACACCCTGGTGGACGGATCCTTGTGTGCCATGGGCGGCCTCACGCCGTACCCGGTGCGCAGTGCGCTGCAGCATTTCGCCGAAGATTTCAGCAAATGACCAGATTGCGGTTCTTACCCAAGGTGAATTTCTGAGATAATCATTGGCATGGACACACAGCGTACATTTCACCGGCAGAAAGATTTCGGCACGCCTCGCCCCATTCCCCTGGGCCATCTCGTCAAGCTAAGCATTGATGGCCGGGAAATCAGTGTCATGCAAGGCACGTCCCTGATGCGGGCTGCAGCCGAGGCGGGTATCAAGGTGCCCAGGCTGTGCGCCACCGACAGCCTGGACCCCTTCGGTTCCTGCCGCGTATGCCTGGTTGAAGTAGATGGGCGCAAGGGTTTCCCGGCATCCTGCACTACCCAGGCCGAGGAGGGTATGGTGGTGCGCACGCAGACCGACCGCCTGCGCCAGCTTCGCCGTAACGTGGTCGAATTATATGTGTCCGACCACCCGCTTGAATGCGTCGGCTGTGCTGCCAATGGTGACTGCGAACTGCAGGATACGGCTGAGGCTCTGGGCGTTACGGAGTCACGTTACGGCATAGCCGGGGCCAACCACCTGGCTGCACCCAAGGATGAATCCAACCCGTACTTCACGTTTGATCCTTCGCAATGCATCGTGTGCTATCGCTGTGTGCGCGCCTGCGATGATATCCAGGGGACCTTTGCGCTGACCGTAGACGGTCGTGGCTTTGATTCAAAAATCACTGCGGGGCAGATGGAAGACTTCATGGACTCCGAGTGCGTGTCCTGCGGTGCCTGTGTCAATGCCTGCCCGACGGTAGCCCTGACCGAAAACTCCGTGATCCAGATGGGGCTGCCCGAGCGCAGTGTCACAACTACCTGTGCCTACTGCGGCGTAGGTTGCTCGTTCAATGCCGAGCTCAAGGGTGATGTGGTGGTGCGCATGACGCCAAACAAGGACGGCCATGCCAACGAAGGTCACGCCTGCATCAAGGGCCGTTTTGCTTTTGGTTATGCTACTCACAAAGATCGCATTACCACGCCCATGATCCGGGAAAACATCAATGATCCCTGGCGTGAAGTCAGTTGGGAAGAGGCGATCCGGTATGCTGCAGACCGCTTGCGCGCCTTGCAGAAGAAATACGGTCCTGACAGCATTGGCGGCATCACCTCCTCACGCTGCACCAACGAGGAAACCTACCTGGTGCAGAAAATGGTGCGTGCAGCTTTCGGCAATAACAATGTCGATACCTGTGCGCGCGTTTGCCATTCACCCACCGGTTATGGTCTCAAGACCACGCTGGGTGAATCCGCGGGCACACAGGCTTTTAATTCGGTCGCCCATTCCGATGTCATACTGTTGATGGGAGCCAATCCCACCGACGCTCACCCGGTATTTGCGTCGCGCCTGAAAAAACGCCTGCGCGAAGGGGCGAAGTTGATTGTCGCTGATCCGCGGCGCATTGACATGGTGGCCTCGGCGCACATCAAGGCCGACTATCACCTGGCCCTGCTGCCGGGTAGCAACGTGGCGTTCATCAATGCGATGGCACACGTTATTGTTGCCGAGGGGTTGGAAGCGAAAGAATTTATTGCCGCGCGCTGCGAGCACAAAGCCTACTCAGCATGGCGCGCCTTCATTCTGCGGGAAGAAAATTCTCCCGAAGCGACGGCAGCATCCACCGGCATTTCGCCCGCAGATCTGCGGGCAGCTGCGCGCCTGTTTGCGGCCGGGCCAAATTCCGCGATCTACTACGGGCTGGGTGTTTCCGAACACAGCCAGGGTTCGACCACGGTGATGGGCATAGCCAACCTTGCCATGCTCACCGGTAACCTCGGCCGCGAAGGCGTGGGCGTGAATCCCCTGCGCGGACAGAACAATGTGCAGGGCTCCTGTGACATGGGCTCATTCCCGCACGAACTGCCCGGGTATCGGCACGTATCTGATCCGGCGGTGCGCAGCTTGTTTGAAAATGAATGGAAGACGGTGCTACAGGCAGAGCCGGGATTGCGCATCCCCAACATGTTTGATGCATCCATCAGCGGCCGCTTCAAGGGCTTGTATTGCCAGGGCGAGGACGTGGCACAGTCAGATCCCAACACCCAGCATGTTGAGCATGCGCTGCGCTCGCTTGAATGCCTCATTGTGCAGGATATATTCCTCAATGAGACTGCGCGCTTCGCCCACGTCTTCCTGCCGGGCTCCTCTTTTCTGGAAAAAGATGGCACGTTTACCAATGCGGAGCGGCGCATTTCACCGGTACGCAAGGCCATAGAACCTTTGGCAGTCTATGCGGATTGGGAAGTCACGCAAATGCTGAGCACTGCGCTGGGCTATCCCATGAACTACGCCCACCCCTCCGAAATCATGGACGAAATCGCGCGGCTGACGCCGACTTTTGCCGGCGTCAGTTATGCCAAACTGGATAGCCTCGGCAGCATACAGTGGCCCTGCAACGATGCTGCTCCGTTGGGAACTCCAACCATGCATATTGATGAATTCGTCCGCGGCAAGGGCTATTTTGCCATTACCGGATTTGTCCCCACGGACGAACGCGCGACACGCAAATACCCGCTGCTGATGACTACGGGCCGGATTCTTTCGCAGTACAACGTGGGCGCACAGACCCGGCGCACGGCCAATTCTGAGTTCTACAGCGAAGATGTGCTGGAAATCCATCCCTTCGATGCCGAAGAGCGCGGTATCAACGAAGGGGATTGGTGCGGCATCAGCAGCCGGGCCGGGGACACCGTGTTGCGCGCGGTGCTGACAGACCGGGTGCAGCCCGGAGTGGTCTACACCACCTTCCATTTCCCTTTCAGTGGAGCCAACGTGATTACCACGGACAACTCCGACTGGGCCACCAATTGCCCGGAATATAAAGTAACTGCTGTGCAGGTATCGCGTGTTTCGGAACAATCCGGCTGGCAGCGCGAATATCAGGCATTTGCCGAGAAGCAGCAGGATTTGTTTGAAATGGCCCAAGCCAAAACCAGGGCCTGAGCCTGAGCCACGGACAGAAAACAGGCACAAGCGTTTTCATGAATACCTCTCGCGTTGTTACGGTGGGAAACTGGCAGCCGGATAGCTACGCCAGCAGTGACGATTCAGTGGCTGCGGAAATCCCCGTGGCGCTGACGTATAACCGCTTGTCCCACGTGGTCATGATGGCCACGCCGGCTGATCTCGAGGACTTCGCCCTGGGATTCAGCCTGACCGAAGGCATTATCGGCAGCAAGAGTGATTTGCTCGCCATCCGTGTGCTGCCCCGGGAGGGTGGCATCGAAGTGGCGATGACCATTGCGGAACCCTGGTACGACCGGCTTGCCACCCAGCGCCGCAACCTCACCGGACGCACTGGTTGCGGACTGTGCGGGGCCGAGCGCATTGAGCAGGCGTTGCGCTATCCAACCCCGGTAGAAGATAACGTTCGCGTGAGCCATGAGGCGCTGCAGCATGCCTTGTCTGCCATGCAGGCACACCAGCCATTGCAGGCGGTGACCGGCGCTACGCACGGCGCTGCCTGGTGCAGCCTTGAAGGAGCAGTGCTGGCTTTGCGGGAAGATGTTGGCCGCCACAATGCGCTGGACAAGTTGATTGGAGCGCTGGTGAGTTCGAATTTCGACCCGCGCTGCGGCTTTGTGTTGGTGTCCAGCCGGGCCAGTTACGAAATGGTGTTCAAGGCTGCCGCAGCGGGCATGGAGTTGCTGATGGCCGTGTCGGCCCCTACATCACTGGCTATAGACTTCGCTGAACGGTGTGGTGTGACCCTGGTTGGTTTCGCGCGTCCCGGACGACACAACATCTACACGTTTGGGCAGCGCGTTAGTGCGGCTGCTGACACCGGCGGCCCAACCCGGCGGCCCAATCCCGCGGCCCATAGCGGCGAACTGGCAGGCAGGCAACCGATGAAGGAAGTCCATGAGTGAGTTAGATCAACTGGTCAAGATGGCTAACCAGATCGCAGCGAATTTCAGCTACCACGAAGACTGCGTGGATCGCCTCGCCACGCACATCAACCGGTTCTGGGCTCCCGTCATGCGGCAGCAATTGAAAGACCATGCCAGGAGCGGAGCCACGGATCTGGATCCAGTCGTGTTGCAAAGCCTGGACAAGATAAGTACATGAAGAATCACGCGGGTGGCTGAGGAGCAGCTGGCAGGCGTTATCCTGGCTGGCGGACGTTCCACCCGCATGGGTGGAAAGCTCAAGGCCCTGGTGGAATTGAATGGCCGGCCTCTGTTGCAGCATGTCATCGACCGTCTTCAGCCCCAGGTGCGACAGGTCTATCTGTCGGTTGAACAATTCAATCCTGCGCTGGAGGTCTTTGGCCTGGCCCAGGTTGAGGACCCGCGCAGTGGCAGCTGCGGGCCGCTTGGGGGTCTTATGGCCGCCCTGCAGGCCTTGCCCAAGGGGCAGGACTGGTTGTTGCTGTTACCCTGTGATGCCCCTTTCCTGCCACCAGACCTCGGTTCTCGCTTGCACGCCGCCGTTCTTCATGAAGGCACCTTGCTGGGCGTGGTTGACGATGCCGGCCACTTACAACCTACATTCTCACTTTGGAACCGGCGCCTGCTGCCTGCCATTCAGCAAGCTGTAATTGAGCAGGGCATGGGCGGTTTCATGCAATTCCTTGATGGCGTCCGGTTCACCACCGTTACCTGGCATAACAGTGACGCTGGCCACCAGCCTTCTGACCTGCCATTTTTCAATATCAACACACCCGATGACTTACGCAAGGCTGAATCAGTCATCAATTCCAGGTCTGCACTGCGGTAATATAGGCGTTTACCGTGGTCAAACTTTATAGTTAGGGAAACCTGTCATGCCTGGCACCGCCGATTTCAAACCCTTGAACATCGCTGTACTCACACTTTCTGATACCCGCACCTTGGCAACTGACACCTCCGGTGATGCCTTGGTGGAGCTGCTCACCCAGGCCGGGCATCATCTGGTTGCGCGCGAATTATGCGCTGACAACGTGTACCAGATGCGCGCCATTGTGTCGGGATGGATTGCTGATGCGGGAATTCACGTAGTCATCACCACCGGGGGCACGGGCTTTACCCATCGGGATTCCACACCTGAAGCGCTGATGCCTCTTTTTGACAAGAACATTGAGGGTTTCGGTGAATTGTTCCGGCAACACTCCGTGGAAGAAATCGGATCATCCACGGTGCAGTCGCGCTGTTGTGCCGGCCTCGCTAACAAGACCCTGGTGTTTTGCCTGCCGGGCTCGACCGGTGCCTGCCGCACGGCGTGGAGCAAGATTCTGCAGGAACAACTCGATTCCCGCCACCGCCCGTGTAACTTTGTGTCCATCACTGCACTCGGCAGCGGGCAGCATTGAATGAATAATAATTCGCCATGTTAACCGTTGATGACGCGATAGGCCGTCTGCTGCTGCATGCCGGCCTGCGGGTGGGCACCGAAGACATCAGCCTCGCCGATGCCCTTGGGCGGGTGTTGGCTGCTGACGTGCATGCCGGGATCGACGTGCCACCAGCCGATAACAGCGCAATGGATGGTTATGCCATTCGCCACGTTGATGGTTCCGATCCGAACCAGCCATTGCCGGTAAGCCAGCGGATCGCGGCGGGCCATCCAGGAGTGAAGCTGCAAGCTGCTACTGCAGCGCGAATATTCACGGGCGCTGAAATTCCTGCAGGCGCTGACACCGTGGTAATGCAGGAAAATTGCACAGAGATCGAGGGTAGCGTAGTCATCAGGGAATTGCCTCCGCGGGGTGAAAATGTTCGTGTCCGTGGCCAGGACGTGGTGATGGGGCAGAAAATGCTGCCACTCGGCCAGCGCTTGCGGGCGCAGGACATGGGCTTGCTTGCTTCACAAGGGGTAAGCAGGGTCAGCGTGAGAAAGCGCCTGCGGGTTGCCGTATTGTCAACAGGTGATGAGTTGGTCGAGCCAGGGACAGCGACCGGTCCTGGCAAGATCTACAATTCAAATCGATATACCTTGCTTGGCCTGTTGCGGGGCTGGGGTTTTGAAGTTGTCGACCTGGGTATAGTGGCGGACCGGGTGGATGCCATCACGCAGGCCATGCAGCAGGCAGCTGCATTGGCCGATGTTGTCGTCAGTTCGGGCGGCGTGTCTGTAGGTGAAGAAGACCACGTCAAGGACGTGGTTGCCTCGCTGGGCAGTATTGACCTGTGGCGTATCGCGGTCAGGCCCGGTAAACCGTTCGCCTTTGGCCATATAGGGGGAACACCGTTCCTCGGGCTTCCCGGGAACCCGGTTTCCGTATTTGTAACCCTGCTGATCATTGGCCGTCCGTACCTATTCGCCTGCCAGGGTATTGAATCCTGGGTGCTGAACCCTTCGCGCCAAAAGGCCCTCTTTAGCCGGCGTGGAAACCGGCGGGAAGAGTACTTGCGAGTGCGCAGCACTCCAGCGGGACTCGAGTTGTTCCCCAGCCAGAGCAGCGGCGTATTGATGTCCACCAGTTGGGGCGATGGACTGGTGCGCCAGTGTATTGACGAGGACATACTGGCAGGAGAGCCGGTGGACTTCCTCCCGTTCAGCATGTTGTCTTAGGGATTTCCAGTGGCTGGTTTCAAGCTCGCAGGACAATAGCCAGCTTTTAAGACAATAAATTAACCCGGGGATAGACGTCTTTGCCCAAGCCCTGCTTGGTCATCACCAGGTGCCACAGGTAAATATGCTCAGTTTCAAAGCCGGCCTTGCTGGCAAGAAAGTAGTAGTTGAACATGCGTCTGAAACGCTCATCAAAGCGCTGGGAACCCTCGATATTGCGTATGTTTTCCCAATTTTTGTTGAAATTCCTGTGCCAGGCCGCAAGGGTTGGAGCGTAGTAGTGACCGTAATTTTCCCAGTCCTGGATGACCAAAAGGTCTTCGGCAGACTTTGCCAGTTGCGCCATCGAGGGCGCCATGGAATTGCGAAAGATATACTTCTCAATCCAGGGATCAACGACAGTCGTGGTCGCGCTGTTGCCAATGGTATGCAGCAGGAATATTCCGTTATCGTGCAACAGCTGATGAACAATTTCGAACAGGTGGCGGTAGTTTTTGTAGCCGACATGTTCAATCATGCCAATGATGGCCACTTTATCGAAATGGCGGCTGGCATACAGTTTGGGCAGGTCGCGATAGTCGGACTCGACGATATCGACGGGTAGTCCGGCCGTGTACTTGCGGGCATAAGCGATCTGTTCCTTGGATATGCTGATGCCGGTTACCTGGCAATGCCGTGTCTGCGCAGCGTAACGGGCAAATCCGCCCCAGCCGCATCCAATATCAAGTACTTTGTCGCCTGGTTTGAGCTGCAGCTTGTTGCAAATCATTTCCAGTTTTTCAACTTCAGCTTCTTCCAGCGTTTTTGCGTGGTTGAAAAAACAGCACGTGTATTGGTTATAGGGTCCGAGGAACTGTTGGTAGAGGCGGTGATCGAGGTTGTAGTGGGTTTCGGCAATGGCCATGGAACCCTTGCGCGTCTGGAGGTTTACCAGTCGTGATTTCAAATCATGCCAGAACCGGTTCAGGGTGACCACGGCGCTTCCGGTCACCCTCTGGTGAATGATGCGCCGCACCAGGGCATCGATCTGATCGACGTCCCAGGTTCCATCCATGTATGACTCGCCGAAGGCCACGGAGCCCCCGGTCAGCACCCTGTTGAAAAAACTTTCGTCGTGGATCTGCAGGTCCCACGGGTTTGGCCCACCTACCGTAATGCCACCCTGGGCGAACAAGTCAGTGACAAGTTTTTTTGCAAGCCTCGACATTTCCGGGCGACCCAGCCTCCTGATTTCCCATCCACCAGCTTGTGCGGCCAGGCAACTTTTACCTGCGGCACTCTAAGCAACGGACCAAGTTGCTAGTATTGCATGGTGCCGGAATTTGTAACAACAGTTGGCCCGAATTGCCAAGACATGCCCTTGTCCCGTATCGTGTTCATCCTTTGACGGCCACACCGAATCGCTGTCCAGCCCGCTGGTCTGAACAGCAAACCTTATAAGGACGTGTAATGAAAGCAGCCTGGTATGAGCGCTTTGGTCAAGCGCGGGACGTACTGGAAACGGGTGACAGGCCCATGCCCGTTGCCGGCCCCGGGGAGATCCTCGTGCGCTTGAAAACCAGCGGAGCCAATCCTTCTGATGTAAAAAAACGCGCCGGCTCCATACCGGACCTGCTCAGCCAGGGTTACGTAATTCCACACAGCGATGGTGCCGGCGTCATAGAGTCTGTTGGCACAGGCGTGCAGCGAGCCCGCGTTGGGCAGGCGGTCTGGCTGTACCAGGCCCAGTTCGGGCGCCGCTGTGGCACTGCAGCCGAATTTGTTGCCATCGATGCTGCTCGCGTGATCCCGCTACCGGCAAACACATCGTTTGAGCAAGCTGCGTGTTTTGGCATTCCCCTCATGACTGCGCACCGGTGTGTATTCGCCGACGGACCTGTCACGGGGCAAACGCTGCTGATCACCGGCGGGGCGGGCAGGGTGGGCCATTATGCGATCCAGTGGGCTGCCAGGTCCGGGGCGCGCGTGATCGCCAGCGCCAGCAATCCTGCAGACGCACAATGTTGCCTGGACGCAGGTGCACAAGCCGTTGTCAGCCACTGCGATGACCAGTGGGCAGAGCAGGTGCTTGCCGCCAACGAAGGTCGCAGGGTGGACCGGGTAATTGACGTGGAGTTTGGTGCAAACCTCCCGGAAGTGCTCAATCTGATACGCACCAGCGGCACCATTGTCAGTTATTCTTCCACGGTGGTAGCTGAGCCGAAAATTCCATTCTACCGGATGATGTACATGGATCTGAGCATCCGCCTGGTACTTGTTTACTCCATGCCGGAGCCGGCAAAGCAACATGCCATCAATGATATTTCGGCATGGCAGGAAGCAGGTCATCTGCAACATCGTGTGGCACACCTTGTGCCACTTGATGAAATTGCCCGGGCGCATGAGCTCATTGAGCGAGGTGGATTCCGGGGCTGCGTGGTGATTCGGACAGAGTGATGCCTATGCGCGAACAAGGCAGGTTCACCCGTCCTGGCACACTTGCCCTGTGGGCATTCGTAATTGCTGGTTTGGTGCCGGGTGCATGCACGAGGTCCCCGCCCGCGCCCGAGGTAATGGCCAACGGAGAGACCTTGCAAGGTGCATGGGCGGGCAATGAAAACGATATTGCGGTCTTCAAAGGTGTGCCCTTCGCGGCGCCACCCGTCGGAGACCTGCGCTGGCGTGCTCCCAGGCCGCACCAGCCAAGGCCGGGGCTGCAAGCTGCGCAGGAATTTGCTCCAGCCTGCATGCAAACAGACTTCATCGTCGACTGGTATGCGCGCGTTGCTGCTGCTTTCGGCAATAAAGCAGATGTCGTGGGCAGACCGAATGGCGTGAGCGAAGACTGCCTTTTCCTGAACATCTGGACACCGTCACTGGCAGCGGGCGCAAAGTTGCCGGTCATGATCTATGTTCACGGCGGAAGCAACAAAGGTGGCTGGTCCTACGAACCAAATTATGTCGGCGACCGGCTGGCAAAACGCGGAGTTGTTGTCGTCAGCATAGCCTACCGCCTCGGCCCGCTGGGTTTCTTTTCCCATCCCGCTCTGGACAACGGCCCCAGGGAACCGGTGGCCAATTTCGGCTTGCTGGATATTGAGCAGGCATTTCGCTGGGTCAAACAGAACATTCAAAATTTTGGCGGAGACGCGGGCAACATCACTGGCTTTGGTGAATCCGCAGGCGCCGGGAATTTACTCATGCTGGCCCTGGCAGGAAGGGACCGGGACCATCTGTTTCAACGCATCATTGCTGAAAGTACGGGAGCTTCCACGGCAGAGCTTGGCACGCTGGAGGAAGAAAAGGTGCGGGGACAAGCATTGGTCCAGGCGGCCGGGCTGGGTGCGGATGCCAGCATTGCGGAACTGCGCGCGCTGCCTGCCAAGGACCTGGTCAAGGCAGCCGATACCAGCCTCAAGGGCCGCTATTTCAGCCCGGTACTCGACGGCTTGACCCTTGAACAGCAACCGCTGGTTGCGCTGGCGAGTGAACGAGGGCGTAAGCTGGATCTGTTGATCGGAACAAACGCGGATGAGTGGTATATGTACATTGATCCGGCCATTGGGTCGGGAGAGGTCAACCGCTGGATCGCTGATACTGCGCCTGCGTATGCCGGATCGCTGCTGGCTGAGGTTGATGACGAACCTGACCCGCGTAAGGCCATGGACCGGTTGCGAACGGCGCGCGACACACTGTGCCCTTCACGGTACCTGGCAGGTGCTATCAGCAGGCAGGGTGGACAAGGGTTCGTATATTATTTTACCCGGCGCAGGCCGGGAGTAGGCGGGGCTGAACTGGGCGTTTACCATGGTGCAGAACTTCCTTATGTGTTTGATCAGCACGATAGCTGGCTGCCAACGGATGACCAGGATCACGTGCTGTCAGAGGCGATGATGGACTATTGGAGTTCCTTCGCGAAAAATGGAAGCCCCCAAGCTACTAACCACCCGGGCTGGCCGGTATACACGGCCAGCAGACAGTACGTGATGGAATTGGGTAACCAGATTCACATCGTCAAACCGCATGATGACGTTCTGTGCCGTTACCTTGGTCCAAAAGAGAAGTGAGTATGAAGATTGAAAAATAGAATCGTTATCCTCGGGGCAGGGCAAGCGGGTGTGCAGGCGGCGATGAGTTTGCGCCAGGGTGGCTACAAGGGGGAAGTCATCCTTGCAGGAAAAGAACCGCATGTGCCGTACCAGCGCCCTCCCTTGTCCAAGCAAGTGCTGAAAAAGGAATGGGCTGCGGAGCGTTGCCAGTTTCGGCACATTGAGTCCTACGCAGAACATGATATTGACTTATTGCTGGGAGTTTCTGCTGTCAGCGTGGATGCTGCAGCCGGGAAAGTAAGTCTTGATGACGGCTCCGATTGGGGCTACGACTCCTTGATCATTTGCACCGGTAGTCGCTTGAATCGGCTGAGCATGGCAGGCAGCCAGTTGCCGCATGTGCACTATCTCAAGACCGTAGATGACGCACTCGCACTGTCGAATCGCCTGGTTCCCGGCGCACGTCTGGCCGTAATCGGCGGTGGTTACATCGGTCTTGAAGTTGCCGCAGCGGCCCGCAGCCTGGGTTGCGAAGTAGCTGTCATAGAGGCTCTGGACCAGGTAATGAAACGATCCGCCCTGCCCGAAATTGCCGGGTATTTGCACCAGCGCCACGAGCAGGAGGGCGTTGCTTTTCATATGAACCGCAAAGTTGCCGGGTTGCAAGGCACATCGTGTATTACTGCAGTGGAACTCGAAGACGGTGAGCTGGTTCCCGCTGATCTTGTCATGGTGGGGGTAGGTGTGCGCCCCGATTTACAATTGGTGGAGGGGTCTGGCATCGCTACCAAGCGGGGGATCCTGGTAGATGGATCCTGCCGCAGTAGTGTGGCGAATGTTTTTGCGGCAGGTGATGTTGCTGAAATGGAACATCCCTTGCTGGAGGGTTGGCACGTACTTGAATCGGTGCAGAATGCAGTTAGCCAGGGCAAAGTAGCGGCTGCAGCCGTACTCGGCCAGGAGGCATCGTATTCTGATGTTCCCTGGTTCTGGTCAGAGCAGTATGATTGTCGACTGCAGATGGCCGGTATACCACGTGGCGGCGATCAGTTGGTGCGCCGTGAAAACGACGAAACAGGCGGATTTAGCGTATTTGCGTTGGCTCAAGGCCACCTGCACGCCGTGCAGAGTATCAACTCACCCAGGGACTACATGGTGGGTCGACAACTGATTTCACATCGCTCCGAGGTCAGTCCTCACATATTGTCGGATCATGCTTACAACCTGAAGGAATTACTTTGATAACGATCAATGTCCTCGACCGGGAAGGTCATGAACATGCGGTGGAAGCGCACGCCAATGACCGCTTGATGGAGGTTTTACGCGAGTTTGACTGGGGCGTTTCCGCCATTTGCGGAGGTATGTGTTCCTGTGCGACCTGTCATGTTTTTGTAGACGAAAACTGGCTGGACCGTTTTCCTCCGCGAGAAATGGACGAGGAAGAGCTGCTTGAATTTCTGGACCATTTTCAACCCAACTCCCGGCTGAGCTGCCAGTTGGAACTGCAGCAAAAGCACGATGGCCTGGTGGTAAAACTCGCCCCCGAGGAATGAATCGGCGCACGCTGCTGGCGCCTGTGCCGGTCTGAAAATTACAGAGCTGCAGCGGACCCTTGGGGTCCGCGCTTGTTATTCGATGAGCAAGCGCTGATCGAAGGCAGCGTCGCGGTCTGAAATGAGTTTTATCCGCGCTGGGGACTCGACTTTTCCCACGGAGTTGAAGACCACCTCGCTGGCGGCGGTTTCGAGATGAATTTCCACTGGAAACACGAACTCATGGTCCAAGACGCTGGAATCCAGATCAGTTGCTGTGGTGGCAAAAGAAAGGGTTACCTTGCCGGGTTCATTAGGGTTATCGGATACAAGGTGCATGATGACATCGGCTTGCTTACTGATGGCCGTGCTGCGGGCCAAGTAAATGACCTGCTGCAGGCCTTCAACTGCGGCCTGCATTTCTGCCTTTGCTCTATCCTTTTGAGGTGAGGGCAGGGCCATTGCAACAATAACCGTCAGGACAGCGAGAACGATCAGAATTTCTATTGCGCTTATTCCGCGTACTCGGGTTTTGCTGCTGTTCAGGATCATTCCCCCTGATAGCTATCCCGGCTCAGTACCGGGATAGCTGCTTACCTGCAATCAATCATTCAATCAATGCTTTATCTGCCAGATTACAAGCTTCCAAGTGCTCTTGTCCGCTTTTCGCACGTCCACGCCCGTGTAATACGTCTTACCTGCGATCACAGTAAACTTCAGTGTACTTTGGCCAATGTGTTCACCCTCGGTGATAGCTACTGGATTGTCGCCAGTAAAGGTGGCGCACTTGGTGGGATCAACCCCACCGTAACCGGAAATGCTGTGTTCGCCAGGTGCAAATTCGAACGTATCTGTCTTGTCTGTCGCTTTAACTTCTTTGCCGTCAACAGCGGTCACGACTGTAGAAAGTATGCAGTGCTCGGATAAGCCTTCGTTAGTCACAACAGTTGCTGTTGTTTTAGGTTCTGGCGCAGGCGCTGCGGGCTTGGGTGCCTTCTGAGGTGGCGGCTTGCGTGCGTCCATGCCCGGGGGAGATCCATGAGTCTTGGGAGCGGGGGCCGTGGTTGCGGGAGTTGTGGTTGCAGGCTTTGTCGTTGTAGCAGGCTCCGTCGCCGGAGTCGATGCCGGGGCAGGGTCGCTGGCTGCCAGCGAGGAAGCTCCCGCAATCAGGGCGGCGGCGATAATATTTCGAATAAACTTACTCATAACGTCTCCGGGGTGATGAAATTAATCGCCGGATTCAAAGTCCGGCGTTAGGGCGATTTTACCAGCTATGCATAGAATCGTGCTGGGTAAAAAAGTTCAATCATTCATTCGCAGGCGCAGTCCACTGGGCGCTTTCCTTCTCATTTTTCGCCTCGTTCAGGGCATCAAGCAGGATTTGGGCCCAGCCTTTCAGAATCCGGTCTGCAGCAGCTTTATTGGTGACCGAGTTGGTCCAGGTATAAAACTGCCCATTCCTGTTGTCGGCCTTGCGATCCAGCGCCTTGGCAATCAGGTCGCCCGTAACGGAGTCATAGATTTCCACGTACAAAGTCATCTCGCCCGCTGAGGACGTGTAAGTGCGGGAAATTCCCGCTGTCGGCTTGTCCGGCGCGTTGACGTCGAGGTTGATGATGGCCGGCCGGATCAGAAGCACGTTATCGCCGGCTTCGGTGACTACGGGATAGCCGCCATCGACTAGGGATTTTCTGAACACTGCATCAAATTCTGTTGCCAGGCGTGTCTTGATGCCTTCAATGTCCTTGGAACTTAAGCGGCTGGTTGTCATGGAACTCGATCGCTGATCGCGCTCCCAGTTCTTTCGGAATGCCACATGCGCATCGAGCAGGATAACCGACGTGTAGCTGGCGAGGTCGGCGCCGGGTTGTGCATAGACCACGGCCATTTTTGAATCCTGCACGCGCTGCAGGCCATCCGGTGTGACTTCGGGCAGCTCTTCCTTTGCAAACAGTCCAGCGCTCAGGCTGGCGAAAGTGAGTAGCAGGGCGCTATTGGTCAGAATCCTGGTGAACATAGTCATTTGTACTCCCATAGGTTTAAAGCCGGATTTTGCTGGATTGGTGCCAGTTTAGTCGATGCTGAAGTGCAGAGTCCATCGTGGTGTTGCTGTCGCCCTGAACCCGTTTGAACTGCGTTTTCATGTTTCGATTTGATATATTTTCCAATCGAAAGCGGTCTGATAACCGGCTATGCTGTCACAATCCGGTAATTGCGAATGCCGCTTAAACCCGGAAATGGAGCAATTAATGAAATATCTGATTTCCTTATTGTTGTTTTTCAGCCTGCCCGGTTGGGCCGCACCTCGCGAGATTGATGATCATCATTGGGAGGGGGTGGAACGCATAGTTGCGATCGGCGATATTCACGGGGACTACGAGCACTATATGGCCACCCTGAAGGCTGCAGGCCTGATTGATGCGCATGGTAAATGGGCCGGTGGCGTCACCCATTTGGTGCAAAACGGTGATATTCCTGATCGGGGGCCGGACACTGCCAGGATCATCGAACAACTGCAGAAACTCACCAAGGAAGCCAGCAAGAAAGGCGGCAGGGTACACAGCCTGATCGGTAACCACGAGGCGATGAACGTCTACGGTGACTTACGTTACGTCAGCCCGGGGGAGTACCAGGCATTTGTGAACAAAAATTCAGCAGCACTGCGGGATCGGTACTACAGCGCGCTGATGCAAGACCTGCAAAAACGTGATCCCGCAGCGTTTGCGGCTTTACCCGCAAACTCTCGCGAAACCTGGGACAAGGATCACCCACTGGGTTGGGTAGAACACCGCCAGGCATGGGATCCGGCCTGGAACCCCAAAGCAGAGTTTGGCCTGTGGGTCATGAGCCACAAGGTAGCGATCCAGATCAATGACACCCTGTTTGTGCACGGTGGCATCAGCGGAAAATACTGCCAGAACAGCCTGAAATCCATGACGGACAGGGTGGTCGCCGGCTTGAAAGCATATGATCCGAAAAATCCGGGGATACTTGAAGACGAGTATGGCCCGCTCTGGTACCGGGGATTGTCAGGTGAGGCACCTGAAGCCCCGGCCGAGTCAGTGCAGGCAATCCTGGATTTCAACAAGGCCGCGCGCATCGTGGTCGGCCACACACCTACCAGTGGAATCATCTGGCCACGTTATGATGGCCGTGTCATCCAGATCGACACAGGGATCTCTTCCGTTTATGGCGGACACGTTGCCTACCTGGAAATCACTCCCGCAGGCTTGTACGCGGGCTATCCAAATGGCAAGGTCAAGCTACCGGCAGATCCTTCCGGCCTGCTTCCCTATGTTGAGCAAGTGGCCGCCCTGGACCCGGGAAATACGCATTTAACGGATTTGCAGAAAACCCTGTCCACCCCTGCCGGGGAATCCAAGTTGCCGCTGGTTGAGGCGGCCGTGGACCAGGGTGCAATGGCTACGGACCCTGCTGCGGCCGGTGCAGCGGAAAACCAACAAGGCGCAACCTATGTGCTGCCTACTTGCGGCATTTCTGAATGATCAATTTGTCGAACTTTGCGTCATCCCGCAAGATTGCAAAAGAATCCTGCAGATAGTCCAGCAAGTTATCCCTTGAGTGCTCCGTGAGATGGGTTTCGTCACGCACGATGGTGTAAATCGCCTGCTCATTGGCCAGGAACTCCTGGCGCATTGCTTCCATCGTGGGGTTGTGCACGCAGAATCCCCGGTACAGCCGCTGTGTAACGTACTTGATCGGCAGGAATTCGTTCGGAGCGGCGTAGTGCGTATCCACGGCGCCTGACCCGTCAAAATCATAGGGAATGGCATAGATATTTTCATTTGGGTCGAGGCCGAACAGCCGGGCATTGTGGCAGCAATTGGTGCCTTTAGGGCCTATCGTGGTTTCATAGTCTACGTTGGCAATGATGTACTGGAACAGGGCCACGCGGCTGGCTTCTACCGCCTGCAATTGACTGGGTCGAATCTCCGGAATTTCCAGCTTCTTTATATCATTGCGTTTTGCGACATCACTGTCGTCTTCAATCAGGAATGCAAAGCGCGGGTCCTCGGCCGAGTCTTTGTCGCTATCGACATAGGTGACGGAAAGCGGGCGGGCGCGGAAACTCAGGTCGGTCATGTGGCGGTATATCTGGTAGAGCACAAATTCCTTGACGTAATACTGTTCCCAGCGTTCTCCCGCGTCGCAATGGGTGACCATCTTCAGGGATTCCTGGCCATGAAAGATGGTGCCTTTCACATCTTCCGGTTTGAATCGCAATTTGATGGGAGGAAATCGGCATACCTGCTGTCGGGTCAAACCGCGCCGTCCGACCGTCAGGGGAATGGAGACGGGCTGGCCCAGGCTATCTGTATATTCCATCGTGGCCGGGTACGGGTCCTGGCTTTTCTTGTTCTTCATGATCTCGCGCCAGGGTCCTTTCAGGGTAATTTTCATTACCTCGTCCGACTTGAACAGTTTTTCAGGTTTTGCGGCTTCAGGACTTTCTGCCTGAGCCTGGGCCTGAGCCTGGGCCTGAGCCATGGCCGGGTTTTGGGGCAGCAGGCAGGTCAGTGCCAACATTAGCGCCGTGAGGAAAAAGCGATTGTGGAATGTGCGTGTTTGCAGGAAGCCAGCCATGAAAAATCCTCCTTGGGTTTTCCCTAGTATAGACCGGCGTTATCGCCGGTGCAGCCTAATGGAGTATCCTGGCGCGAATCGTTGCCGGGATGCTTCTTAGCTGCTTCAACAGACGTGCGGGATTGGCAGTTTCAAGGTCCATGACCACGTAACCGATTTCGCCGTGGGTTTCCAGGTACTGCGATGCTATGTTGACCCGGTTGTCCGAGAACACACGATTGATTTGCTGCAAAACACCCGGTTCATTGCGGTGTATGTGCAGGATACGGCTGACGTTCCGGTGGTCGGGTAAGGACACCTGCGGAAAGTTGACGGCGGATACTGTTGAACCGTTGTCACTGTATCTAACGAGCTTACCTGCTACTTCGATGGCGATGTTTTCCTGGGCCTCCATGGTGCTGCCGCCGATGTGCGGAGTCAGGATCACGTTATCCATGCCGCGCAATGGCGAAGCAAATTCCTCTGAATTTGCGCTGGGCTCTGCCGGAAATACATCAATGGCCGCGCCAGCCAGGTGCCCGGATTTTAGTGCTTTGGCCAGGGCATCGATGTCGACCACGTTGCCGCGGCTGGCGTTGATGAGAAAGGCTCCGCTTTGCATGGCTTTGAGAAACCCGCTGTCCACCATGCCGGCGGTTTGTTCCGTTTGCGGCACATGCAGGCTGACAACATGGGATTCCTTGAGCAGGTCCTTGAGTTTCGGCCGGTTGGCAGCATTGCCGAGGGGCAGCTTGTTCTCAATATCGTGATAAATGACACGCATGCCCAGGTTCTCGGCAAGGATTCCAAGCTGGGTTCCAATGTGCCCGTAACCGATAATGCCGAGGGTCTTGCCGCGGATTTCATGTGAATGGGTGGCGGATTTCATCCACGCACCGCGATGCGCCGCCGCGTTGCGTTGTGGAATACCCCTCATCAACATGATGATTTCCGCGAGCGCCAGCTCAGCCACACTGCGCGTATTCGAAAACGGTGCATTGAAGACCGGAACGCCGCGACGCTGAGCGGCGAGCAGGTCCACCTGGTTGGTGCCGATACAGAAGCAGCCAACCGCGACCAGCCGGTCGACCGAGTTCAATACCTCTGCATCAAGCTGGCTGGCGGAGCGAATGCCGAGGAAATGAACGCCTTTGAGAGCTGCTTGAAACTCTTTGCCCGTCATGGCGTGTTTGGACGTCTCGATCTGCACATAGCCCTGGCCGGCAATGATGTCGCTGGCCGCAGGATGCACGCCTTCAAGCAGCAGGAACTTTATTTTCCCCTTGTCCAGGGATTGGCTTCCTGCGGTTTTTTTCATGCGAGAACACGCT
The DNA here is from genome assembly GCA_963784425.1 of uncultured Gammaproteobacteria bacterium. Lineage (GTDB taxonomy): Bacteria > Pseudomonadota > Gammaproteobacteria > Xanthomonadales > SZUA-36 > SHZL01. The sequence continues at coordinate 63,810 of CAWARM010000012.1, forward strand.
GCCTCGTGGTATAAGTGCGGCATTGTCCTGATTCATGCAGCAGCGCGCAACACCCATCCTATGAACGTCAATAAACTTGCGCACCAAATCCACGACTTACGCACGGCACTGCCCGGCATACACATTAGCGATGAGCCGGAAGTCCGCGTATCGCACGGCCAGGACTGGACCCGTTTCAAGACCCCGGCACCGTTGGCCGTGGCATTTCCTGCAAATCCCGCCGAGGTGCAGGACATAGTCCGTTTTGCTTGTGCTTGCGGACTGGCCCTGGTGCCCTCTGGAGGGCGCACGGGCCTGAGCGGCGGTGCAGTAGCGGCCGATGGTGAACTCGTAGTCTCCTTTGATCGTATGCGCAGGATTCTTGAGTTTGATCCCATCGACCGCACCGTCACGGTCGAGGCCGGTGTGGTCACTGCCGCTGTGCAATCCTTTGCCCGGGAGCGGAACCTCTACTACCCGGTTTCCTTTGCCGCCGAAGGCTCCAGCCAGTTGGGCGGTAACCTCGCCACCAATGCGGGCGGCATACGCGTGCTGCGCTATGGTTTGACCAGGGACTGGGTTACCGGTTTAAGCGTTGTGACCGGCACGGGTGAACTGCTGGAGTGCAACCGGGGCCTGGTCAAGAATGCCAGTGGCTACGATTTTCGCCACCTGTTCATCGGCAGCGAAGGAACGCTGGGAATGATCGTGGCAGCGACGCTTAAACTGACGCATCCGCCACCCCCGGGCAAAGTGATGCTGCTCGGCATCAGCGGCCTGGACGCATTGATGAAAGTCTTCGCGCTTCTGCGGGAAAACCTGAACTTGTCGGCCTTTGAATTCCTGACGGATCGTGCCATGAGACATGTGCGCCATGGTCACCGGCTTCGCGCACCACTGGCCAATGAGTGCCCATTGTACGTAGTCACCGAATTTGACTGCCCCAATGCAATCGAGGAAGGCCTGGCAATGGACTGCTTCGCCCAAGGCATGGAGAAGGGCTGGCTGCTGGACGGAGTGCTAAGCCAAAGTGACCGTCAGAACGGAGAATTATGGCGATACCGTGAGGGTATCTCAGAATCAATCACGCGCTATCGGCCGTATAAAAACGACCTGTCTGTGCGAATTTCCAGAGTGCCGGTTTTCCTGGAAAAAATGGAACTGCTCATGCAGGAAATTTGCCCGGACTACGAGGCAGTCTGGTATGGGCACATCGGTGACGGCAATCTGCACATGAACATCATCGGACCGGAGGGCCCGGACACGCCGGACTTTGCAGCCAGGTGCCATGAAATCAGCGAGCAGACCTACGCTTTGACGCAATCTCTGGGCGGAAGCATTTCTGCAGAGCACGGCATCGGGGTACTCAAACAGCCGTGGTTGGGCAAAACGAGGTCGGCTGGCGAAATATCCGCCATGCGGGGCATCAAGCAGGTGTTTGATCCTGCAGGTATCATGAATCCCGGCAAACTGCTGAGCCCGCCCAGTTGAACCAGACCGGCTGAGCCGACTCAGCCGAAGATCAGAAATCCCGCAGTTGTGTCGTGCCGATACCCTTTTCTTCCAGCAGGAGGGGGATGTCGTCCACCACCGGGTAAATCACTCGTCCATCTTCGGTAATCAGCGCTTCCTTCAGCGGAGCCGCAATTATTTCTCCGCGCACGCTCTCGACCTCTCCGGACGCAATGGCCCTGTTGAGCTTTTCCAGCCGCGAATGTTCCAGGCGGTTCAGCGCTACCTTGCTGACGGGGCAACAAAGGATTTCAAGCAATTTTCCATTTACGGTCATTGCAATTTCTACTCGTTTTCTTCAACCCTGTCATTGTAACCAAAGCTGCCCGGCGTGTCCTGAAATGCTCAGTTGTCCGCCAGCCTACTGCTCGCGGGACCTTGAGGCTGTTACAATACGCGACCTCAAAAAGGAATGGCGCAGGTGGAACAGTCTTTACGCATTAGCATCATCATGGGTTCCCAGTCGGACTGGAAAACGATGAAACACGCCGCTGACACGCTGGACGAACTGGGCGTGGCCTATGAAACCCGTGTGATTTCAGCTCACCGCACGCCGGACCTCATGTTTGCCTATGCCGAGCAGGCAGCAGGCCGCGGCTTGATGGTTATCATTGCCGGTGCCGGCGGGGCCGCTCATCTGCCGGGTATGGTGGCGGCCAAAACAGTGATTCCGGTGCTGGGTGTCCCGGTTCGTTCAAAGGCCCTCAATGGCGTTGACTCACTCCTTTCCATCGCGCAAATGCCCGCCGGTATTCCGGTGGGCACGTTGGCTATCGGCGAGTCGGGGGCTGTCAATGCAGCCCTGCTCGCAGCTGCCATTGTCGGCAATGTTGATGCGCACGTGCGCCGTGCCCTGGAAAAATACCGCAATGCGCGATGTGAAGCGGTGTTGTCCAAGCCCGACCCGGCACGAGCCAAAGACTAAGACCGGGCATTGGGCAGCGAACCGGAAACCCCCCCCAGCAATATCCATCAGGTTGGAATACTCGGTGGAGGGCAGTTGGCGCGCATGATGGCCCTGGCAGGTATCCCGCTGGGCCTTAATTTTCATTTTCTGGATCCCTCGGCTCATGCTTGTGCCAGCCCGCTGGGAAGACTCCACCGGGCGGAGTTTTCAGACCTGCTTGCCATACAGGCCATGGCTTCTGAAATTGATGTGGCGACCTTTGATTTCGAAAATGTCCCGGCAGATTCAGCCCGCTCACTTGCGTCAGCCAGAACTTTTCATCCATGTGTCAATGCGCTGGAAGACTGCCAGGACCGGCTACTGGAAAAGCGTTTGCTACGCTCGCTGGCAATACCGGTGGCTGAATTCCAGCCGGTATCTTCACGCACAGGCTTGTTGGACGCAGTGGAGAAAATCGGCTTGCCTGCGGTACTGAAAACCCGTCGTCTGGGCTATGACGGAAAGGGCCAGGTGCTGCTGAACCAGCACGAAGACCTGGAGCCAGCCTGGCAAGCTCTGGGGCAATTCGCCCTGATACTCGAGACTTTTGTGCCATTCGCGGCGGAATGCTCCCTGATTGCAGTTCGAAATGAACTGGGCGAAGTCCGGTTTTGGCCGCTGACGAAAAACGTGCACGCAAACGGCGTTCTGTTGCTGAGCCGGCCTGGCGTGCTGGGTGATGATCTGCAGGCCCAGGCCGAGGATACTGCCGGTAAACTGCTCAAGCATTGGGACTACGTTGGCGTGCTTGCCGTCGAGTTTTTCCTCCTGGAAGGCCGCTTACTGGTGAACGAAATGGCACCACGCGTGCATAATTCGGGGCACTGGACGCTCGATGCCTCCGTGACTTCGCAGTTTGAGAACCACCTGCGTGCGATCTGTGGCATCCCCCTCGGGGACACTGCCATGACGGATCATGCCCTGATGTTCAACTGGATCAGTGAAATGCCTGATATGCGCCAGCTTCTGCTTGAGCAGGGATTGCATTGGCACGACTACGGGAAGGGTCCACGTCAGGGGCGAAAACTTGGGCACGCCACCCTCGTCGCACGCACTGAGTCAGACCTGATGTGCGGTGCTTCCCGAATTGCCCAAGGCCTGGGTGGCCATTGGCCAAAGTTGCTGACTGGAGTTGCTGGCCCGGATTGACGCGCGTTCCTGAAGGCTGGATTCGGGCGGGAATCAGCAATGACTTTCCACCAGGCCTGAAACAGTGGACACGATCTCACCGGCTTGCTCCCGGTCAATGATCAATGGTGGCAGCAGGCGAATGATCTTGTTGCGCGTAACGTTCAGGAGCAGCCCCTGTTGCAGCGCAAGTTCTTTCAGGTGGTCGGCTTCGCAATTCAGTTCAATGCCTATCATCAAGCCGCGTCCGCGGATATCAACCACTGCTGCGTGGGCGCCCAGCCTGTCCTGAAATCCGGCCAACATGGCTTTTCCGGTTCGTTCAGAGCGCTCCGCTAAGCCCTCTTGCTCCATCACGCCCAATACTGCGCACGCGGTATGGCATGCCAACGGGTTGCCGCCAAAGGTAGAGCCATGACGCCCTGGCGTCAGCAGGTCCGCAGTCTTACCGCGCGCTATGCAGGCGCCTATGGGAAAACCGTTGGCCAGAGCTTTTGCAGTGGTGAGGATGTCCGGGACAGCATGCTCATGTTGATGTGCATACCAACGGCCGGTACGGCACAGGCCGCACTGGATTTCGTCAAAAATCAACAACCAGCCTTGCTGGTCACACAGGGACCGCAGCGACGCCAGGTAACCCGCGTCCGGTATCTGGACTCCTGCTTCACCCTGGATGGGCTCAACCAGGACTGCAGTGACCTGGTTTGGCCCGCGGGTGATCTTCTCCACCGCTTTTAAGTCATTGAACGGCACCCGCAAAAAGCCACCTACCAGGGGCTCAAATCCAGCCTGGACCTTTCTGCTCCCCGTTGCGGAAAGTGCGGCCAGGGACCGGCCGTGGAAACTGTTCTCCATGACTACGACGCTGGGGTGGTCAAAGCCTTTTTCATGCCCGGCCAGCCGGACGATTTTCAGGGCGCATTCAATGGATTCGGTACCTGAGTTGGCAATAAAGGCACGGTCCATGCCGGAGATTTCCGCCAGGCGGTCAGCGAGTTTCTCCTGCCACGGAATGCGCGCCAGGTTGGCTGTATGCATCAACAGACGGGACTGTGTGCAAATCGCTTCCGAGACCACGGGGTGAGCATGCCCCAGCGCGGTGACGCCAAGGCCGCTGGTCGCGTCCAGGTATCGTTTCCCGGATACATCCCAAAGCCAGGCGCCTTCGCCCCGCTCAAAGGCTACAGGCAGGCGTGCATAGGTGTCCATCAGGTGATTGTTCATGAATGCTCCTCACTATAGATCCGAGGTTGATAGTGCTTAGATTTCCGGGTTCCCGCAATTACGGACCAGCCCTTTTAGAAGCCGGTAAGGATTTTCCATCGGTTAACAATGGAACAAAAAAGCGCGGCCGTTTTTTCGGTGTCATAAACTGCTGAGTGCGCCTCGGATTCGTTCCATTCCAGGCCGGCTGACTGCACCGCCCGGGAAAGCACGGTCTGCCCGAAGGCCAGCCCGGCAAGCGTGGCCGTGTCAAATGAACTGAACGGATGAAACGGGCTGCGCTTGAAATCGGTGCGGGCAATAGTCGCATTGACAAAGGACAGGTCAAAAAATGCATTGTGACCGACCAGAATGGCACGCTGACAACCGGTAGCGCGAATCTCTTTCCGAATCGGCTGTGCGATGCGGCTCAGCGCTTCTTTCTCAGGCACAGCACCCCGCAAAAGGCTGTCCAGGCGTATGCCGGTAATTTCCAGGGATTTCGGATCGATGTTGGCACCATCGAATGGCTCCACATGAACGGAAATGGTTTCGCTCATTACCAACCGTCCAAAATCATCCATGCGCAGAATGCAAGCGGCGATCTCCAGCAGGGCATCGGTTTTCGGGTTGAATCCGCCGGTTTCCACATCAACCACCACAGGCAGAAAACCTCTGAATCGATCTGCAATGCGCGGCATAATGCTCCAGTTGGGGTTCGGTTGCTTGCCAGGAACCGCCGAGGATACGGTATTGGATAAGGAATTGCCATGCGCTCAAACGTGAGCTTGGACAGCGTCTGCATCAGCCTGCGCGCGTGCGTGCTGGCCTGGTTTGCCAACATCCTGCTGCTCGCACTGCTGTTTGCAAGTGGAGGGCTTTCGGCCTCACAAGGCGATGCCGGACAGAGCGCGTTCTGGCGCATGAGCAAGGGTGGCGTAGACGCGGGTTACGTGCTGGGCACCATCCATAGTGAAGATCCCAGGGTGCTCGATTTCCCGGCCGATTTCATTGCCCAACTGACATCATGCCAGGTGTTTGCCATGGAGTTGGTGCCGGACATGGCGACGATCGGCCGCATTAATGAGTTCATGCAATACCCGGATGCTGAAAACCTTGAGCGTACCCTTGGGAAGGAACGCTATGAACGGGTCATGGCGGCGCTGGCGGCTTACCACGTTCCGCTGGAACGGAAAACAAGAATGAAGGTCTGGGCGGTCATGATGACTTTGAGTGTTCCGGTACCCGAGACCGGCCTTTTCATGGATTTTTCACTCTCACTCCGCGCGGGCGGATCTGGAATGACGGTAAGCGGCCTTGAAACCCTGGAGCAACAGTTGTCATTCCTGGAAAACATGCCGGTTGAGTATCAATTGGCATTGCTGGACCAGGCCTTGTCTGATTATCAGCGCGTCGATGAACTTAACCATGAGATGGTGGATGTCTACCTCACCGGTGATCTTGCCCGGTTGCAGCGCTTGTCCGAAGAGCAATTTTCCCAACTGGATCCCGAAATTCGAGACTATTTCTTGCGCGGGGGCATACTGGAGCGCAATCAGCACATGGTCGAAAATCTGCTGAACCTGTTGCAGGAAGGCCGGGTGTTTGTTGCCGTTGGCGCCCTGCACCTGCCGGGCCCGGGCGGCCTGTTGGCCCTGCTGCATCAGCACGGGTACGACCTCGAACCAATGCCTATGCCTTTTTCGCAGTTGGCAGGACCAGGCTGATACCAGGCCACAAAGGACCTCGCTACCGGGTAAACACCGGAACTACCCAGGACACAACGGCCAGTGAAAAAAATGTAATGCCCCAGGTGGGTTCGAGAAATACGGTTGAAACCGACAAAACCAGGAAGGCCAAGCCAGCTGCAACAGCATCACCCTGGCTGTCCAGGGCACCCTGATGGCTGCCACTCAGCTTCAGTAAAACATGATCGATGCTCAGCTTGCCACCCCCATGGAATACCAATGGCAGCAGCATAGCTATGAATATCAACGGAAGTTTGAAGTTGCCAAAGCCTGTGGCCGTGATGGCATACCCTTTCCATAACTCGTCCAGGCTGCCCCATTCCGCCGGCCAGTGAACAGCCGCGGTGGCCACTGCGGTGATCACGATCAGTGAAACTGCGGCAAACCGGGTAAAAAGGCCCAGCAGGAGGAGCAGGGAAAAAACTATTTCTCCCCAGGTTGCAAGTTGCCAATTGAGATCCAGGGGTATTTTGTCGAATGGCCAGGGAAACCCTTTTTGCCAGCTTTCCCAAGGTATATCGCCAAACCAGTTCTCGCCCCGTAACTTGGTAATTCCGGACTCCCAGAACTCCCAGGCCATGAACAAGCGCAACACCAGGGGCCAGACGTATTCGCCGGAAGCACGCAGCCTTGCAGTCAGGGAATCGTAAAAATCGAGCATTTGGGTTACTCCGTGATGAGTTCGGGGCGAACAAATTCAACTATCGGGTGCGGTAACCGGGTTGGTTTTTGTGCGGTAACCGCACAGGTCGCGGACTATGCATTCAGGGCAGTTGGGTTTGCGTGCCTTGCAGGTATAGCGTCCATGCAAAATCAGCCAATGGTGCGCGTCACCCAGGAACTCATCCGGAACGGCACGCAGCAATTTAAGTTCGACCTCCAGCGGTGTCTTGCCCTTGGCCAGCCCGGTGCGATTGGCCACGCGAAAAATATGGGTGTCCACGGCTATGGTCGGCTGACCAAATGCCGTGTTGAGCACCACGTTTGCGGTCTTGCGGCCCACTCCCGGCAACGACTCCAATGCAGATCGCTCGCCGGGCACGACACCGTTGTAACTCTCCAGCAGAATGTGGCAGCACTTCATGATGTTGGCCGCCTTGGTATTGAACAAGCCAATGCTCTTGATATAGCGCTTAAGGCCACGTTCACCCAGGGCAATCAGGGCAGCAGGAGTTCTGGCTACTGCAAACAACTTCTTCGTTGCCTTGTTGACCGAGACGTCGGTGGCCTGGGCTGAGAGTATGACGGCAATGAGCAATTCGAACGGCGTTGCATATTTGAGCTCGGTAGTTGGATGCGGATCAATCGCACGCAGGCGACTGAAGAATTCATAACGGTCCGACGGTTTCATTGGCTTTGCGCAGAACGGCCGGCTAGCCAGTTGCGACCTGCAATCAGGAGGCCCAGGCACATGAAGGCGCCGGGAGGAAGAATTGCCAGCAGAAATCCGTAGTGATCCGGAAGGACACTGAGCTGCAAATGGTCGCCCGGTGCTCCGAAGATCAACCCGGCCTGGCTGAATAAGGTGCCGTGGCCCAGAAGCTCCCGGACTGCACCCAGCACTACCAGGACCAGGCAAAAACCGAGGCCGGTGGCAAGTCCATCAACCACGGAAGGCAGGGGAGAATTGCGCGAAGCGAATGCCTCGGCCCGCCCCAGAATGGCGCAATTGGTAACGATCAGTGGAACGAAAATGCCCAGCACCTGGTACAGGCCAAAGAACCAGGCTTGCATCAGTAACTGGATGACGGTCACAACCGACGCAATGATCAGCACGTATATTGGAATCCTGATTTCTACACTGAGGATGCCCCGCACCAAAGATACGGCAAGGCTGGAAAAAACCAGCGCCACGGTGGTTGCAATTCCAAGGGCAAAACCAGTCACTATTGTGCTGGTCACTGCCAGCAAGGGACACAGCCCGAACAGGACCACGAGCCCGGTGTTGTGCAGCCAAAAGCCATCCAGAAAGATTTGTCTGTAGCTGCTCATTACGGTTTTGCGGTCTCCAGGCTGTCTGCAGGCTGTGCGAAAACCAGGTCTTTGTTGGCAGCAAAATACTCCAGTGTCATGCGGACGGCCTTCACCACCGCGCGTGGGGTGATGGTAGCTCCGGTAAATTGATCAAATTCCCCCCCGTCGCTTTTTACTGCCCAGCCGTCCTTCTCCGGGTGGGACAGCGAGCGTCCGGAAAACGTGAGTATCCAGTTACTCTTGGTGGTTTCGATCGGGTCACCAAGACCAGGCGTTTCCTTGTGTGATAGCACTCTCACCCCGGTCAGACTGCCGTCAAGATTGATGCCGATCAGCAAATTTATGTCACCACTGTAGCCATCCGTCGCCGCGAGCCGGAAAATTGCTGCAATGGGTTCAGAGTCCATCCGTGCGCGGTACACCGTAATGGTTTGGCCGGAGGGAAACCAGGCAGTGTCACGAAAGCTGTAGCTGTCTTCCTGCAGGGCATTGTCATACCGGCTGGGTGGCAGCAACTGGCCCAGTTGCACCAGGGCAGCACGGCGCTCCTGGCTTTCTATACGCTGGCGTGTCAGCTGATTCACCCCTGCCAGCAGGCCGCTACCCATCATCGCGACCAGCCCCAGGGTCAATGCGTTGCGCCACGCTGAACCGGGCTCTGGCAGGTCCTGCTTAGCGTCCATATATCCTCGGCCGGGTATACCGGTCAATCAGTGGCGCCGCCATGTTCATCACCAATACCGCGAAGGCCACGCCATCCGGGTAAGCACCCCAGCGGCGGATCATCAGCGTCAGGATGCCAACACCGGCGCCAAATATCAGTCGTCCGCGCGGACTGGTACAACCGCTGACAGGATCGGTGGCAATAAAAAATGCACCCAGGACAATGGCTCCGGAGAACACGTGCTGCAGCGGCGAAGGATTGCTGCCCGGGTCCAGCAGGTAACCGGCCAGCCCCAGCAGTATGACGCTGCCAATCATGGCTGTGGGCACTTGCCAGGAAATCACCCTGCGCCAGATCAGCCAGATGCCACCTGCTGCAAAGCCATTCGCAATCCACTCCCAACCCCGGCCGCCGAGATCGCCAAACGTTTGCAGCTGGCGCGCTTCCGCAATGGTATGCCCGCTGGCAACGCTGGTGCGAATGGTATCTAGCGGGGTGGCCTGGGTAATTGCATCCCAGGTCATTCCGGCAGGAAGCTGCCCGCTCAATATCGCCCAGAGACCGTCGAGAAAACCGATATCAGTGGGCGCAATCGAAAGCGGGGGCAGCCACTGAGTCATCGCTTGTGGAAAGCTGACTAACACCACGGCGTAGCCCACCATGGCCGGGTTGAACACGTTGTGACCCAGCCCTCCGTAGAGATGCTTGGCAATGACAATGGCGAAAAACATCCCCACGCAAGCTATCCACCATGGGGCCAGCGGTGGCAGGCACAAGGCGAACAGGACTGCCGTCACGACGGCACTCCAGTCGTTCAGAAACAGTGCCACGGGTTGTTGACGGACCTTGAGCATCAGCGTTTCGAACAAGAGTGCAAAACCGGTGGCCAGCAGGATTTGCAGCAGAATACCGGTGCCAAAAAACCAGGTGTAAGCAACAACGCCCGGGCACAGCGCATACAGCACCTGTCGCATGACCGCGCCTACCGTGCTGATGGGTGGGAGGTGGGGTGCTGCGCCAATGGCGAATTTCCGGTTCACGACGCGCCCTGGCCCATGGTGCCGCCGGTCACGCTTGTGCGGTCCTGCAGAGCCTGCTTTTTCTCACTCAGGCGGCGCTTGCGGTCCTGCTTGAGTTGCTCCAGCCGGTTTTCCCGCGCCAGGAATCTATCCCTGGCCAGGTCAGACTGTGCCCGTTCCATGGCCAGCAGATGGTGCTCAGACTTGCCAAACCGGAACCATTCCACCAGGGGTATATGGCTGGGGCAAACATAATCGCAACAACCACACTCAATACACTCGCCAAGCCCGGAGTCAGAAGCATCATCCAGCAGGTCGTTGCGAATTTGCCAATTGAGCGTCTGGGGCAAGAGCAGCGCCGGGCATACGCGGGCACATTCACCACAACGGATACAGGGCATCTCCACCTGATCGGTCTGTATGTCCCGGTTGCTCAGTACCAGGATGCAATTGGCTGCCTTGATGACCGGATTCTGGTCTGAAGCCAGGGCATATCCCATCATCGGCCCACCCAGGACCAGGCGGGCAGCGTCCTGGGTGTAGCCGCCACACGCGTCGACCAGGTTGCTGATTGGGGTACCAATGAGGGCCAGCAGATTACGCGGCCGTTTCACGCCGTTCCCGGTGACCGTCACGACGCGCTGAACCAGGGGCTTGCCCTCCGTCACTGCCTCGGCAACGGCTGCTGCAGTCGCCACGTTCTGGCATAACAGGCCGAGGTCCGGGGGCCTGCAGCCGGCCGGAATTTCAAGGCCGGTCAAAACCTGGATCAGCTGTTTTTCGCCGCCTTCGGGGTAAATCGTGCGCACCTTTACCAGGCGAATGTGGGCGCAATCTGCGTTGCTGATGGCAGTCTGCAAGGCGCTGAATACCTCTCCCATCTGGTCTTCGATGGCGATAATGACCTGCTCGGCCGCAACAGCCCTTTGCAGGATAAGAGCGCCCAGCACGACCTTGTCCGGTTGCTCGCGCATCAGCATTTCGTCGCAACTGATATATGGTTCGCACTCCGCGCCATTGAGGATCAGCGTGTGTATTCCGGAGTTTCTCGCTTCCTGCACTTTCATGCTGGTAGGAAATACGGCCCCGCCCAGTCCGACTATGCCGGACTCACAAAGCCGCTGCCGGATCAGCTCCGGGTCCGCAGACTGCCAATGCTCAATTGGCTGAAGCCGGGTCCACCGGTCCAGGCCGTCTGGTTTCAGCACGACGCATAAGCCTTCCAACCCTGAAGGATGGGTAATGGCCTGCCGTGCGATGGCAACTACGGTGCCAGAGGTTGGTGCATGCACATACCCGATGGATGGCTCATCGAAGCGCGCCACCGGGTCACCTTTAAGGACGTGCGCTCCGGTCGGAACCGCGGGTATCGCTTCCGGTCCAGCGTGCTGCATCAATGGGATATAAAGCCGCGGTGGTATCGCAACAGACTGCACCGCAACCTGGCACGAGGCCTGCTTGTGGTGGCGCAAACGCAAACCGCCGTGAAAATGAAATAGCTGCTGCCCGGCATTACGCGCACGTTCGACCGCACTGTCCGGCATCACGGCATACCTGCTGCCAGAGATGGCCCCGGCCGGCGACGCCGTTCCATCGCCGGCTGAGGGATCTCCATGACGATGCAATCGACCGGGCAGGGCGGAAGACACAGTTCGCAACCGGTGCACTCATCTGCGATCACGGTATGCATCTGTTTCGTCGCGCCAAGGATGGCATCAACCGGGCAGGCCTCAATACACAAGGTGCAGCCTATGCAGACCAGCTCATCGATTACGGCAACTGCAGCGGGTTTTTCCGGTCCATTTTCGGGGTTCAGGGGCAAGGGTTCCCGCCCTAACAAATCGGCCAGGGCCCTGATTCCGGCTGCGCCGCCGGGTGGGCATTGGTTGATTTCAGCTTGCCCGGCAGCTATGGCCTCGGCATAAGGACGGCAACCCTTGAAGTTGCATTGCCCGCATTGTGTCTGTGGAAGCAAGCGGTCAATGCGGTTCACGATCAGGTCTGTTTCCGCGCGAAGACTCTTGGCAGCCCATCCCAGGGCCAGTCCGCAAGCTGTTCCAAGCAGGCCGATTGAAAAAATGGCGAAGGACATCAGGCGAGTCCGGTCACAACCTGGCCAGGCCAGTGAAACCCATAAAGGCCAGAGCCATCAGGCCCGCAGTGATCAGCCCAATGGGGGACCCGCGAAACGGTATGGGAACATCTGCAAAAGCAATGCGCTCACGCATAGCGGCAAACATCACGAGAACCAGGCCAAAGCCCGTGGCTGCACCGAAACCATAAAGCGCTGACTGCACAAAATTGTGCTGTTGCTGCGCGTTGAGCAGGACTACACCGAGCACCACGCAATTGCTTGCGATCAGGGGCAAGAAAATGCCAAGTATCCTGAACAGCACCGGATTGGTCTTGCGCATGACCAATTCAGCCAGTTGCACGGTTACGGCAATGACCAGGATGAAAGTCAAAGTGGACAGGTATTCAAGCGAGAAGGGCTGCAACAGGTACCGGTAGACAAGGTAACTTGATGCCGACGACAGCGTGAGTACGAACATGGTTACCACCGACATGCCAATGGCGCCTTCCAGCTTGTTTGAAACGCCCATGAAGGGGCACAGGCCGAGGAATCGCGCCAGGACAAAATTGTTGGCCAGTACGGTGCTTACCAGGATCAGCAGATAGTCCTTCATGTCCGCCAGCGGTTGAAGCCTTTCTGCATACTGGTCTTCACGTTACACGCATGCCAGGAGTGGCGCCTGAATCAGGTGAGAGTATGAATACCCCGCCGCTACCGTCGCTCGCAGCCAGAACCATGCCCTCCGACATGCCAAATCGCATTTTTCGAGGCTTGAGGTTTGCCACCATTACGGTCATTCGACCCACAAGGTCAGCCGGTTCGTAGGACGACTTGATGCCCGCAAACACTGTCCGGGTCTCGTTGCCAAGGTCCAGTGTCAGCTTGACCAGCTTGTCGGCCCCGGCTACGGCTTCAGCATTCCGGATACAGGCAATGCGCAAGTCGACTTTGGAAAACGTGTCAATTCCAATTTCTTCCGCCAATGGCTCCAGCGCTTTTATGCTTTCGCTGATGGCCGGATCCAGTGCTTTCATGGCTTCACGGGAATCCTCAATGATGGCCTCGATCTTGAGCGGGTCAACACGGGTCAATAAAGGCGTGAAACTACTGATTTCACAATCCAGCAAAGGCTGGTCAATGGATTTCCAGTCGTTGAGTTCCTTCCCCAGGAACGTGGCCGCCCGCTCCGACGTGAAAGGTAATACGGGTGCGAGGTAGGTCATCAATACGCGGAACAGGTTAAGGCCCTGGGTACAAATACCATGTACCGCAGCCAACTCACCCTCCTGCTTGATGCGCTGCCAGGGCTTGGCCTCATCGATATAGCGGTTGGCCTCATCGGCGAGCGCCATGATCAGGCGCATGGCGGCTTGAAAATTCCTGCCTTCAAATTCTGCGGCAATTGCCGTGCGTTGAGCGACAAACGAGCCATAGAGGGCCGGGTCGGGCAAGCTGGCAGCCAGGGTATTGTTGAAACTGCGCTGGATGAATACGGCACAGCGGCTGGCAATATTGACGACCTTACCAACGACATCCGCATTCACGCGCTGCACAAAGTCCCCCAGGTTGAGGTCGATATCGCCGGTGCCGGATCCCAGTTTGGCGGCAAAGTAGTAACGCAGGTAATCCGGCTCCAGGTGGTCGAGGTAGGTCCTGGCGCGGATGAATGTACCGCGTGACTTGGACATTTTTGCGCCGTCTACAGTAAGGAAGCCATGTGCAAAAACTGCAGTGGGTGTCCTGAACCCTGATCCCATCAACATGGCAGGCCAGAACAAGGTGTGAAAGTAGACAATATCCTTGCCGATAAAGTGATAGAGCTCGGTTGGAGAACCAGGATTCCACCAGTGATCGAAATCGAGCCCTTTGCGATTGCACAGTTCCTTGAAACTGGCGATATAGCCAACGGGAGCATCTACCCATACATAAAAATACTTGTCCTCGGTGCCTGGGATGCGAAAACCGAAATAGGGCACATCGCGGGAAATATCCCAGTCCCGCAGCCCATCAGCAAACCATTCCTGCATCTTGTTGGCAATTTCCGTTTGCAACGTGCCGGAGCTCATCCAGGTTTTTAACACGCCCTCGAATGCGGAAAGGCGCACGAAGTAGTGTTCGGATTCCCGCACTACCGGGACGGAACCGCTCACGGCGGAACGGGGATTGAGCAAATCGGTCGGGGCGTAGGTGCTGCCACAGGACTCGCAGCTGTCCCCATACTGATCTTCGGTACCGCACTTTGGACAGGTTCCCCGGATAAACCGGTCAGGCAGGAACATGCCTTCCTGTTCGTCATACAGTTGCTTGATGTTGCGGCGTTCGATGTAGCCGGCTTCGTCCAGGCGCTGGTAAATCAATTCGACCAGTTCGCGGTTGATGTCAGTGTGCGTTGAGGAGTAGTTGTCGTAACTTATGCCAAAATCACGAAAATCGGCCTTGTGCTCCTCGTTCATGCGCGCAATCAGCTGTTCCGGCGAAATCCCTTCGGACCGGGCACGGAGCATGACAGGTGTTCCATGTGCATCATCCGCCCAGGCGAAATAGCATTCATGGCCCTGTGCGCGCTGGAATCGCGCCCAGATGTCCGTCTGGATGTATTCCAGCATGTGCCCCAGGTGCATGTCTCCGTTGGCATACGGCAATGCGCTGGTCAGCAGGATTTGTCGCCTGGATTCACTCATCTGGTTTTTTGCCATAGTTGGCTTGGGGTTGACTTGGGATAGGTTTGGCTATGCATGCCGAATTATGTCACGGCGAGTCGATTATCTGTACTACCCGTCAGGTTCACCCATACCATTACCGCGCCAAGTCGATACAATGGCCGCTGTCATTCATGGCCAGCAATGTGGAGCGCGAGAGGGTATGCCGATTTTGACTGAACAGATTGTTACTGACCTGGTGGCCCGGGTACAGGAGCCTGGCGGTACGGACAACATTGTCAGCCTGGGCTGGCTGCAAGGTGTTGAAATTGAGCAGGATCGTGTAGCCGTGGACCTGAGGGCAGGCTATCCCATAGAAGGCATACGGAAGCTGGTAATTTCTGCGGTGCAGTCCGAGCTCCTGGCGGATTCGCGCATTACCGGCGTCAGCGTAAATCTCAGCTGGCGTGTGTTTGCACACCAGGTCCAGGGCGACCTGAAGCCGATGAGCGAGATCAGGAACATCATTGCGGTGGCATCAGGCAAAGGAGGTGTTGGTAAGTCTACAACCGCGGTCAACCTTGCCCTGGCCCTGCAGGCCGACGGCGC
This sequence comes from uncultured Gammaproteobacteria bacterium, assembly GCA_963784425.1. Taxonomy (GTDB): domain Bacteria; phylum Pseudomonadota; class Gammaproteobacteria; order Xanthomonadales; family SZUA-36; genus SHZL01. Next base: position 79,305 of record CAWARM010000012.1, read on the forward strand.
CCGGGTGGGTATTCTGGATGCTGATATTTACGGCCCCAGTATTCCCCGCATGCTGGGAATTTCGGGCCGGCCGGAATCTGACGGGAAAAAAATTGTGCCGCAGCAGGCGCATGGATTGCAGGTAATGTCCATCGGTTTCATGGTTGAAGAGGACACACCGATGATTTGGCGAGGGCCCATGGTAACTTCGGCCCTGCAGCAATTATTGACTGAAACCGACTGGAAGGGACTGGATTATCTCGTGGTAGACCTGCCGCCCGGGACGGGCGATATCCAGTTAACCCTTGCGCAAAAAGTGCCGGTCAGTGGCGCAGTAGTGGTAACTACGCCTCAGGACATCGCTTTACTGGACGCGCGCAAGGCTGTACAGATGTTTCGCAAAGTGAATGTGACAGTGCTTGGCATCGTGGAAAATATGAGTACCCATATCTGCAGTCATTGTGGCCACGAAGAGGCCATATTCGGCACAGGTGGTGGCGAGAAAATGTCGCAGGAGTATGGACTGCCGCTGCTGGGCCAGTTGCCTCTGGCTACCCGGATCCGCTCTGATCTGGACCACGGTACTCCAACTCTGGTGGCAGAGCTTGAGTCTGAAATCTCTGTCAGTTACCGGCAATGCGCGCGCAGGCTCGCCTCGTTGTTGGCACGACGGCCACGGAGCCTGGAGCTGAATCTGCCACAGATCAATCTGCAAAACCGCTAATACGCTCTGGCCACCGGGTGCCTTGAGACGATCCGGCCAGTTTTTCAGAAAATCGGAGTACAAAATGAGTATTAAACCCGACCGCTGGATCCGGCAGATGGCCGAGCAGCATGGAATGATCGAACCGTTTGAACCCGGCCAGGTACGGTGCTCCGCAGACGGCACGGCACAGATTTCTTATGGCACATCCAGCTACGGCTACGATGTCCGCTGTGCACGTGAGTTCAAGATATTCACCAACATCAATTCCGCCGTGGTTGACCCCAAGCGCTTCGATGCCAACAGTTTCGTGGATTTCAGCGGAGACGTGTGCATCATTCCCCCTAATTCATTTGCTCTGGCCCGCACCATTGAATATTTCCGCATCCCGCGCACGGTCCTGACAATCTGCCTCGGTAAGTCCACTTACGCACGTTGCGGGATTATCGTTAATGTCACCCCTCTTGAGCCGGAGTGGGAAGGCCATGTGACGCTCGAGTTCTCCAACACGACTCCGCTGCCTGCAAAAATTTACGCCAATGAAGGCGTGGCGCAATTCTTGTTCTTCGAATCCGATGAACCTTGCGAGATGTCTTACGCGGAACGGGCGGGTAAATACCAGGGGCAAACAGGTGTTACCTTGCCCAAGGCATGAGGGCAAGGAATGTCGAATCCGCCCGGGAGTGCCTCAGGGCAATGGTGGTTGTTGAATCAGGATCGCGTAGGTGGAAAAAACCTCAGATCCTCGTTCAACCTCAAGTTCCACTTTTATGCCGGGCATGGTGGAGGAGATCAAGAGGTTGAATGCACGGATGTCATTGACCGCTTCGCCATTCAGCTTGGTGATGGTGTCTCCTTCCCGGATACCGGCATTCCATGCCGGAGAATCACGGTCGACGCTGCGTACGTGAATTCCGCCCTTGGCCTGGAGATCACCGTGCCGGTTGGATGACGGCAGATTGGAAAAGTCAATGCCAAGCCATCCACGGCTGACGGAACCGTAATCAATGATTTGTTGCATTACGTTCTGGGCGATGACCATGGGTATGGCAAAACCAATATTCTGCGCACCTTGGATGCTTCCCAGGTTTCTTGCACTTATTCCGATGAGCTCACCCCGGGCGTTAACCAGAGCGCCCCCACTGTTGCCCGCATTGATAGCTGCATCAGTCTGCAGAAATCCATCAGCACCTGGTGACCCGATATTGTTCCGGCCCGTAGCGCTGATGATACCCATGGTTACTGTATGGCTCAGGCCGAGTGAATTGCCGATAGCGAGCACGACATCACCGACCCGCGGTGGCGGGTCCTGCGCTATAGGGACAGTTGGCAAACCCGTAAGATTAACTTTCAACACGGCCAGGTCGGTTTCGGGGTCGGAGCCAACGACCTTCGCACTGGCCAAACGACCATCCCACAGGGCAATCTTGATGTTCTGCGCACCGCTGATAACGTGTTGATTGGTCAGGACATAACCGTCCTCGCTCACCAACACGCCGGAACCCATATCCCGCCGCATGCGGTAGAGGTAGCGTTCACCCAGCTCTTGCTGAACTTCGGGCGAAACCGGCTGCGGATCCAGTGAGCTGGTGTAAATGCTCACCACGGCCGGGGCGGCGCGGTTGACTGCATCTGCATATGACAGGGGCGCAGAGGTAGCAGAACCCTCCGGTGCACCTGGCACGCCAGCTTCTTCCGGTTGCCGGCTACGACTGAGCAGTGATGGCCACAGGTACACCACAAGAAAAGCGACAGCCAGACCCGTGACTGTGCAGCGCAACACAAAGTCCAGTAATTCAGTAGTTTTTTTCATGCCATGTAGTGTATTTGAGGTGCCTTTCGGGCAAATGACGTTCAGCTTTTTGCATTCTATCGGTAAATGCGTTGTTTCGCATGGCAGCTTTCGGATAAAATGAATCATTTGACCGGTTGGCTGACAATTCAGGACAAGTATTTCCAGGCGCCTCGTCAGCGATACCAGCCCGTCTGATACAGAAAAGACTCGTTAAAGAGCCTCTTCCAGCTGGAGAAACAGATGTCAACAGAGGGCGTGAATAATGGCCGGCGCCGGTTTCTTATCGCCACTACATCAGCCGTCGGAGTGACGGGCGTTGGTTTTGCCTCCGTGCCTTTCATCAAATCCTGGATGCCAAGCGCCAAGGCGCAGGCCGTGGGAGCGCCGGTCACCGTAAATATTGAAGCCCTTGAAGTGGGACAACTCCTGAAAGTGCAGTGGCGCGGCCAAACCATTGGTATTTTGCGCCGCTCAGAGGAAACTCTTGCCTTGCTGCCTGAAGTGGATGATCGCTTGCGGGATCCGTATTCGCTGGAATCCGAACAGCCTCAGTTTGCCAAGAATGAAGCCCGTGCATCGCGGCCGGAATTCCTGGTTGTTAACATGCATTGCACGCATCTCGGGTGTGTGCCACAGCTGCTGCCGGAGGTTAGGCCGGAGCCGTTTGATGAAGACTGGAAAGGTGGCTTTTTCTGCCCTTGCCATAAGTCCAGGTTCGATATGTCCGGACGGGTATACCAGGGGGTGCCGGCGCCGAAAAACTTGCGTATCCCCCCATATAGTTACATCACCGACCAGACACTCCTGATTGGTGTTGCCCCTGCAGGAGAAGCGTAATGGACAAGCCGGCCAGCACGCTAACGAGGAAAGCGGGAGAACTCATGAACTGGGTTGATGAGCGCCTGCCTGTCACCCAGTTTTACAATGATCACCTGGCCAAGTATTACGCTCCAAAGAATTTCAATTTCTGGTACTACATGGGCTCGCTGGCATTGCTGGTACTGGTGATGCAGATCGTCACGGGTATTTTCCTGACCATGAACTACAAGCCCTCGGCCGATATGGCGTTTGCCTCGGTTGAGTTCATCATGCGAGATGTGGACTTTGGCTGGTTGATTCGCTACATGCACTCGACCGGTGCTTCGCTTTTCTTCATCACGGTATACCTGCATATGTTCCGCGCCTTGCTCTACGGCTCACATCGCAAGCCACGCGAATTGTTGTGGGTGCTCGGAGTATTCATATACCTTGCCCTGATGGCCGAAGCGTTCATGGGTTATGTGCTACCCTGGGGGCAAATGTCCTACTGGGGCGCACAGGTGATCATTAACCTGTTTGGTGCCATCCCCAGCATCGGGGAACCGCTGACGGAATGGATTCGCGGGGATTACTTCATTTCTGATGCTACGCTCAACCGGTTCTTTGCATTGCATGTCATCGCTATCCCGCTTGCTTTGCTGGTGCTGGTTGTTCTGCACCTGGCGGCACTGCATCAAACCGGCTCAAATAACCCCGACGGCATTGAAATAAAGAAATTCAAGGATGACAAGGGTATTCCTCTTGATGGAATACCATTTCACCCTTACTACACCGTCAAGGATATTTTTGGTGTTTCCGTGTTCCTGCTGATCATGGCTTTTATTATCTTTTTCTGGCCGGAGGCGGGTGGCTTGTTCCTTGAACCTGACAATTTCGTACCGGCGGATCCGTTGGTAACTCCAATCCACATCAAGCCCGTGTGGTACTTCACACCGTTTTACGCGATTCTGAAGGCAGTGCCCGACAAGTTGATCGGGGTCCTGTTGATGGGTTCTTCGGTCGTGATCCTGTTTTTCGTGCCATGGATCGATCGCGCGCCGGTTAAGTCCATTCGATACCGCGGCTTGCAATACAAGGTCATGCTCGGCTTGTTCGCAGTGGCCTTTGTTCGCCTGGGCATGCTGGGAATGGCGGAGGGAACGCCCAGTCAAACCATAGAGATGCGGGTCTGGACCTTCGTATATTTCGCGTTTTTCATCTTGCTCTTCTTTTTGAGTCCCAAGGAGAAGACCAGGCCGGTACCGCAACGAGTGACGCACTGATGAAAAAGCTGCTCCTTATTTTGGCGTTCTGCCTGGCCACGTTGGGGTTCACTGGCGTTGTGTCTGGCAGCAGCGAAGAAGAGCACCTCGAAAATGCCGGAATAAACATCCGGGACGTGGCTGCTGCTCAGCGTGGCGCAAAATGGTTCGTCAACTACTGCTTTTCGTGCCACAGTGCAAAGTACATGCGTTATAACCGCCTCTCGGAGGACCTGGACCTGAGCGAGGAAGCGGTAATGAAAAACCTGGTGTTTTCCGGTGCTAAAATCGGTGACACCATGGATATAGCCATGAATCCCGACCAGGCTGTACGCTGGTTTGGCAAAGCGCCACCTGATCTTTCATTGATAGCCAGGTCAAGAGGACCGGATTGGCTCTTCACCTACCTGAAAACCTTCTATCAGGATGAAAGCGGCAAGTGGAATAATTTGAGTCTGCCGAATGCAGCCATGCCTCACGTCCTGTGGCAATTACAGGGTATCCAAAAACCTAAGTATGTCGCCGACGGACATGAGCAGGTGATTGATCACCTGGAACTGGCGGTGAAAGGCTTACAGACCCCGGAAGAATACGAACAAACTGTTCGTGACCTGGTGACATTCCTGGACTATCTCGGCGAGCCCGCAAAACTTGAGCGGAAGAGCATTGGTATATGGGTGATGTTATTTCTCGCGGTCTTTGCCTTGCTCGCATTTGCACTGAAGGCCGAATTCTGGCGCGACATTCACTGACGCTTCAGCTGGCCAAACATCAATAACCATTTACGAATCACTATTTACGAACTTTCATGAGTACACAGGACTGGGAGAATAATGTGGCAGTAACAGCTCGAGGCCGTTCAACTATGGCGCTCTATTCCTCGGACACTGGTATGGAAAGCCACCGAGTGCGATTCGTTCTGGCCGAGAAAGGCATTAATGTCGATATTGTCAACATAAGTGAAGACAAGTCTGCTGCAGAAGACCTGGCTGAACTGAATCCGTATAACCAGGCACCGACCCTGGTCGATCGTGACCTTGTCCTGTACGACGCCGGCGTAATCAACGACTACCTGGATGAGCGTTACCCGCACCCTCCCTTGATGCCGGTGGACCCGGTGTCGCGAGCCCAGTTGCGGTTGGTGCATCACCGCGTGCTGCAGGATTGGTTTCCAATTGCACAGGAGGTTGAGGCAACCAGCGGCAAGAAAGGCGAAAAGCCACGCAAGTTATTGAGAGAAACCATCATTGCCGCAAACGATCTTTTCAAAATGGCTGACTTTGTGCTCAGCCCGGAATTGACCCTGGTTGACTGCACGCTCGGCCCTCTGATGTGGCGCCTGTCCTATTTTGGAATAAAGCTGGGCAAGCCCGGCGCAGCCGTCGAAGCCTATGCCCATCGAATTTTTTCCCGTACTTCTTTCAAAGCCAGCCTTACGCAGGCTGAGCGGGACTTGTTGCTGAACCTGGCCTGAGGCTAACGCGGTACTCATGGCAGGAGAAATGACCTCAAACCGCCCGTACCTGTTACGGGCACTCTACGAATGGATAAGTGAGAACCGGATGACTCCACACATCCTGGTCGATGCTGCCGTCGAGGGAGTTGACGTGCCTGAACAGGCTGTGCAAAAGGGCAAGGTTATTTTGAACATCGACCATGCAGCTGTTCACGACCTGGACATGGCAAATGAATGGCTGAGTTTCAACGCCAGGTTTTCGGGGCGTCGTTATGAAGTCAAAGTGCCATTGGAAGCTGTGCTCGCGATTTATGCCAAGGAAAACGGCCAAGGCATGATGTTCGCGCAGGAAGAAGGGAACATACCGCCAACCGGTGCCGGGCCAGGCGATGGCGATTCGCCCAAACCCCATCTGAAACTGGTCAAATAGAATTCACCTCAGCAGAGGTTCCTCAATACTCTTCAATCAACTGACCACTGCTGGTTGTGATCACCACCCGTATTGGCTCGCCCCCGGAAATCAGGACGCTGCCGCCTTTGTGCAGTATCCCGTTGTGGGCGAATTCAAAGCGGTAGCGCAGACCGTACGACCTTAATTGAGCCAGGCCCGTCAGTTCGATCTTGTCGAGAACCACAGTATCATCCATAAGCAGAAGATCATGCTCACGGCATGCCATGCCGGCGGCACGACGCGCTGCTTCTCTGCCCTGTAGCAGTCTCCACCAGGCAAGCGCGGCAACAATGAACAGCACAAATAAAAGTAAACCGGTCATGGCGCCGACAGGCCGGAATCTTTGAGCAGAATATCAACGGCGCCCGTTCCGCCGTTAACTGGCCGGCACGATGCAAATGCAATGACAGACGGGAGTTTTCGCAGGATCTTTTGTGCCATCAACTTGAGAACGGGCCGCCCTTGAGAACGCAAGCCTTTGCCGTGAATGACCCGGACACAGCCAAGGCCGCGCCGGTTTGCCTGCGCGATAAACTGCAGCAGCACGTCCCGTGCAATTTTTTCTGTCATCGAGTGCAAATCGATGGAGTCAGCGGAACTGAAGAAACCCCGGCGCAATTGACGCAGAAGTCGCGGTGGATAACCTGGTCGGAGGTAGAGTAATTCTTCACCAGTTTCAATTTCAGCCGGATCACCAACAGGCTGCAGCAGTTCCTGCAGAACGGCTGCTTCGTCGCGATGAAATTGAGCGGGGACTGGCGCGGGCCTGGGTGGCCGCTGAACGAGGCGGTTGTCACACTTCAGCGGTTGAACACCGGTCATGGCTGCGCGAAAAATATCCGCGCTTTCTGTGTGCTTTTTACCTGATTTCATTTCCGTACCTTGCTTTAAATCGTACAATATCACCTCTTCGACATTTCCGTCCTGGAATCAGAACATTACTACCCCGCAATTGCCGACCGGGGTGAGCGACGATACATGCGATGCATTTTCTAGTCAGTAACGATGATGGGATTTCAGCACGTGGCATAAGGGTTTTGTCACAATGGTTGAAGCGCTTGGGCGATGTCACTATCGTGGCGCCGGACCAGAACCGCAGCGGTGCCAGCAATTCACTTACTTTGAATGCGCCTGTTCGTATCAAGGAAATCGAAGAGCAGACCTTCCGGGTTAGCGGCACACCCACGGACTGCGTGCATATCGCTCTGACGGGGCTCCTTGACCGGGACCCGGACATGGTGGTTTCCGGCATCAATGCCGGTGCCAACCTCGGCGATGACGTAATTTATTCCGGCACTGTCGCAGCCGCAATGGAAGGTCGCTACCTGGGCTTGCCCGCCATCGCTGTTTCCCTGGTTTTCGATGAAAAACCCCTTTATTACGAAACCGCGGCCCGGGTTGTCATCCTGGTGATTGAACGCCTGAGGAAAGACCCATTGCCGGCCGATACCATACTGAACATCAATGTGCCCGACATCCCCTGGAAGGAGGTCCGCGGTTTCGAAGTGACCCGCCTGGGCCATCGGCATCGTGCGGAACCCACGATCCAGATGCTCGACCCCAGGGGTGAGCCCATGTACTGGATAGGCCCGGCCGGTGCCGAGCAGGACGCGGGACCCGGAACTGATTTCAATGCAGTACGACGTGGTTACGTTTCTATCACACCCATCCATGTCGATTTGACTCGCTACCAAGCGCTGGAACAGGTAGCTGGGTGGGTTTCTGACATCAGCCTGGATGTGGCTGAGTCTGCAGAGGCCGGGACTGAAGGGGCCGGTACATGATTCACCAGCATGAACCCCGGTCCGCCCCCCAAGGAAGCGGCATGACATCACAAGGCACCCGCGACCGCCTGGTGCAGCGCCTGCGCGACGATGGCATCAAGGACGAGCGTGTGCTCAAGGCCATGGCCACGATACCTCGCCATGCCTTTGTGGATGAGGCCTTGTCAAGCCGGGCGTACGAAGATTCGGCGCTGCCCATAGGGCAAAGCCAGACCATCTCCCAGCCTTGGATTGTGGCACAAATGACCCAGGTTCTGCTGGACGGTGGTTCCCCGGAAAAAGTCCTTGAAATTGGTACCGGATCGGGTTACCAGGCAGCTATTCTGGCTGGTCTGGTGCCGCAGGTATTCACCGTTGAGCGTATCGAGAAATTGCTCAAATTGGCCCGCAGACGGTTTCACCGTCTGCGGCTGAAAAACATCTACACGCGATATGCTGACGGGCACCTGGGATGGCCCAGCCAGGCTCCGTTTGACGGCATCGTGGTCACTGCCGCCGGTGCGGAAATTCCGCCGGAATTGCTGCAACAGCTAAAAGTGGGTGGCATCCTTGTGATCCCGGTAGAAAGGCAGGGAGCTCAGCGCCTGCTGTCTGTCCGCAGGACAGAAACCGGTTTTGAGGAAAAAGATCTTGGTGGCGTTATCTTTGTCCCCCTTCTCAGTGGCCTGGTCTGATTCATGAAGATTGCCCTGTTCGCTTTTATCGCCTGCACCCTGGTGGGCTGTGCCGGGCCGCCGCCCAAGCCTGCACCCTCAGCCGGCCCAAGCTCCGTTTCCCACAAAGGCACCCCGGATGGGTACTATCGCGTGCGCAGTGGAGATAATCTGAGCGCCGTTGCATTCAAGTTTGGACTGGACTGGCGAGACATAGCGCAGCTTAACAACATTTCGGCGCCGTACATCATCTATCCTGATCAGGAACTGCGTTTAACCGAAAACATCGATGCGTCAGAGCCTGGATCGTCAGGGCTTGGTGCTGCGGCCGGTGCGCCGGCCGGCGCCACAGCAGGCTCTTCCGGCGTGCAAACCACTGCAGTACCTTCGCCGGGGTCAAGCACCACGCGTACTGTCGAAACGCCCCGATCAACGACTGCAACTATCGAAACCCCGGCAGACGGTACCCAGGCGGAATCGCCGCCTGGAATACCTTCCTCACCAACTGAGCCGGAGGCTGCAAGCCCGGTTACGAGCAGCCCGGCTGCGGGCAGCAGTGCTGCTTCCACTGCGCCTGGCGGGGCTGCGGCTATCGGCACGCAAACTCCTTCAAGCACTGCGTATGCGGCGCCCGGGAAGGATCCATCACACTGGATGTGGCCGACTGATGGCAGAGTGATCAGTAGATTCCAGGCCAACGATCCGGCCCGAAAGGGCATTGATATCGGGGGCAGGCCAGGCCAGGCGGTAGTTGCCTCGGCGAACGGCCAGGTGGTGTACAGCGGAAATGGCCTGCTTGGGTACGGCGAACTGGTCATTATCAAGCACAGCGATCGAATGCTCAGCGCTTATGCACATAACAGCAAGCGCATGGTCAGCGAGGGCCAACAGGTGACTGCCGGCAGCCAAATTGCCGAAATGGGAACTAATGATCGCAACCAGCCAGAGCTGCATTTCGAAATTCGAGTGAATGGCACACCGCAGGACCCCCTGAAGTATCTTCCGCAACGCTAAGGGTCCTCTGACCAGTCACGCACGGACGCGACGAATGTTGCAGGAGAAGGTGAGACCGGGAACCGGTCGAGAGGCTGGCCTGGGCCATGCTCCGGTGTCCAGCTCGGACGAGTGCGGTGTGGAGACAACGATGCAGGATTGTGTTAGCGTTTTCGGTCCGTCCCACCGTCACTTCAACTCACTATGGTCGGCAAAACGCGGGCAACACCAGGACGGGCCGACCTGACAACGCTTGACCAGCGTTGGGAGGATGGATGCACGAAGCCCTTGCCGGGCACACGGATGTACCCATGCTCTTTGCAGATGATGCATATCCCGCCGTTTCATCCCCCCTCCCGGGCAGAACCAGCACGAGACGTTTGCCCGGCCACAATGGCGATGTAACACGTTATTATTTCAATGAAATTGGCCGGACCAGGCTCCTTACTGCGGAACAGGAAATCCAGCTCTCTCGAGCGGCTCAGGCCGGTTGCGCAAAAAGCCGCCAGCGCATGATAGAAGCAAATCTGCGCCTGGTTGTGAAAGTCGCCCGCGGCTATACCCAACGCGGTCTGCCTTTGCTGGACCTGATCGAGGAAGGCAATCTGGGCTTGATCAGGGCCGTGGAGAAATTCGACCCGGGAAGGGGCTGCAGGTTTTCAACTTATGCGACCTGGTGGATACGCCAATCTGTTGAGCGCGCTATCATGAACCAGGGCCGCACGGTGCGCCTGCCTGTGCATATTATTCGCGCACTGGCGAGTCAACTTCGTACGTCACGGTCCCTGGAGCAGAAACTCAACCGGAGACCCACAGCGCTGGAATTAACCCTGGAGCTTGGCGCCGATCTGGGTACTGTGCTGAGCTTGATCGAACTGCACGAAACCATTGCACCTGGTTCTGAATCAACCAGTTCTGATCCCGGCCGCGAGTGGCTTGACAGCATTCCCGATGAAAACCACCGGAATCCAGAGGCAGAATGCGCTGATACCGCAGCGCAACGACTCTTGGAAAGCTGGCTGGAAAAACTGACCGCACAACAAAGGGAAGTAATTGAATATCGCTACGGCTTACACCGCCGTGGGCGACTCACGTTGGAAGAAGCGGGGCGATTGATGGGGGTTACGCGCGAGCGTGTGCGTCAGGTACAAATGAGCGCTTTGAAAAGATTGCGTGACATCTCCGGCAAGGAAGGATGTTCAGAATTCCCGTTTATGGACTGAAAGAGAACATCAGCACGGTGTAATCGGCATGAGAGCTGCAACAACCAGACGCTGTTCAGACACCAGCACGTTGAATGTCCTGCAGGCGGCCGTAGTCGACATCACCTCGGCACCAATGCCACGGCGGTAAAACTCCATCATCAGTTCCACCGGCGGGAATTGCTGGCGGATTCCAGTGCCTATGAGCACTACTTCGGGTCTCAATTCAAAAATCTTTGCAAAACTGGGTGGATGGAGATCTTCCACGGAGCGCGTTTCCCAGTCAGTTACCAGGCTGGTCGCGGAAATGATCAGGGGTTCGGAGTACCACTGTTCACCCACCTGTATCCCCTCGTCAGAAATTGCTCTTATGAAGAGATGGTTCCCCGGCCTTTGCAGCGTAAGGTCCACAGCATTCCCTTCGATCAGGCTTTGCCCGGAAGCGCGATAACGGGCTTCTTGCTGTTGCGTTTATAAAAGCACGCCACTTGCCCAATTACGTGGACTTTCTCTGCTTTGAATTTTTGGATTACCTCCTCTATCCATTGTTTTCGCAGGTCTCTTTCTGCTCTCAGTTTTACCTTTATCAGTTCGTGTTTGACCAGGGCGGCATCTATTTCTGCCAGGACATTTTCACTCAGGCCCTTGTCAGCTATCGTGACTACTGGTTGGAGATTATGGGTGAGCCCCCGCAGATAGCGCACCTGTTGGGTCGATAGTGGCATGAGTTGCTTCCTGATATGTCAAACTGTGAGTGGTGTTCTGGCACGGGGTGACTCGAATGCGATGTTGTTGCCCGTTTTTAGCCCCCATTTCAGGACGGGAATTCTAGCACGCGAAGGTACAGCGGCGATGGCACGAAGCAAAAGCAGCAAAAAATGGCTAATGGAGCATTTCGATGATCCCTATGTGAAGCAGGCGCAGAAGCTCGGCTTGCGTTCACGCTCTGCGTTCAAACTGATGGAAATTGACGAAAAGTATGGACTCATCAAGCCCGGTTCCTGCGTCGTTGACCTCGGCTGTGCGCCAGGTGGATGGTGTCAGGTGGCTGTCACAGAAGCAGGCGCCAAGGGCAGGGTCATCGGATTGGATGTGCTGGATATTCAACCCCTGCAAGGCGTCGAGTTCATCCGGGGTGACTTTACGCAGGATATACCCCTGGAGCAGTTGGTAAAATTGCTTGGCGGGCGGCGGGTTGATCTTGTGTTGTCCGACATGGCCCCCAATATGAGTGGAATGGCCGTGACGGACCAGACCAAGGCCATGTACCTTGCTGAATGCGCACTCGACTTTGTGCGGTCACATTTGAAACCAGGAGGCGATTTCCTGGTCAAGATTTTCCATGGTGAGGGGTTTGATGCATATGTTCGCGAAGCGCGGAGAATTTTTACCAGGGTCACAGTGCGCAAGCCGGATGCTTCGCGTTCCCGCAGCCGCGAAGTCTATTTACTGGCCCAGGGACACAAGGTCGGGTAAATTGATCTCATGGCTTAAGCAGTCCAGCACATCTCAACATAGAATTAGAGGAAACTGACTTGAACGACCTTGCCAAGAATCTGCTTACCTGGGCGATCATCGCCATCGTGCTGGTTTCTATTTTCAATCATTACGCCAGTGTCACTGCGGTCACCGACACGGTGTCCTATTCACAGTTCCTGGCAAACGTGCGCTCCGGGCAGGTTGCGCAGGTTCATATTGAAAGCACCGGCAGTGGCAACCAGGTTTCCGGGCGAACTGCTGATGGCAAGGACTTCCAGACGTTCGGCCCGCCTGACCAAAAACTGATTGATGACCTGGTTGAAAACCATGTCGACATCACTGCTGAACCGCCCGCTGAGCGCTCGGTGTTGGTGGACCTCATTCTGGGTGTTGCTCCCATCCTTCTGCTGATCGGGGTTTGGGTCTATTTCATGCGCCAGATGCAAGGAGGCGGTGCTGGCCGCGGGGCCATGTCGTTTGGCAAGAGCAGGGCCAAGTTACAGGGCGAAGACCAGGTAAAAATCACGTTTGCTGATGTCGCCGGTGTGGAAGAGGCCAAGGAGGAAGTGGGTGAACTGGTCGAGTTCCTGCGCAATCCGGGCAAATTCCAGAAGCTGGGCGGGCACATTCCGCGCGGAGTGCTCATGGTGGGCGCGCCGGGCACAGGTAAGACCCTGCTTGCCAAGGCCATTGCCGGTGAGGCCAAAGTCCCATTCTTTTCAATTTCAGGCTCGGATTTTGTCGAAATGTTCGTGGGCGTAGGCGCTTCCCGGGTGCGCGACATGTTTGACCAGGCGAAAAAGCACGCGCCATGCATCATCTTCATCGATGAAATCGACGCAGTTGGCCGCCACCGGGGCGCCGGGCTGGGCGGAGGCCATGATGAGCGGGAGCAGACACTCAACCAGCTATTAGTGGAAATGGATGGCTTCGAGGGTGGTGAGGGAGTCATAGTCATTGCAGCAACCAACCGGCCTGATGTGCTGGACCCGGCTTTGCTGCGGCCGGGCCGGTTTGACCGGCAGGTGTACGTGCCGCTGCCGGACATTCGTGGACGCGAAGCCATACTCAAGGTTCACATGCGCAAGGTGCCGCTGGCGGAGGACGTCGTGGCCAAGGTCATCGCCCGGGGCACCCCGGGTTTCTCCGGCGCCGACCTGGCAAACCTGGTGAACGAAGCTGCATTGTTTGCTGCCCGGGACAACGCCAAGTCAGTGAGCATGGAGCACCTGGACCGTGCCAAGGACAAGATCCTGATGGGCACTGAACGCCGTTCCATGGTGATGTCGGAACAAGAGAAGAATCTTACGGCCTACCATGAAGCTGGCCATGCGATAGTCGGACGTCTCGTGCCGGAGCACGATCCGGTTTACAAGGTATCCATCATTCCGCGGGGAAGGGCTCTGGGAGTGACCATGTTTCTGCCGGAGCAGGACAAGTACAGTATTTCGAAAAAACAACTGGAGAGCCAACTGGCCAGCTTATTTGGCGGCCGGGTCGCGGAAGAACTTGTTTTTGGCGCGGAGAATGTAACCACCGGCGCGTCAAATGACATTGAGCGGGCCACCAACATCGCACGCAACATGACCACGAAATGGGGACTGACTGACAAGCTGGGACCCCAGACCTATGCCGAAGACGAGGACGAAGTATTTCTGGGTCGCTCGGTAACGCAGCACAAGCACGTCTCTGACGACACCGCACGCCTGATTGATGAGCAGATTCGCACCATTATTGAGACGGCGCATGGCACTGCCCAGGCGCTACTGCAGGCACACCTGAAGCAACTGCATAGCATGGCGGACGCTTTGATGAAGTATGAGTCGATTGATGGCGACCAGATTACCCAGATCATGGCGGGTCTCGAGCCGGATCCACCGGAAGGCTGGAATGATAACGAACCGGACCCCAAGGCAAGCAGCAAGGATGACCGGGACGTAAAATCCCCCATCGGCGGCCCAGCAGAACAGGTCTAGGCTCTCGACGTTGAGGTTTGACATGAAGCTCCGTGGACGGGGCCGCCCTTGGGTCATGGGAGTGCTTAACACTACACCCGACTCATTTTCCGATGGAGGCCAGTGGAGCGATTCCGAGCGGGCGCTGCAGCATGCCCTGGACATGATTGCGGCCGGAGCGGACATCATTGATGTTGGTGGAGAATCATCGAGGCCCGGTTCTTTGCCGGTTTCCCCGGAAGAAGAGATTGCCCGCACTGTTCCCCTGATCCGCCGAATGAAATCTGAGCTGGATATAGCCATTTCAATCGATACGAGTAAACCCGAGGTCATGCAGGCAGCGGTTGGAGCAGGCGCGGACATGATTAACGATGTTTTCGCTCTGCAGCAGCCGGGGTCCCTGGAAATGGCGGCCAGCCTGAATGTGCCGGTTTGCCTTGTGCACATGCATGGCATACCGCGCACCATGCAAGCAGCGCCTCACTACCAGGACGTAGTTTCACACGTTCAGGGTTTTCTTCTGGACAGGGTTTCGGCATGCCGGGCTGCCGGCATTTTGGATGAAGCTATCGTGCTCGACCCAGGGTTCGGTTTTGGCAAGACATTTCTGCACAATCTGGAGCTATTCCGGGCAATACCCCGTCTTTCTGAACTGGGTTTCCCCCTGTTGGTCGGGGTCTCGCGCAAAGCCATGCTGGGAGAAATCACCGGGAAAGCCGTGCGCCAGCGAATGCCGGCCTCCATCGTGGCGGCAATTCTGGCTGCCCAACTTGGTGCTGCAATTGTGCGGGTGCACGATGTCAGTGAAACCGTGGACGCCCTGAAAACCTTGGCGGCGCTTTCGGCTGGATAACACGCAAGACTGAAACTGGGGTTAGAATCAGCGCATGGATAGAAAGTACTTTGGTACCGATGGTGTTCGCGGCCGGGTTGGAGAAGCGCCCATAACCGCGGACTTCATGCTGCGGTTGGGCAGGGCAGCCGGGGTGGTCCTGGCCAAAGGCCAGAAAAGGGCCGTGGTCATCGGCAAGGACACGCGAATATCCGGCTATATGTTCGAGTCCGCCCTGGAAGCGGGCCTGGCTGCCGCAGGCGCCAATATACTGCTGCTTGGGCCCATGCCAACACCCGGTGTGGCCTACCTGACGCGGACGCTTTACGCTTGCGCGGGAATTGTCATTTCGGCTTCGCACAACCCCTACCTCGACAATGGCATCAAGTTCTTCTCGGCCGACGGAGAGAAGCTGCCGGATGATGTCGAGGCTGCAATCGAGCTGGAACTTGACCAGCCGTTTGTTACCGTCGAATCGGCCAGGCTGGGCAAGGCCTCCCGGGTAGATGACGCAGCTGGCCGCTACATCGAATTCTGCAAAGGAACCACTCCTTTCGGTATGTCGCTGGGAGGTTTGAAAATCACGCTTGATTGTGCGAATGGAGCTACCTACAAGGTCGCGCCTGCCGTGTTGCGCGAACTGGGCGCGAAGGTGAACACCATCGCTGCCGATCCCAATGGCATGAACATCAACCAAAACTGCGGTTCTACCGAACCCGAGCAGATGCGGCAGGCAGTCATCAGCCGCGGTTCTGATCTGGGCATCGCGTTGGACGGAGATGGCGACCGCGTGGTGATGGCGGACAGCCAGGGCACCCTGGTTGATGGTGATGAGTTGTTATATATCCTTGCCCTGGCGCGTAAAAATGCCGGCACCCTCGTTGGGGGGGTGGTGGGGACCGTGATGACCAACCTCGGCCTGGAGCTTGCCCTGGCAGAGCATGGAATCGCGTTTGAGCGTTCGCCGGTTGGTGACCGGCACATACACCGTGCCTTGATTCGTAACGGGTGGAAACTGGGTGGTGAGGCATGCGGCCACTTGCTTTGTCTTGATCGCACCAGCACCGGAGACGGCCTGGTAAGTGCCCTGCAGGTACTGGAAGTCATGGTCACCACCGGTAAGAGCCTGTCTGAACTCAGGCAGGGTTTCCGAAAATTCCCGCAGACGATGATCAACGTTCCGGTTGGTGATAACGGCCGTCAAATGCTGGGCCAGTCCGAGCGGATCAAGGAAGCCGTGAGGACCGTAGAGTCTGAGCTGAACGGGATGGGGCGGGTAATCCTGCGCTCCTCAGGTACAGAGCCCCTGATTCGCGTTACTCTTGAAGGTCATGATCCGGCCCAGGTTCTGCGCCTGGCGCAACAGCTGGCGGACACGGTTCGGGAAGAATTGCAGGGATAAGCTGCTCAGGGTTGCAAAACCCCAAGATCTTTCCCTACTTTGGTGAATGCTGCGACCGCCTGGTCCAGCTGACCAGACGTGTGAGCAGCTGAAACCTGCACCCGGATGCGTGCCTCTCCCTGTGGTACAACCGGGAAAAAGAATCCAATCACATAAATTCCTTCATCGAGTAATCGCCGGGCAAACTCCTGGGCAAGGGAAGCGTCATACAGCATCACCGGAACAATGGGATGTTCACCTGTTTTGATATCAAAGCCAGCGGCGGTCATCTGTGCCCGGAAATACGCTGTATTCCGCTCCAGTGTGTCCCGCAATTCGGTGGAGGAATTGAGCAACTCAAACACCCTCAAGGAAGCCGCCACCAGAGCGGGCGGTAAGCTATTGGAAAACAGATAGGGGCGTGAGCGCTGGCGCAACAGGTCGATGATGGGCTTCCGGCCGGTGGTGAAACCGCCGGAGCCCCCACCCAGGGCTTTGCCAAGGGTTGAAGTAAAGATGTCTACCTTACCCATGACCCCGCGATGCTCGGCCGACCCCCGTCCGCTGCGGCCAATAAAGCCGGTGGCATGGCTATCATCCACCATCAGCAGGGCGTTATATTGCTCCGCCAGCGCACAGATCTCGTCCAGTTTTGCAATGTAACCATCCATGCTGAATACGCCATCGGTGGCAATCAGGCGGGTACGGCAATGCCGGCTTTGTTGAAGAATTTCTTCCAGGGCCGCCATGTCGCTGTTGGGGTAGCGGTGCCTTTCGGCCTTGCATAAGCGAATACCGTCGATAATCGAAGCGTGGTTCAAAGCGTCTGATATGACCGCATCTTCTTCGCCAAGCAAAGTCTCAAACAGACCTCCATTGGCGTCGAAGCACGAGGAATAGAGAATAGTATCTTCTGTTCCGAAAAAAGCAGAAATGGTCTGCTCGAGGTTCTTGTGCAAGTCCTGCGTGCCGCAAATGAAGCGAACGCTGGACATGCCAAATCCGTGGTCACCCAATGCATGTTTGGCCGCAGCTATTACTTCGGGGTGGTCTGCAAGGCCGAGGTAGTTGTTGGCGCAGAAATTCAGTACGGTTGCGCCGCCCTGAACCTGGATAGCGACACCTTGTGGCGAGGTGATTATGCGCTCGGTCTTGTACAACCCTGCCGCCTTGATTTCTTCCAGAGAGTCCTGGAAACGCTTGAGCGCTGCAGTTACAGCTGTATCGGTCATGGTTCAGATTTTCCCGGTCCAGTCGCAAACTACTTTGCCACACTCTCCGGAGCGCATCAGCTGGAAGCCGAGCTCAAAGTCCTCAATCGGAATGTGATGGGTAAGCACCCGCCCAAGTGGAAACCCCGTCAGCACCATTTGCGTCATCTTGTACCAGGTCTCGTACATGCGTCGGCCATATATCCCTTGCAGTTGCAGCCCCTTGAAAATGATCTGGTCCCAGTCGCAGCCCGTACCTTCCGGCAACAGGCCCAGCAATGCCACTTTGCCTCCGTGGTACATGTGGTGTAACAGGTCATTGAAGGCGCGCGAGTTGCCCGACATCTCCAGCCCGATATCAAACCCTTCAATTTTGAGCTCGGAAACTACATCCGCGATGGACTCCCGTTGGACATTTATGATCCGGCTTGCCCCCATTTCCCGTGCCAGCGCCAGGCGGTAGTCATTAACGTCCGTGACCACGACGTGTCGGGCCCCGACGTGGCGGCAAATGCCTGCAGCGATGATGCCGATCGGACCTGCACCGGTAATCAGGACGTCTTCGCCCACCAGGTCAAATTGCAGGGCACAATGTGCAGCGTTGCCGAAGGGGTCGAAAAAAGCCGCCAGCTCGGAGGGAATCTCGGGCGGAATTGGCCAAAGGTTTGATGCCGGAACGACCACAAACTCAGCGAACGCGCCGTTTCGGTTGACCCCGATTCCAACGGTGTTTGGGCAAAGATGCGGGCGGCCGGCGCGGCAATTGCGGCAATGGCCGCAGACCACGTGGCCTTCAGCAGAAACCCTGTCTCCTGCCTGGTACCCGGTAACGCCGGCGCCCAGAGCCTGAATATGTCCAACAAATTCGTGCCCGATGGTCAAACCCGGGTGGATGGTGCGCTGGGCCCAGTCGTCCCAGTTATAAATATGCACATCAGTCCCGCAAATGGCCGTCTTTTCCAGCTTTATCAGGACTTCGTTGGTGCCCGGCTCGGGTATGGGAACCTCTTCCATCCAGATGCCGATACCCGGTCTGCTTTTCACCAGCGCGCGCATCGTTGAGCTCATGTCTCCTCCTTTTTGCCAGCCAACGACAGCCCTCCCAAGAAACCGGCAGCGTGGCAGTGGCGGGCTCTTGAGTGTATTCTACGCGGTCCAAAACATTGCAGGAAAATCTTTGTGCAAAAAACCACAATTTCTGAACTGATTGCGCTGCAAAGCCATTAGAAGGCTTGATGAAAGGCAAACTCTATATCAAGACACATGGCTGCCAGATGAACGAGTACGATTCCGCCAAAATGCGCGACGTGCTGGCAGTTTCACATGGACTTGAGCTTACCCAATACGAAGACCAGGCCGATGTCATTTTGATCAATACCTGTTCCATCCGTGACAAGGCGCAGGAAAAAGTGTTCTCCCAACTGGGGCGCTGGCGGGAGCTGAAAAAGAAGAACCCGAGGGTCGTGATTGGTGTTGGGGGGTGCGTAGCCAGCCAGGAAGGCTCTGGCATTTTCGAACGGGCACCATATGTCGACATGGTGTTCGGACCGCAGACCTTGCATCGTTTGCCAGCCATGCTCGATTCTGTCTGGAAGACTGGCAAGCCGTCCATCGACATATCTTTTCCCGAGGTGGAGAAATTCGACCATTTGCCGGCGCCTGGCGCGGAAGGGCCTACCGCGTTTGTTTCGATCATGGAAGGTTGCAGCAAGTACTGCACGTTCTGTGTCGTCCCCTATACCCGCGGTGAGGAAGTCAGCAGGCCCCTTGACGACGTGATTGAGGAATGTGCCACGCTGGCGCGACAGGGCGTCCGGGAAATCAATTTGCTGGGTCAAAACGTAAATGCCTACCAGGGCCCCATGGATGATGGAACATGCTCTGACCTGGCCCTGCTGATACACTTTGTCGCAGCTATCGATGGTATTGAGCGCATCCGCTTTACAACCTCGCACCCCGTTGAGTTTTCAAGCAGCCTGATTGAAGCCTTTGCTGAAGTCCCACAACTTGCGAACTATCTGCATCTGCCAGTCCAGAGCGGATCTGACCGGGTTCTCGGCCTGATGAAGCGCGGTCACACGATCCTGGAATACAAGCAGAAAATTCGCCGTGTGCGCGAACGAAGACCTGACATCAGTTTATCGTCTGATTTCATAGTCGGCTTCCCCGGAGAGACGGAGAAGGATTTTGAGTGCACGCTCAGGCTCATTGAAGAGTTGAATTTTGACCAAAGTTTCAGTTTCATTTATTCACCTCGTCCCGGAACGCCTGCGGCCAACCTGCCGGATGAATTTCCCATGGAAGTCAAAAAGCAACGCCTGTCGCGCTTGCAGGAACTGGTCAACCGCCAGGCGGCGAACATCAGCGCGGGCATGGTAGGTAGTATCCAGCGTATTCTGGTCGAGGGAAAAAGCAGGAAGAGTGACCGCCAACTGGCAGGCAGGACAGAGAATAACCGGATGGTGAATTTTGACGGTGAGCAACGGCTCATTGGCCAATTCACTGATGTGCTCATTACCGAAGCGATGAGTAACTCCCTGCGAGGGCGAGTCGTAACCAACGACTTTGTAAAAACTGCTGTTGCATGATCATATTATGGATCAGAGGCTCCTAATATGATTGAGCGGCTAATGCTCGAACTTGTGCCCGTTGATACCGGGCGGCTGGCAAACCTGTGCGGCCAGTTTGATGGCCATCTCAAGCAGATTGAAGCCCGTCTCGCCGTGGATCTGTTTTGTCATGGAAATCTGTTTACCATTGAAGGTGGAACAAAAGAAGCAAGGGTTGCCAGGAGCCTGTTGCAGGCCTTGTACCGGCTTACGGAATCCGAGATGCTGACGCCCAACCAGGTTCACCTGCACCTGCAGGATTCCGGGATTGATGAGTTGGGTGATGACAGTGGCCTGGCAGGGGAGGTGCAGGAAATTGGCATCAAGACAAGGCTTGGCATCATCCGTGGTCGCGGCCCAAATCAAAAGAAATACCTGAAAAACATCGTCGAACACGCCATAAATTTTGGCGTGGGACCGGCGGGCACTGGAAAAACATTTCTGGCGGTAGCCTGTGCCGTTGCTGCTTTGCAGGAAGACAGTGTGCAAAGAATTGTCCTGGTCAGGCCGGCGGTAGAAGCGGGTGAGCGCCTCGGCTTTCTTCCCGGCGACCTTGCGCAGAAAGTCGACCCCTACCTGCGACCTCTTTACGATGCCTTGTATGAAATGCTGGGGTTTGAGCGCGTGGCCACGCTGATCGACCGAAACCTGATCGAGGTTGCTCCGCTGGCATTCATGCGGGGCCGCACGCTGCACGACGCGTTCGTGATTTTGGACGAAGCGCAAAACACGACGCGCGAGCAGATGAAGATGTTCCTGACCCGTATTGGCTTCGGTTCCACGGCGGTGGTAACCGGTGACGTAACTCAAATCGATCTTCCGGACAAGAGGATGTCCGGGTTGATACACGCTTTGCAAATCCTATCGGGCGTGAAAGGAATCAGCTTCTGCCACTTCCTGGCCAGTGACGTAGTTCGCCATCCCCTGGTGCAGCACATTGTGGAAGCGTACGAGGCAGCCAGTAAACATTCAGATGGTTGACGTTGCAGTCCAAAGAGCCTCGGGAGTTGACTTGTTTCCCCCGGACCCCAGCTTGCGAAAGTGGGCGAAGCTTGCACTGCCCGATCATGGCGAGGCCTGTCTCACCATTCGGATCGTCGATGAGGAAGAAAGCGCCGATCTGAACAGGCGCTTTCGCTCCAAAGAGGGCGCCACCAACGTACTTGCTTTTGAGGCGGATGTGCCGCCGGAAGTCGACCTGCCACTGCTGGGAGATATCGTGATTTGCGCGCCTCTGGTCGCTGCAGAGGCAATTAACCAAAAAAAAGAACTCCAGGCGCATTGGGCCCACATGGTGATACACGGAGTGCTGCATTTGATCGGCTTCGATCACCAGTCAGAGGTCGATGCGGCGGCAATGGAAGCGCGCGAAATTGCGCTATTGGCCGGGTTGGGTTTCCCGGACCCGTACAAGTGACTCCAACAAGACGGCGCTGATGACTATCAAAACGAGAAAAAAAACTGGAATACAGCAACTTTCGCCCCTATATTCGGAGGTGACGCAAATGGCGTTGCCAGCTTTACCCCGGATATTCCTGCCGATTTGTGCGGCGCGTGGTCCGGGTTTGCCTTATGAGTGATGACCAATCTGGTAATGGTTCGGGGCGAAAATCCTGGGTCGATAAAATTGGAAAAGCTTTTTCCAGCCTGCCGCGGAACCGCGACGAGCTAAAAGAACTTCTGCAGGAAGTTTTCGTCGAAGGGGTCCTGGACGCTGACGCTCTTGCCACGATGATAGGCGCTCTGGACGTATCAGAGACGCAAGTCCGCGATGCAATGATTCCACGCTCGCAGATGGTCGTCGTCCCCCACAACGTCGATATCAATTCTTTCCTTCCCCGCATCATCGAATCCGGTCATTCGCGTTTTCCGGTAGTTGGCGAGGACAAGGATGCAATCATCGGAATTCTGTTGGCCAAAGACTTATTGCCTTTTGTCGCCTCGGGTGGCGAGAAGTTCGACTTGAGCAGCGCGATCCGGCCCCCAATACTGATTCCGGAGAGCAAACGATTGAACATGCTCCTGCGGGATTTTCGTTCCAGCCGCAACCACATGGCCATTGTGGTTGATGAATATGGGGGCGTTTCAGGGCTGATTACCATTGAAGACGTTCTGGAAGAAATCGTCGGGGACATCGACGACGAGTATGACTCACAAGAGGAAGCCCTGGTCATGCAAATCGGCCCGAGCCGCTTCCAGGTCCAGGCGCTAACGCCCATCGATGAATTGAACGAAGCCGTGGGCAGCAATTTTGACGACGATGACTACGGCACCATTGGCGGCCTCCTGATGGCGGAATGCGGCCGGGTGCCTGCTCTTGATGACGTTGTCGTTCTGGATGACCGCTGGGAGTTTCGTGTCACCCGGGCGGAAAATCGCCGTATCGTTACACTTGAGCTGAACGTACTTGCCTGATTTTCCCATAGCTCACTTCATCCGGAGGCTGGTAACTGGAATACTGATTCTTGGTTTCCCGCTCTGGCTGGCATGCACTGCTGCGCAAGCCCAGGAGGCGCCCAAGGGAACCGAGGTCTGGCTGGTTACCTATGGTCCAGGCGAGATCTACTGGCAACGATTTGGGCACAACGGAATCTGGATCCGGGATGAGGACCTGGGCCTTGATCATGTATTCAATTTTGGATTTTTCGATTTCGAACAGAAAGGATTCCTGCAGAACTTTGTGCAGGGGCGCATGCTGTACTTCGTAGCAGCCGAGCCGGCTCAGCAGGAATTTTCCCAATACATCAACGAGAACCGCTCGATCAGGGTTCAGCGCCTGGCCCTGACGCCCGCAGAGGCGCTTAACCTGGCCGACTACCTCGTTAACGAAGTGCAACCGGCCAATCGCGATTATCTCTACGATTACTACTGGAACAATTGCTCCACCAGGGTGCGCGATGCACTCGACATGGCTCTTGGCGGAAGGTTGCGGACCAACTACGAGTCGATACCCGCAAAACTGAACATGAGGGACCAGACGCGGCGGCTGACTATTGCAGATCTCTGGTTGTACCTGGGCGTGGAGCTCGGTCTCGGTTCCCCAGTCGATAAGGCAATCACGAGGTGGGACGAGTTTTTCATTCCCGGTGTGCTGGCAGACGGCATGGCTGAGTGGTCGGATGCAGCAGATTCCCAGGATAGCAAGGCAGTACTGGAAGACACGATGATCTATACGTCCACCCAGCCTGGACCTCCAGAAAATGTCAGTGCATGGTGGCCCCGCTACCTGCTGGTTTCCGCGGCGGTACTGGCTTTCGCATACCTGCTCAGCCGATGGGTCGCATGGTTGCACCCCGTTTTGCTGGCGCGTTGCTGGTTGGTCCTGTCCGCCCTGTTGGGCGGAGCCCTGATCTATCTCTGGTTTTTCACCGACCACGCAGTAACACAGCTCAACCTCAATGTGCTGCTGTGCAACCCTTTATGGTTCCTGTGCCTCTTCGGGAGGCGCTTGTTTACTGTGACCGGAGTGCTGGTGCTGGCGCTCGGCGCGATCGCCATGGTGATGACGGTGCTGCCGCCGGGCCAGTACACGGCTGACCTTTTGGCGGCTTTCCTGCCGATAAACGCCGCTGCGGCATGGGTCTTGATTAAGCACCGGATCGTTGGCGCTTCAGGACCCAAGCTCGGAAAGTAATTCCGCCTGGTGCTCGTGTAGCAGTGGCTCGATCACCAGGTCGAGATTCCCGGCCAAAATATCTTCCAGCTTGTAAAGCGTGAGATCAATGCGGTGGTCAGTCAGCCGACCCTGGGGAAAATTATACGTCCGTATGCGCTGCGAGCGATCTCCACTGCCCACTTGCAACCGCCGGGATGCAGCTGTCTCCGAGGTTTGCCTTTCCTGCTCCTGCGCGAGTAGCCTGGCCTGTAGCAAGGACATGGCCCGTGACCTGTTCTTGTGCTGCGACCGCTCCTCCTGGCACTCAACAACAATGCCGCTGGGCAGGTGGGTAATGCGAATGGCAGAATCGGTCTTGTTAACATGTTGGCCGCCGGCGCCGGAGGAGCGGTAGGTGTCGATTCGCAGGTCAGCGGGATTGATGTCGATCGAGTCAATGTTTTCAGTTTCAGGAAGAATCGCCACAGTGCAAGCTGAAGTGTGAATTCTCCCTTGTGATTCGGTTTCCGGGACACGTTGCACACGGTGGGTACCTGATTCAAATTTCATCCTGGAATATGCGCCCTGGCCTTCCATAAGGACAATAATTTCCTTGAATCCGCCATGCTCTCCGTGGCTTTGACTGATGACTTCGGTATTCCAACCCTTTGCTTCTGCATATTTCTGATACATGCGGAACAGGTTACCCGCGAACAGGGCAGCTTCGTCTCCACCGGTTCCGGCGCGAATTTCCAGGAAAATGTTGCATTCGTCTTTTGGGTCCGCGGGTAGCAGCAGCACTTGTATTTCGCTATCGAGTTTGTCCGCTGTGGCGCTCTTGGCTCGAAATTCCTCTTCGGCCATTTGCCGCAGTGCTTTGTCGGGCTCGTCGAGCATTGCCCGGGCGTCCTCAACGGCGGCCATCGTGGCTTCCCAATTCCGCCATGTGTTTACCAGCGGTTCGAGTTGGGAAAACTCACGTGAAAGATCGCGAAAGCGGTTGGCTTCTGAAAACACATCCGGTTCAGCCAGAAGCAAGGTAATTTCCTCGTAGCGGTCGGCAAGCCGCCTCAGGCGATTACGGATCGAATCTTTCATCCATCTTCCCGGGCTTTTTCGCTACTGAAGATCCAATCTGCAGCTTTGAGGATTTCGTAATGCTGCTCTTCAGCGGCCTGTCTCAGGCGCTGGGTCGGTTCATGCAGAATCCGGTTGGTCAGGGTACTGGCCAATTGGCTCAACACCTGCTCAGGGTCCTGTCCTGCCAGCAGCTTTTTCACAGCCTTTTCGATGAGGTCGGCCTCGTGCGTGTGGGATTGGGAGCGGATTCTTTCCAGTGCCCGGGATGCCCGAATGCCGTATAGCCAGCGCATGAAAGCATGCACGCTGACTTCAACATCGGCACTCGCGGCCGCAGCAGCGATATGGCGTTGCTGCATATTCTCATCTACAACTTGCTGCAGATCATCAATGGTATAGAGGAATACGTCATCCAGTTCCTGTACCGCCGGGTCGACATCCCGTGGAACGGCAATATCCACCATGAACATTGGGCGGTGCCGCCGTTTTTTCAGGGCAGCCTTTACTGCGGCCAGCCCAATGATGGCAACCGGGCTGGCCGTGGAGCTGATCAATATGTCAGCTCGCGGCAAGACTTCGCTCAATGATTCCAGCGCACTGGCCGTAGCACCCAGCTCTGCAGCGAGTTCTTGCGCTGCAGGCAAGCTGCGATTTACGATTTCGATTCGTGCAATGCCTTGCTCGCGCAGATGGATGCCACACAAACGAATCATTTCTCCGGCGCCAATCAGCACCACATTTTGCGAAGACAAGTCGCCAAAAATTTGCCGGGCGAGGCTTACGGCTGTGTAGGCAATGGATACGGGATGGGAGCCAATGCCCGAATTGTGTCGAATGGACTTTGCCGCCGCGAAGGTATGTTGAAACAAGCGATCCAGAACCCGTCCGGCGCCGCCCGCTTCTTGCGAAATCTGCCATGCTTCCTTGATTTGGCCGAGAATCTGCGCTTCACCGAGCACAAGGGAATCCAGGCCGCCAGCGACACGGACGAGGTGCCTTACCGCATCCTCGCCAACATGGTGATAAAAATGTGGGTCAAGTTGGCCTGGCGGTATCGAATGAGACTGGTGCAGCCAATTCAGCAATTCCCGTTCCATCGGTTGGGAGGCGAAGCAGTATATTTCAGTCCGATTGCAGGTCCCCAGGATGACGGCTTCCTCAACTCCTTCAATACTCAGCAATTGCCTGATTCGATCGGCATAATCTGGTGGATTCATCGCCACCCGCTCCCGGATTTCGACCGGTGCAGTGTGGTGGCTGATACCTAAAGCGAGCAGAGGCATGGAGGTGTAATGGGCCTGATCTAACCAAAGATTATGCGGATGGAGTGCGGTAATATCACTATTGATGTTAAACCATCAGTGTTACTGAAAACTGGGCAGGCGTTGCTTGCGCTTTGTCGCACTAATGCAATGGCGGTGTTGTCTGATCGCTGCAATCGCGTATCCTTTGGGCAGCTATTATCCGGGTATTGTTTCATGATTCGTCCAAGTTTTGTTGTGATTTTGTTTTCATTGTTGTCGTTTGCAGGTAACGGCTATGCACAGGCTGTTGAGGATGCGGACGCTAAATCGCCCGCCGGTGAAGCGCCACCGGCGAGCGAAGTGACTGGCCCGGAAAAGGGTGCTGGCCCAAGCGACAGTGAAGTCATGTACCAGGTTTTTGCAGCTGAATTGTTAGGAAACGAGGGTGACCTTCAGGGCGCGGTGGGAAAATACCTCGAAGCGGCCATGAATTCAGATGACCCTGAAATTGCCATGCGGGCCACTCGCGTGGCGTTTGCCGCTGAGGCGTGGCAGCAGGCCTCAATGGCGGCCGATAGATGGGCCTTGCTGGACCCTTCCAGCGTGTCTGCGCGGGAATCGGCAGCGCTTGCCATGCTGGCCACGTCGGATTACGTCGGGGCAGAGCTACATCTCAGGGAGCTACTGGCCCTTAGCCCAGACAAAGAAGCTGCCTGGTCGACGATTTCAGGCATGTTGGCTCGATCCGACAGCCCCGAGAAAGCCACTAAGGTTCTGGATACTCTACTTGCTGAGGCCGGCGAAACAGAGAGCGCCGCCGGTTACCACGGACAAAGCCAGTTGGCAGCGCGGGCTGGAAATTTGGACAAGGCTTACGATTTCGCGCAAAAAGCGACTGAGCTTCGACCTGACAGCGTTGAGCTCCTGACCTGGGCGGGCCGCCTTGCATTAAACAAGGGCGACAAGGAAGCCGGAATTCAATATATGAAGCGGGCGTGGGAGGTGCACCCCGATGATCATGACCTGACGCTGGCCTACGCCGATTTGCTCGCCCGTAACGGCCAGGAAGAAGAGGCCCGCAAACTGACGAGGGAGATGAAACAAACGCCCGACGTCATGCTCACCCGCATTCTTTTTGAACTGGGTGCAGGAAAGAAGCCCGCGGCATTTGCAATCTACGAAGAGTTCCAACAGCAGGCCTTTGAGGATGAGCAGGCGAAGGCTTTCTATCTTGCTCAGGCAGCTGAGGCGCTTGACTTGAAACAGGAAGCCATTGCCTATTACAAGGAAATCAAAGAAGGCGAGTTATTCTTGCCTGCAACGGTGAGGCAGGCCGAATTGACAGCAATGCTGGGTGACTTGGAGGGTGCCAAGAATACACTCTCTGTTCTTCGAAGCTCAACCGACCCTGCCATCGTAGAGCAGTCCTGGCTGCTGGAAGCGCGGTTGCTCCAGCAATTTGGTACCAGCGACGACGCATTGAAGTCATTGGACCAGGCAATGGTTGCAATGGACACGTCCATTCCAATTCGATATGCACATGCACTGCTGGCAGCCGAGCTTGACCAAATAGACGTTGCAGAAACTGACCTTCGATGGGTTCTGAGTAAACAGCCCGAACATGCCGCCGCTCTCAACGCGCTGGGCTACACCCTGGCGGACAAGACGGACCGCTATGTTGAAGCCGAAGAGTTGATTCGCAGAGCGTATGCACTGCAACCGGATGATGCCTCGATTACCGACAGCATGGGCTGGGTGGCTTTTCGCCAGGGCCGATTGGAGGAGGCTGAGGAATATCTCAGCCTGGCCTGGGGTTTGGATAACAACCCTGAAATTGCCGCCCATCTTGGCGAGGTCTTGTGGCTGCAGGGCAAAAAACCTGAGGCGCGCATGATATGGCGCAAAGGCCAGGGAGTAGATGCAAACAACGCTGCTTTGCTTGAAACCATGCAGCGTCTGGACAAAGAACATTGATAAGGCACCTCTTTCCAGCCTGCATCCTGGGCGCAGTATTACTGTCCGGGTGTGCGTCCATGCCGAACCGGACTCAGGAGAACGCAGAGGCCGCTTTGGCCTACCAGGCCCGGTTTGATCAGTTGCAGTCTCTTGAACATTGGACGCTGGGCGGGCGCCTGGCCATAAGCGATGGGAAAGAGGGCGGCAGCGGTAATCTCCTCTGGCAAAATGACGGGGATGAAACCCAGATGTCATTCCATGGAACCATGGGAAAAGGCGCCTGGCAACTGCAAGCGGGTCCCGCTGGCGCCCGTATTGAACTGGCAAATGGTGAGACTCACCTTGCCCCTACCATTGCTGCCCTGGTATTGCAGCAGGTGGGTTGGCAGGTGCCCGTGGACGCCCTCTCATGGTGGGTGAAAGGACTGGCGGATCCGGGCAAATGGGAAAGCCGTCAATTGGACGAAAATGGGCAGCTTGTGAAACTCAGCCAATTTGGCTGGGAAGTAGAGTTCGGCAATTATGGCGAGGTAAGGGGTTCCTGGTTGCCGTCGAAACTGACCGCTCGCCGCGGAAAATACCTCGTGAAGATGGTAGTCAAGACCTGGCACCTGCAAGCTGAGGCGGGGTAATTTGTTGGAATTCTCTGCGGTCACCCTGCCTGCTCCGGCGAAGATCAACTTGTTTCTGCACGTAACGGGGCGGCGTGAGGATGGTTACCACGACATTCAGACTGTTTTCCAACTAGTTGATCTGGCAGACGAATTACGCTTTGAATTAATCCAGTCAGCGGAAATTTTTCGAGTGGGTGACGACTACGGCGTAAATGAATCCGAAGACCTTGTTTTCCGGGCGGCCAAGCTGTTGCAGATGGTAAGCGGCACGCGGCAAGGCACCCGAATTACAGTCCACAAACACATTCCGGTGGGGGCTGGACTCGGAGGCGGTAGTTCTGATGCGGCTACGACCTTGTTGGCGCTCAACCGGATTTGGGACTGCCAGCTGAGCTTGATGGAGCTGGCTCAATTGGGTCTCGAACTGGGCGCTGATGTTCCGGTTTTCATTCATGGCCGGTCAGCGTTTGGTAGTGGAATCGGGGAGAAATTGCATTATGTGAATTTGGGGCAACGGCACTACGTCCTGGTATTTAACCCATATCGGGTTTCGACAGCTGAAGTTTTCAATCATGCAGCCTTGCCGAGAGATTCAGTTCCCCTTTCACTGAGCGAAGCACTGGCTGGCGGCGGCAGAAACGATTGCGAAGCCGTCGTCCGTAAGCTTCACCCGGAGTTCGAACAGGCACTTGCGGAACTCGAGAAATGGGGTAAACCGCGCATGACCGGAACCGGGAGTTGCATTTTCCTGACAATGCCGGATGAAAAAGCAGCGATCAACGCGGCGCGTGAAATAAAATGCCGATATACTGTGCGCGCTGTGCGCGGGTTGGATGTTTCGCCCGTGCATGAAATGCTGGGCCCGGCACCCGGCAGGAGTTGATTGGGTTTCTCCAAGCTGGGGATTTCAACACATTGGGACGTCGCCAAGTGGTAAGGCACGGGGTTTTGATCCCCGCATTCGCAGGTTCGAATCCTGCCGTCCCAGCCATTTAGCCGGTGTTTTGCCCGAGACAGTGTCGGGCTGAAAATAACAAGACCAGGAATTTAAAACTGGAAAATACCCGCTTTGTTGCATTTTGAATGCTACCGCGGGCCTCACGATGAAACGACCAGGGGAGTAGCTGCGTGGCCGCACCATCACTGATGATATTTTCGGGCAATGCAAACCTGGTCTTGGCCAATGATATCGCGCACGACCTGAATGTCGCTATGGGCAAGGTGGTAGTTGGTCGATTCAGTGACGGTGAAGTAATGGTGGAAATCATGGAAAACGTCCGGGGCCGCGACGTCTACCTTGTGCAACCAACTTGTGCCCCGGCTGCCGATAATTTTATGGAATTGCTGGTGATGGTGGATGCGCTAAAGCGGGCATCAGCTTCCCGGGTAACGGCGGTGATGCCATATTTTGGATATGCCCGCCAGGACAGGCGACCCCGATCTGCGAGGGTTCCCATAACAGCCAAGGTTGCCGCCAAAATGATCTCCACGGTGGGTACCGACCGTGTAGTCACGGTTGATCTGCATGCAGACCAGATCCAGGGTTTTTTCGATATCCCCGTCGACAATGTATATGCATCACCCCTGACCCTTGCAGACATCTGGCAGCGCCAATCCCGCTACGACATCATTGTCGTTTCACCTGATGTGGGTGGTGTAGTGCGGGCGCGGGCCATTGCAAAACGCCTGGATGCAGACCTGGCCATCATCGACAAGCGCCGACCCCGCGCTAATGTCGCCAACGTGATGAATATCATTGGCGACGTGAGGGACAAGTGTTGTGTCCTTGTTGATGACATGGTGGATACCGCGGGAACACTCTGTTCTGCTGCTGCGGCGCTAAAAGAAAAAGGCGCCAGCCGCGTGGTTGCGTACTGTGTGCACCCCGTTCTGTCGGGTGCTGCAGTGGACAACATAACTCGATCAATGCTGGACGAAGTCGTAGTCACGGACACCATTCCGCTCAGTGAAGCCGCCCGGTCGTGCAGCAAGATTCGTCAGCTAAGTGTTGCCCAGATTCTGGCTGAAACTATTCGCCGCATGGCACAGGGTGAATCCGTGAGTTCACTGTACGTGGACTAGGGCCTGTTGATCAGGTCACTTCTAACCCCAGACCCCATAGGATACAATGCCCGGCTGTTTTCGGTGCCAGACCTGGTCGCGGGTTTGGCAATTCGGCCATTTGTGGCCTGGTCCCGCCCTTGGCGGTTAGTTCAATACGGGGAATATCATGTCAGTTCATCACACTATTGTTGCGGAGTTCCGTGCGGACGTGGGGAAGGGTGCGAGCCGCCGTCTGCGCCGAACCGGAAAGGTACCCGCAATTATTTACGGGGGCCACCGTGATCCGGTGGCGCTTACGCTAAACCACACCGAACTCTTGCATGCGTCTGAAAACGAATCTTTTTACTCCAGCATTATCGAAATACAGGCAGGTGAAGGCCTGGTGCAGCAGGCGGTCGTGCGCGATATGCACCGGCACCCCGTTAAACCTGTGATCATGCATATTGATTTCATGCGTGTATCTGCGGATGAAGTGCTTACGATATCTGTCCCGCTGCATTTTGTTGGCACAGAGAATTCACCGGCGGGCAAAATGTCCGGTGTAGTCATTCAGCACCATTTAACGGAAGTGGAAATTGAAGCATTACCTAAGGACCTGCCAGAGTTCCTGTCCGTCGATCTGTCAGACATGAAAGTTGGCGATTCCGTCATGTTGTCTCAGATTATCCTGCCTGAGGGGGTAACCATCCCGGCACTGGCAAGTGGTTTGGAGCATGATGTCGCTGTGGCAAATGCAATTCACGTCAAGGAGTCCCAGGGATCTGATGCGGACGTTGCGGAAGCTGCTGCTGCCCCCGTTGTAGTTGAGGAGCCGGTCGCGGGCAAAGAAGGGCGTGATCAGAAAGATAGCGGTAAGGATGGTTAAGCGACGCTGTCCGTCTGGCTTGCGGATGTTTCAGTGTCCGGTTTATTCGTAATTGCTGGCCTGGGAAACCCGGGCACGCGGTATTCTGAAACCCGGCACAATGCCGGGTTTTGGTTTCTGGATGAACTCGCACAACGTCACGGCGTAACGCTCCGTGAGCAAGGCCGTTTGAAGTCCGATATTGCCCGAGCTGAATTGTTTGGGCAGGAATGTTTGCTGCTGAAGCCGAGAACATTCATGAATCACAGCGGGCAAGCTGTTCGGGCCGTCATGGATTACTTTGAAGTTCAGTCGTCCCACTTGCTGGTGGTGTATGACGACCTTGATCTCCCTGTTGGTGCAGTCCGCCTCAAAGCCGGCGGCGGGCATGGTGGGCACAATGGCCTCAGAGATATCTTTCAGCACTGGCCCAACCAGGATTTCTTGCGGATTAGAATTGGAATAGGCCACCCTGGTGTCAAGGCTGAAGTGACTGACTATGTGCTCGCAAGACCGGCCCCGAACGAGGAAAAGCAGATCCGCAATGCAATATTGGAAGCTATCGCCGTGTTACCGGAAATTCTCGAAGGTCAGTTAGCGCGGGCTATGCAGGCACTGCATACGCAGGAATCTGAGAGTTGAGTCGCCGGGATTTGTTTGTTTGACGATCCTCCTCACCATTTACCCTTTCTGCCTGGAACTACACCATGGGATTCAAATGTGGAATTGTCGGCCTGCCGAATGTGGGCAAGTCAACATTATTCAACTCGCTGACGCTGGCGGGCATAGCTGCCGAGAACTACCCCTTCTGCACTATTGAGCCCAACGTGGGGGTGGTAGCTGTAAACGACCCACGACTGCAGGTATTGGCCGACATCGTACTGCCTCAGAAGGTCATTCCGACCACCATGGAATTTGTTGATATCGCTGGCTTGGTGGCAGGCGCCTCAAAAGGAGAGGGACTGGGAAATCAGTTTTTAGGCCATATCCGCGAAACCGATGCCATTGCTCACGTCGTGCGGTGTTTTGAAAATGACGATGTCGTCCATGTTTCCGGTCGTGTCAACCCTTTATCGGACATTGCGGTGATAAATACGGAGCTTGCCCTTGCGGATATGGAAACTGTTGGCAGAGCGATTCAGCGGGTCGAAAAGTTAGCGAAACTAAATCCCAAGGAAGCAAAAACGCGGCTGGAAACCCTCGAACGACTGGCCAAAGCCCTGAATGAGGGTTTGGCTACGCGGAACATCGATTTAACGCCGGAGGAGCGGTTGTCAATAAGGGATCTTCACCTGATAACAATGAAACCGATCATGTACATTGCAAACATTGCCGAAGGAGCTGCGGAGAGCAATCCACTCCTGGACCAGATTCGCCAGGCCGCTGAGGAGGAAGGCGCTGCCCTGATTCCCTTGTGCGCTGCGATAGAGGCAGAAATCGCCCAACTGGATGGTGATGACCGTAAGGAGTTTCTTAAGGCAATGGGGCTGACGGAATCCGGCCTGGACCGGGTAGTCCGCACGGGCTACCAGTTATTGAATCTCCTGACTTTTTTTACAGCAGGAAAAAAGGAAGTGCGGGCATGGACTGTCAGCTCAGGATCGACGGCTCCCCAGGCAGCAGGTCGAATCCACACCGATTTTGAAAAAGGCTTCATTCGAGCCGAGGTAATAGCGTTTGAGGACTTCAAGTCCCTGGGAGGGGAGCAGAAGGCAAAGGAAGCGGGTAAATTGCGCCTGGAGGGCAAAAGCTACCTGGTTAACGAGGGGGATGTTATGCACTTCCGTTTCAACGTTTGACTCCAGAAAACAAGACAGATTTTTTTAAAAAACACTTTGCACTTGTTCACTTTTGCGTTATAAGCACTGCAGAATTTCCGGTGAAGGGAGTCTGGGGGCCGCGGGAATGCCACGTGCAACGAAAAAAGTAACACGCAGGACGAAATCGCGCGGTACGAAGCAGCCTGCGCAAAGTTCTTCTGATTCGTGGAACAATCGTGAAATTGAGCACTCCGCACCTGTGAAAGAGCCTCCGGCCAAACCCAATCAGCGCAAGAGAGGTTGGCGCGACATTGAAGCGATCAGCGAGCGAGCGCGGCTCAAAAAGATGCTTGCCGACATTTGGCACGAGGATATAGAGATCGACGAAGACATTTTTGGCGGGGCCGATCATCTTTCTGGTTATTACACCGATCTTGAAGTTGAAGCAGAGATTGAAGTGGATGAAGACGAGGTGGGGGAACCCGAAGAATTTGACGAAAAGGAAAAATAGCAAGGATTCTCAAAGACATCTCAGCATTGCACGACGAACATCGCGTTAAAATTGCCGCCATCAGCGCCAGGTTTTCTCCGTACTCTTCCTGGTTACTCAACTATGCCAGCGCGACCGCGCTGAAAGCACACTTTCCCCCGGGAAGCGATTTCTGCTCCCCGGCAGAATGAGTCTTGCCGCACCGGACCCGCCGGGAACCAAAAGAGTTAGAAACGTCTGTCTTGACACTAAAGGTTTCGTAAGCCAAAATGCAAGGCTTGCTTGAGGTGACTCAGGGCGCTCTGTCGTGGGTCGTTTTTGGACAGAAAGCTCGTAACATTTGGTCGGGGTGGAGCGAAGGTTCAACATTCTTGATGCGAGTTCAAGGTACCGGAGGGGTACTCAAGCGGTCAACGAGGGCAGACTGTAAATCTGCTGGCTATGCCTTCGTAGGTTCGAATCCTACCCCCTCCACCACCTGATGAATTATGCAAGGTTGTTGAGCGCGTAGATATTACTGAAATCGGGTTAGTGAAATCGATTGCAATTACCTTGGGATTGCAGCAGCCAGGTGGATGCAATAACCAGGCGGGTGTAGTTCAAGGGCAGAACCTCAGCCTTCCAAGCTGATGATGTGGGTTCGATTCCCATCACCCGCTCCATTTCGAGAGCTGAGTGAACGTGAAATACACAGGGCCCGCATAGCTCAGGTGGTAGAGCACTCCCTTGGTAAGGGAGAGGTCACTGGTTCGAGTCCAGTTGCGGGCACCATGGATCGAAACAGTATTGACTGCATTTTTCGGAGACAGGCATGTCAAAAGCAAAATTTGAACGTACGAAGCCCCATGTAAACGTGGGAACGATTGGACATGTAGACCACGGCAAGACGACGCTGACGGCGGCGCTGACGAAGGTATGTTCAGAGGCACGAGGGGGCGAGTACAAGGCGTATGACCAGATTGACAACGCACCGGAAGAGCGGGCGCGCGGAATCACCATCGCCACGGCGCACGTGGAGTATGAGTCGGAGAACCGGCATTACGCGCACGTGGACTGCCCGGGGCACGCGGATTATGTGAAGAACATGATCACGGGTGCGGCGCAGATGGACGGAGCGATTCTGGTGGTGTCAGCGGCGGATGGTCCGATGCCGCAGACGCGCGAGCACATTTTGCTGGCGCGCCAGGTGGGAGTGCCGTACATCCTGGTGTACCTGAACAAGGCGGACATGGTGGATGACGCGGAGTTGCTGGAACTGGTGGAGATGGAAGTGCGCGAGCTGCTGTCTTCGTACGAGTTTCCGGGTGATGACACGCCGATTGTGACGGGTTCGGCATTAAAGGCGCTGGAAGGAGATCCATCGGAGATCGGAGTGCCGTCGATTCAGCGCTTGCTGGATGCGCTGGACAGTTATGTGCCGCAGCCGGTACGAGCGCTGGACAAGCCGTTTCTGCTGCCGATTGAGGACGTATTTTCGATCTCAGGCCGCGGCACGGTTGTGACGGGGCGAGTGGAGCGGGGCATTGTGAAGGTAGGCGAGGAAGTTGAGATTATCGGCATTCGCGCGACGCAGCGCACGACCTGCACGGGCGTAGAGATGTTTCGCAAGCTGCTGGATGAAGGACGGGCGGGCGATAACGTGGGGGTATTGTTGCGCGGGACCAAGCGTGATGATGTGGAGCGTGGCCAGGTACTGGCGCATCCGGGATCGATTACGCCGCACACGAAATTTGAGGCGGAAGTATACATTTTGTCGAAGGAAGAAGGCGGGCGACACACGCCATTTTTCAAGGGCTACCGGCCGCAGTTTTACTTTCGTACGACGGATGTGACGGGGGCGTGTGAGTTGCCGGAAGGAGTTGAGATGGTGATGCCGGGCGACAATGTGCAGATGCAGGTGACGTTGATTGCACCGATTGCGATGGAAGAAGGGTTGCGCTTTGCGATACGCGAAGGCGGCCGCACGGTAGGTGCCGGTGTAGTAGCCAAGATCCACGAGTAAGTTTAGAGAGTTAGGCCAGTAGCTCAATTGGCAGAGCGGCGGTCTCCAAAACCGCAGGTTGGGGGTTCGATTCCCTCCTGGCCTGCCAGCAACGGGAAAACCGGGAAGCAGCAATAGCCGGAACTATGAGTACAAAAGCGGAAACAGGTAAATCATCGCTGCTTAACACCTTGTTGTTGGCAGTGTCTGTGGTGCTCCTTCTGGGAGGCACTGCAGGCTATTACTATTTTCAGGATCTTGTTAATACCCCGATCCGGGTGGTAGCACTTATTGCTGTTGCCCTTATTGCGTCGTTTATAGCCGCGCAATCGGACAATGGCGCAGCGTTTTTTCGATTCCTCAAGGAGTCGGATATTGAACGCCGCAAAGTTGTCTGGCCGACCCATCAGGAAACGCTGCAAACGGCATTCATGGTGATCATTGTCGTTATTCTGATTTCGTTGTTGTTGGCTACCATCGACTGGTTGCTGGGTGCTGCGGTCAGAGCCCTGATAGGTGGAGTGTAATTAGTGACTAAACGTTGGTATGTCGTTCATGCCTATTCCGGGTTTGAAAAGCAGGTTAAGCGATCGCTGGAAGATCGCATCGTGCGAGCCGGGATGCAGGAGCATTTCGGTGAGGTCTTGGTGCCGACGGAAGAAGTAGTGGAAATGAAAGGCGGGCAGAAGCGTCGTTCAGACCGGAAATTTTTTCCCGGTTATGTGCTGGTTGAAATGGAAATGACGGATGAATCCTGGCATTTGGTGAAGGACGTTCCCAAAGTCATGGGGTTTATCGGGGGTACAGCAGATAAACCGGCGCCAATCAGCAAGAGGGAAGCGGATGTCATCCTCAACAGGGTGCTGGAAGGGGTTGATAAACCAAGGCCGAAAGTGTTGTTTGAGCCTGGTGAAATGGTTCGCGTGGTCGATGGCCCCTTCAACGACTTCAATGGTGTCGTTGAAGCCGTTGACTACGATAAGAGTCGTCTGAAAGTGGCGGTGCTGATTTTTGGGCGTTCGACCCCGGTTGAACTCGAGTTTCAACAAGTGGAAAAAGCCTGAAAGGCGGAATTTGGTAGAAAGTAAGAAGAGAGGTGTGGAGGGTTTATCTGGTCCATCTGGCCAGTTCAAACTGTCATCGACACCACGCGGTTAGTAAAGACTGACGGGGAGCCGAGCCACAAGTGGGCCGGCGCTTGAACCCGGGGAGCAATGAAAATGGCAAAGAAAGTTGCAGCGTATATCAAGCTGCAGGTGCCGGCAGGTGCCGCAAACCCAAGCCCACCGGTGGGCCCGGCTCTGGGTCAGCATGGTGTAAATATCATGGAATTTTGCAAGACATTCAATGCCAGGACCCAAGGCATGGAGAATGGCATGCCGATTCCGGTGATCATCACTGTCTATTCTGATCGCAGTTTTACGTTCATCACCAAGACCCCACCAGCAGCAGTCCTCCTGAAAAAAGCTGCGGGTATTCCAAAAGGTAGCGGAGAACCCAACACCAAGAAAGTTGGTACGGTCACGCGCGCCCAATTGGAGGAAATTGCCAAGCTCAAGGAACCTGACATTACAGCAGCGACTGTGGAAGCTGCAGTTCGCACGATCGCAGGAACAGCCCGAAGCATGGGTCTGAATGTTACAGGAGTCGAGTGATGGCCAGGTTAAGCAAGAGAATCAAATCCATACGTGAGCAATTGGTGCCAGGCAAAACCTATCCGGTTTTGGAAGCGCTGGCCATCCTGAAGAAATCCAGCAAGGTGAAGTTCACGGAATCGGTTGACGTTGCCATTCGCCTCGGTGTCGATTCGCGTAAGTCCGAGCAAAATGTGCGTGGTTCCACTGTGTTGCCCAACGGTACGGGTAAGAATGTTCGGGTCGCCGTTTTTGCGCAGGGCGAAAACGCAGAAAAAGCGAAAGCTGCGGGTGCCGACGTGGTGGGCATGGATGACTTGCACGACCGGATGAAAGAAGGTGATCTGAATTTTGACGTGGTTATTGCCACGCCGGATGCCATGCGGGTAGTGGGCAAGTTGGGCCAGTTACTGGGTCCGCGTGGACTAATGCCGAACCCGAAAGTTGGCACCGTTTCCACCGACGTTGAAACAGCGGTCCGGAATGCAAAGGCGGGCCAGGTGAGGTATCGCACCGACAAGGCAGGTATCGTCCATTCGACTATTGGTAAAGCAAATTTTGAAGTAGATGCTTTGAAGGGAAACCTTGATGCCTTGTTAAAGGATCTGGTCAAGCTGAAGCCTTCCTCGGCCAAGGGGATTTACCTGCAGAAGATCGCGTTGTCCACGACCATGGGCCCGGGAATTGTGGTTGACCAAAGTTCACTGAGTTATTGATAGAAATTTTGTTTCCGGGTTGGAGTCAGGCCCGGAAGCAGATTGGCGGTCTTGCCAATTGACAGGCAGAACGTCTAAGACCGCAGGTGCGGATTGGCTCTTTGAGACAAACCGTTTAAGAGTGGTCCGGGTAACCGGCTACAGCCTGCGCAGATGGTGGCTGCCTGACCACTCAAGTACTTCGACGTGTCACGACGAGTGGACACGGTAAAGCGCTTGAGTGGTCAGGTCTCCACTGGAATTGAGTCACTAAGGCTGTTAATTCGGCCCTCAGGCTCCAGGAGGTAATCAATGGCGCTCAATCTTGAGCAAAAGAAGGCAGTAGTTGCAGAAGTGGCCAATGTGGCTAATTCGGCACTTGCTGCTGTTGCTGCGGAGTATAGCGGGCTTACTGTTGGGGAGATGACTGATCTTCGTGTTAAGGCACGGGCCAGTGGAGTCTATCTCAAGGTAGCCAAGAACACTCTGGTGCGCAAAGCAGTCGAAGGTACCGAGTTCGAGTGCATGCAGGAACAACTTACGGGGCCGCTCCTGTATGCGTTCAGCATGAGCGATCCCGGTGCTGCTGCACGTCTTGTCAAGGACTACGCAAAGGAACACAACAAACTAATAGCACGATTGGTGGCCGTGGGCGGCCAGCTGTACGGCGCTTCCGAATTGGATCGCATGTCCAAGCTGCCAACTTTCGACCAGGCAATTGCACTGCTGATGGCTGTGATGAAAGCTCCCATCGAGAAGTTTGTACGTACTCTTGCCGAACCCCATGCCAAGCTGGTGCGGACGGTTGCTGCTGTGCGCGATGCAAAGCAGGCTGCTTGAAATTTCAATCCCTCAGTGGGTAATTAAACCCCTGTAACTAACACGGAGACGACAATGGCCGTTTCAAAAGAAGACATTTTAGAGACAATTTCCAACATGAGCGTGATGGACGTCGTAGACCTCATCAGTGCGATGGAGGAAAAGTTCGGTGTTTCAGCTGCTGCGGTTGCAGTAGCAGCCGGCCCGGTTGCTGGCCCTGCTGCAGTTGTGGAAGAGCAAACGGAGTTTAACGTAGTACTGGCCGCATTTGGCGCCAACAAGGTTCCAGTGATCAAGGTTGTGCGCGAGATCACCGGTCTGGGCCTGAAGGAAGCCAAAGACCTGGTTGAAGGCGCACCTTCAAATGTGAAGGAAGCTGTCTCCAAGGCCGAAGCTGCCGAAATCAAGAAGAAACTCGAAGAAGTAGGCGCTACTGTCGAGGTTAAGTAAGTCTTGGTTTCTGGCTTGGTCTTTGGCTCAGTCTCTGGCTTAGGCCCTGGGCTGCGAGGCTAATACAGGAATGGGCTGGGGACGAAAGTCTCCGGCCTTCTTCCGTTTGTGCACGTATGCGATACGCGAATGTTTTCAGTTTTGTCGCAGCGGATGTGCAACAAGAAAAATCGGGATGGCAATGCTGCATACCGGACCAGCAGCCGGACAGAACGGCGCTGGTTGAACCAAACCAGAAAGAACATTGATCGCAAACTAGGCGGATTCAAAACATGAGCTACTCTTTCACGGAAAAAAAGCGCATTCGCAAGGATTTCGGTAAACGTAAGTCCATTCTGGACGTACCTTACCTGCTTGAAACGCAGATCCACTCCTACCGGGAGTTTCTGCAGGTAGACATAAGTGAAGACGATCGCCGTGAACGTGGGTTGCACGGGGCTTTGAAATCCGTTTTCCCAATTGTGTCCTACTCGGGCAATGCCGCGTTGGAATACGTTAGTTACAAACTGGGCGAGCCGGCGTTTGACGTAAAAGAGTGCAAGCTGCGCGGGATGTCCTATGGCGCGCCATTGAGGGTTAAAGTGCGCCTCGTCATTTATGACAAGGACAGCTCCGCAAAGGTCAAGCCTGTCAAGTACGTTAAGGAACAGGAAGTGTACATGGGCGATTTACCGCTCATGACGGACACTGGCACATTCATTGTCAACGGTACTGAGCGGGTTATCGTTTCCCAGCTGCATCGTTCGCCCGGTGTGTTCTTTGATCACGACAAAGGCAAGACGCATTCCAGCGGGAAGCTTTTGTTTTCGGCTCGTGTCATTCCCTATCGTGGCTCCTGGCTGGATTTTGAATTTGACCCCAAGGACTGCATCTTCACGCGCATTGACCGCCGCCGCAAACTGCCCGTTTCCATCCTGCTGCGAGCCTTGGGAATGGAAGACGAAGAAATACTTGATCGCTTTTTCGACACAAGCAAGATCACACTTAAGAAAGCCGGCGCCAAGCTGGAACTCGTTGCCAGTCGCTTGCGGGGTGACACTGCATTATTTGATATCAAGGGAGCGAGAGGGGAAGTCATCGTTCCTACTGGCAAGCGCATCACCGCGCGACACGTCAAGCTGATCGAAGAAGCCGGGGTGAAATCGCTGGACGTCCCCGATGACTACTTGTTGGGAAAGGTGATTGCACACAATATCGTTAACAAGGAGTCCGGTGAGCTGCTGGCTGCGGCAAATACAGAAATCACTGAAGAATTACTCGAATCAGTGCGTGAAGCGGACATCAAGATGCTTCACATTCTCTATATCAACGATCTCGATCAGGGTCCCTATATTTCGAATACGTTGAAAATTGACCCAACCAGCAATCAACTGGAAGCGCTGGTCGAAATATATCGAATGATGCGCCCCGGTGAACCGCCGACCAAGGACGCTGCCCAGAATCTATTCAAGAATCTGTTCTTCACGGATGAGCGCTACGACCTTTCCGAAGTTGGACGCATGAAGTTCAACCGCAGGGTTGGGCGCAAGGAGGTAACCGGTTCGGGTGTTCTGGACCGGGAGGACGTACTTGAGGTGCTGCGCGTTCTGATCGACATTCGTAACGGTAAAGGCGGGGTTGATGATATCGATCACCTGGGTAACCGGCGGGTGCGCAGTGTTGGGGAAATGGCTGAAAACGTATTCCGTGTCGGCCTGGTTCGGGTTGAACGCGCAGTGCGCGAGCGTTTGTCTGTTGCAGAAAGCGAGGGCCTTTCTCCTCAGGAGTTGATAAACGCCAAGCCTGTTGCCGCGGCTGTGAAGGAATTTTTCGGCT
This sequence comes from uncultured Gammaproteobacteria bacterium, assembly GCA_963784425.1. Lineage (GTDB taxonomy): Bacteria > Pseudomonadota > Gammaproteobacteria > Xanthomonadales > SZUA-36 > SHZL01. Next base: position 120,889 of record CAWARM010000012.1, read on the forward strand.
CTTCCCAGTTGAGTCAGTTCATGGACCAGAATAACCCTCTCTCGGAAGTCACGCACAAGCGCCGTGTCTCGGCCCTCGGGCCCGGTGGTTTGACGCGCGAACGCGCTGGTTTTGAGGTTCGAGACGTGCACCCGACTCATTACGGGCGGGTTTGTCCTATTGAAACACCTGAAGGCCCGAACATCGGGTTGATTAACTCATTGGCCGTGTACGCGCGCACCAATGACTACGGCTTTCTGGAAACACCGTATCGCAAAGTTGCTAACAGCAAGGTTACAGGTGAAGTTGAGTATCTCTCCGCGATTGAAGAGGGGGATTTCGTAATTGCGCAGGCTAATGCAGAACTTGACCGGCACGGCAAGTTCACAGATGAATTTGTTCCCTGCCGCCATCTTGGCGAATTCACTCTTAAAGAGCCCGCGGCAATCAGCTTTATGGACGTATCCCCGAAACAGATAGTTTCAGTGGCTGCGTCCCTGGTTCCATTCCTCGAGCACGATGATGCCAACCGCGCATTGATGGGCTCCAACATGCAGCGACAGGCGGTGCCAACGCTTAAGTCTGAAAAGCCTCTGGTAGGAACCGGAATGGAGCGCTCCGTAGCCACCGATTCCGGCGTTACTGCCGTAGCCAAGCGTGGCGGAATGGTCGACCAGGTGGATGCCGGCCGCATCGTGGTGCGGGCGAACGAAGAAGAAGTTCCTGTCGGTGATCCTGGCGTGGACATTTACAACCTTACCAAGTACCAGCGATCGAACCAGAATACCTGCATGAACCAACGGCCACTGGTCAGGGTGGGTGACATCGTATCCGTTGGCGATGTGCTGGCAGACGGGCCATCAACTGACCTGGGTGAACTTGCCCTGGGGCAGAACATGTTGGTGGCCTTTATGCCATGGAATGGATACAACTTCGAAGACTCAATCCTCATTTCTGAACGGGTGGTTCAGGAAGACCGTTACACAACTATCCATATCGAAGAGTTAACTTGCGTAGCGCGTGACACAAAGCTGGGTTCGGAGGAAATCACTGCCGACATTCCAAATGTTGGTGAGCACAACCTCAACAAGCTTGATCAGTCCGGTATCGTCTATATCGGAGCCGAGGTAAGCGCTGGTGACATTCTGGTAGGCAAGGTAACGCCGAAGGGCGAAACCCAGCTTACACCGGAAGAGAAACTCTTGCGGGCGATCTTTGGTGAGAAGGCCTCTGACGTCAAAGATACGTCACTGCGTGTTCCGTCCGGAATGGATGGCACTGTCATAGATGTTCAGGTCTTCACTCGCGATGGCGTTGAAAAAGATTCTCGGGCGATTTCCATTGAGAAAGAGCAGCTGCGGCAAGTGAGAAAGGATCTGGACGATCAGTTACGCATTGTTGAAGGGGCCATTTACCAGCGCTTGCGTAATGCTTTAACCGGAAAGATGGCCGACAAGGGTCCAAAAGGCCTGAAAAAAGGCAGCAAGATTACCGCCGCCTACCTTGACGGCCTGGAATACGAGGAATGGTTCAAGATCCGCATGCGTAATAATGATGTCAACGAGATGCTTGAACAGCTTGCTGACCAGATCAAATCGCAACGCAAAGTTTTTGACGCTCGTTTCGATGTGAAGAAGGGAAAGATTACCCAAGGCGATGATCTTGCGCCCGGCGTATTGAAGATGGTGAAAGTGTACCTGGCCGTCAGGCGGCGTATCCAGCCGGGTGACAAAATGGCCGGCCGACACGGGAACAAGGGCGTAATTTCCATGATTGTCCCTACCGAGGACATGCCCTATATGGAAGACGGTACGCCAGTCGACATCGTTCTGAATCCATTGGGAGTGCCTTCCCGAATGAATATTGGCCAGGTGCTGGAAACTCACCTGGGGTGGGCGGCTAAAGGGCTCGGGCACCGGATTGGCGAAATGCTGCAGTTGAAAAATGCCACGGTCGAGCTACGTAAATTCCTCGATCAGGTATACAACAGCGACCGCAAAGGCAGGGTAAATCTGGGCGAGTTTACTGACGAAGAAATTTTGACCATGTCAGAAAACCTGGAAGAAGGCGTGCCCATGGCAACACCCGTATTTGACGGTGCGAATGAAGCTGAGATCAAGCATCTGTTGAAATTGGCGGGTCTGCCAGAGAGTGGACAGACAATGTTGTATGACGGTCGAACCGGTGACTCGTTTGAACGTCCGATAACAGTTGGATACATGTACATGTTGAAGTTGAATCACCTCGTCGATGACAAAATGCACGCGCGGTCTACGGGTCCATACAGCCTGGTTACCCAGCAGCCATTGGGTGGCAAAGCGCAGTTTGGTGGTCAGAGATTCGGTGAAATGGAAGTATGGGCACTCGAAGCATACGGTGCTGCTTACACATTGCAAGAGATGTTGACCGTGAAATCTGACGATGTCCTCGGTCGAAACCAGATGTACAAGAACATTGTCGATGGAAACCACGAGATGTCCGCGGGAATGCCGGAGTCCTTCAACGTTTTGGTGAAGGAAATCCGTTCTCTCGGTATCAACATCGAACTCATAGAAACCTGATCAGGAGGAGATGGGCAATGAGAGACTTACTCAATCTCTACAACCGCCAGCGCCAACCGCTGGATTTTGATGCCATTCGGATTGGACTTGCACCACCGGATCTCATCCGTTCATGGTCGTACGGCGAAGTCAAGAAACCGGAAACCATCAATTACCGTACATTCAAGCCGGAGCGAGATGGCTTGTTCTGTGCCGCCATTTTTGGTCCGGTAAAGGACTACGAGTGTCTTTGCGGCAAGTACAAGCGTATGAAACATCGCGGTGTCGTTTGCGAAAAATGCGGTACTGAAGTCACCCAGACCAAAGTTCGTCGCGAGCGCATGGCCCACATCGAGCTGGCAAGCCCGGTTGCACATATCTGGTTCCTCAAGTCATTGCCATCGCGCATAGGGCTAATGCTGGACATGACCCTGCGCGATATAGAACGCATCCTCTATTTCGAATCCTATGTCGTACTCGATCCTGGACTCACTACTCTGGAGGCCGGTCAACTACTGACCGATGAGCAATATCTCGACACCATGGAAGAGTGGGGTGACGAGTTCGAAGCAAAAATGGGCGCAGAAGCTATTTTTGAATTGCTGCGGAAAATTAACCTCAACGATGAGGTTAACAAGTTGCGCGAAGAAATCGGCGCCACGCGTTCCGAGACCAAACTCAAACGCCTCAGCAAGCGCATCAAGCTGGTTGAGGCCTTCATTGATTCTGGCAACCGTCCGGAATACATGATCATGACCGTTCTGCCAGTATTGCCGCCGGACCTTCGGCCGCTTGTGCCATTGGATGGAGGTCGTTTCGCTACCTCCGACCTGAATGACCTGTATCGTCGGGCCATCAATCGCAACAACCGTCTCAAGCGCCTGCTTGAGCTGAATGCGCCGGACATCATTGTGCGCAATGAAAAGCGCATGCTTCAGGAAGCCGTGGATGCATTGCTGGATAATGGCAGGCGTGGTCGTGCGATCACGGGTACCAACAAGCGCCCGTTGAAGTCCCTGGCTGACATGATTAAAGGCAAGCAGGGCCGCTTCCGGCAGAATCTGCTCGGCAAGCGCGTGGACTATTCCGGCCGTTCGGTAATCGTGGTTGGACCAACACTCAGGCTGCACGAATGTGGCCTGCCGAAGAAAATGGCTCTGGAACTGTTCAAGCCTTTCATTTTCAGCAAGCTTCAGCGCAGGGGCATGGCGGCTACCATCAAAGCGGCGAAAAAGCTGGTCGAGGCGGAACGCTCAGAAGTCTGGGACATTCTCTCTGAAGTGATTCGTGAACATCCTGTGATGCTTAACCGCGCGCCTACTTTGCATCGGCTTGGCATCCAGGCGTTTGAGCCTGTTTTGATTGAAGGCAAGGCCATTCAGTTGCATCCCCTGGTGTGTACCGCGTTCAACGCTGACTTCGACGGTGACCAGATGGCTGTGCACGTGCCGTTGTCCGTGGAAGCACAGCTGGAAGCGCGTGCGCTCATGATGTCGACCAATAATATCCTGTCACCAGCTAATGGTGAACCCATTATTGTGCCCACGCAGGACGTTGTGCTGGGCCTTTACTACATGACCCGTCAATTAGAGAACACAAAAGGCCAGGGCATGTATTTCAGTGACACTGCTGAAGTTCACCGTGCATACGAAAACAAGGCGGTTGGTTTGCACGCGCGCATCAAGGTTCGTATTGATGAAGTCATCATTTCCGAAAATGGCGACGAGCATCACGAGACCAACCTGGTTGACACCACGGTCGGCCGGGCTTTGCTGGCAGAAATTCGACCAGAAGGAATGGCTTTCAAGCACTTGAACACGACGCTCAAGAAGAACCAGATTTCCGGGCTGATCAATTCCTGCTATCGGCAACTTGGACTCAAGAAGACCGTGGTTTTTGCAGACAAGCTCATGTACACCGGATTCCATTACGCCACGGTGGCCGGTGTTTCCATCGGTATTGACGACCTGATGGTTCCGGAAGAGAAAAAGACAATTCTTGGCGCCGCGGAAGCAGAGGTTGTGGAGATCCAAAACCAGTACATTTCGGGACTCGTCACTGCGGGCGAACGATACAACAAGGTTGTCGATATTTGGTCGCGTACCAACGAGCAAGTAGCACGTGCAATGATGCAGCGCATGGGCAAAAGCACAGTCAAGGGCAAGGATGGGAAAGCATTGGAGGAAGATTCCATGAATTCCATTTTCATCATGGCTGACTCCGGCGCCCGCGGTTCTGCGGCGCAGATCAGGCAGCTCGCCGGTATGCGCGGGCTGATGGCGAAGCCAGACGGCTCAATCATCGAAACGCCAATTACTGCCAATTTCCGGGAAGGTTTGGACGTTTTGCAGTACTTCATTTCCACGCACGGTGCACGCAAGGGCTTGGCAGATACCGCATTAAAGACCGCCAACTCAGGTTACCTGACCCGGCGATTGGTGGATGTTGCCCAGGATCTCGTTATTACCGAGATCGATTGTGGAACCGAAAATGGCGTCACCATGCAGCCCATTGTGGAAGGTGGCGATGTTGTTGAGCCTCTCAGCGAACGGGTGCTGGGCCGGCTGGTAGCGGAAGATATTCTCGTACCCGGATCCAAGAAGGTCCTGTGTGAACGCAACACTTTGCTGGACGAGCAGTGGGTAGAGAAACTCGAGGAGGCCGGCATCGACCGCGTCTACGTGCGTTCTACCATCACCTGTGAAACCCGGCACGGTGTGTGCAAGTATTGCTACGGACGGGATCTCGCTCGTGGAGATTTGGTCAACATTGGCGAAGCAGTTGGTGTAATCGCGGCCCAATCCATTGGTGAGCCAGGAACGCAGTTGACTATGCGTACTTTCCACATTGGTGGTGCGGCGTCCAGAGCAGCGGCAGTAGACCACATACAGGTGAAAAAGAACGGTACGATTCGTTTGCACAACATCAAGACGGTAGAAAATGCCAATGACAAGCTGGTTGCTGTTTCTCGCTCCGGTGAAATTTCTGTCATCGATGAGCACGGGCGGGAAAGAGAGCGCTACAAAGTGCCCTACGGAGCATTGATTTCCAAACGTGATAAGGATTCGGTAGCAGTTGGTGAAGTTGTGGCCAATTGGGACCCGCATACTCACCCGATTGTGACGGAAGTTGCGGGTCGTGTGAAGTTCCACGATTTCACCGAAGGGGTTACCGTCAATGAGCAAGTAGACGATATCACCGGTCTTACCAGCCTCGTCGTGAGTGATCCGAAGCAGCGCGGCAGTGCTGGCAAAGATTTGCGGCCAATGATAAGCCTGATGGATAAAAGAGGCAGGGAACTTTGCCTCGCGGGAACGGAAATTCCTGCGCACTATTTCTTGCAGGCCGGCTCCATTGTGCAAATGCAGGATGGTCAGGACGTGAAAGTGGGTGACGTAGTGGCGCGTATCCCGCAAGAGTCGTCAAAGGTTCGTGACATTACCGGTGGTTTGCCCCGTGTTGCAGACCTGTTTGAAGCGCGCAAGCCCAAGGAACCGGCAGTTCTGGCGGAAGTTTCAGGCATTGTCAGCTTTGGCAAGGACACCAAGGGTAAGCAACGACTGGTGATCACCAGTGTGGACGGAGAGACGCACGAAGAACTGATTCCCAAATGGCGTCACGTGATTGTGTTCGAAGGCGAACAGGTTGAGAAGGGCGAAACCATTGTCGACGGGGAGCCAAATCCACATGACATACTGCGCTTGCTGGGCGTTGAAGCGCTTGACGGATACCTGGTGAAGGAAATCCAGGACGTGTACCGCCTGCAGGGCGTAAAAATCAATGACAAGCACATCGAAGCCATTGTGCGCCAGATGCTGCGCAAAGCTGAAGTCACCGACGTGGGAGACACACGCTTGCTGCGTGGCGAGCAACTCGATGTCGTACGTGTGTTGGAAGAAAACCAGCGCGTCTCCAGGGAAAAGGGCAAGTCTGCTAAGTACCAGCGGATTCTCTTGGGTATTACGAAGGCATCCCTGGCAACCGAATCCTTCATCTCCGCGGCATCGTTCCAGGAGACCACCCGGGTTCTGACCGAGGCCGCGGTTCGAGGCACCACAGACTATCTGCGTGGACTGAAGGAAAACGTGATTGTTGGTAGGCTGATTCCTGCCGGAACCGGCATGGCTTATCACAATTCCCGCAAGAGGGCGCCGCGGGATGAGCCTGAGATTGATCTTGCTGCTCTTGCAGCAGCAGTTGCTGCCGAGGAGTTTGCTGGCCTGGATAGCATTCTGGACAAGGAATAAGGCTGGGAAGAGTACGAACGGAAGCGCTTTGTGGATGAGCCGGCCTGGTTGGTTGGCTCGTCTTCATCCGCCAGCTGACACCTGTATGGGTTCTCTTGCAAGAGAGGTCAAAAATATTTAGCGCTGACTGTCTTGTCAGGCAAAGAAAGAGCTGTCATAATTGACCGGATAAATAGATGGAATCCCTTACAATGTTAAGGGCCGCACGAAAATAAATCGTTGCGGAAAGCCGATGTCGCCGGCGCGTGGGCCGGACCCAACCGTGCCCAATCCCGAGTTTAATTTACGGGGTTGGGCATTTGATATTACTAGGGCAGGGAGAATTTGCTGGTTCCCGGTGGGAAGTCTCTGAATTCGGGATTGCATTCAGTTCTCTGGCAGGCAGGCCCGTAAATAGGTGCAGGAATAATCCTGGTCCAGGAATAAATATGGCAACAATTAATCAACTCGTGCGTAAACCGCGCCAACCCAAACTCTTCAAGAGTAATGTTCCGGCTTTGGAAGGTTGCCCGCAGAAGCGTGGTGTATGCACGCGTGTATACACTACGACGCCGAAAAAGCCGAACTCGGCTTTGCGCAAAGTTGCACGAGTTCGTCTCACTAATGGCTATGAAGTGACGAGTTACATTGGCGGAGAAGGGCACAACTTGCAGGAGCACAGCGTCGTACTTATTCGCGGTGGCCGTGTAAAGGATCTGCCTGGCGTCCGTTACCACACGGTGCGTGGCAGTCTTGATACTGCAGGTGTCAGTGACCGACGAAAGAGTCGTTCAAAATACGGCGCAAAACGCCCCAAGAACTGATTTTGCTGAATATAAACATCTAACGGAATCTAAAGACGATGTCCAGAAAGCAGTCAAATTTCACACGAGAAGTTTTGCCAGACCCGAAGTTCGGCAGCGAGATGATTACTCGTTTTGTCAACATGGTGATGGAAAGCGGCAAAAAATCAGTAGCTGAAAAAATCGTCTATGGGGCGATTACGACAATTCAGGACAAGAACAAGAGCGCTAACCCGGTTGAACTGGTTCAAAAAGCACTGGATAACGTAAGCCCCATGGTTGAAGTTAAATCGCGTCGGGTTGGTGGTGCCACTTACCAGGTGCCTGTCGAAGTGCGTATGAAGCGACGCCAAACCCTGGCAATGCGGTGGATTATCGATGCGGCACGCAAGCGCGGTGAAAAAAGCATGCCGAATCGCCTCGCCGGTGAACTGCTGGACGCCTCGGAACAACGCGGGTCAGCAGTGAAAAAGCGCGAAGACACGCATCGCATGGCAGATGCAAACAAGGCATTTGCTCACTACCGCTGGTAGTTGCGGCGTTGGCTTAAAGTATAAATTGAGGTAAAGACAGTGGCACGCAGGACACCCATCGAAAGGTATCGCAACATCGGCATCATGGCCCATATTGATGCTGGTAAGACGACAACTACGGAGCGCGTTCTGTTCTATACCGGTGTTTCTCACAAAATTGGTGAGGTTCATGACGGCAACGCCACTATGGACTGGATGGAGCAGGAGCAGGAACGTGGTATCACGATCACCTCGGCCGCTACCACCTGCTTCTGGTCTGGTATGGACAAACAGTTCAAAGAGCACCGCATCAATATCATTGATACACCGGGGCATGTTGACTTCACTATTGAAGTAGAGCGTTCACTGCGCGTGCTCGATGGAGCCGTGGCGGTATTTTGTGCTGTAGGTGGTGTTCAGCCACAGTCAGAAACAGTATGGCGCCAGGCCACTCGCTATAAAGTGCCCCGTATTGCTTTTGTGAACAAGATGGACCGCATGGGCGCAAATTTTGAACGCGTTGTTAACCAGATTCGCGACCGACTTGGCGCTCGCCCTGTACCCATCCAGTTACCGATTGGCGTAGAAGAAAACTTCGCAGGCGTCATTGACTTGATTAAGATGAAAGCGATTTATTGGGACACTGAAAATCAGGGAACCACCTTTGAAGCCCGTGAAATTCCGGCTGACATGACGGACCAAGCCCAAGCCGCGCGTGAAGTCATGATAGAAGCCGCAGCCGAATGCACTGAAGAATTGATGGAGGTCTATCTCGAGTCTGGAACCCTGACCAATGAGCAGATCATCGAAGGTCTGCGCGCTGGAACGGTAGCCAACGAATTGGTTCCGTGCCTTTGCGGTTCGGCATTCAAGAACAAAGGCGTTCAGGCAATGCTTGATGCCGTCGTGCAGATGATGCCTTCACCCCTGGACGTACCACCCATTGTTGGAATCAACGAGGATGATACGCCAGGCGTTCGTAATAGCAGTGATGATGAGCCGTTTGCTGCATTGGCATTCAAGATTGCATCTGATCCTTTCGTAGGAACCTTGACCTTTTTCCGGGTTTACTCGGGCGTGCTGAAATCCGGAGACACGGTATACAACCCGGTCAAAATGCGCAAAGAGCGTGTCGGGCGAATTTTGCAAATGCATGCCAACACGCGAGAGGAAATCAAGGAAGTCCTGGCGGGCGATATTGCAGCAGCTGTTGGTTTGAAGGATGTGACCACTGGCGAGACCCTGTGCGACCTGCACAAGGTTATTACCCTGGAGCGCATGGTATTTCCTGAACCGGTTATTTCCGTGGCCGTTGAGCCGAAAACCAAGGCAGACCAGGAAAAAATGGGTGTTGCATTATCCAAGCTGGCACAGGAAGACCCTTCCTTTCGTGTCCACACCGATGAGGAGTCTGGCCAGACAATCATTTCTGGCATGGGTGAATTGCACCTTGACATTATCGTCGATCGGATGCGGCGCGAGTTCAAGGTTGAGGCAAACGTTGGTAAGCCACAGGTTGCATACCGCGAAACCATTCGCAAGGCCGTGCAGGCGGAAGGCAAGTTCGTTCGTCAGTCGGGGGGGCGCGGACAGTATGGGCATGTTCGAATCAAGCTCGAGCCCATGGAGAAAGGTGGTGGATACGAATTTGTAAATGCCATCGTAGGTGGTGTGATTCCCAAGGAATACATCAACTCCATTAACAAGGGAATTGAAGAGGCGATGCTCAATGGCGTTATCGCCGGCTACCCCATGGTGGATTGTAAAGCGACCGTCTACGACGGTTCATACCACGAGGTCGATTCCAGCGAAATGGCATTCAAAATTGCCGGCTCCATGGCGTTCAAGAATGCCGCAGCCATCGCGTCTCCAGTGCTGCTGGAGCCGATTATGAAAGTTGAAGTCGTTACGCCCGAAGACTACATGGGCGATGTGATGGGTGATCTCAATCGCCGGCGCGGAATACTGCAAGGTATGGAAGATAGCCCGTCTGGAAAATTGATCAATGCGAATGTGCCGCTGTCGGAAATGTTCGGCTATTCAACGGATTTGAGATCACAGTCACAGGGACGAGCAACATACACGATGGAATTTGATCACTACGCTGAAGCTCCGAACAGCGTTTCGGAAGAAATCATCAAGAAAACCGCCTGATCAATCAGGTAAGACTGACTACGAGACTGAAGAAGAGGCTTGACAGATGTCAAAAGCAAAATTTGAACGTACGAAGCCCCATGTAAACGTGGGAACGATTGGACATGTAGACCACGGCAAGACGACGCTGACGGCGGCGCTGACGAAGGTATGTTCAGAGGCACGAGGGGGCGAGTACAAGGCGTATGACCAGATTGACAACGCACCGGAAGAGCGGGCGCGCGGAATCACCATCGCCACGGCGCACGTGGAGTATGAGTCGGAGAACCGGCATTACGCGCACGTGGACTGCCCGGGGCACGCGGATTATGTGAAGAACATGATCACGGGTGCGGCGCAGATGGACGGAGCGATTCTGGTGGTGTCAGCGGCGGATGGTCCGATGCCGCAGACGCGCGAGCACATTTTGCTGGCGCGCCAGGTGGGAGTGCCGTACATCCTGGTGTACCTGAACAAGGCGGACATGGTGGATGACGCGGAGTTGCTGGAACTGGTGGAGATGGAAGTGCGCGAGCTGCTGTCTTCGTACGAGTTTCCGGGTGATGACACGCCGATTGTGACGGGTTCGGCATTAAAGGCGCTGGAAGGAGATCCATCGGAGATCGGAGTGCCGTCGATTCAGCGCTTGCTGGATGCGCTGGACAGTTATGTGCCGCAGCCGGTACGAGCGCTGGACAAGCCGTTTCTGCTGCCGATTGAGGACGTATTTTCGATCTCAGGCCGCGGCACGGTTGTGACGGGGCGAGTGGAGCGGGGCATTGTGAAGGTAGGCGAGGAAGTTGAGATTATCGGCATTCGCGCGACGCAGCGCACGACCTGCACGGGCGTAGAGATGTTTCGCAAGCTGCTGGATGAAGGACGGGCGGGCGATAACGTGGGGGTATTGTTGCGCGGGACCAAGCGTGATGATGTGGAGCGTGGCCAGGTACTGGCGCATCCGGGATCGATTACGCCGCACACGAAATTTGAGGCGGAAGTATACATTTTGTCGAAGGAAGAAGGCGGGCGACACACGCCATTTTTCAAGGGCTACCGGCCGCAGTTTTACTTTCGTACGACGGATGTGACGGGGGCGTGTGAGTTGCCGGAAGGAGTTGAGATGGTGATGCCGGGCGACAATGTGCAGATGCAGGTGACGTTGATTGCACCGATTGCGATGGAAGAAGGGTTGCGCTTTGCGATACGCGAAGGCGGCCGCACGGTAGGTGCCGGTGTAGTAGCCAAGATCCACGAGTAATTAGCAGGTTGCGCTGCACGCGCGGCCGACACAAGAGAAGCGAGCATACGAAATGGCAGAACAGAGAATCCGCATAAGGTTGAAGGCATTCGATCATCGACTGATTGATCGTTCTGCGGCAGAAATTGTGGAAACCGCAAAGCGCACAGGCGCCCAGGTATTGGGCCCGATACCTCTGCCGACCAAGATTGAGCGGTGCACCATTCTGACCTCTCCGCATGTGAACAAAGATGCGCGGGACCAGTATGAAACGCGGACCCATAAACGATTGATGGATATTGTGGATCCGAATGACAAGACCGTAGACGCGTTGATGAAGCTGGATCTGGCTGCTGGCGTGGATGTACAAATCAAACTGTATTAAGCAATAACAGCACTAGTTGAACATAGGCAAAGCTATGAAGATTGGATTAATAGGGCGAAAAAGAGGCATGACCAGGGTGTTCACCGAAGAAGGTGACAGCATTCCTGTGACCGTCATTGAGGTCAGTCCGAACCGTGTGACCCAGGTGAAGAACCACGAAACCGATGGGTACCGTGCTGTTCAGGTCACCATGGGAACACGTCGCGCAAACCTCGTTAATAAGCCCGAGGCGGGGCATTTCAACCGAGCCGGCGTCGCGGCTGGTGAAGGGTTATGGGAACTTCGCATCCCGGAAAGTGAAACTGCCGAAATTGGCTCCGACACTGAGTTTACGGTACAGATGTTTGAAGCGGGGCAAAAAGTAGATGTGACCGGTATCAGCAAAGGTAAGGGTTTTGCTGGCACGATCAAACGGCACAACTTCGCCATGCAGGACGCGACCCACGGCAACTCAGTATCTCACCGTGTTCCGGGTTCAATTGGCCAGAACCAGACTCCAGGTCGAGTTGTAAAAGGTAAGAAAATGGCCGGCCACATGGGCGTTGAGCGTGTTACTACCCAGAGCCTGGAAGTCGTGCGCGTCGACGCCAAGCGAAACCTCCTCTTGATCAAAGGTTCGGTGCCCGGGGCCGACGGTGGCCAGGTCACCGTGCGCCCGTCAGTAAAGGCACACTAAGGAGATGACGATGCAACTCGCAGTCGCCGGCGGAAAGAACATCAAGGTCTCGGAAGCTACATTTGGCCGTGATTTTTCGGAGGCCTTGGTGCACCAGGTGGTTACGGCTTATCTTGCCGGAGCCCGTTCCGGAACCAAGGCACAGAAAAACCGCGCCGCCGTGTCAGGTGGCGGTAAAAAGCCATTCAAGCAGAAAGGCACGGGGCGCGCACGTGCGGGTACTATCCGCAGTCCGATTTGGCGTGGTGGTGGTAAGACGTTTGCGGCAGTCCCGCGAGACCATTCGCAGAAAGTGAACCGTAAAATGTACCGCGGCGCTGTTCAGGCAATTTTGTCCGAGCTGGTCAGGCAGGATCGCCTGGTTATCGTTGAGTCGTTTGAACTTGCCCAACCAAAGACCAGTGAGCTGGTCGAGAAATTAGCAGGTCTTAATTTTACGACTGGCCTGGTTATTTCTGATGAGATCGGTGACAACGTGTTCCTCGCTTCACGCAACCTCCCTGACGTTTACGTTTTGGACGTTGCCGCCATGGACCCTGTCAGCCTGGTCGGTGCAGAGCGGGTAATCATGACCGTTGCGGCGGTTGAAAAGGTCCAGGAGTGGCTGGGATGAATAAGGATCGGCTGTATAAGGTATTGCTGACACCTCGCGTGACTGAAAAGTCAACCCGCGTTGGCGAGACCGGCAATCAGTACGTTTTCCGCGTTGTAAAGGATGCCAACAAGGCTGAAGTCCGGGACGCTGTGGAAATGCTGTTTGAAGTCAGTGTGGAGTCTGTCCGCATTGTGAACGTAAAGGGAAAGACCAAATCGTTCCGGATGCGCCCGGGAAAGCGCAGTGACTGGAAAAAGGCATATGTTCGCGTTCAGGAAGGTCAGGTTATCGATTTTCTGGGCGGAGAGTCAGCTTAAGGACTAGTAGTCATGGCAATTGTTAAGGCAAAACCCACATCGCCAGGCCGTCGCGGCGTCGTTCAGATAAAGCATGATCACCTGCATGCTGGAGCACCGTGGCCGGGGCTGGTAGAAAGTAAGTCAAAAACCGGTGGCCGTAATAACTATGGTCGCATCACCACTCGTCACATTGGTGGTGGGCATAAGCAACACTACCGTGTCATTGACTTCAAGCGCGACAAGGACGGGATCAAGGGCCAGGTCGAGCGAATTGAATATGACCCGAATCGCAGTGCCCACATTGCCCTCGTTTTATATGTTGACGGCGAGCGCCGTTACATCATTGCCCCCAAAGGCATTCGTGCCGGGGACGAAGTTTTCAGTGGCCGCGACGCTGCAATCAAGCCAGGGAACAGCTTGCCATTGAGCAACATACCGGTAGGTTCAGTCGTGCACTGCGTCGAACTCTTGCCAGGAAAAGGTGCACAGCTGGCGCGCAGTGCAGGCGCAGCAGTGCAGCTCGTCGCTCGTGAAGGCCAGCACGCTACCTTGCGTCTCCGTTCCGGCGAAATGCGCAAAGTTCACTCACGCTGCAAGGCAACCATAGGGGAAGTGTCCAATTCGGAGCACAACCTGGAGAAACTCGGCAAAGCGGGCGCCAAGCGCTGGCGTGGAGTGCGACCAACGGTTCGCGGTGTGGCCATGAACCCCGTCGACCATCCACATGGTGGTGGCGAAGGTCGTACATCAGGTGGTCGCCACCCGGTATCTCCGTGGGGCGTTCCGACTAAAGGCTACAAAACCCGCAAGAACAAGCGTACGAGCAAGTTCATCGTGCGTAAGCGTTCCAGCAAATAATAGGTAGAGCTATGCCACGTTCGATTAAAAAAGGACCGTTCGTCGATCATCACCTGATGAAGAAGGTGGTCGAGTCTGTAGCTACTAACAACAAACGGCCAATAAAGACCTGGTCACGCCGTTCCATGATCCTGCCGGACATGGTCGGTTTGACCATTGCCGTTCATAACGGACGACAGCATGTGCCCATTCTGGTTAATGACCAGATGATTGGTCACAAGCTCGGTGAATTCGCAGCCACCCGGACCTTCAGAGGTCATTCGGGCGACCGCAAGACCAAGGTGTAATGTAACCATGCAAGCAACAGCAATATTACGCAACGCGCGAATTTCACCTCAAAAAGTTCGCCTTGTGGCGGATCAGGTTAGAGGTATGGCAGTTGAAAAGGCAGAACAATTACTTGCCTTTAGCCCGAAGAAAGCCGCTCACATTGTGAAGAAAGTGCTTCTTTCTGCAGTCGCAAATGCGGAACACAACGACGGCGCGGACATTGACGAACTCAAGGTGGCAGTGATCATGATAGACGAGGGCCCTACGCTGAAGCGCGGGCGTGCTCGTGCCAAGGGTCGTGGAACGCGGATTCTCAAGCGCTGCAGCCACATTACGGTGACTGTTGCCGATAGCACAAAGACGGGACAAGCATAATGGGCCATAAGGTAAATCCAATCGGAATCCGGCTGGGAATTTCTAAAGACTGGAATTCAACCTGGTATGCCGAAAAGCGCGATTACGCTGAGCAGCTGCTATCCGATCTCGAAGTTCGGAAGTTCCTGCGTAAGCGGCTGGCACACGCGGCTATCAGCAGGATCCAGATTGAGAGACCAGCCAAGTCCGCGCGCATCACCATACACACGGCACGGCCTGGCATCGTAATTGGCAAGAAGGGCGAGGATATAGAAACTTTGCGCCGGGAAGTTACGCAGTTGATGAAGGTTCCGACTCACTTGACCGTGGCTGAGATACGCAAACCGGAGCTTGATGCTCACTTGGTTGCTGAAGGGATTGCACAGCAATTGGAACGCAGAATCATGTTCCGGCGTGCCATGAAGCGCGCTGTTGGAAACACCATGAGGCTTGGCGCTCTGGGTATCAAGGTAATGGTTGCCGGCCGCTTGAATGGGGCAGATATTGCCCGCAGCGAGTGGTACCGGGAAGGACGGGTGCCGCTGCACACATTCCGGGCGGATGTGGATTATGGCTTTGTCGAGGCCCAGACAACTTACGGCGTATTGGGCGTGAAAGTTTGGATTTACAAAGGCGAAGTGTTCGACCTTTTTGAACTGCACGATGAGAACAAGCGCAACCAGGCGGTTGCGGGCTAGGAGATTGAGTAATGCTGCAACCAAAGCGCACAAAATTCAGAAAGCAGCAAAAGGGTCGTAATCACGGTCTTGCCCAGGTCGGAAACCGGGTTAGCTTCGGTGAATTTGGCCTGAAAGCGGTAACGCGCGGTTTCGTAACTGCGCGACAGATCGAAGCTGCCCGGCGTGCTATTACCCGTCACGTGAAGCGGGGCGGCAAGCTTTGGATCCGGGTATTCCCTGACAAGCCGATAACCAAGAAGCCTGTTGAAGTTCGTATGGGTAAGGGAAAAGGTAACGTTGAATACTGGGTAGCACCAATTCAGCCAGGGCGAGTGATGTATGAGATTCAGGGTGTGACAGAGATTGTAGCCCGTGAGGCCTTTCGTCTCGCGGCAGCAAAACTCGCAGTCAAGACCACCTTTATCAAGAGGTCCGTGCTGTGATGAATGCACAAGATATGAGAGTCAAGAGTGAAGCCGAACTCCGTCAGCAGTTGACAGGCCTGTTGCACGAGCAGTTCAACATGAGAATGCAGAAAGGTAGTGGCCAGATGGTTACACCACATGATTTGCGTCGGGTGCGTCGGGATATCGCACGAGTGCGAACTGTCCTGAATGAGAAATCAAGAGAAGGTAAAGCAGCATGAGCACGACCGAGTCAGTCAAGAGCACCAGGGTGGGGCAGGTTATCAGCAATAAGGCCGATAAGACTGTCACGGTAAAGCTGGAACGTCAGATCAAGCATGAGTTGTATGGCAAATACATCAAGCGCTCGTCCAAGGTCCATGCTCATGACGAAGAGAACAGCTGTTCGGAAGGTGACCTGGTAAGAATTGAGCAATGCAGGCCAATGTCTAAAACCAAAGCCTGGCGTGTAGTGGAAATTGTTAAGCGGGCTCAGTAGTGGCTTGGTATTTGATTGAACTCAAGGTATAGGCGAGGACAAAGAAAATGATTCAAATGCAGAGCATGCTGGCAGCCGCAGATAACAGTGGTGCACGTCAGGTTATGTGTATCAAGGTCCTGGGAGGATCCAAGCGTCGTTACGCGAGAATCGGGGATTTGATCAAAGTCACGGTCAAAGATGCCATACCGCGGGGCAAAGTGAAAAAGGGTGAAGTGTATAACGCTGTCGTGGTGCGCACGCGCTCGGGTGTGCGGCGCGGGGATGGTTCCCTCATTCGCTTTGATGGTAATGCTGCAGTGCTGCTGGACAACAAGCACGAACCCATTGGCACACGAATTTTCGGGCCCGTTACGCGTGAGTTGCGGTCTGAGAAGTTCATGAAGATTGTCTCACTGGCACCCGAAGTGCTCTGAACTGCGGGATAGTGGTGAAAGGAACTCAAGTATGAAACGTATACATAAAGGTGATGAAGTTATCGTGACGACGGGCCGCAGCAAGAGTCAGCGCGGCCACGTATTGCGCGTGTTGGAGTATGACCGTGTCCTGGTGGAAAACGTCAACATGGTGAAAAAGCACCAGAAGCCAAACCCTGCCAATAATCAGCCAGGCGGGATCGTTGAGAAGGAGTCACCGATTCACGTTTCCAATGTGCAGGTGTACAACGCGGGAACTGGCAAGGCCGACAGGGTAGGATTCAAAACCCTGGATGACGGACGCAAAGTAAGGGTTTTTAAGTCCACCGGCGAGGCGATTGATATTTAAAGATCTTGGCGGGAACTACGGTTATCGGGCAGCGATAGAACCGGTCCCCGCAAAGTTTACAAGTTGGAGTTTTCCCGGACGCTGAAGCGCCGGACGAAAGCATATAGGGTAAAGAAAATGGCAAGACTTCAGACGTATTACAAAGAGACAGTGGTGCCAAAGTTGATGGAGCAGTTGGGCTTCAAAAACGTGATGCAGGTGCCAAGAATTACCAAGATCACGCTGAACATGGGCGTAGGTGAAGCTGTTGCTGACAAGAAAGTCATGGATCGTGCCACCGGAGATCTTGCGCTGATTTCAGGTCAGAAGCCCATTGTGAAGCTGGCCAGGAAATCGGTTGCCAGCTTCAAGATTCGTGATGGTTGGCCGGTGGGCTGCAAAGTTACGTTGCGCAGGCAGCAAATGTATGAATTTCTCGATCGACTGGTGAATATTGCCATTCCCCGAATTCGCGACTTTCGCGGCTTGAACTACAAGTCATTCGATGGAAGAGGCAATTACAGCATGGGTGTGAAGGAACAGATCATGTTTCCCGAAATCGACTACGACAAGATCGATGCTATTCGGGGCATGGACATAACAATTACTACGAATGCCAGGAACGATGAGGAAGCAATGGCGCTGTTACAGGCTTTCAACTTCCCGTTCAGGACGAAGTAGTTCAAGGATTCATCATGGCAAAAACATCAATGATCAATCGCGAAGTACGCCGTACCAAGTTGGTTAAGCGTTACGCGAAAAAGCGTGCTGAACTCAAAGCCACCATTATTGAACCTAACGTGAGTTTCGAAGTGCAGCAGGATGCAATGTTTCGCCTGCAGAAGTTACCGCGTGACTCCAGCCCGGTCAGGCACCGTAACCGTTGTTCGATTACCGGGCGCCCGCGTGGTTTTTATCGAAAGTTTGGATTGAGCCGCAACAAGTTGCGCGAAGCTGCCATGCGTGGTGACGTGCCCGGTCTGCGCAAGGCCAGTTGGTAAAGAGGATATAAGAATGAGCATGAGTGATCCAATTTCGGACATGCTGACCCGGATTCGGAATGCCCAGTCCGTGCGTAAGGTTACGGTTTGCATGCCAGCTTCCACGGTCAAGACCGGCATAGCCAATGTTCTGAAGAGCGAAGGCTACATCGATGACTTCAGGCCAATTGAGCTGGAAGGGAAGCCTGCTTTGGAAATTACGTTGAAATACCGAAACGGCCAGGGCGTTATTACCATGTTGCAACGTGTTAGTCGGCCAGGGCTGCGCATATACCGTGGTAAGGATGATTTGCCCAGAATTCTGAATGGCCTTGGAACAGCGGTAGTCAGCACTTCGAAGGGCATCATGACGGATGTATCGGCCCGCGCAGCAGGACAGGGCGGCGAAGTCCTGTGCATCGTCACGTAGGGAGGACGGCATGTCACGAGTAGCAAAAGCTCCAATCACATTACCTTCGGGAATCGAGTTGAAGGTAGTTGGGGAAAAGGTCAACGTCAAGGGTCCCAAGGGAAACCTGTCGTTGCAGTTGCATCCTGGAATTACCTTGGTTCAGGAAAACAGCGAGGTCAGGGTAAAACCAGCCAATGATGCACATATGGCAATGGCCGGCACATTTCGAGCCTTGATAAACAACCTGGTAACTGGTGTATCCGTTGGGTTTGAGAAGCGACTTACGTTGGTCGGAGTTGGGTATCGTGCACAGGTTCAAGGCAAAACCCTGAGCCTTGCGCTGGGCTTTTCCCACCCTGTTGAGTATGTGGCTCCCGAAGGAATTACGATCGAAGCTCCTTCTCAGACAGAGGTGATCGTGAAGGGTTGTGACAGACAGCGGGTGGGTCAGGTTGCAGCCGAAATCCGGGCCTTCCGGCCCCCCGAACCTTACAAAGGCAAGGGCGTGCGCTATTCAGATGAACACGTTGCGCGTAAGGAAGCCAAGAAGGCTTAAGTCTTAAGTATTGCCACTGGATTATGTGTTCTGGCCAGTTGGGCTGGTTGGAAAACGAACGAGGAAACGGTAATGGATATCAAGAAGGCCGCACGACTGCGGCGGGCACGCAAAGCCCGCGCTCACATTCGCCGGCTGGGCAAAGCCAGGCTCACAGTGCATCGCAGTGGCCGGCATATTTATGCCCAGGTAATTAGCGCCGAAGGTGGCAAGGTAATTGCGGCCGCATCTACTCTTCAAAAGGATGTGGGGGAAGGGTTGAAAAGCAAGAGCAATAAGGACGCAGCAGCGGCGGTAGGTAAGGCAATTGCTGAAAAGGCCGTGGCTGCGGGAGTCAAGGATGTGGCATTCGACCGCTCCGGATTCCGTTATCACGGTCGCATCAAGGTATTGGCGGATGCTGCACGCGAAGTTGGATTGGATTTCTGAACCCGGTCGAACTAGGACCGAGCGAAACAGGTAGAAAACATGGCGAACATGGAAAGAGAAAACAGCGACGGCCTTCTGGAAAAGTTGGTTGCGGTCAATCGAGTTGCGAAAGTGGTCAAAGGCGGCCGCATTTTTGGCTTTACCGCACTCAGCGTGGTTGGCGATGGGAATGGCAAGGTTGGATTTGGCTACGGCAAAGCACGGGAAGTCCCCGTGGCAATCCAGAAATCCATGGAGAAAGCACGCCGCAACATGATCAATGTGGACCTGAGAGAGGGCACGCTTTGGCATGCGGTGAAAGCGCGGCATGCTGGATCACGTATTTATATGCAGCCTGCTTCCGAAGGTACTGGTGTTATTGCCGGTGGCGCCATGCGCGCTGTACTGGAGACCGTGGGCGTGCACAACGTGCTTGCCAAGAGCGTGGGATCGAATAATCCAATCAACCTGGTCAGGGCAACATTCAAAGGATTGTTGGCAATGCAGAGTCCAGCGGTAATTGCAGCAAAACGCGGCAAGCCGCTTGATGAAATTATGGCAAACGTGGGTTGATTGTGATGGCCAAGAAAAAAGACAAACAGATTTCCGTGACCCTGACCAAATCCTCTGCCCATGCCATACCGAGCCATCGGGAATGTGTTCGCGGACTCGGATTGAAAAGAATGAACCACACCGTTGTACTGGAAGATACTCCCTCCGTGCGCGGTATGGTGAACAAGATTGATTACCTGGTACGAGTGGAAGAAGCCTGATAGCTAGTTGCCGGCACGCCGGGGCGATTCTGCGAACCGATAATAGGAAAGTACACATTATGAAACTGAATATGTTAAGTCCCGCTGAGGGCAGCAAGAAGCCCCGGAAGCGTGTTGGCCGGGGCATAGGCTCAGGCCTCGGAAAAACCGCTGGACGTGGGCACAAAGGCCAGTCATCAAGGGCGGGTGGGTTTCACAAAGTCGGCTTTGAAGGCGGCCAGATGCCTATGCAAAGACGCTTACCCAAGCGCGGGTTCGCTTCACTGACAAAGCGATACAATGGCGAAATCCGTCTTTACCAAATCCAGGTAATGAAAGCGGATGTCATTGACCTTCAATCATTGAAGGCGGAAGGCGTTGTGGGGCATGAAATCCGTAAGGTCAAAGTCATCAATACCGGCGTGCTGGAGCGAGCAGTGACCATCAAAGGCCTGGGCGTAACCAAGGGCGCATTGGCCGCAATTGAAGCTGCTGGCGGCAAGGTAGAGTAATGTCGCGTTCTCCCTCTCAGATGGCGCAGACACTGGGCGGACTTGGGCGTTTGACCGAGCTGCGTCAGCGACTGCTTTTTGTAGTCGTAGCTTTGCTCGTTTATCGCATCGGGACTTTCATTCCCGTGCCGGGCGTTAATCCCCAGGCGCTGTTGCAATTCATGAATTCGCAGCAGGGCACCATTGTTGATGTTTTCAACCTGTTCACCGGCGGCGCTCTTCAGCGCTTCTCCTTATTCGCTCTGGGGGTGATGCCATATATATCTGCCTCCATCATCATTCAATTGATGAGTAGCGCCATTCCCCACCTCCAACAACTTAAGAAAGAGGGCTCAGCGGGTCGGCAGAAAATTACTCAGTACACCAGAAATTTCACCGTGTTGCTGGCCGGAGTTCAGGCAGGCGGAGTGGCATTTGCATTACAGGGGCAATCGACCGTGGTGATTGCGCCCGGTTTTGGATTCGTTTTTACTGCCATGGTAACGCTCACAGCGGGAACGATTTTCCTTATGTGGCTGGGCGAGCAGATTACTGAACGCGGGGTAGGTAACGGCATATCACTCATCATATTTGCCGGTATTGTTGCCGGGTTGCCACGTGCAATAGCAGGTACACTGGAGTTGGTGAACACCGGGCAGCTGAGCATCCCGGGGACTTTGGTGATCATTGCCCTCGTTCTGGCTGTTATCTATTTCGTTGTCAGGGTTGAACGCGGCCAAAGACGTATCACCGTGAACTATGCCCAACGGCAGGGTCGTGTGGCCTATCAGAATCAATCAACCCATTTGCCTCTGAAAGTGAATATGTCTGGCGTGATTCCAGCTATTTTTGCGTCCAGCATTGTAATTTTTCCATCTACACTGGCGACCTGGTTCAGCAATTCGAAGAGTTTGAGTTTCCTGACGGACGTGTCTGCGGCGCTCACTCCTGGGAACCTTGCTTATACTCTTTTGTATTCCTCACTGATTATCTTCTTCTGCTTTTTCTATACCGCCATGGTATTCAATTCCAGGGAAACAGCAGACAACCTGAAGAAATCGGGCGCATTCATTCCTGGCATACGCCCAGGCAAACAAACGGCAGATTACATTGATAACGTGTTGACGAGGTTGACCATGGTGGGTTCAATTTACCTGGTGGCGGTATGCTTGCTTCCAGACGTATTGAGGGTTATCTGGTCGGTACCTTTCTATTTTGGCGGCACTTCAGTGCTCATCGTAGTGGTAGTAATCATGGACTTTATAGCCCAGGTGCAAGCCCACCTGATTTCGCACCAATATGACAGCTTGATGAAGAAGGCCAATTTGAAATCGTATGGCCGTTCTGGGGTAGTTCGGCGATAGTAATTTGAATTTTCCGCCACGGGCGGTGAGAAGCGGTAGCCGCAAGGCTGGCTGACCGGTTTGTTTTGGGAGAATAAATATGAAAGTGCAGGCTTCAGTAAAAAAAATCTGCCGCAATTGCAAGATCGTTCGCCGTAAACGCGTGCTTTTTGTCATCTGTACCGACAAAAAGCACAAACAAAGGCAAGGTTAAACAATGGAAAACAGTGGGGCAACAGGCTTTTACCCACTGTTTGGTTTCGATATAATACGCCGTTTGCTCTATCGGCACGGAAAAAGACAGGAGTTCATTGCATGGCTCGCATAGCAGGAGTCAACATTCCAGTACAAAAGCACACCTGGGTGGGCTTGACGCACATTTATGGTGTTGGCCGAGCTCGTGCACTTAAGGTCTGTGCAACTGTCGGCGTGAACCCGGAAACCAAGATCCGCGATCTGACTGAAGCCGAGATTGAAGGTATTCGTGGCGAGTTGGCTAAGGTCCCCATTGAAGGTGATTTACGCCGCGAAGTGGCAATGAACATCAAGCGGCTGATGGATTTGGGTTGTTACCGTGGATTGCGTCACCGGCGCGGCTTACCAGTGCGCGGGCAGCAAACGAAGACCAACGCCCGGACTCGAAAGGGACCGCGCAGGCCTATCAAGCGATAAATCTGGATCCGGATCAACCACTGGGTTGACCCGTCATGAACCGAAAAGGCAGGAAAGTTAATGGCTAAACCGATCAAGAAAAAGAAGGTAAAGAAAACCGTGGTAGATGGTATTGCCCACGTGCATGCTTCTTTTAACAATACGATCATCACCATCACCGACCGGCAAGGCAACGCGTTGTCGTGGGCAACATCTGGTGGAGCTGGCTTTCGTGGTTCGCGTAAAAGTACACCCTTTGCAGCGCAGGTAGCAGCCGAGACAGCAGGCAAAGCTGCGTTGGAGTATGGGTTAAAGAATCTTGAAGTCCGGGTGAAGGGTCCTGGGCCTGGCCGTGAGTCGTCAGTGCGCGCACTGAATACAGTTGGTTACAAGATCACAAACATTACTGACGTGACGCCAATTCCGCACAACGGATGCAGGCCACCTAAAAAACGCCGCGTCTGACGGAGCACTAAGATGGCAAGATATATTGGACCAACCTGTAAACTGGCGCGCCGAGAAGGTGTGGACCTTGAACTGAAGAGCCCGGCACGTGGCCTGGAGTCAAAGTGCAAGCTTAACCAGCCTCCTGGCCAGCACGGGGCATCCCGACGGGCACGCCTTTCTGACTACGCCAGCCAATTGCGTGAAAAGCAGAAAGTTCGTCGCATATACGGTGTGCTTGAGCGGCAATTCCGTAACTACTACAAGTCCGCGGCGCAGCAAAAAGGCGCTACCGGTGAAAACCTGCTCAGACTTCTGGAGAGTCGGTTGGATAACGTGGTTTATAGAATGGGCTTTGCGGTAACACGCGCGCAAGCACGGCAGATGGTGTCACACAAATCTATTTCTGTTAACGGCAAGTTGGTAAATATTCCATCTTTCCAGGTACAACCGGAAGATGTGGTTGCGGTTCGCGAAAAAGCCAAAAACCAGTTGCGAGTGAAGGAAGCCATTACGCTCAGCCAGGAAATGGATTTGGTTCCGGCGTGGCTTAATGTTGACAGCCAGAAAATGGAAGGCGTACTCAAGGCCTATCCAGATCGCGCAGATCTTTCTGCCGACATCAATGAAAGCCTGATCGTGGAGCTTTACTCCAAGTAAGATTTGTCGCTCGATTTTTTTCGAGACAAAGAAATTCACATGAAAGATTGTTTGCGAGGGTGATCCCTATGATGGGTGTTCTAGAAAGTATGTTGAAACCAAGTGCGGTTGGAGTTGATGCAGTCAATCCTAATCGCGCGAGGATAACGCTGGAGCCTCTGGAAAGAGGATTCGGCCACACCTTGGGCAATGCTTTGCGACGTGTTCTCCTGTCATCGATTCCGGGTTGCGCAATCGTTGAAGTCGAGATGGATGGCGTTCTGCATGAGTACACCGCCGTTGAAGGGCTGCAGGAAGACATCATTGAGGTTTTGTTGAACCTGAAAGGCGTGGCACTGCGCATGCATGACCGCCAGACAGCTGTATTGACTTTGAGCAAGTCTGGGGCCGGCGCAGTAACTGCTGGTGACATCCAGGTTGATCACAGCGTTGAGGTCGTTAATCCCGATCACGTCATTTGTAACCTGACCAAGAATGGCAGCATCAGCATGCGGCTGAAAATTGCGCGAGGTGTGGGGTATCAGCCTGCAGCGCAATGGCAAATCGGTGAGCAAGAAAGCCGTCCGATAGGAAGGCTGCAACTGGATGCTTCTTTCTGCCCAGTGCGTAAAGTGGCGTACAGTGTTGAAGCTGCGCGTGTTGAGCAGCGCACCAACCTCGATAAGCTGGTCCTGGATATTGAAACCAACGCCACAATTGACTGCGAACAGGCAGTTAAGCTCGCGGCCAATATCCTTGCTGACCAGTTGTCTGTTTTTGTTGACTTCAAGGCACGCCAGGAAGTACAAATCCAGGCCAAATCGCACGAAATTGACCCAGTACTTATGCGGCCGATTGATGACTTGGAGCTGACTGTGCGTTCTGCCAACTGTTTGAAGGCGGAAAGCATTCTTTACATTGGCGATCTTGTGCAACGCACCGAGGTCGAGCTGCTAAAGACACCGAACCTGGGCAAGAAGTCACTTACCGAAATAAAGGACGTATTGGCTTCAAATGATCTGTCCCTGGGAATGAAACTGGATAACTGGCCCCCTGCGAGCCTGGTTAATGTTTGAAGGCCAATGGGGCTTGAAGGCCAATGGGGCTTGAAAGCCAAAGGGGCCTGAAAGCCAAAGGGCTTGGGCTGTTATATTTAGACTGTTAGGGAAGAAAGGATAAGACAATGCGCCACCTAAATTCGGGTAGAAAACTCAACCGTGACAGCGCACATCGCAAAGCGATGTTTCGCAACATGTCGAATTCACTATTCCAGAACGAAATCATCAAGACTACCGTACCAAAGGCAAAAGAACTCCGGCGAGTTGCCGAGCCTCTGATTACCCTGGCAAAGGAAGATAGCGTGGCTCATCGCAGGCTTGCGTTCAATCGCTTGCGTGATCGGGACGTTGTAACCAAGCTGTTCAATGAACTGGGGCCTCGTTATGACAGTCGTCCCGGTGGCTACTTGCGGATTCTCAAGTGCGGTCTTCGTGCGGGCGATAAAGCACCTATGGCCTATGTTGAGTTGGTTGGCAGGCCACGCGCGGATGATGCCAGCGAAGCTGAATAGAATTACAGCTCGAGACGAAAGCCCGGCATGTCCGGGCTTTTTTCATTTCTGACTTGTGAAAGCAGGAGCTCCAACAACATGGTTTGGTCAGGGCCAAAGCAAGGTGCCCGTCTGGTAAATGACCATTGCGCCAAGATAGCCCAGTCCGGTCATGTAAGCCCAGGCGAATATCGGCCAGCGCCAGCTGTTGGTTTCCCTGCGGATGGTTGCCAGTGTAGCGGCGCATTGCAGGCACCAGGCGTAGAACACCATCAAGCCCAACACCATGGGCATGGTAAAAATTGCCCTGCCGTCCGGCCACTTGGCGGAGCTCAGCTTCCGCGTCAGGCTGACTTCATCCGCTTCAGAGCCTACCGCGTACAGCGTGCCCATGACT
Organism: uncultured Gammaproteobacteria bacterium; assembly: GCA_963784425.1. Taxonomy (GTDB): domain Bacteria; phylum Pseudomonadota; class Gammaproteobacteria; order Xanthomonadales; family SZUA-36; genus SHZL01. The sequence goes on from CAWARM010000012.1 coordinate 146,705, forward strand.
GCAACGACAACTTCGCGCGCAGGAAAGCCGGCAATTACCGCTGATGAGACCCGCCAGTCCCAGCCCAGCGGCAGAAATACTGGCTCTACGTGACGTCCTATCCTGCCCAGCCAGCTTTGCTCCATCTGCAGAGCCGCAGCTTCGTTTAAATTGTGTGCCACGGGAATCCCGGATTCCGGAGGAGAAGACAGGCCGCTTTCTTGCTCAATACTAATGTCAGCCCGCGGGTAGTAGGCAAGGAACCAGACAATCACGGCAACACTGAAAATTACAGTACCAGCCCGCTTCAGAAACACGCGCACACGATCCATGAGCTTGATCAAAACGGTTTGCGCATTGGGCCAACGAAACTCCGGCAAGGCCAGCATGAAAACAGGTTTCGGGCCCCGCAGTGCTGATGATTTGAGTAGCCTGGCTGTCACCAGGCCTCCCGCAATACCGAGAAGATACAAGCCGAAAAGCACCAGGCCTTGAACATTAAACATGCCCAGGTATTGCCGCGGTACGAAAGCAGCGATCAACAGAGCGTATATGGGGAGTCGGGCGGAGCAAGTCATGAACGGTGCGGCCAGGATAGTAGCGATTCGGTCACGTCTATCTGGAATAACGCGCGTTGCCATGATGGCCGGCACTGCGCAGGCAAAACTGGAGAGAAGAGGAATGACAGATTGGCCCGATAGACCCACTGTGCGCATAAGTCGATCCATCAGGAATGCTGCGCGTGCGAGGTAGCCAGAATCTTCCAGAATGATGATGAACAAGAACAGGATCAGTATCTGCGGGAGGAAAACCACCACACTGCCGACACCGGCAATTACGCCGTCGGCGAGAAAGCTGGAAAATGCGTTTTCACCCAGCCGTTCCGTCAAGCCCAATCCTGCATTTGCGGCAAGATACTCAATTTTCTTCATGAGTGGTGTAGCCCATGAAAAAACTGCCTGGAAAATCAGCACCATTACTACAAAAAACATGGACGTTGCGGGCCAGGGTCGATTCAGCCATCGCGTAAACTTGGCGCTGAAGCGGATTATTATCGGCGCGTGTTGCTGAACTTCACGCAGGGTTTCACGTGCCCAGAGGTAGCGGTGCCGTGCCTCTTCCGCCTGCGGAGGTTGACCGGCAAACAGTTCTTCCCGGATCTTCGTTACCCCGTTATCCTGAAGCAGGCCCTGTACCTGCGGAGCAATTGCGTTTTCGGGATGCAACAATGCCTGGATGATGTCTACGCGGGCGACAGATCCGCCAGACTTGTCTGACAATTGTTGAGCGGCAGTGCTGAGTTCAGGCCATGATTCGGGAAGGCCGCGTTGCGGTTGATGCGGAAGATTTTCCAAAGCGACCTTCAGCTGCTCAAAGCCTTTTCCAGTCGTCGCCACCACGTCACACACGGGAATCCCGCCAAGTCTCTTGCTGAGGGCCGCCAAGTCGATGCTGATGCCATTTGCATGCGCCACATCCATCATGGTGATGGCAACCACCGTGGGCACGGACAATTCAAGCAGTTGTTCAAGCAGATACAAACCCTGGTAGAGATGGGTTGCATCTACTACCGCAAGAAGTCCTGACGGTTTTGTAGTGTTTACAATTCTGCCCAATACAACATCAACAGCGATTCGCTCATCGGCAGATTGCCCACTGAGGCAATAGATTCCCGGGAGGTCAATTAATTCAAGTGCGCTAGCGGATAACTGTGCTGTTCCTACGTGCTTTTCTACGGTCACGCCTGGGTAGTTGCCAGTAGACTGGCGTAATCCCGTCAGGCGATTGAACAGGGTGCTCTTACCTGAATTGGGATTACCGATGACGGCAATAGCAGTGCGGGCTTTGCGTCGTATCAAGATCTGTTCAAGAGAAACTCCAAAAGTCGTTGTGCCGGTCACAAAGCGGGCTCCAGAACAATTTCGAAAAAAGCTGCCTGTTGTTTGCGCACCGAGATTGACGCACCAAACAGACTGATTTCCAGTGGGTCACCACCAATTGCGGCTTGTTCAAAACGCACCGTCGCACCTTCAATCAAACCCAATACCATCAAGCGAATTACCCCCGGTTTGCTGGTATCAATGTGTTTAATGTGGGCTGATTGGCCGGGTTTCAGGTCTGCCAGTGTCACGATTGCTCCAAAATGCCTTCAGGTTTGGCCAGGGAGAATCTTGAGATTGCCCCTGGAATTCAAGCACAGATGCGAGTTATTCGCATTTAGAGTCATTGTAATGGAGTTTATCGGAAGAAACACGGAGCCAGATCACGCAGCTTCCAGGTGACTGATTTCAGTCATTGGTATTCGGCAGGATCAAGAGGTCTTGTGCCAGGGGCTATGGCCGGTAGCAAGGCCAATTTGCCGGTGCGCCCATTGGCCATTCTTGACCACCCCCACACACGAATTGTCCTTGAAGTGGTAAAGCCAATGGTTGAGGTTTGGTGCGTCAATCACGGCAATATCTGCCTTGTAGCCGGGTCGCAGTGAACCAGCGATATGGTGCATATTGACTGCGCGAGCTGCGATGATGGTCGCACCCAGTAGGGCCTCGGTTGGGTACATGCCCTGATTCAGGCAGGCAAGGGTCATTGCCAGCGGTAAATGGTAGCTGGGGGCAGAACCGGGATTAAAGTCGGTGGCAACAGCTACACGCACGCCGGAGTCGATCATTTGCCGGGCTGGAAGATATTTTTCCCGCAAGTACAAGGACGCCAGAGGCAGGCTCACTGCTACCACGCCTGCCTGCGCAAGGGCATGAATACCCTCGGCAGATACGTACTCAAGATGTTCCGCTGAAACAGCCTGAAGTTCAGCCGCCAGCAGGGCGCCGCCTCCGTTGCTGAGTTGATCAGCGTGAATCTTGATGCCCAAGCCATGCTGTTTCGCCGTGTTCAGTATCTGCCGCGCTTCTGCCGCTTTGAATGCGCCATCTTCGACAAAAACATCGCAAAAATGTGCCAGCTTGCGACTGGCTATCATCGGGATCAGGCTCTCGCGAAGCAGCTGAATGTAGGCTTCGCGGTCATTCTGGAACTCCTTGGGCACTACATGCGCACCCAGAAACGTCGGAACCAGGGTTATGCAATGTTGCTCAGAAAGTTGACGATAGACTTCCAGTTGCTTGAGCTCCGCTTCCATATCCAGTCCATATCCGGACTTGCATTCAACCGTAGTAATACCCAGTCGCAGCATTCCATCCAGATGTTCACGTGTCTTCTGAATCAGGCTGACGCGACTTGCACTGCGGGTGGCGGACACCGTACTCACGATCCCGCCGCCGGATTGCGCAATTTCCTGGTAACTTGCTCCGCGCAACCTCCGGTCGAATTCATCGCCCCGCCAACCACCAAAACACAAATGCGTGTGGCAATCGACCAGACCGGGTATGACCAGCCTGCCACCACAATCGGTCGCAGGTTCAGAGCGGAACTGATCCGGCAATTCAGAGTCGGCCCCCACCCAAGTGATTTCTTCTCCTTGCCAGACCAGGGCGGCGTTGTCCACCAGGCCTGCGTCAGACTGCGGGCCTTCAACCGGGCAAATTGCAAGCTGGGAGATGTTGTGCAGAACCGGCATCAGGATTATTTGTCAGCGTTCAGAGCAGTGGCCTTGAATTGCGTTCAACTTCGGCAGTGAGCTCTCCCTGGCGCAGCAATTCAACGCATATTTCCAGGTCGTTGCGCACCTCATAGTCGTGGTCTGCGTGAGGAACGCGTTGCCGCAGGAATTGATGGGCTAACCTTACACCGGTTCCTGGTTTCAGCGGGCTTCTGAAATCGAGAGCCTGGGAAGCAGAAAGCAGTTCAACGGCGAGCACATATTCAACATTGTGCAGTACCGAGAGCAGTTTGATCGCACTTATTGCACCCATGGACACGTGGTCTTCCTGGCCCAGGCTGGTGGGAATTGAATCGACCGATGCCGGGTGGCACAGGACTTTATTCTCTGATACCAGGGCCGCAGCCGTGTACTGCGGGATCATAAAGCCGGAATTCACGCCCGTATCCTTCATCAACAGTTTTGGCAGACCATCATGCCCCTCAAGCAAGAGGTAGGTGCGGCGTTCCGAAATGCTGGCCAGTTCTGCCAGGGCAATCGCTGCAAAGTCCAGGCACAATGCCAACGGCTGCCCATGAAAGTTTCCGCCGGATAGAATGTCTCCGTTCTGGAAAACCAGTGGGTTGTCAGTGACTGAGTTAAGCTCAATTTCAACCACACCGGTCGCGTAAGCGAGAGCATCACGGCTGGCACCATGCACCTGGGGTATGCAGCGGAGACTGTAAGGGTCCTGCACTTTGCCGCAGTCCCGATGAGAATCCAGGATTTCACTTTCTTCGAGCAGTTGCCTGATATTGCTGGCGACTTGCGTTTGACCGGGATGCGGGCGGATCTGGTGTATGCGCGCGTCGAATGGCGTTGCACTTCCCTGCAATGCTTCCAGGCTCATTGCGGAAATAATATCTGCGGCCTTGAGCAAGCTGAGCGAACGTTCAAGCACGAATGCTCCATAGGCCGCCATGAGTTGTGTGCCGTTGATCAGGGCCAACCCGTCCTTGGCTTTGAGCTGTATGGGTTTGATGCCTTTTTCCGTCATGACGGCAAGCGCATCACGCTTGCCATTGCGCTCATCATTCCAGACCTCGCCGCGGCCGATCAGGGGGAGGCACATATGGGCCAGAGGTGCCAGGTCACCCGAGGCACCCACGCTGCCGCGGCTGGGAATCCAGGCCAACAGTCGTTTGTGCTCGTAAGCCAGTAGCTGATTGAATGTAGTGCGTGAAATGCCTGACTGACCCAGACCAAGTGCATGGATCTTTAGTTGCAGCATGAGGTGGGTTATTTCTGGTGGCACCGGCTCTCCAACGCCGCATGCATGACTCAGCAGGATGTTGCGTTGCAGCTCTGCCAACTGGCCTGCATCAATCCGTTTGTTTGCAAGAATCCCAAATCCGGTATTAATGCCGTAATGGGCGCGGCCGTCTTCCAGCGCCTGCAGCACGACCTGGCGGGAAGAATCGACAGCATGATGTTGCTTGCGAAGCGCTGCCATGCTGGCGGACAAATCCTCGTACAGTGAAGCAACGCGGATTCTGCCTGGAGCTTGAGTGTGCATAGGGGTCGGCCTCATCCGTTGATCATGGGCAAATCAACGCCACGCTGATTGGCTGTTTCTATGGCTTCCGGGTAGCCGGCATCCGCATGGCGCATCACGCCGGTGCCCGGATCGGCGGTCAACACCCGCTGCAGCCTGCGATCGGCCATCTCGCTACCCTCGGCGACGCAGACCATGCCGGAATGAATGGAGTAACCAATGCCAACCCCGCCTCCGTGATGCAGGGAAACCCAACTGGCGCCGCAGGCTGTGTTCAGCATGGCATTGAGCAACGGCCAGTCGGCAATGGCGTCAGAGCCGTCCAGCATGGCCTCGGTTTCCCTGTTTGGCGAAGCTACCGACCCTGTATCCAGGTGGTCGCGGCCAATGACAAGCGGCGCATCCACTTTGCCTTTTTTCACCAGCCAGTTGAATTTCAAGCCCGCTTCCGCTCGCTCACCGTATTCCAGCCAGCAGATTCGGGCAGGCACGCCCTGAAACTGAATCAGTTCACGCGCCTTGTGCATCCAACGGTGCAGGGATTCCTTTTGCGGAAACAAATCCAGGATGGCGTCATCTGTTGTGTGAATGTCAGCGGGATTACCACTCAAAGCGGCCCAGCGAAATGGACCGGCTCCCTTGCAAAACAGGGGCCGGATGTAAGCAGGTACGAATCCGGGAAAGTTGAACGCTTCCTTCATCTTGCGAAAATCTGCCACCTGGCCCCTAAGGTTATTGCCATAGTCAAAGCAGATCGAACCCTTCTTTTGCAGGTCCAGGATTGCCTGCACGTGCTGGACCATCGAGTCCAAAACTTCGCTGTCGTATTTTTCCGGACTTGTGCGCCGTAATTCCGCAGCCTGGGCCAGGGAGTATCCAGCCGGGATATAGCCTTCCCTGAGGTCATGTGCTGAAGTTTGGTCCGTGACAACGTCGGGGACTATGTCACGCCGGACCAGCTCCGGCAGGATTTCTGCAATATTTCCGAGCAGTCCGATTGATATGCCGCCCTTGGCGCACTCAAGCAGGTCAAGGGCTTCATCCAGGCTTTCGCACATGCGATCACAATATCCGGTTTCAACCCGTCTTTGAATGCGCCATGGATCGACCTCAACCACAAGGCACTTCCCGTCGTTCATTGTGACTGCGAGTGGTTGCGCTCCACCCATGCCGCCCAGCCCCGCAGTTACCACCAGCTTACCCGCAAGGCTGCCCCCGAAATGTTGATGTGCGCATTCGGCAAATGTTTCATAGGTACCCTGAACAATGCCTTGGGAGCCAATATATATCCATGATCCAGCAGTCATTTGCCCGTACATGGTCAATCCTTTTGCCTCAAGCTCACGAAAAACGTCCCAGGTTCCCCAGCGGGGCACGAGGTTGGCATTGGCGATGAGCACTCGCGGTGCTTCTTCATGGGTGCGAAAAACTCCGGTCGGCTTGCCACTTTGGATCAGCAGAGTTTCATCATTCTCCAGCCGCCGCAGGGTTTGCACGATGCGCTCGTAACATTCCCAGTTCCGGGCTGCTTTCCCGGTGCCGCCGTACACGATGAGTTCGTCTGGCTTTTCGGCAACATTGGCGTCGAGGTTATTCATCAGCATGCGCAATGCTGCTTCCTGATGCCATCCCCGGCAGGAAAGACGTGTTCCGGTTGCCGCCTTGATTTGTCTCTTGCTTACACTCATGATCATCTGCCTGTGCTACGGGTTCGGCCCACTGAATTTCCCATGGGTATACCGGTTAGCAAATTATAAGGGAACCCGGAGTACTTGGTCGGGTCTTTGTTGGTCTGGTCTGTTATGGATTGGCGAATCCAGGCAGCTGAAACAGGAGTAAACGAACAATTGTCGTTTCTATTTCGTCCACGTGTCTGGTTTTTCTTTGTCGCTGTTTCCTGCGCCTCTTTGCTGGGGTATGCCCTGTATGTTCAGCATGTTGGGTTTTTGGACCCCTGCCCATTGTGCGTACTGCAGCGGGTGGCGTTCATGTGGATAGGCCTGGTCGCTTTGATTGCGGCAATCCATAATCCACAGCGGACCGGTCGCTGGCTGTACTGGATTTTGCTCGCAATCGGAGGGTTGGCCGGGGCGGCTGTGTCGGGCCGCCATATTTGGTTGCAGAGCCTGCCGCCAAACCAGGTTCCTGACTGCGGCATGGGTTTGAACTACATGCTGGAAACCATGCCCTACGGGGAGGTTTTCTCAGAGGTATTTTACGGATCCGGCGAATGTGCTCAGATTGATTGGACGTTTGCTGGTTTCAGCATGCCCTGGTGGACGTTGATCTGGTACATTGGTCTTACCATTATGACCCTGATAGTTGTGGCAAAACCAAACCAAAGATAAGGCGTTCGGAAGACAATGGAAATGAAAACGAACAGGTCAATTGTGCAGGAGGTCAGTGTTCCCGAGAACTGGAGTCCGGGATCCTGGAGAGAGTTCAAGGCGCTACAGCAGGCCACGTACACGGACCAGGATGCTCTGAGCGATGTACTGGGGAAGCTCAGCGATCTGCCCCCGCTGGTAACGTCCTGGGAGATCAACTCACTGCGCGAGCAAATCGCTGAAGCCCAGGAAGGTCGGCGGTTCATGCTGCAGGGTGGGGACTGTGCGGAAAATTTCAGCGAGTGCTCTTCGTCGCTGATTGCAAACCGGCTGAAGGTACTGCTGCAGATGAGCCTGGTCTTGATGCACGGATTGCAAATGCCGGTCTTACGCGTCGGCCGATACGCCGGGCAATACGCGAAACCAAGGTCCTCGGACTGGGAAACACGCGATGGGGTGACATTGCCGACCTACCGCGGGGATATAGTCAACTCCATCGAGTTTACGCCAGAGGCTCGAAACCCCGATCCCCAGCGCCTGATCCAGGCGCATTCCAACTCTGCACTGACCATGAATTTTGTGCGTGCACTGGTTGATGGCGGCTTTGCCGATTTGCATCACACCGAGTATTGGAATTTGAGCTGGGTTGAACATTCACCCTTAGCTGAAGAATTTCAACGGCTGGCGGAGAATATTGGACGTTCCCTTAAATTCCTTGAGACCATCAGTGGGCAGGATGCCGGCAGCCTGAGACGGGTGAATTTCTTTACTTCACACGAAGCATTGCATTTGCACTATGAACAGGCACTGACCCGGCAAGTTCCGCGTCACTGGGGCTGGTTCAACCTGTCGACTCATTTTCCCTGGATTGGCATGCGCACTGCAGCTCTGGATGGAGCGCATGTTGAATATTTCCGTGGTATACGCAATCCGCTGGGCATCAAGGTTGGCCCGGGCATGGACATGGACTGGCTATCCAGACTACTTGATGTTTTGAATCCGTCAAGGGAACCTGGGCGCATTGTGCTGATTCACCGAATGGGAGAGTCACTTATTGAGGAGAAGCTGCCAGGCCTGATCCAGGTTGTGCAGGACAGCGGGAGCCCGGTGCTGTGGATTTGCGATGCAATGCACGGAAATACCGAGTCCACCGAATCAGGTATCAAGACCCGGCGCTTCCGCAAGATTATGCGTGAAATGGATTTGGCCTTTGATATTCATCGTGCCTGCCAATCCCGGCTCGGTGGTGTTCACCTGGAGTTGACCGGGGAGGATGTAACTGAGTGCACTGGCGGCGCGCGCGACCTTTCTGAACAAGATCTCACGCGCACCTACAAGTCCACGGTTGATCCACGGTTGAATTACGAGCAGTCGCTCGAACTGGCCATGTTGATTGTGAAGAAGTATGGCCAGGCGGTTTAACGCAAGTTCCGGACAAGTCCCTGGACAGTCATTGTGATGTGAGAATAGCGAGGTATAATACCTAGGAAGATTTTCGTAGACTGTTCTTATGCATCGGGCAGGAGAGACTTACCGTGCGTGCATGCTTGCTTCTGCTGCTGCTTGTGTGTGGCTCCCAGGTTTTTGCCCAAGTACCGGACAGCCAGCGCTTCTCTCATACCCTCTACCTTCAGCCCTACAGCAAGTTGCGCCAGGCCGCCGAACGTGGTGATGCGCAGTCCCAGTACGATCTTGCTTACCTTTATTACAAGGCGGGTAGCGACCCGGCTATCGTCGGGGTCGTGCAAAGCTACAAGCTGGCGGCGCAGTGGTATCGCAAGGCGGCACAACAAGGACATACCAGTGCCCAGTACAACATGGCTGTTTTGCATCTTCAGGGTGAAGGAGTGGAACGGGACCCGGTTGAAGCCTACGCCTGGCTGTTGCACTCTTCGAGTGCCGGCCATGAACCCAGCCTCGCCCTTATCAAAGAACTAAATGGGGTCTTGAACGAAAAACAAATCAACATAGCCAAAGAACGGAGCGCGGCACTTGGCGTAGCACCCCCAAAGCCTTGAAAGCACAAATTCCTGTGTACATCTCTGGTCGCTTTGGAACTGGTGTGAACCTCGATACAAAGAGGATGTAATTGTTTTTTTGAAACGGAGCGCCAGCACAATGAGGTTTATCCACCTTCTGTGGATTTTTTTGTTATGCGCACCCATGCATACGGTTGCTGCTCAATCTTTGCAGGTGGAGCACCTGATCAGTTTTCCCGGGCGCCAGAACCAGTACGTGGATGTAAAACTTTCCATGCCGGTTAGCGCTGAGGAGACCGAACTGATCATGCCCAGCTGGACGCCTGGCTCATACTTGATCAGAGATTACGCAGCACAGCTTGAACGGTTTCAGGCGAGCGGCGCCGGCGGAAAGCCACTGGAAGTGCATAAGGTAGCCAAGAACCGCTGGCGGGTTGCAAGCTCAGGCGAACAAATGATTTCGGTCAGCTATTCGGTTTGGGCTGGCGAACTGACGCCGAGCACCAGTTGGGTTGAAAATGATTTTGCACTACTCAATGGTGCGGGCATATTCCTGTACGGGGAAGCAAGCCGGGACTGGCCACAACAGGTTACAGTGGAGCTACCGCAAGACTGGAAGAGCGTGTATACGTCCATGCCCCGGTTGGGTGACGAACACCGTTACCGCGCTGCCAGCTACGACGAGTTGGTGGATAGTCCCATCCTGCTTGGGAATGCGCCGGGCTACCCGTTTTCAGTCGCCGGTCAAGCTTACATATTGGTAAACCAGGGGGAAACACCGTTGTGGGATGGCCCCAAGTCGGCTCACGATGTAGCTGGCGTTGTGGCTGCGGTGCAGAACTTCTGGGGCGTTAGCCCATTTTCACGACCCTATGTATTTCTGAATGTAATTGCCGAAGGAATCGGGGGGTTGGAACACGACTACAGCACTGCTTTAATCTCGAATCCCTTGCAAATGCGCTATCGCCAGGACTACGTGGATTGGCTGGCACTGGTAAGCCATGAATTTTTTCACGCGTGGAACATCCGGCGTATGCGGCCACAGGCCCTGGGCAAATATGATTACGCAAAAGAGACCTATACGCACGAACTTTGGCTGGCCGAGGGCCTGACCAGCTACTATGACAACCTGCTGTTGCTCCGGTCGGGACTGATTTCAATAGAAGAATATTTCATTCTCCTGGCGATCGAGTTTCACGACTTTGAAACGACGCCTGGAAGGCATCTCGATTCAGCTGAAGCGGCATCCTTCGATGCATGGATTAAACATTACAAGCCAGATGCCAACACGGTAAACAAGACTGTCAGCTATTACCGCAAAGGTTCCATCGTTGGTTTTGTAACAGACACGGCAATGCGCCAGGCGAGTGATAACAGTTCCAGCCTCGATGTCTTGATGCGCGAAATGTATCGGCGCTATGGTCCTGATGGCACCGCCGCAAACGAAGGTTACCCTCCTGGTGCATTCGAAGCCCTTGCCGGAGAATTAGCTGGCGAAGCGGTAAAAACGCGGGTTGAATCATGGCTGGAAACCACTGCTGACCCGGATATTGATGCAGCTCTGGCCTGGTATGGCTTGAAACTCGATCGGGCTCCCTCCGTCACGGTGGCAGTGGAGGCAGGTCAGCCTTTGCCGGCAGACTTCGGATTGGTTTGGGACGAACTGGCTCCCAACCTTCTGGTTAAGGTCGTTTTGCAGGATGGCAGCGGCGCGGCAGCCGGAGTGTTGCCGCTGGACGAGGTGTTGGCAATCAACAACCTCAGAGTAACCAAGGAAACTATCGCGGAACGGATGCAGCGATTAGTGCCTGGTGAAAAGACTACGATCCTGCTGGCACGTCGCGGCCGCCTTTTGACACTTGACGTGACCACCCAGGCGGCGGTTCCAGACAAGTACCTTATTTCAGTCAACCCGGACATCAGCAAGAAAGAAAAAGAGCGAATGGAATCCTGGCTGGGCGTCCGTCTGGAATTTGTCACAAAATAGGAGCGTACACACCCGCCTGAAGCCTTATGAGTCGCGACTTCCGCGGTTCCGTCTCAGGATTCATCTCTTTCCCGGCCCGCCCGCTTGCGGTCATTCTCCTGCAAGTGAACCTTTCGGATCCGGATTGACTCCGGGGTAACTTCTACCAGTTCATCATCTTCAATGAATTCCAGTGCCTGTTCCAGGGACATTTTTTGCGGGGCTGCCAGCTGCACGTTATCGTCTTTAAGTACGGTGCGGACGTTAGTCAGCTGTTTTCCCTTGAGCGGATTCACGGTGAGGTCGTTTGCGCGGCTGTGGATGCCAATGACTTGTCCCGCATAGACGTCGGAGCCTGCTTCAATAATCATTCGACCCCGCTCCTGCAGGTTGAACAACGCGTACGCAACAGACTTGCCGGTTGAGTTTGAAATCAGCACTCCATTGTTGCGCCGGGAAATATCGCCCGGGTGATATGGACCGTAGTGGTTGAATACATGAAACATCAGCCCGGTGCCCGCGCTCAGAGTGCGAAATTCATTCTGGAAGCCAATCAGCCCACGTGCAGGTATTTGATAATCGAGACGCACCCGTCCTTTTCCATCTAACTGCATGTTCTGCAGCTCGGCCCGGCGATCACCCAGGCGTTCCATGACCGCACCCTGGTATGCGGACTCAAGGTCGATCACCAGTTGCTCATAAGGTTCTTCTTTGTGCCCGTCTACCTCGTGGAGAATTACCTGCGGTCGGGAAATGGCTATCTCGTACCCTTCACGGCGCATCGTTTCAATCAGGATTGAAAGGTGGAGCTCACCTCGTCCGGACACTTTGAAACGTTCGGCATCCTCGGTCTCTTCCACTCTCAGAGCCACGTTATGCAGGGCTTCGCGCAGCAAGCGTTCACGCACTTGCCGGCTGGTGAGGTACTTGCCTTCCCGTCCCGCAAAGGGTGACTTATTGACGATGAACATCATGCTGATGGTAGGTTCATCAACGGTGAGGGGAGGGAGTGGATCGGGGTGACTCCGATCACACAGGGTATCGGAAATGCACAACTCTTCTATTCCGGTAAGGGCAATAATATCCCCGGCCTGTGCGGATTCAACTTCTATCCTTTGCAGCCCGCTAAATCCCAGCACTTGCAGGATTTTCGCGTTGCGCTTGTTGCCCTGGTGATCTATTACGCAGACCTGCTGGTTTGGCCGCACTTCGCCGCGCTGCACACGGCCGATGCCAATCACGCCCACGTAGGAGTTGTAATCCAGCGTTGATATTCGCATCTGGAAAGGCCCTTCCAGGCCAACGCTCGGTGGTGGCACATGGCGTATGACAGATTCGAACAGGGGTCGCATGTCTCCACCCCGTGAACTGGAGTCCAGGCTGGCATAGCCATGCAAGGCAGATGCATAGACAACCGGAAAATCCAGTTGCTCGTCGGTAGCGCCCAACCGGTCAAACAAATCAAAAGTCTGGTCCAGAACCCATTGAGGCCGCGCGCCGTCTCTGTCCACTTTGTTGATAACGACAATGGGGCGGAAACCCATTTCAAACGCTTTCTGCGTCACGAACCGGGTTTGCGGCATGGGGCCGTCAACCGCGTCAACCAACAGCAGCACGGAATCCACCATGCTGAGTATTCGTTCAACTTCGCCACCAAAATCAGCATGACCGGGTGTGTCGACAATATTGATTCGCCAAATCTTTTGGCCGTCATCCCATTTCAGTGCCGTGTTCTTGGACAGGATCGTGATCCCGCGTTCACGCTCCAGGTCATTGGAGTCCATGATCCGCTCTGGCTTGGCAGCACGTTCGCCCAGGGTACCGGTTTGTTGTAACAACTGATCAACGAGCGTGGTTTTGCCGTGGTCAACGTGCGCTATGATGGCGATGTTTCTGAGGTTTTCAATCACGGTTTAGTACCACAAGGCGGGGCGCGCACGTTACCTTTATTCTGCTTGAAAATCAATGAAAACCGAGTGCTCTAAGGGTATTCGCCCGACTTGCAGGCAGATTTTCCGGCACTCTCCATCCGGCAAAATCACGGCGTGGGGGATAGTTGCTGCGTAGCTTGTCGAAGAGTCTTGCTCCATTTTCCACTGCAGGCCTGAAGGTTTCACGCATGTTCCTGTCATCCCGTGCCACCGGGCAGGCGGCCAGTACGGCAGCCTCCGCCGAGTTTGCCTGTTGCAGTGCCAACTGGTGCTCATCAAGGTGGGGCAGCGGACTCACGATCCGCGCCTCAATGCCCAGCCAGTCGCAGAATTGCCTGTAGATCATTAACGTCCCGTTCCATTTTCCGTCCAGGCTGTACCCGGCAACATGTGGTGTTGTGACGCTCAGCAACTTGATCAAGCTGTTCTCTTCAACGGGTTCATGAGGATAAACATCGAGAGCAGCGAAACCTTGCCCATCAGCCAACCAGCGCTGCAAAGCCCGGGGCTCGACGACTTTGCCGCGGGATGTATTCACTAGCAGGGCGCCCTTCGGAAGTGAATTCAGGAACCGCCCGTCAACCATTCCCAGGGTTGGGTGAGCTCCGGTTGCGTTCAAGGGCACGTGAAACGTCACCACGTTGCACGCCTTGAGTTGCGGGAAAGTGCACAGGCCAGGAACCCCTGTCCCGGCCAGCGGCGGGTCGCACAGGCTAAACTCATTTGCCCCAAGTTCTGTCAGCAGGTGCCATAACCGGCTGCCCACATTACCAAGGCCCACTATCCCGATTCGGCTGGACGCCAGCTCTATGCCGGTTCGGCGACAGGCAAGCAGAATCATGGCCAGCGTATATTGCGCCGCCGCATTTGCATTGCACCCCGGTGCACTGGCCCAGCAAATACCCTGTTGGTCCAGCCACGGAATATCAAGATGATCTACACCTATGGTCGCGGTCCCGACAAACCGAACAGCGGTATCTTTTAGCAGATCAGCATTCACGGTGGTGACTGACCTGACGATCAATGCATCCATATCACGAATTTCTTCCTTGCGCAGCAACCTGCCGTTAACGTAGGTAACTTCGGCATGAAGCGAAAATGTTTCGCTGGCGCCCGGAATATTTTCATCAACGGCGATCTTCATAATTAAGTTGCACTATTACGCTTTGAACCTGAATTATTAACGTTCTCAACAAGTATGGAGAAGTATTAATCGGCTATAATGAACTGTTTTCGCAGCCAATTCGAAGCTGCCTGATTTTCTCTCTTGAAACCTGGATCCTTGCGCAAGGAGTTTGGCATGAAATCCCCCGTACGCGTAGTTGTTACTGGCGCCGCTGGCCAAATAGGCTATCAATTGTGTTTCAGAATTGCCGCAGGTGACATGTTCGGCCCGGCCCAGCCGATCATACTGCACATGCTGGAGGTCACTGCCGCGCTGGGGGGCTTGCATGGCGTTGAAATGGAATTGCAGGATGCGGCATTCCCATTATTGACGGGAACGGTAGCCACTGACGCTGCGGAAACTGCCTTCCGTGATGCAGACTTTGCGTTGCTGGTTGGAGCGCGGCCACGGGGACCAGGCATGGAGCGCAAAGACCTTTTGTCGGCCAATGGGAAAATATTTGGTCCGCAGGGAAAGGCGATGAATGCCGTAGCCAACAGGGGGATCAAAGTTCTGGTGGTTGGAAATCCTGCCAATACCAATGCCCTGATCGCCCGCGCCGCCGCGCCTGACCTCAACCCGCGGAATTTCACCGCCATGACCCGCCTGGATCATAATCGTGCTCTTGCACAATTGGCAGCAAAGACCGGTATTCATCAATCTGCAATCCGCAAAATGATTGTGTGGGGTAACCACTCTTCGACCCAGTACCCGGATATCAGGTTTGCAGAAGTGAATGGAAAAACAGCTGCGAGTTTGGTAGACCAGAGCTGGTACCGTGAACAGTTCATTCCCGACGTGCAGCAGCGTGGCGCGGCAATTATCAAGGCGCGAGGAGCCTCGAGTGCGGCGTCGGCGGCGTCAGCGGCCATTGATCACATGCGCAGCTGGCAACTGGGTACGCAAGCAGGAGATTGGGTTTCAATGGCCGTTCCTTCTGATGGCAGTTATGGAATCGCTCCGGGTGTGATTTACTCCTACCCTTGTGTATGCAAGAACGGCGACTACGAAATTGTTCAAGACCTGGAAATCGACTCCTTCAGCCGGGAACGCATGAACGCCAGCGATAAAGAGCTACGCGAGGAGCGCGCCGCGGTTGAGGAACTGCTTTGAAATCTGCCGGTTCATTGCTGCGACAGACAGTAACCAACCACGCACCAGTTCAGGTCGTTGGAACCATCAACGCCTACACGGCGCGCATGGCGAAGGCAATTGGCCACAAAGCGATCTACTTGTCCGGCGGGGGTCTTGCGGCCAACTCGTTGGGATTGCCCGATTTGGGAATATCAACACTGGATGATGTCCTTACTGACGTAAACCGCATTACACAAGCCTGTAATCTTCCCTTGCTGGTTGATGCCGATACCGGCTTCGGAAGCGCTTTCAGCATCGCCCGCACCGTCCGTTCGCTTATCCGTGCCGGGGCTGCAGGTATGCATATTGAAGACCAGGTGGCTAGCAAGAGATGTGGCCATCGGCCCGGAAAAGCGGTTGTATCACAAGCTGAAATGGTAGACCGCGTAAAAGCAGCTGTGGACGCACGCACTGACGACGGCTTTGTCATCATGGCGCGCACAGATGCATTTGCTGTGGAGGGCATGGAGAAAACAGTTGAACGGGCGGTCGCCTGTGTTGAGGCTGGCGCGGACATGGTTTTCCCGGAGGCCATGCTGGAACTGTCGCAGTACACGATTTTCAAGCATGCGGTAAAAGTACCGATCCTGGCGAATATCACGGAATTCGGGCATACGCCGCTTTTTGCTACGGCCGAGCTGGGTTCTGCGGGGGTGGATGTTGTTTTGTACTGCTGTTCCGCATATCGCGCCATGAACAGGGCAGCGGAAAGAGTTTACCAGGCCTTGTTGAATGATGGCCACCAACACGGTGTGCTTGAGCTCATGCAAACCCGCACGGAACTTTATGAGTACCTTTCCTATCACGACTACGAACAAAAACTGGATGAATTATTTGCGACGGGCAAAGTCTCCGGTTTGGACGAAGAGGGAAAAAATGACAGATAAAAATACTGGGGCAGGTCTTCGCGGCCAGTCAGCCGGTCAGACAGCAGTATGTACGGTGGGAGCCGAAGGCAATAGTCTCCGTTACAGGGGTTATGATGTCGTTGAGCTGGCAGAGCAGTCAACGTTTTATGAAGTTGCACACCTGCTACTGAAAGGCCGCTTGCCAAGCCGGGACGAGCTGGTCGCCTGGAAAACCAAACTCAAGGGCTTGCGTGGGTTGCCTTTGGCGTTGCGGGAAGTACTGGAGCGAATTCCGGCGGGCACACACCCGATGGATGTCATGCGCACGGGCTGTTCATTCCTGGGCAATCTTGAACCCGAAAACGGTTTCTCGCAACAACTGGACGTTGCAGAACGTATGTTGGCTGTATTCCCGTCCATAGCTGCTTATTGGTATCGGTACAGTCACGACGGGGTGCGGATCGATACGGAGACTGATGATGACAGCATAGGGGCACATTTCCTGCACCTGTTGCATGGAAAGGCTCCTGCTGAGCTTGATAGCCGGGTAATGGATGTTTCCCTTATCCTCTACGCTGAGCATGAGTTCAACGCATCCACCTTTACGGCACGTGTTTGTGCCTCAACATTGTCGGATCTGTATTCCTGCATTACTGCTGCGATTGGATCCTTGCGTGGTCCCCTTCACGGAGGAGCCAACGAGGCTGCCATGGCCATGATCGAGCGGTACAATTCAGTGGACCAGGCTGTTGCTGACGTGCTGCGAAAACTTGCGGCCAAGGAACTGATAATGGGTTTCGGCCATGCTGTTTACCGCTTACGTGACCCCCGCAATGCCATTATCAAGCAGTGGTCAAAAAAGCTGGCGGCACAGGTAAACGGTGACTTGTTGTACGAGGTGTCCGAGGCAGTTGAGCGAACGATGAAAGAGCAAAAAAACATGTTCGCCAATGCAGATTTCTTCCATGCCAGTGCCTACCATTTCATGGGGATTCCGACCAAGCTGTTCACGCCCATTTTTGTCATGTCCAGAGTGACCGGCTGGTCAGCGCATTGTTTTGAGCAGCGTGCCAACAACCGGATTATCCGCCCTGGCGCCGACTATATCGGGCCGGCGGAAAGGGCTTACGTGCACATAGAGAATCGATAGCTCGCCTCGGCCGTAGCGGTGCTACTGTCACGCGGCTCGCTCCGCACGATCTGCTGCTTTTGCGGCAGAAACGCGCTCCGCGCATAATGGATCAGAGGCTCCCCAGTCTCTTGCAGGGGCGGGCAGAATGCTTCGTGGCTTGGGCGGCCTTGTGTGGTCATTTTTGTTTTTCAGCAGACGGCAGTAATCGCTTGGCTACCAGGTGATAGGTAACTTCAACCGTATCCTCCACGTATAACCCGCCACCCATAACGCTGAAAGGCTTGATTCCGAATGCGCTTTGCAAGAGGCTCAATGAGCCGCTTACAGTTAACTGGTCTGGTGTAAATTCATCAACATGGATGACGACGGGAAGCTCCAGTTCCTGACCATGCAGGGTGATTGTGACCAGGCCTTCCAGGGCGCTCATAGCTCCACCGGTGATATCTATCTGCAGGTGAGTTTGCGGCCACTTGTCCGACTCAAGAACCTTATGCTGCATGTTCTCACCCGTGTTTTGAATATCGTTCTCGCTTGGCTCACTGTCCAGGCGATATTTCTTTCGGGTGAGCGGGTCATCAACTATCAAGGACTTGAGTTCAAGGCGCAAATCTGCACGGGATCCCTCCGGGTGATTGTCTGCAATCATCAGGTAGCCATAAATGTTTCTGGCTGAAACCACATGGTCGTGGCCAAAACGGGCAAGTGTACCTCCGCGCCTGACCACGATATCCGCGGAGGAGGCGTCACTGTCCACCTGGTAGACACTGCCTGTTGCCGTTTTGAGGTATACCTCAAGGGGGAAATCGGGGAGGGTGGCCGGCGCAGCTGCAGGTGCATGTCGAGAGTCGTGTGTTGTGCACGAAACCAGGACCAGGCACAGAATCAAGGCAACCAGCCGGAACATCAGTCCACCCTTTGCATCAGCAGTTTGAAGCGTACATCTACAGCATGCGCAATTGAGGAGTCGCTTTCCCACTCGCCAGTGCCAATTCCGAAATCAACACGTGAGAGAGTAACATTGCCACTCAATTCCATCTGGTCGCCTTCGATAGATATTTTCAATGGCAGATCCAGCTCCCGTACCACGCCCTTTATTGACACCGCGCCTTGGGCAAGGAATTCCTGCTTTCCGGTCTGGTGCATCATCGTGCTGCTAAAACTTGCCTCTGGGTAAGCTGCCGAGTCAAACCAGGTCTTTTCAGAAATAGCCTCGTCGAGATCAGCGCTTGACATGGTTGCCGAACGGACATCGACGGTGACGCGAAGCGAAGAGGTGTCAATACTCTCTGCCTCGAATCCCAATTCCGCGTTGAATATTTCAAATTTACCTATGGACTCTGCTCCTTCAAACGTCACGACGAACTCCAGTGAGCTGTCCGCGGGTATTGAACGCCATTTTGCGGCAAAAACAGGAGCGGCCAGGCACACTGCCAGCACAGCAACCATGACTCTCACTGAGATGGGGTGAATCACGGGCTTTCTTGCCAGCCGAGCATGCGCTTCAAGGTGGCATCACGACGGTAGAAGTGATGCCACAAGGCAGCGGCAACATGAATGCAAAGAATCACCAACAACAGCGCCACCAGTTGGTTATGCCAGAATTCAAAAACACGGCCCAGGTTCGCATCCGGTTTCAGCAGGTTTGGCCATGGAACCAGGCGGAACAATCGAAACGGAATGTTTTTCGCCGAATTCATCAACCAGCCGCTCATAGGGATGGTGATCACCAGGACATAAAGCGCCGCATGGCTCAGTCTGGAGGCGGACCGGACCCACGCGGCAGTGCCAGGCATGGGGCTGGGCGCTGGGTTTATCCATGCCCATACAAGCCGGGCTAACATGAGTAACAGCAAGCTTATACCAATGGATTTATGCCACATCATCAGGTTCAGCTTCTCTGGTGACCGTTCCAGGGCATTGGCATACCGCCCAAGCAAGACCTGGCCAATTAGTAATGCAGCCATAATCCAATGCAGGTATCGGGATACCCGTCCCCAGCTTGCGGTCGTATTACGCAGCATAAATCACTTACCTGTTAAACTTCAGAAAACTATAGCACGCTGTACATTTGTTAAAATAAACGTTTGGGATTAATCCGGCAATGCTTCGATCTTAGCCGCGCTGAACTGAACCTGCACGAAACCAGTTCGTCCGAGAAGGGGCAGTCGCGTAACATAGCCGCTTTGTTCAATCAGTGAGAGAGACTTAGCCATGTCACATGTTGGAATCCGCACCACACAACGACCCAATCCCGATCAGGTCATGGCCGACATTGCCGACTATGTCTGTGACTACGACATCGCGAGCCAAGAAGCCTATTCAACCGCTCGGTATTGCCTGATGGACAGCCTGGCCTGCGCAATGTTGGCGATGAAGTTTCCCGGATGTACCCGCTTGCTTGGTCCTATGGTTCCAGGCGCTGAGATGCTTAACGGCGCCCGGGTTCCGGGCACGTCTTTTCAGTTGGAGCCAGCGCAGGCCGCATTCAACCTGGGAGTCCTTATTCGCTACCTTGATTTCAACGATACCTGGCTGGCAGCCGAGTGGGGCCACCCCTCGGATAATCTCGGTGCAATTCTTGCAGTGGCAGATTACGTATCGCACAGGAATATTTCAAAGGGGAAAGCGCCTCTCACCATGCGGCACGTTCTGGCTGCAATGATCAAGGCACATGAAATCCAGGGCGTCCTGGCCCTGGAAAACAGTTTCAACCGGGTTGGCCTGGACCACGTCTTGTTGGTCAGGGTAGCCTCAACAGCTGTTGTAACCCGAATGCTTGGTGGTACCAGGGACCAGGTCATTGACGCTGTTTCTAATGCCTGGATTGATGGTGGGGCACTACGTACATATCGGCATGCACCGAACACAGGCTCGCGCAAGAGTTGGGCAGCAGGCGACGCGTGCCGCCGGGCCGTAACCTTGGCGCTGTTGGTGCTGCGAGGAGAGATGGGCTACCCGTCTGCACTCACTGCGGGGGTCTGGGGGTTTTACGACGTCCTGTTCCAAGGCAAAGCATTTCAGCTCCAACGCCCGTATGGCAGCTATGTGATGGAAAATGTGCTGTTCAAAATCTCCTTTCCCGCAGAGTTCCATGCGCAAACCGCCGTGGAGTGCGCCATGACCTTGCACCCGAAAGTCAAAGACAGGATTGACGAAATTCAAAGAATCACTATCGAAACGCAGGAGGCGGGGTCTCGAATAATCGACAAGACCGGGCCCCTCGACAATTATGCAGATCGTGACCATTGCATCCAGTACATGGTAGCGGCCCCACTCATTTTTGGAGCTCTGACTGCTGAGAGCTATAACGACGACATGGCTGCAGATCCACGAATTGATGCTCTGAGAGAAAAGATGGAAGTCAGTGAAAACGAAAAATTCACGATAGAGTATTTTGACCCCCAAAAGCGGGCTATAGGGAATGCCGTCCAGGTGTTTTTCAAGGATGGAAGTAGCACCGAGAGGGTGGAGGTAAGCTATCCAATCGGCCATCGCCGCCGGCGTGGTGACGGCATTCCTCTGCTTGTGGACAAATTCCGCCGAGCTGTCGCGGCCCATTTTGGGCCATCTCGCGCCGGTGAGATTGAGGATGTGTGTTCATCGCAAAATGAGTTTGAAAGGATGCCGGTTCCCGATTTTGTGGACGAATGGGTAAAGTAAACTGATTTCGTGAACAAAACAAAAGGCCGCTAGTCAGCGGCCTTTTGTTTGGCAATTTGCCAGTACCAGTGTCCAGGAGCAGGCTATCGTTTCATGAAGCTGAAAAACTCTTCGTTGGTCTTGGTTGCCTTCATTTTGTCCAGCATGAATTCAATTGCTTGAGCTTCATCCATGGGATGCAGCAGCTTGCGAAGAATCCACATTTTCTGCAACTGATCCGAGCTGATCATAAGCTCTTCACGTCGGGTGCCTGATCGGTTGATATCAATCGCGGGATAGGTGCGTCGCTCGGCGATGCGCCGGTTAAGGTGGATTTCCATGTTTCCCGTTCCCTTGAATTCCTCGTAGATTACCTCGTCCATTTTGGAGCCGGTATCTACGAGGGCTGTCGCGATAATAGTGAGCGAACCACCTTCTGTAACATTACGCGCGGCCCCAAAAAATCTTTTGGGTCTTTGCAGGGCATTAGCGTCAACACCGCCGGTTAAAACCTTCCCGGAAGATGGAGCAACTGTGTTATAGGCTCGAGCGAGACGTGTAATAGAATCAAGCAGGATTACGACATGCAGTTTGTGTTCAACCAGGCGTTTCGCCCGTTCAATTACCATTTCAGCTACCTGAACATGACGCGAGGCAGGTTCATCAAAAGTGCTTGAAATAACCTCAGCGTCCACTGAGCGCTGCATTTCCGTAACTTCTTCAGGTCTCTCATCTATCAACAGGATGATCATCCTGCAATCCGGGCTGTTGGCGCGAATGCTGGTTGCAATGTTCTGCAACATAATGGTTTTGCCGGCTTTGGGAGGAGATACGATCAGGCCACGCTGTCCTTTCCCGATGGGGGAGACCAGGTCAATGATGCGGGCAGTGATGTCTTCCGTGCTGCCGTTCCCTCGCTCCAATTTGAAAGCTTCGGTTGGGAATTCGGGAGTCAGATTTTCAAACAGAATTTTGCTCTTGGCGGCTTCCGGCGGTTCATAGTTGATTTCCTGGACCTTCAACAGGGCGAAGTATCTCTCGCTGTCTTTTGGCGGCCGGATCTTGCCGGAGACCATGTCCCCAGTGCGCAATGCGAATCGCCTGATCTGGCTGGGTGATACATAAATATCATCGGGGCCGGCCAGGTAAGAACTGTCGGCTGAGCGCAAAAAGCCGAATCCGTCCTGGAGAATTTCCACTACTCCGTCGCCGAAAATGCTCTCTCCACCCTTGGCGTGGGCTTTGAGAATGGAAAATATGACATCTTGTTTGCGCGAGCGGGCTACGCCTTCGAGCCCCATCTCGTTGGCGATCTGCAGAAGTTCGGAGACAGGTTTCTGTTTGAGTTCAGTCAGGTTCATGGAATTATTGATACTCTTTGACGAAAGACGGGTAAGTTGATTGGAAGTTTCTCAGCTTGATTGAGCATGCACCCGGAAAGGGGTAAGTGAAAGTTGAGATTAAACAGTTCGACCGGTAGCAGGTAACGTGCTACCGGAAACGATTATCAAAGCTCTGCGTTTAGCTGACTCGTTCTGTTTACGAACCAGTTTTAAATAAGGGAAGATTGCTTGCCGGGCCAGAAGTACGGCCTGAATGGTGTAAAACTATCACGATATTATTGCAACGTCCAGTCATTCACTCCGGATTAGGCAACCGACATATCGTTTCCAGTGCAGCCTGGCTTGTATTATCAGACGACCTCGTCGACAAATGCCTTGAGCTGGCCTTTGGTGAGCGCGCCCACTTTGGTTGCTTGCACCTTGCCGTCTTTAAATATCATGAGCGTGGGGATTCCCCGGATGCTGTAGTTCTGTGGTGTCACGTTATTGCTGTCAATATCCATCTTGGCAACTTTTAGCCGACCGCCATATTCACTGGCGATTTCTTCGACAATTGGACCAATCATCTTGCAAGGTCCACACCATTCTGCCCAGTAATCCACAAGGACGGGCCCACTCGCCTGGAGAACTTCCTGTGCAAAGCTGGCATCTGTTACATGGGTTATTTTGTCGCTCAAGGTTTTTCTCCAGATTTCGCGACAGATCTCCACTGGTACAGAGGAGGCAGCGCGGTTACTATGTTCAACGTGAAGGACCCGGAATGCAGTACTTCGAAAGCCAGGGTCCTCATTTCAGCTCAATTGCCAGACTATATCAAGGCGCGGGCAAAAGTTTTCAAGCCAGGCCGCCAGAATTTTTCGCCATCCACCCCAAACCAGTTTTCGAGGCTGGTTTATATATACGGATAGTATATGACCCAGAAGCAAACCAACAACTCCCTGAGCGATTTGGAATTCTCACAGCTCGAACTTGATGAGAGAGTCATGCTGGGTCTGAAAGCGGCGAAATTTGTTCAGTGCACACCCATCCAGGCGCTGACCCTGCCGGTGGCCTTGAAGGGAGCGGATGTTGCTGGCCAGGCTCAAACGGGCACAGGTAAGACTGCAGCTTTTCTTCTGGTTCTCTTTCAGAGGTTGCTTCGAAGTCAAGCGACTGCTGATCGCCGCCATCCGCGGGCATTGGTGCTCGCCCCTACGCGGGAGCTGGCTATTCAAATACATAAAGATGCGTTGTTGCTTGGAGCTGAAACGGGTTTGAAACTTGGGCTGGCATACGGCGGGGTTGACTACGAGAAACAGCGCCAGACTTTGGAGGAGGGCGTTGACATCCTGATTGGCACTCCAGGGCGCATTATCGATTTCTTCAAGCAGCATGTGTTCAAACTGAACCATATTGAAGTCATGGTGCTCGACGAAGCGGACCGGATGTTCGACCTGGGTTTTATCGCCGACATAAGGTATGTGCTACGGCGGTTACCCCCGCGCGAAAAACGTCAATGCCTGCTGTTTTCAGCTACTTTATCGTACCGCGTGCTGGAACTCGCCTACGAACACATGAATGAACCCGAACTCATGAAGGTTGAGTCGGAGCGGGTAACCTCTGAACATGTGAGTCAAACCGTTTACTACCCGGCAAATGAAGAAAAACCGCGTTTACTGGCTGCATTATTGAAACAATTCGAAGGTGGACGCATCATGGTCTTCACCAATACCCGAGCCGCTACGGACCGGGTGGAGCGCACCCTGAATGCCAACGGCTTCCACGCAGCAGCAATATCCGGGAGTGTGCCCCAGAAAACCCGGCAGAATTTGTTGCGAAAATTTCATGACGGCGAAGTACCAATTCTTGTCGCTACCGATGTTGCAGCGCGCGGCCTGCATATTCCGGATGTGACCCATGTGATTAATTATGATCTTCCGCAGGATGCTCCTGATTACGTTCACCGCATTGGCCGTACTGCCCGTTTGGGAGCCAAGGGCGAGGCCATAAGCTTCGCGTGCGAAAACTATGCTTTTCACCTGCCTGAAATTGAAAGCTTCATTGGCTACACAATTCCCATTGAGCAAATGTCAACAGATTTGCTCCCGGTCATCCACAGACCACCGGCGCCTCCACCCAGGGCAAAAACCGGCCGTGATGCCAAGGGCAGGTCAAAAAGCGGCCGTGGAAGCTCTGAACCCAGGAATGCCTCCTCACGTCCCCGCCGACACAGCCGGAAGCCGGGGAGCTAATACCAAAGCCGGTTGGTGCGATGATTAACTTTGAACATGTAAGTAAGCGGTACCCCGGTGGTAATCAGGCGCTAAGCGACATCAACTTTCACCTTGCAGCCGGCGAAATGGTGTTTTTAACCGGGCATTCCGGTGCGGGTAAAAGCAGCCTGTTGCGCTTGATCCTGATGATTGAAAGGGCGACGCGTGGCCAGGTTGTTGTTAACGGGAGAAACTTAAGCACCGCCCCGATGCGCCAGGCCCCGAGAATCCGGCAAGGTATCGGAATGATTTTCCAGGACCACAAGTTGCTGCGCGACAAAACCGTTTTTGACAATGTTGCGCTACCGCTGCTTATTGCCGGACTTCGCTATGCGGACATTCGCAAACGGGTGCGGGCGTCGCTGGACAAAGTGGGTTTGCTCGCAAGAGAAAGGTCCTGGCCACTGGAGCTATCCGGCGGTGAGCAGCAGAGAGTCGGCGTTGCCAGGGCGATCGTTGGCATGCCTCCAGTGCTGCTCGCAGACGAACCGACCGGCAATCTGGATCCGGAACTGTCAGCAGAGCTTTTCGGGCTATTTCGGCAGCTCAATCAAATCGGCGTAACTGTTCTAATTGCCAGCCATGATTTGGCCCTTATCCGACGCATGGACAAACGTGTGCTGGTGCTACAGAAGGGACAGTTGATTGACGATATTCCGCCAGCCAGCCAGAGATGAGTCGATGAACCGCTCAGTTTTCAGGCGTTGGGTGAGGGCGTGGAGTCGACGCCAACTCTACAGTCTCTTTTCCAGTCTCGGGACTTTGCTGAGTCACCGGGTAGGAACGCTTATGACCGTGCTGGTGTTGGGAATTGCGATGGCATTGCCGATAGGGTTATACATAGCACTGGATAACCTCCGCGGAATTGATTTGCGAGCGGGAGAATGGGGGTCAATCACCGTCTTCCTGGATGCCGCAGAAACGACGGAAAGCGCTGAGAATCTTCTCCGGATAATAAATTCGCGCCCCGATGCGACCGCCACGGGTATTTCACCGCAAGAGGGAATGGATGAATTTCGCAAGGCGTCCGGGTTTGGTGAAGCCCTGGATGTGCTCGATACAAACCCGCTGCCGTGGGTATTGCTGGTGCTCCCCAAGGCCACAAAAAGTAATGAGGACCTTGCAGCCGGATTGGAAACCCTGAGCGATTGGCTCAAATCACAGGAAGGCGTAGACACAGTTCAACTGGATTACAAATGGCTTAAGCGGCTGTCCAGTTTGCTGGCGCTGGGTAGCGCCCTGGTTTCAGTTCTCACTATCCTGTTCTCCTTGTCAGTCGTTGTGGTCATAGCCAATACCATCCGTATGGATGTGGCCAATCGATCGGATGAAATTGAGATCTTGAGCCTGGTGGGGGCCGGAGATAATTTCATCCGGCAACCGTTCCTCTATTCCGGATTTTGGTACGGACTGATGGGTGCTGCACTGGCACTCGGTTTGGTCCATATCAGCCTGCACTATTTGCAACTCCCGCTGGACAGCCTGCTGGATGCATATGGAAATTCGTTTCGGCTGACTTCCCTGACGACCAGGCAGGTATTTTTGGTGCTGCTGGCTGGGGGCGGCTTGGGTTTCTTGGGTGCCTGGGTTTCCGTGGAGCGCTATCTTTGGGTATTGAGACGTGGTGGGCTCCTGGGAAGAATTTGATTGGCAGATTCAATTTCTGTAACTAGCTGATTATATTACTAAAAATGCACTGAACATTGTGATGGATTTGCGGTCAAATGTTTTAGTGATAGTAACTTTCCACGGTCAATTGGAGCAGAGCTGGCCTCGTGCAGGAGACTTTTGAGTATTGGCCGGTCCGCGGCATGGTGTGGTATGCTTCGCAGTTGTCCAGGAGGATATATGAGCAAAGAATTAGTGCCCAGTCATCTGTTAGCCCTAGCGGGAACGGGAAGTCTTGACGCCTACATTCAGGAAGTCAACAAAATCCCCGTTCTGACACTGGAACTGGAGCAGGAACTGGCGCGTCGTTACAGAGACCAAAACGAGTTGGAAGCCGCTCGACACATGGTATTGGCACACTTGCGTTTTGTAGTACACGTAGCCAAGGGGTACACCGGCTACGGCTTGCCGCTGGGTGATTTGATCCAGGAAGGCAACATTGGTTTGATGAAAGCGGTCAAGCGCTTCGACCCGGATCATGGTGTGCGCCTGGTTTCATTCGCAGTCCACTGGATTCGGGCAGAAATGCACGAGTTTATTCTGCGGAATTGGCGCATTGTTAAAGTTGCAACAACCAAGGCACAGCGAAAACTGTTTTTCAATTTGCGCAAGTCCAAGAAACGCCTCGGCTGGCTCAGTTACGAGGAAGTCAACGCCGTTGCCGGTGATCTCGGTGTGAAACCAGAAGCAGTGCTTGAAATGGAATCACGATTATCAGGGCAGGATGTTGGTTTTGATTTGCAAGCCAACGCAGACGAAGACACGACACACGTAGCACCTGCAGCATTTCTCGTCAGCCATCTGCTGGATCCGGAGAGCGAAGCCGAAAATGAAGACTGGCAGCTGCATAGTGATACCTTGTTATATGCAGGCCTGGACGAACTTGACGAGAGGAGTCAGGACATCATTCGATGCCGATGGTTGCAAGATGATAGCAAAGTTACGCTGCAAGAACTGGCGGACAAGTACAATGTTTCAGCAGAGCGTATCCGTCAACTTGAGGCCAATGCGCTGCGGAGGATGAGAGCGTCGATGACCGCCTGATTTTGCGAGCAACTGGGAAGATCAAAACGGCCTCCCCGATGGAGGCCGTTTTAGTTTAAATGTGTGACTAAGTGCAGGAGAAAACATGCCGGATCGTGTTTCACGGAGAGTGTCTGAGCGTACTTGGCGGGTGATGAAATTTGGTGGAACCAGCGTGAGTTCCCCTCAATATTGGAAAACCATATCCGCGCAGGCACAGCAGGGCGTTGAATCTGGCCAACACGTACTGGTCGTTGTGTCAGCCCTTTCCGGAATCACGGATCTTCTGGGCCGTCTGGCAATTGAGGCAGATATGGCGGATCAGAATGAAATCCTCTCTGAAATTGACCGGCGTCACCAGGACCTGATCGCACAACTCGGGCTCGAACAACATGCGGTGTTTACTCAGCACCAGCGGGATTTGAAGTCCCTGTGCACCCAAGTGCAATTCCCTTGCAACGCCGGAAACCGCGCGACATTAATGGCCTTTGGTGAACTCATGTCGAGTTCAATCGGCGTTGAAGTCCTGCGTCAGTCCGGATTGCCTGCAAATCTCTTGGATGCCCGCCACTGGCTGCGGGCGGCGGTTGGCGCCGCATATTCACCCCTATCGGTGCGCTGTTCAGATGAGGAGGATCCGGAACTCGAGGCGAAGTTGGCCACGATAGGGCAAGTGCATATCACCCAGGGTTTTATTGTGTCCGGGCCGCAAGGTGAGACTTGCCTGCTTGGACGTGGAGGATCAGACACCTCCGCAGCCTGCTTTGCTGCGCGACTACAGGCTAAAGTACTTGAAATCTGGACTGATGTACCTGGAATGTTTACCGCGGATCCTCGAATCGTGCCTGAAGCCAGGCTGCTCATTCACTTGGGATATCGTGAAGCCCAGGAATTGGCGTCCATGGGTGCCAAAGTTCTTCACCCTCCCAGCATCCAGCCTGCTCGCAGGCATGGCATTCCAATCTGGATCAAAGATACGCGGCATCCGGACTTTCCCGGAACCCGAATCGGCATGGGGGACAGTGAATCTCAGGCTCAAGTCAAGGGAGTTGTCAGTCGTAAGGGAATCATCCTGTTAACAATGGAGGACCCTGCGATGTGGCGCCAGGCAGGGTTTCTTGCAGATGCGTTTGCTGTTTTCAAGGAACACAAGTATTCGGTGGACCTGATTTCTACTTCAGAATCTACGGTAACAATCACGCTGGATCCGGAGTCCGCAGTTGATGCTGACGGTTCACGATTCATTCGTTTCATTGATGATCTTTCTGGCTTGTGCCAGGTCGAAGTAAAAACGGATTGTGTTTCCATTAGTATGGTAGGGAATGCCATACGTACAATTCTGGGCAAGCTTTCAAGCGCGCTTGACCTATTCCAGGACCGTCATGTTCATTTGGTTACCCAGTCGGCAAATGACCTGAACCTCACCCTGGTCGTTGATTCGGAGCACGCAGACAGCCTGGTGCGTAAACTGCACCAGACCCTCATTTCATCCCAGGCCGATAACAGGGCTGAATTTGGTCCCAGCTGGTCTGAAATGAATAGAACTGCACGCAGTGGACGCGGCAGTCTTGAGTGGTGGCAGGCGCGTGCACCGGAGCTGCTTGAAGTATTGGGCCAACGTGAATGCGCCTACGTCTATGACCTGGACACTATTTGCAAAGCGGCGCAACGCCTGCTTGCGTTGCGCACGGTCCATCGCGTGCTTTATTCCGTGAAAGCCAACGACCATCCTCGCATTTTGCAGATAATGGCACAGCAGGGATTGGGTTTTGAGTGTGTTTCCATTGCCGAGGTCGAACATGTATTGGAAACAGTTCCCGGGGTCCAGCCTGCGGATATTCTGTTTACGCCAAATTTCGCACCACGCGAAGAGTATGAGAAAGCATTTCAAGCTGGTGTAAGAGTCACCGTGGACAATTCCTGGGTGCTGCGTGAATGGCATGAGCTATTTGCCCACAGGGAATTGTTTCTGCGTCTGGATTTGGAAAGTGGCCACGGCCACCACCGTAAGGTTATTACGTCCGGAAAGGAGTCCAAATTTGGCATCAGCCTGGAGCATTTGGGCGGGCTTTCAGACCACCTGAAGAAACACGATATCTGCGTTACGGGATTGCATGCGCATACCGGCAGTGGCGTTACTGACGTATCCGTCTGGCAAGAGCAGTTGCTGCGACTACTGGCGGTGCTACCACGCTTTCCTGCAGTTAAGGTGCTGGATCTTGGCGGTGGCCTCGGTGTTCCTGACCGCCCCGAGCAGTCGCGGCTCGATCTTGCAGAGCTGGATGATCTGTTGCATGCAACCTTGGGTGAGGCAGAGATCCAACTGTGGCTTGAGCCCGGCCGGTACCTGGTCGCTAATGGTGGTGTGCTGCTCGCTCGTGTAACTCAATTAAAGGACAAGGGCAATTACCATTATGTAGGGATTGCCACTGGCATGAATTCCTTGATTCGTCCTGCACTGTATGGCTCCTATCACGATATCGTTAATCTCAGCAGGCTTGATTCCCCGTCGACCGTCCACTGCCGAATCGTCGGCCCGATATGTGAGTCAGGGGACGTCCTCGGGGAAAGCCGCTTACTTCCTCCCACCTGTGAAGGAGATGTTCTCCTGATAGCCAATACAGGAGCGTACGGCCGGGTGATGGCATCTCACTACAATCGCCGCATCCCGGCAGAAGAATTATTCCTGGCCCCCGTGAGGGTCTCTCACATTCGAGATTGACAGCCTTTATTGCATGGCCATCCACACGTCCATGGGTGGACATGTGCACACCAGGTTGCGATCGCCATGCACGTTGTCGATGCGGCCAACTGCTGGCCAGAACTTACGGCCGATCAGTCCACTAACCGGGTAAACTGCCCGGCGCCTGTCATAAGAATGGTTCCATTCACCGGCAATGTCCTCGACCGTGTGGGGTGCGTTCTTCAGGGGATTGTCTTGCGGGTCTGACTGCCCGGACTCGATTGCCCTGATTTCTTCACGAATACTCAGCATCGCTTCAATAAATCGTTCAATTTCAGCCAGCGATTCGCTTTCCGTTGGTTCTATCATGAGCGTACCTGGAACCGGGAACGACATGGTGGGCGAATGGAAACTGTAATCAATCAGTCGTTTCGCAACGTCTTCCTCACTGACACCGCAGGTTTCCTTGAAAGGCCTCAGATCAATAATACATTCATGCGCTACCCTGCCGTTGCGGCCCGTGTACAATATTGGAAAGGCAGTTGATAACCGTTTGGCAATATAGTTGGCGCTGAGAATGGCCACCTGGGTTGCCCGCGTAAGCCCGTCCCGGCCCATCATGGCAATGTAAGCCCAGGAAATGGGCAAAATACCCGCACTGCCCCACGGCGCAGCAGAGACGGCGGGGTTGCGGGCAAAGTCCCCCGCCATATCCACCACGCTGTGCCCGGGGAGGAACGGTTCCAGGTGCTTGCCGACACAGATCGGACCCACGCCCGGCCCTCCTCCTCCATGCGGTATACAAAACGTCTTGTGCAGATTCAGATGCGAGACATCGGCGCCAAATTTACCCGGGGCCGCACAACCAACCAGGGCATTCATGTTCGCGCCATCGAGATACACCTGGCCACCGAATTCATGGACGATGTCGCAAATTTCGCTGATGTTTTCTTCGAATACGCCATGGGTAGAAGGGTAAGTGATCATCAATGCCGAGAGGTTTTCTGAGTTGGTCCTGGCTTTTTCCCTCAAGTCATTCAAATCGACATTTCCCTTGGTGTCGCACTTGATGACAACGATGCTCATTCCGGCCATCGCTGCGCTGGCCGGATTGGTGCCATGGGCTGATGATGGTATGAGGCAGATATTGCGTTGCTTATTACCGCGGGACTCGTGGTAAAGCTTGATAGCCAGCAAGCCCGCATACTCTCCCTGGGAGCCGGCGTTGGGTTGCAGAGACACGGCATCGTAACCTGTGCACACAACCAGCATGCTTTCAAGCTCGCGCAAAAGCTGCTGATATCCCCGGGTCTGGTCCAGAGGTGCAAACGGGTGGATATCACTGAACTCGGGCCAGGTGATGGGAATCATTTCCGTCGTTGCATTGAGTTTCATGGTGCAGGAACCCAAAGAAATCATGGCGTGGGCCAGCGACAGGTCTTTGTTTTCCAGGTGTTTAAGGTAGCGAAGCATCTCGGTTTCGGAGTGATAACGGTAAAAAACCGGGTGTTGCAGAAAATCGCTGGTGCGAACCAGGTTTTTGGGAATGGCCAGAAAAGAATCTTCCAATCGCAGATCAAGCGCTGCCATGTCGATTGGGGCGGGCTCACCCGAAAAAGACTGCAGTAGAGTTTCTACGTGCCTTCTTGTGGTTTTTTCATTGACGCTAATACCGATAACATCCCTGCCGTCCCGGCGTAAATTGATGCCAGCATCCTGGGCTCTGCGATAAATGGCATCCGCCCGGACGGCATCAAGCTTAAACGTCACTGTGTCAAACCAGGTGCTCGCTTGGGGTTTGAAACCTGCTTGCGCAACGCCCCGGACCAGCAGGCTCGTCAGCCTGTGAATACGCGAGGCAATTTTCTTCAGCCGCGCGCGGCCGTGCCAGACCGCGTACATGCCACTGATCACAGCAAGCAAGGCCTGGGCCGTGCAAATGTTGCTCGTGGCCTTATCGCGGCGTATGTGTTGTTCGCGCGTCTGCAGCGCCATGCGCATTGCCGGTCGGCCAGCACTGTCTTGCGACATACCGATAATGCGGCCGGGCAGGGCTCGCTTGTGCTCGTCCCGGGTTGCAAAAAACGCAGCATGGGGTCCGCCGTAGCACATGGGCACGCCGAAGCGTTGCGCGGAGCCAAGTACGACATCGGCGTCCATTTCGCCTGGAGGGGTGAGCAACACGAGGCTCATCAGGTCAGTGGCTACGGCAACGAGTACTCCCTGCTCATGTGCCTGTCGGATGGTTTCCCTGGGGTCAGATATTTCTCCGTCAGTTCCGGGGTACTGCAGCAGCAATCCAAATGCTTCGTTTTCTTCCAGCAGCAGGGCGGGCTCGCCACACACAATTTCTATACCGAACTGCCTGGCACGGTTTTGCACGACATCACGTGTCTGGGGTAGCACATTCGATGCCAGCAGGAACCGATTTGACTTGGACTTTCGGTTGACTCGCTGCAGCATGGACATGGCCTCGGCTGCCGCAGTTGCTTCATCAAGCAGGGACGCATTGGCTATAGGCATGCCCGTCAGATCACATATCATCTGCTGGAAATTCAACAAAGCTTCCAGCCGGCCCTGGGAAATTTCAGCCTGGTAGGGAGTATAGGCCGTGTACCAACCGGGGTTTTCAAGAACGTTTCGCAGGATTACCGAAGGCAGCACGGTTTCGTGATAGCCCAGACCTATCATGCTGTGCATCACCCGGTTTTGTGACGCCATTTCCCGCAACCGCTGCAGTGTCTCTGTTTCATTCCTTGCACGTGGCAGGTCTAGTGGCTCCCGTAGCTGTATGACGGGTGGCAAAGTGGTTTCGATCAAGTGCCCAAGCGACTGTGCACCTACCGTGGCCAGCATATGCCGGATATCCTCTTCCCTCGGACCAACATGCCGTGTGACAAATTCGCCGTGATCTTCCAGTTTTCTCAAGGGTGAATCAGGAATTGCAGCTTGTCGTTCGTGTTTTTTCAAAGCGTGACTCCGGGTGTCATTTTTGGAAAATCAGATTAGGGAAACTCTGATTTATTGAGAGTTTCCGCGGTACAGGGCACGGGTTGTTCCCAACAACCCGTCTGCATTTCCTCCATCCGTGGAGGTCGACGTGCCGCCATTCTCAATGATTGTAAATCATTGAAAATGAAGCCAGACAAAAATCACATTTCTTGGTTGGCATGCTCTGATCATTCATAAATGAACTATTCAGAGCTTCCTTGGTGCACACTACGCTGACCGGAAAACCATCAAACAAAATTTTGCAGGTAGTGGTCCGCCAACAGGAATACAAACAATAACATCAGGTATACCACCGAGTAGTTGAAGGTATCCATCGGAAGCACATCGGTGACGCTCGTATCCCTATCTACTACCATCCTTGTTGCATACCAAAGGAAACCGGCGTTAAGCACGCTTACTCCGGCGAGGTACAGCAATCCACTCATTCCCGTCAAATAGGGCAAGGTGGTCACGATTACCAGTAACACAGTATAAAAAAGAATATGCCAGCGGGTAAATTCGACACCGTGGGTGACTGGCAACATCGGGATGCCGACCGCTGCGTAATCCAGTCTGCGGTGAATTGCCAGAGCCCAAAAATGTGGTGGCGTCCATACAAATATGATGAGAAACAGTAACAGCGCTCCAGGGTCTACACTGCCTGTGACAGCGGCCCAACCCAGTACCGGCGGCGCTGCGCCAGCGGCACCGCCAATCACGATATTTTGCGGGGTCGCTCTCTTGAGCCAGACCGTATAAATAATTGCGTAGCCGATCAGTGAGAAAAAAGTGAGTACAGCAGTGAGGGTGTTGACGAGAAGAAACAACGTCAGCATTGCTACCAGGCATAGTGTCAGCGCAAATATCAATACCTGGCTGGTCTTCAACCCGCCGGTGGGTAAAGGCCGGTTTCGCGTTCGCACCATGATTGCATCAATGCGCTGGTCGAGAAGGTGATTAATCGCAGCGGCCGATGATGCCGCCAGTCCGATGCCAATTGTGCCGGCCAGCAGGGCGCTCAGCGGAGGCCACCCGGGAGTGGCGAGAAACATTCCTACGATCGCTGTAAAGACGATCAGCGACACCACTTTTGGTTTGCACAACTCAAAATATCGGTCAAAGTGGGTTGGCATAAGTTCACCGTCGCCGCGGAGTTGCCTGATGCAACAGCCAAACGAGCTGCGCCAGAAGCAGGGTTGCCACTCCATTGTGGGCAACTGCATTTGCCAATGGCAGTGCGTAAATGATGTTCATTATGCCGAGGCAGAATTGCG
The DNA here is from genome assembly GCA_963784425.1 of uncultured Gammaproteobacteria bacterium. Classification (GTDB taxonomy): domain Bacteria; phylum Pseudomonadota; class Gammaproteobacteria; order Xanthomonadales; family SZUA-36; genus SHZL01. The sequence continues at coordinate 181,129 of CAWARM010000012.1, forward strand.
TGGCAACGAGAACCAGCAACACTGCGCCGCTGCGAGGCATTGCAGTGGTGCGCATCAGGCGCAGGGAAACAAAGGCGAGGATGAGGACAGTCAGCAGCGCCCCGATGCGGTGCGCAAGGTGAATAGCAACCCGCGCAGCAGGGTCCAGAACGCCACCTTCATAGTTCACGCCCACTTCGCGCTCAGGGTTAAACCCCTGGGCAAAATTTGCCTGCGGCCAGATTGAACCGAGGCAGGTTGGGAAATCCGGGCAGGCGAGTGCAGAATAATTGGCGCTGGTCCAGCCGCCGAGCGAGATCTGGATGATCAGCATGATCAATCCGGCAACTATCCATGGGCGCATTTTTCGCATGGCCATGTTGGGCTCAAAGTAACCATTAATCTTGCTGCGATTGAACAGCCAAACCAACAGACCAAAGGTGGCAAGGCCACCAAGCAGGTGGCCCATCACTACAATGGGCAGCAAGTTCAGGGTAACCGTCCACATTCCGAGTGCGGCCTGGAACAGGATCAGTGCCAAAATGAGTCCTGAAAGGAGTCGCTGCTCGCTCCGACGGTAGGATGGTTTCCAGGCAAGGAAATTAATTACGAATACCAGCAGTACCAGAGTGCTGGCCAGGTAGCGATGTACCATTTCTTTCCAGGCTTTGTGGTTTTCAACGGGGCGCTCTGGAAACGACTGATTGGCTTGGGAAATTTCTTCTGCAGCCGCCGGCCAGGTCAAGTGCCCATAGCAACCTGGCCAGTCCGGGCAACCCAAACCTGCGTGCGACAGCCTGACAAAAGCCCCAAGAACGATGACACAGAAGGCCACGATTGCGGCGGCAGCCGCCAGGCGGTGCAGACCAGGGTTCATGAGTGTTTATCCTGTGTTGACCAGGTCAGGAGCCTTTTAAGATCTTTGCTCAGCCTGTTGGGGCTACTTTTCCCATTGTACGTCATCATTATATTCCCAAGTGGATCAACGAGGTAAACTGCCGATTGCCCTCCTTGGGGATGGTCTGGGGCATCTGCCTGCGCGAGCGTTCTGCTAATGGTCTTGGAAGGGCTTTCCACGAGGTTGAATCGAGGGTCTATTGCCAGCAATTCATCAACCAGGCTCTGGGAGATGGAGGGCTCCACGAGTAACGCAATCTTTATGCGATTCTGGTCCTTACCTGAGGCACGATGGACCTGGCGTAGTTCTGTGACTGCCTCAAGGCATTCTTCATTGCATATCGGGGGAACAGCGTAAAGGATCACCCAAAATCCATTGAGCCCTGCAGTTGCTGAGTCATTTGCAACCGGCTCAACGCTTGACCAGTCAAGCGGAACCACGGGCGACACCAGCCTGCCCAGGTTGACCGTGGCTGCGGACTGGTAGTGAATCGAGCCGGAGTTCATCATCCAGGCCAGCCCTAACGGCAAGGTGAACATGGCCAGGATTACCAGTAATGTGACTCTTGGGGGTAAAGCGTTCATGACGGTTGTTGATTATCCCTGGAGCTTTGATCATCACCTGAATGCGGCGGATGGGCCCGCCGCCATCCCAAGGTAAACCAGATGATCACAATGGCCAGGGATAAAGAAAACCACTGCAGCGCATAGGCAGCATGCTGTGCAGGCATCATTACAGTGGGTAGCCAGTTGCGGTCTTCGAAGCCTGATACATCCGTCGCATCAAGTTGCAAGAGTTGTTGCGACACATTTCCGTCGAGTGCGGATGCGACCTCACTCATCACGAGGTAAGTGACCAGTCTGGGTTGACCCGGTCCATCAAGCCTCTCTGGCTCGCCGATGCGAACTCCGTCTTCGGGAGGACTGATGAGCATCCCGGATATTTGGATCCGGTCTGCCGGGGTAGGCACCTCCGGGAGAATGCTGCGATCCGCCCCCATGGGCAACCAGCCTCTATTCACCAGGACCGGCTTGCCGAAAGAGGGGCGAAACAAGGTCAGAACATGGACACCGGCGCGCCCATTGAATACCTTGTTGTCCACCAAGAGCTGCCAGTTCGGGTCGTAATGGCCATCGAGTTGGACGCGGGCGTAGGGCAGATTTAGCTCACCTACCTGTGCATAGTCCAGCTTCGGAGCGTTTTCATACAGGCTAAGCATCTGTTCCTTTTGCACCTTGCGCTCCAGTTGCCACTGGCCCAGCCACACGAAAAGCGCGGCCAGCGGCAGAAGTATCAGGCTGTGTGCGGCAGATGGTCGTAGATGCATGTCGTCGCTGACAATTAGTTCGCTATAATGAGTAGTAGCCAATACAGGGAGAGACCGTCATGCTCATGAAAACCTTCATCATCCTGTTCCTCCTCACCATTCTCTACAGCCTCCTTTCGTCGTTCTTCTTCCTGGTCCGTGACAAGGGCAAAGGGGACCGGACGGTCAGGCGACTGACATGGCGCATCGGCCTTTCACTCGTTTTATTTGTATTTCTTTGGGGCGCCTATCAGCTGGGCTGGATTCAGCCCAGCAGTAATGGCCCGGTTCATCTTCCAGACACGAACCAAGGGGCTGACGACCAGCCGTAGATGCGGGCAGGATCAGAAGTGGTTCCGGCGCCTGGCGGGTGCCGCGTTCGACGATTCAGAGCACATATACAAAGATAAATAATCCCAGCCATACCACGTCTACGAAATGCCAGTACCATGCGACGGCTTCAAAGCCAAAGTGCTGGTCGGGTTTGAAGTGTCCCCGGGCACATCGCAGCGCGATCACAAGCAACATGATGGCGCCCAGGGTCACGTGCAGTCCGTGGAAGCCTGTAAGCATGAAAAAGGTGGAGCCGTAAATCCCTGAACCCAGGGTTAGTCCCAGTTCTTCGTAGGCTTCTTTGTATTCCCCAACCTGAAACCACACGAACAGGAAGCCCAGGAATACTGTTGCAAACAGCCAGCCGACCAACTGGCGGCGATGATCTTTCTTCAAAGCATGATGGGCCAGGGTAACTGTCAAGCCGGAACTCAGCAGGATAAGTGTGTTAAGAAAAGGAACACCAAACGCCGGAATCGTTTGGAAGTACCCTCCCAACTGCCCCGGCCCGGCAGTTGGCCACACGTCCTTGTAGCCCTGCCACAGCATTTCATTGGTGTAACCTTCTGCGCCAGCGCCGCCCAACCATGGCACTGAAAGTACCCGGGCATAGAACAAGGCGCCGAAAAAGCAGGCAAAAAACATCACTTCGGAAAAAATGAACCAAGCCATTCCCATGCGGAAAGAAGTGTCTACCTGGGAGTTGTACATCCCGTCTTCGCTTTCACGGATTACTTGCCCAAACCAACCGACGAGCATGCAAATCATGATTGCCACCCCGGCGGCAAAGGTCCAGGGTGCCGCGGCGGCATCATTCATCCAGAATGCTGCGCTGGACAACATGGTGACCAAACCCAGCGATCCGAGTATGGGCCACCGTGTCCCGTGGGGTACGTAGTAGGAGCTTTCTTCGTGCTGTGCCATTTCAGAGTCTCTTTAGTTCTGACCTGTTGCAGACGCCATTGCCAGGGCAAGAGCGTTCGCGTCATTGTCTCGATAAAACGTATAGGACAGGGTGATTTCACTAATTCGTTCCGGCAGGTCCGGGCTGATGAAAAAATGTACCGGCAACTGGCGGGTTTGGTGCGCCGTGAGTAACTGCTCGCTGAAGCAGAAACACTCAGTCTTGACAAAATAAAGGCTGGCTTCCGGCGGCACGACGTTGTAGGTTGCGTGGCCCAGAGTGACTTCGTTTGTCAGGTTCATTGCCGAGTACATGGCGTCCGACATTTCACCGAGCCGAACGGCCTTTGAGTTCACCAGGGGCTGAAAAACCCAGGGCAATCCGGAATTTGTGGTCGCCAGGAAACGAATGTTGATTTCCCGGTCTGAGACGGCCACTTCTGAATTGTCTTTCGCAACCTGCACGCCGCGCCCGCCTAAACCAGTGACTTCGCACAGCACGCTGTACAAAGGCAACATGGCATAACCAAAACCAAACATGCCAACAGTTACCAGCACCAGTGTAAAAACAATTTTGCGACTGGACGGGCTGGGCCGGGTGTGTCGCGAGCCTTCCTTTACCGGATGGGGCATCTCAGTTACTCAGCACGCCGGAAAGAATGAACAGCACAAAAACCAGCGTGACCACCCCCGCCAGCAACCAAGCTGTGCGGACGGCACCTTTGCGCCGCTGCAAGATTTCCTGTTGGTCACTCATACTTGCTCCAGTCACCTCAGTGGCTGTATTCATCCGCATGCGCAACGGTGGACGAATTAATGGCCGGGGCTACATTGAAGGAGTGGTAGGGTGGTGGTGAAGACAGTATCCACTCAAGTCCTCTCGCCCCTTCCCAAACCCTGCTGCCGACAGCCTGGCGGCTCTTGTAAATGCAATGGATGATAACGCCAACGAATATCAGTTGCGTGGCGCCGAATGCAAAGCCCCCGATAGAAGAAACCATGTTGAAATCGGCAAACTGAACTGAATAGTCCGGTATTCTCCTCGGCATTCCGGCAAGGCCGAGATAATGCTGCGGGAAGAACAACACGTTTACGAAAATCGCAGAAAGCCAGAAGTGAATTTTGCCCCAGCGTTCCGAATACATGTGCCCAGTCCACTTGGGTAGCCAGTAATAGGTTCCAGCCATCAGGGCAAATACAGATCCTGGAACGAGTACGTAGTGAAAATGTGCCACGACGAAATAGGTATCCTGGTATTGCAAATCCACGGACGCAATCGCCAGCATCAGGCCGGACAAGCCCCCTATGGTGAATAACACCACGAATCCAATAGCAAAAAGCATGGGTGTTTCAAATGTCATTGAACCACGCCACATAGTGCTGACCCAGTTAAATACTTTGACGCCTGTCGGAACGGCAATCAGCATCGTGGCGTACATGAAAAACAACTCTCCCGCCAGAGGCATTCCGACAGCGAACATATGGTGGGCCCACACGATAAAGGACAAGAAGGCAATGGATGCAGTGGCATAAACCATCGCGGCATATCCAAACAGGGGTTTGCGCGAGAAGGTGGGAATAATCTCTGACACGACGCCAAAGGCCGGCAGGATCATGATGTACACCTCCGGATGGCCAAAGAACCAGAATATGTGCTGGAACATGACCGGGTCGCCGCCACCCGCTGCGTTAAAGAAACTGGTGCCAAAAAAGTGATCAGTAAGCAGCATGGTCACTGCACCGGCCAGCACTGGCATCACGGCTATCAGCAGGAATGCCGTAATCAGCCAGGTCCAGACGAACAGGGGCATGCGCAGAAGGGTCATGCCGGGCGCCCGCATGTTGATAATGGTTGCAATTATATTAATGGAACCCATGATCGAAGAGATTCCCATCATGTGAACCGAGAACACTACAAACGCAAAGCTTTGCCCACCCTGCAGGCTTAAAGGTGGATAAAGTGTCCAGCCGGACGCCGGACCACCGGAATCCATGAACAGCGTGCTCAGCAGCATGGTGAACGCAAACGGGAGGATCCAGAAACTCCAGTTATTCATGCGCGGCAGTGCCATGTCCGGCGCACCGATCATCATCGGAATCATCCAGTTGGCAAAACCCACCCAGGCAGGCATGACTGCGCCGAAAACCATGATCAGCGCATGCATGGTGGTCATCTGGTTGAAGAAGTCGGGTTCAACCAGTTGCAATCCGGGCATGAATAATTCTGCGCGTATGACCATGGCCATGAGGCCGCCGGTCAAAAACATTACCAGCGAGAAAACCAGGTAAAGCGTGCCAATGTCTTTGTGATTGGTGGTAAACAGCCAGCGATCAAGGAAGCCACTTGGCTTGTGATCATGATGATCATCATGCGCATCCGTTGCGTGGTCGTGTGCCAGTGATTTTTCGGTACCCATTTCCGTGATTCCCATGGTTTATCCGTTCTTGATCCGGGCGATGGCCTGCGGTTGCACGACATCTCCCGTCTCATTTCCAAATGAGTTACGTGTGTAAGTCAGGACCGCGGCGATGTCGGACCCGGACAGCAACCCCCCGAAAGCCTGCATCGCCGTTCCAGATCGCCCATTGAGTACAAGCTTGATGTGTTCGGTCAAAGGGCCAGTTACCACTGCGCTGCCAGCCAGGGCAGGGAACGCTGGGGCCAGCCCGGAGCCATCGACCTGGTGACAGGTTGCGCACTGGGTTTGATACACAGACTCCCCACGCTCCATCAATTCCGCGTTGGTCCAAAGTCGTTCGGCGTCTGCCTGTTCCGCCACGGCATTCTGTTTTTGCTGGTTGACCCATTGCTGAAACTGTTCCGGTGGCAACACTTCCAGCACGATGGGCATGAAACCATGGTCTCTGCCGCAAAGCTCCGCACATTGCCCGCGATAAATGCCGGGTTCCTGGATTTCCGCCCAGGCCTCGTTGATAAATCCGGGCACTGCGTCCCGTTTCCAGCCCAGTGCCGGCACCCACCACGAATGTATAACGTCATCAGCTGTTAGCAGGAACTTGATTTTCGTGCCCGCTGGGAGCACCAGCCTGTGGTCCACGTCCAGCAGGTAGTTATCCACGGACGCGGGATCAATGCCTGAATCCAGTCTCCTTGCAGCGTTTGACGACGCAGCCAGGGAACTGATGAATTCGATTCCTTCGTCGAGATATTCATATTTCCAGCGCCACTGGAAAGCAGTGATTTTGACGGTCATTTCCGTTGTCGGAGTCACCTCCATAACAATGAGGGCACGAGTTGCAGGCACTGCGATGACAACGAGAATGAGGACCGGGATTATGGACCACAACATCTCTGCTTTTGTGCTGTGGGTAAACTTTGCCGCCTCGTAGCCCTTCGATTTGCGATGCAGGACAATTGAGAGAAACATTGCAGAAAACACCAGGACACCGATCACCACGCATATCCATAGAACCGTCATGTGAAGTTCATAGTTCAGCCGCGATTGTTCGGTAACACCCCGCGTCAGGTTAATTGCGTTTCCGCTATACCCGGGGGCAACCAGAAGCAGCCAAAAAGCCGCGCAAACTGCTGCAACAACCGCCAATGCAACAATGATCGTATTTTGTTTCTTCATCAGGTTTTCAGGCCTCAGGATTAAAAGTGACGAATAAACCGCACGACTGGTTTGGTTGCATACCGGGGTATGTCGGGCTGCTATCCCGGGAAAGAGCAGCCCGCTCGCCAGTATTGGTTGGGCCGCTACAGGCAGCCAAACCGTTCTAAAGTCACTTAACGCAGCAATTCAGCAAGCCGCTAATTGTATCCGTCCTGCTCAGAGGTGGGCAAGGCGATTTACCGGTTTTCATGTGTTGAGGCTGCGAGTAAACTGGCCAAAGAATGAATCAATGGCTAAATGTCCACGACTAGTGGACTGTAACAGAGAAAACGAAAGCAGCTCGCTGGTTCTGGCGGCGCCTGGCTTGATCTTCACTCGGTCGATAGCTATGGCTATCAACCTCGCTCCAGACCGGCGCCAGCCACCGCCATCCCTTCGCGATCCCTCTTCTGCTTTCTCTGTTACAGTCCACTAGCCCGCAAAAACCCAGGAGTAAGCAGCAGTGACCGAAAAGAGGGCATTCGACTTCCTTAAATCCCCAAACCTGGACATGAATCCCTTAAGAAGGGCAATAAACGAGTCCTATCACGCTGATGAAGCTCAGCTTGTTCTGCAAATATTGGAGCGCGCGAGGCTTGATCCTGGCGCGGTTGCGCGGGTTTCGCAAAGAGCTGAGTTCCTGGTAAGCCAGGTGCGGTCACGAAAATCCAACCAGGGGGTCATGGAAGCCTTCATGCAGGAGTACGACCTTTCTTCGGAAGAAGGGGTGGTATTGATGTGCCTTGCGGAGGCGCTGCTGCGCATCCCGGATTCTGCAACGGCAGAGAAACTCATTGCGGACAAATTGGGTGATGCCGATTGGGAGTCCCATGTTGGCAAGAGCGCGTCAGTGTTGGTGAATGCCTCGACGTGGGGCCTGATGCTGACCGGAAAGCTGGTGGCCTTTTCAGGAAATGCTGCCAACAACTTCCCGGCCGCGCTGGGCCGACTGATCAATCGAAGCGGAGAGCCCATGGTTCGCGGCGCCATTCGCCAGGCTATGCGAATCATGGGATACCAGTACGTCATGGGGCGCACCATCGCAGAAGCCATTGAACGTTCGCGCAAGAAAGACAATCGCATGTACCACTGTTCCTTCGACATGCTTGGCGAGGCTGCCCTGACAAGTCGGGATGCAGATCGCTACATGGCAGCGTATTGCAATGCCATTGGCACTATTGGCCGAAGCAACCAGGCAGACAGCATTTACGCGGCTCCCAGTATTTCGGTGAAGTTGTCGGCCTTGCATCCGCGATTCGAGTTTTCACAGGCAGAACGCGTCGTGCGGGAACTGGCGCCGCGCTTGCTGGAACTGGCACAACTGGCAAAAGACAACAGTATGGCTCTGACCATCGACACCGAGGAAGCGGAGCGGTTGCTGCTCACCCTGGACGTTTTTTCGCACGTGTTTGCCGAGCCAGCACTCGCCGGATGGAATGGGTTCGGCCTCGCGCTACAGGCATACCAAAAGCGTGCAATTCCCGAAATTGACTTCCTTGCGGACCTGGCACACCGCCATGGGCGTCGAATTCCGGTGCGGTTGGTCAAGGGCGCTTACTGGGATTCCGAGATCAAGTATGCGCAGGTTGAAGGTTTTGGCGGATATCCGGTGTTCACGCGTAAGGCAAACACAGATGTTTCGTACATTGCTTGCGCCAGGGCCTTGTTGTCAGACAGGCAGGCATTTTTCCCTCAGTTCGCTACACACAATGCCCATACGATTGCCGTGATCACTGAACTGGCGGGTGACCGGCTGGATTTCGAGTTTCAGCGCTTGCACGGCATGGGGGCTGACCTTTATGGCGTGGTCATGGAGGCGCCCGGATATCGGCATGCCTGCAGGGTGTATGCACCCGTCGGCAGTCATGAAGATCTCCTGCCTTACCTGGTGAGGCGATTACTGGAAAATGGATCAAATACCTCGTTCGTAAACCGGATCGTCAATGAATCCCTGCCTGCATCCGAGGTCGCAGAAGATCCAATCCTGAAGGTGCAGAACACGCGACCGGTGGCGCATGCTGGAATACCTTTACCCCGCGACCTCTATGGACCGCATCGAAAAAATTCCAGCGGCGTGAACCTGGCCAATGAGTTGTCGGTGGAGTCACTGGCGGAGCAAATGCAGCGCTTTGCCGGTCGGCGCTGGGATGTTGAGCCCATACTGGCTACCTCCCTGATTACCGAGCCAGGCCCGCGTTCAGACAAGCTCAACCCGGCCCAATTATCAGACATGGTGGGAACTGTTACCCAGGCAAGTGAGCAGCAAATCGAGAAATCGATTTCCGTTGCTCGTGATTATGCCCCTGACTGGAACAGGGTACCACCCGGCACCCGAGCGGATATGCTGGACAGGGCAGCAGATCTGATGGAGCAAAACCTGCCTGAACTCATGGTCCTCTGCGCGCGGGAAGCCGGGAAAACCATCCGGGACGCAATTGCCGAAGTGCGCGAGGCAGTTGATTTTGCTCGTTACTACGCACTCCAGGCAAGGGAGCATTTCAGTCAACCCATGCTCATGCCCGGACCAACGGGCGAATCGAACGAACTGTCGTTGCATGGCAAAGGTGTATTTGCCTGCATCAGCCCATGGAATTTCCCACTGGCCATTTTCACCGGGCAGGTAACTGCAGCCCTGGCGGCAGGAAATACCGTACTGGCAAAACCCGCTGAACAAACTCCAGCTATTGCTGCGTTTGCAACGCGTTTGCTACACCAGGCTGGTGTGCCGGTGGCTGCGCTGCAACTGCTTCCGGGAGACGGTGCCGCAGTCGGTGCGAGACTTACTTCAGACCCGCGGATCGATGGCGTTGCTTTCACGGGCTCTACGGAGACTGCGCGGCTGATCAACCGTTCACTGGCTGCTCGCGATGCCCCTCTGGCAACCTTGATCGCAGAAACAGGTGGACAGAATGCCATGCTGGTAGACAGCTCCGCTTTGCCTGAGCAAGTGGTCAAAGACGTCATTTCCAGCGCATTTTTAAGCGCGGGTCAGCGTTGCTCGGCTTTGCGCGTGTTGTATTTGCAAAAGGACATGGCCGATCACGTAATCCAGTTACTCAATGGTGCGATGCAGGAACTGGTCATTGGAGACCCGCGCAAACTATCCACTGACATAGGTCCCGTGATAGATCAGGATGCTTTGAATTTGCTAGAGGATCATGTGCGACGAATGGAGAAACAGGCGAGGCTGGTCGCTCGTGTTACGCTGCCACCCGTGCTTGATGGTCATTTCTTTGCGCCGTGTGCTTTTGAAATTGATGGCATAGCGCAGTTGCACAAGGAGGTATTTGGCCCCGTCTTGCATATAGTGCGCTATGGCGCTCGAGAGCTTGACAAGGTAATTGATGAAATTAATGCCGCTGACTATGGACTGACCTTGGGCATTCACAGCCGAATTGACAGAACGCAGGCATACATCTCCAGCCGGATCAGGGCGGGTAATTGCTACATCAATCGCAACATGATCGGTGCTGTTGTGGGAGTCCAACCTTTCGGTGGAGAGCGGCTTTCCGGAACCGGGCCCAAAGCGGGGGGTCCACATTACGTGCTCAGGTTTGCCACGGAGCGAACATTGACCATTAATACGGCAGCAGTTGGCGGAAATGCCAGTTTGCTGGCGCTGGAGGAGTAGTTCCGCATGCGTTTAATTCACCACAGTCCGGGATAACGACGTGTATCTGCAGTTTTTCGGTTTGACTGAAGTGCCATTCTCGATAACGCCAGACCCGGCGTTCGTCTACCTGAGCGCGGCGCACAGGGATGCCCTGGCACACCTGTTATACGGCGTAGGAAAAGGCGGTGCAGGCGGCTTCGTTCAGTTGACCGGTGAAGTTGGGACGGGTAAGACCACCTTGTGTCGCTGTCTCCTCCAGCAGGTGCCGGAGGACACCATCATTGCGCTCATTCTCAACCCCATGCTCACTCCCAGGGAACTTCTGGTTGCCATTTGCGAGGAGTTGGACGTCAATATCGATGGCATTCGTGAGAGCAGCAAGGAGCTGGTGGACGCGCTTAATGCATGCCTTTTGCATCATCATGCCCACGACCGGCGTGTAGTTGTTGTAATTGATGAAGCTCAGAATTTGAGCCCCGACGCACTCGAACAGGTGCGGTTGCTGACAAATCTTGAAACTGCCAAGCACAAGCTGCTGCAAATGGTGCTCCTGGGTCAGCCCGAGCTGCGCCAGTTGCTCCAGCGCCAGAACCTGCGGCAACTTGCACAGCGCATTACGGCCAGGTACCACCTGACACCACTCAGCGAGAAAGAAACTGTCGCCTACGTGCGGCACCGCATGCAGGTCGCGGGTGCGCAGCACAATCCATTTAATCGTTCAGCCATGAGGGCCTTGTATCAGCGCTCAAGCGGCATACCGCGGTTGATCAACATCATTGCTGATCGCGCGCTGGCGGGAGCCTATGCGTTCGAAACCTCCAAGGTAAATGCCCGCCTGGTTCATGCGGCTGCGAGCGAAGTGCAGCCCAGCGAAACGCGCATGCAAGGAAATCGCCGGCCTGGGCTGATTGCCGTGGCAGCGGTGATGCTGTTACTTGTCGTTTTCTTATCCCTATGGACCCTGCCTGGCATGAATCTGAAAATCCAGGCGCCAAATGGATCCGGCGATGCAGCAAATCAGGCCTCAAGTGATGCAGACACGGCCAAGCCTGCTGCCACTTTGCCAATTCAGAACCTGGGTTCTGGTGAAACTGTGCCTGCACAGCAGACATTGGAGCCGGTGGTGCCAGACCAGGAACTGGCAGGCAACCCTGTGACCGATAAGGTGAAGCTGGCGGTCGGGGAAGACACCACCAATGCGGTTACACCATCAGCTGCGCCGCCACTGGTTTTTGCCTCTCCTACCGCTATTCCAGCCGGGTTGGACGCGCGGTGGCTGGCTGAACAGAGCGTGCTGTCCTGGCAGGGTCTTGCGGACGTTTGGCGTGATGGCAAAAGGGTGAACGCACTCCGTGCCGCTTGTGATGGTCAGCCAGGAACTGGCTATGCGTGCCTGCACATCCAGGGAAACTGGGGCAAAATTCAGCGTCTGGGCTTGCCGGTAATTCTGGTCCTGCAGGATGACCTTGAATACCGACTGATGTTAACCGGAATGGACGAAGATCGACTGCTGGTGGGGATCGGTGCCGAACGAAGGCTTATCGACCGCAAGACTATGGATAACAAATGGCTGGGCGAATACATCGTGGCCTGGCCACAAGCACCAGACTGGCCGATGCAAGTTCAGCGGGGGGAGGCGGGGGCCGCCGTGAAAATCGTTATGCAAATGGCTGCACAGGCTGACCCGCCCTGGACAGGCGCGGACCAGTTTGACGCAGGCTTCGAATCCTGGCTGTTTGATTTTCAGCGCCGCCAGGGGCTGATTCCAGATGGAATCGTCGGACCCCAGACACTGCTGTACTTGATGGCGCCAACTATTATTGAACCCCGCCTAGCCGTGAATCTGGATGGGGGTTACTGAACATGTCAATCCTGCTGGATGCACTCAGGAAATCAGAAGAGCAACGCCGGTTGGGAGCAACACCTACTTTGCAAACTCCCGAGAGTAATGCAGACCTGACTGTCGGTGAGCAGCGCATTTGGATTCCGGCCGTGATGTTGTTGCTGGCTGCGGGGGTGATTGCATGGATCGGCGCAGCGCAGTTTCGTAAGCCTGAGCCAGTTCCGGGGCCGACTATTGCCACAATCGAGTCCCTGCCGATAGATATTCCGGTCAAGGCAGAGTCACCCCAGAAGAGTTTGAACCGCCTGGTGAGCAGCCCGCAAGTTCCTCCGCCAACTACACCCGTCAAGGATTTCGCCGCAGAGCCCGGGTCGACGGCCGTTGCAGATGTGCCGCGGGTCGATAAGGAACAAACGTTGCGGACCAGCCGAAAGGTTCGGAGCGCACAAGCGGTTAGCGTGGTCTCTGCGGCTTCAGGTGAAAAAGCCTCAGCACCCGCACTGCCAGCAAGTGAGGAACCCATAGCTGCATTGGTTGAGGATCTTAGCGAATCTGACGTTGCAGCCCGGCCGGAGGCCGATCAGCTGCAGCCCTATGCTGGTGAGCCCATAAGTTATTGGCAGATACCGCAGTCCCTTCGGGAAAGCATGCCGGAAATGCGGATAACTGTTCTGGTGTATTCGGAAAACCCGCAGGACCGTTTCCTTTTGATCAACGGGAAACGTTTGCGGGAAAAAGATGAAGTCAGTGATGGCCTGGTGGTGGAAGAAATTCAACGCGATCGCGCGATTTTCACTTTCCGCGATTATCGTTTCCAGGTAAAGAGCTAGGAACGATTATGAACAGCGGAATTGTCACCAACTGGTCGGAATCCCGGCCGGGGCGACCTTATGCGACGGTTGGCTTTTCATTGGTTTGTGTAGTGCTGCTGTCTCTGTATTTCCTGATTTCGCCGATGTTGCAGCAAGCCATGATTGACCTTGGCGGAATGCAGCCTCGAGCCGTATCTGCATTATTGTTCCAGTCCCCCGGGAGTTGGTGGAATTACCCGGCGTGGACGCTTTTAAGTGCAATCTTCCTGCACGCCAGCTGGTTACACCTGCTCGGCAATCTGGCTTATCTGTGGGTATTCGGTATCCCGGTAGAGCAGAGATTGGGGACTTCAGGCATGATTGCCCTATTCCTCACCGGGGGCGCACTGGCCAATGCGATAGTCGCCCTGCAGCTGGGAAATCTGGAAGCCCCGGTCATTGGTGCCAGTGGCGCAATATCATCGGTCGTTGGTGCCTATCTTGGCTTGTTTCCTTCGCGCCGCATTGGCTTATTCTTGCCGCTGGGTTTGTACCTTCAGTTTGCCCAGGTGCCTTCACTACTGGTGATTGGCTCGTGGTTTACACTACAGTTGCTTTATACCGTTTTCGGCCCCATTAATGCTGCAGTTGCGTGGTGGACGCACTTGGGGGGCTTTGCACTGGGGCTAAGTATTGCGTTGTTGTACCGCGCCTTCGTGCAATTGAGAGCATAGTAAGAGCACAGTAAGAGCATAGCGATGAAGCAAACACGGGTGATGAGATATGGCAGGCAAAGCACTTTATAAGGTCATTTTTTTGAATCACGGCAAGGTGTATGAGCTCTTTAGCGAAAGCGTCGGCTCCAGCGGACTATGGGGATTCATCGAGGTATCCGAGCTGGTATTTGAAACGGGCGAAGGCCTCGTCGTGGATCCAACCGAAGAAAAAATGCGCCAGGAGTTTGCGGGAGCAAAGGTGCTACATCTTCCGATACAAAGCGTGCTGCGCATTGAGGAAGTGGAAAAGCGTGGCAAGTGCCTCATCCGGGATCGTGAGTCCGGGGAGAAAGTAACCCCGTTTCCTCTTTCACCCCCTAACCGGTCCCAGTCCTGAGTATTAAACGCTGCCCCGTCCTGACCATTGCTTAGTTTCTTTTCAGACTGGCCTCAACTGCCTGCCGGGTTTCGGCGCCGGTTAACGCTTCAATAAGTTCCAGGGCAAAGTCCATAACTGTTCCTGCAGAGCGGGAAGTGATGATTTTCCCATCGCGGATGACGGGATTGCCGCTAATCATGGGGTGCCGTTCAGCCTGCAGAACGCCGGGATACGCTGTCGCCGATTTGCCTTTAAGTACGCCACTTCTCGCCAGGACTTTGGGTGCTGCGCAAACTGCGCCCACAAAGCGACCGGATTCGTTCATCTTTTGCAGCACTTCGATAACACGTGGATCAGCGGCCAGGTTATCGGAGCCCGGCAGACCGCCTGGCAGGGCGACCATGTCATATTCCTGTTTCAGGGCATCATCCAGCGTTGTGTCCGGCAGCAGGCGCACCCCCCTGCTGGCCGTAACAACGCCCTGGTCAAGACCAGCTACAACGACTTCTATTCCCGCTCGTCGCAGCAGGTCAATGATTGTGACTGCTTCCAGCTCTTCGCAACCGGAGGCCAGTGGAACGAGCACACGTTTCGTCATTTTCTTTTGCTCCGGTTCAGTGTTGGAGTTTCATTTCCAGCCATTATCCGATTGGCCCGAAGCAGGTTAAGGGCTTCAAACAGCGGGTAATCCTCTGTTACGTCCACGGCAGCAGCGCTTTCCTGCGGCTCAGCCTGCCCGGGGTTGTCCAGGTGGCGGTCAAGATCCGCCTCCAACAGGCGATCATCAGTCCTTGGAGCGACTTCCACTGCGCTTGCGACGACCAGGTCTGGCAGGATTCCTTGTGCCTGGATGGACTTCCCTGAAGGCGTATAGTAGCGCGCCGTTGTGAGCTTCAGGCCGGAACCATTTCGCAGGGGTAATACAGACTGTACTGAGCCTTTGCCAAATGTGCGCTCCCCGACGATCACGGCCCGTTTGTGGTCTTGCAGCGCTCCAGCCAGGACCTCTGATGCCGAAGCCGTGCCCCGGTCCACCAGCACCACCACCGGAACGCCAGGCAGCCATTGCCCCTGCTGAGCCGAAAAGACTTTTTGCATGTTCGCGTTCCTGCCGCGAACGGACACAATCTCACCTTCGTCGAGAAAGCCATCAGCCAAATCTATTGCCGGCTGCAGGACGCCTCCCGGGTTGTTGCGCAGGTCGAGAATCAAGCCGTACAGCTCGATGCCGTCAGATTGGAGTGAATCCAGAGTGCTTTTGAAATCCACTGACGAGTCGCGATGAAAATAGACCAGCCGAATATAGCCGTAGTTTTGATCCAGAAGCTTGAAGTCCAGCGCAGGAAGTTTCACGTAGTCGCGTTTGAGTGTAAGCTTTTTCGCCCTCTCGCCGGCCTTGGAAACAGACAGATCGATGGTTGAGCCCGGTGGTCCACTTAAGCGATCTATTGATTCTTGCAAGGGGTGTCCCTTGACCTCAATGCCATCAACGGAAGTAATCCGGTCCCCTGGCTGTATGCCTGCTGCATCCGCCGGGCTGGGCACAATCACCTTTTTTACCACCACCTCGCCGTCTTCAGAGGCAACATCGATACCAATGCCAACGTATTCTCCATTGGATACATTTTCCAGGTCTTCAAAATCCTGGCCCGGTAAATATGCTGAATGCGGGTCCAGATCGCTGAGCATGCCATCAATGGCTGCTTCCAATAGCTTCCGGTCATCCACTTCCTCGACATAATTGCTTCTTATTTGGTTGAAAACATCTGTAAAAGTTCTTAACTCATCCAGGCTCAATTGCGCACTGCTTGATGGCGTTCTTGAACTGTCTGTCGCAGGAACTTCCTGGGCTATGGCATGGCTTGCGCAAGCCATCAGGGTGAAAGCCAGACGGAAACCAGCATGGTACTTCATAAATTTTCACTGACGCGCGCGGCGTCGCATCCTAGTATCATCGTTTTAGCCACACTGACGGGTCCACTGCTCTGCCGGACTTCCGCAACTCAAAATACAGGCCTTGTTCTCCTCCGGGATTGCTCCCGACGGTCGCAATGACAGCACCCGGTTCCACCCAGTCACCCGCTTCCCATAACAAGCTCTCATTGTAACCGTAAAGGCTCATGTAGCCCTGACCATGATCAATAATAATCAGCAGGCCATAGCCCCGCAGCCAGTCTGCAAACGCAACCCGGCCGTATGCAACATTGTGTACTTCGGATCCGGGCGCCGCGTCCAGCAGCCAGCCCTGCCATTTCACCCCCGCCGCGCGTTGCTGCCCGAATGCATGGAGCACTCGACCTTTGACTGGCTTGGCCAGATGTCCTTTTTGCGCCCCAACACCAAGGTGCTGACCAAGATCCGCGGGAATATCTGCGAGCACATCAGAGAGTTGCTCCAATAGTTTCTCGAGATCCTTTCGGTTGTTTTCAAACTCAGCAAGCTGGAGTTCCTCGCTATCAATCTGCGCGCCTAGTGCGCTGAGTAACGACTCACGTTCACCGCGCTGTCCTTGCTGCTGCCCGAGTACGGCCTGTTGCTCGATTTGCAAGGCCTTGACCCGGGTTAGTTCTTCATCGATCAACCGGAAGGTTTGCTCGATTTCTCCCAGGAAAATCTTCAGTGCATTGATCTTGTCAATCTGGCTGCGGTTGATATGGTCATAGTAGGCGAGCATCCGACTGAGTTCGTTGGGATTGTCCTGGTTCAGAACCAGTTTGACGCGTGACTGGAGGGACAGGCGATAGGTGGCATTGATTTGTGCGGACAACTGATCCTGCCGCAACTTCATTGCGTCCAGCTGCTCAGCGCGCTGGTGCTGTAGCTCCTCCAGCCTCTGCATATGCTGTTGCCGCTGTTGTTCCAGTTCGCGCATCCGGCGCGATGTTTCCTGGATTGCCAGGTCCAGTGCGCGGAGTTGAGCTTGCTCGGCCTTGTGCTCCACCCTTGATTGAGCCAGTCGCTGTTGCAACTCCTGGATGCTTTTCTGCATCTTTGCGAGGCGGAGCTCTACCTCTGCCTGGTCCATGTTGTCTGCATGGTCTTGCTGGGCTTGCAGCCCTGTAGCCCGCAACAGGTCAAGCAGCATGAAAGCCAGCAGCAATATCCAAACATGGCGGCGGTGCTTCATCCGTCACTCGTCGCTAAAGCAAATGCACAAGTGCCCGGCCAGTCATCACATCAGGTTGCGGCAAATCCAGTAAATAGAGCATGGTTGGTGCAATGTCCCGTAAGGATCCATTTGCTTCCATCTGTGCCCGCCTGCCGTGGAACACCAAGGGAACGGGGTTGGTTGTATGTGCGGTGTGCTGCTGTCCGGTGGATTCGTCCAGCATTTGTTCTACATTTCCATGGTCCGCCGTGATCAAGAGCTCACCGCCCACGGAGTCTATGGCTGCCACGACCAAATCAATACAGCGATCAACTGCTTCCACCGCCTTAATGGCGGCTGCAAGGTTCCCGGTGTGCCCAACCATGTCCGGGTTCGCTACGTTGCAGATAATTACGTCGTATCGTTCCGAGCGGATGGCTGCGCTGAGCTTTTGCGACAATTCCGGTGCACTCATCTCAGGCTGCAAATCATAAGTGGCTACCCTGGGAGATGGAACCAGGATTCGGTCTTCCAGTGCATACGGCTCCTCGCGTCCGCCATTGAAGAAAAAAGTGACGTGTGCGTATTTCTCTGTCTCGGCAATCCGCAACTGATGCAAACCATTGGACTCGAGAATTTCCCCCAAAAGCAGGGGCAAGGGGGTTGGGGGAAAGGCCACCTGGACGGGCAGTTCTTTAATGTATTCCGTCATGCACACGAATGCCGTCAGGCGAGGCGGAACACGCGGAAAGCCTGTGAATTGGGCGTCGGTCAGCGCCAGCGTCAATTCCCGCGCACGATCGGCACGGAAATTCACAAAAAAAATGCTGTCGCCGTCATGCACGCCCTGCGGGTTTCCCACAACCGTCGGCTGCACAAATTCGTCGCTTTCACCTCGCTTATAGGCCGCTTCCAGGGCCGCCAGGGCGGTAGGCGCCGTATGCTGGGCATCGGCCGTGACGATAACGGCATAAGCTCGCTGGACACGGTCCCAGCGTTTGTCCCGGTCCATGGCGAAATACCGCCCGGAAACTGAGGCGATGGCGGCACCTACAATGCTCCCCACTCGATACTGCATAGCCCGAATCGAATCTGCCGCGCTGCGTGGCGGCGTGTCCCGGCCATCAAGAAAAAGGTGGACAGCAATTTTTTTGGCGCCACGGTCTGCGGCCATTTGCACCATGGCCAGGAAGTGATCTTCGTGACTGTGTACACCACCCGGGGACAACAAGCCCATGATGTGAATGGTATGACCGCCGAGAATGGTTTTGTCCATGGAAGAACAGAGAACGTGGTTGTGCTCAAACTCCCCGTCGCGGACACTTTTAGTGATGCGGGTAAAATCCTGGTAGACGGTACGCCCTGCGCCCATGTTCATGTGCCCAACTTCGGAGTTGCCCATCTGCCCTTCGGGGAGTCCGACTGCTTCACCAGAGGTGTTGATCAGGGCGTGCGGGTCGCTATTCCACAATTTGTCCCAGCACGGCGTATGCGCCAGCGCAATGGCATTGTTCCTGGCTTCGGCTCGATAACCCCAGCCGTCGAGAATCATCAATACCAGTGGTTTTCTTGCAGGTTTCATGCGGTCTCCAGCGCAGGTTGAAGCCAGAACAGCTCCGGGGCTTGCAAAAGGCAGCCTTTGACTCCAATTGAACGATGGCGCAATTATTTCACAACCGACCACCTGGCGCAGTGCTGGTAAAATCACACGGCACCGACTTGGCACCGCGATTTACATTCATTGGATCACTATCTGGAAAATGATACATGGAACAATTAGCTGAATTTGCTACCAATCACGCCCTGCTTGCCGGCGGATTCGTTGCGGTGCTGTGCCTGTTGGTCTGGTCTGAAATCACCCGCAAGGCCCAGGGTGTAAAGGAGTTGTCCACAGCCCAGGCTGTGGTGTGGATGAATGATGCTGCTGCCGTCATTGTGGACGTTTCAGCAGCAATTGATTTCAACAAGGGCCACATCGTCAATGCCCGCAATATTGCCATGTCCAGAATCACGGATCCTGACGCCGAGGTGTTGAAAATGAAGGACTCCAAAGTTCTGCTGGTGTGCAAAACCGGCCAGACGGCATTACTGGCGGCAGCGAAACTGAAGAAGAGCGGTATCGAAAACGTTGCGGTATTAAAGGGCGGTATGGGCCAGTGGATGGCTGATCAATACCCTGTAACCCGGAAATAGCCAACCAGTCCTGCGCTTACTGGCACAGGCTATTGGCCAACCAATTGAAAAAGCGCCAAAGCTGGCCATCCAAAGGGCCAGATGGGATAATCCACCGAAGCTGCAATCACCAAGCGTGATCAGCAAAAATCATTAACAGAGCGATGAAAACATGGCAGAAGAGCAAAACGCAAATCCGGCAGCGTCTCCGGAAGAAACCACGGCGGCACAATTCCTCATCCACAAGCTGTATGTGAAAGACGTGTCATTCGAATTACCCAATGCACCAGAAATTTTTCAGGAGCAGGGGCAGTCAGATGTGAAAATGAGCCTCGCTCAGCGGGTGGATGATCTCGGAGAAAACCTGCACGAGGTGGTCTTGACGGTTACGGTAACTGCTACCCTGGGCGAGAAAACGGCCTATCTGGCTGAAGTGGCGCAAGCGGGCATTTTCCACATCACCGGATTCCGCGAGCAACAGGCTCATGCTGTGATGAACATCCTTTGTCCTGGCACCCTGTTTCCGTATGCGCGCCGGGCGATTTCCGACCTGGTAGCAGATGGAGGTTTCCCGCCATTGACACTGCAGCCAGTAAATTTCGAGCAACTTTATGCCCAGCGCATGCAGGGTTTGATGAAACAGCAGGGTGAAGCAGCTGCGGGCGGCCAGGAAAGCGGCGCCGCGGTTAAGGCGGAGTTTCCAGGCAATAATTGATACGGCGTCGCATGGTGGCTGAATTCACCGACGAGTCTTCAAGGGACAAAGCCATTCGTATTGCAGTTCTCGGTGCCGGGTCCTGGGGATCCGCTCTGGCCATGCAACTGGCGCGGAGTGGAGCCCATTGCGTGCTCTGGGGGCGATCTCCCGAGCACGTTGCTTTAATGAAGAAAAGTGGCAGAAACGAACGTTTCCTGCCCGGTATTGCCTTCCCGGAAAACCTTGCTTTCGAAAGCGCGTTGGAACAGGCGCTGGCGTCCACGGATGAAGTACTGATTGCCGTGCCTACCAGTGCGTTTACTGCCGTGCTCGATAACGTTGCCGCGAGTTTGCGCGACTGCCAGGGCGTGAGTTGGGCCAGCAAGGGACTGGAACCCGGGAGTGGACGGTTCCTGCATCAGTCAGCCCAGTCCCGATTGGGCAAGGAGCGGGCGCTCGCAGTTGTCACCGGTCCTTCTTTCGCGCTGGAAGTGGCGCGATCACTGCCTACTGCAGTCACGGTAGCCGGCACTGATGAGAAATACTGCAGAAAAATAGCCCAGGCCCTGCATGGGGGGAGTTTTCGTGCCTATACCAGCGATGACATCGTCGGCGCTGAATTGGGCGGGGCGGTCAAGAACGTGCTGGCTGTTGCAACTGGAATATCCGATGGCTTGTCCTTTGGTAACAATGCAAGGGCTGCGCTAATAACTCGAGGATTGGCCGAGATGATGCGATTGGGTCGGGCGCTCGGCGCGCGCGACCAAACCATGACTGGTCTTGCTGGCATTGGGGACCTGGTATTAACCAGCACGGGTGAGCTTTCGCGCAACCGGCGTCTTGGACTTGCCCTCGGTGCAGGGAAATCTTTGGACAGCGCGGTGAAAGAGATTGGCCAGGTAGTTGAGGGCGTGAGCACATCAGCCGAAGTCTGGCGATTGGCTCAACGTTACAATATTGAAATGCCTATTTCGGAACAGGTTTACGGAATCATTCATCTGGGACTGAACCCGAGGCAGTGTGTTCGGGAGCTGCTATCCCGGGAACAAAAGTCCGAGAGTTGTTGACGGTCAATTCGGGCTGAGTAATTTGGCTGGAAATTTGCCTGCACTGCAGTTGCCTGTCCCTTACAGCAAGGTTGAAAAACCCGTCTGACGCAAAGCTTCAAACAGGGCTGCGGCAACGGCATTCGAAAGGTTTATGCTCCGGCTCTCGCTACGCATGGGCAGGCGCAAAATACGGGATACACCTGCTTCGTTCAATATGGCTGTCGGAAGCCCCCTTGTTTCAGGTCCGAAAAGCAACCCGTCGTTGATTTGAAATTTGGCGTGATCGTAGCGCTGTGCTCCGTGTGTAGAGAAGGCCCAAAGGTGCATGGCGGGGTTGCGCTGGTGGAACGAATTCCAGTCCGGGTATCGGGAAATTTCAGCCAGGACGTGATAGTCCAGCCCGGCGCGTTTTACGCTGGCTTCGTCAAGATCAAAGCCCAAGGGCTCAATCAGGTGCAGCCGTGCTCCGGTATTGGCACACAAGCGGATGATGTTTCCCGTATTGGGAGGAATTTCCGGTTCATACAAAATGACATTGAACATGCTAAATACCCTGATGTTTCAGAAGCAGCCTGGTCAAGCTGACAAAGTATTCGCCGAATTTGCGGCAGAACGAAATGCAACCACGGCGCGGATTTCTGCTGCCCGCCGCTGTGCGGCAAGGGAAACCGATCATACCGAAAATCCAGTAATGCAATGAAAAATATACAAAATAAGCGGTTTATTTGGCGAATTTCAGCAGCAAATTCGGATTTGACAGCCAGAATCCATGCGCGTATTGTTTACCCCCGCAGACACAATATCTTGTGTCCAAAAAAAAACTAGCGCACAATAAATTGTGTCTCATAATTAATAA
The DNA here is from genome assembly GCA_963784425.1 of uncultured Gammaproteobacteria bacterium. Classification (GTDB taxonomy): domain Bacteria; phylum Pseudomonadota; class Gammaproteobacteria; order Xanthomonadales; family SZUA-36; genus SHZL01. The sequence continues at coordinate 203,369 of CAWARM010000012.1, forward strand.
AACCAAAGAATTACATGGCAGAAGTGATGAGCAGCGTGCAAGCCGAAGTCTTTAGTATTGATTCGCAAGAAATTCCCCTGCAGGAGGCATCCTTCGATATTTGGGATAAGAAATATCGCCTGAAAACGAAAACAGGGGACGTGATTGACGCAACAATTGATGACACGTTCAAGCGCGTCGCACGTGCGTTGGCTGACGCTGAGCTGACTCCGGAAAAAAAGGAAAAATGGAACGAGCTGTTTCTTTGGGCTTTGCGGAGAGGAGCGATTCCAGCCGGCAGGATTACTTCGAATGCCGGTGCCCAGGAGCACAAGCCAGCCACTTCCACCATCAATTGCACGGTGTCCGGAATCATCACGGATTCCATGAACGGAATCCTCGAAAAAGTTCACGAGGCCGGCCTCACCCTGAAAGCAGGTTGTGGCATCGGCTATGAATTTTCTACCCTGAGGCCAAAAGGCGCTTATGTTTCCGGAGCAGGTGCTTATACTTCAGGCCCGCTCAGTTTCATGGACATCTACGACAAGATGTGTTTCACGGTGTCTTCGGCGGGCGGTCGTCGCGGGGCGCAGATGGCGACATTCGAAATAGGACACCCGGATGTCATGGAGTTCATCAGGGCCAAGCGGGAAGATGGGCGTTTGCGCCAGTTCAACTGCTCTTTGTTGATTACCGATGAGTTCATGACAGCGGTTGAGGAAAACACAGTCTGGCCTCTCGCGTTTCCCATCAACGAATACGAAGCGAAAGACATGGATCTGGGCGATCCAACCCGTATCCAATGGCGGGAATGGCCTCATACAGAGGGCTATGTCACGCGTGATGACGGATTGGTGGCTTGCCGGATCTACAAAACTGTCCCGGCACGTCGGTTGTGGGACATGATCATGTCATCCACCTATGATTTTGCCGAACCGGGTTTCATTCTCGTTGATCGAATCAACGAGATGAACAACAACTGGTTTTGCGAAAACATCCGTGCGACCAATCCCTGTGGCGAGCAGCCCTTGCCTCCTTATGGGGCCTGCTTGCTGGGTTCGATCAATCTCACTCGATTTGTGGAAAAGCCATTCACCGAAGATGCCAGATTTAATTGGGATGAATACCACAAGGTGGTCAGGATATTCACCCGGATGCTCGACAACGTCGTGGAAGTCAATGGCCTGCCCTTGAGCAAGCAGCGCGACGAAATTGCGCGCAAGCGTCGGCATGGCATGGGTTTTCTCGGCTTGGGGTCGACCCTCACGATGCTAAGGATGAATTATGGCTCGCCCCAATCCCTGGAATTTACTGAAAGGGTTTCCAGGGAAATGGCCATAGCTGGTTGGGAAGAAGCTTTGGATTTGAGTCGGGAAAAAGGCCCGGCTCCTATCATGAACGAAGAGTTCGAAGTCAGTGGCGACATGCTGCGTCGCCGGCCGGAAATGAAGGCAGATGGCTACGAGCTGGGAGACAAGCTCCCTGGCCGGGTATTGCATGCAAAGTACAGTCGCTACATGCAACGTATCGCAAAGTATGCTCCGGACCTCGTAACCGCCCTGGCTGAAGAAGGCGCCCGGTTCACCCATCACTCATCCATTGCGCCGACAGGGACTATTTCTTTGTCCATCGGGAATAACGTGTCCAACGGTATTGAGCCGAGTTTCGCTCACCACTACAGTCGTAATGTGATTCGTGAAGGGCGCAAGACCAAGGAAAAGGTCGAGGTTTTCAGTTATGAGCTGTTGGCATACCGGCATCTGGTTAACAGTCGCGCCATCCCGCACGCGGAAGATGACGTTAGCAGGTTGCCGGACTATTTCGTCACCGCGCAGGATATTTACCCCACGCAGCATGTGGACATACAAGCTGCCGCGCAAAAATGGGTTGACTCATCAATTTCCAAGACAGCCAATGTGCCTACGGAGTTTGCTTTTGAGAAATTCAAGGACATTTATACTTATGCCTATCATCAAGGCCTGAAAGGTTGCACAACCTTCCGCTTTAACCCGGAAGCGTTCCAGGGTGTTCTGGTCAACGAGCGCGACCTGGAAAACACCAAGTACCGCTTTGTGCTGGAAGATGGTGAGGTAATTGAAGTCAAGGGCAACGAAGAAATTGAATACGATGGTGAGATGCACACAGCAGCGAACCTGTTTGATGCGCTGAAAGAAGGATATTACGGTAAATTCTAAAGATAAATTCTGAGGGTAAATTCTGCGCGTGGAACCAGAACAGTGGAGGTGTACAGAAGTACAAGGAAGTACACCTAATATAATAAAAAAAGTTCACTAGGGATAAAGTGGCGGCGAGGGATGTTATAGCTACCGTCAAATTGCAGGGAGGTGTTACGTACAGGGACGTACACCTCTTTTTCGGCGGTCAGGCAAGTCAGGAACAAAGAATTCAGGAATGGGGAGCACCACGGAGTCGCCGATCACAAGGATGTATCGGCGATCCTTGATCCCCCCAAGGGTCTGCGAGATGGCCTTTTCAATTTCATGGCGCCGGTGTGTTTTCGGCGCCGGTATTACCCCGTCAGGAGCGTCATGAGTACCCGTATTGATAAGAAAATCGTCGGCTTTGAAGTCGTCAAGAAGGAAGAAGAGGCAGCGGCCCGCGCCGCAGCAGCGGCCGCCCGGGAAGAACGTCAATCGGCCAAGATCATCCGCATGACCGAGCAAGTGGCGCGGCCGGAAGGCATGGATGCGCTGGAAGGCTCAACTTACAAGATCAAGACCCCACTTGATGATCACGCCATGTATGTGACGATCAACGATATCGTCTTGAACCCCGGGACAGTGCACGAGCAACGACGGCCGTTTGAGATTTTCATCAATTCCAAGAACATGGACCATTTCCAGTGGATTGTTGCACTAACCAGGCTGATGTCCGCTGTGTTCCGCAAGGGTGGCGACGTCACGTTCCTGGCTGAAGAGCTTCAGGCCGTATTTGACCCCAAGGGCGGGTACTGGAAACCCGGCGGTAAATTCATGCCGTCGATCATTGCTGATATTGGTGCTGTGATTGAGCACCATCTGCGTAAGATCGGACTCATGGAAAAAGAGGAGTTGTCGCAGCAGCAACAACTGATACTCAAACAGAAACGAGCGGAAGCCGAAGCCGCGGATTCAGTCCGGGCGGCACTTAACAGCGGCCCCCCGGATACGGCGGAAGGGACTGGTTATCCGGCTTCCGCCAAGCTATGTAACAAGTGCAATACCAAAGCAGTGGTGAATATGGACAATTGTGCCACGTGCTTGTCCTGCGGCTACTCGAAATGCGGGTGACAACCTGAGCCGCAGGAACATTGCACAGTTGTGTGCGGCCTACTGACTTACGCTGCCGCCAACAAAAAGAAACCCAATCATCATTTCCAGCGCAATTCCCAGTACGATCGAGGATACAAAGTGCATTACCCGTTTTTGTTCGGGGATTGCAAGCGCCAATGGCAGGATTTGATATAGAAAAACCAGGCCGACGATGCCACCGGCCAGTGCCACAAAAACTCCTACCCATGGAATCAGGGCGCCCACGATGCCGGCCAGCCAGGCTGGAATCATGGCAAACGTCACGGCTGCAAAGGCCCGGGAAAAGTCGCTTTTACCATCGAACACACCCGCCATCAGGTTAATTACGAACGCAAACAATGCCACCCCAATCACTGCCATGACCAAGCTGATGAACACGGCGACCAGGAAACCATGTCCGATCCCGTAGGAGACAAACCCTCCAGACATGCGGGAAAACACCACGCTGAGCAGCACATTGGCCAGAATCAAGGGTGCAGTAAGCGATACGGCGGTCTCTTTCCAATCAGGAGTGCTTTCGAAATACCCGCGCCAGGTGTTCTCGCGATCCAGCAAACCGCCTTTTGTAAGGGAAATAGTTTTGTTCAGGTCAATTTTCATGGCAGTAATCTCCCGGTTCTGTAATGGTGGGTGGGGTAAAGCACTCAGGGTTGGCTGAGCGCCTTGAGCATGTGATACCAGAATTCAGTTCCCTGGTGAAACTCGGCGACGCCGATTTTCTCATCCAGTCCATGCGCGCGCATATCTTCCGGCCGGTTAAACCATCCAGCCACACCGAAAACCGGAATGCCAGCGCTGCGCAGGAACAGGCCATCGGTTGCCCCCGTGGACATTTCCGGAATCACAGGTACGCCCGGCCAGGACGCCTCAACCAGGGATTCAATAGACTCCAGCAATACACCCGGTAAAACAGATGCCGGGCTGGGCATGGCATTGTATATCGAGGTAAACGTGATCTCGTCATTATCCACGAGGCCTTCCAGCGTTGCCTGCACTTCTGCAGGGTTTGTGCCGGGAAGCATTCTGCAATTGATGGTTGCTGAAACCTCGCGTGGCAGGGCATTTTCCGCTTCCCCGCCCTTGATCATGGTGGCTACACAGGTCGTTCTCATAAGGGCGTTCATGTACGGGTCCTGTGACAGGCGACTGGCCGCTTCTGCGTCCTGGTCATTCACGGATAAGGCCAGCATATCGGCAGCCACCTGGCCTGCTTCCAGGCGCGAACCCAGCTCAAACATCAACTGGGCATCGGGGCTCAAGTGCACCGGAAAGGCATAATTGGAAATATTCACCAAAGCCCGCGCAAGTTGATAGATCGTGTTATCAGGGCGCGGAAGCGAGCTGTGGCCGCCGGCATTCGTAACGGTCAACCGGTAGGTTTGGTAGATTTTCTCACTGGTCTGGACCAGGAATGCACGCGGCTGAAATTCAACGGAGTACTGGCCACCACCCGCATCCGTATTGAGCGCGTATTCGGCATTGATCAGCTCGTGACCATCAGTGGCCAGCCACTTTGCTACAGCACCTTCAACCTCCTCGTCTCCGGTTAACATCAGGATCAGGTCACGGTTTGGAACATATTTTTCCTGCTGCAGCCGGACGAAGTTGGCCACGAGATGCGTCGCACCAGCCTTGTTGTCCTGGGTGCCCCGACCGTAATAGTAACCATCCTTCTCAGCAAACGTGAAAGGAGGAAAAGTCCACGCTTTCGGGTCGGCTGTGACCACATCAATATGCGCCATCGTGAGCAAGGGCTTTTTATCCCCAACTCCCCGAATTCGCGCCACCAGCCCGTATTTGTTCGGCATAGGATTGATCACCACCACGTCTTCCTGCGGAATGCCGGCGGCTATCAGTCGCTGGGCCATGGCTTCCGCAGCGAGGCGGGTTTGGTCAGGCCTCTCACTGGTTGATTCGAAGTTGACCAGTTGGCGAAATATATCTTCAGCGCGTTGCTCATTGGCGGATAGGGGTTTGGCACTATCACCGCTGGCCCAAAGCGACGCAGCCTGGGTAGCGAAAACACATGTCACTACGGCAAGGCAAAGGCCAACTCCACGTGTTTGGACTGCGTTGCGAGACTTATTCGTGCTTGGTTCCTTCCTGCTCAATTGCGTCATGCTTGTTTCCCAGGGTTGTTTAGTCGTAATTGCAGTAAGAAGGTGATTTGAACGCATGGGTGCACAGATTGAATGAAATCATTGGGAATGGCAAATTCCAGCCAGTCAGGTGCAGGATTCCAATCATGGAAAGAAGCGTTTTTCAGCAGAATCCTGTCATGTCCCGCTTCAGTGGATAGCGCCGGGGCACTTCAGAACAACCCGGGGAGCAGGATTTTGCGCCCCGGGGGATAATCCGCAAAGGTCTGCCGGTACCAGCGGTGGTTGGCCATTGCGCGGGGAGCAAGATTGCAAACGGTAAAGAGCGCAAATGCCAATCCTGCCCAGGACCAGGTCAGTACCGCCCAACCCAGCCATTGCAGGATTTCACCCAGATAGTTGGGGTTGCTGACCCGGTCGAACCAGGTTCCGCAAGGAATGCGGTACCCCGTAAACCCATCTTTCCTGAGGTTTCGAATCGCCCGGTCTGAGGTGAAATGCAGCCAAAACCCTCCAGCGAAAAACGCTGCTCCGATCAAAAAATGCCCGCTCAGAAGGGGTTCATGAGTGGATGAATTGTCCAACAAAGCCCGGGCATTGTTGTACCCGTTCAACGTGTTGAATGAAATCGCGAACAGCACCAGCAGTGCCGGAAAGTTCTTCCCGGAAGGTCGCATCAAGGCAGGGAAGATCAACGTGCGATATCCGTAGTGGACACTCCACATGAACCAGGGAATCAGAGCTGTAGCCGTCAGGTCCTGCTGGCTGCTGACAAGAACGATCCCGATTACCAGCAATGCGGGCAATTCCATCAGGAACCAGGCAAGGCGGTTTGGCAAAGCCGGGCCCCACCCGGCGGCAAAATGCCGCCCGTACGGCGCGGTGTTAAACAGCAAAGCAATAAACACCAGCGGGCACAGCAGGAATTGGAGCAAAACCAGGCTACTCATCACAACATGATGCCAGACACCGGTCAAAAAGGGTGCAGCAGATCTCAGGGGCCAGAAAGGGCAGACCCCATCATGAGCACGCCAGCTCCCTCAATGTGTCCGGACTTAATGGCCAGCAGCGCATCTTGGGCTTTTTCCAGGGGGTACTGGATGACCATGGACTGCAGTGGAGCACGCGTCGCCAGTTCGAGTATCGATCGCACGTCTTCGCGGGTTACATTGCTCACGGTCTTGACAGATTTTTCTTGCCACAGGTGTCGCGTGTAATCCAGCCTGCCGAGCGCGCTTTTGTCACCTTCCTCTTTACGGATGGCATTGATGACCAAGCGGCCCCCCGGCGCCAGCGCTGCCAGGGCTGACACCACCGGGAGCCAGGCTGGCGTTGAATCAATGACCGCATCCAGTTTTTGTGGGGGCCTGTCGGTGGTGTTTCCAGCCCATACGGCACCGAGTTCAAGCGCTATGGTTCGCTCCAGTTCACTGCGCGCGAAAACAAAAACCGGAGAAAGTGGCAGAAGGTGATGGGCCATCTGCATGACCAGGCGCCCGGAAGCCCCGAAGCCGGTTAATCCCAGTGACTCACCATTGCGTAGCCCGGTCAAGTTCAAAGCGCGGTAGCCCACCGCTCCGGCGCACAGCAAGGGTGCTACCTGGGCTGTCTCCAGGGAGGGTGGAATCTCGTACACGAATTCCAACGGGGCCGTCATGTATTCTGCATACCCGCCGGCATGGTCACGCCCACAGGCAACGAAACGGTGGCAGAGATTTTCATGCCCTCGTTTGCAGTACCCACAACTACCGCAGGCTGAATATATCCACGCAACGCCCACCCTGCGGCCGACCTGGTCACGGCTGAAATTGCCGGGTGCGGAGACAACCCTGCCAACAACCTGGTGGCCGGGGATCATTGGGAGCCTGGACGGCGGGGTGCGATTCTCGATTTCGTCAACTTCAGTGTGGCAAACCCCGCAGGCGTCGACTTTTATCAATACTTCACCCAAGCCGGGTTCAGGAATGGGCACGTGCTCCAGGCTCAGGCCCGAATACGTGCTGCTGAGCCGTCCGGTTTCGTGAATTTGCATGGCCCGCATATTCGTGTTCATTCAAGCTGCCTGCCCCGAGGTCTGGCCGAAGCTGCAAATCAGCCAGCTTCATCAAGCTCAGTTAGCTCTTCCTCAATTGCCATGAGTTCCTCATTGGCCAGTCGTTCAATTTCCTGCAAAACCTCGAGATTTTGCAGCTCCACTGCTTGTTCTTCAGAATCTGAGGCCAAGCCGCGGCCGAGATCCCCGCGAATCGCCGCGAGCCGCTTAAGCAATTCATTCTTGCGCACCAGCAGTTGTTCTTTGGACCTTTCCACAGCCTTATGCTCCCTCAAGCTTGTCGTAACCCAGCGTACTAGCTGGCCCGAGCGCAACCAATGACCCGGGTCAAACAAACCGCGACAAGCTCAGATAGAATGGTAGTGCAAGTACAACCAATCTTTGGAGAGCAAAGTCATGGCCGGATACAAAACGATAGCAGTTGCAATTGATCTGAGTAATGAGTCCAAACCCATCATCCAGAGGGCGCTTGATGTGGCTTCTCCCGGCACGCGCATCCACCTGGTGTATGTTCAGGAACCAATGGATTCGGTATACATGGGCGTGGTTCCGTATGGCCCGGTTTTCGTGGGCATGAACGAAGTGGAAGAGAACCTGAAAACGGAGTTGAAGAGCAAGTTAAACGCTCTCGGAAACGAGTTTGGGATTCCGCCGGAGTCCAGGCATTTCCTGAATGGCGCTCCGGCGAAGGAAATTCATCGTTTTAATGATGAAAACAATGTTGAGCTGGTTGTGTTGGGAACACATGGGCAAAAAGGTGTTCAGTTACTGCTGGGGGCAACTGCAAATTCAGTTTTGCACGGCTCTAACTGTGACGTGCTTGCCGTTCGTATTCACGACAGCGAGTGACTTCATGACATGAGCTGGTACAGGCTCGCGTGGCTGGGTGTGTTTTTTGCTGCTCTGGCGTGGTCGGCCTGGAGACCACATGACTATGGCACGTGGTGGCTTGAGGTCATCCCTGCCCTGGTTGCGTTGCTTGTGCTCGTCGTGACCCGCCACTCTTTCCCCCTCACACTCCTGGCCTATATTCTCATCCTGGTTCACGCCCTCATCCTCATGGTTGGCGGCCATTACACCTACGCCGAGGTACCCGCGGGCAACTGGTTGCAGGAGTGGATGGGCGGGACGCGCAACAATTATGACAAACTGGGTCACTTTGCCCAGGGATTCGTCCCGGCAATTATTGCCCGGGAAGTATTGATACGAAATCACGTCATCGCGCGGCGTGGATGGCTGGGATTTATTGTTGTGTCCATTTGCCTGGCGATCAGCGCATTTTATGAATTGATCGAGTGGTGGGTTGCTTTGTCGAGCGAGGAAGCCGCCGAGTCCTTCCTGGGGACCCAGGGCTACGTCTGGGACACACAGTCCGACATGTTTTTGGCATTGCTGGGAGCCAGCGCAGCCTTGATCCTTATGTCGGGCTTGCATGACCGGCAGATTGCCTCAATGTGCAAGAGCAAACTTCCGTAGCCAGCCGTTCCTGCCGTGGTCGTGTCAATTGCTGCAACCAGACTCAATGCGGAAGCCGATTTTTGCTACATCCCGGATTTCCTCCCGGTCAGAAGCGCTAACCGCTTGGTGGAGCGCTTATGGGCTGACCTTCAATGGGATCAGCAAGACATCATGCTTTTTGGCCGCAGAATTCCACAGCCGCGTCTGACCAGTTGGTATGGCGATCCAGATGCACACTACTCATACAGCGGCTTGAACCTTCACCCATTGCCGTGGCATCCCGATTTGCTTGAGTTGCGCAGATTGCTGCAGGAAAGGCTGCGGCATGACTTTAATTCAGTACTTGCCAACGCCTATCGGGACGGCCATGACAGCATGGGGTGGCATGCGGATGACGAGAAAGAGCTTGGACCGAAGCCGCTAATAGCATCACTGAGCCTGGGCGAAAGTCGGCGGTTCCTGTTGCGCAAGAAGCTGGAGAAAAACTCCAGGTCTGTGGGCCTGCAGCTTGAACATGGCAGTTTGCTGGTAATGCAGCGTGACTCCCAGTCCCGTTACATGCATTCCCTACCGAAGACCCGGAAACCAGCAGCGCTGAGAATCAACCTGACGTATCGCCAGGTGTTCAGGCTTTGATTTTTCGCACCGGACTGGACGTGGCGCCTGTGCTCAGGAGCTGCAGAAAATCGTCAATTTGAGCCTGGATTCCAGCAGCGTCGAGCCTTGCGTGGTGGAGACATTCCTCCCTTGAACCATGCTCGATAAATGAATCATCCAGGCCAATGTTCAATACCGGCAGTACCATTCCAGCGGCAGCCAGAACCTCATTCACTCCGCTACCGGCGCCACCGGCGATCGCATTTTCCTCAACCGTAACGAGATAATCATGCCTGAGCGCGGCGTCCATGATTGCATCCCGGTCAAGCGGTTTTACGAAACGCATGTTGATCAGCGTAAAGTTCATGCGTGTCGCAACGTCACGGGCCATTTCGACCATGCTGCCAAAGGCCAGTATGGCTAGCCCGGTTCCTTCGCGTATGACCCTGGCTTTACCAATGGGTAATTCTGACATGGTCAATTCAACGGGGACGCCAGGCCCGCTGCCACGAGGGTAACGAACCGCGGCAGGTCCGTTATGTCGAAACCCCGTATAGAGCATCTGCCGGCATTCGTTTTCATCAGCCGGCGCCATGATAACCATGTTTGGAATACATCGGAGATAGCTCAGATCGAAGCTGCCAGCGTGAGTGGGTCCGTCCGGCCCCACCAGGCCTGCCCGGTCTATGGCGAACAGAACGGGCAAGTCCTGCAGGGCAACATCGTGGATCAGTTGATCGTACCCGCGTTGCAGAAAGGTACTGTAAATGGCCACGACCGGGTGCGCCCCTTCACAGGCCATGCCTGCTGCAAGGGTGATGCTGTGTTGCTCCGCTATGCCAACATCAAAATACCGCTTGGGGAACAACTGGTGAAATTCCACCATGCCGGAGCCTTCTCTCATTGCGGGAGTAATAGCGAGCAAGCGCTCGTCAATCGCTGCCATATCGCACAGCCACTTTCCGAAAACATCCGTGTAGCTGGTTCTTTTTGGCGCGGAAATGATTTCTTTCTCAATGCCACGGGCAGGATCAAAAGGCGCTACCGCATGGTACTTCACCGGGTCTTTTTCTGCCGGGGCATAGCCTTTACCCTTTGCGGTAATGATGTGAAGCAGGTTTGGTCCCTTGATGTCGCGTGCCGTGCGAATGGTGCGGATTAACGTGGGAAGGTCATGTCCGTCAATCGGTCCAAGGTAATTAAAACCCAGCTCCTCAAAAAGCGTGCTGGGCATAACCATGCCCTTGATGTGCTCCTCCCAGCGACTGACAAATCGCCAGGTGCGCGAATCCCGGTGCATCAGCTTCTTGCTGCGCTCCCTGATCCCGGTAACCGTGGGCCCACTCATGAGGCGGCCCAGCATCTTGGTTAGCGCACCGACATTGGGTGAGATGGACATCTGGTTTTCATTCAGGACAACGAGTAAATCCGTATCCAGGTCGCCGCCGTGGTTCAGAGCCTCGTAAGCCATTCCGGCCGTCATGGCGCCGTCACCGATTACGGCAACACACCGCCGCTCGTGCCCCAAGGCTTTTGCGGCAATGGCCATGCCCAGAGCCGCGCTGATCGAGGTAGAGGAATGGCCGGTGCCAAAGGTGTCATATGGGCTTTCCGTGCGTTTCGGAAAGGGCGCCAGGCCTTGCTGCTTCTTGATGGTTCTGATGCGGTCGGCGCGCTCACACAGAATTTTGTGTGGATACGCCTGGTGTCCCACGTCCCAAACGATCCGGTCTTCTGGTGTGTCGTACAGGTAGTGCAGAGCGACGGTCAACTCAACGCAGCCCAAGCCTGCGCTGAAATGGCCGCCACTACTGGAGACAGAATCGATCAGGAACTGGCGCAGCTCATCAGCAACCTGGGCCAACTGGCTTTCATCAAGTTTGCGCAAATCGACGGGCGATGCAAGCCGGTGCAACAGTGGGTAATTCTCTGGGTTCATGAGGTCCATTTTATCGCCGTTGGGATTCCAGTGCTAACGATCACGACTAATCATGTAGTCGGCCAGCCAGGCCAGGACCGAAGTGTCGCCGTCCAGTTTATCCAGGGCTGCCAGGGCTTCATCCCGCAATTGCCTGGCGCGCGCATGTGAACCATCCAGACCAATGAGAGCGGGAAAGGTTGGTTTGTTGTGATCTGCATCGGCATTAACACTCTTCCCAAGATTTGCGGGATCACCGGTCACGTCAAGAATGTCGTCTTGTATCTGAAATCCCAGCCCTACGCAGCGGCCGAAATGATCAAGTGTACGAAGGATGGCGTCTTTGCTTCTGGCGACAATTCCTGGTGCAACCACGCAGGTGCGTATCAACGCCCCGGTTTTTAACTCATGTATATGTTCTAACTGTTTGATATCTAGTGTTTGTTTATCCGCCAGTAAATCAAGCATCTGCCCACCGGCCATGCCACCTGAGCCGCAGGCCACTGCCAGTTCGCTCACCAGGCGAATGGCAACTTCAGGCTGATCGGCCAAGTCATCCGCAAGGGTTTGAAATGCCAGGGCCTGTAAGGCGTCTCCTGCAAGGATGGCGGTGGCCTCATCAAACTCGAGATGACAGGTTGCGCGGCCACGGCGCATGTCATCATCATCCATTGCCGGCAGGTCGTCATGGATCAGCGAGTAGGCATGAATGAGCTCTACGGAGCAGGCGATTGCCGTCAGCTTTTCAGGCTCCAGGCCCACTGCCAACCCGGAAGCGTAAACCAGCATTGGCCTTATGCGCTTGCCACCGGAGAGTGAAGAATACTTCATCGCCTGGTGTAGCCGGTCCGGTTCCGGCGCAGACAATGACAGTTGACGCGCCAGCTCACTTTCAAACCCCTGTTGCCAGGTGGCTACAATTGCACTGGCGTCAGTCGGAAGCTTCAATGCCTGCTTGTCCATCTGCATTGGTGACCAGGAGTTCGACCGTCTTTTGCGCTTCATCCAGAACCGATTGGCAGTACCGGGTCAATTCGACCCCCCGTTTGAAACACGCCAGAGATTGGTCGAGACTCAAATCCCCCGATTCCAGCCTGGAAACCAAGCCTTCGAGTTCTGACAACGCGCTTTCGAAATCAGGCTTCTTGTCTTGTTTGCTACTCATATGACATGTTATTCCTTTCAGCAGGCTGGACACTAACTGACTTCAATTTACGCAGCAATGGGTGAATTGGATGCCAGTGCAGGCTGGCTTCGTGTTCGTCCAGCCATCTGAACAGTCCAGGTTCCATCACGCAATCACCCAGGGACACGGCTGCCCCGTTCCAGTAAAGCACCGGAACCGCGTGGCGTAACCAGGGGGGGATTCCCTGTTCGCGCAAAAGGTCAATGAGTTTGCGTCGGGGTCCTGCTGCATGCAGCTTCATCCGGGCGCCGTTTCTGAGGAATCCCACTTCCCAGCCCCCTGGAATCACACCGTTGCTACCCGACAACCGGATACTACCGAATTCTGGGCCCAAAGACAGGCTGGCGCCAGATTCCCATGCGAGTGCAGGGCTTAATTCGGGGCAGGGCAGGCCATGCCACCAGATAACACGCCGGTGCCGCTTGAGTATTTGTCCAGCCCAGCGCAGTTCTGCCTGGCTGGCTGTTGCCGCAGTAGTGCGAAGTTGATCCAGAAACTGCTGTAAACGCCGCCTGGGAGGGGTGAGTACACCTTTCCCTCTGACCCACTGTCGCAGTACCGCCGTTTGCACCTCATCCTTCAAACCCAAGAGTATATCAAGTGACAGCGTATGCTCGTCGATGACTGGATTGTCAAGGGGATGCGAGAGCAATGTCGCTATCACAGAGGCTGAATCGCGTGCATTGCGGGATGTTTGATTCAAGTTGCTGACCAGTCCAGGCCAGCGATTTTCCAGTTCCGGAAATACCGTGTTTCGCAGGAAGTTGCGGTCATAGGCTGTATCCAGGTTCGAAGGGTCTTGCAGCCAGGCGATACCACGCGCACGCAGGAATTCTTCCAGGCTGCGGCGGCGGAAATCCAGCAGTGGCCGCGCCACCCAACCTTTACCCGCGGGCCGCAATGCCGGGACTCCGGCGAGCCCATCAAGGCCGCTACCTCTCATCAGGTTGAGGAACAGGGTTTCTGCGTTGTCATCTGCATGATGGGCAGTCAGGTAAACCTGTTTTTCTTCCAAAAAACTTTCAATCGAGAGATAGCGGCCATTCCTGGCTTGTTCTTCGGCGCTTTGCCCTTCCTTGAGGTTCAATTCAAGGCAATAAGAACTGATCGGAATATTTCTTTCATCACAGAATGACTGGCAGTGACGTTGCCACTCATCAGCGGCTTCCTGCAGGCCGTGGTTGAAATGCACGGCAGCAAATTCTGCCGGCAAATCATGTTCCATCTCTTTGAGTGCCACGAGCAACGCTGTAGAGTCAGCACCGCCACTGAAACCCACCCAGATCTTGGAAACAACGGGCAGTCGGGCAAGGCGCTCCTGCAATTGCCCGATTGAAAAGCTCATGGCCTGCGTTTTCACTAACCTGGTGTCCTGTCACGCATCTTATGGCGCTTCAGAGCCCCGCATGCGCGCCAAGGCCAGCTGCAGTCCGCCGGGAATGGCGCGCCCTTGCCCGGGATAGCAATGCCGCATTTTATCCCTGGAATTCGCCATACGACAGGAGTCGCAGGTAGCGAGACTCCAGCAAGGTGTCTACCGGCAGGCTGCTCAGCTCTTCCAATTGCCGCTCGATGCAGTCAGCAATTCTCCTGGCAACTTCATCCGGTTCTTTGTGTGCGCCACCCAGTGGTTCAGGGATAATTTCGTCGATCAAACCCAGAGCCTTGAGACGATCGGAAGTGATGCCCAATGCAGTTGCCGCCTCTTCGGCGTTAGCAGCATCCTTCCATAGAATAGATGCGCATCCTTCCGGTGAAATTACCGAATAGGTGCTGTATTCCAGCATGTTAACGCGATCACCAACACCGATGGCCAATGCGCCTCCAGATCCTCCCTCGCCGATAATGGTACATACGACCGGAACGGGCAGGCGCGACATGACTTCAAGGTTCCGCGCGATGGCCTCCGATTGACCGCGCTCTTCGGCGCCGACGCCAGGGTAAGCGCCCGGTGTATCTATGAAGGTCAGCAGGGGTAGGCGAAATCGGGCAGCAAAGTTCATCAGCCGCAGAGCTTTGCGATAACCCTCAGGTCTTGGCATCCCGAAATTCCGGAACACTTTGGCCTTCGTGTCACGACCTTTCTGTTGACCAATAAACATCACGGCTCTATGCCTGAATCGCGCTAACCCACCAACGATTGCATGGTCATCTGCGAATGCGCGGTCACCGTGCAATTCATGAAAATCATCAAAAATTTTCTCAACGTAATCCAGTGAATAGGGCCGCAGTGGGTGGCGGCTTAATTGCGATACCTGCCATGGGGAAAGGTTACTAAAAATGGTCTTTATTTTCTGGCGCATTTTTACCTGCAGCCGCTGGATTTCCTCATCAAGATTGATGGCATTATCCGAACCCACATTGCGCAGTTCATCAATTTTAGCCTGCAGCTCGGCAATTGGCTGTTCAAAATCCAGGTGATTAGGATTCATCGTCCGTTCTCAAGAATGTCCAGGCTGACATTATAACGTGACTGCGACAGGTGCCTCATTTTGTTTGCTTCTGCGCAAGGGTGCCGAGGTCAACCACTATGTCATGATCCTTGCTTAGTCTATCGACCGACCAGTTCTCGATTGCCCAGTTCCAGATGCTGGCGAGATCACCCGCAGGCGGTTCGTGGCCCAGGAAAATCAAAGCGGCCCGCAGTGCCTCTGCGGGTCGCTGTCGGGTGATGGAAGCTGAGTCCATGCTTTTACTTAGCTTGCTGCCATCGGGCAATACCGCAGTTGGAATATGCACATAACCCGGCGTTGGCAGTCCAAGGCATTTTTGCAGCCATATCTGCCGGGCCGTGGAATCGAGTAAATCGGTTCCCCTGACCACTTCCGTGACGTGTTGGAAGGCATCATCCACCACTACTGCAAGCTGGTATGCATACACTCCGTCAGCTCTTTTTATTACGAAATCACCGATTGAGGACTGCAAATCGTCTACTTGTTTCCCATGTATCTCGTCCATGAAACTAAGCGGGACGTTACCGACCTTGACGCGGAGTGCTCGCGGCAATTTTCCTGGCGGCAGACCATTGCGGCAAGTCCCCGGGTAAATGCCAGTTGCAGGCAAATCCTTTCGGCTACAACCGCACCAATACGCCAGTCCTGACTGAATAAGCTGCTCACAGCTTTGTTGATAGGCTTTGAACCTGTGGCTCTGAAATAGCACCGGTTCATCAGCAATCATCCCAATGGTCGCCAGGTCAGAGAGAATAGCTTCGGCGCTACCCTCAATTTCTCTTGGCGGGTCAATGTTCTCGATTCGAACCAACCATTTGCCGTGGGCCTTTCTTGCCTGCAGATAGCTTGCCACGGCCGCAAGCAGGGAACCAAAATGCAACCTGCCCGTTGGTGATGGTGCAAATCGCCCAATATAAGTTTTTGAACCGGGATATGCGCTCATGCAGTAGCAGTCTAGCGCAGGCAGGCCACCTCAAAGAACAACTCTTTCATTTTGGAGCAGTTAATGGGGAGGGGGATTCCTCTGCAAGACAGCGCAGAGTGGTTACTGCCCAACAACCTGGGAATTTTCCTTGAGGAATGCGCCGGCTATGAGCTTCACGCCGCACTGCCAGAGTATCGACAGGCTTGACGTGTCAGCGACTTCGTCAGCGATGACAGCAACTTTTTGTGCTTCCGCGGCATCGACTATGGCTCTTACGATTTCCTGCTGGGCCGTGTTTCCGGCTAACTTTTCGGTCAAAGCGGGCTGGATCTTGATGTAGGAGGCGTTTAGATGCTCCAGCACCTGCCGAGTGCGCCTTTCGGCATCAAATCCGGAAATGGAAAGTTTGCATCCGAACGGCTCAAGCTCATGCATGAGGCGCTGAACCGGCTTGAGATTCGCCAGAGCTGTGGCCAAGTTGACTTGCAGGATCAACCTACCGGGTTCAACACAACATTCAGCCAGCTGGCCAGAAAGCCATCCGGGGAAACTGTAGTCCATGATGGAATTAAAACTCAGCGACACGATCTGTTTGTCCGAGTTCTCAACGAATGTCTTAAGCAAACCGGGAATGACCTGGCGGTCGACCTGCCCTGCCAGGTCATTGCGGTCAGCAATGGCTGCGTACTGATGTGGCGCCTGGTCACCCGAGTCATCACGCATGTAAATCAAGTTCTCCACCAGCTGCGCACCTTCACCATCGAGGTCAATGATCGACTGCTGCACGACATAAAAACTCTGGTGTTTGAGTGCCAGCTTGATGCGATCAATCCACGGGCGATCATCTTCAAAACTACTTACTGCGATCAGTTGCGGCCTGAACGTGATGGCACGATTCCCAGTGATACTGGCTTCAGCCTGGGCCTTGCGGGCCCCGGTAATTACCTGAGTTGCATTTTTGGCCAAGCGCCCCAGCGTGGCAATTCCAATACTGCAGGAGACCGAGAACGACCGGTCTTCCAGCTCCACGAGGTGGCTGCCATAGGATTCAAGAATCTTGCCAGCAAGTTTCTCCACGTTTTCCATGTTGGTTTGTGTGGTCAGAACGGCAAAGCCAAGGTCGGTAATCCGTGCTGCTACGTCTTGAGGACCGAGGCAAGACTTCATCACCTGGGCAAGGTCAATAGCGAGGGAGTCCATAACATTGACGTCCAGTTCCTCCTGAAGTGCTGTCATGCCGTCCGGTTCGATATAGAGAACTGAGGCGACGGAATCGGCCGAGCGCGGTTTCGCCAGTTCGCCATCTAACCGATCGGCAAAGGCGCGTTTGTTATCGAGTTGCGTTAGCGGGTCTGTCTTGCGCAAACGTTCAAGTTCAGCTGCCAACCCTGCCGCGGCATCGCATTCATGCACCAGCATTTGCGTGCAGTTTTCCCCTTGATATCTGGCTGGAGAAAACGCCAGGTCGGCTACAAAGGAACTGCCGTCAGGACGGGTAACATTAACTCTCAGGGGTTCTTGCGGATATGCTCCACGTGACAGTCCCTGAAATACCTTCTTGAGATTCCCTTCTTCTGTTTGCAATAGCTCCAAAAGAGAAATTCCGGAGATCTCTGAAAAACTCTTTACCTTTAACCCTTCCAGGTATGCTCGATTTGCATAGACATGCAAGCCTTCGTGGATGTACGCCATGGCGTCACGTGCGCTTTCCAGCAGTAGGTCATAGCGCTGTTCCAGTTCTTCCAGGCGGTCTTGCTGTTGCGCCCCAACGCTGCTGATTGCGTGCTGTGAGAGTAGTTGACTCACCGTGTCCGCCAGGTGGGATTCGCTTTCAGAATAAATGACCAGGTTGGGCGACAGTTTCAGCGCCTCAATCAGCACAGCGGGATTCTGAAAATCAGAATAAATTGCAACGGGAACCTGGTATTGACGACCGAGTGCGCTGACCTCTTCAATAGCGGCGGAATTCGAATCAGCGTCGGAATATACGATCAGAACAGGCGAGTCCTGATCGAGAGCAAGCTTTACATCAAGAATTTTTGCTGCGTGAATTACACGAATTTTAATGCCGGAATTGCGAAGCAGGGAATTAATGCGCTCTGCCGATTCTGCAGATCTATCAATGACCAACAAGCTTGTGCTTTCCATAGCATCCGATCTCCGGGCCCCGTTCCTTTGGGAGTTTCTATTACATATAGCTTATTTAAATCAATAGATTATGAAATTGTTTAAATTTAAATTCCAATGTGTAATATACACTATTCAGCGCAGATTATGACTGATTCCCACTCCAAATTACAATGAATTGATCGGGCTCCGCACAATCGCCCTGGCGTGCCAAAAACCCGGAGATTTTCCGGTTCGAATCGCAGATACCCGGACGCTTTTCCTGATGGGTTATTTATTGTGAAGGGGGGTGGAACTGTCCTGAATCCATGCTGTTTGATAAGTCGATTTCAAGCTAGAATGCGCACTTCATTTGGAGCCGGAACTGGCTTGCACATTCAAGCGAGCAAGTTCCGGACTGGGCCGCGACTTAATTTGGAGATCTTGATGGCAACTTACGGCATGAGCGAATTTCGCGGAGGATTAAAAATCATCATGGATGGTGATCCGTATAATGTCGTTGACATTGAGTTTGTTAAGCCGGGTAAAGGGCAGGCATTCAACCGGGTTCGCCTGCGTAATCTCAAAACCGGGAAAGTTATCGAACGGACGTTCAAGGCTTTTGAAACTTTTGAATCAGCTGATATTTTTGAATTGAATGTGCAATACCTCTATAACGATGGAGAGTTCTGGCACTTCATGAACCCTGAAACATTCGAGCAACATGCCTGTACCAAAGAGTCCATTGGCGACGATGCAAAATGGATGAAGGAGGAGGACATGTGTCAAATGATGCTTTATAACGGTGAGCCTTTGAGCGTCAAACCACCCAATTTCGCCGAATTGCGCATTGTTGCAACGGATCCAGGAGTAAGGGGAGACACATCCGGCGGTGGTGGAAAACCTGCGACACTGGAAACTGGAGCGGTGGTTCGGGTTCCGTTGTTTGTCGGTAATAACGAATTGATAAAAGTTGATACACGGACAGGAGAATATGTATCTCGAGTGAAAGAGTGATTGTCCCTTGCGCAATCCAACCCAACTGTAATGGCTGAAACCGCAGCACAGCCCGTCATAATCCAGGCCCGCTACGTTGTGCCTGTATTGCCCGAGCGCAAGGTGCTGGAGCACCACGCCGTTGTGGTGAAGGGCGAGCGGATTATTGATCTGCTGCCAATAGAGCTGGCCAGAGCTCGTTACACTGGTGCACATGAAGTAATGCTTGGCCATCATGTACTGATTCCCGGATTGATCAATATGCATACCCACTCCCCGATGACATTGCTACGGGGATATGCAGATGACTTGCCCTTGCAGCAATGGCTGACAGAATTCATCTGGCCGGCCGAAAAACGCTTTCTCAGCCCCCGATTTGTTGCCGATGGCACGCGACTGGCCATTGCAGAAATGTTGCGTGCGGGTACGACTTGCTTCAATGACAATTATTTTTTTCCAGACGTGATGGCAGACATCGTTTGCGAGACGGGAATACGTGCTTGCATCGGCTTGCCCGTAATCGAGCTCGCCACCGCATGGGCGGCAAATGTAGAGGAGTACCTGGAAAAAGGCCTCGCCTTACTGAACCAGGGAAACGGTTCGCCGCGAGTTACATATTCCTTTGCGCCGCATGCGCCCTACAGTGTCACCGACGCTACACTGCGCCGCTTGTCCGAATTGTCTGCTGAGCACGAAGCACCCATCCACATTCACATGCTGGAAACGCGATGGGAAATCCGCCACTCCCTGGCCCAGCACGGCGTTACGCCGGTGCAGCGATTGCTTGACCTCCAGTTGCTCAGCTCCCGGTTATTGGCTGTGCACATGACGCAGATTACGGACGCCGAGATTGAATTGTTGGCGGAACACGGGGTGCATGTCATTCATTGCCCCCAATCGAACTTGAAACTGGCGAGCGGAATTTGCCCGGTAGGTAAGCTGCATGCCGCCAAGGTAAATGTCGCCATAGGTACTGACGGAGCCGCAAGCAATAACAACCTGGATTTACTGTCCGAAGCGCAAACGGCCTCTCTCCTGGCCAAGGCCGTATCGGATGATCCGCAGGCTGTAGATGCATTCACCGCGCTGCAGATGATTACCATCAACGGTGCGCGGGCTCTCAAGCTGGATGGCCTTATTGGCTCAATCGAAGCCGGTAAACTTGCCGACCTTGCCGCTCTCGATCTGCAAGTGCCTGAAACCCAGCCGGTACACAACCTGTTTTCGCAACTGATCTACGCTGCGTCGAGCCGTCAATTTTCCGATGTCTGGGTTTCCGGGCAGCGGTTATTGCATGATGGCAGGCTAACGACCATTGACATTGCATCGGTCCTGGAGGCGGCAGAGCACTGGCGCTCCCAATTGTCCGGAGGTATTTCGTCATCAAACCAGCTAGAAGGCGGATCAACCCAATGAACTCCACGGAAGCTGGAAACCTGGATGCGCTGGAACAGGGAAAATTTGACGCAATTGCCTCTGGTTGGTGGGATGCAGATGGACCTTTCAGGCCCTTGCACGACCTCAATCCCTCGAGGCTGCATTACATTTGCCAACGCTGTGAGCTGAAAGATGCCCGGGTTCTGGATGTCGGGTGTGGTGGCGGCATCCTGTCGGAATCACTGGCAGCAAAAGGCGCACACGTAACTGCCCTGGATATAGCTCCAAGAGTTCTTGATGTGGCCAGGTTACACGGATTGGAAACCGGTCTGGTCGTGGATTATCAGCACTCCACAATCGAGCAGATTGCGCAGGCGCATAACGGTGAGTTCGACGTGGTGACCTGCATGGAGATGCTGGAGCACGTACCGGATCCGTCCTCCATCATCCGTTCCGTCGCACACGTTCTAAAACCCGGTGGCCAGGCTTTCTTTTCTACCCTGAACCGCACGCCAGGGGCATTTCTGCTGGGTATCGTTGCGGCTGAACATATTGCCCGTATCCTGCCTCGTGGCACCCACAGATATGACCGGTTCATACGCCCCTCTGAGCTTGGCGCCTGGATAAGAGATGCGGGTATGTCAATGGAAAATATCTGCGGGATTCACTACAACCCGGTCGCTCGTTTCGTTCGTTTGGGAGGGCATGTGCAGGTCAATTACCTGGTTCATGCGCAGCGTCCAATAGCGTGAGGAAAATCCGGGCAATTCTTTTTGATCTCGATGGGACCTTGTTGGATTCGGCCCCGGATCTCGTTGCCGCCCTGAATTGGGTTCGCGCCGGCGAGGGCTTGCCACCGCTGGATGTCTATCCCATGAGTCGGCATGTATCTCGCGGCGCTGCGGGGTTGATCCAGGCTGGCATGCCTGCAGCGGCACCTGACCAGATGGACCGCTGGAAATCACTCCTGCTCGGTCGGTACGCCCAACACAGTTTCCAGTATTCCAACCTGTATGCTGGTGTTCCGGAGTTGCTTGCGCACCTCGAGTCAGTCTCCATTCCCTGGGGTATTGTCACTAATAAAATCCAGGCCCTAACCAGGCCGATCCTGCAAGCGATTGGCTTGGCTGACAGGGCTTCATGCGTGGTATGCGGTGATACACTGGACCGCAACAAGCCGGATCCAGCCCCAGTCAGGCTTGCGTGCCAGATTTTGAAAATTCCGGAACGTGAAACGCTTTTCGCCGGGGATGATGTTCGTGACCTGCAAGCGGGTAGGGCGGCGGGCACCATGACAGCCGTTATACATTATGGATACGGTGATCATGACGTTTTAGACGAGCTGGTTGCCAGCAGCGAGCAGATTCATCAGCCATCGGATATTCTGCACTTGCTGAAATGACCAGGACCCCTCAATGCATACCTCTTTATTGAACGAAGGCCGTTACAGAGTTTCTTGGCATGGCTGAAGATTACTTGCGGAAATTCATGTTTGAGGGCCTTCCAGTGAAGGGTGGATTGGTGCGGTTGGCCAAAACTTGGCAAGAAGTAATGGTACGAGGGCAGCCCGAACCGGTTGCGCTAGATTTGTTGGGAGAGACACTGTGTGCCTCCGTCCTGTTGACCAGTAACCTAAAGTTTCGCGGGTCCGTGAGCCTGCAAATTCAATCCGCAGGTGCGATGCGACTGCTGTTGGGTCAATGCACGCACACCGGGCTGGTACGTGGAGTGGTGCGAATGCGTGACAAGCCCGGCTCTCCCCTGGTTGAGCAGGGCGTACTGGCAATTAACCTGGAACCAGAAGGTGGCGGTGCGCCATACCAGGGAATTGTTGAAATGTCCACAGACGGCCTGGTGCATGCCCTTGAGCGTTACTTCTTGCAATCTGAACAACTCGAGACGCGATTTTGGCTGATTTCTGACTCACAAGAATGCAATGGCCTGATGCTGCAGCGCCTGCCGGGGGAATCCGCTGAGGCGGATGGATGGAATCGGCTGCAACATCTCGCAGCGTCGGTCACTCATGGTGAACTGAAGTCCTGTGAGCCAGAAGAGTTGCTGTGGAAACTGTTTCCCGAAGACAACGTAAGGCTATTCGACTCAAAACAGGTCCAGTTCGGATGTTCGTGCTCTTTGCAGAAAGTTTCCGGGGTACTCCAATCTCTCGGGCAAGAAGACATCACGAGATTGATCGAAGAGCGCAGCGTTGTAGAAGTTCGATGTGAATACTGTGGGCAGAATTATGAGTTTGACCGGGTTGATGCAGCGGCGCTATTTTCGCAAAGCCCCATAGTTTTGCAGGGAAACCCGGGCAGCCATTGACGATTGGCGAAATGGGCGAATGACAGCTGCTTCGGTCCAAACTGGCATGGTGGCAAATGCAATTGCGTGCTCCGGAATGCCATACTGCGATCGTCCGGTTACGCGGCAGTTACGCAGAACCGGCGCAATGAGTTAAGTTGTGTCATGAATCTGATCAATGCACTCGGCGGCTGCCATTGTGGCCGGGTTGAGTTTGAAGTCCTGGTTGGGGAGGAAGTCACCGTCCAGCACTGCAATTGTTCCATTTGCCGCATGACAGGGTTTGTGCACCTGATCGTTCCGGCCAGCAGGTTTCATTTGCTCAAAGGTCAGGATGCCCTAAGCGAGTACTGCTTCAACAGCGGAATAGCAAAGCATCTTTTCTGTTCGCACTGCGGGATAAAGTCTTTTTATGTTCCGCGATCAAACCCCAACGGTTTCAGTGTCAACCTGAGATGTGTCAATCTTCCTGGAGAAGTGAGGGTGATAGAAGAGGAATTTGACGGGCGGAACTGGGAGGAAAATTCGCAGCTCTTGGTTCATTTATCCCGATGATGAAGGAAATGGGCTCCGGCATCGCTGCGCTTTATTTTCCGTCATCCTTGATGACGTCGGGTCCAGCACCTGCCGTCTTGTGGTACTCGCCCTTACTCGATTTGCGATATTGGGTAAAACCGTGCTTCTCAAGATTCGATGGAGCTAAGGAAGGGCCGGGTTTGGGGAGGCTCGGGGCTGAGATAATGCGCCGAATCTCCGCGCTGCATTGAGGGCAGTGTTGCAGCGGGTCAGCGTTAATCTTTTGCATCCGGTCAAATCCATTGCGGCAATAATCGCAACCTGTTCCCGTAAGTAGCATGTATTCGTAAATCGGCATAAGCTTTGGTCCGTGCTCACTTAATTCCGTGCATGCCACGATTTAGCAATGGCGACAGCATCAGGAAAAAAATTCCACATCCGAGCCCAATCCAGAATAGCAGGCCAAAGAGCGCTTGGTACCCATTCATCGCTGCTGCAATATCCAATTCAGATAGGTTCGACTGCTGGACAATGGACAATTTCGCCAATTGGGCAGCCAAAACTTCGGAATAGGATGTGCCCAGGAACCAGGCACCCATCATCAGACTGACCAGGCGCGGAACAGAAAGCTGACTGACTGCTGAAAGCCCGATAGGTGACAACATGAGCTCCCCTACCTCCAGTACCAGGTAGGCAAGGACTAGCCACCAGAGCGAAACGAGGCCATTTGCCTGGGGGTGATTCAAAGAATAGATAAGTATCCAGAAGGATAGCCCGGCGACCAGAATCCCAAGCGCGGTCTTAAGCGGCTTGCCAGGATTGAGGCCTATTGTTGCGAGTCGCGGCCATAGCCATGCAAACACAGGAGAGAGCAGCAGAATGAACATTGCACCAAGGGCAGAAAGCTGTGAGGCCGTCCACTCAACACCAAAAGCCTTCCGGTTCATGAGTCGATCAGAAAACAGAATCCACGATCCATAAGTCTGTTCATAGAGTGTAAAAAAAACCAGGCCACCCATGATCAAGGTAAGTAGCACAAGCATTCTGTGCCTTTCAATGCGATTGCAATGCTTAAGCATGAACCAGAAAATGCCACTTAACAGGCAGATGGTTACCGTGTGCATGACAAGGACTACAGGGCTCATGGCCGGTAACCATGCTGTCAGTGTCAGCATGGCGGAACTGGTTTGCACCAGTCCCCAAATCACAAAAATGGCTGCAATGGTGTAGAAATAAATCAGGCTTTCAAAACGAATTCCGAGAAAAATCTTTTGCCTGAGCTTGTCGGGGTTTCTGGGCTCGGCCTGCCCATGAAAGTATTTTTTACCGTAAATAAAATTGACCAATCCTGCGGTCATGCCAATTCCTGCAAGGCCAAATCCATATTTCCATCCGTAGGTTTCACCGAGCCAGCCACAAAGCAGGGGAGCGATAAAGGCACCGAGATTGATTCCCGCGTAGAAAATCGTGAAACCCGAATCGCGCCGCGGGTCATTTTCCGGATAGAGGCGCCCGACGATTGAGGATATGTTGGGCTTGAGGAAACCCACTCCCGTTATGATCAAAGCCAGCGAGAAATAAAAAAACTGCAACGCGTGCTCGTCCCGGACCGGTTGGCCATCAATCATAACGGCCTGCTGCCCTTCCAGAGCCATTCCAAAATGCCCCAGGCATAACAAGATGCCTCCAAAGACCACCGACTTCCGCATGCCCAACCAACGATCCGCCACCAGGCCACCCAGGACGGGAACCGCATAAACCAGGCCACCGTAGGCACCGATGAGGTTATATCCGTTTGCGTCAGTAAAGAGATGGTATTTAACCAGGTACAGAAGCAGCAATGCCTTCATCCCATAAAAGGAGAACCGCTCCCACATCTCCGTTAAAAAGCATACGTAGAGGCCTTTCGGGTGACCCAGAAATGTGTCCCCGCCAGAAATACGGACTGCGGTTTGATCCTTGTTCATGAGATGAGTTTGTCTCGCCTTGTGCGGGGTTTCCCAGAATCAGTTTATTTTGCAGCGCAGTCAATCGTTTTTAGCAAAGGGGGTAGGGTGACGGGGGCAACGATATTTTTTGTCAGGGAAAGAAGGTAGACTCTGGCCACTTTTTTGGTAGCTTTCAGCCATGATCCAGCCAATGCAGAAAAAGGTCGTCATGATTACGGGAGCTGCCGGCGCGTTGGGTTCCGAAATAGCAATGCGTTGCGCCAAACTGGCATGGATTCCAATACTGCTGGATAAGAATCGCCGAGGCTTAGAGCAACTCTATGATCGGATAGTCCAGGAGGCAGGAGTTGAACCGTTCCTGATCGTGCAGGATATTGCGACTTTGAGTCCCCAGGACTGTGAAGATGTTGTGAGTGCGTTGGAACTGGGCCCACAAAGACTAGACGCACTCGTCCATTGTGCAGCCAGCTTCGAAGGTTTGCAGCCTCTGGAACAGATCCAACCGGATCATTGGCTGAACCAAATGCAGGTCAGCATCAATGCCCCTTGGTTACTCAGTGTTTCCTGCTTGCCTTTGCTGCGGTCGTCACCACAGGCAAGCATTTACTTTATTTCTGAAAATATTGAAAAACTCCGGGGTGCGTACTGGGGTGCCTATGGTGTTGGCAAGCACGGAGCCCACGCTTTGGCCAGCCAATTTGCTGCAGAATTGAGTAATACATCCATCCAGGTACTGTCTCTGAACCCGGGGCCTATGAGGTCCGGGTTGCGTGCGCGAGCGTACCATTCAGAGCCCCCCAATCTTGCTGGTGACCCGGGTGTTGCTGCTGAGAAAATAGTCCAATTGCTGGCTAGAAAGGTAAATGCATTGTCCTGGCAGATAAATTTGAATGAGTTAGGGAGCTAGAACAATGCCGAACAGCCAGAGCCAGGTTCGATACCGTGTGGTGCCCCAGGCTTCGGTGAAT
The DNA here is from genome assembly GCA_963784425.1 of uncultured Gammaproteobacteria bacterium. Classification (GTDB taxonomy): domain Bacteria; phylum Pseudomonadota; class Gammaproteobacteria; order Xanthomonadales; family SZUA-36; genus SHZL01. The sequence continues at coordinate 229,561 of CAWARM010000012.1, forward strand.
CATCAAATAGATTCTTACGCCGACATTGTATAAGTCGTGGATTAGCGGCACTGTTTGTTCGGTTCGCTGGCGACATGTGCATGCATAATCCAGGAAGTCGTGAGACTTCCAGAACCAACACAAACCGAACAACTTTGAAGCACCTGTTTGGTTTCTGTTAGCAGCGTGCAGAGTTTATTGAGCGCAGAACTCAGCTCATACTAGTGATGTCGCAAAGCAATTAGGAGCGTTTAATGTCAGACGATTTGTTTTTGAAAATCATCAAGCGTGAAATTCCGGCCGATATTGTCTACGAGACAGATCAGATCATGGCATTTCGCGATATCAGCCCGCAGGCTCCAGTGCACATTCTGATCATCCCGAAAAAACACCTCCGCACGATGGATGATATCAAGCCATCCCACGCAGAAATGCTGGGCCAATTGCTGCTTGCGGCGTCAGAAATAGCTCGAAGCGAGGGAATTAGTGAGGACGGGTACAGAGTAGTGATGAACTGCAAACAGGCAGGTGGGCAAATGGTTTACCACATCCATCTGCACTTGCTTGGAGGCAGGCAAATGCACTGGCCGCCAGGATAATTCTATCTGGGCAATGTCATTAACAAAGCAGTGTATGAATGCCAGACAATTGTTGAGCGGGCATAAAAAGCAAGAAAAGTAGCCCCTGCAAAGAGCAGGGGCCAAAGTCTCGTTGGTATGGCTCAATTCATGTAATGGTCAATCGACATTCACCGGTTACTTCGTCCGGAAGTCACCACCCGGGTTGGCTCTGAATCCATCATCGAATCCACTGGAGCAAAGTCCGGTTTCACCAATTACCGGGACATTGCTAAAAGCCACGACTGGCCGGAACGCTGAATCCAGAACTGTAACTGAAGCCGTCTTGCAACCCATCTCCACTTCCATCGCCATGCCTGTCCCGTCAGGCAGTGTGATGGTAATCGCTTCGGTGCCGGTGCCACCACCGGTTACCTGAACTCCGCTACCGGTGCCACCACCGGTTACCTGAACTCCGCTACCGGTGCCGCCACCGGTTACCTGAACTCCGCTACCGGTGCCGCCACCGGTTACCTGAACTCCGCTACCGGTGCCGCCACCAGTTACTTGAACTGCGCTACCGGTGCCACCACCGGTTACTTGAACTCCGCTACCGGTGCCGCCACCAGTTACGCGAACTGCGCTACCGGTGCCACCACCGGTTACCTGAACTCCGCTACCGGTGCCACCACCGGTTACCTGAACTGCGCTGCCAGTGCCACCACCGGTTACCTGAACTGCGCTGCCAGTGCCACCACCGGTGACCTTAACTGCGCTGCCGGTGCCGCCACCGGTTACCTGAACTGAGCTGCCGGTGCCTCCGCCAGTGACTTTAACTGCGCTGCCGGTGCCGCCACCGGTTACCTGAACTGAGCTGCCGGTGCCTCCGCCTGTGACTTCTACATCACTTGTATCTGCACTAAGAGCTATTTCTGTAAGTACCAAACTTGCAAATGAACCGTTTCGAGATGTAACACCCGAAAAAACGCTGCCGTCTATGATCCAGGAAACGGCAACTGTGTTGCGATTGACCACCAGTTGCAACGAACCTGCTGGATCCTGATTGCCAGCCTGCAGTCCACTTGAAAAAGCTGCAATAGCAATCGAACAGGCAAAAAGAAACCGTCGGATTCCAGTACCCGATTTCCCAATCCCTGTTCCTGACCTTTCTATACCGGTACCAGATTTTTCAATTCCAGTACCCGACCTTTCAATACCGGTGCCGGACCTCTCGATACCAGTGCCCGATTTTTCTATCCCTGTACCATCCTTTTCTATCGTCCAACGAGACATAGTCTTACTCCTTCTTCTAGGTTGAGGCTGGCCGCGAACAATTTTGCGGCCAGCCAGGCTGCTAAACACCAACCCGTCAGGAGTTTGAGTAACTAAATCCCCCTTATATCACTCTCCCTCCTCCTCAGGTTCATGGTCACTCCACTGGTACCAACCGATTCCTACGGTTAGTTGGCCAGGCTGCTTCTTTGGCTCCTCGAATTCCTCGAGAAGTTCTTCCCCTTCTTTGATCTGTCTGTCCAATAGGTCTCTAACACGATTCCTAAACGTCGAATACCTATCTGCCGCCAGCCTATACGTCCAACGCCCCTGTTGAGGGACTCGGGAATCTGTCGGTGCGTTCATGTTATGAATCACGGCGCTTAGCACTCTTGAAGCTTCAACAAACCCAACTTCTGTTTGCTTCGCTCTGTCGTCAGAAATTGGAGAATAAAACATCGAAACCAATTTTACCTTTTCAATATCCCCAGGAATCAGTTCGACATTTCCCGACTCCACAAGCCTGTCAATAACCGTCTTGACGGTGATATTTCTACCGATTGATCGTAAGACTAAGCCCTGAAAGCTGCGTCCCTTCCCCCCGATTGGCAACGCCGCTGGCGCGCCGTCCTCTGGATTCTGAAAATAGGGGTCACTGGTCCACATATCGATTAACGCGTTCTCTGGATTTGCACTTTGATTCTGGATGGTTGATTCAAGATTTTGTTCCATAACCTGGGCCACGACTCGTGTATCGAGGCCAGTCATGAGTGCGAGCGCGCTCTTGGTCGGCTTGGATCCTTCGCGGATCAGTTTCTTTTCGGCTTCATCAACATAGATAGCTTTCAAGATGTCCACGAGTACCGGAAGGGAAACACTGCCAATGACCAGACGCACAACCTTGCGGAAAACCCGGCTGAGGAAATAGGTAACTGTTCTTGCATCGTCAGGATGACGAACATGGTCTTGCATGGCAATAGCTGGCATTTTTCAGTCTCCTGAAAATCCCCTTCCTCAACGGTTTGAAATCCCTGTCGTGAAAAGAATCTGTTCGTGTCCTGGAACAGACCAGCTTGAGAACGTAATCCGATTTTACAGGATAGTTCTTTTATCAATAGCTTACAAGCGTTCCTTGACTAACTACCTATGGTGCTCGGGCTTTGTCCATGCTCTTGGGCTTAAGCTCGGATTTTGCACGCTTGTCATCGGGTGCCCACCTCCCTGTGGGCACCTGTTACAGCACCTGACCCGTAATCGGGTTAAACCCCTTAACATCCCTTTTCGCTTGGCCATCCATCCTGGAAGCCTGTATCCCTACGATTTGCCGATTACGTGTAACTTCCTGCTTTCCTTCAGGAATAACCCCTTTCAATAATGAAACCCCTGCGGGTTTCCAGCGTCATCCGTGACGACTTATCAATGCACCGGACGGTTGCTACCGCTGACGTCCGCCGTGCGATACCACTCTTCAATTTCGATTACCTCGCGCCCAAATCCGTTTAGGCGCTGGACCGAATCAGCCATAAAACTTATCTGAGCTTCACACCCGTGAATCAGGGTTTGCTGCGATCCGGTGCCTGAGCGTTCAACCCAATTCACCGGATGGCTCTCTTCCATGTCAAGCACAGATGCGGCCTTTGCACCGCGTCCTAATTGCCTCGCGGTCCAGGACATAACCTGTTCCCGGTCCTCTGCAGTCAGAACCAGGGCGCCTGTCGAGTGATGTAGTAAAAAGTACATGGGATGCAATATACACAAATTAGCCTTACTTGTCTATAGCCATAAATGTATTTAGAAAGATTTGCATTTAGCCACTTGCGTCTATAGCCAAACGTGGCTATACTGGTCCCCAGCAAGAATGGAAAAGGCAAGGAATGCTGATTCCAGCGCAGAAGGAACTGCTGATTCTTGTGATGCATGGATGCAAATTGCGGGTGGCGAGACGTCCGCAGAACGACCAGGAATAACACGGATGATGTTCCTGGTCGTTTTTTTTTGCGCGTTAGAAAAGGTTGCGGTTGTTCCGGAAGAGTCTGGTATTGCTAACGGGAGTCAGCGGTAACCGAGCAGACAAGTGCTATTAGAAATCTGCTTTGCCGGGCACCCGCGGATAAGGAATGACGTCGCGAATGTTGGGAAGACCGGTTATGTAACTGATCAGTCGCTCGAACCCCAATCCAAAGCCGGCGTGCGGTACAGTGCCATAACGCCGCAGATCGAGGTACCAATTGTATTGGTCCTTATCCAGCCCTTGCTCCTGCATGCGGCGCTCCAGAACTTCAAGGCGTTCCTCTCTTTGTGAACCACCAATGATTTCTCCGATGCCAGGCGCAAGCACATCCATTGCAGCCACCGTTTTGCGGTCATTGTTCAACCGCATGTAAAACGCTTTGATTTCCACTGGGTAGTTTTTTACAACCACCGGCGCACCGAAATGTACTTCAGTTAAATATCGTTCATGCTCTGTCTGCAGATCAAGACCCCATTCCGGTTTGTACTCAAACTTCGCCTCAGCGGCTTGCAGAATTTCAATCGCTTCCGCATAGTCAATTTGCACGAAAGGCGACGCTACGATTCGCTGTAATCGCGCGATGGCATCCGGCTCAATGTGCTGGGTAAAAAATGCCATGTCATCGGCACATTCTGCAAGCACTGCGGCAAAAATGTATTTCAGAAAATCCTCGGCCAGTCCTGCCAATTTTTCCAGGTCTGCAAAAGCAATTTCTGGTTCGACCATCCAAAACTCTGCCAGGTGCCTGGACGTATTGGAGTTTTCAGCCCGGAAGGTTGGGCCAAAGGTGTATACCCGGCTTAGAGCCAGGCAATAGCCCTCAACATTAAGTTGGCCAGACACCGTTAGAAATGTCTCCTTCCCAAAAAAATCCTGGCTGAAATCAACGCGGCCATCTTCAGCACGCGGCAGGTTGGTGAAGTCAAGAGTGCTGACGCGAAACATGTCGCCTGCACCTTCTGCATCGGCAGCCGTGATGATGGGGGTATTTACCCAGAAATAACCTCGCTCATGAAAATAGCGATGAATTGCCTGTGCAGCCACGTGACGAACTCTGGAGACTGCCCCGAATGTGTTGGTTCGGGGACGCAAATGAGCGACTTCCCTGAGGAATTCAAAGCTGTGTTTCTTGGGCTGGATGGGGTAGCTGTCAGGATCTTCAACCCAACCGATCACCGTGATTGAGTCCGCTTGAATCTCCACGGATTGCCCGCGACCCGTCGATTCTACTAATGTACCTGAACAACTCAGGGAGCAGCCGGATGTTAGTTTCTGGATTTCGCTGGAGTAATTGGCCAAAGCTGATGGTGCCACTACCTGAATTGGCTCCTGGCAAGAGCCGTCATGGACATTGATAAAAGAAATTCCAGCTTTGGAGTCTCGTCGGGTGCGAACCCATCCTTGAATTGTCACTTTGGATCCAACACTGGACTTTCCGGTAAGAGCTGTTTTAATGCTGATAATTGACATGTTTTGGTTGATCTTCTCGCGGGTGGCCCCAAATAGTAAAGCACCATTCGTTGCGCGGACAGCCCTGCGTGAGTTTCAATGTCAGAACACTGAAATGGAGATGACAGTAAATGGCCATCAGCCTAACCCAAAATGCCGCAGATCGAATCCACCAATTTCTGGACAAAGACGGTGGAGTCGGCTTGCGCCTGGGTGTAAAAAAAACTGGCTGTTCCGGTTGGGCCTATGTAGTCAAGCTTGCTGAGGATATCAAGCCGGATGATATCGTCTTCGAAGATCGCGGTATAAAGATTCTGGTCCCCACAGAAAGTCTGGGCTTTCTGGATGGCTCTGAAGTGGATTTTGCAATGGAAGGTCTAGGGCACTCATTTCGGTTTAAAAACCCTAACGTTACGGACAAGTGTGGTTGTGGGGAAAGCTTTACAGTAACGTAGCTGATCACTGAGTTCTCAAGGGTAAGCAACCCACTTAATTACTGCGTTTGTCCCTGTTGACAACAAGCGGCGGCGCTGTACAGTCTTGTTACCTGCTGATATACTCCGCCCGCTTTGCTCAAGGGCAAAGCAATCCTTGCTCTATTCTGCGCACACCGCTGCAAGTGTGGTGATGTGGGTTCCGGGTGAACCTCAGAAGGGGCTTTGAGGGCATGAAAATCATGCCGGCAAAACCATAGGGAGTTAAAATTGAGACATTTTGAGATCTGTTTCCTGGTCCACCCGGACCAGAGCGAACAGGTTCCTGCCATGCTTGAACGCTACAGGAATCTGATCGAAGGTAAGAGCGGCAAGATTCATCGCCTCGAAGATTGGGGCCGGCGCCAACTGACTTTCCCCATCGCTAAGCTGCACAAAGCGCATTACATCTTGATGAATATCGAGTGTGACTGCGAAACTCTTGCCGAATTGGAAGCCGCTTTTCGTTTCAATGACGCAGTCCTGCGCCACCTTACCATTCGCCGCCAGGCTGCAATTGCAGAGCAGTCGCTGATGATGAAAGCCAAGGAAGATAAGGACCGCCCCGGACGTGACTATTCCGACCGCAAGCGTGCAAACTCAGAATCCGATATTGGGTTGGACGATCCTGACGATGTGGATGATTTTGAGGATGACCTGGGGGACGATGAAGACATTCCTTCGTTGCGAAAATCACGCCGCTCAACGGGTTCGGACCGAGCGGACGCCTGAGAGAACTGAGGAGCAAAATCATGGCACGACATTTCAGACGCAGAAAATTTTGCCGTTTTACAGCTGACGGCACTGAGATTGATTACAAGGACATCAACTTGCTGAAACAATACATTGGCGAGTCCGGGAAAATTGTCCCGAGCAGAATCACGGGAACCAAGGCGCGGTTTCAGCGACAGTTGGCCAAGGCCGTTAAACACGCGCGCTTTTTGGCTCTGTTGCCGTATACGGACAACCAATAGCGTATCTCGTAGGAAAGCGGGAGGAATGATATGGAATTGATATTGTTGGAAAAGGTTCAAAATCTCGGCAACCTTGGCGATAAAGTGAAGGTTAAGCCAGGTTTCGGTCGCAACTTTCTGGTGCCGCAAGGCAAAGCTGCGCCGGCAACCGAGAAGAATATTGCGCTTTTCGAAGCTCGCCGCGCGGAATTGGAAAAGGCGGCGCAAGACAGACTCTTGATTGCACAAGGCCGCAGTGGCACGTTGAATGGAGTGGTTATTACGCTCAACGCAAATGCCAGCGAAGAAGGAAAGCTTTTTGGTTCCATCGGGCCAAGGGAAATTGCCGAAGCACTGGGACAGCTGGGCCACGAAGTTTCCAAGAGTGAAGTCATTATGGGAGAGGGCCCCATTCGTCAGACAGGCGAATTCCGTGTGACCTTGAACCTGCACGCTGATATAGAAACCGCGATTACGGTAGTGGTAAACCCGGAATAAGAAAAATCATTTTCTTGCGGGTCTGCTCCACACTCACTATGCTTTGATCCACAACCCGTCAACAGGCGGGTTGCATTTTCTTGACCTGTCTCAATAGGGCAATGGCCGTAACCAAACTTCCATCTGTAGAGAGTTTGAAGGTTCCACCTCATTCCATTGAAGCCGAGCAGGCCGTGCTGGGTGGTCTGCTGTTGTCAGCTCAGGCGTGGGAACAAATCGCCGACCTTCTCACCGAATCTGATTTCTATCGCGAAGATCACAGAACTATTTTCCGGGCCATCCACGACCTGAATGAGATCAGCAGGCCTTGCGATGCGGTTACAGTTACGGAATGGTTCGAGTCGCACGGTAAAGTGGAATTGATCGATGGGGGTAGCTATGTCACCCAACTGGCCGGGAGTACCCCAAGCGCAGCAAACGTCGCAGCTTACGCGGAGATTGTGCGCGAGAAATCCATTCTTCGCCAACTGATCGACGCTGGAACAACGCTCACCACAGCCGGTTTCAATGCAGATGGCCGTGACAGCAAGGAATTGCTTGAAGAAGCCGAACGCCTCGTGTTTGCGATAGCCGAACAGGGCGCCCGCAGCAAGTCCGGATTTGTCCCAATCCAGCACACGGTGAAGGATGCCATTGCCAAAATCCAGGAACTGCACGAGTTCGAAGGAGAGATTACTGGCAAATCAACCGGCTTCCAGGACTTTGACAAGATCACCGCAGGCTTGCAGGATTCCGACTTGATCATAGTGGCCGGCAGACCTTCGATGGGCAAAACTACTTTTGCCATGAATATTGCCGAACACGCCGCGATAAAGCTTGGCATTCCGGTTGCCATTTTCAGCATGGAAATGTCATCGCTTCAATTGGTGATGCGGCTTTTCTCTTCACTGGGGCAAATTGAGCAAGGGCGATTGCGCACCGGGAATCTAACGGATCACGATTGGCCCAAGCTCACATCAGCAATGAATCTTTTGCACAAGAGCAAGATTTTTATCGATGAAACCCCCGCGCTTTCACCATCAGAGCTTCGAGCAAGAGCGAGGCGACTCAAGCGCGAACACAATATTGGCATGATAATCATCGACTACCTGCAATTGATGTCAGTCCCGGGTACCCGCGAAAACCGTGCAACTGAAATTGCAGAAATATCGAGATCATTAAAAGCACTGGCCAAGGAGCTGAGTTTGCCCGTGGTTGCATTGTCCCAGTTGAACCGCTCGCTGGAGCAAAGGCCCAATAAACGCCCGGTAATGGCCGATCTCCGTGAATCCGGTTCAATCGAACAGGACGCTGACCTGATCGTTTTTATCTACCGGGATGAGGTGTATCACGCTGAAACCGCGGAAAAGGGAAAAGCAGAAATTATCATTGGTAAACATCGTAATGGTGAAACCGGAACCATTAACCTGACGTTCCAGGGTCACTGGCTGCGTTTTGTCAATTTTGCACCGGAGTACTTCTACAGCGAGCACGGCGATTGATCCGGTTCGGTCAGAAACTGTCTCTGACAGGGCGGGAGCTTAAGTCAGAGTGCTTTTTCCGGAATTCCAGCGCTGCCTGATTTTGTCATTAAAAAGACCGGATTCAAATTTTGTTGCACTCTAGAATAGGCGCATGAGTCGAAACACAATTGCCCGTATCAGCCTGGCGGCAGTGCGCCACAACCTTGCACGAATTCGATCGCTGGCACCTGACAGCAAGGTCTGCTGCGTAGTAAAAGCCGATGCTTACGGGCATGGCCTGGCGCGCATCTGTGAGGCGCTGTCCGAAGCGGATGTGCTTGCAGTCGCTACCACCGGTGAAGCCGCAATGTGCCGCAAACATGGCTGGGCGGGGCGCTTGTTGTTGCTTGAAGGACCATCCAACGTGTCCGAGTTTGAAGAGATGGTTGCGTTGAGCGCCGAAACCGTCGTTCACCACGAAACTCAGCTACAGTTGCTCCGGCACAGACAAAAAGACGTCCATCATGCTTTATGGCTGAAGATTGATACCGGCATGCACAGGCTTGGATTTCCAGCCCCCGATGCCAGGAGAGTGCATGCAGAACTGGAGAAACTGCGTGGCAAGGAACCAACCATACTGATGACACATTTTGCATGTGCAGACGATGTAACCAACTCCATGACGTTGCAGCAGATCCAGCGATTTGAAGCGGCTACTTCGGGACTATCAGGTTCGGCTTCACTCGCAAACTCTGCCGGGATGGTGAATTTTCCCCAAAGCCAGAGAGACTATGTGCGCCCGGGGATTATGCTCTACGGGATTTCTCCATGCCGGAAGAAGAGTGCCGAAGAAATAGGCCTTAAACCGGCGATGACACTGCAGTGCGAATTAATCGCAATTAATCAAGCCGGCAAGGGCGACACCATTGGCTATGGCGCCGCTTATACTTGCCAGGAGCCAAAGCGAATTGGAATTGCTGCCATTGGCTATGGTGACGGCTATCCGCGTCATGCGCGCAACGGCACTCCGGTACTGGTGAACGGGCGCCTGGCCTCCATAGTGGGCCACGTTTCCATGGACATGATAACTCTGGATCTGACCGGGCACGAAGATGCACGGGTTGGAGATTCCGTGACCTTATGGGGTGAAGGTCTTCCGATTGAGCAGGTGGCTGCGTGGGCAGATTCGATTTCCTACGAGCTAATTTGTGGCGTGACAGCGCGGGTGACAGCGCGTATTGAATAGATGCAGTGCAGGGTCAATCCACTTCCGGCTCGTCATTGTCCGTCAGTTCGTATTTTCGTAAATAGCCCCGGAGTTGGTGATAGGTCATGCCAAGAAATTCCGCGGTCTTCTTTTGATTGTAGCGGCATTGCTTGAGCGCGGACAGCAGTAAGCTGATTTCCATTTGCTGCATATGTTCCTTGAAGTCATATGAACTCTCGGGTGCTGCTGTGGAACGCTCTGCCGGGGATTCGCTTCCTTTTTCGCGCGGCCTCCAGGGGGAGTAGAACGGGTCAAATACTATGGAAGGGATCGGTTCATTTTGAATCGTCATGGAATAGACAGCACGCTCCACGACGTTTTTCAATTCACGCACGTTTCCAGGCCAGGAGTAGTCAAGCAGTTGTTGCCGTGATTCGGCGCTAAAGCCGCTGAAAAGTTTGAGGCCCAATTCTCCACTCATCTTTACGGCAAAATGCTCGGCCAGCGGCATGATATCGTCTGGCCGCTCGCGCAGGGGTGGCAGGGTGATCACGTCAAATGCAAGCCGGTCCAGCAGATCCGCCCGGAACTTTCCTTTCTCCACCATGGCAGGAAGATCTTCGTTGGTCGCGCCAATGATTCGAACATTGGTTTGAACGGTTTCGTTTCCACCCACCCGCTCTAATTCACCGTACTCAATTACCCGCAGAATTTTTTCCTGCACCCGGTCAGACGTACTGGCCAACTCATCCAGAAACAGGCTGCCCTGGTGAGCCAGTTCAAACCGTCCGAGCCGCCTTCGCGTTGCGCCGGTAAAGGAGCCTGCTTCATGTCCAAACAACTCAGATTCCAGCAGGGATTCTGAAAGAGCGGCGCAATTCAATTTGACAAACGGGCGGTCCCAGCGCTGCGAAAGGTAATGAATCCGGGCGGCAATCAGTTCCTTGCCAGTGCCACGCTCGCCGATAACCAGCACTGGCCGGTTGAGCGGGGCAACACGGGACGCGTGCTCCAGCACCCCCAATATGGCTTGGGATTCACCGATTAGTTGTTGTTCTTTTTGCTGATTCATGCCATCCCACCCGTTGCTAGGAGCCTGTCTGACTTAACCGATCGTAGCGAGGGAAAGCCGATTTGAGGCAGATTTTTCGCTCTTTTGAGGCGAATAGCACCGCCATTTAACGAGAGAGAGCGGAAAATATGACCAAATTCGGCTTTGCCGCAGTAGATCAGTGTTAAGTCCGACAGGCTCCTAGTTCAGCTCTCACCAAAACTACTGGCATTGACTGTATTGTAAGAAAATGTACCCGCCGGTGTCTTGGGCTGGAGGTCATGCTTGCGATCTGCTACAACACGGGCGACGTAACATATTTTTGCAACAGAGGCGAACATGGCAAAAAGCAGGAATTCATTCCAGTGTGAAGAATGTGGAGCCCAATTAAACAAGTGGGCCGGCCAGTGTTCAGAATGCCAGGCCTGGAACTCAATTGTTGAAGTTCTTGAGTCAACTTCCAGGAGCAACCGATTTGGGGGATTTTCCGGGCGCCTCGAAAACAAGGTGAATAGCCTGGCTCATGTTGGCGAATCGAGCATCGAACGGGTTGAAACCGGTGTGGGCGAGCTGGACCGGGTGCTCGGCGGAGGCCTCGTTCCGGGTTCGGTATTGTTGCTCGGAGGTGACCCGGGGATAGGAAAGTCAACCTTGCTATTGCAAATGGTTTCCGCCCTCGCCGGGCGTTTCCCCTGCTTGTACATCACCGGGGAAGAGTCGTTGGAACAGGTGGGCATGAGAGCCAGAAGGCTCGGCCTGAAGCTGGATGACATCAGGTGCCTGGCCGAGACAGATGTCAATCAGATTCTTTCCCGGGCAAACGAAGAAAAGCCACAGTTGATGATCATTGACTCGATCCAGACTACCTACACTGATGAACTCACCGCTGCGCCGGGCTCGGTGTCACAAGTGCGCGAATCGGCAGCCCGGCTGGTGCGCTGGGCCAAAGAACAACGCTGTTGCGTGGTCCTTGTGGGACATGTAACCAAAGAAGGATCGCTGGCGGGCCCGCGTGTTCTGGAACACATGGTAGACGCCGTGTTGTACTTCGAGAATGACGGCGGCAGCAGGTATCGTGTTATCCGGGCAGTAAAGAACCGCTTCGGTGCGGTAAACGAACTGGGGATGTTTGCAATGACCGGCAAGGGACTGAAGGAAGTGAGCAATCCTTCCTCCATTTTCCTCTCCGGCCACAGCGGTCCGGTACCCGGCAGTGTCATCACCATTATTCGAGAGGGCACTCGTCCAATCCTGCTTGAGGTGCAGGCGCTGGTCGACCAGAGTCACGCCGGTATCCCGCGGAGAGTGGCCCTGGGGCTGGAGCAAAACCGCCTCGCGATGATGCTGGCGGTGCTGCACCGGCATGGGGGCATCACCCTGGCGGACCAGGATGTCTTCATCAATGTAGTCGGAGGCATCAGGATCACAGAAACAGGCGCGGATCTGCCGATGTTACTGGCACTCTATTCGAGTTTTCGGAATCGGGCATTACCAACCCGCCTTGTGTGCTTTGGAGAGGTCGGGCTTTCCGGCGAGGTGCGCCCGGTGCACGACGGTCTGGAACGGCTACGCGAGGCGGAAAGCCACGGATATGCTCATGCAATCATTCCTGCGGCAAATGCCCCGCGCAAGCCGATCCCAGGTATCAAGATGTATCCGGTTCAGACCGTAGCCAATGCGCTGGAGTGTCTTTCATCGATGGAAGGCTGACAGCCAGGAGAAAATGCTGCTGTCGTCAGTAAACCCGAAGCAGGCCTTTGAACCAACGATGTAAAGGTCGCTCAATCCATGTGTAATGAGCCATGCTCAAGAGCAGTATCGCCAGGATCAACAGCGAGAACAGAATTTTTGCGAGAGGGTTGCTGAGCTGACCCGCAAAAACATTGAAGCCGAGGTATTGAGACACTGTCAACAGCAGCGTGTGGGAAAGATAAATCGCATAGGAAGCGCCACCGGCAAGAATGCTGAATCTCACTGGAGCCCGGATTCCTGACCGCTCCAGGCTTATCATCCCCTTCAGCAGCAGCAGCGATGGGATACCAAACGTCAGCACCCGGTAAAAAACAAAATAGCCCTGTTCAATGCTTCCCCCAAACAGTGCGTCATTGACCCAGCCTCCAAACGAGAACAGAAACACGCCAGCAGAAAGATATAACCACCCCCGCTTTGCAGGATTCCGGCGTGCCTGGCTGGCAATGACTGCGCCGGCAAGGAATTCAGCGAGGTAGGGGCTGAGCATGTAGTACTGCGCCAGGCTCATTTTTTCAAGTTGCCCCGGGTCATAGGCGTGAAGGCCAAATTGGCTGATCAATGACCAGGCGAAAATAGCTATTAACAGCAGTCTCAGTGTAGTTTCCCGATGGCGCTCAGTAGTTGCAATCAAGACTGTGAACAGCAGGTAAAAAAACATTTCAAAGATCAGTGTCCAGCTTACTGCCAGGAGCAGGACATTTGCCGGCCACAGAATCGCGGAGCGCAACAAACTGGAGTCTTGCAGTTGCGCCGGGTTGATCCAGGCGCATACTGCCAGCGCAAGCAGGTAGAAAGGCCAATAGCCCGAATAGATGCGAGCACAACGTCGACGGATGAAAACCCAGCCCTGTTCGATCCCGCCTGATGCTTTTGTCGTGTAGGCCATGATAAATCCGCTGATCACGAAAAAAACATCAACGCCGGCAAAACCAATCGATTCGCTCAAGGCGAATAGGGGTCCCAACTCAACACCGGCATCCCGCATGTGCGAACTGGTGTGGTAAACCAGAACCAGCAGCGCGGCTGTGAACCTCAGGAACTGAATATTGATCAGCATTGGCGACTTGTTAGTCTTTGTCTTCGCTGCGAACCAAAACCTTGGTAATAACGTTGTCTCTTAGCTCAACGATGGTCATCACGTGGGGGCCGATTCGTACGCTGGTTCTGCCCGATGGAATAACCTCCAGCTCTTCCAGCAGAAGGCCATTCAATGTGTTGGCTTCATCTTCCGGCAGGTCCCAACCCATGCGGCGATTTAGCATCCGAATACTGGTGGCACCATCGATCAGGTAGGTGCCATCATCAAGCTGCCGAACATTTCGTGAACGTTCTTTGCCTTCGGCCGTATATTCGCCCACGATCTCTGCCAGTATGTCATCCAGGGTGACCAGACCCTGAATATCGCCGTATTCATCAACTACCAACCCCATGCGCCGCTCACGTGACTGGAATTCAAGCAACTGTTGCATGAGGGTAGTACCTTCCGGAATGAAGTAGGGGGTGCGAATGGATTGTTTGAGGCCTTCAAAGGTAAGGCCGCCCTCCGACAGTTTTGCAATCACCGAGCGAATGTGCAAAGTACCCTCCACGTGATCAATGCTTTCCCGGTAAACGGGCAAGCGTGTATAGAGGGTTTGCGTAAGTTGCGTGAGAATAGTTTCCCAGTCATCGTTGAGATCAATGCCCATGATTTCTTGCCGCGGAACCATGACGTCGTCGATTAGCGCCTGTTCCAGGTCAAGAATATTCACCAGCATCCGCTGATGGTTGTTTGAAACGAGACCACCCTCTTGCAAGAGGGTGCGCAGTTCCTCGCGGTTCAATCGCTCAATTACATCCGTTCGCGCCCTGATGCCGAACGGCCTTAATAACAGGGTCGTCACACCATTGATCAGCCATACCAGGGGATAAAACACTTTGAGGAGTGCGGCCAGGATAAAAGAAGTGGGGTAAGCAATTCGTTCCGGATTGATCGCGGCGACTGTTTTGGGCGCCACTTCACCAAATATCAGAACCGCTGCCGTCACCACCAATGACGAAATCCACACGCCATTGTCACCGAGCAGGCGAATCCCAATCACGGCCCCGATGGACGCAGCGAGGATGTTCACCAGGGTGTTCCCAAGCAGGATCAACCCGAGCAAACGGTCCGGCTTTTGCAGCAATTTTTGTGCAGTGCGTGCGCCAAGGTGGCCCGTATTGGCCAGGTGCCGCATGCGGTAGCGGTTAACGGCCATCAATCCCGTTTCGGAGCTGGAAAAATATGCACACAGGGCTATCAAGGCCAGCAAAATCAAGTAAAGAGTGCTAAGCGGTATGTCGTTCAAATCTTGTGCAGAACCTGAATTAGAGTTGGTTGCGAAACTCTGTCAGCCAAAGAGACATTGATATAGGCGGAGCAGGCCATCAGCTGCGCCAACTTCGACCCAGGATGGTTTCAAGCACCAATTTGCTGCCAAAGTAAGCAAGCAAAAGCAGCAGAATTCCGGCGAGCGTAAGCCGGACAGCTTGCCTTCCGCGCCAACCATACCGCCAGCGGCCCCACAGCAGTAAGCCAAAAACCAGCCATGCCGTGATGGACAATATGGTCTTATGTGCGAGATGTTGCGCGAACAAGTCATCGACAAAAGCAAGGCCGGTCCCAAGTGAAACGGTCAGCAATATGAAGCCCATTGCAATCAGGCGGAAGAGCAACCTCTCAAGGGTTTCCAGTGGAGGAAGCGATTTGACCAGCGGGTTGAGGTGATGGCGGCGGAGGAAATGATCAATTATGGCGACAAACAATGCATAGACTCCAGCAATGCTGAGCACGCCAAATGCCAGGACGGAACTGAGAATATGGAAGGACGTACCTGCGGACAAGTTTTCCTGCAACAAGCCAGTGGAGGGGATGGACCACTCCAGGACAAGCACGGCTATGGTCAGAGGCAACGCGATAATGCTGGCATCGTACAGGGGGCTGGAGCTAAATGCCGAAGTGCACAGCATGAGTACGATAACCAGTGCGCACAGTGACAAGAGGTTCATTATTCCAACCTCTGCCGTTACGCCGCCGAACCAGTGTTCGTATTGGTTAAAACCGTGCACTGTTGCTCCAAGGAAGCACACAGCGACAGATGCCAGCCACCAGGCTCTCGACTGGTTCCTGATCGACACATAGAGGAAGGTCGCCGCCAAAATGTAGAGGCCAGTGGCAGCAAGTAAGCTGGAATCGTGATACATCAATTGTCTCTACCGACCATTAATCCCAAGTACTATGGCTGTTGCTCCCGCTATAATACCCGACTCCCAAGTTTCGGAGCGACCCATGTTTGAAAACCTGACGGAACGGCTGTCGCACGCCATGCGGCAGCTTGGCGGTAAGGGCCGGCTGACTGACGATAACATCAGGGACACCTTGCGCGAAATTCGAGTTGCCTTGCTGGAGGCGGATGTTGCGCTGCCCGTAGTGCAGCAGTTTATTTCTGACATCAAGCAAAAAGCGCTGGGACAGGAAATATTGCATAGCCTCACTCCGGGGCAGGCGATGGTCAAGCTCGTTTACGATGAGTTAGTCCACGTCATGGGAGACGAGAATCAAGCTCTGGACTTCAAAGTCAGGCCGCCGGTAGTGATTCTGATGGCCGGTTTGCAGGGGTCGGGCAAGACAACATCCACGGCGAAATTGGCCCGCTACTTGATGGAGACGGAAAAGAAACGCGTCATGGTGGTCAGTTGTGACGTTTATCGCCCTGCCGCCATTGAGCAATTGAAAATGCTGGCAACGCAGGTCGGCGCTACTTACTACCCGTCCACCACTTCAGAACGGCCCGCGGCGATAGCGCAGAATGCGCTGGTCGAGGCGCGCAAACAGATGTGCGATGTACTTCTGGTTGATACCGCCGGACGCCTGCACGTTGATAACGAAATGATGGAGGAAATCCGGGAGATTCATCGCGTCGTTACGCCGAGGGAAACGCTGTTCGTAGTGGACAGCATGACCGGTCAGGATGCGGCCAATACAGCGGGCGCTTTCAATGCAGCTCTTGATTTGAGCGGCATCGTGCTGACCAAGACCGACGGCGACGCCCGGGGTGGGGCAGCACTTTCGGTCCGCGCCATTACGGGAAAGCCGATCAAGTTCATTGGAACCGGAGAGAAAGTAGATGCCTTGCAGCCATTCTATCCAGAGCGCATTGCATCGCGCATCCTTGGAATGGGTGACGTACTGTCGCTGGTTGAAGATGTACAACGAAACGTTGATCAGAAAGCTGCTGAAAAACTGGTTAACAAAATGCGCAAGGGCAGTGGCCTTGACCTGGAGGATTTTCGTTCCCAGCTTGAACAGATGGCCAGCATGGGGGGTATAAGCGGCCTGATGGACAAGTTGCCCGGAATGGGAAATTTCACTCCGCAGCTCAAATCACGGGTCGATGACCAAAATACGCGACACATGATTGCCATCATTAATTCCATGACACCCCAGGAACGCCGCTTCCCCGAAGTCATCCGAGGGTCCCGAAAAAAGCGCATTGCGCTCGGGTCCGGCATGGAAATACAGGACGTTAACCGCCTCCTGAAACAGCATGGGCAAATGCAAAAAATGATGAAAAAAATGGGCAAGGGCGGCATGGCCGGCATGATGAAAAAGCTCAAAACACTGCAAGGACAACTGCCAGGCGGCACGTTACCCGGCAGAGGCGGGCGCAAGCCGCCATTCTAGGAGGAAATTCATACCCAGGGGATCTGGCCGCGAATTCCTCATGGCCTGTGCTCAATTGGGTTTTCTTTTGCCCGTCTTAACGGTACAATGCGCGGTTTACTGGGTATCGATACATGGGCTTTATATAATGGTCAAAATCAGATTATCTCGAGGCGGGGCCAAGAAAAGCCCGTTCTATCACATCGTGGTCACGGATAACCGCAAGGCACGTGACGGCCGCAAAATTGAGCGCATTGGGTTTTTCAACCCGGTAGCTCGTGGCAAGGAAGAGCGGTTACGTCTTGACCTCGAACGCGTTGCATATTGGTCCGGAGTTGGCGCACAACTCAGTGATCGAGTGAAATCGCTGGTTTCAGAGGCCCGCGCTCCGGCCGCCTGAACCTGTTGAGCTGCGCGTCATGGGCGCCGACCTGGACAAGCAGCGGGAAACGGTGTTGCTGGGGCATATCTCCGGCGCTCACGGAATCAAGGGCTGGGTCAAAATCCACTCCGACACAGAACCAAGGGATGCGATTTTTGACTACCAACCCTGGCAGGTCGGCGAAGCGAAACAGGTAGTTCGAATTGTTTCCGGCAGGATCCAGGGAAAATACCTGGTTGCCGAGCTGGAAGGTGTTTCAGACCGGGAGACGGCGGAAAGTTTGGCGGGGCAGCAAATTGTGGTGTTCCGCGAACAGTTACCGGAATTGCCAGGCAACCAGTACTACTGGAATGAACTGATCGGTTTGCACGTATTCAGCGATACCGGCCAGGAGTTGGGACTGGTCAGGGAAATGATCGCAACCGGCGCCAATGATGTCATGCTGGTACAGGGCGAAAAGGAGCGATTGATACCGTTTATATACGGTGTTTACGTCAGCGAAGTAGACCTG
The DNA here is from genome assembly GCA_963784425.1 of uncultured Gammaproteobacteria bacterium. Taxonomy (GTDB): domain Bacteria; phylum Pseudomonadota; class Gammaproteobacteria; order Xanthomonadales; family SZUA-36; genus SHZL01. Next base: position 247,779 of record CAWARM010000012.1, read on the forward strand.
GCCGCGGGGCGTGTGGTGGTAAGCTGGGACCCGGATTTCTAGTTAGTCAAAAAATTGGGTTAGTGGAAAAATTGGGTTAATGGAAATTCAGGTCATCACCTTGTTTCCCGAGGAATTCAGGCCCTTGGTGGACTTGGGAGTGACTGGCAGGGCCATCCGTGAGGGATTGGTGCAGCTGGAAGTGCTCAATCCACGGGATTTCGCCGTTGACCGGCATAGAACGGTCGACGACAGGCCTTACGGCGGCGGGCCTGGCATGGTAATGGCCGTTGAGCCAATGAGGTCTGCGATCCGGGAAGCGCGGCGCCGGGCATCAGGTAAGGAAGGCAGAGGCGGACCAACTGAGAGCAAGGTCAGCTTGCTCAGCCCCCAGGGTAAACGCCTTGAGGCAAGCGCCCTGAGAGAGTTAGCCAGCAGGCAGAAACTGATACTGGTTTGCGGCCGCTACGAAGGTTTGGACGAGCGTCTCGTCCAGCTGGAAATAGACGAAGAATGGTCCATTGGGGACTATGTTCTGAGTGGTGGTGAACTGGCCGCTGCTGTGGTGATAGACGCGGTTGTGCGACTGGTCCCAGGTGTGCTGGGAGACCAGCAGTCTGCGGAGCAGGATTCGTTCGCAGACGGCTTGCTGGACTGTCCGCACTACACCAGGCCGGAAGTGATTGGTGGAATGGAAGTGCCGCAGGTGCTGCTTTCCGGCGATCATAAGGCCATCGCCCGCTGGAGGCGCAAGCAGTCGTTGGGGCGAACGTGGCAACGCAGGCCCGATTTGCTGGACGGCTCGAAATTGAGCAAAGAAGATGAAATTCTGCTCGCCGAGTTCAAACAGGAACATGGCGGGCTAGTGGAAACCGAAGCATGAGTTGAAGGATTGAGATCATGAGCAACATTATTGATGAAGTGAATGCGGAACAGATGACCCGCGAAATTCCGAAGTTTGCTCCCGGCGATACCGTGACGGTGAGCGTCAAGGTAAAAGAAGGAACTCGCGAACGCCTGCAGGCTTTTGAGGGAATTGTTATTGCAATCAAGAACCGCGGACTCCATTCAGCGTTCACGGTGCGCAAGATTTCCCATGGCACAGGAGTAGAGCGCGTATTCCAGACCTATAGCCCACTGATCGACTCGATTACGGTCAATCGTCGTGGCGATGTCCGCCGTGCCAAGCTCTACTATCTCCGCGGACTGGAAGGCAAGGCCTCGCGCATCAAGGAAAAACTCAGCTAAGGCTGTCCCGGCTGATGAGAATTTAAAGCCCGCTTTGAAGCGGGCTTTTTTTTGAGCTGCGCATAATGGATCAGAGGCTCCTTAAATAGTTGCGCGGCCAACCCGCTAATTCCTTGAATCCTGAGCAGTGGCCCATATCTCGTAGTGATCCAAACCACGAGTCACGACCGATCATGAGCAAGAGCAAGACACCATCTAAAAAAGCCAAGCCCGCAGTGGCGGCTGAAACGCACCCATTCCAGGCTGAAACACGCCAGGTGCTCCAGTTGATGATCAATTCGCTCTACTCCAACAAGGAGATTTTTCTGCGCGAGTTGATTTCCAATGCGTCCGACGCCCTGGACCGATTGCGCTTTGCCAGTCTGCAGGATTCCGCGCTGCTTGAAAGCAATCCGGATCTGCGCATTGAAGTGGAAATTGACCGCGACGCCGGGACCCTGACCATTCGCGATAACGGTATCGGCATGTCCCAGGAAGATGTAATGGGTAATCTTGGAACCATAGCCAGGTCCGGGACGCGCCAGTTCCTTGAACAACTGGCGGAAGATCAAAAATCCAATGCCCGGTTGATTGGGCAATTTGGTGTTGGGTTCTACTCAGCATTTATTGTGGCTGAGCGGGTTACGGTACTTACTCGCAAAGCCGGCGACCAGGCTGAACTTGGGGTGCGCTGGGAATCTGACGGGGGCGGCGAATACTCCATTCAGCCGGAAACCCGGGAACAGCCCGGCACGTCGGTAATATTGAAGCTCAAGCCCGCAGAAAAGGAATACCTGGAAAACTGGACTCTGCGCTCCCTGATTCAACGCTATTCGGATCACATTGGTTTTCCAATCTTCCTGCAAGCCGGCCTCGAGAAAGCCGACGCCGATGACGATGCTGCAGATGACGATTTACCCTCCGAAAAAGGCCCATGGGAACAGGTCAACAAAGCAACGGCGTTGTGGGCCTTGCCGAAAACCGAGATCAAGGACGACGAGTACAAGGAATTCTACAAATACCTGAGCCACGGCCTGGAAGAGCCCTTGTGCTGGGCACACAACAAGGTGGAAGGCACCCAAAGTTATACGACCCTGTTGTTCATTCCGAAAAATGCGCCCCTGGACATCATGCTGCAACGCGATGAGCGCAGTGGCGTGCGCTTGTATGTCAACCGCGTGTTCATCATGGATGGCGCGCAGGCGCTGTTGCCACATTACCTGCGATTTATTCGCGGCGTGGTTGATTCCCAGGACCTGCCTTTGAATGTTTCACGCGAACTGCTGCAGGAAAATGAGCTCGTCGGCAAAATCAGGGCTGCCGTAATCCGCCGCAGCCTGGACATGATTACGCGGCTGGCTAAAGAAGGCGAGGAGTCCTACCTGTCCTTTTACAAGCAGTTTGGAGCAGTGCTAAAAGAAGGCGTCGTGGAAGATTTCACTAACCGCGACCGGATTCTGAAGATACTGCGTTTTGCTTCCACTCATGACGAGTCCGCAGGAGCTATGACGGACCTGGACGTCTACCTGGCGCGCATGAAAGCCGGGCAGAATAGCATTTACTACATCACGGCGGAGCATCACACGGCAGCCAGCAACAGCCCGCACCTGGAAGTTTTTCGCAAGAATGGCATTGAAGTGCTGCTGATGTCAGACCGGGTGGATGAGTGGATGATGTCCTACCTGCATGAATACGAGGGAAAGTCATTCCGCAGCGTGGCCAAGGGCGATATTGACCTGGCAGAAATACTGGATGCCGGGGAAGAGAAGAAGAGCGACACCACAGGTGAGGCGAGTGCACTAGCCCCGGACTTGCTCAAGCGCATTTCCGCGGCCCTGGATCAGCGGGTCAGTGAAGTGCGCTCCAGCCATCGATTGACCGACTCTGCCTCCTGCCTGGTACTGCAGGAACACGACATGGCATTGCATCTGCAGAAAATGCTCAAGCAAGCCGGACAAAAAATCCCTGAGTCCAGGCCAATACTTGAACTCAACCCGGGGCACGCGCTGGTGACACGACTGGCTGCCGAGGGAGATGGCGAGACATTTGGCATGCTGTCCTTGCTGCTGTATGAGCAGGCGCTGCTCTCCGAGGGTGGCACCTTGCCCGACCCGGCGGGATTTGTGCGCCGTATCAACTCGCTGATGACCTCAAGTAGTTAGTGGCCTGTAACAGGCCACGAGACGGATTGCTTCAATGAGTGAAGGCGTCCGGATTGACAAGTGGTTATGGGCTGCTCGTTTTTTCAAGACACGAGCGCTGGCCCGCGAAATGGTGGCTGGTGGGAAGGTTCACCTTGAGGGACACCGGGTCAAGCCGGGCAGGGAAGTGAAAGCTGGCGATCACCTCAGCATCACGCGAGGCGAGGAAGTATTTGAAATCACGGTCAGCGTGGCGTCAAACCGCCGTGGTTCTGCCAGCGAAGCGAAGCTACTGTTCAACGAAGAGGAAGCCAGTGTTGTGCGTCGTGAGCATGTTGCGCAGCAACGCAGATTGGAGAACTCTGCCCAGGCGGCGCCAGCGCGGCGCCCGGACAAGCGCGAACGGCGCCAAATCATCGGCTTTATTCGCGGTAAGGATTAGTCAATTATTGGCGCCGGGTTCTGCTCCCAGGGTTTTCAGTTCGTACAGCATTTCCAGGGCTTGCCTTGGTGACAGTGCGTCGGGGTCCAGCCTTTCCAATCGTTCCCGCAAGCGATCCGTACCCACGGTTTGCTGCTCAAGTGCTTTGCCGGGAGCCGGCTGGTCAAACAGCGCCAGTTGCGGCGAATCCGCGCGTTGCTGCTTTTCCAGCTCAGCCAGGTGGCGGCGGGCGTGGTCAAGAACCGCACGCGGAATACCGGCGAGGGCGGCAACCTGCAGGCCGTAGCTCTGGCTGGCCGGCCCTTCCTGGACTGAATGCAAAAATACGATGCTGTCCTTGTGCTCCACGGCATCCAGATGCACGTTGGCCACGCCATTTTCCTGTTCCGCCAGTCGCGTCAGTTCAAAGTAATGCGTGGCGAAAAGGCAGTTGGCCCTGACCTTGCGAGCAAGGAACACCGCACAGGCCCAGGCCAGCGCCAGCCCGTCGTAGGTACTGGTGCCACGGCCAATTTCATCCATCAGGACCAGGCTGTCGGGACTGGCGTTATGCAGGATATTGGCAGTTTCTGACATTTCCACCATGAACGTGGATCGCCCTCCCGCCAGGTCATCTCCAGCGCCGATGCGGGTAAAAATCCTGTCGACGGGCCCGATTCGCGCACTTGTGGCAGGTACCCAGCTGCCCGCATGGGCCAGCAGGACGATCAGGGCCGTTTGCCGCATGTACGTCGACTTACCGCCCATGTTCGGGCCGGTGATGATCAGCATGCGGCGCTCTTCACCAAGTTCAAGATCATTGGGTGTAAACGGTTGATTTTGCAGCGCTTCAACCACCGGGTGCCGGCCGGAAACAATATGCAGGCCACGTTCTGGTGAAAATTCCGGTGGCGCAAACTTCAAGACCTGGGCGCGCTCGGTAAAAGCACACAGTACATCCAGCCGTGAAATGGAGCGAGCAATTTCCTGCAAGGGCGCCAGATCATTCTGCAGGATTTCCAGCAGCCCTGAGTAGCACGCTTTTTCCCGCGCCAGTGCCCGCTCCCGGCTGGACAGCACCTGGTCTTCAAATGTCTTGAGCTCGGGGGTGATGTAGCGTTCTGCGGACTTGAGAGTCTGCTTGCGCGAGTATGCGGGTGGCACGAGGTGCTGGTGGGCATGGGTTATCTCGATGTAATAGCCATGCACCCGGTTGTAGCCAACTTTCAGGCTGGCGATACCCGTCAGTTCGCGTTGGCTCTGTTCATACTGGTGCAGGAAGTCACTGGCGTTTTCCGACAGCGAGCGCAGACGGTCCAATTCCTCGTCGTAACCCCCGGCAATGACACCCCCATCGCGAATCAGGACGGGGGGTTCCTCAATCAATGCGCGAGCCAGCAGTGCGTGCAGGGCGGGCATGCCGTGCAGGGATCCCACAACTTCCCGGGTGACGCGGTGCGGACTCTGGCCCAGGGCTGAATCCAGGCCGGGCATTAGCGCCAGTGCATTGCGCAGGGTCATCAAATCCCGTGGTCTGGCCGTGCTCAGTGCTATGCGGGAAAGGATACGTTCGATGTCACCGACAGCGCGCAAAATCTTGCGCAGACCAGGGTGCGCATCACTGATCATCAGCTCGGCAATGGCTTCTTGCCTGCTCTTGATCACGGCATGGTTGCGCAAGGGGTTTGCCAGCCAGCGTCGCAGCAGGCGTCCCCCCATCGCCGTAACCGAGGTGTCCATGACCCCCACCAGCGAGGCATCTGCGCGGCCGCCCAGGCTGTGATCAATTTCCAGGTTACGCCGGCTGACGGCGTCAAGGTGAACAAACTCCTCTGCCTGCTCAAGGCGAATGCTGCGCAGGTGGGGCAGGGCAGTTTTTTGCATTTCCTGGACGTAGTCGAGCAACACGCCCGCCGCGATCACTGCGGCAGGCAAATCTTCTATGCCAAAGCCACTGAGGTCTTTGGTCTGGAACTGTTCCAGCAAGAGTTTGCCGGCTTGTTTACGGTCAAATTTCCAGGCGGGTCGCTGGCGGGCTTTTTCAGTGATTGTGCCCGGCAGGCATGCGCCTTCGGCAACGAGCAGTTCAGCAGGAGCCAATCGTTGCAGTTGTGACTCGAGGTCCGGGTGTCCGGTGAGTAACCGCACCCGGAATCGCCCGGAAGACAAATCCAGCCATGCAAGGGCACTCTGTTTCTGATCGCCCGCTACCGCTGCCAGGACATTGTCCGCGCGTGCATCCAGCAGCGCCTCCTCGGTTACGGTGCCGGGGGTAATAATACGTACAACCTTCCGGTCGACCAGGGTTTTTCCGGCAACGGGCTCGCTGACCTGTTCGCAAATTGCCGCGGATTCCCCGTGGCGCACGAGTCGCTTCAGATAGTTGTCGAGGGCATGGTAGGGCACGCCGGCCATTGGAATCGGGAACCCGGCTGATTCACCGCGGCTGGTCAAAGTTATATCCAGAAGCCGGGCTGCTTTGCGCGCGTCTTCGTAGAAAAGTTCGTAAAAATCCCCCATGCGGAATAACAGCAGGGTGTGGGGATGCTCGGCCTTGATGCCAAGGTATTGCTGCATCAGGGGTGTATGGCTGGACAGTTCGGCAGTGGCGACGGAGGACATCCGTTGAAGTGTAACGCAAGCTGTGCACAGTCAGAAGTCAAGCTGCGAGAAGTCGTGCGGGGCGCCCGCCCGGGATCGGGGTACAATGCCACTGCTGGTCAGCATACGGGGCTGGTTAGCGGCAAGCGGTCAGCTGCGGTGAACCATGATTGAGCAAGAAATTGAAAACACCGTCCAGCACCTGGCGGGGGCATTGACGGCAAAAGGGTGGTTGCTGGCCACTGCTGAGTCCTGCACCGGGGGTTGGGTGGCCAAGTGTTGCACCGACCGCGCCGGCAGCTCCGCCTGGTTTGATCGCGGCTTCATTACCTACAGTGATCGCGCAAAAACGGACATGCTGCAGGTCGAACCTGCTGCTTTGGCGCAACATGGGGCAGTCAGCGCAGTCGTGGCAAAGCAAATGGCGCAGGGTGCCCTCGATTCTGCCGGGGTAGATGCAAGCCTGGCTGTGACGGGCGTCGCGGGACCGGATGGCGGTACCGAGGAAAAACCTGTCGGCACCGTCTGGTTCGCCTGGGGTGTTCGTGGCAGAGGAGTTCGCAGCGAGCGCATCCGGTTCGAGGGAAGCCGCGACAGCATCCGCCAGCAATCGGTGCTGCATGCACTGCAAGGCATGTTGCGTTTTGTGCGTGGCGATGATGATTCGGGCTACTGAAGCATTATCGCAATTTGAGAACCCGCTCGTGCAGAATGTGTTTCGTAGGACCAGCGGCCAAGCCAAAACGGCAGCGTGATCGCAAAGACACTGAACAAGTGCCCGGTCAGGTGTAGGAAATCGCCGTTGCAGTCATGCTGGTGCTTAAGCGTTGCCAACGGCTATGTCATAATTGGTCAATGGAGCCGCAGTAAATGGAGTGGCAGTCAACGGAATGGGTGTAAGCATGATTGACTTTATAGGGATTGATGTTATTGGGATGGGTGTCAGCGGGATTCGGGTTATCCGGAACGGGCGATAAAAATATCAGGAGAGGACGCGTGGACGACAACAGAAAACAAGCACTTTCAGCGGCATTGACACAGATCGAGCGCCAGTTCGGCAAAGGCGCAATTATGCGCATGGGCGATGGTACGGCGGGGGCAGCAGCACAGGTCGTGTCCACTGGTTCCCTGACACTGGACCTCGCGCTCGGCATTGGCGGCCTGCCGCGCGGTCGGGTTTCGGAAATTTATGGCCCTGAGTCCAGTGGCAAGACTACGCTGGCCCTGCAGGTGATCGCCCAGTGCCAGAAATTGGGTGGCACGGCGGCTTTCGTGGATGCCGAACATGCGCTCGATCCGCTGTATGCGGCGAAATTGGGCGTTAACGTTGAAGACTTGCTGGTTTCCCAGCCGGATACCGGGGAACAGGCCCTGGAAATCACCGACATGCTGGTGCGCTCCGGTGCGGTCGATATCGTGGTGGTTGACTCGGTGGCAGCCCTGACACCCAAGGCGGAAATCGAAGGTGACATGGGTGATTCCCACATGGGACTGCACGCCCGCCTGATGTCGCAAGCCTTGCGTAAGCTGACTGCCAACATCAATCGCTCCAATTGCATGGTTATTTTTATCAACCAGATCCGCATGAAAATTGGCGTCATGTTTGGCAGTCCGGAGACGACAACCGGCGGTAATGCCTTGAAATTCTACGCATCCATTCGACTCGACATACGGCGCATTGGTGCATTGAAAAAGGGCGATGAAGTCATCGGCAACCAGACCCGCGTCAAGGTCGTCAAGAACAAATTAGCCCCGCCGTTCAAACAGGCTGAATTCGAAATTCTTTATGGCGAGGGTATTTCCCGTGAAGGCGAACTGATCGAATTGGGCGTGGCAAACAACATCATCGACAAGTCTGGCGCGTGGTACACCTACAAAGGTGATCGTATCGGGCAGGGTAAGGAAAACGTACGTCAGTTCCTCAAGGACAATCCGGCCATGGCAACAGAAATTGATACCCGTTTGCGCACCGAATTACTGCCTGGCAGCAGTGCATCCGCCAGGGATGATGACGTGCCGGCGGATGAGGAAATTGATTCCTGATCAAAGCGAAGCCGGCGAGCCGGTCACAGGTGGTCCATCGCAGAGTGAAATGAGGACTTTCGCCGGGATGCTGTTGGCCCGGCGCGAATATGCGGTGCTGGAATTGCAGGCCCGCTTGTTGAAAAAATGGGCGGGGCAGGAAGGCATAGTGCCCCGCGTAGCCGCGTTCATTGCCACCTTGCAGGAGGAGGGGGCGCTTTCCGATGAGCGCTTCGCAGCTTCCTTTATCCGCTCCCGTTGCCTGCGATACCAGGGTCCGTTAAAGATCCAGGCAGAACTGCGTCAGCGACAGGTTCCAGAACACATCATCGAAAGCCAATTGCAAAATTCCGCAGAAGACTGGATTCCATTGGCGGCCAACTGGTTATCGCGTCAGCACAGCGGGACCCTGGATTTCGCCGGCCGGGCCAAATACTACCGCAGGCTGATGAATCGGGGGTTCAGCCATCAGCAGGCGATGACGGCACTGCAAGGGTTCTCAGAGCAATAATGTAATTTCCGGCGCGTAATTAGGTACACTTCCGCTTCACCAGAATGCAAATTCAAAGGCACGCAGAGTATGAAGGCTACGGGTAAGTCTACGGCGGAAATTCGCCAGCAATTCCTCGATTTTTTTATTGGCAAGGAGCATGTGGCCGTTGCTTCAAGCCCGCTCGTGCCGGCCAACGATCCGACCCTGCTGTTTACCAATGCCGGCATGGTGCAGTTCAAGGATGTGTTCCTCGGTGCCGAAAAGCGGCCCTACAAAAGAGCTGTTTCTGCGCAACGTTGCGTGCGCGCGGGCGGCAAGCACAATGACCTCGACCAGGTAGGCTATACCGCGCGGCACCATACGTTTTTTGAAATGCTGGGCAATTTCAGTTTTGGCGACTACTTCAAACAGGACGCAATTCTTTATGCCTGGGAATTACTCACCCGGGTGCTTGGGCTGGATGCAGAGCGTTTGTGGGTGACGGTTTACCACACGGATGACGAAGCCTGGTCTATTTGGGCGAACCAGGTAGGTGTGCCCGCCAGTCGCATTGTGCGCATTGGCGACAAACCGGGCGGTCGCGAGTTTGAAAGCGATAATTTCTGGGCCATGGGCGATACCGGCCCGTGTGGGCCATGCACCGAGATTTTCTATGACCATGGTGCGGACGTTGCCGGCGGTCCACCGGGTTCTGATGACCAGGACGGCGACCGCTACATTGAAATCTGGAACCTGGTTTTCATGCAGTTCGACCGGGCCGCCGATGGGACCATGGTGCCTTTGCCCAAGCCCTGCGTTGACACCGGCATGGGTCTTGAGAGGATCTCTGCCGTGCTGCAGGGCATGCACAGTAACTATGAGATTGACCTGTTCCAGGCGTTGATCAAGGCAGCGGCAAAGTTGACCGGATGCAAGGAGCCGGGCAACAAGTCCCTGAACGTGATTGCAGACCACATCCGGGCCTGCGCCTTCCTGATCATGGATGGTGTGCTGCCTTCCCGGGATGGCCGAGGATATGTCCTGCGGCGCATCATTCGCCGCGCAGTGCGACATGGTTACAAATTGGGCCAGAAGCAACCCTTTTTCAGCCGCATGGTGCAACCCCTGGTTGGCCAGATGGGCGAGGCCTACCCTGAACTCAAGCAACGGCAGGTGCAGATTGAAGCGGTATTGCTTGATGAGGAGGAGCGCTTTTCACGCACCCTGGATGCGGGCATGGGCATCCTGCAGCAGGTGATGGATGAATCCGACCGGGAAATAGATGGCAGCACTGCTTTCCTCCTGTACGACACCTATGGCTTTCCGCTGGATTTGACGCAGGATATCGCACGCGAGCATGGACTTGGCGTGGACCAAGAGGGCTTTAACGAGGAGATGGCCCGGCAGCAGGAGCGGGGGCGCTCATCCGGTCAATTTGCCCAGCGAATGCAGATATCTACGGAAATCATTGCCAGCCTGCCTGAAACAGTATTTCTTGGTTATGAACAGCTCTCGGCGGAAGGCGCGCGGGTTGTTGGCATCATTGCGGACGGTGGTTTAAGCAAGGCGCTGCTGGCCGGCGATGAAGCCATTGTGTTCCTGGATCGCACCCCTTTTTATGCCGAATCCGGTGGCCAGCTTGGTGATACCGGAACACTCCGGGGCGATGACTTTGAATTCGAGGTCAGCGACACGGTGAAGACTGCTGGCGTTTTTTTTGGCCATGTTGGAGTGCTCAAATCCGGCCGCCTGGTTGCTGGAGCGGCGGTCACAGCTAGCATTGATGCCAAAAGGCGGCAGGCCATTGTCCTGCATCACTCAGCGACGCATCTCCTGCACGCGGCACTCAAGCAGGTGTTGGGTAAGCACGTGGAACAACGAGGGTCACTGGTTGCCCCGGATCACTTCAGGTTCGACTTCACCCACCCCCGGGCGGTCAGTACGGAGGAAATCCGGGAAATTGAACGGCTCGTGAACCGGGAAATTCGCCGCAACCCGGCATCCAGGGTCGAAATCATGGATATGGAAAGCGCACTCAAGACGGGCGCGACTGCCTTGTTTGGCGAAAAATACGGGGATCGGGTCCGGGTCATGCAGTTCGGGGATTTTTCCATCGAGCTGTGTGGCGGCACCCACGTGCAGCGGGTTGGTGATATCGGCCAGTTCAAGATCATTGAGGAATCGGCTATTGCTTCTGGCATTCGCCGGATTGTTGGCGTGGCCGGAGAGGCTGCAGTTGCCTGGATCCAGGCCATGGAAGATCGTCTCAGGCAGGTGGCCGGCACTCTCAAGGTTTCGCCGGATTCCGTGGACGAAAGGGTTCAGCAATTGCTGGAACGCAACCGCACGCTGGAAAAAGACCTGGATGAATTGAAAGCCCGAATGGCCACGGCCAGCGGTAATGAACTCACTGGCAAAGCGGTTGACATCAACGGCGTGAAAGTACTTGCCGTCGCCCTGGATAACACCGATTCCGCAACATTGCGAAAGATGATCGATCAGCTCAGGCACCAGTTAGGCAGTTCGGTGGTCGTTTTAGCCAGCACGGAATCTGGCACAGTGCGGGTTGCGGCAGGCGTTAGCAAAGATTTGATTGCTCGGATTCAAGCGGGCAATCTGGTAAACTTCGTGGCGCAGCAGGTTGGCGGTAAAGGAGGCGGGCGCCCGGATTTCGCACAGGCAGGTGGTTCCCAGCCGGAAAATCTGGATAAAGCACTGGCTTCTGTTGCCCCTTGGGTGAGAAACAACACTTAGTCTGATCGTCTCGCAATGAATGTGTAGTGGCGAATAAGATCAATAATTAGCGGGCGCATGAAGCGCCTCAAACCAGAGGAAGGTTGGCATGCTGATTTTGACAAGAAGGATCGGAGAGAAGCTTGTCATTGGTGATAATGTCACCGTAACAGTACTCGGCGTAAAAGGTAATCAGATACGTATCGGTATCGAGGCGCCACCTGATGTCCAGGTACACCGCGAGGAGATCTACCAGCGTATCTTGAAGGAACGAACCGACGGCGCAGCAGGCGGCACCGATCTTTGATTTGGAAGTCCCTTTACCTGGTTCATTGAAGTACGTATTCTTGCGCCCCCCCACACAACGGCAAGCAGTGACTTGCGGTGTTTGCCGCAGTTGTAGGTAAAGAACGATAGAATTTGGAGAGATGGCCGAGTGGCTGACTAATTCGCCGGGAGCGAATTAGAACGTCGCAGCGAAGCGGAGACGGCCCCGAAGGGGCGAAGGGCACGACTGCAGGGATGCAGGAGGTAGGGCAACGCAGGGAGCAGTTGCCGAGGATGCCCGGAGTAACGCGCTCCAGGGGAGCGCCAGGTGCTCCGGTTAGCCGCAGAACCGGATAATTGAATTTGGAGAGATGGCCGAGTGGCTGAAGGCGCTCCCCTGCTAAGGGAGTATGGGTTAAAAAAAGCCCATCGAGGGTTCGACAAATTCGCCGGGAGCGAATTTGGTCGCACGCAGTGCGCCCGAAGGGCTCAAACCACAGATGGTTTGAGACTATCCCTCCCTGAGGGTGGCGACTGAGGTAACTATGAGCGGGATTGTCCTTAAGAAAGGCTCCCCGCGATACGACAAGCAGATTTTTGGAGAGATGGCCGAGTGGCTGAAGGCGCTCCCCTGCTAAGGGAGTATGGGTTAAAAAAAGCCCATCGAGGGTTCGAATCCCTCTCTCTCCGCCAATTAATGACATAAGATATTGAAATTAAACCTCTTTTAACTAAGTGGTTTTTTTATTCCCATCTTTATTCCCATCAAAAATCGCTGACTTGCAGGCGTAAAAAAGCGCCAACCAACCCGCACAAAAGCAGTTGGCAGGTAACCCCCCCATTGCTCACCTTCGTCCCTGGGGGTATCGTTAGAACGTTTTGACACGCTATCTCTAGCCAAAGCAGGCGGGATGCCTTCACAAACTCCAGGGCATTAAGGGCACCTGGCCCTTTCTGCCTTCCTTGTGAATCACAGTTCAGGGACGAAATTACCTGACGGATTGACGAGGAGTGCAATTGTGAAATCCAAATATTTTTCTCTTTCTATCCTATCCACTGTTTTGCTTTGCGTACCATTAACAGCTCTCATGGCGGCGCCTGCACCGAAACCCCCAAGCCTAGACACACGAGTTGCGACATTGGAAGCAAAAGTCGCCGCGCTGGAACTCTTGCTCGCGGATGTTTCACGTATTACAGACCCCAATACGGGGCAAGATACCCTGCGGTTTTCAGCGATGAACGTGCAGGTTGTTAATGGTTTAAGCTCAACCGCTACAACGAACGGCTCCGGCAACCTGATAGTTGGCTATAACGAGCCGTTTGGGCCTAACGATTTATGCCCAGATGACCGTTATTGCAATCGGCGAGGCGGCTCTCACAATCTGGTTATCGGGAATTCAGACAATTACTCGTCATATGGTGGCATGGTCGTTGGCGCCGTAAATGAAACGTCCGGACCGTACTCGTCAGTCAGCGGAGGGAATGCCAACATAGCCAGCGGTTGGTATTCCTCAGTCAGCGGTGGGTCAAACGGCCTCGCCAGCAATTACGCTTCGTCAGTCAGCGGGGGGAGCAGCAACACAGCCAGCAATGAGTATGCATCAGTCAGCGGCGGGCAAGGAAACATAGCCAGCGGAAGGCTGTCGTCAGTCAGCGGCGGGGAGGGCAATGAGGCTAGCGAAGCCGGTACGTCAGTCAGCGGCGGGATTTACAACATAGCCAGCGGTGGGCAATCGTCAGTCAGCGGTGGCTATCAAAACGTAGCCAGCGGTTTCTATTCGTCAGTTAGCGGCGGGGATACAAAGACGGCATCAACGGAGAGCTGCACGGTTGGCGATAACTACACTAATTGCTGAGATGAACTGATTCACAAACCAGAAGGGCCGTCGATCCTTGGCGGCCCTCTTTCTGCATAGTCCCCGCATGGTTAATCTATCCGCGGGCGACCTTGGCGTGGAAATCAGCAACGGCAGAAGCAAGCCGAGTGATGTATTTCAACGCTGGGATTATGAGCATGACGGCTGGCGGGATGTGTACCGGAATTGCCCCGCATACTCCGGAAATAAGCAGCCCAATGTTCATCCATTGCGCTCCCTTCCTCTCGTAGGCCCAACGCAAAGATCAGCGATCTGAACCGCCCATAGGCGGTTCTTGTTGCAGGGAGGAGCGAATAACCTCCTTCTCTCATCCTTTCCCTTGGCATTTGCAATTTGCGTGAGAAGGAGGGTTAATTCCTCATACCCGAGGCGCGAAGCGTCAAACTGAATGCTTTAGACCAGGCAAGGAAAATAGAGGTGGAATTCCAGGAACTACGACTCAAACCCAAAGCGGACCAGCGATTGCGGACGGGCCACCTGTGGGTTTACTCCAATGAAGTTGAGTCGGACTTGAAACAGTTTCAGCCTGGCGAACTCGCCAACCTGGTAACCACCAGTGGCAAGCCGTTGGGCACCGTGATGGTCAATCCTCATCACCTGATCTGTGGCCGAATATTCAGCCGCTCCACGAGCCAGCCCCTGAGCCACAAATTTATCCGTCATAGACTCGAAGCCGCTTTGCGCCTGCGCAGCCAGGTGTTTGACCAGGCCTATTATCGCCTGGTTTTTGGTGACAGCGATGGTCTGCCCGGGCTGGTGGTGGACCGGTTCGGAACAACTTTGGTGGTCCAGGTATCCCTGGCCGGCATGGAGCAGGCGCTGCCGGAAATCATGTCTGCACTGAATGTGGTGGTCGAGCCAACAACCATTGTGCTGAAGAACGACGGCAAGCTGCGCGCCAGCGAAGGCCTGGACAGCTACGTGCGCATTGAGCAAGGGCAATTGCTGGAAGGCGGGCTGGTCGAGCTGGAAGAAAACGGCACCCGCTTCCTTGCTCCGGTCATAGCCGGCCAGAAGACCGGCTGGTTTTATGATCATCGCCTGAATCGTGAACGTATCTGCCACTATGCCCGCGGCAAGAGAGTACTGGATGTCTGCTCCTACATTGGCGGTTGGGGCGTGCAGGCAGCGCGGGCTGGTGCTGACCAGGTTTTGTGCCTGGATACCTCGGCGTTTGCACTGGATCTTGCACTGCAAAACGCGCAGTTGAATGGTTTGCAGGGCAAGCTGGCCATCTTCGAGGGGGATGCCTTTGCGGCCATGAAATCCTTACGCGACAGCGGCGAGCATTTTGATGTGATTATCCTGGACCCTCCGGCATTTATACCTCGGCGCAAGGATTACAAAGAGGGCAGGCTGGCCTACAGCCGATTGAATCAACTGGCCTTGCGCCTGATGTCCCAGGAAGGCATTCTGGCCAGCGCATCCTGTTCCATGCATTTAAGCCAGGACGATCTGCTGGACGTGGTGCGTGCGTCCGGCAGGCAGATCGACCGGCAGGTCCAGATCCTGGAAATCGGCCACCAGGGCCCGGATCATCCGGTGCACCCAGCCATAGCCGAGACGCAGTACATTAAATCCCTGATAGCCCGGGTAGCGCCCGCTGAATTTTAATAGCTGGTCTTCAGCCCCAAAAACCCGGATCAAACACATCAACCACGCCCTTTTTGTATACGAGGCCACCAGGGTGGTCATATTTCTGCAGCAAGGGTCCGTCAATATCGACAAAATCGCATAATTGGGCAATGACAAAGGCCGGGGCCATGCTCAGTGAACTCCCCACCATGTTGCCGACCATCAATTTCAGGCCCTTTGCTCTTGCGGCCTGTGCCAGGTTCAGTGCTTCGGTCAAACCACCGGTCTTGTCCAGCTTGATGTTGATCATGCTGTAGCGGCGAGCCGCGTTATCGAGTTCCCCGGAGTGCAGACAGGATTCGTCCGCGCACAGGGTGATGGGGGACGCAAATCCCTCCAGCGCTTCATCCGCACCACGCTCGAGTGGCTGTTCCAGCATTTCCAGGCCCAGCTTCTGCAGTTTCGGTAAGGCTGCCTGCAGCAACTCGAAATTCCAGCCCTGATTTGCATCAACCACCAGCTTCGCATCCGGGCGAGCGGCCCGGATAGCAGCCAGTTTCTCACAGGGCATGTGGCTGCTGAGCTTGATTTTGAGAATCGGGCAATCCTTCGCGGCACGGGCTTTTTCCGCCATCGCTTCAGGCGTATCTTCCAGGCCGATGGTAAATACGGTGGTCACTGGTTTTGGGTTGATGCCAGTCAGTTGCCATATGGTCTTGCCTGCTTGCTTGCATTCAAGATCCCACAGGGCGCAGTCCACAGCATTGCGCGCACCCCCGGGTGGGAGAAGGTTCTGCAACTCAGCGCGGGACACGCCCCTACGAATCTGTTCGGCGATCTCATCGACCTGCCGAAACATGCTGTCGCTGGTTTCGTCCAGGTAATACACTCCCTGCGCCTCGCCGCGGCCGAGATATTTACCATCGCTCAATTGCACCACCAGGCTCTGCGCTTTCGTCGATTCAAAGCCGGAAATTCGAAATGGCTGGACCAGTTCCCATTCTTCCACGTGCGCGCTGAATTTCATTTTTTGCTCCGGGTACCCGTCTGAGGCCCATGTTTGAGCCACATGTTTCTGATTCATGCAGCGCGCAGTATAGATTGCCTGCGGCCCCCAGACGAGCAGAGGAATTCTCGCCTTCCCCTCGCACGTCAGCGGGCTGAGGGGTTGCGCCTTGCACCGCATGGGTCCATCCGGCACAATGCCCATCCCGCAACGTCCGCACAGTGCCGTTTAACCGCATGCATGGATAGTACGGGAGCGATTTATGGTGGCCTCTGCTTGTCCCCTCGCGACGATACACTGTGAACCCCGTCAGGCCCGGAAGGGAGCAGCGGCAGCAGCGAACTCGGGTGCCGGGGTGTGGCTGGCAGAGGCTGCCACCCTGTGATCACGGGCAAGCGGGTGGTCTGGTATAGTGCATACCGATGAATACATGTCTTATTTCACACTGATCCGCGGGCTATGAGTTACCAGGTATTGGCGCGCAAATGGCGCCCAAAATCCTTCCGGCAACTGGTCGGACAGGAACACATCATCCAGGCCCTGGTCAACGGCCTGGACCAAAATCGGGTCCATCATGCTTTCCTGTTCACCGGCACGCGCGGCGTAGGTAAAACCACCATTGCCCGCATCCTGGCCAAGTGCCTCAATTGTGAGAAGGGTGTTTCCTCAACGCCTTGCGGCGAGTGTGCCAGTTGTATCGACATTGATGATGGTCGATTTGTGGATGTCCTCGAGATCAACGCCGCCGATCGTACCGGTGTGGACGAGACCCGCGACCTGCTGGATTCCATGCAGTACACGCCCAGTCGTGGCCGCTACAAGGTGTACATCATCGACGAAGTCCACATGCTGTCGAAAAGCAGCTTCAATGCCTTGCTGAAAACCCTGGAAGAGCCGCCGCCACACGTAAAATTTGTACTGGCGACCACCGATCCGGAAAGCATTCCCGTCACCATCCTGTCGCGCTGCCTGCAATTCAACTTGCGCCGCCTGTTACCGGCACAAATCCAGCAATACCTGGCGGAGATTGTTCAGTCCGAAGGCATTGAGGCGGAAGCGGAGGCCCTGGTGCTGCTGTCCCGGGCAGCCGATGGCAGCATGCGGGACGGCTTGAGCCTGCTTGACCAGGCCGTAGCGTTTAGCGGTGGTAAGCTGACCGCTGAACAGGTGTCGCAGATGCTCGGTCTTGTCAGTCACGGGCACATCTCCGCCATGATCACCGCACTGGCTGAAGGTGATGCTGCGACCTTGTTGTCCATTGTTGCTGAGCTTGTGGCCCAGTCCCGGGAAGTGGATAACGTACTGGCCAGCCTGGCAGAAACCCTGCACCGCATCTGCCTGGTGCAATGCGTACCGGGCTACAAGGACGCCGAAAGAACCGACTGGGAATCGGTGGTCGAACTGGCGTCCAGGCTGGCCCCTGAAGACGCCCAGTTGTATTACCAGATTGCCATAAAGGGCCGGGAGGAGCTGGGTATCGCACCCGATCCCCGCACCGGGCTGGAAATGACGCTGCTGCGCATGCTGGCTTTCCGCCCGCCAGGTGATGCGGGTGAGCCATCTGGCGGCAGGCAAAGCGGGCCAGCGGCTAAAAAGCCAGGCAAGTCCGGACATTCGGGACGCAGCCAGGCGCAGCCTGCCTCGACGCCACACGGGACGGGAACCCAGGCGAGCATAGTGGGCTCGCTACAAGGTCAAAGTGCGCCTGCGCCCAAACTGGCATTGGCAGATGATCTGGACTGGCTGGCATTGGCGGGCAGCCTGAAACTCAGCGGGCCGGTGCGGGAGTTGGCGCGCAATGTACATTTACGGTCCAGAAGCGATGACCGCTGGGAATTTGCAATTGCTGCCTCGCTCAGACACCTGGGATCCGCCACATGTGTAGATCGGCTGAGCCAGGCACTCAGTGATCAGCTTGGGCATGCAGTGATGATTCGCCTCATTGATGATGAAGGTGCGGATCTGCACACACAGGCAAAACTGGATGAGCAACAGTTGAACATCAGGATGACCGACGCAGAGCGCGCGATCAACGAGGACCCGGTAATCAAGTCGCTCAAAGAGCGGTTTGGCGCCCGTATCATTGAAAATTCCATCCAGCCAGTGCAATAAACCTAAGGAGCCTCTGATTAATTCTGGACGAAGTAGATTGCTGCTCAAAATGCCCGGATTCAAGGCGCGAATCGCAGGTAATAGCTGGCTATTGCCAAGATTTGCAACGCAGAAGCTGGGCATTTTGGGCGCAAGATACGAGTTCACGAATTGATCAGAGATTCCTTCAAGAGGGTCGCGACGAGATGAAAGGAAACCTGGCAGGCTTGATGCAGCAAGCGCAGAAAATGCAACAGGAAATGCAAAAAGCCCAGGACGAGCTCGCCAAGCTGGAAGTATGCGGCGAGGCGGGAGCAGGGCTGGTCACGGTGACGATGAACGGGCAACACGCCGTGCGCCGCGTGCATATTGATCCGTCGCTGCTGGGAGATGTGGAAATGCTGGAAGATATTGTCGCGGCGGCGGTCAATGATGCGGTCAATCGCATTGCCCAGACCACCCGGGATAAGATGGCTGGCATGACTGCAGGACTTTCCCTGCCCCCCGGATTTAAGTTGCCGTTTTAGTGGCCTGTAACAGAGAAATCGCAAGCAGCTCGCTCGATCTGGCGGCGCCTGGCTTGGTCTTCACTCGGCCGATAGCTGTGGCTATCAACCTCGCTCCAGACCGGCGCCAGCCACCGCCATCGCTTCGCGATCCCTCTTCCACTTTCTCTGTTACAGGCCACTAGGCTATGGAACCTGCTTCCCTGCTGGGGCAATTGATTGAAGCCCTCAGGTGCCTTCCCGGCGTGGGCCCCAAGTCAGCCCAACGAATGGCGTTTCATTTGCTGGAACGCAATCGCGCGGGTGGCATGCACCTTGCTCAAACCTTGCAGGTGGCCATGGAGCGCATCGGCCGCTGTTCCCTGTGCCGGGACCTGACCGAAAATTCCTTATGCCGGATTTGCTCGAACGAAAAGCGCAATCCGGCGCAGCTGTGCGTGGTTGAGTCACCCAGTGATGTGCTGGCAATTGAACAGGCCACAGGTTACCAGGGGCGCTACTTCGTTCTGATGGGTCGGCTTTCGCCACTGGATGGTATCGGCCCCGCAGAACTTGGGCTGGATGAGCTGGCGGCCAAATTGCGCGATGATCCGCCGGCAGAGTTGATCATCGCGACCAACCCCACCGTGGAAGGTGAAGCCACCGCGTATTACCTGCAACGCATGGCGCAAAAAAGCGGCGTAAAAGCCAGCCGCATCACGCATGGCGTGCCACTGGGGGGGAGTTGGAATATACCGACCAATCCACCATTGCCCACGCCTTCAGCAGTCGCCAGTATATCCAGGATTCCTCCTGAGTTGACCAGGTAAGCTCAGTACGGGCAGGCTCAGCACAGGCAGGGACATCCGGCCGGTAGGAAAGGCCGGATGTCCCTGCGGCTGGAAACTATTCCTTGGTTTTGACCGCAGCTTCATCGACGAAAATGATGTCGCGGTTCTTGTCTATGGTGCGTATGCCAATCCCCTTGACGTTGACCAGTTCATCGACGTGGGCAAAGTTTCCGTTGGTTTCGCGGTAGCGCACAATTTCCTGGGCTTTGGCGAGCCCGATCCCATTCATGGACCCGGCAATCTCCTCTGCCGAAGCGGTATTGATATTGACCGTTCCGGCTGCCCAGGCGGTCAGGTTGAGCATGCAGGCAAGCAAGCTCGCAATTATGAATTTCATATCTGTTCTCCTTTTGTGGTTTGTTTCGGTTGGCCCGATCCCGGTTTGGAACGGACCCACATGCAGCATATGGCTGCCGGGTGAAAGCCACAGCTGTGATTTGCCCTGATTTCTGTAGGAGAAAAGCGCGCTCAATACCCCTCTCAGCTTTTGAGAATCGGCAGGAGTTAAATACCACCATGCGCAAAACATGAATTGGGATTTATCAGCAGGAGGAGACAGTCATGAATGTAAACCAGGATCTGGTCGGCAAGACCATTACCGGCGTGATCGCGTCCGTCAAACCCCATGGTTCTGCGCGGGAACTCTGGATGCTGCAGTTTTCAGACGGAACCCATGTGGAGTTCGTCTCTCCTGGGGCTCGCCGGGCCCTGCGCGAGGCCACAAAACGGCCGGTTTCGGCAGGCAAGACGCCTTCCACGGCCTCGCCACAGCTCGCTTTAAATGTGGCCTGAACAGTTATCCACAAAACCTGTGGATAACCCTGTGCGAAAGCTTTAAGGGCTTGAGGCCTGATCTATGGCTGTGCGTTTTGATCAAAATTTAACCAATAACATAATATCTCGTAAATACAATTACTTAAGCAAGGGAGGCGAGCCCTGGTGCGTAACAAGGGCCTGTCACAATAGCGTAACCTAGACAATCAGGCACTTGTGTATAAAGACCCAGAATTAAATGGAAGAAGATGGGCTAACTCATTGATTAATTCTGCAGAGCAAGCAGTGACAAGGGCCAGTTTCGCAGCCGATCAGCGTGCTGTAGATATTAGTGCCAGCTCCAGCAGCCTTCGCTCGAGCTTTTCACGCCACGATCCGGGATTTTCCAATCCCATTCTGCTGATACAGGCCCGGAACATGATGCCTTGATCACTCCCTGGCGGAGTCCCCCGGCGTCCTCGCTGAATCCATCCCGGCAGGACCAGCGCCCGCAGGAGCAGAATCAAACGGTGCATGCGCGTGTCGCCCAGCGCAGCGAGGTACGTGAGCGCACGAGCAAGGAGTTGCTCTTCAGAGGTAAAGTCGCTGCCGAATGGATAGTCCGGGAGCGCACCTGAGCTGCGAAACGCAGCCAGGCACTGCTCCATCCACCGTGGTGAGTTGTTGCGGAATTGAGCAGGGACACTCCATGCGGCATCGAGTTTGCCGGCCTTGACTGCTGTGGCGCGCAATTCTTCCTGCCACCGGCTGTCCGCAATGCAAATCAGTTTCTGTATGACCTCTTCATCCTCTGCGCCGCGTACATCGGCAACCCCGTATTCGGTTACCACGATGTCCCGCAGGTGGCGGGGTATGGTTGTGTGTGGATACTGCCAAACAATGTTTGATGATGCCTTGCGGCCGGAACCGCGGCTGCTGCGCAACATCAGCACGGATCGGCCCCGTTCCAGTGCATGTGCCATGGCTACGAAGTTGTACTGGCCGCCAACACCACTGACCACCTGCCCGTCACTCAACTGGTCGGAAACCGCGGCGCCCAGCAAGGTCATTTTCATCGTCGTATTGATGAAACGGCCTTCAAGGCGTTGCGCACGGTCCAGCTCTTCGCCGCCGTAGAGTTGGTTGATTCTTGCCACATCGGTCATGTGGAAGCGGGAGCGCTCGTCCCTGCTCATGCCGTTCAGGGTGTCGTACATCCATTGTGAGCCAAGAAAAAAGGCTGCATGCAGCACAACTCCGCCAGTGAGTTTTTTACCGAGCGCATGCAGGGTCAAAAAGCTGCGCACGCCGGGGTCGGATAAATCGTTAGTAGTACTGCCACCGTGCGCCGTGGTGATGCGGCGTTCATCGTATGCTGTGCCTGGCTGCAGGATGCCAAAGCGCAACAGCCAGGCGAGTGATTGCTCATCCAGGCGGGCCGGAAGCGCTCCATGCGCCCAGAGCGTGTCGAGGCTATCCGGCGCCAGGTCCTCGTGGATCAACCCCTGGTTGAGCAGCTGTTGGAGGCGGCAGTGGTCATAGACATTGCGCTTCAGCACACCGGCCGCGCGTAAATGCAAAAAACCCTCCATGAACATTTCGCTGGCCGCGTACAGGCCGCGTTCAAATGCCTGGTCGCCTCCCCATGAGTCGCGCAGCTTTGGCGCACAGCGCTCATTCGCACCGGCCGCCTTGAGCACGTCCCGGTATTGGCGGTTGTCCTTATGTCTCATGACGGTGAAGAAACTGACCGCATCACCCAGTGAACCTATACCCAGCTGCAAGGTGCCGCCGTCCCGCACCAGTTGACTGGCATGCAGGCCGACCAGGAAATCCTGGTTACTGACTGCCATGCGGGGAACGGCAAACAGTGGCTGCGGATGGCCGTCCAGCAGCCAGTCGAATTCAGCAGTCGCCAGTTCGGCATCACCGCCCATGTAGGGGAGCTCCGCATTTATCTGGCCAACAAACAACAGGTTTTCGCGCGGTATTCTGCGGCGCAGGTCCAGCGTGACATCGGGGTTGGACGCAAGGCTGTAATAACCAGGCCGCTGCGGATCTACCGCCACCATTTGCAGCAGGAGGTTAACCCCCTTGGCTTGCATGTCGCGAGCGACATGCGTGTAGTTGCTGGAGACGTAATGGCGCTGTGCATGGCGGTCATGCAGGCGGCTGCCGGAACGGAAGTAAAACTCGCTGATGGAAATATTATTCGGCACGGTGCCCCGGTCCAGGTCTTGCAGGTACTCAAGCCGTGGGTAGTCACCAAACTGGCGCTTTATGAATGGCCCCAGGAATCGCTGTTTGAGGCCGGTGGCCGGTTTTGGCGGATTGAGCGACAAGGCAGTGAACAGTTCCAGCCTGATGGAGTCGTCGGCACGGGCAGCGAGGTACAGGGCATTAACCAGGTGGTTAGGCTTGCCCAAGGCCAGGGGTGCTCCCACGATCCAGTGATTTCCCAGTCGCTGGCGCACGAACTCCACGAACTCGGCCGTGCTCGTGCTTAATATTGGCTTGGCCTTAATCATCAACCTTAGTCATTAACCTCACTCATCGCCTGAATGCTGCTCATGCCACAGGCGCTCCAGGCCGGTCTCCTGTCCCCAGATTTCAAGCTGGTCCAGGATGAGCTGCGCGCGGCTGTCACCCGCATACAGCACCCGGTATTCAGCCAATGCGGCCCGGTATGCACCAAAGCTGAATTGTTCCGGATCAGCCGGGTTGATCAGGCGCCTGACCCGATCCTTGTCCCAGGCCTCGCGCTCTGCCGCACTCAATGTCTCGGGGAAGTTGCGCGCCCGGTAGCGAAACACCATCAGTGGCAGGCGTTCGTCCTTGAAACTCCAGATGTGCCTGGACAGTTCACCCGGGGGTACATCCAGGACCTTGCGCATCAGGAACTTGTCACTCGGTGCAAAGAAGCCGCCGGAGTAAAGCATCTGGTCCGCATCTGCATGCGCAGAACCGCCTTCATCGTCAAACGAGCGGGAAAACACTTCGATGACCTTGGGCCGGATCAGCGGCAGGGCCTGCAACAGCAGGCGGGCATGCTGCTGACAGCGATCGACATCGAGCTGTATGCGCGCGGTGTCCACTTCATGCAAGGAGGCAGCCGGGGCAATCATGGGCAGATGGTTGCTGTGAATTACCTTGAGCGGTAAACGCGTAACACCCTCCGGCAGATCGGCAACAGGTGTGAAAACCAGATCGGCAATGACGTCTGCCGGTTCTTCAATCAAAGGGCCCGGGTCTGCCATCAGATCAAAGGCAACCACGGATTTGGGCCTGTTTGGCAACACTGCCAGGGGCAGTTCCAGCGTGGTGCATCCGCGCAGAGCAGGAATTCGGGAAGATGTGTGCACCACGGGTTTGCCCACGACGGGATCCAGCAATGCCATGGCGGTTTTTTGGTCGCGCAGACCTAAAGCCCAGTCGTACAGGCGGGGCTGGGCCTGTTTCAACAAGCGGGCGAGGGCAATGGTGGCACGCACATCGGCCAGGGCTTCGTGTGCGCCTGAATGTTCGATGCCATTTTCTTTCGTAAGATCTTCCAGCTTGAAGCTGGGGGTGGAAGCCTGCACTGCCGAACCTGCTGCCGGTGCTCGCAACGGCCACGCAATGCCCTGGGGTCGCAGGGCGTAGCACATGCGTGCGAGGTCAATCAGATCCCAGCGCGAGTTGCCTTTCTGGTATTCGCGCTCATACGGATCGCGCAGGTTGCGATACAGCAGGTTACGCGTGAATACATCATCGAAGCGAATGCTGTTGTAGCCGGCTGAGCAGGTGCCGGCTTGCATCATTTCCTCAAGGATACGGGCGGCGAACCCGGTTTCAGGCAAACCTTGCTGGCGTGCGGCCTGCGGTGTTATCCCCGTGATCAGGCAAGCTGCCGGGTGCGGCAGGACATCGTCGGCCGGTGCACAAAAAAACTCAATTCCTCGCCAACGGGATTGAGATCTGCATCGGTCCGGATGGCGGCAAATTGGGCTGGCCGGTCATACATTGGCCGGGTGCCAAAGGTTTCGTAATCGTGCCAGAGAAACGTGTCAGGAGATTTCATGTCGTGCCCGGTTCAGCCTTGCCTCATAGTGCCCGAGGATAATGTGGGAGTACAGACGCCCCACCTTAAGTGGCCCCAGAGTGCAGGCCAGTGTGAAGGCCGGAGTGCAGGCCAGGGTGCAGGCAGTGTGAGCTATCTGTCTCCAGGCGGTAGTCTGCCCAGTCCCGGGATGTTGCCTGCATGTGGCGGACGATGCGCTCGAATGTGGCCAGGAATTTCCGGGTTTCTTCCCTGCTGGCCAGGAGCGGCTGAGGAAGCTCCTGCTCTTGCTGCCAGCGCCAGTCAATCACGCAATCCCAGTCCGGCACCGAAAGATACCAGAACTGCCCGACTCGCTGCCTCAGGCTGGAATAGTAAAGCGCCAGGCAGCGGTTTACGTAGCGGCGCCAGCTTGCAAGCGGGTCCTCCTTGCTCTCAAGTTCGTTCACGGCCGGCTCCAGTGCCGGTCCGGCCTGCGCGGGGGCACCCATGCACCACCCTTCAACGATGAGGTATTGCGGCCTGGCCTCGACCGGGTGCCAGCGGCAACGCGGTTCTAAATCATCGACGGACTTGTTGAAAACCGGTAGCAGCAGTCCCCGGATTTGGCCGTGTCGCAGGCAATCAAAGTCGTGCAGCAACGCATCCCAGTCGTGGGTTCCCGGGACACCCCGCGTTTGCAACAGCGGGTGCAGGCCTTGCGCCAGCTGGGCCCTCTTGCCGTGGCTGAAATAATAATTATCCAGGGACAGGACCGTGGTGGATTTGCCCGATACGGTCAGAAGGTGGGCCAGCAGCCTCGCCAGCGTGGATTTTCCGCTGCCGGGTGGACCTGCAATGGCCAGCGTGGTGGAGTCGCTTTTGGCAAGTTCTGTCAGCAATGCCGGGGTGAGTTGCGCCAACGCATCGCGGGCCGGCTTACTCATGCAACTGTGTGCCTTCAGCCACTGCGCAGCTGACGCGCGGGTTCGGGATACTTGGCCTGACGGTGGGGACATGACAACATGGTACTCAATCAGCCGACCAAATTCGCAACAGGGACCAGAATTGATGAATGAGACCCGCGATTCATTTCAGGAATTATTGCAGTTGATTCACCTCGAGCCGCTTGAAGTAAACCTGTTTCGCGGGCAGAGCAGGGACATTGGCACCTCGAGAGTGTATGGCGGCCAGGTATTGTGCCAGGCTGCACTGGCGGCAAGTGAAACGGTCGAGGACAGGCTGATTCATTCCTTGCATGCCTATTTCCTGCGTGCCGGCGATCACACCGCACCCATCGTGTATAACGTCGACCGCAGCCGCGATGGCAACAGCTTCAGCGCCCGGCGAGTGGTGGCCATTCAGCACGGTTGGCCGATTTTTACCATGTCGGCATCGTTCCAGGTAGCAGAAGAGGGGCTGGAGCACCAGTTTCCCGCTCCCGTGGTGCCCGCTCCGGAGGAGATTGAAGCAAGCAACCCCTTGCCGGACGAGGCCATGGTCCGTCTGCCGGAAGAAATGCAACGCTGGATCAACCGCTTCGGGCCATTTGAGTTTCGCCAGGCCGGTGGTAGCGATCCGGTCAATCCTGTGCCCCAGCCGCCATTCCAGAACCTTTGGTTCCGGCTCAATGGCAAACTGCCGGATGACCCCGTCTTACACCGCGCTTTGCTGGCCTACGTGTCCGATTTCCAGTTGATGGGAACGGCAACCCTGCCGCATGGTCTGTCGTGGATGAAAGGCAACCTGACCATGGCCAGTCTGGATCATGCCATGTGGTTTCATCGTGACTTCAGGTTTGATGACTGGTTGCTGTATGCCTGTGACAGCCCCAGCACCAGTGGTGGTCGCGGTCTTTCACGCGGCATGATTTACGACCGCGCGGGGAGGCTGATAGCCAGTACGGCTCAGGAAGGCGTCGTGCGCATGCGCCGGGATAAAACCGGGCCAGAGTAGCGCGTGACGCGCAGACTGCGCCACGCACGCCTCGAAATTGATGCTCAGGACTTCTTCAGTTTGCTGACAATAAACAGCAGGATGATCGCACCGATGGTGGAAGAAATGATCGCATCGAAGAAGCCGGGAGTTATGGAAACACCCAAAAGGCCGAATAACCAGCCGCCCAGCACGCCACCTACGATACCGGTCACAATGTTCATGACCAGACCTTGTCCGCTACCTTTGAAGATCAGCCCCGCAAGCCAGCCGGCAATACCGCCGATTACCAACGAGATCAAAATTCCTTCCATTTTCACTCTCCTTTGGGGGTCTTTGTTCCGCAGGGAATTGATGCGCCAGGTGCAGGTATTAATGCAACCAGCACCCGGTTCAGTTTAAGATAAACCTATCGGAATTGAAATTGTCCGAAAAACAGGAGGTTCTTCAATGCAAAGGACAGCGTTGTTGATAAAATACACCAGCAAATTTCTGGTCTTGTTGTTGTGCGGGATGGCATCGACTCAAGCCCAGGTCTATAAATTTGTCGACAAAAATGGTGTGCTCAATTACACCAATATCGCCCCGCCCGGGGACTACGAATACCAGACCCTGCGTTTTCCCTGCTATGCATCCGATCCCAAATGCCGTGGTGTGAAGTGGGATAAGGTCGCTCTCAATACCAGCGCATACAATGCAGAGATCAGCGCAGCAGCCAAACTGAACTCGGTTGACGTGTCACTGATCCGCGCCATTATTCATGCCGAATCGGCCTACCAGCCCGATGCTGTTTCCCCCAAGGGCGCCCAGGGCCTGATGCAATTGATGCCAGCCACACAAGATTTTCTGCACGTACCTGACCCCTTTGATCCGGCAGAAAATATTGAAGGCGGTACACGCTACCTGGCAGATTTGTTGGACGAATTCGATGGCGACATCAAACTCGCCACAGCTGCATATAACGCCGGCCCTGGGGCTGTGGAAAAATACGGCGGGGTGCCGCCTTTTGATGAAACCAGGGAATACGTGCGGCGCGTCGAGATACTGCATCGCAGATACAGTGAGGCATTGAACTGAATCTCCGCTGATACGCCAGGACTACCGCTGGTTGCCTGAGGTGTAAATTCCAGAGGTGTGAATTCCAGAGGTGTGAATTCCAGAGCTGTAAATTATTCAGTAAATCAAGCGCGCGTCGCTTACCACATCCAACCCGGACAAAGCCGCTAACAGTTCTTCACAGGGGTTCAGGTTCCAATCCGTGCCCAGCTCCAGCCTGGCTCGCGCCCGGTTATTGCTGTAGTCGATGAATACCATGGCCCGGCCTTTGCGATAGGGCAGAAATGCTGCTGCCAGGGCTTCGCATGCGTTGCTGTCACAACTGCGCAGCGATATCTGCACACCGCGCGCAAACTCCGACCTCGCCTCCGCCAGGGAGCGGATTTTCTGCGCTGTCATGCGATAGCCGCCGGAAAAGCTATCTGCGCTGACCGTGCCATCCACGACGACGATTTCATCCTTGATCAGAACGTCAGAGTATAAAGCCCAGGTCTCGTCATACACGGCGACTTCGATCTGGCTGGTCATGTCTTCAATGGCCACGAAGCTGCCCCGGTTGCCGCCACGTCGCCGGATGGAACGGACCAATCCCGCCAGGGTCATTGGCACTCCGCCCCGGCGATGGTTCTGGATTTCCGCCGGGACCCTTGGACCGACTTCGCCCAGGCGACAGGTGGTGAAGCGGGCAAGCTCCTGGCCATGGATCTGGGTGGGGTGGCCCGTCAAGTAAAGCCCGAGGGCCTCACGCTCCCCCTGTAAACTTTGCAGCGCGGTCCAGGGAGGGATCGCCATGTGCTCCCGCGGCATGGCTGCAAGAGTGTCTTCCACATGGCCAAACATATCGGCCTGGCCAGCGGCACGGTTTTTTTGCAACTGCTCGGAAGCGAGCAACGCATCGCCCAGTTCAGACATCATCCGTGCCCGGTTGCCATCCGGGTCGAGCGCGTCCATTGCCCCGGCGCGGATGCTCACGTCAATGGCCCTGCGGTTGATTTTCTGCAAGTCCATGCGATTGCAAAAATCCGCCAGGTCCGGAAAGGGTCCATGGCTATTGCGCTCATGTTCGATGAGTTCAATTGCCGAGTGTCCCAGGCCTTTAATTGCGCCAAGGCCGTAACGGATGGTGCTCTTGTCCTTCGCAGTGAACATGTAACTGGAAAGATTGATGTCCGGGGGCAATACCTTGAGCCCCAGATCTCTGCATTCACGGACGAAATCATCCAGCTTATCGGTGTTATCCATGTCAGCAGAGAGTACTGCTGCCATGAACGCTGCCTGGTGGTGTGTTTTCAGCCACGCCGTCTGGTAAGCGAGCAGGGCATAGGCCGCCGAGTGGGACTTGTTGAAACCGTAACCGGCAAACTTTTCCATCTGGTCAAAAATGATATTGGCCCGGTTTTCATCTACTTCTCTTGTTACCGCTCCCGTGACAAAGATAAACCGTTGCTGGGCCATTTCATCCTTGTCTTTTTTGCCCATGGCGCGGCGCAGGATGTCAGCAGAACCCAATGAGTAACCCGCCAGATCCTGAGCGATCTGCATCACCTGCTCCTGGTAGAGGATCACGCCGTAGGTGGTTTTGAGTATTGGCTCAAGTTTCGGGTGGGGATAAATTACCCGCGAGCGCCCGTGTTTACGGTCGATGTAATCACCCACCATGCCGGATTCGAGGGGGCCGGGCCGAAACAGCGCTACCAGGGCAACGATTTCTGCAAAACTGTCGGGTACCAGCCGCCGGATCAGGTCCTTCATCCCGCGCGATTCAAGCTGGAACACTGCAGTGGTTTTGCAGGATTGCAACAGGGCAAAAGTCGCGGGATCATCCATGGGCAACTTGTCCAGTTCCACCGGGTCCTGGCCCTGGGCATGGAATTCCCGGTTGATGGTCTTGAGAGTCCAGTCGATGATGGTCAGGGTGCGCAGGCCGAGAAAGTCAAATTTGACCAGGCCGATTTTTTCAACGTCATCCTTGTCAAACTGCGTGACGCTGCCGCCGCCTCCGGGTTCGCAAAACAGGGCAGTAAAATCGGTAAGCTTTGAAGGCGCGATCACGACTCCACCAGCGTGCTTTCCGGCATTTCGCACCAGGCCTTCCAGCGACATGGCAAGATCCAGCACGCCGCGCGTGTCTTCCTCTTCCTCGTAGCGCTTCTTCAGGGCTGGCTCTTCCTGCAGGGCTTGTTCCAGTGTAATACCCAGCGTCAAGGGGATCAGCTTGGCTATGCTGTCCACGAAGCCATAACCATGTCCGAGGACGCGCCCGCAATCGCGCACCACCGCCTTGGCTGCCATGGAGCCATAGGTGATGATTTGCGCCACCTGGTCGCGGCCGTACGTGCGCGCTACGTAGTCGATCACCAGGTCACGTTTTTCCATGCAAAAATCGACGTCGAAATCCGGCATGGAAACGCGCTCAGGGTTGAGGAAACGTTCGAACAGCAGCTCATGTTCCAGCGGGTCAAGGTCAGTGATGCCAAGAGCGTAAGCGACAAGTGATCCGGCACCGGAACCGCGGCCTGGTCCAACGGGAATGTCGTTGTTGCGTGCCCAACGGATGAAGTCCGCCACGATCAGGAAGTAACCCGGGAAACCCATGCGATTGATTACGCCGAGTTCCAGGTTCAGCCGTTCGGAATAATCTGTCTTGGAGTGATGCTCGGCAGGTGGCCTGCTTTTCAGGCGGTCACGCAAACCCTGTTCTGAAACCTGGCGCAGATAGTCCTCAGCGTTCATTCCACCGGGCGTAGGGAAAGCCGGCAGGTGGTAACGCTCAAATTCCATCTCCAGGCTGCAACGTTGCGCGATGTGGTAGGAGTTTTCCAGAGCTTCGGGCAGGTCGACAAACAGAGCCCCCATCTCTGCCGGGCTTTTGAGGTATTGTTCTTCCGAATAGCGGGTTACCCGGCGTTTGTCTGACAACAAGCGGCCTTCGTGAATGCACACCCTGGCTTCGTGTGCGCGAAAATCTTCCCGCAGCAGAAAACGTACATCGTTGCTGGCCACAATGGGGCAGTGCACGCGCGCAGCCAGGTCCAGGGCGAAAGGCTCAAGCCGTGCTTCCTGTTCGCGCGACGTGCGCTGAACTTCCATGTAAAAGCGGTCGGGAAAGTCCTGCATCCAGGCGTCGATCAACTGGCGGGCGCGGTTCGGGTGATTATTGAGTATGGCCTGGGCGATATCTCCTTCACTTCCGCCCGAGAGCGCGATCAAACCGTGCGCGCAATCGCGCACCCATTCGCGGCGCACGTGCGGTGCACCCTGGTGCTGCCCTTCCTGGTAACCCCGGGTCAACAGCTGGCAGAGATTCAGGTAGCCTGCGTGATCCTGGCAAAGCAGCACCAGGCGGGAAACCTGGCCCGGATCTTCAGCCGTGTTGAGCAGCACCTCGGCGCCGATAATTGGCTTGATACCGCCTTGCTCGGCAGCCCGGTAAAACTTGACCAGCCCGAACAGGTTTTGCTGGTCGGTTACTGCAACGGCCGGCATGCCCAACTCGCGGGTTTTTTCAACCAGTTGCCCGATACGCACCGTACCGTCCACCAGGGAATACTCGGTGTGAAGGTGCAAATGGATAAAGGGGTGGCGCATGGTATCGATTTAAAATCTGCTGGAGATCGTCTCCGGATTCTACCTGTAAAACCCCGCCCGTGGATTAGCAGGGGTCAGAGAACCATTTTCAGGAAAAGTGGTTCTTAGGAAACGGTTCTCTCAGAAAATGGTTCTCTGACCCCATTGAAATGTGGTAAATTGCGCGCCCCTGTAGCAATGAATTCGGGCGCGTAGCTCAGCGGTAGAGCACTGTGTTGACATCGCAGGGGTCACTGGTTCGATCCCAGTCGTGCCCACCATCTGGTTGGGGTCGGGTCAATTAAATCCGTTGATTTAATTGAACCCGGCCCTTTTTGTTTTACAATGGCGAGGGAGCCTCTGATCCATTATGCACGGAGCGCGTTTCTGCCGCAAAAGGCGCAGATCGTGCGGAGCGAGCCGCGTGACAGTAGCACCGCTACGGCCGAGGCGAGAAACGTGCGAGATGCGCCTTTTGCGGCGAAACCCGGACGGGACGGGCCTTTGCGGGCGCTCCGCCCCGTTCCGGCTCGTTTATTTGGACTAACCAAACCGCACTCGCCGGAGCCGGACCGGAGCATCCCGCAAAGATTCGTCGCGCCCGTGCATAATGGATCAGAGGCTCCCCCATGAACAGGAGCTTTCGAACTCCAGCTTAAGCGTATCAGTCCACAAAGCGATTTAGGTGGGGCGCTTTGCGCCCTTTTTTATGCGCAGTGCATCCCGCACTTTTAGAACCAAACAGGAATACCAAACAGGAATAATTATGCCGGTCATCACTTTACCGGACGGAAGCCACAGGCAATTTGACCAGCCCATCACCGTGATGGAGCTCGCTGCCGCCATTGGGCCAGGTCTCGCCAAGGCTACACTCGCGGGAGAAGTCGACGGCGTATTGCGTGACGCGAGCTTTTCCATTGATGCGGATGCTTCCGTGCGCATCATCACGGCCAAGGACGCTGCAGGGCTTGAAATAATCCGTCATTCAACCGCGCATTTGCTGGCACAGGCGGTGAAAAGGTTGTATCCGAATGCCCAGGTAACCATCGGGCCGGTTATCGAAGACGGGTTTTATTACGATTTTTCTTATCCCCCCGGATTTACCCCGGAAGATCTCGACCGCATTGCAGCTGAGATGCGCAGGATTGCCAAAGACAACCTGCCGGTTTCACGGGAAGTCATGAGCCGCGGTGACGCTGTGCAATTCTTTAGCCAGCTGGGTGAAGCCTACAAGGCGCAAATCATCGCAGCCATTCCTGAAGGCCAGGAGATCAGCCTGTATCGGCAAGGCGAATTTATCGACTTGTGCCGCGGCCCGCACGCTCCGGAAACCGGTCGCCTCGGTGAGTTCAAGCTGATGCGCCTGGCAGGAGCCTATTGGCGTGGCGACAGCAAGAATGAAATGCTGCAACGTATTTATGGAACTGCCTGGGCTACCAGGAAAGACCTTGAAGATCACCTCCATCGCCTGGAGGAAGCTGAAAAGCGTGATCATCGCCGCCTCGGTAAACAGCTGGGACTGTTTCATTTTCAGGAAGAGGCGCCGGGCATGGTGTTCTGGCACGATCACGGCTGGCGTATCTACACGGTAATCCAGTCCTACATGCGCGGTCTGTTGCGGGAAAGCGGCTACAAGGAAGTAAACACCCCGCAGGTCGTGGATATCTCACTGTGGCAAAAGTCCGGGCATGCCGACAAGTTTATCCAGAACATGTTTGTAACCGAGTCCGAAAACCGCATGTATGCGATAAAGCCCATGAATTGTCCCTGCCATGTGCAGATATTCAACCAGGGCCTGGTCAGTTACCGTGATTTGCCGCTGCGTTTTGCTGAATTTGGCTCCTGCCACCGCAATGAACCCTCGGGAGCCCTGCATGGCCTGATGCGGGTACGCGCCTTCACCCAGGACGATGCGCACATTTTTTGTACCGAAGAACAGGTCCAGGCGGAATCAGCGGCATTCATTGCCTTGCTCTACCGGGTCTATCGTGATTTCGGCTTTACCGATGTGTTGGTTAAGTTATCGACTCGCCCGGCCAATCGCATTGGTGATGAGGCGCAATGGGATCGTGCGGAAAGCACATTAGCCGCCGCGCTGGACGGGGCGGGTATTGCATGGGTCGAAAACCCGGGGGAGGGCGCTTTTTATGGCCCAAAGATAGAGTTCTCCCTCACGGACACGATTGGCCGGGTATGGCAATGCGGTACCCTGCAAATCGACTTTTTCATGCCGGAGCGTCTCGGTGCCACCTACATCGATGAGCACAGCAGCAAGCAAGTGCCAGTCATGCTGCACCGCGCCATCCTGGGTTCGCTGGAACGCTTCATTGGCATTCTCATAGAAAATTACGCCGGGGCCTTTCCGTCTTGGCTGGCCCCGGTGCAGGCCAAGGTTCTCAATATCAGTGAGAAGCAGAGCGATTACTGTAAATCTGTTACCCAAGTGCTTAGAAATAAAGGCTTCCGGGTCGATTCGGACTTGAGAAACGAAAAGATCGGCTTTAAAATCCGCGAGCACACTCTGGCCAAGGTTCCGTTCCTGCTTGTGGTTGGCGACCGGGAAGTCGAAAACCGGGAGGTGTCAGTGCGCACGCGCGCAGGAGAAGATTTGGGGAACATGAACCTGCAGGATTTCATGACACACCTCGCCGGAGAAATTGAACGGCGGGGACTGGTTGCAAACTAACGGGAGAATTTCACATCGCAAGCGGAAAAGAAACGAGACGTAATGACGAAATTACTGCACCCCAGGTTCGGGTCATCGATGCCGAGGGTGAACAGGCCGGGATAATGAGCATTGGGGCTGCGCTGAGTCTTGCCGAATTGGGTGGCCTTGACCTGGTGGAAATTGCGCCGAACGGCGAGCCTCCAGTCTGTCGCATCATGGATTTCGGCAAATACCGGTTCGAGCAGCAGAAGAAGAATCAGTCTGCGAAGAAAAAACAAAAACAGGCACAGATCAAGGAAGTAAAATTCCGGCCCGGCACTGAAATTGCGGACTACCAGGTAAAAATGCGCAATGTGCGGCGTTTCCTGGAAGAAGGCGACAAAGTCAAGATCACTTTGCGTTTTCGCGGTCGCGAAATGGCCCACCAGGAGTTGGGTACTGCCATGCTAAAGCGGGTAGAAGAAGATTTGGCCAACGAGATCACCGTCGAGCAGTTCCCGCGCATTGAAGGGCGGCAGATGGTAATGATGGTCAGCCCCAAGAAGACATGAGTTCCCAAAAAATCATGAATTAATGCGATACGGTTCCTTGCATTGGGAAATTGGGGTAAACTGCGCGGTCCCCGCGTACAGTTAGCATAATACCGGGACAAAAGAAGCGGTGCCAAGCAACAGCAAAAGTGTCACTCCGGTGACCGCTTGAGCGGCGTGTTTTAATAAACAGCCCTGAAAAAGGGCCGAAGGAGCAACACCATGCCCAAGATGAAAACCAATCGGGGCGCGGCCAAGCGTTTTAAGAGGACCGCTTCCGGCGGGTTCAAGCGCGGCCACGCCTTTCACAGCCATATCCTGACCAAGAAATCGCAGAAGCGTAAGCGCGGCTTGCGGGGCACAACGATGGTTGATGCCTCAGACCACAAGTCCATCAAACGCATGCTGCCCTACGTCTAAATCCACATTTCAGGCAGGAGATCAGGAAAATGGCAAGAGTAAAACGGGGCGTCACGGCTAGAGCCCGACACAAGAAAGTTCTGGATGAAGCCAAAGGTTATTACGGTGCCCGCCGCAAGGTGTACCGGGTTGCCAAGCAGGCCGTTATCAAGGCTGGCCAGTATGCATACCGCGACCGTCGTCAGCGGAAGCGCCAGTTCCGCAGCCTGTGGATCGTTCGAATCAATGCCGCAGCGCGTGAATTTGGACTGTCCTACAGCCGTTTCATGGATGGTCTCAACCGGGCTGAAATTGAGGTTGATCGCAAAGTATTGGCCGACCTTGCAGTGCACGATCTGGCCGCTTTTGGAGTTCTGGCCGAAAAGGCCAAGGCCAGCCTGGGATAAAAATGCGATGAGCCTGTTCGTGGTTGTTTGAGGGCAGGGCGCACTTCAGGGCGGTAGACCAAGTAAGGGAAGGGCCTGTGCTCTTCCTTTTTTTTTCCGGGAATCAGGCATTGGACACAATAAAGGAAATTCAGCACCGCGCCCGCGCAGAAATTGAAGCCTGCCGGGACTTGCAACGTCTCGACGAACTGCGGGTGGGATATCTCGGCAAGAAGGGCGAGATCACTGCGCAATTGAAAGCCCTGGGCAGCCTTGATCCGGAGCAGAGGAAAGCTTTCGGAGCCGCGGTCAACATCGCCCGAGATGACCTGGCCCTGGCAATTGCCGATCGAAAAACGGCTCTGGAAGCAGCGGCGCTTGAGGCCCTGCTGCTGAGCCAGAAAGTGGATGTAAGCCTGCCTGGCCGGGGTGAGCAGCGTGGCGGATTACACCCTGTCACCCGCGCCATGCAACGGGCTGTGGATATTTTTTCGCGACTGGGTTTTGATGTCGCCACCGGACCGGAAGTAGAGCAGGACTATTACAATTTCGCGGCTTTGAATTTCCCCGAGCATCACCCGGCACGGGCCATGCACGATACATTCTATTTCGGTGACGGGCGCCTCTTGCGGACGCACACGTCACCTGTGCAGATTCGCGTGATGGAACGGCAGGACCCGCCGTACCGTATCATCGCGCCCGGCAAGGTGTATCGCAGTGACTCTGATCAGACCCACACTCCCATGTTCCACCAGATCGAAGGCCTGTTGGTGGGTGAGGGCGTGAGCATGGCCGACCTCAAGGGCCTGTTGCACACCTTTGTAAATGCATTTTTCGAGCGCTCGCTGGCCATGCGATTCCGCCCGTCCTATTTTCCCTTTACCGAACCTTCCGCAGAAGTCGACATTAGTTGGGAGAAAGGCGATGGCGCTGAGCCTGGCTGGCTGGAAATTCTAGGGTGCGGCATGGTCCACCCGAATGTGCTCAGAGCGTGTAACGTCGACCCGGAGCGCTACTCAGGTTATGCCTTTGGTATGGGCGTTGAGCGCATCGCGATGTTGCGCTATGGCGTCACCGACTTGCGCCATTTTTATGAAAATGATCTTCAGTTCCTGCGGCAGTTCCACTGATAAATCAAGAGACCAGAGTTCACCATGAAATTCAGTGCAAATTGGTTGAAGCAATGGGTCAAGGTTGATCTGGACGCCGTGCAATGGGCTGCACGGCTGACTGCCGCTGGTCTGGAAGTCGACTCCGTCGAACCGGTAGCTGCTGCTTTCAGTCATGTTGTCGTGGCGGAGATAGAAGCCTGCAATCCGCATCCCGACGCAGACAAGTTGTCGGTATGCAGTGTCAATGACGGCTCCCCGGAGCGCCTGCAAATTGTCTGTGGAGCGCCCAATGCACGGGCCGGGCTGCGTGTACCGCTCGCCCGTGTTGGCGCGCAGATCGGGGCGGATCTCCACATCAGGAAAGCGAAGCTCAGGGGGGTGGAGTCGGCAGGGATGTTGTGCTCAGCTCGTGAACTGGGCTTGTCGGAAGATCATTCAGGCCTGATGGAATTGCCACCCGATGCTCCAGTGGGGGTGGATTTTCGTTCGTGGCTGGCACTCGACGATTTCAGCATAGAAATCGACTTAACACCCAATCGCTCGGACTGCCTGTGCATCCGGGGCCTGGCTCGCGATATTGCGGCGAATTGCGCTGCAGAATTCCAGGATCGCACCATTCCTTCGGTCGCAGCCCAAAGCGATGAAGCCTTGCCCATTCGCTTGCTCAGCGGGGAAGATTGCCCGCGGTACGCCGCTCGGGTCATCCGCGGGATAGAACCCACTGCGAAAACTCCCTTGTGGATGATGGAAGCTTTGCGTCGTTGCGGATTGCGCAGCATCAGCCCTGTTGTTGACATCACCAATTACGTCTTGCTGGAGTTGGGTCAACCCATGCATGCATTTGACCTCGACCGACTGGACCGTGAGATCGTTGTGCGCCGCGGTCGCAACGGCGAATCATTGCAACTGCTTAACGGAACAGAAGTTGAATTGGACGAGAGCGTACTGGCCATCTGCGATGGCTCTGGACCTGTTGCTCTGGCCGGCATCATGGGTGGAGCAGCAAGTTCAATGACGGGCACTACCACCAACATTCTGTTGGAAAGCGCCTGGTTCAAGCCCGCGACCATCATGGGAAAAGCACGCGCCTATGGCCTGCACACCGACGCATCGCATCGCTTCGAACGGGGTGTTGATCCCCAGGGGCAGGTCAGGGCCATTGAGCATGCCACAGCGCTGGTGCTGGAAATTTGTGGTGGTGCTCCCGGTCCTGTTCTCGTGCAAGAAGATGTGCAATGGCTGCCTGCACCTCGCCCCATCCGTTTGCGCCATGACCGTCTCAATCAACTGGTGGGACTTGAGTTTGAACGCAATCAGGTAGAGGACATCCTCAAGCGCCTGGGCATGCAGGTGAGCTTTGCCGACGGCAGTTGGACCGTTATCGCGCCTTCGGCAAGGATGGACATTGCCATTGAAGAAGACCTGATCGAGGAGGTTGCCCGAATTCATGGCTATGACCGCATTCCCGAAGCGCCACCCGGCGGCCAATTGGCGGTGGGAAGCGCGGCCAGCCATGCAGTAAGCCTGATGCACATGCGCCAAAGCCTGTGCGCAGCAGGGTACCAGGAAGCCATCAACTACAGTTTTGTGGACCGGCGCCAGCTGGAG
This sequence comes from uncultured Gammaproteobacteria bacterium, assembly GCA_963784425.1. Classification (GTDB taxonomy): domain Bacteria; phylum Pseudomonadota; class Gammaproteobacteria; order Xanthomonadales; family SZUA-36; genus SHZL01. The sequence goes on from CAWARM010000012.1 coordinate 285,559, forward strand.
GCGGTGCATCAAGCCGGTTTCGCATTGCCACTGGCTAATCCTTTGTCCGCTGAAATGGACGTGATGCGCACTACCCTGCTGCCGGGACTGCTGGCCAGTCTCGCGTACAACGTGCGGCGCCAACAGGCCAGGGTCAGGTTGTTTGAGACCGGGCTGGCTTATATTCAGCAGGAAACCTTGCAGGAGATTTCCAGAATATGCGGCGTCGCCATCGGTTCGGCCTGGCCTGAGCAGTGGGCGCAGTCGGGTCGCAGACTGGACTTCTTCGACATCAAGGGTGACGTTGAACGATTGATAGCGCTGCGCGGCGATACGCCGGTATCGTTCACGCCATTCGACGGGCCATGGGCGCACCCCGGAGCCAGTGCCTGCGTGGCGATTGAGGGCAAGCCGATTGGATGGTGTGGCGCAGTCCACCCCGGGGTTCTCAAGACGCTGGATATTGAAGGTGAAGTTTTCGCTTTCGAGCTGGATCTGGATCTTCTGCAACAACGCAAGATCCCGCATGCATGTCCGATTTCACGGTTTCCTTCCATTCGCCGCGACATTGCAGTTTGGGTTCCGGACGAGGTTACATTTGCACAAATCGAAACAGTTGTACGAGGCGAAGCAGCCGACTTGCTACAGGATTTGGTGGTTTTTGATGTCTATCACGACGAAAAACTAAAAAAAGGGTATAAAAGCGTCGCTATAGGCTTGATTTTGCAGAACGTTTCCAGCACTCTAGTAGACGAACTCGTAGACCCCGTAATTCATCAGGCCATTGCGGCGTTGGAGCATCGTTTGGGTGCTCAATTAAGAGGTTGAACATGTCATTGACGAAGGCAGATATTGCAGACCGCCTGTTTGAGGTAGTAGGTTTGAACAAAAGGGAAGCCAAGGAATTTGTAGATGCATATTTCGAGGCCATAAGGGAAGAGCTTGAAAGGGGCGAGAACGTTAAGCTATCAGGCTTTGGCAATTTTCAGTTGCGCGTGAAAAACCAAAGACCCGGTAGAAACCCCAAGACGGGGGAAGAGATTCCAATCTCGGCACGACGTGTCGTGACGTTCCGTCCAGGCCAAAAACTGCGTGCAAGGGTGGAAGCATATGTTAGACCCGGGAATTGATCGCGATCTTCCGCCGATTCCGGCGAAACGATATTTCACTATCGGAGAAGTCAGCGATCTTTGTGGGGTAAAGCCCCACGTGTTGCGTTACTGGGAGCAGGAATTTGAGCAGCTCAAACCAGTAAAGCGGCGGGGCAACAGGCGCTACTACCAGCGCGGCGATGTCATGATGATCCGCCAGATTCGCAGCCTGCTGTATGAACAGGGTTACACCATAGGCGGTGCGCGGCAGATGCTGGGAGGGGATGAGGCGCGTGATGATGTCAATCGTAGCCACCAGATCATCCGGCAGGTGCGGTTAGAACTCGAAGAAATACTGCAAGTCTTGAAACGGTAAACGGGTCTTGAAACGGTAAACGGGTCTTGAAACGCTAAAGCGGGTCCTAAAACGGTAAACGGGTCCTAAAACGCTGAAGCGGGTTCTGAAACGCCAAGCTGGCTTACTCCACTTTGTTACCGCCCAATGCTTTAACAGCGACGGTGCATTTGCTAACATGCCCCGCCCGCCACTGGCTCCCGGTGTACCTGAGGGTTCCAGTTTGTCCAGGGATTTCAGTTTGCCAGGGGTTTCAGGTTGCCAGGGGTTTCAGGTTGCCAGGGGTTTCAGGTTGATTAACCAAGTTTGAACGTGTCGGGGCGTAGCGCAGCCTGGTAGCGCACCACAATGGGGTTGTGGGGGTCGGGAGTTCGAATCTCCCCGCCCCGACCAAAACACAGGTTAACGATATGAAAACTGCATTGGCCAGTGCCGTTCTTTTGGCGGATAATCAGCCGTGAGCCGTGATCAAACTGCGTAAGATCTGGTCTGTATAGTCGGGACCAGACAGGCCAGGCGGGGTGTGAGATGAGCAAGATTGAGAGCGCACTGCGGGATATGCCCGATATTGCCAATGAAGCCAGGCCTGAAATAGCCGGGGCCCTGGCATGGGTTGGCATGAATGAAATCGAAATGCCGGTTCGTATCGAAGACGATGCCGGTGGAGTGATCCAATCCTCCGCGCTGGTCACTGCATATGTCAATCTGAAAGACGCCGATGCACGCGGCATCCACATGTCCCGGCTCTACCTTCACCTGGACCAGGCATTCTCCCAGCGCTTGCTGAACCCTTGCACCTTGAGGCAGTTGTTGCGTGCGTTTCTTGACTCGCACGAAGGACTGAGTGACCGGGCACTGATTCGGGTTGATTTCGATTACGTCACCCGGCGCCCGGCATTGGCCAGCGACAATGAAGGCTGGCGACGTTACCCCATATCAATGATTGCTATCCTGGAGGAAGGCGAATTCAGCCTTGAAATGGGCCTGGAAGTTCTTTATTCGAGCACCTGCCCTTGTTCAGCTGCATTGGCTCGACAGTTGATCCAGGATAAATTCAAGAGCGATTTCCTGGGTCAGCAGCGGGTAGACATGAAGCAGGTGTACGAATGGCTCGGTAGTGAGGAAGGAATTCTCGCAACGCCTCACAGCCAGCGCAGCGCAGCAGAAATTCGTGTCCGTCTCACGCCCAGCTTTGAAATGTTTCCCATTATCGAATTGGTCGATGCCATCGAGGGCGCATTAAAAACACCGGTTCAGGCCACCGTGAAGCGCGAAGATGAACAGGCGTTTGCCTTGCTGAACGGCCGCAACCTGATGTTTTGTGAAGATGCCGGGCGTCGCATCCAGACTGCTCTTGGCAAGGACGAGCGTATTCTGGATTTCTGGGCCCGATGCACCCATTACGAAAGCCTGCACCCACACAATGCAGTGTCCGTGGTGACCAAGGGAATTGAAGGTGGCTATGTCGCCGGTGCGGGCGCCCCGGTCCGCCTTGGGCATTCCGGGAAATAGTCCTGCCCGGTAATCTGTTGCTTCAGCGCGAGTCCCCGGTTCCAGCTTCAGGCAGCGGCAATTTCGCCATCAACAGCTGCGGGTCCACATGGCGGTCAAGCCAGTTCATGCGCCAGTCGAGGTGCGGGCCCGATGCCCGCCCGGTGGCGCCCACCAGTGCAATCAAGTCACCCTGATGAACGGTAGCGCCTGTTTCAACCAATATTTTGCTCAGGTGCAGGAAACTGGATGAAAGCCCCTGACCGTGATCAAGAATCAAAGTGCCCCCGGAAAAATACATACCGGGGTGGGCGAGGGTAACTACGCCATCAGCCGGGGCATACACCGGACTACCCACCGAAGTGGCAATGTCCACTCCGTAATGAGGCCGGCCCGGTTCCCCGTTGAGGATACGCTGGCTGCCGTATACACCACTGATGCGCCCGCTGGCGGGCCAGGCAAAACCCGTAAGATACCAGGTCTGGGGGTCACGCCGGGAACGCGCGGTATTTACCATGGCCGCTTCGTCGCGGATGCGCTGCTCGGCCTCCGGGTCAGGGTGAATGGTCTCCGGCGGCAAGCCGTCCACGTGCTCTATTTCATATTTCCGGGGCGCCACGTCCAACTTGATGACTTCATCCGGTTGGTCCGGCGTGGAGACAATCAGCACACGTTGGCCGGTTTCATCGCGGTCAAAGCCAATAACGAAACTCCCCTGCGCAGACACGATTAATTCGTTGCCATCAAGTGTCACGCGGCTTCCCGGGACCGCGTTGCCGAAAATTAATCCCCCCTGGACGGACTCACCCTGCAGGCTTACGTCTCCCAGCGCCGGGGCTGCCCACAGGCAGGCAACAAGGATTTGGATAAATAGAAAACGCGAACTGCAGGTCAATCGGAAATCGGGTCACGACTCAGGGATGAATGCTGATGGACTGCCCGGGTTGGAGAGTGTTATCCGTGCCGAGATCATTCCAGACTTTCAGGTCGTTGACTCGAACCTTGTACTTGCGTGCAATACTCCACAGGGAATCACCCTGCTGGACTGTGTGCTCAATCGTTCCGGCGGGAGTGGTTTTCTCTGCGGGTGTATAGAACACGATGAGCTCGACGCCGGCGCTCAGCGTGCGTGGATCACTGATGTTGTTCCAGCGCTGCAACTCTTCAACCGACACATGGTAGTGGCTTGCAATAACCGAAAGGTTTTCCCCGGACTTTACGCGGTGAGTGAGTCGGTCGGCGGCGATCAGGCCCGATTGCAATACCTGCAATTGGCTGGCTGCAGCAGCATACTGCGGATCAACCAACAACTGGTCATCGCGTGGCAAGAGCAATTTCTGCCCGGGCCGGATAGTGTCACTGCCCAGGTCATTGGCATTGAGCAGCACGGACACCGGAACGTGGTGGCGCTGAGCAAGCGTGGAAAGAGTATCGCCCCGTTCGACCACGACATGGTCCCATCTCATCAGGGAGGCCGGGTCCATATTGGCCAGGCGGGTTTCCAGCAGCGTTGCATTTTCCAGGGGCAAAACGACCTTGTACGGGCCATCCGGCGAAGTGGCCCAGCGATTGAATCCCGGGTTCAGTGTGAATAACACATCGATAGGCACCTCGCTGATTTGCGAAATCAGTACGAGGTCTGTTTGTCGCCCAAGATCAACGGCAGCAATTACCTGCTCGTCCGGAGTGGCGGGAATTTTGAAATTGTACTGGGCGGGATTCTTGAACAGGCAGGCCAGGCCCAGCAACTTGGGGACGTAGCCCTGAGTCTCCTTCGACAGGGAAAGGTCCCAGAAGTCCGCTGGCTTCCCGGCCGCAAGCCTGCGCTCGACCTGCCGCCTTATGCTGCCTTCCCCGGCGTTGTAACCCGCCAGCGTGAGCAGCCAGTTGCCGTCGAACATTTCGTTCATGTACTTGAGATAGTCCAGCGCTGCGGTTGTGGATGCCCATACATCGCGCCGGCCGTCATACCACCAATTCTGCTTCAGCCCATACCGCCTGCCGGTTTCACCAATGAATTGCCATGCTCCCAGGGCCCGGCCGCGGGAATAAGCAAAGGGGTCGTAAGCCGACTCCACGATGGGCAATAGCGCCAATTCGCCCGGCATGTTGCGCCGCTCCAACTCTTGTGCAACATAAAAAATCCATGGTTGGGCGCGCTTGAAAATTCGATTCATGTACTCCGGCTGGTTGGCGTACCAGTTTGCCCACTCAAGGCTGACTTGATGCTGCGCGCAGTCGGGCAGGTCAAACCGGTCCACGAGTCTCGCCCAGACATCAGGGTACTCTTGTGCGCCATAGACCCAGGAGGGGACGTACAAGTGCTCATCCACAGCGGCTGTGGATGAAAATTCATTGACAACGATGGGGGTTGGGAGCGGTGTGGTCTGGACTTGGTTATGCTTCTCGTTGCCGGTTGTAGCACAACCGGCGAGCAATAGTAGAACAGACACAGCAGCCAGCGAGCGAAATGGCACCGGAGCTCCTTAAATTCGTGTTTCCGCCCGCTATTATGCTGTTAGATGGGCTCCGGTCAACCATTTTGTGCTTACCAGTGGTCTTTCCAGTGGCGAATTACGGCCAGCGTATGGGCACCGGGCGCGGCTGAAGGGTCACGAACGCGGGCTGCCCGGACAACGGATTCCTCGCGGCTGCGCATGAATGGATTCACTGCAAGTTCTTCCTCCAGCAGGCCGGGGAGGGTGCATTCCCCGCGCTCGCGCAGTTTTGCCACGGCCTCGGCCTTTTTTTGCAATGCCTGGTTATCTGGCTCAACGGCAAGGGCAAATTCGCAATTGGCCCGGGTGTATTCGTGGCCGCAGTAAACCTTTGTGGACGGGGCTAAATTCGCCAGTTTGTCCAGGGATGACTGCATTTGTTCCGCCGTTCCCTCAAACAGCCTGCCGCAGCCCACGCTGAAAAGCGTGTCGCCACAAAACAGGCTACCGTGTCCGCAGAACACGATGTGACTGGCAGTGTGCCCCGGCACTTCGAGGACCGCGAACTCAAGGGCCAGCTCCGGGAGCCGCGCAGTTTCACCTTCGCGCAAGGCCTGGTCGATACCCTTGATGCGCTGGTCATGCGGTCCAAATACGGCAGCGCCTGAATGCTCGCGCAGTTCCGGCATTCCACCAATGTGGTCGGGGTGGTGATGCGTGAGCAGGATGTAGCGCAGGTCCAGCCTTTCCCGTTGCAGAGTTTCCATCACCGGGCTTGCGTCTCCGGGGTCAACTACGGCGCATTTGTTTCCCTCCCCCCGGATCAGCCAGATATAATTATCGGTAAATGCGGGAATGGCCATCACATTGAGCAGGGGCATAGGTCCAAAATTCTCCGGTTGCGGGGCAGCCCAATACGGGTTGCCTGCTGTCAATTCTAGCAAAACTGCCGGTTTGGCTATCGAGGTTGCATCATTTGCAGTCGCAAGCAACCGGCCGGGGCATTCCTCCCAGTTTGGAATGGCAGGTGCGATGCTGCAAACTGCTACGGCCAATGCGGGCAGGGGCAGTGTATTATTGATCAACCCGCCCGGCGTTCCATTGCCAGACTGCCCGGGTCTGCATCGCGATGAACGCTCTTTTGGTCTTGCGCTGGACCTGTCCGTAGGCCCATCGCAGCTGGCAGTAAACCCACAAGCCACGGTGGAGTGTTCCAGTGCTGCCCTGCCATTTCAAAATGGCGTATTTCGGGTTGTCTTGTTGTCGCTGGTCACTGAAGACGGAACCGAGCCGGAGCTGGACGAATGCTGCAGAGTCCTGATGCCAGGTGGTGAGCTGTTTTTGCTGGGTGTGAATCGCCGCAGCTGGAGCGGGATGCGTGGCCGCAAACAAGCCGGTGTAGTGCGCATGTCGCTCCCCCACGTGATAGCCAGCCTCAACCACCAGGACATGGCGATTGAGCACATCACCGGGATTGGCCTGATGGGCCAGGCAGGGCCCCAAATGGAGTCCAACCGGTTCTCGGCGGCGGCTTTGCCTTTTGCTGACCTGGTGTTGATCCGTGCCCGGCACCGCACGCGCCCGGACCTGACCAGGCTGCCTCTGAAAAAATACTCGGCGGGTGTAATACCAACCGCCATAAGCGCTGTGTGAAAGGATCGCAGAGGCCTGGCAATGGAAAAAAGCGACACCGTACACATTTATACCGATGGCGCATGCAGCGGCAATCCCGGACCGGGGGGCTGGGGCAGCGTGCTGCTCTTCAATGGTCATCGCCGCGAGCTGTCCGGCGGCGCAGCAGACACCACCAACAACCGCATGGAGTTGCAGGCGGTGATCGCGGCAATGGAGGCGCTTAAACGGCCCTGCGAGGTTACGATTTATACTGACTCGGTTTATGTCATGAAAGGCATGTTGGAGTGGCTGCCCCAGTGGAAGAAGCGCAACTGGCGGACGGCGGGAAAGCAGGCTGTGAAAAACGTAGAGTTGTGGCAACGCCTGGAGCAAGTCCTGACTCCACACGACGTAACCTGGCGGTGGGTAAAAGGTCACAGTGGCATACCGGAAAATGAACGCGCAGATGAACTTGCGCGACTGGCGATACCGCGTTGAACAGGAACAAGCCGCAATGAGGAGAATTGTGCTCGACACGGAAACGACGGGGCTGGAGCCAGCTGCAGGTCACCGCGTGATTGAGATTGGCGCAGTGGAGCTGGTAGATCGCCGCCTGAGCGGGCAACATTTCCACACCTACCTCAATCCGCAACGCGACATAGAAGACGGCGCGCTGGAGGTGCACGGCATTACGCGGGAATTCCTGCTGGACAAGCCCTTGTTTGCAGACGTTGCCGACGATTTCCTGAAATTCATCGGCGGCGCAGAATTGATCATACACAACGCACCGTTTGACCTGGGATTCCTCGACATGGAGCTGTCGTTGCTGCCACAGTGCCCGGGCACCATCACGGATTTCTGCACCATCCTGGACACACTTGAACTGGCCCGCGAGCTGCACCCGGGGCAGCGCAATAACCTGGACGCGCTATGCAAGCGGTACGAGATCGACAACAGCAGCCGGGTTGTGCACGGTGCTTTGCTGGATGCCGAGATTCTTGCGGATGTTTACCTGGCCATGACCGGAGGCCAGACCAACCTGGGCCTCAGTTTTGAGCCAGCAAGCGCAAGAGGGCAAACCAGCATGTCAGTGGATACCAGTACCCGTCCGCCCTTCCGTGTCGTACTCCCCAGCGAGCAGGAGTTAAGCCGGCATGCAGCGCGCTTGGCTGCCATACAGAAGCAGCCCCGCCAGTGCCTGTGGCTGGAACAGGAAGCGGAAAACGCCTGAGTCCGCACAGGCTGGTTTGTCACCGGGCAATTTCGCAACCAGCAGCGGATGCTCGTGGGTATCCATCCATACCAGTGTTTGGAAGTAGAGCTGGATACTCTCCACAAAGTCCCTGGCTTCAAACCCGCGAGCATAGCCATGGCGCGTCTGGCCGTACCATTTTTCCTGGCTCAGTAATCCAAGAACCGAGCTGACAGCTGGCCACTTGTCGGGATCAAGACCCTTTTGATCAGCGAGCTTGCGTGCATCATGCAGATGGCCCATGCCCATGTTGTACGCCGCCAGTGCCATCCACGTGCGATCCGGTTCGCGAATATCAACGGGAAGGCGAGCGCGCAAGCGGGCTATGTAGCGGGCACCTCCATCAATGCTCTGTTCTGGATCCAGGCGATCTGCCACACCCAGCTGGTCTGCCGTCTGCTCGGTGAGCATCATGATGCCGCGCACGCCGGTGGATGAAGAAGCTGCCGGGTCCCAGCCTGACTCCTGGTAACCGACTGCGGCCAATAGCCGCCAGTCAATTGCGTATGCCGTGCCGGCTTCGCGAAACACATCAATCAGTTGCGGTAGCATGGCCCTGGCCCGTTGCAGGAAATTGAACATGTCCACTTCGCCGAGCTGCTCGTCGTCAGCATCGAACTGGGCAAGCACTCCAGCGAGGCGGCCGTCCACGCTGGCCTGCAGCATGAAGGCGCGAGCCTGCTCAGCCAGGCTGTCGTCCGGGCCATGCGGGAAGGCCCAGGCGTGCGGCACGTGTTCCTCGACGACGAATGCGGCACCGACGTGTGGGTAGAAGACCCTGTTGATGGAAAAAATACTTGAATCCACCAGGGTCACATCAATTGTCCCATCGGCGACAGCAAGCAACAGATCCTCAATGGAGACATTGTCCCTGGACTCCCAGTGCAGGTCGGGATATTCAAGTTGTGCCGCCTGCAGGGCTTCTGCGTAACTGGAGCCGGAAAGAACCGTGATTTTCAGGCCAACCAGGTCTCCCATATTGGCCGGTTGTGCCTCGGTATGCCGCGTTACCGCCAGAATCTGCGTATCCATGTAGTCCGGACCAAAGTTGAATAATTGCTCGCGTTCGGCCGAGCGGGTGAAGTTCGCTGCAATCAAGTCACCCTCGCCGTTGTTCAGCATGCCTTTCAAGTCGCTGAATGCATCGGCAACCTTCACCTCCAGCACTACATCGAGGTAGCGGCTGAACATTCGAACCAGCTCGTACTCAGGGCCGGTTGGGCCATTGGCGCCCAGGTAATAGCTGCTGGCTCCATTGCGCGTGAGCAAGGTGAGGCTGCCGCGTTCCTGCACTTGCCTTAGCTGGCTGGGCTGATCGTTTCCAGAATAGAGAAACACCAGCGACAGCGCACCCAGGAAAGCGTATCGGGCTGACTTGAGCAAGGGTTGCCGCGCGGACGAGTGCATGGATTTGATCCGGTTTGATTCACTCGGACGAAATCATAGTCTTACGCGAGCCGATAAGCCAATTCGGCGGGTCGCCGTTAAGTATCTGAACATCTGTTAAAATTCCGCCTCTTTTGCATTTTCAACCATGGAGCGGCCGTGACTGTAAGAACGCGATTTGCGCCCAGCCCAACGGGCTTCCTCCACGTAGGCGGCGCCCGCACGGCCCTGTTTTCTTACCTGGAGGCCAGGGCCAATAATGGCGTGTTCATATTGCGTATCGAGGACACTGATCTCGAGCGATCTACCCCGGAGTCCGTGCAGGCAATTCTCGATGGAATGAACTGGCTTGGCCTGGACTTCGACGAAGGCCCGTTTTACCAGACGCAACGGTTCCCGCGCTACGCCGAGGTCACGCAACAGTTACTGGCACAAGGCAAAGCCTATTATTGCTATTGCAGTAAAGAGCGCATTGAAAACGTTCGCGCCGAGCAAATGAAGCTGGGCCTCAAACCCCGTTATGACGGTTTTTGCCGTGATCGGATTGACGTTCCCGCAGGCATCCAGCCAGTAGTGCGTTTTCGCAACCCGCTCAGCGGAGACGTGGTCTTCAATGACCGGGTGCGTGGCGCCATCAGCATTTCCAACGAAGAGCTGGATGATCTCGTTATCGCGCGGCCTGATGGTTCCCCGACGTACAACTTTACCGTCGTGGTGGATGACATCGATATGGCCGTTTCGCTGGTAATTCGTGGAGATGATCACATCAACAACACGCCCCGGCAGATCAATATCTACCGTGCCCTTGGCGCAGACCTGCCGGAATTTGCCCACGTGCCCATGATCCTGGGTGATGACGGCGCGCGCTTGTCCAAGCGGCACGGGGCAGTGGGTGTCATGCAGTACCGGGATGACGGCTACCTGCCGCAGGCCTTGCTCAACTACCTCGTCCGGCTGGGCTGGTCACATGGCGACCAGGAAGTTTTCAGCCTGGAAGAAATGATCGCCTGCTTCAGCATTGACGATGTGAACCGCAAAGCATCCGCATTCAACAAGGAAAAGCTGGACTGGCTTAACCAGCACTACATGCGCACCTTGCCCCCGGACGTGGTCGCCGGGCATCTGCAGTGGCACTTCACCCAGGCGGGCCTCGACCCCGGCCAGGGCCCTTCGCTAAGGGACCTGGTGTCAGTCCAGGCTGACCGGGTAAAGACCTTGCACGAGATGACGGAAGTCAGCCGCATTTATTACACGGACTTTGAAGAATTCGATGCGGGCGCTGCCAGGAAACACCTGCGGCTGGTAGCTGAGCCCGCGCTGAGAACTATTCGGGACCGTCTTGCCGGCCTGCAAGGCTGGAAGGCGGAACAGTTGGACGAAATCATACACGCGGTGGCCGGGGAACTCGGGGTCAACATGGGCAAGATAGCGCAACCCTTGCGCGTGGCGCTGGCGGGCACAGGCGTTTCTCCTTCCATTGACAAGACCTTGTGGCTGGTCGGCCGCGAGCGCAGCCTGCAACGTATCGAGCGCGCACTCGAATACATCATGGCACGCGCTCCAGAGGCGTGACGGACGCGTTGGTTCTGGTGGGTGGGTTCTGGCAGGTGCAGGAGTAAGCTGAGGCATGTCTAAAGTCGAGCGTTTATACCACCTGCACAACATCTTGCAGCAGCGCAGGACACCCATTTCCAGGCAGGAACTGATGGAACGCCTGGAGTGCTCCCAGGCAACCTTGTATCGCCTGGTTACCGAGTTGCGCGATTTTCTTGGTGCGCCCATAGAGCAGCATCCCGATTCGCGGGGTTTTTATTACGATCGCAGTCTTGACCAGCCTTTTGACCTGCCGGGCATCTGGATCAGCCCGGGTGAATTGCAGGCCCTGCTGAGCGCCCGCCAGGTCCTGTCCAATGTTCAGCCAGGCTTGCTCGAAGGCGAGCTCGAATCACTGCAAGGGCGGATCAGCGCACTGTTGCGGCAGAAGGGCATCGAAGCGGAAAGTGGCGAGTCGCGCATTCAAATTCAGCAGGTGGCCGGACGCGCGGTTCCGGCACGCATGTTCCAGGATGTGCTGGGAACACTGATTCAGCGCAGCAGGCTGCATATCCGCTACCACGGTCGCCGCCGCGACGAGGTCTCGGAGCGCACCGTGTCTCCGCAACGCCTTACGCAATACCGCAATTCCTGGTACCTGGATGCCTGGTGCCACCAGGCGGAAGGCCTGCGCAGTTTCGCGCTGGAGCGAATCCGTGAGCAGCGCGTGATAAACGAGGCGGCAAAAGAAGTCAGCGAGAAAGAACTATCTGCCCATTTCGACCGGTCTTACGGAATTTTTTCCGGCCCCGGGGAGCACAGCGCCGAACTGCGATTCACCCCGGAAATGTCACGCTGGGTGGCCGAAGAAATATGGCATCCGGAGCAGCAGGGGTCTTTCGATGATAGCGGGAGCTGGGTTCTCAAAGTTCCCTTCAGCAGCGCGCGTGAATTGGTCATGGACATCATGCGCTACGGTCCGGAAGTGGAAGTGATTGCACCGGATTTCCTGCGCAAGCTGGTCGCTGAATCCGCCCGCCAGACAGCCACGCAGTACCAAAAGCCAAAGCCCTGAGGCTAAGCCCTAAGGCTAAGCCCTAAGGCTAAGCCCTTTGGCTAACAAGGTTCACCCGACTATTTGGGAGCAATCGTTCTCATGCTTTGAGAACCCCTTGTGTTCTCCTGCATCCAGATAATCAGGAGAATCACCCATGTTCCAAACCGTACTTCTATTTCTAGCTCCAGCGCAGGGCATTACCGCCAATGGCCAATCCACCAATGGTCAGTCCGCACCGGATGCAACATCAAGATCAGTTCATGCCAGCCCTGATCGCCCAGGAAAGGCATTTACGCGTATGGCTACCCGTATCCAGCCTGACCCGGCTCCCGGGTGGCTGTTACGCACTTCCGGCCTGAGATCGATAGTCGGCAGCGCCCTGGGGTTTATAGTGTTTATGAGTGGACTCGGCATGGTTTTGCGATTGGCAGAAATACTGCTGTCCTGAACCCGGGTTTTGTCTTAAGGAAACTCTGATTTATTCAGAGCTTCCCTAAGAACATATTTCAGCAGAACCTGTTGCAGCAACCACGCGAGAAGGGTGCTGATGTGAAGCTGGCCAGCCAGGCTACGCTTCAGGCGGCAACCGCTGCGCTGGCCGGTGTGCTGGCCGATGCGCTGACCGGTGTGCTGGCCGATGCACGCATCGGCCCGTTCAGCAAAGCACTGCGTGTTGCATTGACCACCAGTTCGACCTCGTCAGAAGTGATGCCGAAGTAGGGGGTAAATCGCAACGAGTTCTGGCCGCCGTGAATGACATTGCAGCCATTCATGCGCAGGTATTCTTCGGTTGAATCTGCGCCATAGCATTTATACAGCCGACTGTTCAGCTCGAGGCTGAACAACAAGCCTGTGCCTTGCACTCCGGTAATGCGATCACCCAGCTCACGCTGCAGGTCGCGTAGGCGATCAAGAAACTCCTGGCCGCGTTCACGGATATTACGGCGCAAAGCAGGGGTGATTCCATGCAACACCGCACAGGCCACATCCATCGCCCGGGGGTTGGTGGTCATGGTGTTGCCGTAAATACCCTTGCGGTACAGTGCAGCTACTTCTTCGCTCAGCGCCAACACTGAAAGCGGATATTGGCCGGCGTTCAGCGACTTGGAATACACCTCCATGTCCGGAGCCGATGCATCCTGGAATCCCGGATAGTCACAAATGGACAGTACGCCGTGGGCACGTAATCCTGCCTGGATGGAATCCACCACCATCAGCGCGCCGTGTGCACGGGTGAGTTCGCGAGCCACGTCGTAGAATTCGCGGCTGATCGACAAGCCGGGGTTGCCTTCGCCCATTACCGGTTCGAAGAAAAAGCCTTCGATGAACACGTTGTTGCCATCTGCCCACTGAAAAATCTGCTTCAGTTGCTCAATGTCATTGGGCTCGACCGTGATCAGCCGGTCATTATCCCGAAAACTCGCAAGGTGCCTGACGTAGGTGGAGCGGCTGGAGTCGGAAAACTGGGCCGGACGGTCGGTGCGCCCATGAAATCCTCCGCGCAAACTGGCGAAACGAATTTGCTTGCTGGCATGGCGTCCACCCGGGTCGGTCATTAGTTTCGCATTGATATCCGAGATGCGGGCGGCGAGGCTCACTGCTTCGGAACCACTGTTCAGGCACAGGAAACGGTCCATTGGACAGCCAGTGTTCCTGGTGTGGCCAATTTCGCGGCACAGCGCCTCGTAAAGGCGTTTCTGGCTGATGTTGGGGGTCATCACGTTGGCCATGACTTGTTTACGGCTCATAGCTTCCAATACGGACGCAGGTGCGTGCCCGAACCCCAGCATGCCATAGCCTGCTGAATCATGAACCACGGCCCCCTTGAGCGTAACCACCCACGGTCCGCGTGCCGCCAGGGCAACGTACGGATTAACCGCATCTTCAGGGTAGAAATTGACAAAACCCGACTGGATTTCCGAAATCTGGGTCTCTTCGTCCATGGCCAACAGGTCCGGCTCTTCATCACGTAACCTGTTGAACTCCTCAACTGCCGCCTGGACTGCTTCGGGCAGGCGGCTGTCCTGGCGGGCAAAGCGCAACAGGACCTGATCCGGCAAGCCGGTGGTCAATGCAGTGCCACCGAAATTTCGCAGAATTGCCAGTTGTTCAAGCATGGACGTGCTTGGGGGCAAGTGATTGGCGCCCATGGAAATACTCCTGTTCAAAATTACCGCCGACGGTTTGCCAACGGAAACAAGCGATTCGAGAGCAACAGAATATCACAGCGGGCATATAGCCGCTAAGTTCGCGGGTCTCAGGCGGGGTATTGCTCCAGAGCCCAGGCAACATGCTCCTGCACCAATTCTGCACAGTCTCCAAGGCGCGACTGCAGTGCTGCGACAATAGCACTGCTGTCCGCAGCCGTGGCTGGCGAAGTACCCGGGGCGCCACGGAGGGCGTTACCCAGGGCAACGGCGATGTTACGCAACCAGATGCTATGGCCTATGCGTCGAATCGCACTGCCTTCAGTGCGCTCCAGAAATTCTTGCTCTGTCCAGGAAAGCAGTTCAAGCAGATCTGCGGCGTCCAGGCCGTTGCGTGGCCGGAAATCATCTTCCTGGCTGTGCCGGGCAAAGCGATTCCATGGGCATACTGCCTGGCAGTCATCACAACCGAAAATCCGGTTCCCGATCAGAGGCCGCAGCTCGACGGGAATGGCTTTGCGTAACTCAATGGTCAGGTACGAGATGCATCGGCGTGCGTCAACCTGGTAAGGTCCCACGATGGCCCCGGTGGGGCAGAAATCAATGCAGCGGGTGCAGTTGCCACAATAATTTTCGCCCGCACGGTCTTTCGGCAGCGGCAGGTCCGTGTAGATTTCCCCCAGGAAAAACCAGCTGCCTGCATCGCGGTTCAGCAGGTTACTGTGCTTGCCTATCCAGCCCAGGCCGGCCTTTTCTGCCAGCGCTTTTTCCAACACCGGCCCGGAATCAACATACACCCGGTAGCCGAATGCCCCGATTTCCTGCTCAATCCGGGTGGCCAGTTGCTGCAGTCGCCTGCGCAGCAGCTTGTGGTAGTCGCGGCCAAGGGCATAGCGTGAGATCAGGGCCAGGTGTGGCTGCTGCATGAGGTCCTGTGCCGGCACCGCATCCGCAGTCAGGTAATCCATGCGAGCTGATATTACGGTCAAAGTGCCAGGTCGCAGTTCTGCAGGCCGGCTGCGCCGCGTCCCGTGACGCTTCATGTAGGCCATCTCGCCGTTAAAACCGCGATCCAGCCAATGATTCAGGCGACCCTCATGTTTTTCCAGCAGTGTGTCAGTAATACCGAGCTGCTGAAAGCCCAGCTCGCGACCCCACCCCAGGATCTGATCTTTCAGCGATTGCAGATTTGCAGAGCTAAGACCGTGTTTGCTCTTTTTCGCGTCCGAGGCTTGTACCTCGCCACCCGGAGTCTCGTTCATGCTTATAATTCCATCCATGCAGACCAACTCCGACCGATTGTATACCGCTGCGCAAGTTCGAAGACTGGATCGCAGCGCCATTGACGCTCACGGAATTCCGGGTATCGAGTTAATGGAACGGGCAGGGCGCAGCGTGCTCGAAGCCGTTTGCAAGCGGTTTCCCGGCCGGCAGCGATGGTTGGTTTTCTGCGGCGGGGGAAACAACGGTGGGGATGGTTATGTCATAGCGCGCCTGGCACGGGAAGCCGGGGTTACCGTTTCCGTCTGTTCGCTCAAAGCCCCGGAAGCACTCAGTGGAGATGCGGCCATTGCTTGCAGTCGCTGGCGGGCCTCCGGCGGGGAAATCCAGCACTGGCCTATTGGGCCACCAACCGAGGTTGATGTCGTGGTCGATGCCCTGCTGGGCACCGGGCTTGACCGAGCTCCCGAAGATGACTACGCCGCCGCTATCCAGTGGATCAACAGGGCCGGAAAAACCACCATAGCTGTGGATATTCCCTCCGGCTTGAACGCCGATACGGGCAACTCAAAAGGGCTGGCAGTCAAGGCAGATTTAACGGTGACATTCATCGGTCAAAAGTGTGGCTTGTATACTGCCGACGGCCCCGATCACTGCGGAATTATTGAATTCGATACACTACAAACTCCTGAAACAGTAAGAGATTCTGTTGTTGAATCTGGAATTTTAATTCGTGAAAATATTCTTATGAATTATTTTCCGCGGAGAGCGCGAAATTCCCACAAGGGCGCTTTTGGCTGGGTATTGGGCATAGGCGGCAACAGCACTATGAGTGGGGCGGTGCGTTTGTGCGGTGAAGCGGCTTTACGCAGCGGCGCCGGCAAGGTAACGCTGGCAACCATCCCGGAACATGCGGCGCTGGTCAACCTTGCTTGTCCGGAACTCATGGTGCGCGGTGTGCGCCGTGGCAAAGAGCTCCAAACCCTGCTGGGGCAAGTGAACGTCATTGTCCTTGGCACCGGCCTTGGCCAGACGTCCTGGTCGGAAAGGCTGTTCAAAACCTGCCTGAAAACTGAATTGCCGGTCGTCCTTGATGCCGATGGTCTCAACATCCTGGCGAGACTTTACCCTGCGATGGAGCACGGCGAGGGCTTAGTACGCAGGCGCTGGATACTGACACCTCATCCGGCAGAAGCCGGGCGATTATTGGGCACCAGTGCGCGCGAGATCCAGAACGACCGGGTGGAGGTGACGAAAGAACTGGCGCGAAAATTTAGCGCAATCGTTGTTCTCAAAGGCTGCGGAACCGTTGTGGCCGAGCCAGGAGGGCGTTATGCCGTGTGTCCACTGGGCAACCCGGGCATGGCGTCTGCAGGCACGGGGGATGTGCTCGCCGGAGTAATCGGTGCTTTTGTCGCCCAGGGTTTGGATCTGTGGGATGCGGCCATAGCCGGGGTGGTGGCTCATGCCAGCGCCGGCGATCGCGCTGCCGCAGCTATCGGTGAAAGGGGATTGATTGCCTCCGACATCATTGCCCGGCTTCCGGCAGTGCTCAATCCTTCATGACCATGGTCTTCATGATTATGGTCTTCATAAGTTCGCCAGCATGAAGCCTGTTGCGTGAGCACGGGTCACGGGAAACCCGGGGCGTGGACCTTAGGCACGCCTGATGAGGGTAAGCTCCGGGAATTGGCCAGCGTCTTCCGTGAACACCTGCATGTGCCTCTGGTGGTTTATTTACGTGGCGACCTGGGGGCTGGCAAGACCACTTTTGCCCGCGCGCTGATTCAGTCCCTGGGCTACATAGGACGGGTCAAGAGCCCTACTTACGGATTGCTTGAAACCTATTCCGCCGGCGGTATGAGTATTCTCCACCTTGACCTGTACCGGATTGACCACCCCAGGGACCTGGAGCAACTGGCGATCCGCGATCTGCTTGATGGGAAAAGCCTCCTGCTGGTTGAATGGCCGGAAAAAGGCGGGAAATTCCTGCCGCCAGCAGACCTGGAACTGCAATTCGGCGAAACCCAGGGGCAGCGCTGTATCAGCTTTTGTCCATTTTCCCCTGCGGGATTGAGCCTGTCGCATGTGGTTCACGGCGCATTGTAACTAAGCCATTTCGAGATTACTTCCCTATCTAGCGGTTTTATAAGATAAACTCTTGCAATTTCACGATTTACACTTCATGATTAGAACCGTCGACAATGGAGGTTGATAAAAACAATGACGCTCCGAACTGTCATTGCCCTGTTTTTGGGCCTGTTCTCAATCACGGCATTCGCTGCTGAAGTCAGTGCGTTCCGGGTTTGGACCGATCCTGAAAAAACCCGCGCGGTCCTGGACCTCAGTTCCCGGGCGGAATACCAGGTGTTTACCTTGCAGGGCCCTGACCGCATCGTTATTGATCTGAGCAATTCATCCCTGCAGGATTCGCTGGGCCTTGCTGAACAGCATGCCGGCGTGATTTCAGGCGTGCGTTACGGCATGCCAAAGCCGAACACACTGCGCGTAGTCCTTGATCTAACCGCGAGCAGCAAGGTCAAGAGCTTCATGCTGGATCCAACGGGTGAATACGGCCACCGGCTGGTGATTGATCTGTATTCCGAAGAAGCGCAAGCCAGCGCAAGCGCACCCGTCAAACAAATCGACGACCTCAACGAGGAAAATCGCCAGTTGATCGTTGCGATCGATGCCGGGCATGGCGGAGAAGACCCGGGCGCGCGCGGTCCCAAACGCACTCGTGAAAAGGACGTGGTGCTGGCGATTTCCCGGGAACTCAAGAAAGCCATTGATGCAAAACCCGGCCTGACCGCTGTGCTGACCCGTGACGGCGACTACTTCCTGCCGTTGCGTGAGCGCTACGAGAAGGCGCGGCGAAACCACGCGGACCTGTTCGTTTCAGTCCATGCGGATGCATTCAGGAATCCGAAAGTGTCTGGCGGATCAGTTTTTGTACTTTCCAGCCGCGGTGCTTCCAGCGAATTTGCCCGGCGCCTGGCAACCAGCGAAAACAACTCCGACCTCGTTGGCGGCGTGACCCTTAATGACAAGGACGACATGCTTGCTTCGGTACTGCTCGACTTGTCCCAAAGTGCAACCATGGAAGCGAGTAACCTGGTTGCCCAGAACGTGTTTGCTTCCATGGCAGAGTTTGGGGGCACGCACAAAAATACGGTCGAGTCGGCGAATTTCATGGTGCTCAAGTCTCCTGACGTGCCATCCATCCTGGTAGAAACTGCATTTATCAGTAACCCAAATGAAGAAGCCAGGTTGCGTGATTCGGCCTGGCAGAAAAAAATGGCAAGCACCATTGCCAACGGAATCCAGGATTATTTCTACTTCAGTCCTCCGCCGGGGAGCTGGATTGCAGCCAACCGGCAGCCATTGCGGCATCGCGTGGTGAGTGGCGATACCCTGGGTGATATCGCGTACCGGTACCAGGTATCGGTCAACAGCTTGCGGCGCGCCAACGATATTACCGGTGATGTCATTCGCGTAGGTTCGGAACTGCTTATTCCAACAACTTGATCGTCCGATTCACCCCGGCCGTTGCAACGGCACACTCCTTCGTTTTCGTGTACCTTGTAGTGCTCAGAAATTACCCGGCTTGCCACTGCGGTCTCAACTGCCATGACCATCAGGATTCTGCCAGACCACCTCGTTAACCAGATTGCGGCGGGCGAAGTTGTCGAGCGCCCAGTTTCAGTGGTCAAGGAACTCGTGGAAAACAGCCTGGATGCCCAGGCTCGTGCGGTAACAGTCAGCCTGGAGCAGGGTGGTAAAAACCTCGTGCGGGTGGTCGATGATGGCCTCGGGATAATACACGGCGAGCTGGCGCTGGCCCTGCAGCGCCACGCTACCAGCAAAATTGTCTCGCTGGAGGACCTCGAGCAGGTTGCAACGCTCGGTTTCCGCGGTGAAGCGCTGCCCAGCATTGCTTCGGTTTCTCGCGTCGACCTCGCTTCACGGCATGCTTCCGAGGCGCACGGCTGGTCTGTGCAGGTGCGGCAGGGTCACATTGGGGAAGTGAGGCCGCACGCGCAGCAAACGGGCACCCGGGTTGAAGTTGCAGACTTGTTTTACAACACGCCGGCCAGGCGTAAATTCCTGCGCACGGAAAGCACCGAGTTTGGCCACACGGACCAGTTGCTGCGGCGCTTTGCCCTGGCCCGTTTCGATGTCGGTTTTGTGCTGGAACACAACGGCAAAACCGTTATGCGCCACGAAGTGGCTGATACGCAACAGCGCAGGGAAAAGCGTTTGCAAGGTGTGTTTGGGGACGAGTTCCTGCCGCACGCACTGTACGTTGATGAAGACCGCAGCGGCATGCGCCTGCACGGCTGGGTGGCTGAGCCGCGCTTCAACCGGGCACAATCAGACCGGCAGTTTTTCTTTGTAAATGGCCGCGCTGTGCGTGATCGGGTGATTACCCACGCGGTGCGCAAGGCTTTCCAGGACGTGCTGTACCATGGGCGCCACCCCGCGTTTGCGCTCTACTTCGAGCTCTCACCGGCCATGGTTGACGTCAATGTGCATCCGCAAAAGCATGAAGTGCGCTTTCGTGATGCACGCATGGTCCATGACTTTCTGTTTTCTGCCTTGCATCGTGCTCTGGGAAAATCCGGCGCGGGTGCAGGCATGGTTCGCCCCGGTATTGACCTCGGTCGTGCAGAAAATACTGGGCAGGGTGGTGGCCGTTTCACCGGTGCCTTTGTCCAGCCCCACATGGGCTTGCCAGTCAGCGAACAGATCGCTGCGTACCAGCAGGTGCTTGGCAGTCAGCCGTTGCGGGGGCAGGCGGGCGCACCGGGCGCTGATGACACGATTCCGCCGCTTGGTTTTGCGCTGGCCCAATTGCATGGTGTGTATATTCTTTCGCAGAATGAGCGCGGGCTGGTCATGACCGACATGCACGCAGCGCACGAACGAATTACCTATGAACGCCTGAAATCGCGTTCCCTGGCGGAGGGCATCCGCAGCCAACGCCTGCTGGTTCCGCTCTCGGTGCAAGTGAGTGCAAGCGAAGCTGAGCTCGCCGAGGATTGCCGCGAACAACTGGCGTTGCTGGGCCTGGTGCTGGACCGGTCCGGCCCGGAAAGCGTTTTGCTCAGGGAAGTACCCGCCCTGCTGGCAGACGCGGATAGCGCCAGCCTGCTGCGGGATGTTTTATCCGACCTCGCCCGGCAGGGTGACAGTGACCGGGTTGCAACTGAGACCAATGAGATTCTTTCAACCATGGCCTGTCACGGTTCCGTGCGCGCCAACCGCCAGCTCAATATTGCCGAAATGAACGCTTTGCTCCGCGACATGGAACGCACCGAACGATCGGGCCATTGCAATCACGGCCGGCCCACCTGGGTACAACTGGATATGGCTACGCTGGACCGCCTGTTCCTGCGCGGCCGCTGATGGATTTGCACTCTCAACCCGGTTCTTCCCGCTTGCCGCCCGCCATATTCCTCATGGGGCCAACAGCTTCAGGGAAAACCGGCCTGGCCGTGCAGCTGCACCAGCGGTTTCCTGTCGATCTGATCAGTGTGGACTCGGCCCTGGTATACCGTGGCATGGATATTGGTACGGCCAAGCCCGATAGCGCAACGCTGATGAGGGCGCCGCACCGGTTGATCGACATCCGTGAACCGTTCGAGCCCTACTCGGCGGCGGAATTCCGTGAAGATGCCTTGCGGGAAATGGCGGCGATCATACGTGCCGGGCGGATCCCCCTGCTGGTCGGCGGCACCATGTTGTATTTCCGCGCGCTCAGCCAGGGGCTGGCGCAACTGCCCAAGGCCAGTCCCGAGGTGCGCAAACGACTGGAAGCGCAGGCACAAATCATGGGCTGGGAGGGATTGCACCAACAGCTTGCGCAGCTTGACCCTGCTGCAGCCGAACGCATTCACCCCAACGATCCGCAAAGAATTCAGCGCGCACTGGAAGTCATCGAGGTCAGCGGACGTAAAATGAGCGAACTGCAGAGCGAGCACAGGATGCTGGAAGAAGAGCAATGCGGCTACAGGATTCTGCGCCTGATCGTGTGTCCTTCGGAACGGCTTACGCTGCACCAGAACATTGAAAAACGCTTTCAAAACATGCTGGAACAGGGGTTTATTGATGAAGTCAGGGAGCTTCGCGGCCGCGGGGACTTGACTCCGGATCTCCCCGCCATGCGCTGTGTTGGTTACCGGCAGGTATGGAATTACCTGGAAGATGAATTAGATCAACAACTTATGATTAGAAAAGCCGTTGCAGCGACGCGTCAGCTGGCGAAACGCCAACTCACGTGGTTACGACAGCAACCGGCAGCCCTGTGGTATGATTTGGCCTTGGATTCTGCGCACAAATCTGTATTCAGAGATGTTGCCAAATTTATTGAATCCTGAAGAAGCTGGGTCCGATAATTGGTTCCCGTCTTGCTGGGTCAAGCGGTCGGGAATCACAACATAACAAGGAGAGCTGCCATGTCGAATAAAGGTCAGTCATTACAAGAACCCTTCCTGAATGCGCTGCGACGTGAGCGCGTACCGGTTTCTATCTACCTGGTTAACGGCATTAAATTGCAGGGTCAGGTCGAGTCATTCGATCAATTCGTTGTGTTGCTGAAAAATTCCGTCAGTCAGATGATTTACAAGCATGCCATTTCAACCGTGGTTCCAGCGCGCAATGTGCGGGTGCTTGAAGAGGAAAATGAGTAGACAATTCCTTGTTTGACCGAGCAGAGCGCGGAACCCGCGCAGTTATACTACATCCTGTATTCAGGCAAACCGGTCCGGGTGAACTGGACGAATTTACTGAACTGGCACGATCTGCAGGAGTTGAAGTCGTCGCTGTTGTTACGGCGCCGCGTAGCCGCAAGGATGCAAAGTTTTATGTGGGCAGCGGCAAAATCGATGAATTGGCTGAGCAGGTAAAAGCCTGTGAAGCCAATCTCGTTCTCGTCAGCCATTCCCTCAGCGCAGTGCAGGAGCGCAACATTGAGCAAGTCTGCGCTTGCAGGGTGCTGGACCGCGCTACCTTGATACTGGATATTTTTGCCCAGCGCGCCCAGTCATATGAAGGTAAATTGCAGGTCGAGCTGGCTCAATTGCGCCACCTTTCTACGCGGCTGGTGCGGGGCTGGACCCACCTTGAGCGTCAAAAAGGCGGTATTGGCCTGCGCGGCCCGGGCGAAACCCAGTTGGAAACCGACCGGCGCCTGATCGGAGTGCGTATAGGCCTGCTGAAAGAGCGCCTGGAAAAAGTCGAAGGTCAGAGGCAGCAAAGCCGGCGGCAGCGTTTGCGTTCGGAGGCGCCACTGGTTGCCATTGTTGGCTACACCAATGCCGGCAAGTCAACTTTGTTCAATCGGTTGACGGATTCGGATGTCGTTTCAGAAGATTTGTTGTTTGCGACCCTTGACCCCACTGTCCGGCGCATGCGGGGTATGCATTGCGGCGAAGTCCTGCTGGCTGACACCGTGGGGTTTGTCAGCGACTTACCGCACGCTCTGATTGCCGCATTTCGTGCCACCTTGCAGGAGGCCAGGGAGGCGGATCTGCTGTTGCACGTTATTGATGCTGCCGACCCTTACCATGCTGAACGTCAGCGCGACGTTGAGTCTGTGCTTGATTCAATTGGCGCGGGGCAGATTCCGGTGATTCGGGTCGTGAACAAGATCGACCGCACGGGACAGGCGGTGCAAGTGGTTTGTGGGGAGGACAATATGCCGGTGTCGGTATCGATTTCAGCGCAGACCGGCGCCGGTATTGAAGAGCTCAGGCAGGCCATCAGCGACCGTTTGTCAGGGGCTCGCATCAAGCGCTGGATTGAGTTGCAAGGCCGGGATGCGCGCTTACGTGCTCACCTGTTTGAACTGGGCGTGGTGAGTGAAGAGCGAATTTCCCCGGAGGGAGCATGGATGTTGCATGTTGATGTTCCCCTGAACACTGCGCAACGCCTGGCCCGCCTTCCGGGAACTGAAGGCAGCACAATGAAGCAACAGTTACTTTCACAGGATGCGTGACAGGAACACCAGGGTTGGCGGATCTGGGCTCGTCGCCTTGAAACGGGTGGCAAACAGCCCAAGTTAGTTTTCTGCGCGATCAGGATAGTGCAAAGGAGAAATAAATGCCCTGGAAAGAGCCCGGCAAGGGTAACAAGGATCCCTGGAACTCCGGGGAGCAACCGCCCGATCTCGAAGAGGTTTTTCGAAACGTCAGCAACCGCCTGAAAAGTATATTTGGGAATGGCTCTGGCGGGCGACGCAGTGAACCAGGCAGCACTGCGGCGGGGGGTGTGTTTCCCATACTAATGGTCGCCGTGTTGCTGTGGGTTGGCTGGGACTCGGTGCACATTCTTGACCAGGCTGAGCGCGGCGTAGTGCTGCGCTTTGGCAAGTACTCACGTTTGCTGGAACCGGGTATTAACTTCACGTTTCCCAGGCCAGTTGAGACCATGACTGCGGTCAACGTAAGTAACGTCCGCTCGGTGGAAGACAGCGGTCAAATGCTGACGCAGGACGAGAACATTGTCGAACTGAATTACACCGTCCAATTTCGTGTGCTTGATCCGCAGATGTTTCTGTTCCGGGTGCGCGATCCTGAAGCTACTCTGCAGTCGGCGGCAGAAAGCGCATTGCGCGAGTCGGTAGGCAACAATCGTCTGGATACCATCCTGGCGGGCGCGGGGCGCGAACAGGTTTCGCAGGATACGGAGAGGGGGCTGCAGGAGACCCTCGATTTGTACGGTGCCGGCATCCAGGTCACCGAATTCACCCTGCGTGATGTCAATGTGCCCGCACAGGTGCGGGAAGCATTTTCTGATGTGAACAAATCCCGCGAAGACCGGCAACGGTTCATCGAAGAGGCGCGCGTTCATGCCAACAGCGTGGTGCCGGAAGCACGCGGCCAGGCAGCACGAATCGTGCAGGAAGCGGAAGGCTACAAGGCATCCACGATTGCACTCGCAGCGGGTGAGGCGGAGCGATTCACTCTCTTGTTGAAACAGTACCAGATCGCCCCGGAAGTTACCCGGAAACGCCTGTACCTGCAGGCTATGGAAAAAGTGCTCGGTAAGTCTTCCAAGGTGCTCATTGATGCAAAGTCCAGCGGTAACGTGCTTTACCTTCCCCTGGACCAGCTAAAAGGCAGTTCGTCAGGAGAGCCTCCGGTTGCGCTGCCGCCGGTGGCCACCCCAACCGACAACCAGGATCCATCGGAAGGATCGACCACCAGTAGCCGCACACCGCGCAAGGAGGGCAGGCAATGAACCGGACCTTATTACTGATCCTGTTGGTCATTGTCGGTGTGCTCGGCTTGTCCAGCATGTTCGAAGTGAACGAAACCGAATATGCCATCAAGTTCCAGTTGGGACGCATTGTTGGCAGTGACTACAAACCCGGGCTGCATTTCAAGCTGCCCTTCATCAACAATGTACGCAAGTTCGATAACCGCATTTTGACTCTGGATACGCCGTCTGAGTCGATGCTGACTTCCGAGCAAAAATACGTCAACGTCGACTCCTTTGTGAAGTGGCGGATCAACGATGTTTCGAAGTTCTACATTTCAACCCAGGGTAATGAGATTCGTGCGCTGAGCCGGCTTGAGCAAATCATCAAGGACCGTATCCGTGCGCAAATTGCCAGCCGTACCCTGGTAGAAGTAGTATCCCAGGAGCGGGTAAACATCATGCGGGATATACAGGTGGCAGCGAATGACGCCACCAGTGAAGAATTCGGCATTGAGGTGATCGATGTCCGCATCAAATCCATCGAGCTGCCGGAGGACGTGCGCGAATCGGTGTTCCGCCGCATGGCAACGGACCGGCAAAAAGAAGCAAACTTGCTGCGTTTCCAGGGTCGGGAAGAGGCGGAGCGGGTGCGCGCCAATGCGGATCGTGAAGTGCAGGTTTTGCTTGCGGAAGCGGAGCGGGATGGCCAGATCATTCGTGGTGCCGGCGATGCCAGTTCCATAGAGATCTATGCAAACGCGTACAGCAAGGATGAGGAGTTTTTTGCGTTCTATCGTAGTTTAGAGGCGTATCAGACTGCTTTCGGCGGGAACAAGGATGTGCTGGTGCTTGATCCATCATCCAGCTTTTTCGACTATTTCGGGTCGGATAGTGGCCGAAAAAAATAGACTGCGGCACCAGGTGACGTGATGCTGCAGGATCTGTTGAGTGCAATTGCCCTGTTGCTGATCATTGAGGGTTTGGTGCCTGGCATTGCACCTGCCGCATGGCAGAAATACCTGCGGGAAGTTTCCAGCATGAACCCGCGCCTGATCCGCGCGGCCGGCATCGCAAGCATGTTGGGCGGAGCCTTGCTGCTGCAATTCATGCATTGAGCAGTTGCAGGCAGGTACAGTTTTGGTGCAAACACATTCACGTGAGAAGGAATGATGCATAAAAGTATTGTCGTGCTCGGGACCCAGTGGGGCGACGAGGGCAAAGGAAAAATTGTTGACCTCCTGAGCCACGATGTTGATGCCGTAATCCGCTTCCAGGGCGGGCACAACGCCGGGCACACCCTGGTTATCGAAGGCCAGAAAACAGTTCTCCATCTGATTCCAGCGGGCATCCTGCAGCCCCGGGCTGAGTGCCTGATTGGCAACGGCGTGGTGCTCTCCCTCAAGGCACTGAAAACGGAAATCGAGGACCTGGAGTCCCGCGGCGTGGACGTGCGCTCGCGCATCCGGATTTCGCCCGCGTGTGCCATCATCATGCCTTATCACGAAATGCTCGACCGGGCGCGTGAACAGGCGCGTGGGGCAAATGCCATTGGGACGACTTGCCGCGGCATCGGGCCAGCGTATGAAGACAAGGTGGCCCGCATTGGCTTGCGCACTTCGGATTTGCTCAAGCGCGTCACCCTGGAAAGCAAAATCTCCCATGTTCTGGACTTCCACAATTTCGTGCTGGAGCATCGATTTGGCTTGCGACCTCTCGACCAGAAAGAGGTTGTCGAGGAAGCGCTGGCGCTGGGGGAGTATTTCTCAGGCATGGTCACCGATGTCAGTCGCCGCGTGTACCAGTTGCGCCAGGAAGGTAAACGCATCATGTTCGAGGGAGCCCAGGGCAGCCTGCTGGACATCGACCACGGCACTTTTCCTTTTGTCACTTCCTCCAACACCACTGTGGGTGGTGTGTGCACCGGTGCGGGCGTTGGCCCAGGCGCCATCGACTATGTTCTTGGCATCACCAAGGCGTATACCACGCGGGTGGGAGGCGGGCCGTTTCCAACGGAGTTGTTTGACAGTACCGGCAAACACCTGTCCAGGCGGGGGGATGAATTTGGCGCTACAACCGGTCGTGCAAGACGGTGTGGCTGGCTGGATGCAGTAGCCTTGCGGCGCATGGTGGAACTCAACGGTGTTGACGGCTTGTGCGTTACCAAGCTGGATGTGCTTGACGGACTGGATGAACTGAAAATTTGCACGGCTTACAAGCTCAATGGCGAGATGCTTGAAGCCACGCCGCTGGATTGCGACGATTGGGGAGCGCTTGAACCGGTATACCAGACATTCCCGGGTTGGCAGGTGTCCTCGCGTGGCGCGACCACCCTGGACCAGCTGCCGTTGAATGCACGCAATTATCTCAAGGCCATGCAGGAACTCACCGGCGCTCCCATACACCTTGTCTCCACAGGCCCGGATCGTAGCGAAAATATTATCCTGCGATATCCCTTCAGCTGACGTTGCAACCCGCCGGGGAACACAAAAAATTGACCCATTGATAATGAGCGTTTGAACTCTATTGAAAGTTCGGCTTTTCGGCGCTTTGCGGAATTCCACCCACTTTCGCTTCAGTTCTCTTAACGATCCAAAAGTGAACTCTGTGCCCAGATGGCACTGGTAGCCCGCGCGGATTACCCGTGCAACCGTGCGACCGCCGCAGCTGGTCAGCGGCGAGACGTGTGGCGCGAAGTGAAAAGCGGGCGGTTTCCCGCAATGTGGTCGGAAGGGGGATCATTGCACATGTTTTTGAAGTTCAGCTTCAAATCTGGTTGGGCACAGAATATTCGGGTCGGCCCAAAAAGCCACCGCCAGTGAGCAAACCCAGCGCGTCCCGGCTACCGTCCACCGACGCCAGAAGTGGTAATACCAAGGGAAGCAAAACGATGAATGGAAACAGATGGCCGCTTGGACTAACTTAGTCACTGGACCCGTTAATGCAGGCAGATCAGGATGAAGATGACAGATCGAATTTACGTCGGCGGTACGTTTGATTTGTTTCACTGCGGCCACGTTGCCCTGTTGCGACGTGCGAGCGAACTCGGACCCGTTACGGTCGCACTCAATACCGACGAGTTCGCCGCGGAGTACAAACGTCCGCCCATCTTGACCTTGGCCGAACGGACCGAACTCGTGGCGGCGTGTCGCTATGTGGAGAATGTCATCGTAAATACGGGCGGTCAGGATTCCAAACCGTCCATTCTGGTGTCGGGATGCAATGTCATTGTTCACGGCGACGATTGGACAGGCGAGTCGCTATTGACGCAATTGGGCGTATCTCGGGAGTGGCTGGACGTGCACGGAGTCCGCATGCACTACTTGCCGTATACCCCCGGCATCAGCTCCGCCGTTGTCGAGCAGCGAATTCTCGCGGCTCGTTCAAAATAGTATGGACATCGTCTGTACTCACTTTAAGGAAGACCTCTCGTGGATTCTCGATGCGGGGCCGTGCGTGGATCGTATTTTCGTCTACGACTGTCAGGAGCAGGCCGTTCCCGATGCGCTGAAGGCTCATCCGAAGGTTCAATGGAGAACGAAACCGGAAGGCAATGGCCATTATTCATACATGCTGTATGTCACGGAGTGCTATCACCACCTTCCCGACTACACGATGTTCCTGCACGGTCACGACACGAGTTGGCACCAGCGCGACCCCATTTTCACCTTGGTAAGCAAGACGCAGGCCCTGATGGCGAAGCGGCACATGCCCGCGTATTGCTCCCTCAACGACAGGCCTTACCGGGATTGGTTCACACCCGGCCAGTTTATAAGGGAGACGGTGGAACGGTGTTGGCCCCTTTTAGCCGACGAACTTCAGATGCCGGTGCCCCCCAATGGCGTTCTGGACATCAATGCGTGTCAGTTTGTAGCCCATCGATCCCGAACATTGGCCCGATCACTGTCTACATGGCAAAGGATTCGGGACAAGGTCAAGGACATCAAACACCACTCAGCGGAGGACTATTTCATAGAGGGAATAACGCACATTTTGTGGGGGGAGCCGTACCGGCGGCCGTGTATCGAACAAAATATGCGTCGCCTGTTATGGCGGAAATGCAACGAATTGGACTTGCGATTGAGTGGAGATATTCGCCCCGTCGAAATGTGATGTGAGTCCAGAGCGTAGCCTGCAGGCTATCGCTCGAGCAACTTCGCCGAAAGTTCGGCGGAGACCCGATCGCGGTTCTTGCTCGAAAAATACCAGTCGATCGTGCTGTGCAGGCCCTCGACGAACGAAACGTCCGGTGTCCAATGCAGGACCTGCCGGGCCAGGCCGTTGTCGGCCACGCGGTTAACGGGACCGGTCGGCATTTCCGGGTGCAGCTCAATCGTTGCACGGTGACCCGTATACTCCAGGACTTGCCGCGCGCAGTCGATGACGCGCGTCCGTTCCATGGTGCCGAGGTTGATGGCGGTGCCGTCATCAACGAGTTCTGCCGCCAGAATCGTTCCCTCGACGATGTCCGAAACGTGGGTCCAATTACGGACCTGTTCGCCGTTGCCCCAGACGACGAATGGATTCTGGCCGATAAAGGCGCGGGCGATCATCGCGATGATGGCGTGATTTTCCTGGCAGCGCGGGCCGTACGTCGTGAAGTAGCGGAGGCTGGCGGTTTTCATGCCCGTTTCCCGCGCGTATTCGCGCAGGGTCAGCTCTCCCATGAGCTTGGCCCAGCCATAAAGCCTATCGGCGTCGTAGGGCGGGCCGACCCTATCCTCGCTGAGATAGAGAAGCTCGCTGGCGTCGCTCTGCAATTCGGTCGGGTAGACACAGCCGGAGGACGCATAGACGATGTGCTCGACGCCCGCGTCCCGGCAGGCGCTGAATACGCTGCTGTCGAGGGCGAGGTTGGTCGAGCAAGCCACCTGGTGCGTATCGATGTAGCCGCGTCCGCCGTGGTTTGCGGCAAGGTGGAAGACCGCCGACATGCCTTGCGCCGCGTGGTGTGCGACGGCCCTGTCCCGCAGGTCTCCCTCCACGAATTCCACCGCGCCCGAGTCTAGGAGCGCGGCGATGTTCTCCCGGCGCCCGCTGCTCAGGTCGTCAGCGACCCGAACTCTTGCTCCCCGCGCGACCAGTGCTTCGACCAGATGCGACCCGATGAATGACGCCCCTCCGGTCACGAGCGTGGGAAGCGCTTGCCAGTCGATGCTCCCGGTCATGTCGTGGAAGCCATGCTCATGAAGCTACGCGAGCGCATCTGCTCCGTAGCCGAAGCGCTCGAGCATCGGCCCGGCCTCCGCCCTCACCAAATCACGCTCGGTCAAGGAAAGGCGACTTATGCTGTCGGAGTTCAAGTCGCGCAACGGGCCCGCCGTCTGGTGCAGATTGTGAACTTCCCAGTGGACCGACTGCGCTTCTTCCAGTGGCTCCGGCGCCAAACCCAGAAACGAGGCCAGTTCGGTCAGGGTCGCCCTCGGGTTCGCGCACAGGTCTTCATAACGTAATAGGTGCATCCGCCGAATTCGCTCCTGGTCGGAAAGCAAGATTTCGTGAGCCTTTGCCCAGTGGCGCGCAGAACGTGCCAAGTCGTACCCCTCGCGTCGACGAAGACCTTCGCACACGGCATAGCCGTTACGCACCAGCCCGATAAAAGAGCATCGCGGAAGGCCCGCCTGAAGCCATCGAGTGCGCAGCATGTCGTTCGGCGATTTCACCAGAACCACCGGGCGCCTTCCCCGAAAGCGAGAGGCGGTGAGCCAATCGAAGAGCACCTCATCCAGTTCGCTGACGCTGTCTTCCTCGGTGAGCCGAAACAAATCGAGACGCTCGGAAAATACCCTGGAGCCCGGCTCCCAGGGGCGTGGAAGGGCGGAGGTCATGAAGTGGCCCTCGTAGGGTAACGCCCAGATATCCGGATGACGACTCAATACCTGAGCCAGCAAGGTGGTACCCGAATTCGAGCAGCCTACGATGAAAACCCAGTGAATTCGCGCGGCAGCCCTGCGGACCCAGGGCCGAGCCACTCTGCCCAGCAGGCACCATCGCCACCGCCTGAGGGCATCCCATCCGGTCATCGGAAGTCGCTCGGCGAAGGAAACCCACCAAGGTCGGGCGGACACGGTGTAGATAATGCCCGCGGGAGGACGATACGCCCAGATGCTCTTTAGAAGAGCCTTCAGGCGACGATAAGAGTACACCATTGGAGCCAACCGGCCCCAGCGCACCTCCGAGGCCAGAGCACGATCGGCGGGACTCACCTTCTCGATCCGCTTGAGCCACATGGGAGCCCGAGCCAGGAGCAGCTTCCGGTCCCGGTCCGACGACTCATTCCCCTTACGATACGTCGAATCGAAGAGCGGGCTGGAGTTTACAACCTTGCCGGAGTCACTCCACCCGGGATGGCGGTGCACCACGACCGACTCCGGACAGAATCGATAAGATCCTCTGGCTTTGGCCACTCCGATCATCTCCAGGTCCGTGCAACCATGACGGTAGTCGGGATAAAGAACCACATCCCGGCGGTCCAGGCAGCCTCCCCAACTCTCGATGTAACTCCGTCTGACCAAATAGTGAGCGGCGTGGTCGAAGAAAGGGTGACTAGGATCATAGCACCCCACCACTCCAACGCTCTGGTCATCCATGCATGCCAGGGCCGATTCCAGCCATCCGGCGCGAAACTCAATGTCATCTGCACCGGCGAAAAGATAAGGCTCCTCGGTGCTATAAAAGGCCTGGTTGATGCAGGCTGCGTAGGTTCTCTCTCCCCGGTTGATGAGAAATTCGGCCCCGACCCGAACCACCGCGGCTTGAGTCTCCTCGTCATCCTCCTCCACCACAAAAAGAAGTCGATAGTCCCAAGGAGTGACCGCTTTCAGGTTAGCGACCAGCGGAGCTACCCGCTGAGGCCGACCGTATGTCGGAATGACAATGACAGGGCTGAGCACTTTTCGGAGTTCTTTCAGTCAGATCCTAAAATTCCGGCCTATTCTAAGCCAAATGATGCGCGGGAGTGCCGAAGAATTCGGCTTCCAGGTCGCTTCGATGTCGATCGGGATTGGCTTCGAGGAGCCGGGGTCCTCAACCCGATCGATGTCGAAGACGTCGAATGTTCGCCGTCAGCAAGTAAAGTGGAATCGGGCCACGACAAGTCATCGCAATGCTCTGATTTGTCTGGCGAAAGGTCACAAGACTCCGCCCAAAGTCACTGTTAGAGGGCGCTTTTGAAGGCGCAAACCGCTGACTTGAGCTTGAAGTTCAAATTCGGATGAGATGGTGCCCAGAAGAGGACTTGAACCTCCACTACCTTTCGATAACTAGCACCTGAAGCTAGCGCGTCTACCAATTCCGCCATCTGGGCCTTGGTTCGAAAACGCAATACGGTGCGCTTCGAACCGGTGCGTACTGTAGTGACAACCGCCGGATGTGTCAACTTCAAAAGGTCTGGCGCAGATCCTGCAAGCACGGTACAAATTGCGCTCTGGCAGGGCCGGGAATCACGTTACAATGGCCACGTCCATCTACCTGGCAATGATTTTTATGGCGGCAGACAGATCCACACCCCCGGAGCATGCAAAAGGCGAACGCATTGATGCCGCTGCGCCGGAGCGTCAGGCAATCATCGACTTGCTTGAAGATCATGGCCGACCATTAAAACGCAAGGACCTCTTTGTCCGCCTGGGGGTAGAGAGTGCAGAGAGCCGCGAAATCATGCGCCGCAGGCTCAAGGCCATGATCCGCGACGGGCAGCTGGTGAAAAATCGTCGCAATGCCTATGGCTTGCCGGAGAAAATGGATCTCGTGCGGGGCCGCATCAGTGCCCACCGGGATGGCTTCGGCTTTGTCATACCGGAAAATGGTGAACCAGATCTTTATCTTTCTCCGCGGCAGATGCAGCAGGTTCTGCATGGCGATCGCGTACTTGCCTGCGTTACCGGTATTGACGATCGCGGGCGGCGTGAAGGCGCAATTACCGAAGTGCTGGAGCGTGCACACCAGAAAATCGTAGGCCGTTTCGTGCAGGAAAGCGGGGTAGCCCTGGTAGTGCCGGATGATCCGCGTATCAACCAGGATGTACTGATTCCACTGGGGGATACATTGGGTGCGCGACCGGGGCAGATCGTTGTAGCTGAGATCGTCAAGCCACCGGCTGAGCGCCAGTCTCCCGTGGGAAAAGTAGTCGAAATCCTTGGTGAAAGTGGCGCGCCGGGCATGGCGACTGAAATCGCCATCCGCAATTTTGATCTGCCGCACATCTGGCCGCAGGGCGTGGAAAAAGAAGCGGGGTCTTTCGGTACGGAAGTAACGGAGGAAATGAGCGCCGGAAGGCGAGACTTGCGTGATTTGGCCCTGGTCACCATTGACGGCGCCGACGCGCGCGATTTCGACGATGCTGTTTTTGCGCAGAAGCGCGACAAGGGCTGGCGGCTGGTGGTGGCGATTGCGGACGTTTCCAGCTACGTCAGCAAAGGTACCTTGCTGGACGAGGAGGCAAAAAACCGGGCCACTTCAGTATATTTTCCCGGGCGGGTTATCCCCATGTTGCCGGAAGCTCTGTCCAATGGCCTGTGTTCCCTCAATCCCGATGTCGATCGCCTGTGCCTGGTGTGCGACATGTCCATCAATGCCGAGGGCAAGGTAACGCGCTCGCGGTTTGATGCCGCAGTGATGCGCTCGCAGGCGCGGTTGACCTACAACGAAACATGGCAATGGCTGGTAAGCGGCGAGAAGGATATACGCGCAGGCAAACCGCAGGTTTCAGCTTCACTGCGCGACCTGTACAGCCTGTACAAGGCGCTGCGCAAAGCCCGCACCCGCCGTGGCGCCATCGACTTTGAAGGCACGGAGGTACAGTTCGTGTTTGATGAACGTGGCGCCGTCGTGGATATCCTGCCTTACGAGCGCAATGATGCACACATGCTGATCGAGGAATGCATGATCAGCGCAAATGTCGAGGCAGCAAAATTTGCTTTGCAGCACCAGGTTCCCGCGCCATTTCGCAACCATGAGCCGCCGCAGGAAGGAAAGGTTGAAAGCCTGGAACAGTTCCTGCGTGGCCTGGGCATCCGTAAAACCTGGAAGGCCCGGCCGGAGCCCCGCGATTTCGAGCTGATTGTGCAGCAAATCAAGGGGCGTGAAGACGAAGACCTGATCATGGCGGTGCTGCTGCGCACGCAAAGCCTGGCCAGTTACCAGGAAACAAACTCCGGGCATTTTGGCCTTGCGCTGGAAGCCTATGCACATTTCACTTCACCCATCCGGCGCTATCCGGACCTGTTGTTGCACCGGGCGATCCACCACGTGCTGAAGAACAGGAGTGCGCAGGGTTATGCCTATTCCAGGCCGGATATCGTCAAGCTCAGCGAACACAGCTCGCATTGTTCCAGGCGTGCGGATGAAGCCGAGTGGGATGTGGATGAGCGTCTCAAGTGCTTCTACATGGAACAGCACATTGGCGAGGAATTCACTGGCCAGGTTACCGGGGTGACTTCGTTTGGCCTGTTTGTCGAACTCAGCAAGACCCGCGTCAGCGGGCTGGTGCATATTACCTCGTTGCCTAATGATTATTATCATTTTGATCCGGTGTCCCACCGCCTGACCGGTGGCCGTTCCGGCCGCGTTTTTCAGCTGGCGCAGAAAGTCAGGGTGCGCCTCGTTGCTGTGAAGCTGGATGACCGGAAAATTGACTTCAAGCTGGCCTGATTCGTGCCGGGTGGAATCGTGAGCGCCAACACAAGCAAGAGCAAGAACGCGAATCCCGGGCAATTGCTCATCGGCATTCACCCGGTGGCCGCTGCGCTCAATTCATCGCCTGGATTGCTCGGGCGCCTGGTCATTGCGCAAGAATCCGGTAATCCGCGGGTGCTGGAACTGGAACAGCAGGCGCGTGCATTGGGCATCAAGGTGGAACGGCTTCCGCGCTCTCTCCTGGACCAGCGTTGCGACGGCGAGCGGCATCAGGACGTACTGGCCGATTTCACTGCAAATAATGTCTGGGCTGAACGTGACCTGGACAGATTACTGGCGGCCATTGTCGGTGCGCCATTGATCCTTGTACTGGATGGCGTGCAGGATCCGCACAACCTCGGTGCCTGCCTGCGTACCGCAGAAGCGGCCGGTGTGGACCTGGTCATTGTGCCCAAGGACCGATCTGCGGCATTGTCCCCGGTGGCCCGCCGCGCCGCCTCAGGCGCTGCCGAAGTCATCACTATCGTCAGCGTGACCAACCTCGCCCGGGTATTGCGCAAATTGAAGGACCAGGGTGTGTGGCTGGCCGCTGCCACCGACCAGGCTGAAAAGTCCTTGTATGCAACCGACCTGACCGGACCCATGGCAATGGTCATGGGCGGCGAGGGGCAGGGCTTGCGCCGTTTGACTGAGGAACTGTGCGATTACCACGTGCGCATTCCCATGTTCGGCACAGTCAGCAGCCTGAATGTTTCGGTCGCGACCGCCATTTGCATTTATGAAATTGTCCGGCAAAGGAATGTGCAGTGAATCTGCAGCACCAATGTGAGTTGGTACTGCCCGGCTGGATGGGCGATTTTATCGACAGCTGGATGGGAAAACAGTCCGCAGGATTGGCTGCCGTTGAACAGCGCATGCAACTGGCGATCGCACTTTCGGTGGAGAACGTGCGTAACCAGACCGGTGGACCCTTTGGCGCCATCGTGGTGGCAGAGGATAGCGGCATGCTCGTGGGCGTTGGTGTCAACCTCGTTACCAGCCTGCGCATGTCCATGGCCCATGCCGAAATCGTCGCGCTCAGTCTGGCTCAGCGAGCAGTCGACTCCTGGGACCTGGGAAGTAACAGCCGCATGCAACTGGTCACCTCCTGCGAACCTTGTGCCATGTGCTTTGGTGCCGTCCCGTGGTCCGGCGTGAGCAGCATTGTGTGCGGTGCACGCAAGGAAGATGCCGCGGCTGCGGGTTTCGATGAAGGCGATAAGCCGGATAACTGGGCGGCTTCCCTGCGCAGACGCGGCATTGAGGTCAGGTTGGACGTGCTGCGGGAAGAGGCAGCGCAGGTCTTGCGCGCCTACGCCGACCAGCAAGGCGCGATCTATAACCCGGGAAAATCGCCTAAAGCACCCTGAAAGGAGGGCCGCTTCAATTTCCGGGCGGCGCCGCGTCCGCTTAAGGGAACTCTGATTTATTCAGAGTTCCCGCGGTACAGGGCACGGGTTGTTCCCGACAACCCGCCTGCATTTCCTCCATCCATGGAGGTCGATGTGCCGCCATTTTCGATGATTGTAAATCATTGAAAATGAAGCCAAACAAAAATCACACTTTTTGTTTGGCGTGCTCTGAGAATGCCTGGATGGCATTATTCAGAGCTTCTTTAACGGTCACCCGACAACTCCGCCCGCAAGCTATCCAGATACCCCCGCATCAGGCTCGCACGGCGTTCAGCCTCGGCCCGCCCGGAGTTGGTTTGCATAGTCGCCGGCAGCCGCAACAGCTTGGCGTAGAAGTGATCCAGCGTATACCTTGAATCATCCGGCTCACGCTCGTCGCAGAAGGGGTCGATGAGGCTGAACAAGGGGCGGTTCAGACGGCCTCCGACCAGCAGGCAACGGGCAATGCCGATGGCGCCCAGCGAATCGAGGCGGTCGCCATCCTGAACTACCCGGGCTTCAAGCGTGCGGGTTGGAACCGCAGCAGAGTAGCTGTGGGCTTCAATGGCGTGGTAGACATCGGCCAGGCATTCTTGCGGGTAATCAATCCCGCCAAGAAAATCGATCGCAGCCTTGGCGGCCAGTTTGGAGCCTTGGGCCCGCCACGGGCTGTCCTTCGCCACTGCCACGCAATCGTGCAACCAGGCTGCCGGCAGGGTAATCCAGGGATTGGCGTCTTCGGTACGTGTGAGTGCCGCAACATTGGTCACCACCCTGTTTACGTGGCTGATGTCATGGGCAGCATCAGCAGCCTCCACGGCGGCCATGAAATCGCGGCAGCGTGCTTGCAGGCCCTCAAGCGTCATCAGGGGCCGTTCTTCTTGCTGCGGGAAGGTGCCCGGCGACCCGGGCCTGCTGGTGAGCCGGGCTTGCTGCCGGGGCGTGCAATACGCGTCACCGCGGGTTTTGCCATCCGCGGCGCGCCTCTCGTTGGCGGCACAGCCCTTCTGCCGGCGTGCTGCGCAAGCTTATGCGCACGCTCGGCCGGCGTTGGCGCCCGGCCAGAGCCGTGTTTCCGGCCTGCCTTGCCACGTTCCCTCACTGCTTCCAGCGTCAGCGGTGCCGCTACTGCGGCTAGCTTTACATCATTGCGCAGAACCCGGTGATCGCGCGGAGTGACTTCTGACCACCTGCCAACTTTCAGCCCCTTGGGCAGCGTAGCCGCGCCGTAGCGCACGCGCTTCAAACGGCTGACCATGCACCCTACGGACTCCCACAGGCGCCGCACTTCGCGATTGCGTCCTTCGAGCAAGGTAACCTGGAACCATTGGTTGCCCGTGGCGCTGGGCATGCGCTGAATATCGCTAAAGCGGGAAGGGCCATCCTCCAGTTGCACGCCCTCCTTCAATTGTGCCACCTGTTCGTCGCTGACCATGCCACGAATGCGGCAGACATATTCGCGGTCAACCTGGTTGGATGGGTGCATCATCGCATTGGCCAGTTCGCCGTCGGTGGTCAGCAATAGCAAACCAGTGGTGTTGATATCCAGCCTTCCTACGGTCACCCAGCGTGCGCTTTCTACCCGGGGCATGTGGTCGAACACGGTAGGCCTGCCATCCGGGTCGTTGCGTGTCGTTACTTCACCTTCCGGCTTGTTATAAATCAGGGTCCGGTGCTGCGCTGTCGCAGTGATCACCTGCCATTCCTGGTCGCGAAACTGGATGCGGTCTCCCGGTTTGACGGAGCGACCCAGCTCCACCTTTTTGCCGTTGACCAAAACGGCGCCATCAGCAATCTGCGTTTCCAGGGAACGCCGCGAACCCAGGCCCGCGCCAGCCATCACTTTGTGCAGGCGCTCGGTGCCGGGCTCCATACTGGGCCGGGCATTTGCCTGGACCTTGGTTCCAGTGGGCCTGGCACCTGCCTTCTCGTGGGTTTCTTTGCCGGCTCGACGAGGGCTTCTCACGTATCGGACTCGCCGGTATCACCTGGTGGTGCGGTGGGTTCTTCACTGCCGTGAGCAAGGGACTCGATTATTTCGGGGTCACTCTCTGGTGTGTCCGGATCAAAATCCAGTTCCGGATCCAGGGTCTCCATGTCGCGAATTTCAGCCAGGGTTGGAAGTTCGTCCAGAGTGCTCAGGTTGAAATAATCCAGGAAGGCGCGGGTGGTTCCAAACAGGGCTGGCTTGCCGGGTACGTCACGATGACCGACCACGCGGATCCACTCCCGTTCCTGCAATGTGCGAATGATGTTTGAGCGCACCGATACACCACGCACTTCTTCGATTTCGCCGCGGGTAATGGGCTGGCGGTAAGCAATCATCGCCAGTGTTTCCAGCAAGGCACGCGAGTAGCGCTGCGGCCGTTCCTCCCACAACCGGGATATCCAGGGAAGCAGGGCGGGGCGGGTCTGCAGGCGATAGCCGGACGCGACTTCAACCAGCTCGATGCCCCGGCCGGCAAGGTCTACTGCCAATTCCTCCAGTGCTTTGCTGATCTCTTCCATGCTGTAGGCCTCATCGGCAGCAAACAGCGATACCAGCTGGTTCGCGCTGAGGGGCCCGCCGGCTGCAAGCAGCAGCGCTTCGATGATGTGCTTCAAAGGCGTCGTAGTGGCAGTGTCCGACATGGAAATATCACTCCCGGGGTCAGGGTTATTCAAGAGGCACTTCCGCAGCGCCCGGGCGCTGGATGTAAATCAGA
Source organism: uncultured Gammaproteobacteria bacterium (assembly GCA_963784425.1). Taxonomy (GTDB): domain Bacteria; phylum Pseudomonadota; class Gammaproteobacteria; order Xanthomonadales; family SZUA-36; genus SHZL01. The sequence goes on from CAWARM010000012.1 coordinate 324,092, forward strand.
CCAAAGGGTTTGTTCTGCACCATGTCCACCATGTGCTCGCGCAGCAGTTCCATCAAGGCAAGAAACGTCACGATCACGCCCATGCGGCCTTCTTCCACGGTAAAAAAATCCGGAAACTCCAGGTAGGGCCGGTCGCGCAGACGCTCGATGATGGCACTCATCCGTTCCCGCACCGACAAAGGTTCGCTGCCTACCTGGTGGTGGCTGAACAGCTCAGCACGGTTCAACACGTCGCGTAGCGCCAGCAACATGTCCTTCAGGTCAATTTCGGGTGGAATGCTGATGACCTTGCGCTCTTCCACCCACGCTTCCAGCACGGCAAAATCACGCTCAGCCCGGGGCAGGTTTTCCAGGTCTTCCGCCGCTTGCTTGAAACGCTCATATTCCTGCAAGCGGCGCACCAGCTCGGCGCGCGGATCTTCTTCTTCCCCGCCGTCAGTCGATGGCCGCGGCAGCAGCATACGTGACTTGATTTCGGCCAGGATGGCAGCCATCACCAGGTACTCTGCCGCGAGTTCGAACTGTACCTCGTCAAGCAATTCGATATACGCCATATACTGCCGGGTAATTTCCGCAATGGGAATGTCCAGCACGTCCAGGTTCTGGCGCCGGATCAAGTACAGCAACAGGTCCAAAGGGCCTTCGAAAGCGTCAAGAAAAACCTCCAGGGCGTCCGGCGGAATATACAAATCCAGCGGCATCCTGGTGTAGGGCTGACCCTGCACCACGGCAAAAGGCATTTCTTCCTGTAGCACTGCCACAGGATCCGGTTGGGTGACTATTTGTGCAGGGGTTTCCACAGAGGTCTCGTAATGCAGGTACGCGATCAGAATTCTATCACGCCACGCCCCTGGCGCAGGATCAGCGGCTGATCTCCGGTGAGATCGACCAGCGTGCTGGGTTCCAGCGGGCAGTCCCCGGCATCGACAAACAGGTCGACCATCCCATGGACTGCGTCAAACAGATCTTCGTTGTCCATGATTTCATCCTGGGTTCCAGGCAGTATCAGGGAAGAACTGAGCAGCGGTTCATCCATGGCGCTGATAATTGCCTGTGCCACTGCATGTTCCGGGATGCGGATGCCAATCGTTCGGGTCTTCCTCTGCTGCACGGACTTGGGCACGTTGCCGGTCGCCGGGAGTATGAAGGTAAATGGTCCGGGCGTGTGCTGGCGGATCAGGCGGTAGGCGGAGTTATCCACTCTGGCGAGCTGGCTCACATCGGACAGGGTACGGCAACAATAGGTAAAGTGGTGGCGCTGATCCAGTTGGCGCATGCGCACTACCTGTTCCTGTGCCTTGCGGTTGCCTGATCGCCAGCCCAATGCGTAGCCGGAATCGGTCGGGTAGGCAATCAAACCGCCCCGAACCAACACAGCTGCGACATGATCGATGTGGCGGGGATTCAGTCCCTGCAGCCGTACTTCCAGCCGTTCGCTCATAAGGAGCCTCTGATCACTATACTTTTACTGCCCTGGCGTCGTGCAACGCGTCATTCTAAAGCAGCATGCCAGGTGGGAACAGGGGCGCGGCGCAAAGCGCTTGTGCAGCCTCGGCCTGGTGCCTTGCTGAAATCATAGTTATTTGCGGGGCAGGGCACTAGCACGTAAGCTGTCGCCCTCATGTGGTATGCCATCTATTCAACCGACAGCAAGAACAGCCTGGAACAACGTGTAGCACTGCGTCCTGAACACCGGGCGCGCCTGCAAACCTTATTGCAGGAGGGGCGCCTGTTGCTCGCCGGACCCCGTCCCGCAATCGATGCCGCAGACCCCGGTCCGGCCGGTTACGCCGGTTCCCTGGTCGTTGCCCGTTTTGAGTCCCTGCAGGAAGCCCGGACATGGGCGGAAGCGGATCCCTATGTTGCGGCCGGTGTGTATGAGAAAGTGGATGTTTCGCCCTTTATACGCGTCATGCCGCCGTGAATACCGAGGAACGCATGCAGCAGATTCGCCAGCGCCTGGACATGACCTTGCAGCCGCAAGCCCTTGAGGTCATTGATGAAGGCCACTTGCATCGCGGGCACGAGGGAGCAAAGGACGGGCGTGGACATTTCCGCCTGAAAATCGTATCGCGGGAGTTCATCGGCAAGTCCATGGTGCAGCGCCATCGACTCGTGTACCAGGCCATGGGCGACTTGATGCAAAGTGATATTCACGCCCTGGCTATAGATGCTGCAGCTCCGAATGATTCGTGACCCGGCAACTGCAGCCTGGAAATTCAGGCCGGTTGCCAGCCGGGAGCGCGGTGTTCGGCAATCACCGTGGTATACACTCCACCGCGCACGTTGAATTTAGCTTTCAGGCGGATGTAACGCGGGTTCAGGGCAGTAACAAGATCATCCAGGATGCGATTGGTGAGGTCTTCGTGAAAACCACCCTGTTCACGGTAGCTCCACAGGTATAATTTCCACGACTTGAGTTCAACGCAGTGTTCCGCTGGAATGTACCTCAGCTGCAGAATGGCAAAATCGGGTTGCCCGGTTTTCGGGCACAAGCAAGTGAATTCTGGAGAGTCGATCCGGATGGTATAATCCCGGGACGGCTTGGGGTTGGGAAAAACCTCCAGTTCGGCGCTGGCTCTGGTGCCCATGGTAGCTCCTGAAAATTAAGAAAATTATTCAAGGAATCTCTGCTCTGTTCGTTCGTCCATAGTTCAACAGGCCAGGGATCCTCTAACGAAAATCAACAAGCGACGCAGTTTAGCCACTTCATGAAGAACAATTCAATGTTATACCGGGATGGCGCGAAGATCGCCGGTGCCAGCAGTGCCACGCCAGGCCAGCCTGTGTTGCGCACAGCGGCATGGTATGCGGGCAGGGCTGCCCTCGAGGAGCTCCGCGTATGAGGCTGACGGCAGTCAAACTGGCGGGTTTTAAGTCCTTTGTTGATCCCACGACTTTCCTTGCCCCCACCAACCTGACGGGTATTGTTGGTCCGAACGGATGCGGCAAGTCCAACATCATCGACGCTGTGCGCTGGGTCATGGGTGAAGGCTCGGCCAAGATGCTGCGCGGCGACAACATGGCCGACGTTATTTTCAAGGGTTCAGCCACGCGCAAGCCGGTTGGCACCGCCACGGTTGAACTGGTGTTCGATAACTCCGCCGGGCGGGTTGGCGCCCAGTTTGCCGGTTACAACGAAATTTCAGTCAAGCGACAGGTCTCCCGCGACGGTGTGTCCGTGTATTTCCTGAACGGCACCCGCTGCCGGCGCAGGGATGTGCGCGACCTGTTCCTGGGCACAGGCCTGGGTTCACGCAGTTATTCCATCATCGAGCAAGGCATGATTTCCGAGGTGGTGGACGCCCGCCCGGAGGAAATCCGCGCGCACCTCGAAGAAGCGGCCGGAATTTCCAAGTACAAGGAACGCCGGCATGAAACCGAGAATCGCATAGCCCATACCCGCGACAACCTGTCGCGTCTGTCGGACCTGCGGGAAGAAGTAGGCAAGCAACTGGGTCGTTTGCAAAGGCAGGCTGCGGCCGCGCGCAGGTACCGCAAGTTGCAACAGGAAAAGCGGGAACTGGAAGCACGCCTGATTACCTTGCGCTGGAGTACGCTCAAAGAATCAACCGAGCAGGGCCTGCTGGGACTGAGCAAACAGGAAACCCTGCTGCAGGAGAGTATTGCTGCGCAGCGCGCGGCTGAAGCGGCGCTGGAAACTATTCACCAGCAACAGGGCCAGGCCAGCGAAAAATTCAGTGAAGTGCAAGGCGAGCTCTATGCGGTTGGTGGTGAAATTGCCAGGCTGGAACAAGCCATTCAACACGCACGTGAGCTCAGGGCAAGGCAAAAGGAAGAGTTTGCCGAAACAACTGCGGCCTTGCATGACCTCGAGAAGCACATGGTGCTGGACCGGGTGCATGTTGAAGATCTGACCCAGTCGCTGGCACAGGTCGAGCCTGAACTGCAACGGGCGACAACTGCGGAAACTGCGGCTGGCGATGCCGTGACAGCAGCCGAAGCCGAAGTGCAGGAATGGCAGGAGCAGTTTTCCGGCCACCACCAGCGCAGCGCTGAGTGCCAGCGGGAAGCCGATCTCAAGCGCGCCGAAGCGGCCAACCTCGACCAGCGCATGCTGCAATCCGCGCGACGATTGGAGCTGCTCGGAAAAGAGACACACGACGTTGACACCACCCAGGTTGTCGCAGCAATGCATGCCCTGGAAGCGGAGGCGGCCCAGATTGCTGTTGCCGAAGCGGGCAAGCAAGACCAGCTTAATGCGTTGCGGGTGGATTTCGAACAGCGGCAAGCCAGCCTGCGTGCGCGGGAAGCGGGCGTGCAACAGAGCCAGCGTGATTTGCATACCCGCGAAGGCCGGCTGGAATCGCTGCTGGCGCTGCAGCATGTTGCGCTGGAGGGTGAAGCCAACCTGCAATGGCTGAAAAGTCAGGGTCTGGAAACAGCTCCGCGCCTGGCCAAGGCCATCAAGGTTACCAGGGGCTGGGAAACAGCCGTGGAAACCGTGCTGGGACAGTGGCTGCAGTCCGTCACCGCCAGGGCGGATGCCGACCGGGTCAGGGCGTTTGCCGGTGCGCAGGACTCCAGGCTTGACCTGGTGGACGACACTACCGGTAAAGTGAAGGCGCAGCCGGGAACCCTGGCGGAGTTTGTGCGCGGTCCGGACGCCATCATTGCCTGGCTGAATAAAGTGCGCGTCGCCCAATCACTGGAAGTAGCCTGGGAATTGCGCTCCGAGCTGCAAAACGGCACATCGTTCATCAGCCAGGCTGGGGAATGGCTGGGTGATGGCTGGCTTCGTCTTGCCCGCGGCAAGGCAGGCGAAGACGGCATGCTCAGCCGTGAAAAAGCCATAGAAGAGTTGCAGGAAGGTATTGCAGTGCTCGGTACCGAAGTGGCACAGCAGGTTTCAGGCCATCAGGCCGAACACGCTGAACTCGCTGCCTTGCAGCAAAAAATTCAGGACCTGCAGCTTGAAGTCACGGCCCTGCACCGCCGGCACAGCGAGCTTGCGGGGCAGGCGCAAAGCCGCCATTCCAGTCTGCAACTGATGCGCGATCGCCAGGGCGCGATCGCAACAGAAGTGGCGGAACTGGAGCAACAAAGCGAACAAGACAGCCAGGCCGTCCGCCTGGTGCGGGCCCGGCTGGATGGGCTGCTTGGGGACCTGGCAGGAATCAAGCAGGAGCGCGATCAGCTGGATGCCCGTCGCGGCGAGTTAATGAGCCGGCGTGATGCAGCCCGCGCAGCCTTGCAAGGGGCGCGCGAGCGGCGCCATGAGCTGGCGCTCAAAGCAGAATCCCGGCGCGCCAGCCTGGATTCCTTGCGCCAGTCCCTGCAGCGCATGGACACCCAGTTCAGTCAATTGCAATTGCGCCACGTCAACCTGAGTGAGCAGGTCGCCATGGCCGAACGGCCGGAACATGGCCAGTCCGGGGAAATGGAAGGATTGCTGGCGCGCAAGCTTGCAACCGAGCTTGAGTTGGGCAAAGCCCGCAGAGCCCTGGAGGAACTGGAAGAACGTTATCGCGCGCAGGATGCTGCGCGGCAGGCAGCCATACAGAAATCCGACGAGATCCGCCACCAACTGGAACACGCGCGGCTGCAACAGCAGGAACTCGAGCTGAACGCCCGCGCGCTGGAACGCCAGGTCGAACAACTCGGCGCAGAGGTGCAGGCGCTGCTTGCGGCCATACCTCCTGACGCCGAAGTTGCACAATGGGAAAACGAGGTAGCGGCTTTGCAGGAAGCCATCAGTCGCCTGGAGCCGGTAAACCTGGCGGCCATAGAAGAATTCGATGAAGAGAAAAAACGCAAGGAATACCTGGATGCGCAGGACCTGGACCTGAACCAGGCATTGGCGACACTGGAGGAAGCGATCGCCAAGATCGACCGCAAAACACGCACACGCTTCAAGGAAACCTTCGAGCGCGTGAACAAGGGTGTACAGGAACTGTTTCCGCGTTTGTTCGGGGGCGGCCACGGTTACCTCGAGATGACCGATGACAACCTGCTCACGGCCGGTGTTGCCATCATGGCACGCCCTCCGGGCAAGCGGGTGAGCAACATCCATCTGTTGTCCGGCGGCGAAAAGGCATTGACTGCAGTGGCGTTTGTATTTGCCATCTTTCAGCTCAACCCGGCACCGTTCTGCCTGCTGGACGAAGTGGACGCGCCCCTGGACGATAACAATGTTGTGCGGTTTTCCGGCATGGTCAAAGAACTCTCGGAAACAGTGCAGTTCATCTTCGTCACGCACAACAAAATCACCATGGAAATGGCCCACCAGATGAGCGGCGTAACCATGCGCGAGCCGGGGGTATCGCGCCTCGTGCAGGTAGACATCAATGAGGCAGCCAAGCTGGCTGCAAGATAGGGCATACCGTGGATGCTGCAACGCTGAGATGGACCATCATTGTCATCGGGGTACTGATCCTGGTGGCAATTTTCCTGTTCGGTCACCCGGAGAAAAAACGCAGTCCCAAGGCTTCGCGGCGCAAAGCCAAGGCTGCAGCTGAGCGCCTCGAACCAACGCTGGAAGTAGTTCCCGGGGAGTCTGATCATGCGTCTGAGCCAGCACTGACCGGTCAGGGTGAATTGGCCATCAACCGTGCTACCCCGGCCGCGCCGCGGGCCCCGCGCAAACCAGCCGGGCCACCGCCGGAAAAAATCATTACCTTGTTCCTGCTGGCTCGGGACAAGCACAAGATCAGTGGCGCAGACTTGTTGCAGGCTGCTCTCAAGACCGAACTGGTGATGGGCGACATGGACATATTTCATCGTCACGCCGAAGGCTCGGATCACCCCATCCTGAGCATGGCAAATGCAGTCAAACCGGGTACGTTCGACAAGGACGCGTGGAATACTTTTGAAACGGCGGGCCTGGTGTTGTTCATGACTTTACCCGGGCCGATCCTCGCGCTTGATGCATGGGATATGCTGCTGGCCACTGCGCGCAGGATGGCCGAAATTCTTCAAGCCGAGTTGCACGATGAAAACCACGAGCCGCTGATACGTCAGAAAGAAGCAAAGATCCGCGAGGAAATGCGTTTGTATGACCGCGGCAGGGCCAGGCAAACTTTTGTCTAGGGCAGCATCCTTGTCTGAAACTGAAGCCAGCGCGCGGGCGCAGGAACTTCGGGCAGAGATAGAAACGCACAACTACCGCTACTACGTTCTGGACCAACCATCGGTTCCCGATGCTGAGTATGACCGCCTGTTGCGCGAACTGGAACAACTCGAAAAGGCTTTTCCGCAGCTAGCTTCCGCGCAATCACCAACACAACGCGTGGGTGGCGCCGCTCTCGAGGGATTCGCCCAGGTACGCCACCGTTACCCCATGCTGTCCCTGGCCAATGCCTTTTCCGCAGAAGAGATCCACCAGTTCCATGAACGGGTGCAGCGTGGGCTGGAAACAGATCAGGTCAGTTACGTGGCCGAACCCAAGCTCGATGGCGTTGCTATCTCCCTCCGTTACCAGGATGGGCGCCTGGTCCAGGCGGCAACGCGTGGCGATGGAGAGGTGGGTGAAGACGTGACTGCCAATGTGCGCACCATACGCGCCATACCATTGCAGCTGAGGAGCAGTGGCTGGCCGGACGACCTGGAAGTGCGTGGTGAGATTTACATGCCACTGGTTGGATTTGAGGCATTCAACCGGCAACAGCGGGAAGAGGGTGGCAAGGAACTGGTGAATCCGCGCAATGCGGCGGCCGGAAGCCTCAGGCAGCTTGATCCGCGCCTGACAGCCAAGCGGCCGCTGGCATTTTTCGCCTACGGGGCGGCAGCCAATGCCAGCTTGCCGGAAAGCCAGTTCGACCTGTTGCTGCAGTTGAAAACCTGGGGTTTTCCGGTCAATCCGGAAGTGCACCGGGTTGAAAATGCGACGGGCTGCATCGCCTACTACACCGACATGGCTGCAAAGCGGGCCAGCCTCCCCTACGACATCGACGGTGTGGTTTTCAAGGTCGAGCATCGTCAACAGCAGGAAACCCTGGGTTTTGTCAGCCGCGCACCACGCTGGGCCATTGCGCACAAGTTCCCGGCGCAGGAGGAAATCACCCGTCTGCTGGGAATAGACGTGCAGGTTGGGCGCACCGGTGCCCTGACACCGGTGGCCCGCCTTGAGCCCGTTTTTGTGGGTGGCGTTACCGTCACCAACGCGACCTTGCACAACATCGACGAAGTGCGCCGCAAGGACGTGCGGGCGGGCGATTGGGTTGTGGTCCGGCGCGCCGGGGACGTGATTCCGGAGGTGGCCCGGGTGGTGTTGGAGCGCCGCGTGGGTGAGCTTGCTGAATTCGAATTGCCCCAGCAGTGCCCGGTATGCGGCTCGGCTGTGGAGCGGCTGGAAAGCGAGGCAGTTGCCCGTTGTAGCGGGGGCCTGTACTGCCCAGCACAGCGCAAGCAGAGCATCATCCACTTCGCCTCGCGCCGTGCCATGAACATCGAGGGCCTCGGTGAAAAGCTGGTCGATCAACTGGTGGATGCCGGTTTGGTCCACTCCCTTGCAGATCTCTACATCCTCGATATCCGGCAACTTTCAGGTCTGGAGCGCATGGGCGAGAAATCCGCGCAAAACGTGCTGGACGAGATTGCGCGCAGCAAGACCCCGGAGCTGGGTCGCCTGTTGTTTGGATTGGGTATTCGGGACGTGGGCGAAGTCACGGCCGCAGTGCTGGCCCGCCATTTTGGCTCGCTGGAGCGCCTGTCCGGGGCCAGCGTGGAGGAGTTGCTGGACGTGCCTGACATTGGCCCTGTTGTGGCCGCACATGTGCACGGGTTTTTCCAGGAGGAGCATAATCGCGCGGTGCTGGCCGAACTGGCACAGCGCGGCGTGCAGGCACGCGCACCCGAAGTTGCGAGCGGAGACAAGCCGCTGTCGGGCGAAGTCTGGGTGCTTACCGGTACGCTCGGTCTGCCGCGGGCACGAGCCAAAAACCTGCTCGAGTCCCTGGGTGCGCGTGTTACAGGCAGCGTGTCAGCCAGTACATCAGTAGTCCTCGCGGGTGAGGCTGCGGGATCTAAGTTGCGCCAGGCTGAAAAGCTGGGCATTCGGGTGATTGATGAATCCGCTTTCCGCGAATTGCTGCTGGCGCATGGGCTCGCCGCGGATTGAGCCGGAACTGAGCCATGCGCGTGCTGCTGGTGTTCAACCCCGAGGCTTGTAGCGGACGCGCAGCGAGGATGTTGCCCGCCATTGAGCAGGCCCTGGCTGCCCGCGGTGTTGCCACTGAAACTTTCCTCACCCGCTATGCCGGCCATGCCATGGCACATCTTGCTAGCTGCACGCTGAGTGCATTCGACGGCGTCTTAGCCGTGGGCGGCGATGGCACCCTGTTCGAAGTGGTAAACGGTTTGTATCGCAGGGATCGCGCAGAACGGATACCGCTGGGCGTGATTCCACTGGGCACCGGCAACGCATTTGCGCGCGAGCTGGGACTGCAACCGGGAGACTGGCAAAGTGCGGTGAACATCATCGCTGCGGCGCGGAAAAAGGCGGTGGATGTGGGCCGCGTTCAAACTCCATCGGAACAATTCTACTTCCTCAACATCATTGGCATGGGGTTCGTGGTCGACGCCAGCTTGACTGCAAGAAAACTCAAACGCCTGGGGAGAGGGGCTTATACCTTAGCCGCGCTATGGCAGGTCCTGAACCTGAAAAGCTACCCGGTGCGATTGGAAATCGATGGCAGAATAATCGAACAGGACAATGTTTTCGTTGAAATTTCCAACACGAAGTACACCGGAACTGACGTTCCTTATCGCCCCCGCAGCCAGCATGGACGATGGTTTGCTGGACGTGACCCTGTTACGCAAACTCCCGCGCCTGCGCTTGCTGCAGCTTGTTTCCCACCATCTACAGCGGGCGCCATGTGGAGTTTGAAGAAGTCAGCGTATTCCAGGCCGGAGCATTCGCATCCTGGCGCCGGCAGGCTACCCCATGGCCTCCGATGGTGAATTCCAAGGGGAAACCCCGGCGGAAGTCACTTGCCTGCACCGCGACCTCGATCTGTTCTGCCCCTGATTTTCCGGTGGGGCCTTCAGGGGTCAGAGTACATTTTCAACTCTCGTCAACCGGAAGATGAAATGCCTTCCCTGAAAATGTACTCTGACCCCGTTCTACCGGGACAAGCAAAGGCGGGGCAAAAAAAAGGCCGGGATGAATCCCGGCCTTTTCCTGCTTACTGTGGAGCTTTACTTGACAGGTGTAAATTCGAACTTCTGGCCGCCAACAGAAGCATCAGCCATTACGCCGCCGGAAATGTTGGTGAAGATGGCTACGCCCTTGTTATAGGCTGCATCGGCAGACGCACCGGCCTTGACCAGTACCGCTGAGGCCTGTGCCCCCGATTCCCAATTGCCGCGCTTGAAATCTCCCAGCGCAGTTGCGTCTTTAAAGAATATGAACTCAGCGAAGCCCTGGCCACCGAGAGACAGGCCAATGCTGATCTGGGTCATTTCGGTCGTACCAACCACCTTGTCCCCGGCAATAACGAGGCCAGTGCCGTGGGCACCGCCAATACCAACTGCCCCTTTACCCACTTTCGGGAACACCGCGTAACCCGCGGCGTTCTTGAACCAGGCGTCCATACCAGGATCCTTGGCTTTCATGGCAATAATGGCAGCCTGTACTTCCAGTTGTGCCTTGTCATTCGGATCGGGTTCCCAGGCCCAGGCAGTGGACAGGCTCAGGATTAATGTCAGGGTCAATAGTGAAAACAGAATCTTACGCATGGGTCTCTCCGTGAATTGAAAAATATGAGGTAACGATTATATACCACCCCGTGTTAAAGCTCTGTTACGACAGTGCTTTGTTCAAACTAGTTCAAGAATGGGCGAATACAGGCCGGAGAGCTGGTTTTGGATCAAATGAGGCCGGTCTGCAGCTGGTCGCTATGGCGCAACAGCCCCGCGCACGGCCGAAGGCGCCTTCCCGGTCCAGCTTTTGTATGCCCTGGAAAAAGAACTGATTTCAGAAAACCCCAGCATGAACGACATCTCTGTCAAAGTAATGCTGCGATCCTTGATGTACTGTTCAGCCAACTCCTGTCGAACTTCATTCAACAGAAATTTGAACGAAGTATTTTCCTTGTGTAACCTGCGGTGCAGGTTTCTTGCAGTCATGTGCAGCGCATCGGCAATGCTCATCTCGCTTACACCACCAGAGGACAAGCCGTCGAGGATGGCAGCTTTTACCCGGTTCACGATGTCTGTCTTCGCGGCATGGGCAAGGTACTTGACCACCACATGCTCGTTCAGCCTGGCCAGTTCTTCATTCGAACCGGTCAGGCGCTGGCTGGCGACTTCCAGTGGAATCAGCAGTGAGGTAGCTGCAGCTCCAAACTCAAGCGGGCAACGAAACAGGCTGTAGTAATAGCCCGTGTCTGCCGGTTCAGTATGGGTAAAGCGCATCAGTGCAGCCTGGAATTGGTTCCCGGCAATGGCGCGGCAGCATTTGGTGGCAATTGACAATTGCATGTCTTCCCGGACGGAGGCGTGTTTGGAAGCTCGGTGTGCGTCAAACGTAACCACGAGGTTATCGCCTTCATCCGCCAGTGTTACGGTCAGGCGGTCATTGATCATGCGCGCATAGCGGCTCATGCGGGTAAAGGCTATGCGGATGCTGCTACTGGCCAGCCAGGCGAATCCCAGGGCGCCAAGGTGGGCCGGACGGAAATACTCCTCGGCATGCAAGCCAAACAAGGGATCTCCCGAAAGCTCAATGGCGCGGTCAAACAGGTGTTCAAAATTTTCGCCGGCCACCCTGGCGCCGGAATCGAAAACCAATTCGGGATTGATTCCCGCTTCCTTGAACAGCGCAGCGGGCTTCAGCCCATAGCTTTCAATTTGTTTCCAGAGCGAAGAAGCTAGCGGCGCAAACAGTGACATTTGTTTTTTCGCAGTGACTTGGGATTCCACGGCATTCTCACTGAGACAGGCCGATACAGTCAAATATCTGTCCGGAACGGACAAGAGGAGGGTCGGCTTGCGCTTTAACATGCGGGCCCACGAACAGGTCAATTGCCACAGGCAAACAGTCATGTCAGTACACAGCAGCAGAATCGCGGAAAGGGTGTGCCCTAGTCGTACAGCCAGGCATGGCCTTGATCCGTCATTGTTGCAAGCGGAAATTGATTTCTGGCGCAGCCTTATCGAAGCGCAGCGTGAGCCCTCGCAATCACGTGAATCCGCCGAGCGCATGCAGCAGGCCCTGGCCCTGGCCGAATACCGCCTCGCGGCGATATCGTCGAACCGGTACACTGTAGATTCATAGGGCAGGCAAACCGTCCCGCCCAAGCGGTGAACACGGCGGAAGTAAAAGGGCAGGCATGGCACGAAAGGTCATCATCACCTGTGCGGTAACCGGTTCCATCCACACGCCAACCATGAGCCCCTATTTGCCGGTCACGCCGGCAGAGATCGCGGAGGCTTCCATTGCGGCAGCCAAAGCCGGTGCCGCCATCATTCATTTGCATGCACGCCACCCGCAAACCGGCCAGCCCAGTGCCGATCCGGATCATTTCATGCAATTCCTGCCACGCATCAAGGCGGAATGCGATGCTGTCGTCAATATCTCAACCGGTGGCAGTTCGCTGATGTCTCTGGATGAACGTCTGGCGCCGGCGCGGCTGGCGCGACCGGAAATGTGCTCATTGAACATGGGCACCATGAACTTTGGCATTTTTCCCTTGCAGGAACGTTACAGCGAGTGGCAACACGCGTGGGAGCCCAGGCTACTGGATGCGACCCGCCGGGTGCCGTTCAAGAATTCCTTTGAAGACATCGAGATGATTCTCGATGACCTCGGCACGGACAAGGGCGCCCGCTTTGAATTTGAGTGTTATGACCTGGGCCAGATCGAAACGCTGGCGTATTACTTGCGCAAAGGCCTGGTAAAACCGCCGCTCTATGTGCAATTTGTGATGGGGGTGTTGGGTGGGGTGGGCACCTCCCCCGAAAATCTCGCGGCCATGAAAGCCTGTGCCGACCGCTTGCTCGGCGATCAGTACGAGTTCTCGGTGCTGGCAGCGGGTGCCCTGCAGATGCGACTCGCGACCATGGGCGCGGTGCTCGGCGGGAACGTGCGCGTGGGGCTGGAAGACAGCCTGACCATCGCTCCGCGGGAGTTGGCGCGCAGCAATGCCGAGCAGGTGAGCAAAATTCGCCTTATCCTGGAGACACTCAACTTTGAGATCGCCACGGCCGACGAGGCGCGCGCACGATTGCAGACCAAGGGTAAAGCGCAGCAGAATTTTTAGACCACTGAGGTGCCCTATGACGACCAAGTTTAAATTTCTGGATCCGATTCACCCGGGCGAAATCCTTCTTGAAGATTTCATGAAGCCGATGGGCGTCAGTATTAACTACCTGGCCCGCGAGATTGTCGTCCCGCCAGGGCGCATCAGCGCCATTGTGAATGGCAAGCGCGCCATCACTGCCGATACCGCACTGCGACTGGGAAAGTATTTCGGCGTTTCTCCGCAGACCTGGATGGGACTACAGTCAGAGTACGACTTGCGTATCGCGCAGCGCGCCATCGGTGCTGAAGTTGAACGGCGCGTTCAAAGGCACGCTGCGTAAAGGGCCATTCAAACAAAAACGGGAACCCGGCGATTGTGCCAGGTTCCCGTTCCTGTTTGCTTATTTGGCTCCCCGGGTCGGATTCGAACCAACGACCTAGTGATTAACAGTCACCCGCTCTAACCGGCTGAGCTACCGGGGAATAGATCTTGAGGCGCGGTATTTTGGGTGCTTTGGGTGGGTGAGTCAAGGACGGTATGCACATCCATGTTGAGGGGTGTCAGCCATCTGTTGGCGGGCAGTTGCTGGCGCTGATTTCCGGCGCATCTTCGCGCCGGATGCGGCCGGTGTTGGAGATGACCAGCTTGCGCGCACTGGCCGGGCCGCGCGCGTCACAAAAAGTGATGCTGCTGTTGCTGCCGGGTGCGCTGCCATTCGGGTAAAATCGCAGGTTGGTGCGGCCCGAACTGCTGCGAATGACGATTTGTTCCAGGCCGGGTTCCACCCGCAGCACGTTTTCCGTTGCCTGGTACTGGCGATCGCCATTGAGATCGCCAAATAAGATCCAGCCATCGCTCCAGTCGGCCGCTTCCGTGCAGCCGCTTTCGACGGTGCCAGGGCAGGCCACTACCTGCGTATTGAAGCGTATCGCTTCGTTGCGCGCGAGCGCCAGTTGAGTATGCAGCAGGCTGATGGCAGCGCTCATGCGCTGGCGCATTTCATAGGATTGCAGGGCCGGGATGCCGAGGATAAGCAGGATGGCCGTGATGGCCAGTACCAGCAACATTTCTACAACCGTAAATCCGGTTCCGCCTCTTCTGATGAATAAGATTTCGCGAGTGTCCACACCACGACACTAAACAGGGCAGGGGGCTGGGAGTAGAGGAAAAACCCGCTCACCTCTGTCGGAAATTATCTCAGGTCGCGTCGTAGTAATCGAAGATCAGGTGGATACGGTCGATGGCCGACTTATTGCAGCCACCATGCATCACCTTGTTATTGACCTCAAAAGCAGCGCCACGGGCGAGGTGAATCGCTTCGTCTTCCGCCCAGAAAAACACCTCCGGGTCGGTTACCAGCGGCACATGGATTTTGTGTGGCACATCGGCCGAGCGCATGCCGTCAACGTGTTTGCGGATTTCTCCACCCGCCCTGAGCTTGGCCAGCATGATGCGGCAGGTTTGGCCATTGGCATAGCCATAAAATGGCGTAACGGCTGCGATGATGGGCTCCACCGCGGCACGGTATTTCTCCCAGACCGGTCTGATATTTCGAGCGGGTGTGGTCTTCCAGTTCCAGCGGAAACTTGAAAACGATGTGTTGCGTGGATTTTTCGAAGTCGCCAAATTTGTTGGGCTTGTGCGCGTTCTCCACCAGGAAGGTATCCCGGGAGTTCTCCAGCAGAAGGTCCAGTGGTGCAAGCAGTTCTGCAGGTACTGGACCCAGCTCGCGGACATGCCCGTCGAAGTAGCTCATTTCAGGACCAGGCCTTTTCGATTGCCGCCTTGATGCGCTGCACGGCATTTTCCAGGTATTCCAGGCTGGCGGCGTAGGACAGGCGCAAATGTCCCGGAGCTCCGAAAGCCGAGCCCGGAACGGTGGAAACGCCGGCTGAGTCGAGCAACCACTCTGCCAGCTCCACGTCATCCCGCAGGTGATCTATGCGGTCGATTACTCCCTGGAATGAAGGGAAAGCATAAAAAGCGCCCTCGCAGGACGGGCATTCAACACCGGGTATGGAATTCAATGCAGCCCTGAAGTATTCGTAGCGGCTGCGGAATGCCTGGCGCATCTGCTCCACGCAGTCCTGTGGCCCGTTCAAAGCGGCAACGGCGGCAGCCTGTGAAATTGAACCGGGGCAGGAAGTGCTTTGGCCCTGCACCTTGCGCATGGCGCGGATCAGGTCTTCCGGCCCGGCCGCGTAACCAATGCGCCAGCCAGTCATGGCATACGCTTTGGAAACCCCGTTGATCACGACCGTGCGTTCGGCGAGGCCAGGGCAGGCATTCAACAGGGTGCGGTAGGGACCTTTGCCCCAGTAAATGTGTTCATAAATATCGTCACAGGCAATGAACACCTTGGGGTGCTCCAGCAAAACGTCGCCCAGGGCCCGGTATTCCTTTTCTGAATACACTTTGCCTGTGGGGTTGGAAGGTGAATTCAGAATCAACAGGCGCGTATTGTCGTTGATGCTGTTTTGCAGCTCCCGCGCCGTAATCTTGAAATCGTGCTCCGGCATGCCGTTGAGGATGGCCGGCTCGCCATCGGCCAGCTTGACCATGTCGGGATAGGACACCCAGTAGGGTGCAGGGACAATTACCTCATCGTCGGGGTTGAGCAGTGCGATCAGCAGGTTGTACAGGCTTTGCTTCGCGCCGTTGGATACCAGGATCTGCGCCGGGCGTGTAGTTCAGCTGGTTATCGCGCCTGAATTTTTCGCAGATGGCAAGTTTCAGCTCCGGCGTGCCATCGACCGCGGTGTAGTGGGTCTGGCCGGACCGTATGGCCTCTATGGCCGCATCGCGGATGTGCTGCGGCGTGTCAAAATCAGGTTCGCCAAAGCCCAGCGAGACTATGTCTTTACCCTGCGCCTTCAGCTCCATCGCCCGCCCGCTGACCACGATGGTCGCGGACGGTTTGATCAGGTCTACCCTGGTGGAAATTCTCGACATTACCTTCTGTATCCCGATCTATCCATAACTGGCCTGGCTGGCCTGCATCTTTGGACTGCCCCGCCGATAGTGCCATGATGCAGCTATTCCTGTCGACCTGCCAGCGCGTGAACTCCTGACCCCGGTCTGCCTGGGTCCTTGCGGTATACTGCCGGGTTCGCAGTGTCGCACTTGAGCGGGCATTGCGGACATCTGCAGACCACGGATCAACCATGCCCGAGAAAAGCGCCAGGCCCTTTGTATTGCACAGCCCGTTCAAGCCTGCCGGCGATCAGCCGGAAGCCATCCAGGGCTTGATTGAGGGCATTGAGAATGGACTCGCGCACCAGACCCTTCTGGGAGTGACCGGCTCAGGCAAAACCTTCACCATTGCCAACGTGATCCAGCACGTGCAGCGAACCACGCTCGTGCTGGCGCCGAACAAGACCCTCGCAGCCCAGTTGTATGGCGAGTTCAAGGAATTTTTCCCGGAAAATGCGGTGGAGTATTTCGTTTCCTATTACGACTACTACCAGCCCGAAGCCTATGTGCCCTCGTCCGATACTTACATTGAAAAAGACGCTTCCATCAACGAACACATCGAGCAGATGCGCCTGTCGGCAACCAAGGCCTTGCTGGAGCGCAGCGATACCATCATCGTGGCCACTGTTTCCGCCATTTATGGCCTGGGTGACCCGACCCAGTACCTGAGCATGGTGCTGCACCTTTCTGTCGGCGAAACCATCAACCAGCGTTCCATCCTGCGCCGCCTCGCCGAGATGCAGTACAGCCGCAATGATGTCGAACTGAGGCGCGGCACCTACCGGGTACGCGGCGACATCATTGATATTTTTCCGGGTGATGAAGAAAGCCGGGCCATACGGGTTGAGCTGTTTGACCAGGAAATCGAATCCCTGTGCATGCTGGACCCGCTCACCGGCGAGATGCTGCGCAAGCTGGAGCGGTTTACGATTTTCCCCAAGTCACATTACGTCACGCCGCGGCAGGTGGTGCTGGATGCCGTGGATGCGATTGCGCTGGAGCTCAAGGACCGGCTGGAAGTCTTGCGCGACCTGAACAAGCTGGTTGAAGTGCAGCGCCTGGAACAACGCACACGCTATGACCTGGAAATGATGCTGGAGCTGGGCTACTGCAATGGCATCGAAAATTATTCCCGGCATTTGACCGGACGAGGACCTGGTGAGGCGCCGCCCACGCTGTTTGATTACCTGCCCAATGATGCATTGCTGGTGCTGGACGAAAGCCACGTGTTGATTCCGCAGCTGGGCGCCATGTTTAAAGGGGATCGTTCGCGCAAGGAAAACCTGGTCGAATACGGATTCCGCCTGCCGTCGGCACTGGACAACCGCCCGCTGAAGTTCGAGGAATGGGAGGCGCGCGCACCGCAGAGCATTTTTCTTTCAGCTACCCCGCGAAGCTATGAGTTGGAGCGATCGGGCTGCGTGGTCGAACAGCTGGTGCGGCCGACTGGCCTGGTCGACCCCGAGGTCGAAATCCGCCCGGTTACCAACCAGGTGGATGACCTGCTGTCAGAAATCAACCGGCGCGCCGCTGCCGGTGAACGCGTCTTGGTCACCGTGCTGACCAAGCGCATGGCCGAAAACCTGACGGAGTATCTCGCTGACCACGGTGTGCGTGTGCGTTACCTGCATTCTGACGTGGAAACCGTGGAGCGGGTCGAAATCATTCGCGACCTGCGCCTGGGCGTATTCGACGTGCTGATTGGCATCAATTTATTGCGAGAAGGTCTTGATATGCCTGAAGTTTCACTGGTGGCCATATTGGATGCGGACCGGGAGGGATTCCTGCGTTCGGATTCTTCCCTGGTGCAGACCATGGGCCGGGCAGCGCGGAATCTGAACGGCAAGGCCATCCTCTATGCGGATCGCATGACCGGCTCCATGCAGAGGGCCATCGCGGAAACCGACCGTCGTCGCGCCAAGCAGGTTGCCTTCAACCTGCAGCATGGCATTGAGCCACGTTCCATACAGAAGGGCGTTTCTGACATCATGCAGAGTGCCCACGACGAGGAACCGCTTAAGGGCAGTGGTTTGCGCCGGGTGGCTGAAGGTGCCGGCCAATACGAGTACCTCGGACCAGCACAACTGGCCAAAGCCGTGCGCGAACTGGAACAGAAAATGTTCCGCCATGCTGAGTTGCTGGAGTTCGAAGAAGCCGCCCGCGTGCGCGACGAGATCTCACAGCTTAAGGAACGGGTGCTAAAGAGCCCTGAATTTTAGTGGCCTGTAACAGCCCAATCAATACTGACTGGGCAATAGCGCCTGGGCGCGCCTCGCACTCCGATGCGGCGTTGCTCGTCGTCGCCATAGAGCCCGCTATGTCTCCTTCTCGCGCCTTGCCTCGGAGTGCGGTGCATCACCCAGATCACTACTGCTTTGACTGTTACAGGCCACTAGCGAGTCGTTTTTCCAGGAAGGGGTACCACGCAGCCTGGGCAAGCCCCCTGGTGGCCATGAACACCAGCACTGCTCCCCACAGCCCGGTAATGCCCCAGGCCGCGATCATGGGATTGAGTACCAGCAGATAGACTGCGAAGGCGATGGCCATGGTGCCCATCATCGCGCCACCGGCAGTAGCGCCAATGAACACCCCGTCGAACTGAAAACACCACACCGATACCAGGGGCAGCGCCACTATTAATGGCATGAGGGAAGCAACAACTGACCGCACAGCGGGAAGGTCGGTCAGCAGGGCGGTCAAGGCATTGCCGCCCAGCCAAAATAGCGCTGCATATACCAGACTGGCCACCACGGCCCACAGGCCGGTGAGGAAAACCCAGCGCCGGAATGCCATCCTTTGTGCCTGCCCCCAGGCGGCCCCGGCCAGTGCTTCGGCGGCATGGGCAAAACCGTCCAATCCCAGCGACATTAGCAACAGGAATTGCATGGTCACGTGGCTGGCCGCCATGGCCACATCGCCCATACCCCCGGCATGGCGCATGATCAATGCCAGTGCGGTCATGAGCAGGATGGTGCGAAGAAAGATGAACCCGTTCACAGAGATAAGTTGGCCAAACTGCGCAATGCGCCAGGTAGCTGCGTCACGAATGCTGTGCACCAGCAGTTTGCGATCAAGCAAGCCCAGCAGGATCCAGACGCTGGCAATAGCGGTCGCGCATTGGGCGATCAGCGTGCCCCACGCCACCCCGGGAACACCCATGTGCAGCCCGATGACGAAGAAGACATTAAGCAGGCCATTGCTGATGTTCAGCAGCAGTTGCAGCCACAGTATGGATTTAACCCGGGCCAGGCCAAACAGCACGCCGGTAATGGCGTAGTTCAGCAAAGTCGCGGGCGCCGCCCAGATGCGGATGTGAAAATAGTCCGCGGTAACCTGTGCTACGTCCTGCGGTGGCGCCATCACGCGCAGGGACAACACCAGCAACCACTCCTGCATAAGCAACAGAACCAGGGCGAATGACCAGCGCGAGTCCACAGGACCGCAGCGCCGTGGCAACCAGGTCAGCCTGGTCATTGCGCCCCCGCGCCTGGGCGATCAGGCCGGTGGTTCCCATGCGCAGAAAGCCAAAGGCCCACAGCAGGTAGTTAAAGATGACACTGCCCAGCCCAACCGCCGCGAGGTATACCGGGCTGGACAGATGGCCAATGGCCCAGGTATCGACGAGACCCACCAGGGGCGCAGAGGAATTAGCCAGGATCGCCGGGCCGGCAATGGCCCAGATCTGCCAGTGCGGCCGTGCATCGGATTGGGCATGCATGTTGAACACTGTGCCAGCCAATGTTTGCCGGCGCAACGAGGCAAGCGGGCCCGGCCTGGTAAAAGGCGCATGGACCCAATGTGGTTGCTCAGTTCGTTGCCATACCCTAGAATTGCCGCCCTTCCGCAATTCGAGTTTATGGAGAGGTGCCAGAGTGGTTGAATGGGCTCGCCTGGAAAGCGGGTTTAGGGTAATACCCTAACGCGGGTTCGAAAAATTCGCCGGGAGCGAATTTTCGTGAGCGTAGCGAACCCGAAGGGCGAGGGCAGGATGCCCGGGAGCAATCCCGCCCGTCGCGATGCCCAAAGTAATGTGACCAGAAGATTGGAATTTAGGGTTTATGGAGAGGTGCCAGAGTGGTTGAATGGGCTCGCCTGGAAAGCGGGTTTAGGGTAATACCCTAACGCGGGTTCGAAAAATTCGCCGGGAGCGAATTTTCGTGAGCGTAGCGAACCCGAAGGGCGAGGGCAGGATGCCCGGAGCAATCCCGCCCGTCGCGATGCCCAAAGTAATGTGACCAGAAGATTGGAATTTAGGGTTTATGGAGAGGTGCCAGAGTGGTTGAATGGGCTCGCCTGGAAAGCGGGTTTAGGGTAATACCCTAACGCGGGTTCGAATCCCGCCCTCTCCGCCAAATAAAATACCCCGCTTCCGGCGGGGTTTTTTATTTGGCGGGACAATCATGGAATCACGGGGTTCACAGCACGACCAGATTTCGCTTACTATGGGTGCTGCTCGGATGCTGGCACCACTCGCGGAGCGCTCCACGGGCCCGTAACAAAGAGACCACATGCTCACCTTACAAACCACAGGGTATAAACCCAAGTCCATGGTAGGCGACATTTCCCTTGGTATTTTCAAGGGTATTGATAACGGCCTGTGGTGTTACGGTTTCGCCGCGATTATCTTTGCCGGCGCCTTGTCGGCGTTCATGCCGGTGATGCTGGTTATCCTGCTGGTGGGCTGGGCGCTGATGGCCCTGTTTACCGGGCTCACCTCCAGCGTCAAGGTGCACCTCGTGAACATGGATGAACAGGCCATCGTCATCCTCTCAACCATTGCCGCCCTGATGGTTACCAAGTTGGGGCCGGAAGCCGCCACGCATGCCGGTCTGGCCACGATGCTGGCCATCATGTCGCTGACATCACTCACCGTGGGCTTGTGTTTCCTGCTCGTTGGGCGTTTCCACCTCACCCGGTTGCTGGAATTGCTGCCTTATCCGGTAATTTGCGGGTTTATGGCTGGTATCGGTTGGTTGTTGCTGCAGGCAGGTGTCGGCCTGGCGGTGA
Organism: uncultured Gammaproteobacteria bacterium; assembly: GCA_963784425.1. Taxonomy (GTDB): domain Bacteria; phylum Pseudomonadota; class Gammaproteobacteria; order Xanthomonadales; family SZUA-36; genus SHZL01. Next base: position 345,277 of record CAWARM010000012.1, read on the forward strand.
ATTTGCCGATTTCCTTTGAAGTGGTGCGTGCGCTCGCCGTTCCGGAAAACCTGATGCGTCTGGCCATCATGATCGTCGGCGCCTTGCTGCTGATGTTCGCAGCTCAGCGCAGCAGGCATGCGTGGACCCTTCCGGCCGCCGCCCTGGTGATTCTCGCGCTGTTTTACCTGGTGACCTCGACGCTCGGTTACCCAAGAGAAGTATTGGTGGCCCATAACTGGCTGTTCGATGTGTCCTCCGGATCCGTCACAATTTTGAGCATATTCACGTCGCGGGCACTGCTTTCGATCAACGTTGATTTCGTCATGTCGGTTCTCCCGCAGATTTTTACGATGGCTTTTCTGTCCATGCTGACCGCTTCGATGTCGCTGTCTGCGATGATCGCCGGCGGCCATGCCGAACTGGTCACGGCCCACGAGATGCAGAATGCGGGTGTTGGCAACGTCGGCATGGGATTCATCGGTTGTCCGCCGGTGTATAACGACGTGACTTCGTCTTTGCTCTATTCACGCTTTGGTGCATCCAGTCGACTGGTGGCGATTGTGTCGGGCGTAGTCACGTTTATCATTGCCATTGTTGGCGGCCAGGCGATTAGCTGGATGCCCACCGTACTGGTGGGCTCGGTGGTGTTTCTGTTTGCATTCACCATGCTCTACGACTGGATGTACCAGAGCGTTCGCGGGTTCCAGCCTGTCGATTACGCCATTGTGTGCATCATCCTTGGCACCGTCATTTTCATAGGCTTCATGGCCGGTGTGCTGGTGGGTATCTTGATGGCCCTGCTGCTATTTGTCATGCGTTACAGCATGATCAGCGCGGTGCAGGGACAATACTCGCTGTCGGGTTATCGCAGTTCAGTTGAGCGCTCGCCGCGTAGCAACCAGTTGCTGGACGAGCATGGAGCGACGGCATTGGTGTATTCCCTGCGCGGTTTCCTGTTCTTTGGCACAGCCAATGCGATTCTGGATCTCATCCGTGATGAATCCGGCATCAAGGGTGGTAATTACAAGGCCATCCTGCTTGACCTCAAACGCGTCACCGGCATGGATATTTCCGCGCTGAAAACATTTTTACAGATCCGGCGCATTTGCGAAGCAAACGGCGTGCAATTGCTTTATTCCGGCATACCCAGGGGGACAGAGCAACGCATCGTCATGATGGGTGCAGTAAGCATGGAAAAGGGCAAGCCCCTGTTCTTTAAAGAGTCGGATTATGCCGTGGAGTACATCGAAAACCTGATTCTCCACGACCTCGGAGAAAATGAGCAAACCAAGTCGGTAGCCAGCTACCTGCAGGAATTACTGCATGACCAGGACAAGGTGAGAATCCTCATGGCTGCAATGGACCGGGTTGACTGTGGGGTGGGTCAGACCTTGTTCCAGCAAGGCGATGATGACACCGGATTATTCATGCTCGAACACGGATCCATGACCGCCTTGATCGGCACCAAGACCAACGGCATGAAACGCGTGAAGAAATTCAATGCAGGTTCCGTAATTGGGGAAATGTCGAGCTATACGCCCGACCGGAAACGCACGGCCACCATTATTGCCAATGAGCCCTCCGTGCTGTATCACCTGTCAGCGAAGAAAATGGCCGGTATGGATACAAGCGATCCCTGGCTGGTGTCTTCCATTCACGAACTGGTGGCCCGTACTCTGGGCGCGCGCATCACCTATATGAACCGGCGCTTGATCCAGGAACTCAGGTAAGAGTGAAAGCGTCGCGCGCAGGCGTCGCGTTCCTGCTGCTGCTGGTTTCTTCTGCTGTGCAGGCATCCGCAGGAGAAATGCCCTCGCTGGTGCACGACATAGGCATCAGCCTGTTGACGGCTGGATTGCTCGGCGTTGCTTTTACCCGTTTGAAAATCCCCAGCATTGCGGCGTTTCTCGCCGCTGGTATCATCATCGGCCCGATCGGCCTGAAACTGGTGACGGTCGCAGAAAACATCGACACCATAGCCCAGCTGGGTTTCATCTTCCTGCTGTTCCTGATCGGCCTCGAAATTGACTTTAAACGCATCCTGAGCAGTGGCAAGGCCATCATCATTTCGGGCTTGCTGCAGTATCCCCTGACCGTCCTGTTCGGCGTGCTGGCAGTGAAGCTGATGCTATTGCTGGGTATTGGCGGCGCCCTGCTGGCCGAAAGCCCTTATGCGGCGGTGTATATCGGCGTGATCATCGCCGGCTCATCGACACTGCTGGTAGTTAAGCTGTTCCAGGAGAATTTCGAACTGGATACCGAGCCCGGACGACTCGCACTGGGTGTGCTTATTTTCCAGGACATCTGGGTGATCGCCGCCATCATCATCCAGCCGAATATGGGTAACCCGCACCTGGGCATGATTGGCATGTCATTTCTGGGCATCCTGCTGCTGAGCCTGTTTACCGTCGTGCTCTCAAAGAGCCTGGTCACACGGGCATTCACCTGGATCGCCAAATCGCCGGAACTAACGCTGCTCGGCGCCCTGGCATGGTGCTTCACGGTGGTCTTCGTCGGGGTGAACGTAGATACCTTCATGGAGCTGACCTATGGGCGCAGCTTCAACATGTCAGTTGGCCCTGGCATGGCCGCGCTGATCGCTGGCGCGAGCATCGCCAACCTGCCTTCGAGCACCGAAATCATCACCAAGGTGGCCACGGTAAAGGATTTCTTCATCACCCTGTTCTTCGTGGCGCTGGGCATCAGCATTCCGGCACCGGAAAGCATGGACGTGGTGGTGCTGGCGGTGGCGTTGGCCCTGATCGCCATCGTTTCCCGGCAGTTGGTGTTTTTTCCGCTGTTCTATTTCGCCAAGGTGGATCAGCGCAATGCCGAGGTCACGGCCGTCCGCCTGGCGCAGATTTCCGAGTTTGGCCTGGTCATGGCGTTCCTGGGCGTCAAGCTGGGGCACTTGAGCCCATCGTTCACCAGTACCATCATTTTCGCGTTTGTCATCACCGCCCTGTTCACACCCCTGATGTACAGTAAGGCCTACGAAGTGCATCGCTGGATCCGGCCAACCCTGGAGAAACTGGGATTCAAAGCGCCGCCTGAACTGGTGTTGGAAAATGCCAGGAAATACAAACTCGCCCTGCTGGGCTTCCACCGCGACGCCTCCTCGCTGCTGTACAACCTGCAACAAAGCGATCCTGAGCTGGTGCACGAAACCCTGGTGGTGGATTTCAACGTCGCCTTGCACGATGCCATTACTGCAACCGGAGCCCACGTGCACTACGGTGACCTGTCGAACTCGGAAACCCTGCACCATATTGGCCTGAATAACGCCAGGATCGTGGTCTGCACCATTCCGGACGACCTGTTGCGCGGCATCAAGAACCACTCACTGGTGCGGGTGGTGCGGCACATTAATCCCGGCGCCATCATCATTGCCAATGCGGTGAGCCTCGACCAGGTCAAGGCCATTTACCATGCGGGCGCCAATTATGTGTACATGTCGCGTTTTGAGGCTGCGCATAACCTGTCCGAAGCAGTGCACGAGGCCCTGAAAGACCGCATTGACGTGTTCCGTGAAATGAATGCCAAGAGGAACTGGTACACGGAGGATCGCCGCGAGGTGCTCAAATAGCTTTTACCAACCTTTTCAGCTCGGCCCGGTACTATGAAGACAGTGCGCATTTCTAACAAGGGGAGTGGCATGACCTTAGTGGTACAGTTAACCGATACGCACATTGAGGCGCCCGGCAAGCTGTTATATGGAAAAGTGGATACTGCGCAGCACCTGCGGGAGTCAGTCCAGCAGGTCAATGCCATGATTCCGCCGCCCGACCTGGTGTTGATTACGGGCGACCTGGTGGAGAATCCAACAGAAGCCAGTTACGATAATTTTGCCGCATTGATCAAACCATTGCGCGCACCCGTCCGCTTGCTGCCGGGCAATCACGATGACCCCCAGGTCATGCTGGAAATGTTCGGTGACTTGCCGTTGTTTCCGGCAGTGCATTCCACCTTTCAATACGCCATAGACGATTTTCCACTGCGCATCCTGGCACTGAACAGCCATTTCCAGGGCAGTGAACTGCCCGATTTCGGCTCCCATCGGTTACACTGGCTGGAAGACGCGCTGGAAGAATCCGACAAGCCCACGATGATCGCCATCCACCATCCTCCCATGAAAACCGGCATAGGCTTTATCGACATGGTGGGCCCTCAGTGGTATGCCGGCATTCGCAATGTGATCGAGCGCAATCCTCACGTGCAGATGGTAATCGCAGGGCACGGCCATACTGATCTGGTTGGCCGCATAGGCTCTGTCCCGGTGTACATGGCGGGAAGCACCGCCCATCAGTTGATTGCGGCTCGCGGGCGCGACCAGGCGCCAGCTTTTGATGACCGCCGCGCCCCGCCGGTATTGCACCACTGGATGGGGGACGGATTTGTCAGCGGCAGTGACCCCTGGCCCGAGTGGGTGGAAGAGAAACGCATTGACCAGGAGTCCGGCTTCGCTTGGGATGACCTGAAGGACCGTATGCGTGGTGCAATGAGATAGTGCGCCTGCCTTCCCAAACACCGGGTAGGACAGGATGAAAAGGTACCTGATCCGAGCCATTATTGGCCTGCTGCTGACCGCTACCTTGCTCGGTCACGTAGCGGGCAAGTTCACTGTTCCGTTCATGAATGAAGTGGAGAACCTGCTGTACGACGCGCGGGTGCGGTTGACTGCACCCGGCGGCAAGGATAATCGCATTGTCATCGTCGCCATCGACGAGGCCAGTTTGAGGATTGAGGGTCATTGGCCGTGGACCCGCAACAAGCTGGCGCAGCTGGTGACACAATTGTTCAAGTACGGTGTAGCCGTGGTTGGATTTGACGTGGTGTTTCCCGAACGCGATGAAAGTGCCGACGCGAACATGCTGCGCGAATTGGCCTCCGGGCCTGAGGACGAGGCATTCCGCGAACGCCTGGCGGCACTGGAGCCCAAACTGGACCGCGATCAGATGTTCGCCGATGCGCTGTCTTCCGGGCCAACCGTGATGGGCTATTACTTTGACACCGACGAGCGCACCGCGCATGAAACCGGCAAACTGCCCGCGCCGGCTTTCGATTTTGAAGAGGGCATGTCGGACTCCATACCTCTGCCCCGCGCACACGGCTTCACTTCGGCCCTGCCGGTACTGGTGGAACACGCCACCAGCGCCGGCTTCGTCAGCAACCCTTTGATTGACGAGGATGGCATCGTGCGCCGCGCCCCTTTGCTGCACGAGTACAAACTCAGCGCTTACGAGTCGCTGGCCATGGCCGTGGCTGCAACTTTTTTCAATGACATTACGCTTGCCGGTTTTTGTCGACGCGTCGCGCTGGATGGGTGACTACCCGCCGCTGGAAGGGCTGGAACTGGCCGGCCGGCCGATACCCATCGACCCGCAGGGTGCGGTACTGGTGCCATACCGCGGTCCGCAAGGTAGTTTTCCCTACGTTTCGGCTGCAACAGTGATTGAAGGAACGCTGGAAAACCCCGAAGTGCTGAAAGGGGCCATTGTGCTGGTCGGCGCCACAGCACCCGGCCTGGAGGACATCCGCGCCACGCCCTTCGGGTCGATCTACCCCGGAGTGGAAGTGCACGCCAATGTGATCAGCGGCATCCTCGACGGCAGTTTCCGTTGGGAGCCGGCCTATACCGCCGCGGCCGAAATGGTGGCAGTGACCGTGTTCGGCCTGCTGGGTTCACTGGCCTTGCCAGTACTCTCGCCCATCCTCGCCTCGGTGGCGTTTTTCACCCTGCTGGCTGCTGCGCTGGGGTTCAACCTGTACATGTGGAGCGTGCATTTGCAGGTGCTCCCGCTGGCGGTAACGCTGTTCACCCTGATTGGCATTTACACCCTCAACATGGTGTTCGGTTACCTGTTTGAAACCCGCAGCCGCTCACAAATGGACAGCCTGTTCGGGCAATACGTGCCGCCTGACCTGGTGAAGGAAATGAGCCGCGACCCGGAACATTATTCCCTCGCCAGCGAAAAACTGGAATTGAGCGTGTTGTTCAGCGATATCCGCGGGTTTACGTCGATTTCCGAAGGCCTGGACGCGGCCGAACTGTCTGAACTGATGAATCACTATCTGACCCCCATGACGCGGGTCGTACACGAATCCAAGGGCACCATCGACAAGTACATTGGCGACGCCATCATGGCGTTCTGGGGTGCGCCGCTGAAAGACCAGGCCCATGCGGCGCGGGCGGTCGGCGCCGGGTTGGCGATGCTGCAGGCGCTGGAAAAGCTCAATGCCGACTTCAAGAAGCGCAACTGGCCGGAACTGCATATCGGTATCGGTATCAACACCGGGCCGATGAGCGTTGGCAACATGGGTTCGCAGTTCCGGCGCGCCTACACGGTGCTGGGCGATGCGGTTAACCTCGGTTCCCGCCTGGAAAGCCTTACCAAGGCATACGGTGTAGCCTTCATCGTCAGCGAAACCACGGCCCAACATGCGCCCGAGTTCTTTTACCGCGAACTGGACCGGGTTCGGGTAAAAGGCAAGGCCGAACCGGTAACTATGTACGAACCGCTGGGCTTGCGTAGCCACATGGACGTCAAAGTCGTGGAGGACACCAAGCTGTTTCACAATGCCTTACGCTTGTACCGGCAGAAAGACTGGGACGAGGCGGAAAAAGTATTGCGCGAGCTACTCTCGGTACATCCGCATACCTACCTGTATGAGCTGTACCTCGAGCGCATTGCGGAGTTCCGCAAAGACCCGCCACCAGCAGACTGGGACGGCGTATTCACCCATGAGTCGAAGTAGGCTCAAACCTCATAATTCTGTTGGTTTAATTCCCTGAATCTGTGTTACTATTGGCCAGTTACCGGTGGAATGTCTCGCGCCACCGAACTTGGGGTGTAGCCGGAATATCGGCACTGTGATGTGCAATCGCCCTCGTAAAGCAGCACCTGGATTTTGAAAGCTTGGTTCGGAGTCATGAATTTGGGGCGTGCCCGACCAACTTTTAACAGACACGACAGTACTTCTGGGTGAATGGATTACAACGGCAACAGCAAAAGGGTCTTAACTATCATGAAAAACGTTAGCAAAGTTTTAATAATTACAATTGGCGTTCTTATCGCTGGCCTGGCAGGTTTCGCAACACAGGCGTTTGCCAGCGATGCCAAAGGTCTGGTCGTAGCTTCACGTGGCACCGTAATCGCCAATTCTTCGGCCGATTCCCGCGAACTCAAGCAAGGTGACGAAATCTTCGTCGAAGACGAAATCATGACCGGCCCCAAGAGCTTCGCCGTCGTGCAGTTCCTTGATGGCGCCAAGGTAACCATCAAGCCGAACTCAGAGATTGTTGTTGAAGACTACGTCTACAACGGCAACTCCGATGACAAAGCAACACTCAGTTTGGTGTCTGGCGGTTTGCGCGTTATCACCGGCGCCATGGCCAAGAACAACCCGGAAAACTACAAGGTTAAAACCCCGGTTGCACTGATGGGCGTGCGCGGCACGGAATTCGCGATCCAGCTCTGCGGCCAGGATGTCTGCGCAGAAGACGGCATAGAAGTTATTGAGTAGTATTAGTAAACCAGGGCGAAGTCATCGAATAGTCTCAAACAAAACGTAGTAACGAAAAGACCGGCCAATGGCCGGTCTTTTTTTTGTTGCTATCGCGCGCAAAGCGCGCTCTTACGGGTTGTAGGCGGCCCGCCTTGCGGCCGGTTACGAATCGCTGGGAACGTCCGGTGGTGGTGGCGGAGGGGGCGGGGTGCCTGGAGGTACTATGGCGCCGCCAATGGGCGTGGTTGCACCGGAAACCCCACTGGAGCCTACCGGGGTACCCGGGCCACAGCGGCCCAGTTCGGAATCCGCTTCAACGAAGTTGATCACGGTAGGCAATCGGGTAATACCCATGTTCAGCGCAATCCGCACCCGGTCCGGGTCATCTATGTACATCTTGCCGCCTTCCATCATGGTGACGAACACCGGCTTGCGGGTGAAAGCATAGGTTTCCAGGTTGGCCGCCAGTGCTTCCTGGCGCAGCGGATCGATGTCTTCTGTCTTGGGCAGGTCAAACAGCTTCTCGAATTCCTCAGAACTCGCGGAAAAGTGGTTATCACCCAACTGCCACAAAGGCACGTCTGCCAGCTTGATGCGCCGCTCATTGAAGGCTTTGCGGATTTCTTCGAGGCTCACGTTGGAGCCAAAGTAGCTGACGGGTACTGCGTTGGAATCATTGAAAACGAAAACGACGGGGATTTCTTTCCCGCCGTAGAATTTGTTTAATGCATCCACGGTGTGATTGTCGATGACCACTTTGTTGATGCCCACGTACAAAGATATCAGCAGGGTTTTGGGCCGCTTTTCTGCCATGATGTCGACTGCTGGATCGGTTTGATACCAATACTCCGGCGACGAGTAGGGAACGATGTCCTTGAAATCCAATTTGACCGTGGATTCGCCCTCCTGCCAGTTCGGAATGGGTTCTATGACTTCCGGGATCTCAAAATAGCGCTGCACAATCTGCTTGATGGTGCTGCCCGGCTCGAGCGTGTCAACTTTGTAGGTGGCAAACTTACGGCTCTGCGCTGCATCCGTGGCGCACGGCCAGTCAAGGAAGTCAGGCACCTCCTTAATGCAGTTAAGCTGAGTCTCATTGGCATAGGCGGCTTCGCCGGGCGCCAGTTCAACCATCTTGTCGCCCTTGATGAGAAAGGTGCGTCCCTGGTCGGTGGTGGCGTAAAGACCAGGCGGGGTCTTATCTTGCATGTCTGCGCAATCGGACGCAGGGTCTTTTGCCGGCGCTGCGGCTGCATCCTGTGCCTGCACGCCGGCAGATGCCAAAGCTGAAGCGATCAAAGCTGGCAACAGCGCGCGCAATAGTGGTTTGCCTATCCTGTCCCTGGAAGATTTATTAACTGAATGCATCACGACCCCATAACCCCTGGCTTTTAGCGCTGACGAATTAAAATGATAGCCTATGTTAACACTTTGAGGTAGCTGTGATGGGCATGCGTCCGGTGCGCGGAACATTTAGCGGAATTACGGGTAGTACCTGACGCCCGGGAGGTCTTTAAAATCCGCGTCCTGGGTCCAGACGATTGCATCGTACCTCCGGGCCGTTGCGTAGATGATGCTGTCTGCCAGAGGCAGTTGGAGTTCAAGTGCACACAGAGCTGCGTCGACTGCGGTCAAGTTGTCCAAGTCCGCAACACGCCCCTGGTTCATCCTCGCAATCGACAGCATCGCGGCCGTCCCCCCAAAGTGCCGGTGCATATATTTAAACACCTCTGTCAGCGTGATAGTGGGGACAAGCAGCTTTTCAGTGTCTTGGATTGGCTCCGCGAAAACACCGGCATTTAGTTCATCCCTGAAAAACGCGATCCAGGCGGAAGAATCGACAACATTCAAAGACGGTCTTCCTCGCGTTCAAAGGGCGCACTGATGCCTTTGGCAAAGCCACGGAGCTTCTCCATGGGCAGAATCGGAATCAACTCGATCCGTCCCTGGTAGACCATCATATGTACCTTCTGACCCGGTTCAATGCCCATGGATTCTCGAATCTCCTTGGGTATCACTACCTGGAATTTGGGCGAGACAGTAACCGTCGACATAGCATTTCTCCATCGATCATCATGTGGTAGTACGATATCATGATCGATAGAGGGGTGCATTATTAATGTGCTCCAGGGCGAATTGGTTAGAGCTTAATCGGTGAGAGCTCCAGGAGCTGAGAGCCAATGCCGCGTTTGGGCGTAAGAAAACGCCCCTCAGACGGGTAACAGGGCCCCGTCCAAAAAGGTTTGTTCAACTTCTGAACATGCGCTAACATCAACGCCCTGAAGCTGGGATAGGGGTTAGGCGCTTGCAACACACGGATGTAGATTGGTTTGCGGTTTATACCCGGCCGCGGCAGGAACACATTGCACTGGAAAACCTGCAACGCCAGGGGTTCGATTGCTTTTTGCCCATGGCGATTAACCCCTACCAGCGGCGCTCGCAAACCAAACTGCGCATTGAGCCCTTGTTCCCCCGTTACCTGTTTCTGAATGCTGCGGCCGACCAGCAAAGCCTGGGCCCGGTGCGCTCCACCCGCGGCGTGAGCACGCTGGTGCGCTTCGGGGTGGAACTGGCGCATATTCCGGAAACCGTCATTCGGGCTATTCGCAGCCGCTGTGATAGTAACAACGGATTGGTCCGCCTTGACCCGGTGCAAGTAAACCCCGGTGACAAAGTTCGCGTATTCGACGGCCCGCTGGCCGGAGTAAATGGCCTGTTCCAGGCTTGCAGCGGCGAACAGCGAGCGCTGTTACTGATTGAATTCATGGGCCGGCAGACCCGCGTGGTAGTTGATCGCATGCTGCTGCAAAAAACGGGCTAGAGCCCAATGTAGGAGGCCGCTCTCGGCCATCCATGGCCTTCGCGGCACCTGTGCATCCATGCACAATGGCCGCTTTCGGCCGACCGGTAATATGCAATGCGGGTCAGCAATGACACTGCAGGGCGGTAGCGTGCCCAAATATGTCCATTACATGCTAAACCCCAACCAGGAAATCCACCTTAAAGTCCTGCGCCATCTCGAGGGGCACCCCGACGTGACGCAGCGTGAACTCGCCCAGCATCTGGGCGTGAGCCTGGGCAAAGTGAACTATTGCCTCAAGGCATTAATCGACCGTGGCTGGGTCAAGGCCAACAACTTCAAGAACAGCAACAACAAAGCCGCTTACGCCTACCTGCTGACGCCGCGCGGCATTGAGCAGAAAACCCAGATCACCATCAAGTTCCTCAAGCACAAGATGCACGAATACGAGCATCTCAAGCAGGAAATCGCGGAGCTCGAGCAGGAAGTTGTCAGGAATAACGGCCGGAGCAACGGCGCCAGTAACAGTGGGAACAACGACGCCAACAAAGAGGATGGCAAGGCAGCCACATGAGACCAGCCATATGAAAGGTCAACTGATCAATAAACTCCATAACCACTCTGCCGTCATCGGCATCATCGGCCTTGGCTATGTCGGCCTGCCGCTGGCACTGCGCTATGCCGAGGCCGGTTACACCGTTTTGGGCTTCGACGTGGACCCGGTCAAGCCAGAGAAAATTGCCGCGGGCAAAACCTATTTCCAGCACATCCCGGATGATAGTGTCAAAGCAGCGGTGGATGCGGGCTTCACGGCAACCACCGATTTCTCGCGGGCGAGGGAGGTCGATGCACTGATCATTTGTGTGCCTACCCCACTGAATGAGCATCGCGAACCCGACATCAGCTATGTGACCAACACCATGGAAACCCTCGGCCCCTACCTGCGCAAGGGGCAGGTAGTGTCGCTGGAAAGCACCACCTATCCCGGTACCACTGAAGAAGAACTGCGGCCGCGCATCGGGCAGGCAGGCTTTAAAATCGGCACGGACGTGTTCCTGGTGTACTCGCCCGAACGGGAAGATCCCGGGAACACCAAATACACCACCCGCACTATTCCCAAGATCGTGAGTGGGTCAACCCCCCAGTGCCTGGAGGTGGGCATCGCTCTTTATTCAGGAGTCATCGACCAGGTAGTGCCAGTCAGTTCCACCCAGGCGGCCGAGATGGCCAAGTTGCTGGAGAACATCCACCGCGCGGTAAACATCGGTCTCGTCAATGAAATGAAAATGGTGGCCGACAAGATGGGGCTGAATATCCATGAGGTGATTGCTGCCGCAGCCACCAAGCCGTTTGGCTTCGTGCCGTATTACCCCGGGCCAGGACTCGGTGGTCACTGCATTCCCATCGATCCGTTCTATCTCACCTGGAAAGCGCGCGAGTATGGGGTTAACACCCGTTTTATCGAACTGGCCGGTGAAGTGAACAGCGCCATGCCGCTGTGGGTGGTCGGTAAAATCACCGAGGCACTCAATTCGGTGGCCAAAGCAGTCAAAGGCAGCCGCATCCTGGTGCTGGGCATTGCGTACAAAAAAAACGTGGACGACGTGCGCGAGTCGCCCTCAGTGGAGATCATGGAGCAACTGCGCAGCCGCGGCGCAGACGTGGCCTACTGCGACCCGTATTTCCCCAGGTTTCCACCTATGCGCCATTACCAATTCGATTTACATAGCCAGCCACTGAGCAAGGAAGCCCTGCAGCAGCATGACTGCGTGGTGATCGCCACCGATCACGACCTGTTTGACTATGAACTGATCTTCAAAGAGGCGGCGCTGATAGTGGATACACGGGGCAGAGCGAAGCAGAGAAATGAACGCGTTTTCCCGGCGTAATGTGGAGCGCAGGACAAACGCGAAAAATTCAGGCAGGGTGGCATCCGGGCGTGGAGCGCCTGGACGTAGCTTACGCGGGTCTTTTGAGAAGGTATCGGCATGCCACCCTCCCGCATCAGTTCGATATGGGATTCGATACTACAATCTCGCGTGCCGTCCGTATGTTGGGAGAATCGGTGAAAGGAAGTAAGCAATTTGCTCCTTGCAACCCAACCAGGCGTCTCGCTGCCTCCGGGAGTGAGCAGTTCAGGATAGATAACAGCAAGACCGCACCGATGTGTGGGACACCATCGCGGATGACAACCCGCGTGTCTCGTGCTACAATGCACACACTTTGTAACACATGAGAGTTCAAGCAATGAGCGAAGCAACCTTTACCTTTCGGGTCGAAAAACAACTGAAAAACGAGTTTTCTCTGGCTGCCAAGTCCCGCGACCGCAGCGGCGCGCAGCTGCTGCGCGATTTCATGCGCGATTTTATACGGCAGCAGCAGGAAGCAGCCGAGCACGACGCTTGGTTCCGTCGCCAGGTGCAGGCCGGCCTGGATGCGGCCAATACCGGGGATGTGATTTCAGCCGAAGTCGTCGAGGCGGAAGCGGCTGCCTGGCGTGCAAAGACGCGTCGCAAGATGGCCGATGCTGATTCGTGAATCTGGTTTGGGCACGTCTGGCGAGTGCAGACCGGAACAAGATTCGCGAGTACATCGCACATGACAACCCAGCCGCCGCGCTGGCCCTCGATGAACTGTTTTCAGCGCAAGCTAACCGCCTGGTTGATCATCCCGGCCTTGGTCGGCCCGGTCGTGTGACCGGTACCCGCGAGTTGGTGGTGCAGCAGAATTACATCCTGATCTATGACACCGCACCTGATCTGGTTCGCGTCTTGCGCGTGTTACACGCCGCCAGGGAGTGGCCGCAGACGCGCTAATGGTGCCAACATGGTTAACGGTGTTGAAGTCGATTTGGCTGAAAATTTGCAGGAAGAGGATGAGTGACCGGAAGCAAGCACCGAAACGAAGCCGATACGGTAAAGGCAATGCCACGCTCACACATGAGTAACTCCCGGAGTCAGGGCAAAACCGCCCTCATCACCGGCATCACCGGCCAGGATGGCTCTTATCTCACAGAGTTACTGCTGGACAAGGGCTATACCGTGCACGGCATCGTGCGCCGTTCCAGTTCACTTGAGCGTTCCCGGCTAAGCCACCTGTTTGCCGACAAAGATGTGTATGAAAAGCGCCTGTTCCTGCACTATGCGGACCTGGAAGACACCACCACTATCCGTCGTCTTGTCGCGAAGATCCAGCCGGACGAGATGTATCACCTGGCCGGCCAAAGCCATGTGGGCCTGAGTTTCGACATCCCGGAAAGCACTTGCGAACTCACTGCCATGTGCACGCTGCGTATTCTGGAAATCCTGCGCGATCAGCCCAGTCCGCCGAAATTCCTGCACGCCAGTTCACGGGAAATTTTCGGCACTCCGGAACATTCACCACAGGATGAGTCAACGCCCATCCACCCCGAGTCACCCTATGGAGTGGCCAAAGCCTTCGCCACCCAAATGACACAGATCTACCGTGACACCCACGGCATGTTCTGCTGCAACACCATCGCCTATAACCACGAATCCCCGCGCCGCGGCGAGAACTTCGTTACCCGCAAAATCACCATGGGTGTGGCCCGTATCAAGCTGGGCTTGCAGAAGCAACTGCGCTTGGGCGACATCGCAGCCGAGCGCGACTGGGGTGATGCGCGGGATTTTGTCGAAGGCATGTGGCTGGCGCTGCAGCAGGACCAGGCAGGTGACTACGTGATCGCCAGCGGCGAGAGCCACAGTGTGAAAGAGTTCCTCGAACTGGCCTTCCGCCATGTCGGGCTCGATTGGAAAGAGTATGTCGTGCACGATGACCGCTATGAGCGTCCGCACGATGTGGCGCACCTGCTCGGCGATGCCAGCAACGCGCGCGAGGTGCTGGGCTGGAAACCCCGGCGCAGCTTTGAAAATCTTGTCACCGACATGGTAAATAGCGACCTCGATCTGCTACGGCGGGACACCCGATGAAAAACGAGTTTTCGATTATCATGCCACACCAAGACCACGTCAGTTCTGCCGCACACGGGCACGCGTGTCACTGTTTCATCATTCCGCATGACGTGCTGGAACGCTTCGCGAAGGACAAGACATTGTCGGCCAAAGAGCGGCAGTCCTTCGCGGATGCGGTGCGCTTCGAAAAAGAGTGGCGCAAAGTTCGCACTGCGCAATCCAGGCTCGCCCGGTTGGCATGTACGATGCTCCCCAGCGGTCTGGCTGCGGCCGGTCCTCCCGCCATTGCGGTGTACGATTGCGAGCACGGCAATACGCTGCCCGGCACCCCCGTCGCGAGTCCCGGCTCAGCGTCGGATGCAACGGCCAAGCGGGTGTTCGTCGAAACTTCGGCGGTGGCCGATTTTTACCAGAAGCTGTTCAGCAGAAATTCGGTGGATAACGCGGGTAAGACGCTCTTGTCATCCATCCACTACAGCGTGAACTATAACAATGCGTTCTGGAATGGAAGCCAGATGACCTATGGTGACGGCGATGGGAACATCTTTATTGACTTCACCAAAGCCAATGACGTCATTGCCCATGAGCTGACGCACGGCGTTACCGAGTATTCGGCGGGCCTTGGCTACAGCAACCAGGCGGGTGGCCTGAACGAGAGCGTTTCGGATGTGTTCGGTTCGATGTTTCGCCAATGGCGCGCCAATCAGGACGTGACCCAGGCAGACTGGCTAATCGGCAAGGAAATCATGGGGCCGGGTGCGATAGCCCGTGGCTACACCTGCCTGCGCGATATGTCGAAACCTTCCGCGAAACACTGCCTGGCGCCGCAACCGACGAAATTCTCGCAGTATTATGACGGCATGGATCCCCACCAAAGCAGCGGCATCCCGAATCTCGCTTTTTACAAGGCCGCCATGGCCATCGGGGGAAAAAGCTGGGACACGGTGGGCAGAATTTGGTACCAGGCTTTGACCGGGTACGCGCCGAACCCTAACTTGAAAATGCGTGCTTTCGCGAAGCGGACACGCAGGCTGGCGGGCCGCTTGTTTCAGGCCGAACCTGCTGTAAAAACCGCCGTCGACAAAGCCTGGACCGCGGTGGGCCTGTGACATTGAAGGCCGACGATAGGGCAAAACTCCATGTGGAACGAATCGGGGGATTGGCCGGCTTCGGCGGGGTCGGTACTCATGTGCGCAGCCACGGCGAGGTCGACATGGCAGCACTGTCCGCCGCGGAGCAAAGCGCGGTGGAAGCGTTGTTCCAGTCGCGTGGCATGGCAAAGACCGCGCAGGTAGGCGATGGGTTTCGCTACCGCATCTCCCGCACCACTGCCGCGGGAGTTGAACACATCGAAGCCCCGGAAGCGTTAGTTCCTGCGGCTCTGAGCCAATGTGTGAAGGACGAACTCGTATAAACCTGCTGCGTTCACGACCTAAGATGAACCCAACCAGGAAAATCATCGCAGTCGATGGAAGTTAGTCCACCCGCTCTCCTGTTTGCCGCAGTAACGCTGGAAAAAGGATCTGGCGGTATTGCAGAACTCTCGCGCCAGGTGTTCAAAGCGCTGGTCGCAATGCACCGCAAAAAACTGATCAGGCTTGAAGTACATGTGCTGGAGGGTTCAGGGCCGCAAGCCGAAGATGAATTGTTCGCGGACAAAGCGCATTGCGAAACCCGCTGGTATGGTGGCAATCGCTGGAAGTTCGCCCTGAGCCTGATTCGCGCAAAGTCGGATGTGCAGTTGCTGGACCATGTAGGGCTGGCGCGGCTTCCGGGTTTAATCCCACTACGGTCAGGCCAAAATTTCGTTTTGCTTATCCACGGTGTGGAGATCTGGAATAGCGACCGCGCGGATTACCTGCGATCCGCCAGGAAGGCGAGGCTACTGATCGCCAACTCTGAATACACCGCGCGGAAAGTCCGCACCCGATTCCCGGATTTACCTGACATCCGTGTTTGCTGGCCGGGTAAAGATCAGGCTGAACCCAAACCCAAGCTCAAGCCGGAAAGTGGGGACGCGGCGTTGGATGGCATCGGCCCCCACGCCATGCTGATCGTAGGCCGACTCAGCGCACAGCAGCGACACAAGGGCCACGATCACCTGATCGAAGCCATGCCTCTCATATTGCAAACTATTGCGGACGCACAACTGGTCATTGCCGGCGCAGGCGATGACCGTGACAGATTGGAGTTAAAAGCAAAACAACTGGATGTGGGGGATAAGGTCATTTTTACCGGCTGGCTGGATGAAGACCAACTCAACAGCCTCTATTCCCAATGCGCCCTGTTCGTAATGCCAAGCGAAGGTGATGGATTCGGTCTTGTATTCCTGGAAGCCATGATGCATCGCCTGCCATGTGTTGGCCTGAAGGAAAGTGCCGCTGCGGAAATCTTTGAAGATGAAAAATCCGGAATTTTGGTAGACCGTGAAGACCGCCATGGCATGGCCAATAAACTGTCCAATCTGCTGCTCGATGAGCCGCAGAGAAAGCGCCTCGGAAATGCCGGCAATCGCTCGATACCAGGGCGAGTTCCAGTGGCATCAGTTCGAGGCGAGACTGCAATCAATCCTGATGGATTGCGTGATCTAGCCACTTGAGAGTCCTCGTGGCATAAACCCTTGCCTGACCCATGCTAGCCAACCTGGCGCTGATTACCCCCAGTCTTAATTCGGCTTCGACCCTGGAAGACTGCATCCGCTCGGTCGCGTCCCAGTCCCGACCGGTTGTCCATCTGCTGATTGATGGCGGCTCAACTGACGGGACACTCGATATCGCATCCCGCAACGGTGGCCATTTTCAGCAGGTCATATCGGCTCCCGACCAGGGAATTTACGACGCCCTGAATAAGGGCATTGGCCTGGCACAGAGTGAAATCATTGGCACCTTGCATGCGGACGACCTGTTGGCTGATGAGAGGGTAATCGAGAATGTGCTGGACGCATTCAGTGACCCGGACATCGGCGCGGTCTTTGGCGATCTTGACTACGTGGACCGGGCCGACCCCTCGCGCATCGTGCGCCACTGGAAGGCGGGCCCGTATGCACCCCGGCAGTTCTATCAGGGCTGGATGCCGCCACACCCGACCTTCTTTGTGCGCCGCCGCTGTTTCGAGCAGTTTGGCCGCTACCGCCTGGATCTGGGTACCGCAGCGGATTACGAACTGATGCTGCGGTTTCTGCTGGTACACGCCATCCGCGTGCGCTACATCCCGCGCGTGCTGGTCAAAATGCGCGTTGGTGGAGCGAGTAATGCCTCGCTGCTTGCTCGCATGCGCGCCAACCGCATGGATCGCAAGGCCTGGACCGTCAACGGGCTGCGTCCCCGACCCTGGACAATGCTGGCCAAGCCAGCGCGCAAGATGGGGCAATGGTGGGTGCGGTGAGCAGGTTGTTGCAAAAGTTTAAAAAGAGAGATTTATCAACAGTTAACAATTGCTTGCTACAGTGAAATTCGTTGTCGTTTCCGGCCAGTTTGTATGTATAATGCCAGCATAACAATAGCAATCGGATTGCGAAGGGTCAGTGATGCGTAAGGATTTGGCCAAATTACTGGGTACAACAGTAGTGGGAGTGTGCCTGTGGACGCTGGCTGTGCCGGGCACGGCGCACGCCCAGTACTACGATGATCCCGGCCTCGGCCAAAAGCCCGTGGCCAACTATCCACAGGATTACAAGCCCCTCGGCATTCGCGCCGGCACCTTCATGCTGCACCCGGGCATGCAACTGGCGTTTGAATACACCGATAACGTGTTCTTCACCGAGCGCGATAAAAAAAGCGACATGGTGTATCACATCCGGCCTTACATAACGGCCCAGAGTACCTGGAGCCGACATTCTCTGAACGTAACCCTGGCGGCGGACTTTGGCTTATATGGCACCTACGACCGTCAAAACTACACAGATTACTTCCTGGACGCCACGGGCCGGGTGGACGTAAAAACCCGCAGCTTTTTCAGCTATAACCTGCATTACATGGACCTGCACCAGGATCGCAGCAACCGCGACTCTATCCAGGGCTTTGAACCCACCCGCTATCACGTATTCGGCGGCAGCTTCGGCTATGACCACACGTTTAACCGCTTATCACTGGGCGCAAAGATATGAGCCGCAGTGGTTGAATTATGACAACTCCGTTTCGATCACCGGCCAGGTGATCGACAACCAGGATCAGGATCGGCACGGTGACATCTGGTCTTTCAACGCGGGTTATCAGTTCCAGACCGACATGCAGGCCTATGTGACCTACGCCCCGTACAAGATCAAGTACGATGACAAAGTTGACAGCGGTGGATACGATCGCTCCGGCGATGGTTACTCGATCAATGGTGGCGTGAACTTCACCATGACCGGCAAACTCACTGGTGATGTCTCGGCGGCCTACCACGATCGCACCTACAATGACCCGAGGCTGCCAGACATCAGTGGCTGGGCCGCCGGTGCCGGGCTGCAATGGAACCCGACGTATCTGACCTCAGTCTATGGCCGCATCGACAGCGGTATTGAAGAGACCACCAATGAGTTCAGCTCGGGCTATTTCCGCACGCTCTATTCCTTGCGGGTGGATCATGATTTAACCAGCTTTATTCAGTTGAACGCATTCGTCTCCTATTCCGATAACAACTACGAGCAAATTCCCGGAGCGCCGGCCATTGCGCGCCAATACGACAAGATCTGGCGCAGCGGCGTGGGGCTGAACTGGTTCATCAACCGCTACTTCTTCCTCAACGCATCGTATGGTTGGGAGCAGCTCAAAACCAATGTGCCGGACGATGGTTACACGGTGAACCGGGTTTGGCTGGTGCTTGG
>CAWARM010000013.1:0-217697 GCA_963784425.1 uncultured Gammaproteobacteria bacterium
AACCGGCGCTGATAGCCGAAATTGACAACCTGAAGCAAAAACTGGCTGCTAATTGGGCCACGTTGGCCACGTTTAAAGCGAGAGAAGACGAGATACGCAATAAATTCAACGGGGAGCTGGCAACCTACCGGAGACTTTCGGCCGCAGCAGCCGCGCAAAAGCACTAGGGCGGAATGTAACCATGTTTACCCGCTGCCATGCTTGCCATACCGTTCATCCAATCAATGCCGAATTATTGGCCCGTGGAGGCGGCAAGTTCCGCTGTGGCAAGTGCCACAAAGTCAATAATGCGCTGGAAGCGCTGTTTGACCAGTGGCCCGACGCCAGCCAGCAAGGCGCCCAAGCCGGTGACCTGCCGGAATTGGGGATTGCGCTGTCGCTCAGCGGACGCGGCGAAAACCCCGACAACCCGGAAGAGGCTGCTGGCGGAAGCGATGCATCCGGTGGCCCGACCGGTTACCAAGCCCCGCGAAAGGTATGGATAAGAGTCCTTTGGATAACTGCTGCCGTCGTGCTGACACTGGTGGTCAGTTTTAACCTGGCAGTATTTTTTCAACTCCCCGTGCTGAACCACCCTTTGTTACAGCCGGCGCTGGTCACGCTGGGGATCAAGCAGGCCGCGAACACTTCTCCAGCCAGCAATGCAGAGGCGATAGAACTGCTGGCCCGAACCATGGAACCTCATCCTTCCCGCCCCGGCGTGCTGCTGTTGACCGCCAGTATTGTCAACCGCGCTGAGGTCCGGCAGCCCTACCCGGCGGTCGACGTAACACTGGTGGATATCGGCGGACGACGCCTGTCCCGAAAGTTGTTCAAACCTGGTGACTACCTTACCCGCAGCGCGGAGTTGCGCTCGGGCATGGCGCCCGGCGGCCACCTGACATTTTCACTGGAAATAGAAGACCCGGGCAACGAAGCAACGGGCTTCGAACTCCAGTTCCGTTAACGGGTAGCACCCCGATGTTGAAAGATTTGCGCCAAACCGGCGCGCACTCCAGCCATGGGTTGTGGTAGGGTTACAGGTTCGAGCCGATAAAAATAGTTTCAGCACAATTGCCTGCGAAAATGACCAAAGAAACCGAACAAACTACCCCGCTCAGAAAAAATGTTCAGCATGCCATCAGGCGCTACCTCGAAGACATGGGGCAGTGCCAGACCGAAAGCCTGTACCAGACTCTGTTGGCCGAGGTTGAGCCTCCGTTGATTGAAGAGGTGCTGCGCTATACGCATGGCAACCAGTCACAAACGGCGCGCATCCTGGGCATTACCCGCAATACCTTGCGTACAAAGTTGAGCCGCTACGATATCCCAGTCACCAATGGCAAGCACTGGCCTGCCTGACCAGGCAGTGCATGGCATATGAATGGCCCAAAGCTATCCGTGCCCAGGCTGGCCCTGGTCAGCGTTTCGGACAAAGACGGAATTGTTGAGTTTGCCACCCGCCTCACAGCACTGGGTTTTGCTTTACTGAGCACAGGCGGCACCGCCAGGTACCTTGCTGATTCCGGCCTCGCTGTAACCGAAGTTTCCGACTACACCGGGTTTCCTGAAATCATGGGAGGCCGGGTAAAAACCCTGCATCCGCGCATTCACGGTGGTTTACTCGGGCGCGCGGGTGCGGATGATGCGGTCATGGCCGAGCAGGATATTCCGCGCATCGCCCTTGCTGTGATCAACCTGTACCCCTTCGACGAGGTTACCCGCGACCCCGGCTGCAGCCTGGAAACGGCCATTGAAAATATTGACATTGGCGGGCCGGCAATGGTGCGCTCCGCGGCAAAGAACTATGCCTCCGTGGGCGTAGTAACCTCAAAGGACCAGTATGCGCAGGTGCTGGCTGAACTGGAACGCAATGGGGGCGAGCTCGGCCTGGAATTTCGTTTTGAACTGGCGGTTGCCGCCTTCAATCGCATTGCGCAGTACGATGCGGCCATCAGCTCCTGGCTTTCCGCCGTGACGCCGCAGGGAGAGCGCATGACCTTCCCCGGCCAGGCCAATGCATGTTTCCGGAAAATCATGGACTTGCGCTACGGTGAAAACCCCCACCAGCAAGCCGCGTGGTACAGCAACATAAATCCACAGGGCAAGCTGGATGCGCAGGACTCCAGCCTGTCTGCGGCCCGGCAATTACAGGGCAAGGAATTGTCGTTCAATAATATTGCGGATGCGGATGCGGCCTGGGCTTGCGTCACGCAGTTTACCGGTCCTGCCTGTGTCATCGTCAAGCACGCCAATCCGTGCGGAGTGGCGGTGGCTGCAACACTGCTGGCTGCGTACGACCAGGCCTACGCAACGGATCCTACGTCCGCCTTCGGCGGCATCATTGCCTTCAATGCGACAGTGGATGTTGCGACCGCAGAAGCCTTGCTGGCGCGCCAGTTCGTGGAAGTGCTGCTGGCCCCCGGTTTCTCCAGTGAAGCCTTGCAGGTCCTGGCGCACAAACAGAATGTGCGAGTGCTGTGTGTTGCGCCAAGCAAACTACTGACCACGCCACAGGGCAAACCAATGGGGAAACCAGCGGCCCAGACGATGGCGCAGCAGGATTTCAAAAGAATCAGCGGTGGACTGCTGGTGCAGACAACGGATCTTGCGCAAGTACGTCGTGCTGATTGCCGTGTAGTGAGCAAGAGAGCAGCCACGGATGCACAGTGGGACGATCTCCTGTTCGCCTGGAACGTAGTCAAAATGGTCAAATCCAATGCCATCGTGTACGCCGCCGGCGGCCGCACCCTGGGAATTGGCGCAGGCCAGATGAGCCGGGTAGATTCCGCACGCATTGCACGCTGGAAAGCGGCGGAAGCGGGCCTGGACCTGGCGCACAGCGTCATGGCATCGGACGCGTTTTTCCCTTTCCGTGACGGCATTGACATGGCCGCCGAAGCCGGCATTTCGGGCGTGATTCAGCCCGGCGGTTCCATGCGCGACGAAGAGGTTATTGCCGCTGCTGATGAGCACGATCTCGTGATGGTCTTCACGGGTATACGGCATTTCAGGCATTGAAGCGCCCGCGCCAGAGGAGACCGGGCTTGAGGAGGCCTGCATGAAGGTATTGATTGTTGGAGGCGGGGGGCGCGAGCATGCGCTGGCTTGGAAAGTGGCGCAGTCCGTGACCGTCGAACGGGTATACGTGGCACCCGGCAATGCCGGAACTGCCCTGGAAAAGAAAACAGAAAATGTTGCCATTGCCGCCAATGACCTCGATGGCCTGCTGGGGTTTGCCTGCTCGCAGGGGATAGGCCTGACCATAGTCGGGCCGGAAGATCCGCTGGTGCTGGGCATAGTCGATCAATTCCAGGCTGCGGGCCTTGCCTGTTTTGGACCCAGCGCGGCTGCTGCACGACTGGAGGGTTCAAAAGCGTTCGCCAAGGCCTTCATGGGTCGCCACAACATTCCCACCGCACCTTACGGTGAGTTTACCGATGTGGCTGAAGCGGTCGCCTTCATTCGCCGGCACAGCGCCAATCAGCCGGGGACGCCCATCGTGGTCAAGGCCGATGGCCTCGCCGCCGGCAAAGGAGTGATCGTGGCACATGACCCGCTGCAAGCGGAGGCGGCAGTGCTGGACATGCTGGCGGGTAATGTCTACGGGGAAGCCGGGCACCGCGTCATCATCGAGCAGTTTCTTGCAGGCGAGGAGGCGAGTTTCATCGTCATGGCGGACGGGAAAAATGTGCTCCCCCTTGCCACCTCGCAGGACCACAAGGCCGTGGGTGACGGCGACACCGGCCCCAACACCGGTGGCATGGGAGCCTATTCGCCTGCCCCGGTGGTTACTGCTGTGCTGCATGACCGGGTCATGCGCGAGGTGATCCAGCCTGCCGTTGACGGCATGGCCGCCGAGGGACATCCTTTTTGCGGTTTTCTCTATGCCGGGTTGATGATTTCACCCGATGGCGGATTCAAGGTGCTGGAATTCAATGTGCGCTTTGGCGACCCCGAAACCCAACCCGTGCTGATGCGGCTGAAGTCAGACCTGGCCACGCTCTGCCTGGCCGCGCTGGACCAGCAACTTGACCGGCACCAGGCACTGTGGGACCCGCGCTGCAGCCTGGGCGTGGTCATGGCCGCCGGTGGCTATCCCGGCCGTTACGCCGGGGGCGATGTGATCAGCGGTCTCGATCAGCCGCTGCCAGGTCATGTGAAGGTGTTCCTGGCCGGAGCCGGGCAAACACACGAAGGTATTGTCACCCGCGGTGGCCGCGTGCTGTGCGTGTGTGCGCTCGGAGACTCAGTCGCAGCAGCGCAGAAGTCAGCTTATGCTGCCTGCGCAACCATTCACTGGAAGGATTCTTTCTATCGCAAGGACATTGGTTACCGCGCCATTGCCCGGGAAAACCACTGACCCCATGGATGTTTCCCACCTGCTGCAAGATCTCAACGATGCCCAACGCGCAGCAGTAACCCTGGAGGGCGGGCATGCACTGATTCTCGCCGGCGCCGGCAGCGGCAAGACCCGTGTGCTTATTCACCGCCTGGCGTGGCTCATCCAGGTCAACCATGTTTCTCCGCTCGGCATCCTGGCCGTGACTTTCACCAACAAGGCGGCTGGTGAAATGCGCTCGCGCGCCGGCACCTTGCTGCAGATGTCCCCGCGACCTTTGTGGATCGGAACCTTCCACGGCATTGCCCATCGCCTGTTGCGCATGCACTGGAAAGAAGCGCGCTTGCCTGAATCCTTCCAGATCCTGGACTCCGAAGACCAGCAGCGCCTGCTGCGGCGAATCATTCGTGAAGAAGGCCTGGATGACACCCACTGGCCGGCCAAGCAGGCCCAATGGTTCATCAACGCCCGCAAGGACGAAGGCGAACGGCCCCGGCACATTGAGCACCTTGATCACCCGGCAACTGCCACCTGGGCGCACATCTACCAGCGTTACGAGGATTATTGCAACCGCGGCGGGCTGGTGGATTTTGCTGAAATACTATTGCGCGCCCACGAACTCTGGCTGGAACAGCCGGCCGTTCTCGACCATTACCGCCGGCGTCTGCAGTATCTTCTGATCGACGAATTCCAGGACACCAACGCAATCCAGTACGCCTGGTTGCGCATGCTGGCCGGTGATACCGGGTCGATGTTCGTGGTGGGTGACGACGACCAGTCCATCTATGGCTGGCGGGGCGCCAGGGTCGAGAATGTACAGAGCTTTGTACGCGACTTCCCGGCCGTTGCCACCATCAGGCTGGAGCAGAACTACCGTTCCACCGGGACCATTCTCGCTGCGGCAAACGGGGTAATTGCCAACAATCAGGGCCGCATGGGCAAGAAGCTCTGGACCGATGGCCCGGACGGTACTCCAATCAACCTCTACTCGGCATTCAACGAGCAGGACGAGGCCCGTTTCGTGGTGGAACAGATCCGCCAATGGCTGGACCAGGGCCGGCGGGCGGACGAGGTCGCCATCCTCTACCGCACCACGGCCCAGTCGCGCCTGTTTGAAGAGTACCTGCTGCGCGCAGGTATCGCCTACCGGGTCTATGGCGGCCAGCGCTTTTTTGAACGCGTCGAGGTCAAGGACGCACTGGCCTACCTGCGCCTGGTGCTCAACCCCAACGACGATGCCGCCCTGGAGCGGGTCATCAACAAGCCGGCACGGGCCATCGGCGACAAGACGGTCTCCATCCTGCGCTTGCAGGCCCGCGAGGCCAATGTCAGCCTGTGGCAGGCGGCACAGGCCTGCATCCGGCAAAAACTCATACCCCCGCGAGCCAGCGCCGCGGTGCAGGAATTCATTGACCTGGTCAGCGGCATGCAGGAGCGCATGCAGAACTGGACGCTGGGAAACCAGATGCAAGCCGTAATTGATGAAAGCAAGCTCGCGACACATTACGACAAGGAACCGCGCGAGCGCATGGAAACCCGCATTGAAAACCTGCGCGAACTGGTCAATGCAGCAGATGCCTTCATTTTGCCGAATGAGGATGCGGACGCAGGCATGACGGAACTGCAATCCTTCCTCAGCCATGCCTCGCTGGAGGCAGGCGAGACCCAGGGAGAAAGCTGGGATGACTGTGTGCAACTCATGACGCTGCACTCGGCCAAGGGACTTGAATTCCCAGTGGTTTTCATGGCCGGAATGGAAGACGGCCTGTTTCCGCACCAACGATCAGTGGAGGAATCCGGCGGCCGTTTGGAAGAGGAGCGGCGACTGTGCTACGTCGGCATGACCCGCGCCCGCAAACAGTTGTGCCTGAGTTACGCCGAGACAAGGCGCATGCACGGAGCGGAATCCATGTCCCGCCCATCCCGTTTCATCGATGAAATACCTGCTGATCTGCTGCAGGAAATACGCCCACGCCTGTCGGCCAACCGGCCTTATGTATCCGCGCGGCCAGCGGCGGCAGCAAAACCACCCACGTTCAAAAACCAGGAATGGCCGTTCAAACTGGGCCAGCGCGTTCTGCACCACAAGTTCGGCGAGGGCACGGTACTGGCCTTCGAGGGTTCAGGCGAACACACGCGCGTGCAGGTCAACTTTTCCAAGGCTGGCAGCAAGTGGCTGGTGCTGGCCTATGCCAAGCTCGAAGCGCGGTAAACCCGGTCTGCCGGTCATGGGAAACACCAGCGAAAACAGCGAAGAGATCCGCTTGCACACGCCGCTGGGCACACTGGCCGGCCTGCGCTGGTCTCCGCCCCATAGTGGAACAAGCAGTACACCGGTGTTGTGCGTGCACGGCTGGCTGGATAATGCCGCCTCGTTTATCCCCCTGTCGCAGCATCTGCACGGCATGGACATCGTAGCCCTGGACTTGCCTGGTCACGGACACTCCTACCACAGGCATCCGTCTGCACACTATTACTTCATGGATTACCTGTGGGACATCGACACTGCCCTGGATGCGCTGGGATGGACCTCCTGCCACATGGTTGGCCACTCCCTTGGGGCAGCCATCCTGTCGCTTTATGCTGCGACCTGCCCACGAAGGGTGCGCAGCCTGGTGCTGCTCGATGCCCTGGGGCCAATGAGTGAACCCGCCTCAGGCAGCACTGACCGGTTGCGCCGGAGCCTGGATGATTTCCGTTCCGGGGCGCGGCCCAAAAAGGCCTACGATTCCATCGAGACCATGATCAAGGTGCGGCAGGCTAATACCAGGCTGGCCCATGAACCGGCGCGCCTGATCTGTGAGCGCTCAGCGGAACACCGTGGCACACACTATGAATGGACCAATGACCCGGCCCTGTATTGGGTCTCACCCATCCTGATGACCGAAGAACAGGCGCTCGACTACCTCGGGCATATCACCGCCCCGGTGCTCTCGCTCACTGCCACCCCGTTTGCGCCCTACGTCAACGAAGAAAAAGTAAGGGCGAGATGTGCGGTCATCGCGCACGGCCGCCACCTGCTGCAGGAAGGCGGCCACCACTTTCACATGGACCAGCCAGCCGAGGTTGCGTCTACGGTCGGTTCATTTATCCTTGAACGGGAACAGGCCCGGGAAAAACCCCAGGAGCAACCCCAGGAACAACATGATGCACACACACACCCGGTATAAGGCCAACATACCCGTGCGCGAGCGCCTGATTTTCGCCCTGGATGTCGCCGACATTGAGCAGGCACGCAGCCTCGTGACGCAACTGGGCGATGCAGTATGGTTTTACAAGCTGGGCCTGGAATTCTTCCTGTCCGGAAACTACTTTGAACTGGCCGCCGAACTGCGTTCTCAGGGCAAGAAAGTGTTTGCCGACCTGAAGTTGTTTGATATCCCGGCAACGGTTGCTGCCGCAGTGCGCCAACTGGCCCGGCATGAGGTCGATTTCTGCACCGTGCATGGCAACGACTCCATGTTGCGCGCGGCGGCAGAAGCCAAGGGCAATTCAAAAATTCTCGCCGTTACCGCCCTGACCAGCCTGGACCAGGGTGACCTCGACGACCTGGGTTTCACCTGCGACGCGCATACACTGGTCCTGTCCCGCGCACGCCGGGCCCTGGAACTGGGTTGCGATGGCGTGGTTTCCTCCGGGCTTGAAGTAGCGGCGCTGCGTGCCTCCATCAACCACAGTCTGATCACCGTATGTCCTGGCATCCGCCCCATCCACAACGACGAAGAAGATGACCAGCAACGTGTGATGACGCCTGCGCTGGCGATCGCCAACGGCGCCGACTACCTCGTAGTGGGACGGCCGATTCGTGACGCGGCGAATCCACGGGAAGCGGCAGAGCGGATACAGGCGGAGATTGCCGGCGCAATGGGCAATCCGTGATGTTCTTTGGTCGGGACTTGACAATTCTTGATATCAGACATTACGATATCCGCGTAACTTCATAATAAACTGAAAAAAATAACTCGGTGGACTGCAGCTAAACAATCATTTATAAGCATTTGCGATCCTCTCCGGCTCTGCCGGATTTCCGGGCGGGCCTTTGTGCCCAGCCCGGATTTTTTTGTTCGCCACCATTGATCGACAGTAATCGTAAATTCACCAGCCCAAAGCTGGAATCGGGGCTAAAATAGGCGTCCACCAGTGGCCTTTAACAGTCAAAGCCGTAGTGATCTGGGTGATGCATCGCGCTGCGAGGCAAGGCGCGAGGAGGAGACATAGTGGGCACTATGGCGACAACGAGCAACGCCGCATCGGAGTGCGAGGCGCGCCCAGGCGCTATGGATTTGGCTGTTACAGGCCACTAGGCCAGCCTGAAGCGCCATACCAACCGATGAGCATTGACCACCCCAAGCCCGGTTTGCTGGCATCGCTGTACCTGCGTTGGTTGATGCTATTGCAGGGCATTCTGCACTGGTGGGTTCGCAGTCGTAGCCTGCCGGACCCCATGAGCGATTTACACCTGGATCCGGACAAACCGGTGTGTTACGCCATAGACACCTACGCCCTGACGTCCATCCTGATCCTGGACCAGGCCTGCCGCGACCTGAAACTGCCCCGGCCCCTGCTGCCGCTGCCGCTGGCAAACAGCAGTGAATCCCGCTCTTATTGCGCCTTGCGTCGCAAGGCCGGCCTGATTGTTCGTCACACCACGCCGCGCAAGCATTCGGAGATGCTCAAGCGACTGGTAGACCGGGTGGTCGATGGCGGCGAACCGGACATACAGATCATCCCGGTGACTGTGCTGGTGGGCCGCGCACCGGATCGTGAAACCGGCCTGGCAAAGATTTTCTTCTCTGAATCGTGGGAAGTCGGCGGCAGGATTCGTCGCCTGTTCAGCACGATCGTCAATGGGCGCAATACCTTTGTGCAATTCAGCCAGCCGATTTCCCTGCGTCAGCTGGCCGATGAAAACCTGGGAGCCGCGCGCAGCGTCAGGAAAGTCTCGCGCATCCTGCGCGTGCATTTCAGCAATGTGCGCGCGGCGGCTATCGGACCGGACCTGTCCCACCGCCGCACCGTGGTCGACTCGATATTGCTCAGTCCTTCCGTGGAAAAAGCCATCGAAGACCAGGCCAAGGCGGACAAGAGCAGCGTGCCGAAAGCATGGCGCAAGGCGCGCAAATTCGCTTTCGAAATCGCTGCGGACTATTCCTACGCCTTTGTGCGCGTGTCTGCCCTGGTCCTTTCCTGGTTCTGGAATCGCATATACGACGGCGTCGAGCTGCAACACTTCCGTGAATTCCAGCAAGTAGCGCCCGATTACACGGTCATTTATGTGCCCTGTCACCGCAGCCACATGGACTACCTGCTGGTTTCCTATTTTGTCTACCACAACGGTCTCGTGCCGCCACATGTGGCGGCTGGGATTAACTTGAACCTGCCCATCGTCGGCCGGATCGTGCGCATGGGCGGCGCGTTTTTCCTGCGGCGCAGTTTCCGCGCACAAAAGCTTTACGCCGCGGTATTCAACGAGTATCTGAGCCGCATCCTGGCGAAAGGTACCGATATCGAATATTTCATCGAGGGCACTCGCAGCCGCACCGGCAGGTTACTGGCGCCCAAGGCCGGCATGCTCAACATGACGGTTCGGGCCTATTTGCGCTCGCCCGATTCTCCGGTGATGTTTCAACCCATTTACCTCGGCTATGAACAATTGGTAGAAGGTGACAGCTACACGGCGGAACTGTCGGGCCAGAGCAAAAAATCCGAGTCCCTGCGCGACCTACCCAAGGTATTCGGGGTGCTGCGCAACAAGTACGGCAAAGTGCATGTCAGTTTTGCCCAACCGGTATACCTGGATAAGCTGCTCGAGCAGCATGAGCCGGACTGGCGTGCCAGCACAAAGGGGAATTCCAAGCCCTCATGGATTAACCCGCTCATTGATGAACTGGGCAACCGGATCATGACCGGCATCAACGAAGCCGCTCATGTCAACCCAATCAACCTCCTGGCCGTCGTGCTGCTGGCAACGCCCAAACATACCCTGGGACGCACGGAGCTTGAGACTCAAATAGACCTGTACCGGGACATGCTGATCAATTGCCCCTACTCGGACAGGATTACCTGCACAGACATGTCTGCCGATGAAATTATCAAGTACGGCCTGGAACTCAAAGTGCTGGAGTCAAGCAGCCATCCGCTTGGCGAAATTTTCTCCGTCAAAGGCAAGCAGGCGGTTCTTTTGACCTACTTCCGCAATAACATATCGCACCTGATGGCTGTGTCATCCCTTGTCGCTGCAGGATTACTCAACTCACGCAAGGTGGAGCGATCACGCCTGTTGCGCATTGCCAAAGCGGTCTACCCCTTCCTGCAGCGAGAACTGTTCCTGCCCTGGGACGAAACCGGGTTCCTCAGGGCGATGGAAGACTCAATTGCGTGGCTGCAAAAGCGCGGCCTGTTGGTGGACACGCCGGATGACAATGAGTTGGAAGGCGCCGAAGGCAGTACCGAGGAAGCCTTGCAGTTGCAGTTGCTGGGCCACAGCCTGCTGCAAACGTTTGAACGCTACTTCATCACTATCGCCGTGCTCGTCAAAAACGGTTCGGGCACCCTGACACGCGGCCAGTTGGAACGGCTGTGCATACTCACGGCCCAGCGTATCTCCTTGCTGAACGAGTTTGACGCTCCGGAATTCTACGATCGCAACCTGTTCCGGCAATTCATCGACGTGCTCAAGTCGCACGGCGTGCTGTCCATCAACGACGACGGAAAACTGGAATTCGATGACAGCATCAAGGACATTACCGAAGACGCCAAGACCTTGCTCAGCAGGGAAATCCGTCACGGCATAATCCGCGTCGCTCCCCAGGTACTGCAGGAAGCGGACTCGGACTAAACCGAAACCGGACAGCGAGCGGGGAAACGGTGACCGGTAGTTAGCTTGGGGGCGCAACCCGCCGCTCCTACCGCTTCCCTTTTGGTTCAGTGCTGCGGCCAGTGAGCGGTGAGATCCTTCAGGACACGCTGCAAGTACATCCATGTAAGCTCCTCGCCAGCTTCCCTGCTGGCGACGGTCCTGAAGGATCTCCCCCCTCCCTGTCCTCACGCTATCGCGGGGGGAAGCTACACTATCAAGGCCTCATCGGTATCGCAGCGCCAAGCAAGCCGCGGCGGGGAGCCTTTCCCGGGAGCGTATGCGGCAGGGCCGGGATTGCTCCCGGCAATCCTTCTGCATTTCCTGCACCCCTGGAGGTCGAAGCTGGCGAGGTGCTTACAGGGCTAAGCGAGATGTGGCGGAGATCTCCTCCCAGGAGCGTATGAAACAGGGATGTTTCATTCGAGCCCCCATGGATGGGTTTACGGCGTCTCCTGGGAAGAGATATCGGCCGCAGCTCGCGCCCCCAAGCTGACCAGCAGCTCGTACCCTCGCGGTGAATCCGATCAGGCGTCCATATCCGGAATCAGTTTGGACTCGAAGTAGGAGATCTGGTCTTTCAGTTTGAGTTTGCGCTTCTTCAGCCGCGTAAGTTGCAACTGGTCGATACCCGGGTCTATTGCCAGGCGCTCGATGGCGAGGTCAAGGTCGCGATGCTCTTCACGCAGCTCGGTCAGCTTGGCGACGATTTCGCCGGGATCGTTGGCATAGGTATTCACATTCTCAAGGATAGTACAGACTTGACCCAACGAATGACAATAACACGTTAAAATGATGGAATTGGAACTCTGGAGTAAGCAGGTTTTGACTACGCGGGCGCTGCAAAAGCAACAGTATTCGAACAACAAGCTGGCCAAACGGTTGCAACGAAACGTCGGCCAGGCGATCGGCGATTTCAACATGATCGGCGAAGGCGATCGCGTCATGGTGTGTCTGTCCGGCGGGAAAGATTCGTACACGATGCTGGATATCCTGCTGGAGTTGCGCAAACGGGCACCGGTTCATTTTGACCTGATCGCTGTCAACCTGGACCAGAAGCAGCCCGGATTCCCGCAGCATGTCCTGCCCGATTACCTCAAGCAGTTGGGTATTCCGTTCCATATCATTGAGCAGGATACCTACAGCGTGGTGCGCCGGCTTATCCCGGAAGGCAAAACCACCTGTGGGCTGTGCTCACGCATGCGGCGGGGAGCGTTGTATAAATTTGCCAGCGAACATGGCATTACGCGCATCGCCCTGGGACATCATCGTGATGACATCATTGAAACCCTGTTCCTGAATCTGTTCAATGGCGGCCGCATCAAGGCCATGCCGCCAAAGTTGCTGTCGGATGACGGAAATCACGTGGTGATCCGCCCGCTGGCTTACTGTACCGAACAGGACATTGCCCGCTACGCAGAGGAGCGCCAGTTTCCGATCATTCCCTGCAATTTGTGCGGTTCACAACCCAACCTGCAGCGCCAGGCGATCAAGGAAATGCTGGCGCAGTGGAAACGCAAGCATCCAGGCCGCATCGAGAATATTTCCCGGGCCATAGGGCATGTATCGCCGTCCCAGCTCGCTGACCATGAACTGTTTGATTTTCGCAGCCTGGGGGCAGGGTCAGTACCCGAACCGGGGCGTGCGGACTGGTTTGTTCTTATGCACAGCGGTCCAGAGAGCAAAAATCATGGGGATTCGGGGTTGTTATAAGAAAATTTGCCGGATAAAAGCGTATCCATTTGTTTTGTAACAATATACTGAAATTCGAATATAAGCCGGCAGACGTTTTGATCGTACACCGCAGATGAGTGTTTCCATACAAGACAGCTTGCCCACAGACTTATCCACAAGCCAAATCCGCAAAACGGCTCTTGCTGGCGCTTCTTATGCCCACCTCCAGAGCTTACAATAGCCCCCTTTTGGGCAACGGCCGCAGTTTGCGCAGCCAGGACCCATTGGAACACCAGGTTCAGCCGTGAAAGAGCATATCCAGGAACTTCTGTCGCAATCCCTGCACCTCCTGATCAGGGACGGCATCATCCCGCCCGGGCAACAGCCCGCGATCCAGTTGGAACGAACCAAGTCCAGTGAACATGGGGAGTTTGCCAGCAACGTAGCAATGGCCCTCGCCAAGCAGGCCGGTATGCCGCCGCGCGAACTGGCGGCAGCCATTATCGATCGCATGCCCAAGTCCCAGCAGATTGCGAAAATGGAGATTGCGGGCCCGGGTTTCATCAATTTTTTCCTGCAGCACATTGCCCTCACCAGCGTAATCAACGAGGTACTGCTCAAGGGTGACCAGTTCGGCGGTCCCCTGCACAGGTCCGGGGAGAGCATTACTCTTGAGTATGTCTCGGCCAACCCCACGGGACCGCTGCATGTTGGACACGGCCGTGGTGCTGCCTATGGCGCCAGCCTGGGCAATATCCTGCAACTCGCCGGTTACCGGGTGCAGCGGGAGTACTACGTCAACGACAACGGCCGGCAGATGGATATTCTCGCCCTGAGTGTCTGGTTGCGTTACCTGGAATTGTGCGGTGAGAAAGTCAGTTTTCCGGAAAACGGTTACCGCGGGGAATACATCTACGACATTGCCCGCCTGGTGCGCGCGGAATACGGCGATAAGTGGCGTTTCGCCAGCGTGGAAGTTGCTGACGGACTGCCTCCCGGCCCAGGCGCCGGGGGTGATGGCGAAATCTATATAGACGCACTCATCGCCCGGGCGCGCGGACTTCTGGCAGAGGCAGGCTTTGCCGTATTTTTCAAGGCTGCGCTCAACTCGATCCTGGGCGACATCAAGGAAGACCTGGCCGATTTCGGCGTGGTCTATGATTTATGGTTTTCCGAGAAGGCGCTGGAAGACAGCGGCGCGGTCCAGCGCGCCATCGAGCGACTGCGGACCAACGGCCACCTGTATGTCAAAGATGGCGCAACCTGGTTTCGTGCCTCGGCCCTGGGAGACGAGAAAGACCGTGTTGTTATCCGCGAGAACGGGCGCACCACCTACTTCGCTTCCGATGTTGCCTACGTTCTGAGCAAGCTTGAGCGCGGCTTCCAGCGTGCGATCTACGTACTGGGCGCAGATCATCATGGCTATGTGGCGCGCTTGCGCGCAGCCGCCCAGGGGTTTGGTGAGGATCCGGACCGCCTGGAAATCCTCTTGATGCAATTCGCCATTCTGTACCGCAACGGCGAGAAAGCACAGATGTCCACCCGCTCAGGTCAATTCGTGACGCTGCGCGAACTGCGGGGAGAAGTAGGCAACGACGCGGCGCGTTTTTTCTACATCATGCGCTCCCACGATCAACACCTGGATTTCGACCTTGATCTCGCCAAGTCACGCAGCAACGAAAATCCGGTCTACTACATCCAGTACGCTCACGCGCGCATCTGCAGTGTGTTGCGCAACCTGGCGCAAATGGATGCACGGCACAACCGCGCCATAGGCGAAGCCGCAATGAACCTGCTGACAGAAGAGCACGAATTGCAGCTGATGCGATCGTTGAGCCGTTTCCCCGAATGCATTGATTCATCCGCTCGATTGCGCTCCCCTCACCTGCTGGCGCACTACCTCCATGCCCTGGCCACGGACTTGCACGCCTACTACAACGCGCACCAGTTCCTGGTGGACGAAGAAAACTTGCGTAACGCCCGATTGAATCTGATTCTCGCAGCACGTATCGTGCTGGGGTCCGGTCTCAAGTTGTTGGGTGTATCAGCACCGGAAGAAATGTAGATAAGAAAAGGGAGCACGGCAGTGGCAAAACGAGGAGCAAGCAGGGGCGGGAAGAAACAGACACCTGCTTTGACATGGTTGTTTACCGGCATTCTCATCGGCCTGGGACTGGCCTGGTATCTTGCCGCCAAAGGTTACATTCCGCAGGCCGGAACGGCAGTGACCGGTGACACCGCTGCGCAGCCCCACGGAGAGTCCTTGCTGCCGGAGGAAGTCAGCCCGGAAGAAGAAAAACCCGGCAAGTCCCGCTACGACTTTTTCACGGTATTGCCGGAAATGGAAGTAGTCGTTCCGGCACAGGAATTGGCTAAACAGCAGGAAATAGCCCGCCAGCAGGAAGCAGCCAACCCTGCGACCGTCGCCACCGTTTCTGATTCTTACCTGCTCCAGGTTGGTTCATTCAAGTCAATCGCTGAAGCGGACGAGATGAAAGCGCAACTCGCCCTGACCGGCATCGAGGCCACCGTACAATCCGTTAAAGTAAACGATGCCAACTGGTACCGGGTGAGAGTCGGGCCGGTACAAGGCGCCGGCAAGGCAGACGAGATTCGGCTGAGATTACAGGCCAACGGCATCGACAGCCTGGTAATGAAAAACCCCTGAAGTCAGCCAGCCCAAAAAGACCGTCTGCCCCTGAAGACCACTTGCCCCTGAAGACCACCTGATGAACGCCTCAACGAGTTCCCTGGGCAGATTTATCGCCCCCTGGGCGCACTGGCCACAGCGTACAGGTCGGTCACTGCAGGTTGGTTGTTCTTGTCCAAGGCTTGCCAGTTTGCGCGCCAGGAGGAAAAAGCCTGCCAGAGTTCACGCCCGTTCCAGGATTCCTCCGCACCCGGGCGAAAACCCTTCGCATCCAGCAGCAGCAGTTGTCGGGCCAGAGCCTGGTCCGGATTCTGGCGAATAAATTCAAGCACGCTGGCCGAACCACCGGCCGGGCCAAATTCCCGCAACCAGTGGCTGAGCGCACGGCGGGCCTGCCCGGCATCGCCTTTTTTACACGCCTGTTCGAGCCTGCCAAGCACGGCGGATTCGGTTGCGGGGATCCCGGTTTCCGGCGACTTTCCTGCCCGCAGTCCGCGGCGGGGAAACAGGAATATGCCGAGGGCGAGAGTAATCAGCCACAACGCAGCGAACAGAACGGTTAGCCAGTTCCAGTTCCAGAAGCGGGTTTCCCCGACCGGGGCTGCCAGCGGAGGACTCGCAGGAGTCAATTCGCCTGCGGGTGCCGCCGGGGCGGGCGGCGGTACCGGCACCACGCTGGAAGGCAGGACACGCAGTCTTTGTTCCGGCAACACAGCGGTCTGTTGCCGGTTGTTTTGGGTATCCCACCAGTCCAGTTTCAGTTCTGGCAGCACCAGTTCACCGGCTTTTTCCGGGACGACCGCGTAACGAAACTCCTTGTGGCCCAGTACCCACTTACCGTCATTGCGGCTGATGCCTTGGGGCTGATCGGGGTAGATGCGGGCATCTTTGATCTCAGGCCATGTCGGCGCAGTTATCATGTTCTCCTCAAGTCCAACGGCATCCACCATGATGGTTCGGGTAACCGGCTCACCCACGGTCAGGGCGTCACTGGACGAAATGGTCTGGCTGAGCTCGAGCGAACGCGCAGGTATCCAATCGCTACCGATGTAGCTGGAGGGCTTGGGATTGACGGTCAGCTCCACCTTGTCGCTGGATACCTCGATGCGGCGACCGCGCACGGACGGTTGCCACAGCTTGTCAGTGCGTCGTTCCACCAGGCGACCGCTAAGAGTCATGGGTGGAATCACCAGCGGACCTGATCGCTCCGGGAAAATGGCGTAATGCCGTTCGAGTACCCGGTAGTGCTCGCCAGCACGTTCCGCCTGAAACGGAACCTCGTCCAGCAACCGCACTGCGGCCGACGCTGGTTCAGGCTGTGAAATGGCTGCCTCGGTAAGGCTCTGCTGATAGAACACCCGCACTGTCAGCAGCAATTGGGCATGCACGTAGTAAGGCCCGTCGTGCGGATCCACTTCGACTTCAATGAACACCGCGGGCGTCTCGCCCGGCTTGGGTTCCGGCGCCGCATCAACGGTCAGGGTCAAGGGTGAAGTCGTGATCGAACCAAAATGCAGCGGAGGTACCGTAAGCGCGCCGGTCTTGCGCGGCTCCAGGGTTACCATCAGCCTGACCAGTGCTGACTGGCTGCCATTGACGATGGACATTTGGGTTTCCGATCTCTGGTCCAGCAACTCAAAGTCCTCCGCCAGGGCGCCAAAATCACCTTCGAGGCGTTGTTGCGGATCATCAGTCTGGATGATGAGGGTTACCGTTTCACCCTGGACGATGTGGTCCCGGTCCAGTTGTGCAGTGACGTTTGCCGCCCGGGCCTGCGTGGCCGGCAATAAGGACAGGGACAGCATCAACACCAGAGGCAGCAACATCGCCTGCCAGCCCCTGGCAATCCACTGAGCAGCCATCCATTGAGAGGCCGTCGATCGAGTCTGTTTCACCATGGTTCCGATTCGTCCCCGGGCGCGCCGCGGCGCTGATGTTCGTTAATGAATTTCCGCCGCAGCAATCCACCGGGATCATCCGGTATGCGCCGTAACCACTGCTCCATTGCCTGGGCGTCTTCTTCTGTCCAGGACGCGGCATAGTCCGGCTCGGACTGCTGCTTTTCTCCCTGCTTGCCCTCGTCCTGCTTTGCTTCCTGCTCGCCTTCCTGCTGTTCTTTGGATTCCTGTTCCTGCCCGGACTTGTCCTCGGACTGCCCGGACTTGTCATCCTTGCTGGACTGATCCGAGGACTCACCGTCTTTTTGCTCTTCCCCTTTACCGTTCTTCTGGTCTTTCTCTTGCTGCTCTTTCTGGTCCTGCTGCTTCTTGAGTTGCGCAATCAGGTCACGGTTGAACTGCGCATCTTCCATGCCCGGCGACAGTTTCAGCGCCTTGTCATAAGCCGCCAGGGCCTGCTCATATTTACCAAGTTGTGCCAGCGCATTGCCCTGGTTATACAGGGCATCTGCGCTATTGGCTCGCGACCAGGCACCCAGGGCGTTCTCGTATTTCTCACTGCGATACCAGGCCTGCCCGGAGATCCCAGGGTCCAGCGCCAGCGACGCTGCACGGTCGTTGTCTTTTTTCTGCAGGGCTTGCCAGGCCTGCTGATCGCGTCTTTGCCACGCATCTTTCCACCAGTCAGCCCGGGCAGCCGGTGCATACCCAATCCCGCTCAGCAACATGCACAGTGGCAAAAGGAACAATACACCGCGGCGGAAACCCGTCACCGACAAAGGCAACAGCAGCAATAGCAGCCAGGGTCCAAAATCCCTCCAGCGCTGGTCGAGTGAATCCTCTCTCAGGGTGAACTCGCTGCCTTCGGACACAGCCCACGGAGAAGTATCAGTCCCCGCCGAAGTATTGAGCTCTGAGTAGCGCCCGCCGCCGGCTGTCGCCACGTCTGCAAGGCTGGAGGCATCCATCCGGGCGATAACAACATTGCCATTTCGGTCGGTGACGAACCCGCTGCCACTTGCTATTGGTGCACCCTCGGCCGTACCGACCCCGAGCACAGAAATGATGTAACCGCGGTCGTGTAATTCACGCGCCTTGGCGGCATCGGCTGCAGTGGCAGAGTCAGTTACAAGCAAGATTTCTCCACGACTGAAACCGGCCCGCTCCAGGAGAGTGGCGGACATTCCCAGCGCGAGATCCGCGCGGCTGCCATTCACCGGGATAATGTCCGGCCGCAGCGCCGGCAACAGGTTAGCGATGGTGTTGGTATCAGAAGTCAGCGGCGAAACTACGTAGGCATCACCGCCGTAAGCCACCAGGCCGGTTTGCCCTTCCGTGGTTTCACGCAGCAGATCAGCCAGGCGAAAACGCGCGCGCGTCAGGCGGTCAGGCCGCAAGTCTGCTGCCAGCATTGAAGCAGACAGGTCCAGAGCAATGACCCGTGCATCCCGCGCAGAATACGTACTATCCGGGAGTTTCTGCCAGCTGGGTCCGGCCAGAGCGAGTACCGCAATCAACAATGCCAGGCCGGCAAGCCAATGCCCTTTCGATGGCCTGGCGCTGCTGCTGTCATTATGGCTCAGCCACTTGAGCAAGTGCGGATCGCAGATACGCTCCCAGTCGCCGGATGGCCGCCGCGTGCGACGCCATAACCACGGCAGCAGGATGGCAAGAGGCGCCGCTAGCAGCCACAGGGGCCGGATGAAATGGATGAAGTCCAGGCCCGTCATGTCTGACTGACCCGCAACATGGCGCGCGGCCGGACCAGCAACATTCCCGCCAGCAAGGTCATGATGAACCCAACCGAGAGCGGCCAGAAAAACAAATCGTCCACCGGCCGCACCGTTTCCCGGTCACTCTCGATTGGCTCCAGCTCATCCAGCTTGCGGTAGATCTCTTCCAGCGCCTGTGTGTCCCTTGCGCGGAAATACTGCCCGCCGGTTTTCTCGGCAATGGCGCGCAAGGTTTTTTCGTCCAGGTCGGCTGACGGGTTCACCAATCGGGTCCCAAAGAAGTCCTGCACCATCATTTCGTCTGCACCTACACCCACCGTATAGATGGTCAGTCCTTCCCGCGCGGCAAATTCGGCAGCCTGCATGGGTTGAACCTCACCGGATGTGTTGGCACCGTCAGTGAGAAGGATCAGTATGCGTTTGCTGGCTGCATCTTCCCGCAAACGCTTGACCGCCAGTCCAATGGCGTCGCCGATTGCCGTTTCGCGCCCAGCCAGGCCGATTTCAGATTCGTCCAGAAGAATCGCCGCCGTCTGGGTGTCAAATGTCAGTGGCGTCTGCAGGTAGGCGCGACTGCCAAACAGGATCAGCCCGACCCGGTCGCCACGCCGTCTTTCGATGAACTCCCCGGCTACCTGCTTGACAACGGTAAGCCGGTTCACGGCTTGCTGCTTGAGAACCATGTCCTGCGTGTCCATGCTTCCGGAAATATCGACCGCCAGCAGCAGGTCACGTCCGGTCACGGGCAATTCTTCGATCTCGCCCACCCACTGCGGCCGGGCCGCGGCCACCACCAGCAACGCCCACACCAGCCAGGCAACCGCGGCGAGAACAGGCTTGCTCATGAAACCGGCGGTGCCGCCCCCGACCAGGGAGAACCAGGGCACCCTTAGCGCGTGTAAGGAGCTTTGCGGCATAGCTTTGAGGGCGTATCGCACCAGCGCCGGCACCGGCAGCATCAGCAGCAACCAGGGCCAGGCCAGTATCAGGCCTGACGCAGTAAGCGGCTCAGCCATATTTTCTCACCCAGGTTTGAGCCAATTGCCGCAAGCTGTGCACATCGAACCGGGGGTGGGGTTCGTAGGGGCCGCTCGCCAGTGCGGAAAGACCGGCTGAGGCGGCGCCTTCCGGCATCATGGATTGGAGAAACCTGACCCATTCCATGCCCTGCAGGCGTACACAGGCGGTGCCTGGAAACGCACGCAAGGCAATCACGCGAAACAGTTTGTTCATGCGCGCGAGGTATTCGTGCGGGTCAACTGCCGGATCGATTTCCTTGCCAATCTGCTCCAGCGCTGCAAGCAACCGGCCGCGACGGCGAACGACCCGCCAGCGCTGCCAGCCATAGCGCAGAGCCAACGCCAGCAGCGCGGCTATCAACAGGACCAGCACCCACCATCCGGGTGCCGGCGGCCACCAGCCGGGCTCGCTGGCGGCATGAATGTCCCGCAACCGGGAAAGCAGATTGGTGTTGCCTGCATCCATGAAAAAACTCAGGCCGGACGGCCAACCAGCATACGCAGTTCGCGGCCAAGCAGATCGACCGGATCATCATCGGTGTGCATGACCATCCATCCACATTTGTGCCGGTAAAACAGGCGGCGAGGCTCTTGCTCATGGCGCTGACCCATGTCCGTGAACTTTTTGCGATCGGCAGACGTGCTGGTGTCGATGAT
This sequence comes from uncultured Gammaproteobacteria bacterium, assembly GCA_963784425.1. Classification (GTDB taxonomy): domain Bacteria; phylum Pseudomonadota; class Gammaproteobacteria; order Xanthomonadales; family SZUA-36; genus SHZL01. Next base: position 20,809 of record CAWARM010000013.1, read on the forward strand.
GGTCGAGGTGCGACCGTCGCTGATCGGGTAGCGGCCGTCCGGCAGCTCGTGTTCCGAGCGATCCAGGACCTGGCATCCGATCACATCGTTATGCAGCCGCAATCGGGACAAGTGCCGGTTGCAATCGTCATCGAGACTGAAAAAATCGCTGATTACGATGATCAGGCTGCCCGGCCGCGCGGCATGTCGTACCCGCTCCAGTGCGCGCGACAGTGGCTCTGATTCTCCTGCATACTGGGATGGCTGTAGCCAGTCCACCAGGCTTTGAATCATCCTCATGGCTCCGCGGCGCCCTCCCGCCGGGCGCAGTTCGCGATGCCGTCCGGGTGCAAAAAGGAAGCCGCCGATACGGTCGCCACGCCGGACGGCAGACCAGGCCACGGAAGCTGCCAGTTGCCCTGCAGCCACGGATTTGAGCCTGCGGCGAGTACCAAAATACAGGCTGGGGCTGGCGTCAAGGACTACCAGTACCGGTCGCTCACGTTCCTCCTGGAAGACTTTGGTATGGGGCCTGCCGGTGCGGGCAGTGACGCGCCAATCCATGTTACGGATGTCATCGCCGGGCTGGTAGTTACGTGACTCCACAAAGTCTACGCCGCGACCCCGGAAACGTGAGCGATAGGCGCCTGCAAGCGCAGAGGTTGCAGCCTGGCGCATGGGCAGGCGCAAGCCGTGACAGCGTGGACGAAGCGCCAGCAGTTCGGCTGACGTGACATGAATTCCATCTCCCCGTTCCACCGGTTGTTTGTTTGCGGTTGGTATTCCCAACCTCATGGCACGGGAACCTTGTCCAGCAAGCGATCAGTCAGCTGGTCGACGGTCATTCCATCCGCCTCGGCTTCGTAGGACAGGAGCACGCGATGGCGCAGGACGTCATGCACCACGGCATGTACATCATCCGGTGATACGTAATCGCGATTCGCCAGCCAGGCCCTGGCGCGCGCACAACGGTCGAGGCCGATGGAAGCACGCGGACTTGCACCGTAGCTCACCATCGAAGCCAAAGCGGGATCCCAGCGTCCCGGTTCCCGGGTAGCCAGCACCAGCTGCACGATGTACTCCTGTAAAGCCGGTGCAAGGTACATGTCCAGCACTCCCGTTTGAGCAGAAAACACTTGTTGCTGGGTTACGATGACAGGCGCCTGGATGTGGTGGCCCAGTTCATCGCGCGCCTGCTGGCGGGCCAGGTTGAGGATTTTCAATTCGGCTTCTGCGCCTGGATAACCGATGGAAACGTGCATCAGGAATCGGTCCAGCTGCGCTTCGGGCAAGGGATAGGTGCCTTCCTGTTCGATCGGGTTCTGGGTTGCCATGACGAGGAATAGTCGCGGTAAGCGGTAGGTTACCCGGCCGACAGTAACCTGGTGTTCACCCATGGCCTCCAGCAGCGCAGATTGCACTTTGGCAGGCGCACGATTTACTTCGTCCGCCAGGATCAGGTTATGGAATATGGGCCCTTGTTGAAATTCGAAGCTGCCTTCCTGTGGGCGGTAAATTTCGGTTCCGGTCAAATCTGCCGGCAGCAGGTCAGGGGTGAACTGGATACGATGAAAATCGCCTTCAATCCGGTCCGCGATAACTTTGATGGCCGTGGTCTTGGCCAGTCCCGGTGCACCCTCCACCAGCAAGTGGCCGTTGCTGAGCAGTGCAATCAACAGGCGTTCCATCAGGCGCTGCTGCCCGATGATCAATTCGTTGGCCACCTCGCTCAGCCTGATAAAGGCGGCGTGGGCATCTGCGGTTCCAGCTTCAGGGTTGGAGGTGTTAGCCGCCGGGGCCAGGGTATTTGCTTGATTCATACGAAACCTTTTCAGGTGCACTAAATTAAGGAAGCGGGAAGTATACAGACTGAAACTGAACAAACAATTTCAGGCTTAGACTACTTTGTGGAAATTTGTTCAAAAAGGTTAGTGTCATTGGTCATGCCGATCGCAGAAAATGCCCGGGCATTGCGTGCTTGCTATTTACGAAAATTATGGTACGATTCTTTTCGTAGTTAACTTACTGACCAAAACCTAATGAGCGCTCTGGAGGACACCATGAAAAAACCGGTAATCATTCTGCTGAGTATCAACGCGCTGTTGCTGGGTGCCTGCGCAAGTCAACAGTCAGCGCCTGGGCAGCCACAAATTGCCAGCACTGCCCCTGCGGCTGCCACTCAGATGTCGCCATCTGAAGAGTACATACACTATGTGACCAAACATGCGCAAAGCGTGCACGCCGAACTGCATTGGGTCCATGTACCTGATGACGATGATGTGGACAAGACCGGCTCCTGAAACAGCCCACAACACATTGGACTAAAGTTCCTGTGGGTCTACGTCAATAGTCCAGCGGACCTTGCGGCCCTGCGGCAGGGCCTGCAGGGGGGCCAGCCAGGAATCAATCTGCCGGTGCAAGTCGGCCCGCGTATTGCTCTGCAGCAACAGGTACATCCGGTAGCGGCCCGCGACCTTTTCCTTGATGGCGGGCATGGGACCAAATACCCGGGTCTCCCCGCGCGGAAAACTCTCCGCGGCGGCAGACAGGAATTGTTCCACATCCGCACGAATCAGTGCTTCGCCACGCAACAGCGCCTGGAACGTCAAGGGCGGAAGTTGTGCAAGTCGGCGCTCTTCCAGTTGGCTGATGGCAAATGCTTCATAACCCCTGTTGATCAACAGGCCCATGGACTCGTTTTCCGGATGAAAGGTCTGCAGGATAACTGAACCGGGTTTTTCAGCCCGCCCTGCGCGACCGGAAACCTGTAACAGCGTTTGACCGAGGCGCTCCAGCGCCCGGAAGTCCGCGCTGTACAAAGCCTGGTCGACATTGACAACTACGACCAGGGTTACATCCGGAAAATGATGCCCCTTGGCCAACATCTGTGTGCCCACCAGTATGCAGGGACCGCCCTGCAACACTTGGTCTGCGCGGTCATTGAAACTGTCTTTTCGGCTGGTGCTGTCGCGGTCAAAACGCAGCACCGGCGCATGGGGAAAACGTTCCTGGATTGCCCGTTCCAGTTGTTGGGTACCCTCGCCGGCACCGCTCAAGCCATCCGCGCGGCAATCGGGGCAAAATTCCGGCACGCGACGCTGGTTGCCACAGTGATGACAACACAAACGGCCAGCGCTGCGGTGCCACGTAAGATTTGCGTCACAGCGCTCACAGCTTGCGTGCCATCCGCATTCTTCGCACATCAGCACCGGCGCCCAACCGCGCCGGTTGAGAAAAACCATGACCTGCTCCTGTCGGGACAGGGTTTCGGCCATCAATTCAATGGTCCCGCCAGCGAGTCCGTGATGCCGCGAGTTCTGGCTCATGTCCAATACCCGCCAGGTGGGAAGCGCCGCACGGGTGGCTCGCTGGCGCAAACGATGCCAGGTGTAGCGGCCTGACTGGGCGTTGTTCAATGTCTCCAGCGATGGCGTAGCACTGCCCAGCACAACCGGAATATCCAGGTCTGCCGCGCGTTTGACGGCAACATCCCGGGCGGAAAAGCGGAAGCCCTCCTGCTGTTTGAAAGAACTGTCATGCTCTTCGTCGAGGATGATCAAACCAAGAGCCGGCATGGGCGTAAACAGTGCCGAGCGGGTGCCAATGACCAGCCGCGAACGACCCGACCGCGCGGCTTCCCAGGCGTTGAGCCGCTCCCCCTGGCTGATGCGGGAATGAATGACGGCGGGTTCAAGGCCAAGGCGTTGCCGGAAACGGCGCAACAATTGCGGGGTCAGGCCAATTTCCGGTACCAGCACCAGGCCCTGCTTGCCAGCCCGAATCACCGGCTCCAGCAAGTGCAGATACACCTCGGTCTTGCCACTGCCGGTTACACCATCAAGCAAGTGGCACTGGAAATGGCCACTCATTCGACTGATTGAGTCGACCACCTTGAGTTGCTCTGCGGTCAGCACCGGCCCCGGCGTGATGTGTGGCTCGCCGGTCACCAGGGGCACGCTATGAACCCATCCCTGTTGCAACAAGCGGTCCAGGGTTGCCCGCCATCGCGGCCCTTCCAGTGCCAGCCCGATTTCGCTGATCGGTCCATGCGCAAATTTCTCCAGCATGGCGTACTGGGCTCTCACGCGACCCGGCGGTAGCTGCAGTCTCGCCTCACCCGCACCTGTCAGCGCGAACTGCTTGGGAGCAGCCGGCAACCTGGCATCCGGCTTGCGCAACGCTGGCGGTAGCGCCGTTTGCAGGACCACGCCCGGTGCGTGCTTGTAATATTGCCAGCACCACGCCAGCAGGCTCATCAAGCTGCTGTCGAGCAAGGGTTTTGCTTCGTCCGGAACCGCGAGGATCCGCAATAAACGCTCTTCCGGCATGCTGCTGGGAACGCCGCTTTCCACCACGATCCCCACCAGCTTGCGCCGCCCGAATGGAACCAGCACGCGGGCTCCAGCCGGAGCAAACTGCTCGCCAAGTGCCGGTAAATAGTCGAATAATTGCGCCAGGGGAACGGGCAGGGCGACTCTGTGTACACGGCTTGCTTCGTGGATATTCATCTGACCCTGATTCTAACAGCGCCACTGCTTACGGTGCGGCTACTGATTCCGTTTTCGAGCTAGCGGCAACAATCCGCTATGATGAACATGCCACTACAGTGGTTTGCGGCAGCAAAACCACGAGATGCAACTCAGTCGGCGTATGGCCGAAACTTCAAAGGAGAGAATCATGAGCATGATAAAAGAGTTCCGTGAGTTTGCGATGCGCGGAAACGTAATAGACATGGCGGTCGGTATTGTGATCGGCGCAGCGTTCGGCAAGATCGTGTCTTCGTTTGTCAACGACGTGCTGATGCCGCCGCTGGGTGTCGCACTGGGTGGCATGAATTTTACCGGACTGGCTCTGACCCTCAAGGCAGCCAGCGGAGATGTGGCCGCAGTGACTTTGAACTACGGCACGTTCATCCAGACCCTGCTCGACTTCCTAATTATTGCCGTTGCCATTTTCATGGTGATCAAGGCGATGAATTCGCTGAAGAAGAAAGAGCAGGAAAAACCTGCCGCGCCACCGCAGCCATCGGCAGAAGAAGTCCTGCTGACGGAAATCCGGGACCTGCTGAAAAACCGCCACTAAGTGGCGTCCCGCTCTTCGGAGGCAGAGCCCCTGGTTTAATTGCGGCGCAGCCTTGGGGAGCCTCTGATCAATTATGCACGGGCGCGACGAACCTTTGCGGGATGCTCCGGTCCGGCTCTGGCGAGTGCGGTTTGGTTAGTCCAAATAAGCGAGCCGGAACGGGGCGGAGCGCCCGCAAAGGCCCGTCCCGTCCGGGTTTCGCCGCAAAAGCCGCATCTCGCACGTTTCTCGCCTCGGCCGTAGCGGTGCTACTGTCACGCGGCTCGCTCCGCACGATCTGCGGCTTTTGCGGCAGAAACGCGCTCCGCGCATAATTGGTCAGAGGCTCCCTAGTTTAGTTGCGGCGCAGCCTGGTCCTTCACGTTGAGCTGCGAAAATTTCAGATCAAGCAATTGGCTATCGGATTCGAGTTCGACCACGTCACCCACGATGCGTGCTGTTTCGCGCAGCAGGAGGTCGGGGCCTGCTTTGCTCGCATCTTCTTCGGCTCCGTCTTCAGCCGGCTCTTCGGAAAACTCGTCACCCGTCGCCTCGGCCAGGACATCGTCGCTCTGGACCAGGGGTTCCTCATCTTTGTGCTTGGCCTTGCGCAGGTCACTCTTGGCTTTTTCTTCGGCCATTTCCTCGCGTGCCTTGGTTTCCAGCAGCGAAACGCTCTTGCGCTTGGACTGGACGTTGTATTCCGATATGTCAGCCAACAACCAGCTAAATTCCTCATTGCCCCCCATCCTGGCGGTGTAGCGATCATTTGCAACGGCCGCCAACCGGCTCATGTCGCCCGCAGGTTGGTAACGGGCGGGATCAATGGTGCTCCAGGGCAGCGCATGCGGCAGTGAACGCTCACCATACTCGGCTGGGTCTCCGGCCGACGGGAAAACAATATCCGGCACCACGCCACGGTTCTGCGTGGAGCCGCCGTTAATACGAAAGAACTGAGCCATGGTGATCTTGAGCTCGCCCATGCTCGGCGAATCCGCCGGCGCGTAGTCATCCAGGTTGAGCAGGCTTTGCACCGTGCCTTTGCCGAAAGTGGGTTCACCTATGATTAGTCCACGACCGTAATCCTGGATGGCGGCGGCGAAGATTTCAGAAGCCGAGGCACTGTAGCGATTAACCAGCACCGCCAGCGGCCCTTCCCAGGCCTCGCCGGCCTCAACATCCTCTTCCTGTGAAATCCGGCCATTGGCGTTGCGCACCTGCACCACTGGCCCCTGGTCGATGAACAAGCCAGTCAGCGTGGTTGCTTCCAGCAGGGAACCGCCGCCGTTGTTGCGCAGATCGACCACCAGGCCGGTTACCCCCTGCTCCTTCAGTTCCTCAATCAGGCGCCGCACGTCGCGTGTACTCGAACGATAATCGGGCGTGTTCTGAGCCCTGCCATTGAAGTCCAGGTAAAACACCGGCAGATCGATGACGCCGATTTTCATCATCTTGTCGCTACCCTCAACCGGCACCTCGATGACGCTGCTTTTCGCGGCCTGCTCTTCGAGCTTGACCTCGTCACGGACAATTTCAATGACTGAGGAAGGACCGCTTACACTGGCATCCTCGGGCAGAACGTCGAGGCGCACGATCGTACCTTTCGGGCCACGTATCAGGTCTACCACGTCATCCACCCGCCACCCAATGACATCAACCATCTTGCCGTCCTGCCCCTGGCCGACAGCGGTGATGCGATCACCTCCTTTCAGGCGGCCATCCAACGCGGCGGGGCCACCGGGAACAACACTGGCGATGGTCGTGTATTCAGATTCGCGCCCCAGCAGCGCACCAATGCCCTCGAGCGACAATTTCATCGAAATCTCGAAATTCTCGGAACTGCGCGGTGACAGGTAAGAGGTGTGTGGCTCAATCGCCTGCGCAAATGCATTCATGAAAAACTGGAACACATCGTCCGTCTTCAGTTCATCGATGCGGCGATCGAGATTGGCATACCGCTCATCCAGGGTCTCGATAATGGCAGCTGCATCCTTGTCGGTAAGCTTCAGCCGCAGGTAATCGTTCTTGACGCGCAAGCGCCACATTTCATCCAACTCGGCCACGGATGCCGGCCAGGGCGCACCTTTACGATCAAACACATACTCCTCATCAATAGTGAAATCCATTGGCTGCTTGAGGACTTCGCGCGAATAAGCCACGCGCTCACGCACACGATTCACGTACACGTTGAAAATGTCATATGCGGGGATCAGGTCGGAATGGCGCAGCGCGTCATCCAGCGAGTTACGGTAGCGTTCAAAGGATGCTATGTCGGACGCCAGGAAGTAATTGCGGTTTGGATCCAGCAGCTCAATGTACTCATCAAAGATGGTGCTGGAAAAAGCGTCATCCAGCTGGGTGTCCTTGTAATGCCAGTTGGTCAGGAAGCGCGTTGCCAGGTTGGTGGCATAGCGTTGATCCATACTGGGCTTCAACTCCAGCGATTCGGCTGGTTGTGTAGCCGCCCAGGTGGCGGAACTGGCAATTGCCAGGAAAAGAATGATCGCAAAGCGTCTCACGGATAAACCTCCTTTGTGGCCGGTTAGTGGCCTAAAATCAGCCAAAAAACCGTTCCCGAACCTTTATTTATGCCTCTTTCTGACCGTGAAAACAATCCGGAGTTGCTCTATGCCCCGAAATTTGCTCTAAAAAGCTGCTTCCACCAGGCCGGATGCATGCGCCATTTGGTCCGCATGGTACGAAGAACGCACCAGGGGGCCCGATGCCACGTGGGAGAAACCCAGGGCACAGGCTGCGGTACCCAGCTCATCAAATTCCTGCGGCGTCCAGTACCGCATCACCGGGTGGTGGTGCGCAGTGGGCTGCAGATATTGGCCAATAGTCACGAGATCCACTTCATGGCGACGTAAATCCTGCAAGGTCTGCAGCACCTGCTCTCGCTCTTCACCCAGGCCCAGCATGATCCCGGATTTCGTCGGGATATCCGGATGTTGTTGCTTGAAAAGAGCCAACAAGTCGAGAGACCACTGGTAATCAGCGCCGGGCCGCACATTCCGGTAAAGGCCTTCAACGGTCTCGATATTATGATTGAACACGTCCGGCGGAGATGCCGCCAACAGGTCCAGCGCTCGTTCCCTGCGGCCTTTACCGCGAAAGTCCGGCACCAGGATTTCCACGCGAATGCCCGGACTGGCAGCCCGCACCGAGCGGATGCACTCGACAAAATGCCCTGCGCCTCCATCCCTGAGATCATCGCGGTCAACCGAGGTAATAACCACGTACTTGAGGCCCATCTCCCGCACGGTTCTTGCCAGCCGGGCCGGTTCGTTAACATCCGGCGCCTTGGGCCGGCCGTGTGCCACGTCACAGAAGGAGCAGCGGCGCGTACAGATTTCACCCAGCACCATGAAGGTTGCCGTGCCCTTGGAAAAACATTCATGGATGTTCGGGCAGGAAGCTTCTTCGCACACGGTTACCAGTTCGCGTTCACGCAGCCTGGCTTTTAACAGGCCCACCGCGTTACCTGCAGGCAGGCGAACGCGAATCCAGTCCGGCTTGCGTAGTCTTGGAGCATCGCCTGCAAAATGTGCCGTGTTGCGCGCCATCTTGTCGGCACCCAGTTGTCTGGAATCGGCACCGGCTATGATCCGCAAGGGGATTTTGTCCTTCTCACTCATCCTTCACCTTGTCTGCCCCGGGTAACCAGTCCACCGAGGCGTAGCCCAACTGGGCGGCCAACTCGCCGGCAATCAGATTTTCAATGTCGCGCATCCGGACGGCTTTGAATGATATCAGTTGCGTGACCTCCAGGCCCGGGAATCCGCAAGGATTGATGCGGCTGAACGGCTCCAGGTCCATATCCACATTGAAAGCGAGACCATGAAATGAACATCCCCGCCTGATGCGCAAACCCAGCGCGGCAATTTTTGCACCCTGCACGTAAATGCCCGGCGCTCCGCGCACACGCTCCCCAATAACCCCGTGATGGTCCAGCACGCGGATGATGGCCTCTTCGATGCACGTAACCAGATCGCGGACACTTATGCCACGACGCCGAATGTCGACCAGGATATAGGCAACGACCTGGCCCGGGCCATGGAAGGTTACCTGCCCTCCCCGGTCCACCTGCACTACCGGAATGTCTCCCGGAGCGAGAATGTGTTCTGTTTTGCCCGCCTGTCCCTGGGTAAATACTCGCGGATGTTCTACCAGCCACACCTCATCGGGAGTTGCCGCAGTGCGATCGTCCGTGAACTGCTGCATTGCACGCCACACGGGCTCGTATTCCGCCCGCCCCAGGCGCTTGATTCTGAGGGAATCCTTGCCACGGGCTGGGCTATTCGAATTGATCATGGGCTACAAGGCCATCAACACCAGTTCGCAATCGGTGAGATCCTGGTAAATAGCATCGAGCTGTTGCTGTGATTCCGCTTCGATCACCGCAGTGAGTGATACAAAGGTACCGGCGCTGCTGGGGGAGAGCCTGACGGGCTCGCCCTGTATCAACCGGGCGTGCCGGAAAATAATGTCGCTGATGATGCGCTCAAAATCATCGCTGCTGCGCCCCATGGCCTTGATGGGAAAGCGGCACGGAAACTCGAGCAAGCTGGGGGTTGACTCACTACCCGGCGGCGTCATCTGCTGGCTTCCCGCCTGCTGACTCATCAACAGCTGGCTTCTCGACCACCGGTTGCGGGGAGGCTGGCTCAGCGGCGCCGGTTTCACCAGGATTTCCAGCGTCACTGCCGGCTTCATCACCCTTGGCAGGGCCGGCATCATCCTCGTCATCGCCGAAGAGTCCCCCGGTCCATAGGCGCAGTCCATCCCAGGTGCGGCCAAAAAACCCGGCTTCCTCAACCGCGTTGAGGGCTACCAGGTCGCGACTGGCGACGACCTTGTCTTCCAGCTTGACCACAATGCTACCCACTACCTGGTCAGCTGCGAGTGGCGCGATCAGCTCAGGCAGCAACTTTACCTGCGCGTCCAGTTCACCGTAACGGCCGCGGGGTATGGTGACGAAAAGTGGCTCCGTGAGGCCGAGTGGAACCACGTCTGCAGTGCCCTTCCAAACCTCGCCGCTAGCCAGCTCGGTTCGAGCCTGGTAGAGCTGCACGGTTTCATAAAAACGAAAACCATAGTTCAGCAAACTTTGACTGTCAGTGGCACGGGCTGAATCAGAAGCAGATCCCATGACCACGCTGATCAGGCGCATGCCATCCCGCTTGGCGGAGGCAGCGAGGCAAAAGCCCGCATTCTCCGTATGCCCGGTTTTCAAACCATCACTGGTGGGATCCTTGAACAGCACCGAGTTGCGGTTGTGCTGCAGGATGCCATTGAAGGTGAATTCCTTCTCTGCATAATAGGGGTAGTAGTCCGGGAAATCGCGAATAATGGCCGCGCTTAAAATCGCAATGTCTCTGGCGGTCATGTAGTGGTCGTCATCGGGCCAGCCCGTCGAATTTTGAAAATGGCTGCCGGTCATACCCAGCTGCTTGGCATAGTGGTTCATCAGGTCAGCAAAGGCCTGCTCGGTTCCGGCAATGTGTTCGGCCAGGGCAACGCACGCGTCGTTTCCAGACTGGATGATCATGCCGCGAATCAATTCCTGGACCGTTGGAGTCATAGTGGGGTCAATAAACATGCGTGAGCCGCCCATGCGCCAGGCGCTTTCACTGACAATTACGGTGTCATCCAGCTTGATCTTTCCTTTGGACAGTTCCTCGAACACCACGTAAGAGGTCATCAGCTTGGTAATGCTGGCAGGCTCCAGGCGCTGATCAGGGTTTTGTTCCACCAGCACGTCGAGGCTGTTGAAGTCCATCAGTATGTAACTGCCGGCAGTTAATTGAGGGGGCGCCGGCACAGGCGGCGTTTCGGTCTTGCTTGCCGCTACAGGAACCGGTGGAACCTGCGCCAGGGTGGAACCCAGGCTTAGCAGCAGGGCCAGCATCAATCCGATTTTTCTTTTCATGGTCATGTGGGGATTCTTGTGGTGAATCATGCAGAAAATAATCTTTATGGGGGAAAGGCGTCTAACGGCTAACTTTATAGGGGCGTTCAAAGCCAAGTTCAATGGCTTTTTCAATTACTGCGTTGATTTCGTTGTTACTGTCATACGGTCCCAGCCACACGCGAAATACGTTGTTGCTGTGTTGAATACTAACCGGTTTGAGCTTTGCCTTGGTAAGACGATGGGCGAGGTCCTCCGCCCCATCCTGTTCACCATAAGCCCCAATCTGCAACCAGGTCTCGCTTACCTTGTCAGGTTCCGTGGCCGCGAATTGCAAGCCATGCGTGTCAATCACGCGTACCTCAACCGGGGCTGTGCCCGTACCGATCATGTCCAGGCGCAGGGCAGCGCCGTAAGACAGGTCAATCAGGCGATCATCCTTGAACGGCCCGCGATCATTTATTTTCACAATGACCTTGTGGCCATTGTCCAGGTTCGTGACCTCGGCATAGGTAGGCAGAGGCAGAGTTTTGTGAGCCGCCGTTGCCAGGTGCAGGTCGTAGGGCTCGCCACTGGATGTTCTGCGCCCATGAAACTTGGTGCCATACCAGGACGCCGTCCCGCGTTGCACGTAATGTTCATTTGACTCCAGCACGTAGTACTTCTTGCCAAACACCTCGTAGGGTGACTGGTTGCCGTAAGGCGCGCGGGGCTCATCGGCCGGTTGCGCATCCTTGACATCGGAGGCCCGGATCGAGCTCAGCGGAGGACCGTCGCCGGGCTCTTCTTCCGGAAGGGCTTTCTTTTCCTGCTTGCCGGCGCAGGCCACCAGTTGCAGCACCAGTGCGCCGGCGAAAAAATATCCGCACCAGCGCCGGGTTTGCTTGCTCACTCAGCCATTCCCCGGCGGATTTCCTCGCTCAGTTGGTATACCGCCATGGCATACAGCGGGCTGCGGTTGTAGCGGGTGATGACATAAAAATTATTGAAACCAAGCCAGTATGCTGCGGCATTCTCTTCTTCCAACCTGATTACCGTCACCAGTTTATCAGCGTCCACTGGTGTGGCACTGATGAAGCCGCCGGCAGTCATTTCTCTCATGGCCTTTTGTGGCTTGTAGTCGCCGTCAGCCACCAGCTCCAGCCTGGCCCCCTGCGCCAGCGACAGGGGCAGAACCACGGGTTCTCCATAAGCCCAGCCATGCCGGTGCAAGTAATTGGCCACGCTGCCGATAGCGTCGTCCACGGAGCTCCACAAGTCACGACGCTCATCGCCATTGAGGTCTACTGCATACTCACGGTAGCTGCTGGGCATGAACTGCCCCAGCCCCATGGCCCCGGCGTATGAGCCGGTCACCTCATCGACCGGTATACCCTCTTCCTGGCTGAGCACGATGAAATTCATCAATTCGCTGGAAAAAAAATCCGAACGGTCGCGCAGCGTAGCCGGGTAATGAAACGCCAGGGTGGCCAGCGCATCGAGCACACGGTAATTACCCGTGATTGCACCATAGAAGGTCTCAACTCCGATGATGGCTACGATCACTTGCGGGTCGACCTGGAACTGTTCAGCCGCCTGGGTAATGTCTGCCTGGTTTTCGCGCCAGAACTTCACTCCACCATTGATGCGTTTGTCGGTGAGGAAAATGCGCCGATACTCGAACCAGGGCTTGGCTTCGGCCGGCCGGGTCATGGCGTCCACAATGGACTGTTTGAATTCAGCCTGCGCCAGGATGGCGAGCACCTGTTGCTCGTCGAGTTGGTGCTCGGCCGCAGCCTTTTTCGCAAACTCTTCCGCCCCCGGGTGGTGCTCCGCCAGGCAAGATGTGCTTGTGGCTGACAACAACGTGAGCAAGACCAACCGCTTCATGTTTTTCAAGTATGTTCTCACGGCATCCAGACGTATTCAGATCCGCGGGTGATAAACCGCCCTTCCGACCCGCGCCAAGTGTAACCGAATCGCTCCGGGCTGGGACAACGACTCAGCGGATAAAATTCCTGTGCCCATGTATCGACATTACAATGCCAAACCCGGCCAGCAGGGTGACCATTGACGTGCCACCAAAACTGATCATCGGTAAGGGCACGCCTACTACCGGTAACAACCCCGAAACCATGCCGCAATTGACCACCACGTAGACAAAAAACGTGAAACCGAGGCTGCCGGCCAATAGCCGCGAGTACGTGTCCTTGGCCATGCCGGCAATATAAATGCAGCGAGCGGTAATGACCACGTACAAAACCAGCAGCAACGCGACGCCTACCAGGCCGAATTCCTCCGCAAGCACTGCGAGGATGAAATCCGTATGCCGTTCCGGAATGAACTCGAGGTGCGACTGGGTTCCGTTCAGCCAGCCCTTGCCCACTAACCCGCCCGAGCCCACTGCAATTTTTGACTGAATGATATTCCAACCACTGCCGAGCGGGTCAGATTCCGGATCAAGGAAGGTGCGAACCCGGTTGCGCTGGTACTCGTGCATCATGTACCAAAAAGCCGGCAGGGCGGCTGCAACCAGGCTGGCGAGGGCCAGGATGTAACGCCAGCGCAGTCCGGCGAGAAAAATCGTGATGCAACCACTGACCGCAATCAGCATGGCGGTGCCAAGATCCGGCTGATCCACTATCAACGCGGCGGGAACACCCAGAAGGACGCTGGCCGCCAGGGTGGCCCTGATTGAGGGTGGCAGACTAAGCGTATTAAAGAACCACGCCACCATCATGGGCACGGCCAGTTTCATGATTTCCGAAGGTTGAAATCGAATGAGGCCCAGGTCCAGCCAGCGGTCTGCACCGCGGCCTTCGCCTGCGAGCAAGGTCAATACCAGCAGGACGAGACCCAGGCCATAAAGCCACGGCGTCCACGAACGCAGCACATGGGGCGGGACCAGGCTCAGTCCCAGCATGAGCACTACTCCGCCGCCTACCCGGGCTGCCTGCCGGTATACCGCACCCAGGTCTTCACCGGAGGCACTGTAAAGCACCAGCAAACCAAATGCGGCCAGCAACATCAGGGCCAGCAACAAGGTCCAGTCGAGTCGTGGCAAACCAATCCAGCCGGGCAGGAGTCCTTTCATTGCGGCATCTCCTGTGCCAGCCAGGCATCAATCACGGCCTTGACCACGGGCCCTGCCTGGCGTGAACCGCCGCCCCCGTTCTCGACCACGGCCGCGACCGCGATCGTCGGCCGGCCAACCGGAGCAAAACCGATGAACAGCGCGTGATGGCGCAGATTGGCCGCAGTGTGGCTTTCGTCATAGTCTTTGCCCTGTGCCTGCCCTATGACCTGGGCGGTGCCGCTCTTACCCGCCATTTCGTACCCGTTCAGAGGCTGCAGGGCCCGTGCGGTGCCGGCAGCACCGTGCACGACCCGACGCATGCCTTCGCGCACGATATCCCAGTCTTGTTCGCTGACCACCGGGATCTGCAGGATCTCGGGAGCGGGCTGGCGTGTCGCCTTCTGATTGCCGGCCTGCTTGGAAGCGTACAGGAGTCGCGGCGCAAACCGCCGGCCTCCATTGGCTATAGCGGCCACCGCCACGGCCAATTGCAGGGGTGTTACCACGTTATAGCCCTGGCCGATGCCGGAAATGACCGTTTCGCCCGGATACCAGGGCTGATGGTACTCGGCCATTTTCCATTCGCGCGACGGCAAGATGCCGCTTAGCTCGCCCGGCAGATCCAGGCCGGTGACGCTGCCAAACCCGAATTGCGCCAGGTAGTCGTGCATGCGATCAATACCCAGATCAAGCGCCAAATGGTAAAAGTAGGTATTGACCGATTGCTCCAGCGCAGAAGTAATGTCCACCCAGCCATGCCCGCCTTTGCGCCAGTCACGAAACGGACGATCAAGTCCGGGCAGGTAAAAATTGCCACTGGAAAATACCTTCTTGTCGGCCGTGGTAACACCGAGCTCGAGACCGGCGAGACCAACAAAGGGTTTGAGCGTGGAACCAGGCTCGTAGCCACCCTGGGTTACACGATTCAGCAGCGCACGTCCGGGAGACGCCAGGATGGCCTGGTAATCCGCTGTGCTGATGCCGTGGACAAAAAGGTTCGGATCAAAGGCCGGCTTGCTGACCATCGCCAGCACCGAGCCATCGTTCGGATCAATGGCCACAACCGCGCCAGGCCGGTCACCGAGTGCGTCCCAGGCGGCCTGCTGCACCTGTATGTCCAGCGACAGGACCAGGTCGTCACCATGCACCGGGTCGGTACGCTCCAGCGAGCGTATGACCCTGCCACCGGCATTGGTTTCAACTCTCTCCACGCCGCTGTGCCCATGCAGGGCGGTTTCGTATTGGCGTTCAATACCGCTCTTGCCGGTGTGCGAAGTTGCCCGGTAATCGGCGGTGTCCAGCCGCTGGAGGTCTGCTTCGTCAATGCGTCCGACATAACCCAGCACATGCGTAAGCAGTTCACCGTAGGGGTAATAGCGCGACAGGTAGGGCGCAATATCCACACCGGGGTAGCGGTGACGATCAAGGGCAAACCGCGCCACCTCTTCCTCACTCAGGTTGAACTTGAGCGGGACTGCATCAAACTCGCGGTAGCGCTTGCGATCGCGGGCAAATTTCTCCACGGCGTCTTGCGGCAACTCGACGATGGTTGCGAGCCGGGCCAGGGTGTCTTCCAGTTCACCCGCCTTTTCCGGCACGATCTCCAGGCGGTACGCGGGTATGTTTTCGGCCAGGGGCCTGCCGCGCCGGTCATAGATCAAGCCGCGATTGGGAGCAACCGGCACCACCCGCACCCGGTTGCTGTTGGAGCGGGCGGAAAATTCTTCGTGGGCAACGACCTGCAACCAGGTGTATCGCGCCAGTAGCAGGGCGGTCGCCAGCGCAATCAGCACGAGGCCAAAGGTGGCGCGACTCCGGAACAGCCGTGACTCGAACACCACGTCCTTGATGGGCCGGCCGCGCCCGTTGCCACCGCCAATGCTGCCCGTGTGGCTGCCCATAATGCTATTTGGGGTATTCATTTTGCCTTGTGGTGCCTGGCCAGGCTGCGGTAACGGTCCAGCAAGAGGAAGACCCACGGCCACAGCAACGTGGAGATCAGCGGCGCCAGCCAGAAACTTGCCGGCGGTAAAGCATCTCCCTCGAGGCTGATGATCCACAACAGGATGATGCGGTCATTGAGCAGCAGCGCCAGTACCGACAAGGCTTGCTGCCAGGGCGGGAAAAAACGCAAACGCGCACGGAAACGCGTGACCAGGAACATCAGGATAACCAGGCCGAGCGCATGCATGCCCAGCAAGCTGCCCGTGAGCAGGTCCAGCACCAGGCCGACCAGAAATGCATTTCCCAGGGTGATCAGGCTGTGTGTTTCCAGGCACCAGAAAATCAGCACCAGGGCCACCCAGTAGGGGCGCAAGGGAATCAAGGCCGATGGCAAGGGAAAAATGGTGAGCACCATCGCGACTGCAAGGGTGATCAGTACCGGGGAGATGCGTTCGCGGTGGTTATTCATGCGCCGGCGGGGCGGCCTCCGATGCCGCTGGAACCGGGACTGCTGGATCCGGGGCTGCCGGAAGTGGGACTGCTGGAACCGGGGCCACAGATTTCAGCAAGAGAACCTCGCGTCCACGGTCCAGCGCAGCGACCGGCGTGGCCCACACCTGCGCAAAAGTCAGGCCTTCGCGACGGTCAACGGTAGCCACAATTGCAACAGGGTAGCCGCTGGGGAAGCGACCGCCCAGACCGGAGGTGACCACCAGGTCACCGACACGCACATCCGCTTCGCGCGGCACGGCGGGCATACTGAGATGGGCGGTATCCCCGGTGCCGAAGGCCACGGTACGCAATCCCGTTCGATTGATCTGCACCGGCAGGGCGTGGTTGGGATCGGAAATCAGTCGCACCGTGGACTGACCCTGAAAAACATCCTCCACCTGCCCCATGATACCCGCACCGTCAATGACCGCCTGGCCGCTGACGATGCCACGGTCCCGGCCATGATCGATGATGACCTTGTGCGAAAACGGATCCAGGTCCACTTCAATCATTTCGGCAAACTGGAATTCGAAGTGCTGGCCGGAGGAGGCGCCCTCGAGCAGTGTTCGAAGGCGTGTGTTTTCCTCCATCATTGCGTCCAAACGCTGCAGAGAGCCTTTTTGTTGCAACAAGTCATGTTGCAAGGCAGCATTTTCACGACGCAGTGCCTGCGTGCTTTGCAGGTAGCCGAACACGCCGCGCAAGGCACGCACCGGCCACTCGACGACATAATGCACGGGCTCTACGAGGTGCCCGGCCAGGCTGCGAAAGCGCGGCACATACTGGCCCCGATGATCCATGGCCATCAGCACGACGGCCAGCAGGCCGTACATCATCAACCGGGCCGTCAGCGCTGTCTGTGCTGAAAACCTCGCCCCGACCTGAACTCCCCCACTTACCAATTTTCCGCTACCAATTTTCAACTACCAATTCAGAATTCCACAGCGATAAGGGAGGTCAGGTCAGCTGGTGGAGAAAAAATCACCGTTCTTCTGATCCATCAGTTCCAGCGCCCTGCCGCCGCCCCGCGCTACGCAGGTGAGCGGGTCGTCGGCAGCAAATACAGGTAAACCGGTTTCTTCACTGATCAGCCGATCGATGCCGCGCAGCAAGGCGCCACCACCAGTCAGCACGATGCCGGTTTCTGATACGTCCGAGCACAGTTCCGGGGGTGTTTGCTCCAGCGCGGTCTTGACCGCCACCAGGATACTGGAGAGGCTTTCATTCAGGGCTTCGAGCACTTCATTGCTGGAAATAGTGACATTGCGGGGCACGCCCTCGGCCAGGTTGCGGCCGGACACTTCCATGGATTGGGGCACCTCGTCCGGCCACGCACAGCCGATTTCAATCTTGACGCGTTCGGCCGTGGTCTCGCCAATGAGCGTGCCGTAGTTGCGCCGTACATAGTTGATGATAGCCTCGTCAAACTTGTCTCCCCCCACGCGCACCGAGTTGGAGTACACCAGTCCGTTGAGGGAAATGACCGCCACTTCCGAGGTGCCACCGCCAATGTCCAGCACCATGGAACCACGTGCCTGGTGCACCGGAATACCGGCGCCAATGGCAGCGGCCATCGGCTCTTCAACCAGGAACACCTCGCGTGCACCGGCGCCTTCGGCCGATTCCTTGATGGCCTTTCTTTCCACCTGGGTGGAACTGCACGGAACGCACACCAGCACCCGCGGACTGGGCCGTAAAAAGCGCGAGGTATGCACCTTGCGAATAAAATGCTGCAGCATGGCTTCGGTCATATTGAAGTCAGCGATTACGCCATCCTTCAGCGGGCGCACCGTGCGAATATTGCCCGGGGTGCGGCCCAACATGCGTTTTGCCTCAGTACCCACTGCGGCAACGTACTGCGGACCACCCGGGCCACGATCCATGCGCACCGCGACCACCGAGGGCTCATTGAGCACAATGCCCTGCCCGCGCACATAGATCAAAGTGTTGGCCGTACCCAGATCGATCGACAGATCGTTGGAAAACAGCCCTCGAAGACTTTTGAATGCCATAACGTCCTTTCCGTGACTTTTGCATTTGTTTGGGGTTGGCTAATGTATCAGCCGACGCGCTCCCCCGCAACAAGAAAATCCTGTAAAACCCTGTATTTATACGACATCCGGGGAAAACCCACAGTGATCGGGGGGAGGAAATCAGAGGTTTTTGCCAATCGTGATATATCACAAATCACACCCCCGAAGGCTGGTTTATCCCCCCGAATTGGCTCGAATCCGCTAGAATGCCCAAGGTTTATATATCAGTTTGCGTCTTATCGGACGGGAAAATCATGTCGGCACTGATCTGCGGTTCCATGGCCTACGACACCATTATGGTGTTCCCGGAGCCATTCAGAAATCACATTCTTCCGGACAAGTTGCACATGCTGAACGTGTCCTTCCTGGTGCCAAAAATGCGCCGAGAGTTTGGTGGGGTGGCCGGCAACATTGCCTACAACCTCAAACTGCTGGGCGGCACGCCCTACCCCATGGCCACCGTGGGTGATGATTTTGGCCCCTACCGCGAACACCTGGATAAACTCGGCATTTCCACGCGCTACGTGCGCCATCTCCCGGGTGAGTTCACCCCCCAGGCCTTCATCACCACCGACATCGAAGACAACCAGATCACCGCCTTCCACCCCGGTGCCATGATGCACAGCTACCTCAACCGCGTCAGCCAGGCCGAGGGCATCAGGATCGGTATCGTGGGACCGGACGGGAAGCAGGCCATGCTGCAGCACAGCGCCGATTTCAAGGCCGCCGATATTCCACACATTTTTGATCCCGGCCAGGCCATGCCCCTGTTCGATGGCGCGGAACTGCGGCAATTGATTGCAGAAGCTACCTGGGTGGTGCTCAACGATTACGAATTCCAGCTACTGCAGGAGCGTACCGGCATGAAGGGGCGCGCCATTGCCAAGCAGGTCGAGGCACTGATTGTCACGCGTGGCGGCGAGGGGTCCACCGTCATTACCGCGGCCGAGGAAATCGAGATTACCGCGGTCAAGGCAGAGTCTGTCACGGACCCCACCGGTTGCGGCGATGCGCACCGCGCCGGCCTGATCCATGGCCTGCTCAATGACCTTGACCTCGTCACCACCTGCCGCATCGGCTCCCTCATGGGGGCCATCAAGATCGCCCACCAGGGCCCGCAGAACCATACACCCGGCCTGGCGGAAATTGAACAGCGGTTTCTGGATGCGTACGGGTACAGGTTCTGAGGCGGCTAGCTGCTTCACAGAATTCAGGCCAATTCAAAATCCAATTTTGAATTGTCCTGAATCCGGGAGAGGGCCCTTCCGCAAGAACAAGGCAACTCAAGGGTTTCCGACACAGTAGCTCAGTTCGGTTGCAATTTGCTTGTTTTGGTAATACCATTTCAAGCAATGAAAACCATCACGCTCAAAGCAGATAAAAAGTTCGATGCGGAACTCACCGAACTGGCCGCTCGCCTGGATACCACCAAAAGCGCGGTCATCCGCGAGGCCGTGGGTGAATACCGGGCGAAACTTGATCGTGACGCCATGCGTGCCAGGCTCCAGGAGCTGTCGCGGCGACTGCGCGAACAAACGCTTGAGGCCATCGAAGATTTTGACGACACCATCGCAGACGGCCTTGATGACGCCTAAGCGCGGGTCGATCTATCTGGCCAATTTCAACCCCGCAAAAGGTAGCGAGCCTGGCAAGGTTCGACCCTGCCTGGTGATTCAAACAGATTCTCTGAACGAAAGTGGACACCGGACAATCGCCGTGCTGCCTCTAACCACCAGAATTTTGGACAACGCACTACCCATGCGGGTGACCATTGAAGCACGTGACAATCTCAAGCAAACCTCGCAAATCATGCTTGATCAGATCCGTGCCTTCGACGTTGGCAGGTTCATTAGCGACGCACTTACGGTTCTTAATGAAACCGAAATGGGCCTGGTCGAAGAAGGTTTGCGAATACTTCTGGTGCTCGAATACTAGAATTCACAGTTGACAATCAGGGTCAGTGAAAGGAGAATTTGCGCCCCGCTGCGGCCCTCCGGTTCAGCGGGACAGGTAATTGCTAAATGGTCATTCTAAATGGTCATTCGAAAATGGTGATGTAGCTCAGCCGGTTAGAGCGCGGCACTCATAATGCTGAGGTCGGTGGTTCGAGTCCACCCATCACCACCAACCCGTTTAGGGTTCTTACCGGTCAAATAGGTAACACATTACTCTGATCCCATTTCGGGGCTTGCGCCCGCCAGCTGCGGCAACTGCACTGCCTTGCCGGTTTCGTCGAGGTCGCGCTTGATGCGCTTGACCACGGCGAGGGCGGCCGCACGGGAAAGGTAGGGACCAGCCAGCACCTGATACTGCCCGCCCTGCTCCAGGCGCTGGGCCGGAATTGGCGGGCCCTGGTAATTGAGCATGGCCACCAGCCGGCGCGCGCCGCGCTCATCCTCGAAACTTCCAAGATCGACGTACCAATCGCCGTCTTTGGGGATTGGCGCCGGGTCCGGTGCAGTCAGCAGGGGGGCGGCAGGCAGCTCGGCCAGATAGCTGCTGGCTGAAGGCGTATCGGCGGCAATGGGCAGTGGATAACCGACCTGCTGCCCGGCGTAAGCCATTGCGCGCTCATTGTCGACGGGTATCCGCTCCGCCGCAGGCTCGCGGGCCTCGACCGCCTCGATCGCCTGCTCCACTGCGGCTACGCCCTTCTTCCTCTTGGCCGCAGTCGCTGGCATATGGGCCTCCAACAGCAGTCCGCCCGGGCCGTTGCCAACGAGATAGGGCTGATCGACCACCGTAACCGGCGTCCCCACCGGTACATCCGCGAACAGGGTCACGATATCTTCCGGATAGAGCTGGATGCAGCCGTGACTCACCCGCATGCCGATGCCGGCTGGCTTGTTGGTGCCGTGGATCAGGATGCTGGACCAGCCCAGGCGCAGGGCGTGGGTGCCGAGTGGGTTGTCCGGCCCAGGCGGCACCACCGCTGGCAGCGGATCGCCCTCAGCGGCGCGCTCGCGACGAATCGATGCGGGCACTGTCCAGGGCGGGCTGACGTGTTTTTGCGCAACTTCGGTTTTGCCGAGCGGGGTGGACCAGCCTTCGCGGCCGATCCCGATGGGATGTGTGATCACCCGTTGCGGATCGCCCTCTACCGCTGGCGGATAATAAAACAGCCGGCGCGCAGCCAGGTTGATGACGATCCCCTCTCGCGGACCATCAGGCAGCACATGGGCCAGCGGCAGGATCACCCGTTCGCCCGCCTCAGGTGTCCAGGGGTCAACCCCGGGATTGGCGGCGGCGATGTCGTCGTAGCCGAGATCGTAGGCACGGGCGATGTCGCGCAAGGTCTCCTCATTCTGGACACGGGTGTAGTACATGCGTCCGATGACTTCCGTGTCCACGTCAATCCCGAAAGTGTTGAGAGCAAAAGGCTGCTGCAACGTTGCAGGGGGCGCAGGCTCCGGGACCTCGGTCGGCTTCCAGCCGGCACAGCCGGACAGCGTCAGCGCAATCAGCGCGAGCCAGCGGGCTGCCCCGGGAGAACGTCGGATGGTCGATGACAACGCCATGGCAGAATCCATTCTAGCCGGTTGGCGTACAGACGAGGTACCGGCGATTTCGCCCTACCGCCTAGTTCGCCTCAATCCGTGCCTCCAGGTCCCGACACACATACCCAGCGGTCTCCAGGGAAAACACCCGCTGCAATTTCTCATCGCCGCTGCCGAGGTTGATGTCGTTCAGCTCATAATGAAAGCTCAGGTCATTGCAGTCATTGCTGGTGATGATCACGCTGCCCACCACGTCCCGGTCCGCGACCTTGGTCCCGAGGAATTCGCCGTTGGTCACCAGTTCAATGGGGATGGTGATGCGGGTGTCACCTATTTCGAACTGCGCGGCACCAGTCAGCCACAGTAACTTCCCATCGTTATCGTAGGTATACCAGGACAGGAACATCAGGGGATCGAGGCTGTCGGTAAGCTCGGATATGGCAATAACAAATCCCTGGTCTGGAACTCCCTGCACCACCCAATTGCCCGATAACCTCCCGGACAGAGGTATGCGATCGTTGGGATTGAGCGAGTCAAACGTGGACGGAATTTCAATGGTCCAGCTGCTGTTCAGGGTCAGAATGTCCAGTTCAAAGCTGTCGTTGTATTGTGCAGGGGACATGAACAGATCCGGATCTGAGAAGGTCGCGTACAGGGACAGGTTGTCCAGCACGTAGATCCACGTCAGTGGCGTGCCATTCGAAAACTCCTGAGGACCCCCAATTACGTGGCCGAAACCATCGGGTTCCGTGGCACTACCCCAGGTATTGGGCTCCCCGGTCAAGCGCATCGTGATGTCCTGGCCATCAATGAAGGCATGCACCTCCGGCGTCAGGTAAAACGTCGTATCCGGGTTGAGGAAAGCGGGAATCTCAAACTCTATCCAGATCACCGAGCGGTTCGGGTCTGCGCATCCAACCCGATAAACATGGACGTTAACCGGCAGTTCGTTACTCAAATCGGAGGAATCAGTCAGGGTCAGTTCGTGGTCGTAGACCCGTTGAAGGTTGTCGCCATATATAAAGGTCTGCGAATCGGGAATCGTGACACAGCCAGCGGGGTATGGCGATGTAGGATTTTCTATAAAGTTTTCATAGGCCTGGATGCTGAAACTGGCGAGTGCCAGCCACACAATCATGAAAGTTCTCATTGTCATACTCCCAAAATCCTTGCAGTGATCTGCCGGGAAATCAGTTTCCCTGAAAAGCAGAAGCATTGCGACATTTTGACGATTCGCCAGTGAACGCAGGCTGAACGCGCGGCAAGGCATGCCCGCTTGCCAACCCCGGTTGCCTAACTCAGAATGCGCACTCAGCCTCCACTTGGGAAACGCCGGGAATCGGCAACCCACCGGCGGCATCAAGGGAACCTGAAGAAAATTACATGAAGCGGCCACAGAAATTTTTCTGCACCTGCGTGCTTGCATGCGCTCAATTTCTTGGCCTGCAGGCTTTTGCAGGGGAAGTTCCGGCAGAGCCCACCACCAGTCCGGCCCCTGCCGCTGAGCAACAGTCTGCACAGGAGCAATCCGCAAAAGACCTGGCCATGCAACAGGTGCGCGCCGAACTGGAAAACACCGAGCACCGCTGGTATGGCTTGATCCGTGCCAGGTACAGCAACTCCCAATTACTTTCCGTCGGTCTTGGGGCTATTTTCGTGGAGCAACCCAAAAGCGAAAATTGTGCAACCGGCTGCATGCTGCACGGCTGGCAATTTGCAGTGGAACCAGGCATCTATGGCCTGCAAGGCAGTGTGGGTTGGGGCAGGTTGGCCGGAGAGACCGGGCAGCTTAAGCATTTCATACCCACGGTGTATTACGCGTGGGCCTTCCGGGGTGTGGTGTTGCGCACCTGGGGTGACAGCCGGCCCACAGAGCCGGGTCAGACCTTTGCGGGTATCGAAGCCAGTTTTTCCATTTTGCGGATGAACTTCGCCGCGGGGGTCATGCACTCACTGTCTTCCCATTCCCCGGACGAGTGGCTCTATTCCGGCAGCGTAGGATGGGGGTTTTGAAGGACATGCAAGCCCATTCTATTTGCTGGCTGGTCTTTATTGCTGCGCTGTTGGCGGGCTCTCCCCTGCACGCAATGGAAACCGACCAGTACTACGCCTGGGGCAAGCCCCTGGCTGACTCAGCCGATTATTTGAATGCCTGGGTCAAGTTGAACGTCCAGTCCGCCCTGGATGAAAGCGCTGAAAATGCAACAGGCGATTGTGAAGTCATGGCCGACGTCGTGCAGCACCGTATGCAACAGTCGATCTACCATGCCATCGAGATGTGGGCGATCACCAGTCCCCTGGTTGACCGCATTCCGCTCGGCCTCGAAGAGGATCGCGATTACCGCAAGCACTATCTTCTGGCCAAGACCATTCCGGTCGATACCGCACGCTGGCTAAACCCCAGCCCGACAGTGCAGGTGGATGGCATTCGCCTCGGTACCGACAAACTGGCGCATTTCATGTCGGAAGGCTGGTGGTACTACCGCTGGTGGAAAAAGCGCAAGGACAAATATTCTCCGGATGAATTGCAGCGCAAGATGATTCGATTTGGAGTCAAGCTTGAATCGTCGGGACAGGGCTATTGGGTCACCGGTGTGTTCTCCCCCGCTGACCTGGAAGCCAACTACCAGGGATTTCTGTTTTATCACCACCTGTGCCATGGCGATAAGCCGCTGCTATACCAACAAGAGGGGCGCTGGTATTTCTCTGATGCATTTGATTTCCGCAACTATGTAAACCCGGATTGGGACGAATCCTGGCGGCCCAATATCTTCAAGGAAATGCGTTGGAAGCGAATTCGCAAAACGGTAGCCACATACTGCCCGATGTTGCACACGCCCTGGGTAGAACAGCAGCGGGCGATGTACAAGGAGCGGGACACGCAATCGCCCTCGGAAAAAGTGCTCATGGACCTGGTGGCAAAAGGGAAGGTGCCGAATCCGGAAGACTTTGGCATCAGCTCGGTTTGTGGCGAGAACTAGGCAAACTTAAGCGTAGAGGTCATGATGCGCCATTTCCTGCTTTCCCTGTTGATCTTGCATCTCGCCGCCTGTTCGTCCATGCAGCCAATCAGCGTGCAGAACGTTCAAAGCCAGGGCGAGGACAGCGGCCTGTATATTGGAGATGAGGTTGAAATTATCACCAACGACAGTGAAAAACTGGACTTTGCCGTAACGGATATCACCAACGAGGGGATAGGAGGCAAGTTTGGCTTGGTCCCCTACGCCCACATTCGCAGCCTCAAGGTAAAGCGGGCCGGGTCTTCCGGTGATTCTTCTCTAACGTGGCTGTGGGCAGCACTCGGTATTGTCGCGCTCGGGGCGATCATTGCTTCCGCTGATTCCGTGACCGTCTGCTCCCCAGGTCCCTGTCCATAAGCGCAGCCTGTTCGAACACAGATCCTCAAAAAAAAGGCCGAACCCCTCGCACAAGAGATCCGGCCGTGGGCAAGGCCCTAAGAAGCCGCCACAAAAAAACAGTCTTCGACCACCTGGTAAATGGTGGTTGAGCCGCTCACCTCGTTCCCCACCAACAGCAATGGCTCGTGAATGGGTGATTCGCCGCGCTTTATGAACAGCAGGCCTTCGGGTCCAAGATCACCCGCACTGGCGTCTTCTGCGTCCACCAGGAAATCGCGGTTGTTGGTGTAACTCACGTAACGTGGCTCATCCGGGTCGGTTACATCGAAAATCATGACGCCACCGATGCGTTCGAGGCCAACAAAGGCAAATTGCCGGCCCTGCAGCTTGCCGACCACCACGCCTTCCGGTTCCGGGCCCTTGCCATCGCTGCGATCATCAAAACTGCCGGTTTTATCATTCGTACTGTTGAAGTCATCCGGCAGGGCCAGGGCAGTCACCTGTTCGACCGTGCCGGCCAATACCGGACCCCTAGGATCGGAAATGTCGAGAACGTCGTCCGTCTTCGCATTCGCATTGATCACAAACAGTTGTTGTGACTTGTCATCGTACGCAACGATTTCCGCTGCGCCTTCGGCAAACACGCCGGTTTGATAGGTTCCGAGCTGCTCCAAACCGATGTTGACCGGCTGCTTGGCATGAGCGGAACCGGTGATGGCGACAATGGCCGTGGTGAGCAATTTACGCTTCAACATGCTGAGGCTTCTCCGGGAATATCAGCTTTTTGTTGGTCTTGGGTGTACAAACTAGCTGCCGCCCGTTTAGGTTTGATGACACTGCTGTTGAAGTTTTGTGACAGTCCCGCCCGGAGGCGGAATCAAAGGCCAGGCGCACACCACTACCGCCAATCAAAGTGCAGTGGTGGATGGGGCGCCTGGTGGTCTGAGGGGTTTGGGCTATTGCGGGCAGGGATAAGGTTCGATCAGCGGCGGCAAGTCGGTTGAGGCATAGAATTCTTGCACGTCGGGGCTGCACACGAAGTCCGGGATAATTTGCACCGCGCGCATAAAGCCCCAACTGGAAATGAGATCATTGCGGCGGGACCAATCGAGTGTTTCCAGGGCCTCGTGGTTTGCACCGGCCACGGCCAGTAGCAGCGTCAAGTCGTAGGCTTCGATGAGCGCCGGGTTGTCGGCATTAACCCGCGAGCGTGGGTCCAACTCCTGCGCAATCTGGTACTCACGCTCAGCACCGGCAAAATCGCCGAGGGAGACCAGTGCAGTTGCGTACCACTGGTGTGTGGTTGCGAATCCCGGGTTCAGTTCTATGGCCTGGCGCGCATACCCGACCCCTTGGCGCAGATCGTTGGTGGTATTGATCAGTGCCGTTGCGGCCTCGATCGACTGCGGATCCAGCGCCAGGGCAGTTTCCGCCGCCTTGCGCGCATTGGAGAACGCTTCCGGCATCGGGAAGTCCGTGTAATCCGCCAGGATGGCCCAAGTCAATGCCTGGTAGGCATGGGCCCGGGCGAATGAGGGATCGATTTCTGCCGCTTTCTCAAACAACCCGAGTGCCGTCTGCAGGGATTCCCCGGTGCGGATGTGCCATTGGCTCACCCCTTGGAGATAGTACTCGCAGGCCTCGAGATTGGTTGTGCCCGTGAGGTTCGAGTTCGCTGCAGCCGGCAGCAATTCTACCTTCATGGCAGCCGCAATGGCCTGGGCGATCTCGTCCTGGATGGCGAAGATGTTGGTCAGTTCGCGGTCATAAGTTTCCGACCACATATGAAAACTATTGCCGGCCTCTATCAGCTGGGCGGTGACCCGCACCTGGTTGCCTTCCTTGCGCACACTGCCTTCGAGTATGTGGTTGACGCCCAGTTCTTTGGCGATCTGCGCCACGCCGGCTTTGCTGCCCTTGTAGGTGAACGCCGAAGTGCGCGCCGTCACTTTCAGGCCCGGAATACGCGCCAGCGCGTTGAGGATTTCTTCAGCCACCCCATCGGAGAAATATTCATTCTGCGGATCGGCGCTCATGTTGACGAAGGGCAGCACGGCGATCGAGGGTCAGAGAACCATTTTCCAGCCCGGCCGCAACCTTTTGCGACGCTGCAACCGGAAAATGGTTCTCTGACCCCGTTTTGTCCGGCCCGGGCTTTTCGACAAACCGGTCCACCAGCAATAGTGCAACGGCCACCACCAGGATACCAATGATGGCGCGGTCCAGCTTGCGGCCGGTTTGCGGGGTAATGGACTGGGTGCGGTCGATCTGGGATTCGCGCTTGATGCCCTCGGGCGTGACTTCAAATACCCAGGAGAAAATCAGCACCAGCGGCAGGCCGCGCAGCGGCCAGAAAGAACACTTTCAGGATCCAGCCGGGCGCAGAGATCATCCCCAGAACGAAGTCCACCGCCTGCAACAGCACCCAGGCAGCGAGCGCATAGGCCACGCCCACGCGAAACACGTTGCGGCGGCGGAGTTCCTGGAGCAAGCTCATGGGGACGGACACATGGACGGTTAGTCGAACCTGCAGTCAGCGGATCATGGGCCTCATTCTGACAGATTCTGGCAACCGAGCGGGAGCTTTACCCCACGGCACGTTTGGGGAAATCCGCTCAGCGCCTTCGCTTTTCCGGCTGGGGTGCTGTATAGTCCGCCCCATCAGGTGCAATCGGTCATTCCTGATCCCTCGCGGTAACCTCTTTCGGCCAGCCTCGAATACCAATAAACAATTTCCGCCTGGACCGACCTGGGACATAAGTCACAGGCAGGCCGATTAACGAGCAATACATATTATGTCTTTTAAAGAACTCGGCCTTTCGGCCGAACTCCTTCGTGCTGTCAGTGAACAAGGTTACAGCGAACCTACACCCGTACAGCGCCAGGCCATACCCATCATCCTGCAAGGCAAAGACCTGCTGGCAGGGGCACAAACCGGCACCGGAAAAACCGCAGGCTTTACTCTGCCGATGCTACAACTGCTGAGCGACAAACCTTCGCTGTCAGCCAGGAACCGCCCGGTGCGTGCCCTGATCCTGGTGCCCACGCGCGAACTCGCGGCACAGGTGGAGCAAAGTGTGCTGACCTATGGCAAACATTTGCCTTTGAAGTCAGCGGTGGTTTTTGGCGGAGTCAAAATCAATCCGCAGATCCAGAAGCTGCGCAATGGCGTGGATATCCTGGTGGCCACCCCGGGACGCCTGCTGGATCATGTCTCCCAGCGCACGGTGGACCTGAGCAAGGTTGAAATCCTGGTGCTGGACGAAGCCGATCGCATGCTGGATATGGGCTTCATCCGTGACATCCGGAAGATCCTCGCTCTGCTGCCGCGCAAACGCCAGAACCTGTTGTTCTCTGCCACCTACTCCGACGAAATGCGGAAGTTTTCTGAAACACTGCTGGAAGCGCCCGCGCACATTGAAGTCGCGCGCCGCAATACACCGGCCGAACTCGTCGAGCAGGTTATCCACATGGTGGATCGCGAACGCAAGCGCGAGTTGCTGTCCTTCATGGTGGGTTCGCAAAACTGGCGCCAGGCGCTGGTGTTTACCCGCACCAAGCACGGCGCCAACCGCCTGTCGCAGCAACTGGAGCAGGATGGCATCAGCAGTTCAGCGATTCACGGCAACAAGAGCCAGGGTGCCCGCACCCGTGCACTCGCCGAATTCAAGAACGGTGATATCAGGGTACTGGTTGCAACCGATGTTGCGGCGCGCGGACTGGACATTGACCAGTTGCCGCACGTGGTGAACTACGACCTGCCCAACGTGCCCGAAGATTATGTGCATCGCATCGGTCGCACCGGTCGTGCCGGTAACGAAGGCCAGGCGGTATCGCTGGTGTGCATCGACGAGCACGAATTGCTGGTCGAAATTGAACGCTTGCTCAAACGCGACCTGCCAAGGATGGTGATTCCGGGCTATGAACCTGACCCGTCCATCCGCGCCGAGCCCATCAAAATGGGCGGAAATGGCCGGGGAGGCGGCCGCGGAAATGGCCAGCGAAATGGCGGCGGAAATGCCCCACGAAGCGATGGAAGCCGGCGCGCCCCGGTACGGAGTGGCCGCGCCAATCACGCCAAGCCGGCCAATGGCAATAGCGGACGGCGGCAGCGCCCTGCTGCAGCGGGATCATCCCGACGCGGCTGATCTCCAGGCCGCGGGAGCATCATTCCCGCCAAGAACCCGGAAAAAACTCCGGGCAAAAAAAACCCCGCTCGAAAGCGGGGTTTTTTTACTAACCGTGGCTATAAAGCCTATTAGCTGGCTGGCGTTACGTTGGTGGCTTGCAGACCCTTCGGGCCGTTTTCCACTTCGAAACTCACTGCCTGACCTTCTGCCAGGGATTTGAATCCGCCGGCCTGGATTGCAGAGAAATGTACGAATACATCAGCACTGCCATCAGAAGGAGCGATGAATCCAAAACCTTTGGAATCGTTAAACCACTTTACGGTACCTGTCGTCATTTTAAATTACCTTATAAAAAAGATTAAACACTGATTAATTGCAAATCTCATTACAGGTGATTTACAGGAGTTACCGATGTGGAGCTTCTGAGAGACCTAGTAGACGTGCAACCAAACTTTATACACAGCGGATGTCATATAACTCGATATCGCCATACGAACCAACCACTGCTGGCCGCAAGAATACTCGTCCATGCCCGAAATAACAAGCTATTTCAGGCTTTTGCAGAAAATGGGCTGGAAATCTTCCGTACGCTAAAACACGCTGGGTGCTGTTTATCTTGACGCTATAACGTTAAAGCGCTATGTTGCCCCGATTTGGAGGACAGGCATTATGAGTGAAGCAACGTCAAAGCGCGCCACGGTTTATTTTGAGCCGGCATTGCATCAAGCCGTTCGCCTGAAGGCTGCACACACAAACAAGTCCGTATCAGAGATTGTCAATGACGCTGTGCGCCTGGCGCTACGTGAAGACCAGGAGGATCTCGCTGCTTTCGAAGATCGCGTTGCAGAACCGGTGATTTCTTACGAAGCGCTGCTCAAGGATTTGAAGGCACATGGCAAGTTATGAGCTGGTGTTCAGGAAGTCTGTGGCCAAAGACTTGCGAGCTCTCCCGAAGCAGGATGTTAAACGGATCATGCAGCGCATCCGCTCGCTTGCAGAAGACCCGCGCCCTGCAGGCTGCGAACGGTTGTCGAGCCAGCAGCGCTATCGTGTCCGGCAGGGTCTCTATCGAATCATCTACGAGATCAACGACGACAGGCTGATCGTGCTGGTTGTAAAAGTCGGGCATCGACGTGAGGTCTATCGAAGCAGCTAAGCGTTTGTCTCCGCGCCATCGGAGTTGCCGGCCTCATACCAGCCCCGACTGCGGTTCACGAGCCACACCACCGACAGCATCACCGGCACTTCCACCAATACGCCCACCACGGTCGCCAGGGCTGCCCCTGACTCCAGGCCGAACAAGCTGATAGCGGCCGCTACCGCCAGCTCAAAGAAGTTGCTCGCGCCGATAAGGGCAGCGGGTGCGGCTATGCAATGGGCCACACCCAGCTTGCGGCTCAACAGGTAGGCCAGCCCGGAGTTGAAATACACCTGCACGAGGATAGGCACAGCCAGCAATAAGATAGTGAGCGGCTGGTCGATGATTTGCTGCCCCTGGAAGCCGAACAGCAGCACCAACGTGACCAGCAGCGCGCTCAGTGAGACGGGGTGCAGGCGATCCTGCACGCGGGTAAGTCGCGCCTTGCCGCCGCCGGATCGCAACAAATAGCGGCGCCACAGACTGGCGATGATCACCGGCAGGACGATGTACAGCACCACCGACAGGACCAGGGTTTCCCAGGGAACACTGATCGCCGAAATGCCCAACAGCAGGGCGACGATCGGTGCGAAGGCGAACACCATGATGACGTCGTTCAGGGCTACTTGTGACAGGGTGAAGCCCGGATGGCCGGCCGAGAGGTTACTCCACACGAACACCATGGCGGTGCAGGGTGCGGCCGCCAGCAGGATCAGCCCGGCAATGTAGCTGTCGAGCTGCCCGGCCGGCAGCCAGGGAGCAAACAGGTTACGGATGAACAACCACCCCAGCAGGGCCATGGAAAAGGGCTTGACCGCCCAGTTCACGAACAGCGTAATCCCCACCCCTTTCCAGTGCTGCCGGACTTCCTGCAAGGAACGAAAATCGATCTTCAGCAGCATCGGCAGAATCATCAGCCAGATCAGCACCGCCACCGGCAGGTTGACGCGGAACAATTCCATCCGCCCCAGCGCAGCAAACGGACTGGGGATCACCTGGCCGAGAGCTACTCCCACTACAATACACAACAACACCCACAGGCTCAGGTAGCGTTCAAAGAAGGGCATGCGCTGAGTCGCGCTCATACCTTTGTCTCCAGGCGAAATTCGTGCAATAAGCCAAGCACACGATTCTTAACCTCGTCACGCGTGGCGCGGAACTGGCGCATGATGTCCTCCTCGGTGCCGGTGGCTTTGGCCGGATCGGACAAGGGCCAGTGAATTTTGCGTTTGCCGGGCGGCAGCACCGGGCAGACTTCATCCGCGTGTCCGCACACCGTCACCACGAGGTCTGCCGCATCCAGCATGGCCGGCGTGACCACGGTGGACTGCTGGCCAGAAATGTCGACACCTGCCTCAGCCATTACGGCAATGGCGCGGGGATTCTTGCCGTGCGCTTCAATGCCGGCTGATTCTACCTGCAGGTTCTCAACCGCAAGGTGGCGGGTCCATCCCTCTGCCATCTGCGAGCGGCAGGAGTTTCCGGTGCACAGGAACAGGATGTTCATCCAGGATTACCCCACAGTTTGATCGATCGCCCACGTTATTCAGCGAATGTTTCCGTTTCGTGACAGCCGCATTGTGCGGCTGCCCCGGCATCCATCAGGCACTCAATTGCAGGAATTCAGCGAGGCTGGTTCAGTACCAGTTCGCCGTTCTCGACCAGAATGCGATCACCTGGGTCGTACTCCATGTGGATGGTTTTCTCGACGTCCTGCAGCCGGTACTTTACGTCGAAACCGTCTTGTTCTTCGTGGCTGTCATAAACGGTCTCGCATTTCTGCTGGACTTCCTCGTAGGTGTTGCGTTCCTGCACGCCTTCCTGGACTTTGTTACCGGCATAACCGCCGGCCACAGCACCACCGACCGTAGCAAGGGTCTTGCCGGTGCCACCCCCAATCTGGTTGCCGAGCAGGCCGCCGATGACCGCTCCGGCCACGGTTCCCGTCACCTGCTTGGGATCCTTGGTCGGGGCTTGCTTCGTTACCACCACATCGCGGCACTCCTCGCGGGGCACATTGACGGTGGTCATCACGGGATTAACCGAGATCACTTCCGCGTAGTTGGATGATTCATAGATCCGGTAACCCGCTACGCCACCGATGGCCGTAACCGCCACCGCGCCTATGATGATGCCAATGCCTGTTTGTCTGTTCATGGGTTTACCTCCTACAGCCCTGAGAGACTACACGAAATCGCAGCCTTTACTTCGACGCGGCCATTATAGAAAAATTCACATGAACGGCAGGTTGACCGCCAAACCATTGCAAATAATGGTTGACATCATTTTTGCCCTATGTTCGAATCGACTCATGCCCACCACGTACCAGCATTTATTGAGTATTGCCCGCCAGGCCGGCGGTCGCGTGGCTGCGCCTGTTCTGAACCAGGCGCTGAACCTGAGGCTGGATCTGCTGGCTCTGGGCTCGCTACTTGCTCTTCTTATAATTGGCAGAGGTGCGGGCACAGGCTAAGCAAGACCACAAGTAACCTGAAAAACCCGCACCAAGAAAAGTGCGGGTTTTTTTTTCACCAAGGACGCTAACAATATGCGCAGTGACCAAATCAAGAAAGGGCCTGACCGAGCCGCCGCACGGGCCATGCTTCGCGCCACCGGCATGGGGGACAAGGAAATTGCTCAACCGTTGATCGCCATCGTCAACACCTGGTCGGACGTGACTCCATGCAATGCGCACTTACGCGAACTCGCTGAACCCCTGAAGGCAGGCATTCGCGCTGCCGGTGGAACGCCCATCGAGTTCGGCGCCATCGTGGTGTCCGATGGCATATCGATGGGCTCGGAGGGTATGAAGTGCTCGTTGATGTCACGCGAGCTGGTTGCAGATTCCATCGAACTGGTCACCCGCGGGCACTGCCTCGACGGCGTGGTGGCGCTGGTAGGCTGCGACAAGACTATCCCGGCCGGCGCCATGGCGCTGGCCCGCCTGGATGTTCCCGGCATGGTTATTTATGGCGGCTCCATCATGCCGGGTCATCACCGCGGCATTCCCATTACCATCCAGGACGTATTCCAGGCGATAGGTGCACACGCTGCAGGCAGGATCGACTCGGCCGAATTGACCGAAATCGAAAAGGAAGCCTGCCCGGGCGCGGGCGCCTGCGGCGGCCAGTTCACGGCCAATACCATGGCCATGGCACTCACCACCCT
This sequence comes from uncultured Gammaproteobacteria bacterium, assembly GCA_963784425.1. Taxonomy (GTDB): domain Bacteria; phylum Pseudomonadota; class Gammaproteobacteria; order Xanthomonadales; family SZUA-36; genus SHZL01. Next base: position 54,576 of record CAWARM010000013.1, read on the forward strand.
GGGTTTGTCCCCCATGGGCGTCAGCGACATTCCCGCGATCCATCCGGACAAGGCACAAGCGATGCATGACTGCGGTATGCGCGTGGTGCAGCAGGTGCGTGAAGGCCAGAGTCCACGCAGCCTGGTGAGCCGCGAATCATTACGCAACGCGGCCACGGTGGTGACCGCGACAGCGGGCTCAACCAATGCGGTGCTGCACCTGCTGGCCATTGCGCGCGAGGCCGGCGTTGAGTTTGATATAGACGAGTTTGACGAAATCTCGCGCAAGACACCCATCATTGCCGACCTCAAGCCGGCCGGTCGTTTCATGGCACCGGACATGTTCGCAGCGGGTGGTACGCAACTGGTAATCAACCGCCTCAAAGAAGCCGGCCTTTTGAACGATACAGCTACCGTCACCGGTCGCAGCCTGTTCGAAGAGTGTGCGGGCCACACGGAAACCCCGGGCCAGGAAGTGATCGTGCCTTTCGATCGGCCGCTCAAACCCCGTGGTGGTTTTGGCATCCTGTACGGCAACCTCGCGCCGGAGGGTTGCGTGGCCAAGCTGGCCGGGCATGGCGAATTTGTCTTTACCGGGCCCGCGCGCGTTTATGAAGACGAACAGGAAGCATTCGCTGCGGTGCAGGCGCGCAAGATCAAGGCCGGCGACGTGGTCGTGATACGCAATGAAGGCCCCTGCGGCGGACCGGGCATGCGCGAAATGCTGGCGGTGACCGCTGCGCTGGTCGGCCAGGGCCTGGACACTTCCGTCGCGCTGATGACCGATGGCCGCTTCAGCGGCGCCACCTACGGTTTCATGGTCGGCCACGTGGCTCCCGAAGCAGCACACGGAGGGCCGATCGCCCTGCTGCGCGAGGGGGACATGATTACCATTGATGTGGATCAGCGACGGGTTTATACCGACGCCGACCTCGAAGCACGGCGTGCCGATTGGAAACCGCGGCCACAGCAGTACAAGTCCGGCGCCCTGGCCAAGTATGCCTACCTCGTGTCCTCGGCTTCCAAGGGTGCCGTTACGTCTTTTCCACCAGCGCCGCAGGTTGATAACCCGGCAAAGAGTTCATAGTCGCAATCAAGACTGGAGAGAGTCCCATGAACACCCCCACTAACAATTACGTACACATTTTCGACACCACCTTGCGAGACGGCGAGCAATCCCCTGGCTGCTCCATGAACGTGCCGGAAAAGCTACAGGTTGCGCGGGTGCTGGATGAGCTCGGTGTGGACGTCATCGAAGCCGGTTTCCCGGCAGCATCCGATGGCGACTTCGAATCGGTCAAGGCTGTGGGTGATCTCGGTTTGAATGCGATCATTTGCGGGCTGTCACGCACGCGCCATGCCGATATCGACGCAGTTGCCCGTTCTCTGGAAACGGCCAGGAACAAACGCCTGCACATTTTCCTCGCCACCAGCCCGATCCATCGCGAGCACAAGCTGAAGATGAGCCAGCAGCAGATCATCGATGACATGACCACGGCAGTGATCTATGGCCGGCAGTGGTTTGATGACATTGAGGTCACGGCCGAGGACGCAGGCCGCACCGAGCTCGATTTCCTGGTGGAGTACTTCCAGGCTGCAGTGGACGCAGGCGCACGGGTACTCAACGTGCCCGATACGGTGGGCTACGTAACGCCAAGTGAAATCCGGCAGCAATTCCTCCACCTGAGCACGCATGTGCGCAAGCCCGATTCAGTCATCCTCAGTGCGCATTGCCACAATGACCTTGGACTCGCCGTAGCCAACAGCCTCGGCGCCATCGAAGGCGGAGCGCGCCAGGTGGAATGCACCATCAACGGCATCGGCGAGCGGGCGGGCAACTGCTCGCTGGAGGAAGTGGTCATGGCTTTGCGTACCCGCCACGACCGCTACCAAATGCGCACCGGCATCGATACCACCCGGCTCTACCCGGCCAGCCGCGTGGTCAGTTCCGTCACCGGATCACAGGTACAACCCAACAAGGCCATCGTGGGCCGCAATGCCTTTGCCCATGAAGCAGGCATTCACCAGGACGGCGTTCTGAAGCACGCTGAAACCTACGAAATCATGCGGCCCCAGGATGTGGGTGTACCCGAAAACAGCCTGGTGCTGGGCAAGCACAGCGGCCGTCATGCCTTCCGCGATCGCCTGGAAAATCTCGGTTTCAGACTTGAGCAGGAACTGCTGGAAGTGCTGTTTGTAAAGTTCAAGCAACTGGCTGACCGGAAAAAAAGCGTATACGACGAAGACATCGAGGCGCTGGTACTGGGGACACAGCAAAGTGGCCCGTGGCACCTTGATGCCATCTCCATTCACACCGAGGTGGACAATGCCGACCAGTCCGCCGAGGCCAGCCTGAAACTGCGTTTCGAAGGCGCGGCACCGCGCATCTACAGCGGCCGTGGCGATGGGCCGGTCAACGCAATTGTGAACGCCATAAAGCTGATCATGAACGAGGAATTGCACGTGGAAGAATTCCAGGTCAGTGCAGTGTCCAGCGGCAGTGATGCGCAGGGCCGCGCAGTGGTGCGGGCTACCATCGGCGCCAGCCGTTACCAGGGTACGGGTGTATCCACCGACATCGTCGAAGCCTCGGCACAGGCACTGGTCACCATCATGAACCGGCATCATCAACACCAGGGCAAAAACACCGCTGAGCCCCAATTGAAAGCGGCGGTGTGATCAGCATGCCCACGCTGTTTGAAAAAATCTGGCAGCGCCACGTGGTGCGCGAAGAATCGGCACCGGGCGGCGATGGCGCCCCAACCGTTCTCTACATCGACCTGCACCTGCTGCATGAAGTGACCACGCCACAGGCCTTCTCGGAACTCAGGCGCCGCGGCCTGAAGGTGAGGCGCACAAACCGCTGCCTGGCCACCATCGATCATTCCACCCCCACCCTGCCGGCCGATGCGAACGGAAATTATCCGTATGTTACCGACCAGGCCCGCGAGCAGGTCGAAACGTTTTATCGCAATTGCGCAGACTTCGGCATCGAACTGCATGGCTGGGGTAGCCCGAACCGCGGCATCGTCCATGTCATCGGCCCGGAACTGGGAGCAACCCAGCCCGGCATGACCATCGTCTGCGGCGACAGCCATACCGCTACCCACGGCGCATTTGGCGCGCTGGCATTTGGTATTGGCACAACCGAAGTGGGCCATGTGCTGGCATCGCAATGCCTGCTGCAAAGCAAGCCCGCGACGCTGGGTATTCAAATTGAAGGTGAACTTGGCCGCGGGGTTTCTGCCAAGGATGTGATCCTCCACGTGATCGGCGCCATTGGCGTCGATGGTGGCACCGGTTCAGTGATCGAATACTTCGGCAGCACCGTGCGCGCCATGGACATGGAAAACCGCATGACCCTATGCAACATGTCAATTGAATGCGGCGCCCGCGCCGGAATGGTGGCGCCGGATGAAGTGACATTTGCTTACCTCAGGGGACGGCCGATGGCTCCCGCCGGTGCTGACTGGGATCGCGCAGTTGCCGACTGGAAGACTCTGGGAGGCGACCCGTCGAGCGACGCAAGCTCTGCCTTCGATCGTTTGGTTAAAATCGATGCAAGCCAGATCCAGCCCAGCGTGACCTGGGGAACCCACCCCGGCATGGTCATTGCAATCAATGACGATGTGCCACGCAGGGACGAATCTCCGAATGAAGATGCACACGAGTATATGCATCTTCAGGGCGGCACTCCGCTGGCCGGGGAACACGTGGATATCGTGTTTATCGGCAGCTGCACCAATTCACGCCTGAGCGACTTGCGCTCAGCTGCCTCAATTATGCAGAACCGCAAGGTTGCCGCCGGCACGCGCATGCTGGTCGTGCCCGGTTCAGAACAGGTGCGGGCGGCTGCAGAAAAAGAAGGCCTGCACCGGATATTTCTCGAGGCGGGAGCTGAGTGGCGCGAGCCGGGCTGCTCCATGTGCATTGGCATGAACGGTGATATTGCCCAGCCCGGCGAACTGGTGGTCAGCACCAGCAACCGTAACTTCAAGGGGCGCCAGGGACGCAATGCGCGTACCGTACTGGCCAGCCCGCTGACGGCTGCGGCCTGTGCCGTTGCCGGTTGTGTCACTGACCCCAGGCCAATGTTGGAAAATGGGCCTATGCCAGGAAATCAGCCCCTCGTGGAGACCCGGCCATGAGCGCCACCAGCGATTCAAAGCCCGCGGGAATTATCCAGTCCCACACCCTGAACCTGCCGTTCGATAACATCGATACGGACCAGATCATCCCGGCACAATTCCTCACCACCACTGAGCGCCAGGGACTGGGCAGATTCTGTTTCTTCCATTGGCGCTTCAACCCGGATGGCAGCTCCAAAGCGGAGCATCCGTTGATGCACCATGTGCCAGCCGAGCAGCAGGTGCTGGTGGCGGGTCCTAATTTTGGCTGCGGATCATCCCGCGAGCATGCACCCTGGGCCTTGATGGACCTGGGTTTTCGCGCGGTCATCAGCAGCCGGTTCGCCGATATTTTCCGCAACAACGCCGTCAAGAACGGCCTGCTGCCGGTAGTCATGGAGCAAAGCGTTGTGGAATTTCTGCTGGACCACCCAAACCACCCGGTGCGCATTGACATTCCGGCGGGCAAGCTCGAAGTGAGCGGGCTTGGCACCTTCAGTTTCCCGCTGGACCCCTTTGCGGCCTATTGCCTGGCGCAGGGCATCGACCAACTGGACTTCCTTTTACGCCAGGAGACGGACATCGCCCGCTATGAAAACGCCAGCAGCCCCTAAAGTCCCCAAAGCCCTTAAGAAGTCTTACCGCGTTGCCGCCCTGCCCGGAGACGGAGTAGGTGTTGAGGTGTATGCCGCAGCAAAAGAAGTGCTCGCGCTGATTCGCCAGCAGTTTTCCGTCGACGTACAGCTGGATGAACAACTGATCGGAGGTGCAGCAGTTGATGCTACCGGCGACCCATTGCCACCGGAGACGATCGCTGCCTGTCGTGCCGCCGACGCCATTCTGCTGGGTGCCGTGGGCGGCCCCAAGTGGGACGGAAACGCCGCTGCGCAAAGGCCGGAAAAAGGCCTGCTGCGCCTGCGTTCTGAATTTGGTTTGTTCTGTAATCTCCGGCCGGTGGTCACTCATCCGGCCCTGCATCAGTTCTCTCCGCTGAAAGCGGAAAAACTCGCCGGCGTAGACCTGCTGATCGTGCGCGAACTGACCGGTGGCATTTACTTCGGCGAAAGAAGGCGCGATGCAGATTCAGCCCACGACGTATGCACTTACTCCCGGGCCGAAATCGAGCGGGTCACGCGCAAGGCCTGCCAGTTGGCACTGCTGCGCGATCGCCGCATCACCCAGGTCGACAAGGCCAATGTACTGGAGACTTCGCGCCTTTGGCGTGAAGTGGTTGCCAAAGTGGTGGCCGAAGAGTTTCCCACCATCCGGCTGGACAACATGCTGGTCGATTCCGCTGCGATGCACCTTCTGACCCGTCCGGGAGATTTTGACGTTCTGCTCACAGAAAATCTCTTCGGTGACATTTTGTCCGACGAGGCCTCCATGTTGTGCGGCTCCATGGGATTGCTACCGTCCGCATCCCTGCGCGAAGACCACTTCGGCCTCTACGAACCGGTGCACGGTTCAGCACCGGATATTGCCGGCAAGGGAATTGCCAACCCCTATGCCATGTTTCTTTCTGTGGCGCTGATGCTGCGTTACTCCCTGTCCTGCCCGGATGTCGCTGATGCACTGGAGCAATCCATTTTTCACTGTTGGGAGAATGGCGTACTGACCCAGGACCTGGTGAAGAACGGTTGCACTACCGCGCAAGTGACTGCGGCCGTGTGTGAGCGTCTCACCGCCAGACACCAGCACCTGTGAAAACTCCCCAGACAGTGACTCAGACGGACGAGCGGCGCAAGGCGCTGTTTGAGCGCTATCTGCCACGTATCCTGCAGTGCCGCCTGGAAGACCTGGTGGTCGAAACACCGGTGCAAAACATGCCCCTGCTGTCGGAGCGCCTGGGGCTGGATGTGCTGGTCAAGCGCGAAGACCTGCAAACTGTATTCTCATTCAAGATTCGCGGCGCCTATGCACGCTTGCTGTCCATGAGCGATGCACAACGTGCCCGGGGGGTGATTTGTGCATCTGCAGGCAACCACGCCCAGGGCGTTGCACTGGCTGCACGTCACCTCGGTGTCAGCGCCACTGTCGTCATGCCTGCTGTCACTCCCGAGATCAAGGTCAACGCCGTAAAGAAACTGGGGGCGACTGTCATCATTGAAGGTGATGACTTCGATGCGGCCTGCACCTATGCTCTGGGCGTGGCCGCTGAAAGGGGTCTCGAATTCATTCACCCTTACGATGACCCGCAGGTCATTGCCGGCCAGGCAACCATTGCGCTGGAATTGATTCGCCAGGCCGCGCGAACAATCAATTTTCTGTTCATACCCATCGGCGGTGGTGGACTGGCAGCGGGTGTTTCACTGGTCGCGCGCTTCCTGCAGCCGGGCATCCGGATCATTGGCGTCGAAGCACAGGAATCGGCTTCCATGCAGGCTGCCATGCAGGCGGGCCAGCCTGTAACCCTGGCTGAAGTCGGCCATTTTGCCGAGGGAGCTTCCGTCAAGCGCGCCGGTGATCTCAGTTTCGAGATCTGTGCGCAAATGCTCGATGAAGTCATCACCGTGGACAACGACGAAATCTGCGCGGCCGTGCAGGACGTGTACGAGGATACCCGTGCCATTGCCGAGCCGGCAGGCGCCCTCGGTTTTGCCGGGATGAAGAAATATTTTAATGAGCATCCCGGCAGCAGCGGGTGTGCTGCCGCCATCCTGTCCGGCGCCAATGTCAACTTCGCCCGCCTGCGACACATTGCCGAGCGCGCGGCGGTAGGTGAGGAACAGGAGGCGCTGCTGGGTGTGACCATTCCGGAACGGGCAGGCAGTTTCCTGGAATTCTGCGAAACCGTAGGCCTAAGAGGCATCACGGAATTCAACTATCGCTATTCCGACCAAACCAGCGCGCACATTTTTGTCGGCGTGGAATTAAAACAGGGCGTGGCGGAAAAGCACAGCATCATCAGCAGCCTGGTCGAACGCGGCTTTCCGGTCACCGACCTGTCGGGTAACGACATGGCGCGCTTGCATATACGCCACATGGTGGGCGGCCGCGCCCAGGTGGCCAACGAACGCATCTACCGCTTCGAGTTTCCCGAGCGCCCGGGTGCCTTGCTGAAATTCCTGCGGGGCATGAAAACAGACTGGAACATCAGCCTGTTTCACTACCGTAACTACGGCTCAGAATACGGCCGTGTGCTGATGGGCATCCAGGTGCCGGAAGAGGATATGTTGCGCTTTCACCGATTCCTGGAGGAAACAGGCTATACCTTCCAGTCCGAAGCAGGTAACGCGGCTTACGAAATGTTTGTCGGGCCGCCGGTCTAGAGTCCGAAACCGTCATCCATGGGCAGAGGTGTGCTATGGGTCCCGGCTCGGAGGCCGGGATGACGAGTCCTGGATCAAGCCGGAAATGACGTCATTCGTGCCTTAGGGCTGTTTCTCGACATTTTCCCCGGGCCTGGCACCCGCAAATGGCGGCCCCGAAAATTCTGCTTCGACAATCACCTCCACGGTGTCGCTCACGCCCATCGTGGTGCCCGGGGCGGGGATACCAAAGGCGATGCCGAATTCAGAGCGCTGCAAGGAACCGTGCGCGGAGAAACCGATGCGCGCATGCGGGTCCATTGGATGGCCTTCATAGCCGCCGTTGAACGTGGCTTCCAGCGCAAGCGGTTTGGTCACGCCGTGCAGCGTAAAATCGCCCAGGATGCGAAAAGTATTGGCTCCTGTCGATTCGACTTGGGTGGAGCGAAACGTCATCTCAGGAAACTGCGCTGCAGCCAGCCACTTTTCCCCCAGCAGTGCGTCAGTGAAACCCGGTGGCGGATTGTCAAGATCGAGCGAACGGGGGTCAACCGTTGCGGTCACGCTTGAGGCAGTGAGGTCGGCTGGATCGAACTGCAACCGGGCATCGAAGCGTTTGAAGCGCGCAGTGTAATTTGAAAATCCCAGGTGATTCACCCGAAAGGTGAGGCTCGCGTGCGCTTTATCGAGCGTGTAACTGCCTGCTGGCACCTTCGCGGCATTGGGGGCAGTTTCATCGGCCACTGCCGCTGGGTGCATCCAGGCGGCGATAGTCAGTATCAAACAAAGCATGTACTGTAGTTTCATTTCGTCCCAAGGGGGTCAGAGTAAAATTCCGCGAAAATTACCTGAAACCAGAACGCTTGCATAGTGGAATTTTACTCTGACCCCAAAATGACCTGCCGCAAGGCCTCGACATGCCCGTCCGAGTCATTCAGTGCCGGAATATATTCCAGGCTATCCCCGCCCGCGGCGATGAAGTTCTCGTGATTCTGCATGGCGATTTCTTCCAGTGTCTCCAGGCAATCGACGGCGAAGCCGGGGCACACCACCTGGACATGGCGCACGCCCTGCTGCGCCAATTGCTTCAGCGTCAGGTCGGTATACGGCATCAGCCAGGGTTCGCGCCCTACCCGTGACTGGAACGTCAGCAGCCACTCATCATCTTCCAGCTGCGCTGCACGTGCGATGGCGGCAACACTGGCGCGACAATGTTGTTCGTACGGATCGCCATTGGCGGCATAGCGCTGCGGTATGCCATGCAGGGAAAACACCAGCTTGTCGGCCGTACCCGATTTTTTGCGGAAATCCACGATGCTGGTTGCAACCGCCGCAACCCATGCCGGGTGAAGGTGGTACTCATTGATGCGACTAAGTTCCGGATGCCAGTTCATTTCCTGCAAAGCCTGTTCCACGGAATCATAAATCGATGACGTGGTGGTGCCGGAGAACTGCGGATAAAGAGGCAGGACTGCAAGCGAATTTACGCCACCCTGGCGCAGATCCTCCAGGGCCGAGCGGATGGAAGGCTCGCCATAGCGCATCCCTGTTGTGATTTTGCAAACGCCTTGCATGCGCGTTGCCAACTTCTGCGTAAGCCTGCGGGTGAACACCAGCAGGGGCGAGCCTTCCGGCAACCAGATGCTGCGGTAGGCGGCAGCGGAACGCCTGCAGCGCAGAGGAATGATCACGAGATTCAACAGCGGCAGCCACAACCAGCGCGGTAAATCAACCACGCGTGGATCAGACAGGAACGCCCGAAGAAATTTTGCCACGCCACGAGGATCCGGGCTTTCCGGCGTTCCAAGGTTCGCCACCAGAACCCCGCAGCTGTCTGTTTCTTTATCGTCTTTCACATGCATAACCCGGTCTCAAATACTGTTGTAAAAGTGCCACAGAGCACCCGTCTATGATCCTTGAAAAGCCAGCGGAATAACAGGCTTGCACCTGCATTCAGGCGTAAGGTCCTGTTCCTCATGGCTCTTGGCAAAATTGTGCTTTTGTCGCCGTGCGCGCCCCCGGGAGAAGCCTGTTGCAAACTCACCACGGAACTGGAATTCATGCTTAAAAAAGACCAGTAAGGTTATGTTTTACCTATTTTTTCTGCTAGCATGTGCGTCCGCTCGTGCGCCAGAGCAGAAATGGTTTTGGACTGATGAAAAAAGCAATAACAATAATCGCACTAAGCCTTGCAGCGGCGTTTTCCATGGCCGTGAATGCAGCACCCGATGGCTATAGCATTAACTCCGACAGTCCGTCCAGCGATACCGACAGCCTGTACCGCATCGATCTGAGTACCGGTGCGCAAACCCGGCTCGGTCGCGTTCAGTCGCTGGGCCAAACCCGCATCGATGTTGAAGGCCTGGCCTTCTCGCCTGATGGCACGCTCTATGGCGTGGATGATGACTCCATGAAGCTGTTTCCCCTCAACACGGACAACGGTGTGATCATTGACTCACAGGAAGTGAACATCACTGGCATGGGTCCTGCGGGTGGCAATGATTTTGGTTTGACTTTTGCCTGCGATGGCGGCCTCTATGCAACGTCGGTCAGCCAGAAGTCGCTGTACCGCATGAACCTCGACGGCAGCACCGCGCGGATTGGAAGCCTGGGAAGTCTGGGCCAAAACATCAGCGCGCTGGCAGCCTATGGCAATCCGGTACAACTGTACGGACTGAGCAACGGCCTAAAGGCAGACCAGAGTGCCGATACGCGCTCACTCTACAGCATCAATACCAGCACCGGCGCAGCTACACTTATTGGCGCGCTCGGACCCGCGGCTGGCGCCTACAATGAAGCGGGACTGGACTTCGACAGCGACGGACAATTGTGGGCCATAACCGATCGCCGGGCCGCACCCGGGGGTCCATTTGGCAGCCAGCTGCTGAGCATCGATAAGGCGACCGGCACGGCTACCCTGAAATCCACCACCGCGGAAAGCGGCTTTGAAAGCCTGGCCATCACGGTGCCGCGCGGGTGTGATGTGGGCAATGGTCAAACGGCACAATTTGTGGTGCAGAAGCGCTTCGTGGACAACAATGACATAACCCCGGTTACCTTGAATCTCAGTTGCAATACCGGCTTGCCACTGAGCCAGTCCATCACCGTGCAGCCCAACACCGGCGGGTACAATCAGTACGAAGTGAATTTCATTGTAGAGAGTTTCAGCGACGGCCAGTTGTCCTGCACTGTCACCGAAACCCCGGTTGCTGGCTACTCTCCGACCTACACCTGCCTGGGGGAGTCGGGGTGCGGGGAGGCGCAGAGTTCCGCATCCTGCGTTTTCAATGGCGTAACAATCGGCAGCGAAAACCTGTGCCAGATCCAGAACTACCCCAATCCGGTTAATTTTACCGTGATCAAGGAATGGTTAGTCGCCGCCGGGGAAGTGGGCGAAAGTGACATCAGCGAAATCGAACTGCAATGTGCCAATGTCTTTGGCGGGGATGGCGAAAGCAACGGCAACAGCATGCACTGGAACTGGACCGTGCAAGGTAACAGCAGCCGGACAGGCGTCGTGTATCCGGATTTTGCTGGCAGCACTGCGTGCAGTGCGACCGAGTCTTCCCTATCCAGTGGCGTTGAAGCAGACAACGGTTGTGCCGACTGGATTCCGGTGCTTATTGGTGATACCACGAAATCATGCACCATCATCAACACGGTCTTCCTGGAAGGCATTCCAACCCTGAACGACTTTGGCAAGCTCCTGTTTGCACTGCTGATGCTGGGCTCCGGATTCATCGCAATGCGGCGCATCTGAGCCAGGACCGCATCCCTTGCAGTCCCGTGTCCCGAATTGAGTTAAACTTCAGTCTTTCTGGAAGCAAGGAGAGCATTGATGGGACTAGGTGGAGTTAGTATTTGGCAGCTGCTGATCCTGCTGCTGATTATCGTCATGGTTTTCGGCACCAAGAAGCTGCGCAACATGGGCAGCGACCTCGGTGCTGCGGTCAAGGGATTTCGACAGGGTATGGAGGGCGAAAAGGCTGGCGATGCAGACCATCCCGAATCCCAACAGCTTGGTGCTGAATCCACACCCCCACCTTCTGCCAACCAGCCAGCAAAGAAAGAATCCACCCCGAATTGATACCCCGCCATGTTTGAGGTTGGCTTTTCGGAGTTGGTGTTGCTGTCGATTATCGGATTGCTGGTACTGGGGCCGGAACGGCTTCCTAAAGTTGCCCGCACTTTAGGTGGAATCACGCGTAAGGCGCGCAGCAGTTGGCTGAATCTGAAACGGTCGATTGAAGAAGAAATCCGTGCAGAAGAACTCAAAGTTCCCCTGAAGAAATTCCAGGATGAAATCAAAGCCGCCGTAGCGGAAGTGGACACCAAAGTGGCCTCGGCCAGGAAAATTGTGGCTGATCTGGACGCCCCGGTAAATTCAGAGCAAAAACCCGTGCCCCCCGCGACACCAACACCAACACCGCCCGCCGATGGCCAGTAAGGACGCAGCCACAGACCAGGAACAATCGTTCATGGAGCACCTGATCGAACTGCGTAGCAGGCTACTTAAGGCCTTGCTGTCGGTGTTCCTGATCTTGCTGGTCCTGTTGCCTTTTTCCCAGCGTTTGTATGCTTTGCTGGCGGCGCCCTTGATGGCGCGTCTGCCCGCGGGCAGCAACATGATTGCGATAGACGTGGCATCCCCCTTTCTCACTCCGTTCAAGTTTGCCCTGCTGTTGGCGTTCATGCTGGCCATTCCCGCAGTGTTCTACCAATTGTGGTCCTTTGTTGCGCCAGCACTGTATCGCAACGAACAACGCCTGGCCAAGCCCCTGCTGTATTCCTCGGTCATATTGTTTTACTGCGGTTGCCTGTTCGCCTATTTCCTCGTATTCCCGATCATGTTCGGCTTCTTTACCAGCATGGCGCCGGCAGGCGTGGCCGTGATGACCGACATCAGCAAGTACCTTGATTTTGTCATGACAATGTTTATCGCCTTCGGAGTTACGTTCGAAGTTCCCATTGCCGTCATCATCCTGGTAGCCACCGGGATCATAACAGTGGATAAACTGGTGGAGATGCGTCCCTATGTGATCGTGGGTGCATTTGCCGTTGGTATGTTCCTGACGCCACCGGATGTTTTCTCGCAAACACTGGTTGCTGTGCCCATGTGGATGCTGTTCGAGCTGGGCCTCTTGTTGTGCCGCATCCTGGTGCCGCACCGACCAGATAGCGAGGAACGCGATCAAGCCAGCAGTTGACCGTCGCTGCCCTCACTGTCGCCCGTCTCCGGCTGCACCGCTTCAATTTCGTAAATGTCCCGGAAAGCACAGAATTGCGTGCCGAATACCACTAGTTGAAACGCCAGCGCGATCAGCATGACCAGTCCGGTGATAAGAACCGACACACCTCCTGCCGAATCCACCAGCTGGAACAGGATGGCGATGAGCAAGGCAACGGGAATCAACAGCACCACCAGGCCAAGCGCAAGTAGCGTAAACGGGCGCCAGTTCAGCATCATGGCCTTGCAGCCGCTGATAATCGATACAAAGAGCTTTTCGTCGCGGAACCACACCAGGGGAATCGCCAGGTAACTCAAGGTGCCGCTCAGGCCCACTCCGACCGCAATGGCATAGGCAAAGCGCATCACCAGTTGTGGATCGAGTTCGCCCAGCGCATCTACGTCCCCCTGCTCAATCCGGGCAAGCAATTCCTGGGGAAGCAGGTCCTGGCTGCCTGACAGCATGGCAGAAACGGACACAATCGCCACTGCGAACAGGATGGCGCCCATCCCCATGAAACGACCGGTCTTTGCACCCGCCAGCAGAGGGGCAAACAGCACGGTGGCCGCAAATCGTTTACCGGCTGCGGCGAGCCAGAATGCCTGCAAGACACCAGCCGACAGTGCCGGAACCGCGAGGATGATGAACAGTCCCAGCAATGGGACGCGCGTGAGCCCAAGGATCAGCTGCAACAGCACCGCAAGAAACAGGAGTCGGGCCGGCTGGGCCCGAATCAAGGCCACCCCCTGCGCCAGCCAGGCTATGCCCTGCCGCGCCGGCAGCACCCTGATGCGCAGTGCTGGTGATGCAGTTGATGGTTGATCAGGCATTTGTTTTCCCGGCTCCCTCTGGTGCAATGAGATAATTTCCAAATCGTATTGTAATATGAAGCGCGTTGCCGCTTTCCCGCAATCACCCAAATAGTGAAAGAGTCCAGTCTTTGAAATCACTCCAGACCAGCAGCATGTCCAACCCCCTTTCCATGGCCATCATTTTTTCCTGCGCTATCGTATACCTGTCGCACAATCTATCACCCATGCTGGCGCTGTGGCCCGTGGGAAGCGGTGGGTTCAGGCCCTGGCAAATTGTCAGCTATGCTTTTTTGCACGGCAGCTTCAATCACCTGTTCTTCAATATGTTCGCGGTGTGGATGTTTGGCACTCCGCTGGAAGAGGCGTGGGGCAGTAAGCGTTTTCTGTCGTTTTACCTCGTTTGCGTTGTGGGTGCGGCACTGGCCCAAATGGCCGTGCAGTACTTCAGCGGTGGCATGTACCCCACCATTGGAGCATCAGGCGGCGTATTCGGCCTGTTGCTGGCCTACGGAGTCATGTGGCCAAACAATCGATTGTTCCTGCTGTTTATCCCCGTTCCCATCAAGGCCAAATGGTTTGTCCTGCTGTACGGCGGAGCGGAACTGGTTTTTGGCATAACCGGGGTTGTTCCAGGGGTTGCGCATTTTGCCCACCTTGGTGGGATGGTGTTTGGCGCCGGCCTGTTGTGGAAATGGGGCTGGCGCCCCGGAATGCGCTGGCAGTAAACACCTCACCACCGTGCCGCTCTCCACGGGTTGCCGAGGTAAAAGTACACTGCACCTTGACCGTCGTCGCTGTGGCCGTAGGCCAGGTACACCGGGCCAATGGGTGTATCAGCGCCAAGGAACACGCTGCCTGAATAGCGCAGGCTGGAGAAACTCACGTCAGCTTGCTGCAGCCAGACGTTTCCGGTCTCCAGAGTGAATCCGGCAAAAGCCGGGAAGATGTCAATCTCATTGAGCCGCCGGTAATACGCGAAGGTGGCCAGCCCCAATCTGGCGGCCGGAACAGCTGATCGGGCGCAAGGCCGGACAAGCGTCCAAATCCGCCCAATTCGTACCAGCGTTCAAGCGGAACGGCATCTTCGAAACTGTAACCAGCCTGCATGTTCAACTGCACTGAGTTCTTGCCGGATGACCATGCCTTGGCTACCCCCAGGAAAGCCTGCTGGTAGTCGGACGCCGCACCAATCTTATCGCCGGCAAAACGAACTCCAAACGTGAACAACTTAGCCCTTGCGCGGAAACCACAGATCATCAAAGCTGTCGTGCTCGTAGCGCAGCACAAACTCTCCGATTTTGACCTCGTCATCGGTGAGCAGTTCCGAGTCGCCAATGAGCACTTCCGCTTTACCCCGATACAGTTCGTAATCCAGCCTCACGAGATTGGTGTTGTCGAGGTTCCGCCCGAATCCCAACGTGGATTCCAGGGCTGGAAATTTCAATTTGTGCGCGAAATTGATTGTCGTTCGTCGTACAGGTTGAACAACTGCCGCGTCCAGAACGCCCGTGACTCGGTAAACCACCGGGCCTGTTGATCGATGGGCTGGTAAAAATCGATATCCAGCAGGCCTTCGCGGCCCATCGCGACATCAACGCGCAACTCTCCAGCATAGGAATTCAGTGCGTTGCGAGTGTAAGCGGCGCCGATTTGATAGTCGGAATTACCGTTGAAATCATCGGAGAATTCGAGGCCAAACTGGAGATAGTTGGGCCCCCAGTGCGCGCAGGAACCGCATTGATTTCCAAACCGGTTTCACCTGCGTCGTTGGTAACCAGCTCATAGTTGACCGACTGAAACACATCGATGCTGTAAATGTGACTGATGCTGCTTTCGAGCTTGTCGAAATCCAGTGGTTTACCCAATTCGATGTCCAGGCGGGAGCGAATGATTTCATCATTGAGAATGGATGCATTATTGACGTCAATAAAATGAACAATGTAACTCGCATTCTCTGCAGCGTGGAATTCTGCAAGCCTGGCGCTGGTGTCTTCCGCTGGCAGGGACAATGCCAAAAGTGCGACCTGCTTCTGCATGACGGATGCGTAACCCGCCGGCACGATATCCAGCAGATTGTTGAAATCAGTGGAGCCGAAATCCCCCAGTTCGGGAACCAGCAGGATGTCCTGTGGGCCGAGCGTGGCTAGTTGCCTTTCTGTGTTCCTGCGCGTGAGAAAGTTAGTGAGTTGCTCAGTCACCGTGAGCAGGGAATCCAATTCATCACGTGCCAGCAGGGGTGAAGAAATGTCCACGGCGATGACAATGTCTGCGCCCATTTCCCGCACCACGCTGATAGGCAGGTTATTGGCCATACCGCCGTCAACCAGCATCATGTCGTCCATAATGACCGGCGCAAAGACCGCGGGTATGGACATGCTGGCGCGCACCGCAGTGGCCAGGCTGCCACTGCCGAGCACTACTTCCGTACCCGTCACCAGGTTGGTAGCGACTGCCCGAAAAGGTATGCGCAAGTCATCAAAATCCTGGATTTCGTCTACCCTCAGAAAAGCGCGCTGGAATATCAGGTCCAGCTTCTGTCCTTCAAAAAAGCCCAATGGCAACTTCAGCTCGCCTCCATTGAAGCCCAGACGATGAGAAATCAGGAAGTCCGCATCCAGTTGTTTTTTGCGCATGGTAATCGCCGCACGGTCGGGCTGGTCGGAAAACGCATCCTTCCATTGCGTTTCGGAGACGAATTTTTCAATTTCCTGCGGGCTGTACCCGGCTGCGTAAAATGCTCCGATGATGGCGCCCATGCTGGTGCCGGCTATGTAGTCAATGGGTATGTGCAACTCTTCCAGCGCTTTTAGTACACCGATATGAGCGCCACCGCGCGCGCCACCGCCACTAAGCACCAGGCCAATTTTCGGACGGGTTGCTTCCTCCTTCCTTGCTTCGCCAGCCAGTGCGACGGGCATCATCAGCAGAAAGATCAACCACGTGGTAAAAACAAGGCACAGCGTTCGCATTTCGAACTCCAGAAAAGCATCCAGGCCCTGATTATAGCGGCAGCGACTATGTACCTGCCGCGGCGATTGACTACAATGAGACAAGTATTCGAATACGAGATGCAGATATGTCCAAGCGCTACCCTGTCCCTGCCGCCGCCGCACAGCGGGCCCTGATGAAGGCCGCTGACTATGAGCGGGTCTACCAGCAGTCAATTGAAGACCCCGATCAGTTCTGGCTGGATCAGGCCAGGCGCCTGGACTGGGTGAATTTTCCGCAAACAGCCGGCAACGTTTCCTGGAATGCTGCCGATCTCCATATTCGCTGGTTCGAAGATGGCACGCTCAACGCCTGCTACAACTGCCTTGATCGCCACCTCAAAGACCGCTCGGAGCAAACCGCCATCATCTGGGAGGGCGATGATCCCGGGCGCGACCTGACATTGACTTATGGCCAATTGCACGAAAAAGTCTGTCGCATGGCGAATGTCCTGAAGCAATTGGGGGTGCAGCGCGGAGACCGGGTAACCATCTACCTGCCTATGATTCCGGAAGCGGCCATGGCCATGCTGGCCTGCGCCCGGATCGGAGCCGTTCATTCCGTGGTCTTTGGCGGCTTCTCACCGGACGCACTCGCCGGGCGCATCATCAACTGCAAATCCAATCTCGTGATCACCGTCGATGAGGGTATGCGTGGCGGAAAAACCGTTCCCCTCAAGAAGAACGTAGACACAGCCTGTGAACGCGACGGAGTGCTCGACTCCCTTAAGGCCGTATTGGTGATCCGCAATACCGGCGGCGCCGTTGACTGGCACGAAGGCCGCGATCACTGGTATCACGCCGCCGAGGCCACGGTCAGCGCCGACTGCCCGGCTGAAGCCATGAATGCCGAGGATCCCCTCTTCATCCTGTACACATCCGGCTCGACCGGTAAACCCAAAGGTGTTCTGCACACTACCGGCGGCTACCTGTTATACGCTGCCTACACCCACGAGATTGTGTTCGATTACCAACCGGGTGACGTATATTGGTGCACTGCTGATGTTGGCTGGGTTACCGGCCACAGCTATATCGTGTATGGCCCATTGGCCAACGGTGCCATCAGCCTGATGTTCGAGGGGGTGCCCAACTACCCGTCTGCCAGTCGCTTCTGGCAGGTGATTGACAAGCACGGGGTGAACATTTTCTACACAGCGCCAACGGCTATCCGGGCGCTGATGCGCGAAGGCGACGCCCCGGTGCAGGCAACTTCGCGAACCTCCCTGCGTTTGCTGGGCACGGTCGGTGAACCCATTAACCCCGAAGCCTGGGAGTGGTATTTTCACACCGTGGGGGAAGGGCGATGTCCCATCGTGGACACCTGGTGGCAAACCGAAACGGGCGGAATACTGATCAGCCCGCTGCCGGGAGCAACTGATCTGAAGCCGGGCTCCGCCACGCGGCCATTACCCGGGGTTCAACCGGCCCTGATCGATGAAAAAGGCCACGAGTTGGAGGGGATCGCGGATGGCCTGCTGGTCATCAAAACCAGCTGGCCGGGACAGATGCGCACCGTATATGGCGACCACCAGCGCTTTGTCGAGATGTATTTCTCCGCCGTGCCAGGGTGTTATTTCACCGGCGATGGCGCGCGCCGGGATGAAGACGGCTATTACTGGATTACCGGGCGGGTGGATGACGTATTGAATGTTGCCGGACACCGGCTTGGAACAGCCGAGATTGAAAGCGCACTGGTGGCTCACCCGGCAGTTACTGAAGCTGCCGTAGTTGGCTACCCGCACGGCATCAAGGGTGAAGGGATTTACGCCTACGTCACCCTGCTCCGCGACCATGTTCCCTCGGAAGAATTACTGCAGGAATTAAGACACTGCGTGCGCAAGGAAATCGGGCCCATCGCAACTCCGGATCTCATTCAATGGGCGCCATCTTTGCCCAAAACACGCTCGGGGAAAATCATGCGCCGCATCCTGCGAAAAATCGCTGCCAATGACTATGCAAACCTGGGTGATACATCCACCCTGGCCGAACCCGAGGTGGTAAATCAACTGATCGAGCATCGGGCAAACCGCTGAACGTAATCCGGCGCAGAATCCGCCGGTCACACACGTGACGTCGCGCTCCCGGGCGGCAGGCACAAGGAGAAAAGCATGGGAATCCTGGACAACCTGAAAAATGTGTTGGGTGGAAAGAAAACCGGCAAGTCACCGGATGACCACGGGATGCGCAAACATACCGTGCAGTCGGGAGAAACCCTGTGGAAAATTTCCAGTCAGTACTATGGCGATGGCTCAAACTACATGAAGATATTCGAAGCGAACACCGGTTTGCTGGAAGGTCCCGACCACATTGAGCCCGGCCAGGAGTTACTCATCCCCAAGCTCGAGAACTGAAGGCCGGGTCTGGAGAAGTTCCTTTCACCGACGGACTGGAGTGGTTAAGCCGATGAAAACCCGCGCGATACGGATTGACCGGCATGGCGGCCCCGAAGTGCTGAACTATGTTGCGCTTGAACTGCCCGATCCCGGCCCGGGCGAAGTGCGCCTGAGGCATACGGCCATCGGCCTCAACTTCATCGACACGTACTACCGGACCGGGCTTTACTCTGCCCCGCTGCCAACGGGCCTCGGTAACGAAGCGGCCGGTATTGTTGAGGCTTTGGGCAAGGGTGTGGACGGGCCAGGCATTGGCTTGGACATTGGCACACGCGTGGTATACACCGGCGGAACGCCTATGGATGCCTATTCCGAACACCGGAATATCCTCGCGGACCGGCTGGTCCCTATTCCGCAGGGAATTAGCGATGAGCAAGCGGCCGCGGTGTTCCTCAAGGGCCTGACAGCCTGGTATTTGTTGCGGCGCAGTTACCGCATCCAGCCGGGCGACCCGGTTTTGCTGCACGCTGCCGCAGGCGGCGTTGGCTCCCTGGCCAGCCAGTGGGCCAGGCACCTGGGCGCCACGGTCATTGGAGTGGTCAGCACCGAGGCCAAAGCAAAGCTCGCTTTATCCCAGGGTTGCCACCACGTCATCCTTTCCGGCCAGGAAGACGTGGCGGCGCGTGTACGCGAACTGACCGGGGGCGAAGGCGTCGCCGCAGTTTATGACTCCGTCGGACGGGATACTTTCTTCGCGTCACTCGATGCGCTGCGCCCACACGGCGTGATGGTTAGCTATGGCAATGCGTCCGGCCCGGTCGCGCCATTTGCTCCAGCCGAACTGGCCAAGCGGCATTCGCTGTACCTCACCCGTCCGGTGCTGTTCGACTTTGTGAATACGCGGGAGCGCTTGCTGGCAGCCGCAGAGAAAGTGTTCGGCCTGGTCAGTGCATCAGTGCTCAAGGTGCAGGTGAATCAGCACTATGCGCTGGCCGAAGCCGCGCAGGCGCATCGCGATCTCGAAGCCCGGAAAACCAGCGGCTCGACAGTATTGATCCCCTAATGGTCTGTAAGAGGTACGTCCCGGCCCTATCCACTTGAAGTGCTGGGTCGCCGTTGACGTCACCTTGATCCATCAATCGGTTTCAAATATACTTAACCTGTTAGTTAATTAACCACCTGGATTATTATGAATCAAAACATGCTGAGCCTGACCTTTGCGGCCCTGGGGGACCCGACCAGAAGGGCAATCCTTGCGCGCCTTTCGCAAGGTGAAGCAACAGTCTCGGACCTGGCCAAACCGTTTATGCGGAAAATGAGTGCCCCCGCCATTACCAAGCATCTCAAGGTACTTGAACGGGCGGGTCTGATCTCCAGGGGCAGAGAAGCACAATGGCGGCCCTGCAGGATTAATGCGCAACCGCTGCGGGAAATGCATGAATGGCTGGACCATTACCGCACGTGTTGGGAAGAGAGTTTTGACCGCCTGGATACTTATTTGAAAACCATGACCAGTAACAAAGGAAAGGACAATGGCAAGCAGAAACAAACCAAATGAAATTTACATCAGCCGTATTTTCGACGCCCCCGTGAAAATTGTATGGGCCGCGTGGACCGACCCGGAGCAAGTGGGCAGATGGTGGGGACCGCGAGGCTTTACCATTACCACGAAACATATGGATGTCAGAACGGGAGGGCTATGGGACTACGTCATGCATGGACCCGACGGCGTGGATTACCCGAACAAGACTAAATTCTTGGAAGTGCAAAAATTCTCACACATGATTTACGACCATGGCGATAGTGATGACAAGCCGCCCATGTTCCGGGTCAGCGTGTATTTTTCCGAAGTGAATGGCAAAACCCACATGGAAATGAGCATGGCACTGGCGACGGCCGAAGCAGCGGCTGAAGCTCGCAAGTTCATCAAAAAAGCCGGCGGCAACACCACCTGGGACCGGCTGGCGGAGTATGTATCGCCAACGGACCGCTTTGTCATAAGCCGCAGCTTTGATGCGCCCATAGCGCTGATGTTTGAAATGTGGACGGATCCGGCGCACATCTCACAGTGGGCTCCTCCAACAGGTTTTAACATGGAGTTCCTGCGGGTAGACATCAGGATCGGGGGCGGCGGGTTTTATCGCATGTCCAATGCCCACGGCATGGAAATGTATGGGAAAACCAGCTACAAGGAAATCAGGAAACCCGACCGTATCGTCTACACTCAGGTCTTCTGCGACGAGCATGAAAACATCTCCCGCCATCCGCTGGCACCCACCTGGCCGGAAACCATGTTGACCACTGTGACGCTGACTGAAGAGGGCTGCGACCGGACCCGGGTAAGCATTACCTGGGAAGTGTATGGTGAGGCCAGTGCTGTCGAACGCGAAACCTTCACCAATGCCAAAGGTGGCATGACCCAGGGCTGGAGCGGTTCGCTGGATAAATTGGAGGCCGAACTGGAAGCGAGGCAACCGGCGAATTAGCCCGCTGGTGCTCCCCGGATGGTTGAAGGAAGGATCAGGACAGACCCTTGTGCTCCAGCGGCCTGGAGCGGTGCATGAGGATCCATTCGGCGCCCTCTTCCAACTGGGCCTCGCCGAGAGCCTTGAGCACCCGGCGCTGGAACCCGATGCTGGAGGGCGCATCCAGCAAACGCCTCGCGTTAGAAAATATCCTTGCCATAAACCGGTACTGTTTGATCAGTTCTTTCTCGGCCCGTTTGTGTGAAATCGCGTCCCTGATGCCGGCGATGAGCGGCAAGATGCCCATCAACACCAGCAGGACCTGCTGTTGCTGAACAGATAAGTAACCGCCGACCGTAGCAAGAAATATCGCTACCGCGATACCAGCCCACAGGCAAGCGGCCCCCAGAAATTCGGTGCGGCGGAAGTTCACACTGTTCTGGACTTCCCTGCTGGAATAGTACGCAAGCTGCCCTTTGCCGGAGCCAGCAGTGCCAACCCAATGATCGATGACCCACGGCACCCACGCCGCATCAGGTTCCGCCCCGCCCGCCCGCTGTGTGCTTGCCACCCGCATGATGTGGCGAATCCAGCCCAGCTCGACATCCTGTTTCTGCAGGAAGTTCTCATACGCGAATGCAACCGAACGGGCTTCGACCACGCTGGCCAGGTTCCAGTACAGCTGAACCCGCAACGCCTCCGCAAGGGCGCGGTAATCAAGGTACTTGCGATGCCACTGGCGACGATTTCCTGTTGTGTGCAGCGTCACACCGGCAAAGAACAGCACGAGGAAACCCCACAGCACGTAGCGCGGTACGGAGTATTCTGAATACACTAGGAACACCAGGCCCATCAGCACGGCCAGGGTATGAATGGCGAACAGGCTACGGTTGACCCGCTGTTGGAAATGAACGGCCAGCCGGTCCGCAATGCTGAACAAGTCCGCCGTAAATACAGCGCTTTCCGGTGGCGTCAAACCATCCGGAAAATCTTCCAGCAGATCGCCTTTCCCCTGGTGATGTGCCGCCTGCCGTTGTGCCGCGTGTTCACTGCCCAACGGTTCACTGGCCGCATGTCTGTGGTAGTCGCGCGCGAAATCCTGCAGCCGACTGAACATGATGGCGTATTCTGCCGGTATGGCCTCTGCCGGCATTCGATCCGCCTGTGCAGTACGCCAGTAGCATTCTCCCGGCGTCAGGCCGGGTGCGGGTTCACCCCCAGGCCGGTCGCGCGAACAGACAATATGAAAAGCGAGGTCGTTTTCATTATCCGCCAGCAGGTGCGCCGAAGATGGTTGGTCTTCAAATCCATCCATCACTGCGGTCAGGTGATAGCGCATCACCTGCGCGGTCCCGCCCACGGTATGCAGTGGCTTGCCATCCCACAAAGCCAGCAGGATCTGGCAATGATTGGAAACAAACAGGCCGGCTTGGGCATATTGCCGGTCTCTTCTGGCAGCGTCGCCGGTGATGGTTACTCCTTCCAGCCCCGGCGCATCCGGCAGGCAAATGATCTGCCCTGCCCGCGCTGCAAGGGAGCGAAACTCAGCAAGGGCGGCGGCGGATTCAAAGTCTCTCTCATACTCGTCCTGCCGCATGGGCAGCACCGCGATGAGTTCAATACCGAGTTCCAGGGCAACCCGTGCAACGAGCTGGTCACCGCCTTCCGCCATGGGGCACAGCAACTGCAGCTTCAGCCCCGGGTAGCGACCCGCCATGTCGGAAAAAAAGGCCCGCACCCGGGACTCGAGTGCAGGCCTTTCCGATTCCAGCAAATCCCTATGGCCAGTAACACCAATAGTCAGAAACATTGAAGTTCTGGCTGGGTGATGGCTTAGGGGTTACCGCCACCGCCATTCTTGATGACGGGATCCAGCTTGGCTTCGCCGGCAGCGTTGCATTGCTTCGCGGTGATTTCATAGAAGACCGAATAGGGACCTTTATCCTTGTCTCCTTTATTCTTGTCTTTGAACTTGATCCGATCGTTGCTCTTTTCATTGCCAGCTGCACCCAAGTTTATATAACCCGAATTGGGATCTGCGTCGAAGTCGTCCGCCGCGAAGTCAGGCAACGGGTTACTCGCTGTTGGCCAATCTTTGTCCTTCATGGCAATTTGAAAACTGCTGAGCTTGTATTGCGGGCCCTCAGGTTCACAAGCATTGTCGAGCTCAAAAAACAAGTTGTGCCAGGAATCCTTGGGCACTTGGATGCAATCCAGAGGCCCGCCCGAGCAACGCGCTGGATTAGAACTGACTTCCAATGTGGGCGGGTTGGTTTCTGTGTTGAGTTTCAGCTTGATATGGATTGCGGCCATCGCCGCCGCCGGGTAACACACTATTACCACTAACAATAAAACTGCACCGTCTCTCATCCATTTGTTCAGGCTCATGCTGTTCTCCATTTTTGTATTTCCTGCATTGCACTCTTCAATCACAAATTTGTTGTTCCTTGCAAAACCCAACAAATTCCGGATCGAAGTACCCTTTCTCCAGTAAATAGGAAGTATAGCCGCTCGCCAGCTCTTTATCTCCGCGCATCACCGCCAGTTGTGCCGCCAGGCTGGCGTCGTCGCAACTTTCTATGGATTTCCGGCCGGTAAGAAACTGTTCAACAGCGGCATTGGTCTGTTCATTGGGTGACTGGCCGAATTGGTGCCATTGCTGATAAGCGCCCCGAACCAACTGGTAGAGGCTGGACCGGTTCTTCGGCTTTTCCTGCACCAGCGCACCGAGGCTGTCCAGCGCTCCCTGTAACTCGGCCTGCGCCAGGGCGAGCTCACCCATGCGATTGGCCAAAATGGAATAGTCAATCCTGAATTCAGCAAGTTCAACTGCTGCGCCGTAATCTGCATTCATACCGGCGGCAAAGGCTGCATCAAATTCAGACGCCAGTTTCTTGCCGTCCGCCCATGCTTTCTCCATATCTCCCATGGTCGCCAGGCGCTGTGCAATCCAGTGTCTGCGGAGCAGGGCTCCCCAAAGAAAAGTCTGGTTTCCCGCGTCGGATTGGGCCATTTCCAAGAACAGCTTTCCAGACTCCCTCAAACCCTCGATGGATGGTTCCAGCAGCGACATGCGCCACTGCACCATCGCCCATCCAGACAAGGCGGTTGCCAGCAGGCGCTTGCGGGCTATATCCGCCGGGGCCTCTTGCAACAACTGGCGCGCAAGCTCAACGTCCTGTTTTCTGAATTCAAATGCTTTGCCAAGATTACATGTATCCATCCAGGAGTCAGCCAGGAAGGCCATGGTGTTTGCCAGGTCTTGCCGGTACACCGCATTCCCCGGGTCCAGCACCAGCGCAATCTGGTTGTACTGCATGGCTGACTGGTTCAATTGCAGTGACTTTTCAACATCCGGATTCTGGCGCTCACGTTCAACGCCACTGAGGTTAATCAGGCTATAGGCCAATTCCATGACGTACACGGCATTGTTTGGATCTGCGTTCACCAGGCGGCGGGTAAGCGCGCCGTAGCGGGTAAACGAAGCCTGGGCCTCGTCCAGTTCACCCTTGTCGAGGTAGGTATAGCCCATCCAGAACTCCGCCTGGCCCAGCTCAAACAGTGCACGCGGGCTGCCATTCTCGCGCTGGTACAACTCAATGAACCCAGCGCGTGACTTCTGCAGTGGCTCCAGGGAGGCATCCAGCAAGCCACGGTCGTGCAACTCTTGCCCCTCGGTTCTCCACGCCATCGCCTGCTCAAGCAACTGATCGGTATCCATGTGCTCAAATCCCAGGCTTTGCAGGTAACTCATCACCTGCTCATTGTTCTGGTCAATGACTTCCAGGCCCATGATGGGGTCGAGGCTTTTGAGGTTGCCCAGCATGTAGCCGAGCAATTCCTCGGTATTGTCTCTTTGCAAGGCCACGGTCTTGCGCGTGGAGATGGCGGTGAACGCCAGCGCGGCCGTAAGCAGCACAACCAGTGCAATCACCACTGCGGAGACCAGCCAGGTGCGGCGCCGGCGTTGCGCATCCCGGCGGCGTAACTCGTCCAGCCGGATACCCAGTATCCCGGCGACCAGCTTGAGTTTTGACAGCGCTTTTCCGTCTGCATACGGGCGCGCATCGGCCGCCAGGGGTTCATGTTGTACCCCGCCCTCCCGCTGGGTCAGCGCCGGCGGAAAGCACTGCTGGTTTGCCTCCGTGGACCCCGGATCACCGTCAACAATGAGCGCAAAAATCCTGTCCTCGCGGCCGAGCTGACGAAAGTAACGAACTTCCTCGTTGACCCAGCGGGATTGTGCACTGGCTGGCGAACAGATCAGTACCAGGGTTTCAGATGCCGCCAACTCGTCCCTGATCTTGCTGCTCAGGTCCGCCGCGGAAGACAGGTCCTCGCGATCACGGAAAATGGGCAGCAGGCGGGCAGGGATAGCCCCAAACGAACCCGTGGTGCCGACCAGGCGTTTGGGCACCCGGTAGTTTTCCAAGGAGCCCTGCAACCACCTGGCCCAGGCTTCATCCTGGTGGCTGTAGCTGATAAAGGCCTTGTAGTGCAGCGTTTTCACGACGCCACTCTATACTTCAGGCTAATCCAGGCCGGGTGCAGAGTCAGACTTACTTGCCTTTGTTCTGGATAGCAGGATCGATCGTGATTGGCTTAATACCTGCTACACAACTTGTGGCCGTGACCTGGTAGTAGGCAGTTTTCAAACCGCCATAGCGATGGTTGTTCAAATCGGTGAGTATTATCGACTGAGTGGGGCTAGCCGGAACCGGCAACGATCCGTTTTTCTCACTGATTCCCGGGAATGCCTTTAGCATCCAATCAGGTGGTTCTCCACCAAAAGCACCTTTTCCCGTGAGCACACTGCCATTCTCTGACAATTGAACTTCTGTTATCACCCAGTCAGGCGGTGGCACTTCCTGACAGGTTTGGCCCACCTGCCCGTGCTCCAGGTTGAGTCTGAACTCGATGGTGCACTCCTGATTTTTCTTGCACTCGACACATCCCTTCTTGCCCCGTCCATTATCACTACACCCCTGATCAGGGGTAAGTATTTCAATTTTTGTTGCGCCCTTTGCTGCTTGCAGGTCAACCGTATAAGGGACCTTATTGGAGGGGGTCGGGTCAACCCGGCAGGCCACCAGTAAAATCAGTGGTAAACACAACAATAGAGCGGCATTGCAACTCTTGGTTTTCATGATTCGCATTCCTCACTCGTGAACACTCATTGCGGCAGATTCAAACACACCCCCTCAGTTTAATCATAGTCCAGTTTAGGAAAGAATTCGCGTCACCCGCCCGGCGGGCTCGCTATACTGGTCGCCACCCGGTCTGCCAGGTTCCTGACGTGATGCGTTGCAAGGTATTGTGTTCCGATAAAAAACCCTGGCACTACATTTACCTCGCTGAGGGCAAGGAATTCGACCAGTTACCTGCTGCCCTGCAGCAGCAATTGCCCAATCCGCGGGAAATCATGCAACTGGACTTGGAACAACGTAAACGCCTGGCCCATGCGGACATTGCAGTGGTGCGAAAGCGCCTGGAAGAGCAGGGATACTATGTGCAACTGCCACCCGAACTGCCTGTTGAGGAAGAAATCGCCAGGCGCATGTCCTGACTCAAGGCGATCCGGACCTGCCTACACCACCCGGTTGATTGCAGCGCCCGCGACAAAAGCGGAAATCACTTTGGCTACCTGATCCATCGCAGCCTGCCGCGCCGTGCGACTGGCCCAGGCATTGTGCGGGGTCACGATCAGGTTGGGGATGTCCGGTTGCAGCAGCACGTGGTCCGGTGGTGGTGGCTCAATGCTGAGGGTATCAATCGCCGCACCGGCAATCACCCCCTTGCGCAGGGCATCTGCCAGGTCGCGTTCTGTCACGATGCCGCCACGGGACGTATTAATCAGGATGGCGTCCGGTTTCATGGCACTGAGCACGGTGCTGTCAATCAGGCCTTCCGTGTGCGCGGACAAAGGGCAATGAATGGAAAGAACATCGACCTCCTGTATCACCTCTGCAAAGGCCACCCTGCCCGGGCGCGCCGCATCGCCTTTGCGTTCCGCAACCAGCACATTCATACCCAAGGCCGCGGCCAGGCGGGCCGTGGCCTGGCCCAGAACACCATAACCAATGATCCCGAAATTCAGTCCGCGCGCCTGGCGTATCGGCCGGTTTGCAAGGCAGAACTGCCGGGAACGGCTCCAGTCACCATTGCGCACGCTCTGCCAGTACCACGGCTGGGCAGTGAGCAGGTTAAGCATCAATGTGATGGTGTGCTGCGCCACGGCATCAGAGGCATAGTCACGGATGTTGCACACCGTGATACCCAGCTCAGCGGCGGCCAACGAGGTCAACATTGTTGCAGCCTGTTGCTGACACGGCGACGAGCTGCAACTGCCTGGCCTGCTCCAGCCCGGTACGGTTCAGCTGGCACTTGTTGGTAACAACTACGGTGGCGCCGGTAATGCGTCGGGCTACATCCGCGTGATCAGAGAATTCGTGCCACTGCCACTGCGGTAGGCTGGCCTGCAGCAGCGCCCGGTCCAGGTCGCCGCAGTCCAGCGTTTCAACATCCAGGAACACGCCCCTCATCAGAGTGCGGTCGGGCGGGTCTGGTACCGTTTGTTCAGGCATGGAGGAGCAACAGCTTACTGAAACCGCGTTGTTTTCACCAGTTTGGCCTGGCAGCGAGAATGTTTGCCGCCGTGCGGCAAGAGCTGGTCTGGAATCGATGTGCATCCTATACTCACAACTCAGCCATGGAATATCGCCGCCTCGGAAAGTCAGGACTCAAGCTCAGTGCATTTTCTTTGGGCTCATGGGTGACTTTTGCCCGGCAGGTAGATGGTGCTGCCGCACGCGACATGATGGCGCTGGCCTACGAACACGGCGTCAATTTTTTCGACAACGCTGAAGTATATGAAAAGGGTCAGTCCGAAGTACTTATGGGAGAGGCGCTGCGGCTCCTGGCGTGGCCGCGCGATACCTTTTGCGTCTCCAGTAAGGTGTACTGGGGTGGTGACAAACCAACGCAAAAAGGCCTGAGCCGCAAGCATGTCGTCGAGGCATGCCACGCGGCACTCAAGCGCCTGCAGGTAGATTACCTCGATCTGTATTTCTGCCACCGGCCCGATATCGAGACACCGGTGGAGGAAACGGTCCGGGCGATGCATGACCTCATCACCCAGGGCAAAGTGCTGTACTGGGGCACCTCAGAATGGAACGCGCAACAGATCACTGAAGCCTATGCAGTGGCACGCGCCTGTTGCCTGACCCCGCCGACCATGGAGCAGGCCATGTATCACCTGTTCCACCGCGAAAAATTTGAGAAGGATTTGCTGCCCCTGTTCACGGACCATGGACTGGGAAGCACCACTTTTTGCCCCTTGGCCATGGGTATTCTCACCGGCAAATACCATTCGGGTATTCCTGCAGGCAGCCGTTTCAGCCTTGCAGGGTACGAGTGGTTACGCAGCAAACTCGACAGCGCGGAGGGACAGTTACAAATCGAAAAAACCCGGCGTCTGCAAGAGCTCGCAGCAGAAGCGGGCCTGCCGGTTCACCACCTCGCCCTGTTGTGGTGCCTGCAGAACCCGCACGTATCCAGCGTGATCCTGGGAGCGTCCCGCATCGATCAGCTGCAGGACAACCTGGGAGCCTTGCAGCATGCGGACAAGATGACACCCGCACTGCTGAAAAAAATCGAAGCCATCGTAGACAACCGGCCGGTTCCGTTCAGTCACTTTTGAATCAAGGAAACCAGCAGGGAGTGCATGAATGGCAACGGTAGTGACGTCAGCAAAACTCCAGACCGATACTCTTGATGTACGACAGATCCGCTACCGGTGAAAAGGTGGCGAGCCGGCTCGGACAGGTATCCTGGGCGCTGTATGAGTGCGCGCGCTCACCCTATCTTTCCCTGGTGACCATTTATGTTTTTGCCCCCTATTTCACCAATACAGTCATTGGTGATCCCATCCGTGGCCAGGGTATGTGGAGTTTCGCCAACACCATCGCCGGATTCCTGGTCGCGATCCTCGCACCGCTAACCGGCGCCATGTCGGATCGCCTGGGGCGCCGCAAGCCCTGGATCATCGGCATCATGGCCCTGTCCGTCCCAAGTTGCATAGCCCTGTGGTGGGCCATGCCGGGCGCCCAGGGTGGCTTGCCCGTCGGCTTGATCCTCGCTTTCATCGTCATCCTGGCGATGGGTTTCTCCTGCGGTGAAGTGTTTCACAACTCCATGCTGCCCTCGATAGTCAGCCGGCAGCGGCTGGGCAGCCTGTCCGGGCTCGGATTGGCGGTTGGCAATGCGGGATCGCTGGTCGCACTGACGGCCGTATTGCTGACCATCGCTTTGCCCGCTTCGAAAGTGATTGACTGGAGTTTCCTGCCCGCACAGCCTCTGTTTGGACTGGATCCCGGACTGCATGAGCACGAGCGCATTGCAGGGGTGATTGCCGGCCTGTGGCTGCTGGTCTTCCATCTGCCGCTTTTGCTTTGGACACCGGACCGACCATCGACCGGGGTGACGGTGCAGCGCGCGGTGGGTGAAGGACTAAAACAGCTGTGGCACACCGTCCAGCGTGCCCGACAGCTATCCAATGTCGGCACCTACCTGTTGGCGCGCATGCTCTACACCGATGGACTGGTAGCCATTATTTCCTACGCCGGTATTTACGTGTCCGGGCAATTCAAGTGGGATGTCGCTACCTTGATGCTGTTTGGGCTGGCATTGACGCCGGCCGGTATTGCCGGAGGGCTGCTCGGCGGCTGGATCGATGACAAGATTGGTTCCAGGAGGGCCATACAAATTGCTGTCGGCGGCGCCATCCTGTCGATGCTGGGCGCCATTTCCATCACGCCCAGCCAGATCTTTTTTATTTTTCCCTATGATGCGGCTACAGCTCAGCCCATCTGGTCCTTTCCCTATTTCCAGACCTTGCCGGAATTCCTCTACCTGGCTATTTTCATTGTGCTCGTGATTTTCATCGGCGCCATATTTTCCAACAGCCGGGCGATGATGGCGCGTATTTCACCGGTGTCGTCGATGACGCAGTTCTTCGGCCTGTATGCCGTGTCCGGCTGGGCTACTGCCTTCATCGGCCATGGCCTGGTTGCTTTCTTCACCAGCACATTCAACAGCCAACGCGCCGGCTTTGCTTCGCCGTTGATACTTCTGAGCCTTGGCTTGCTGATTGTTTTCCGGGTGCGCGAAGAACGTGCGCCTGACTTGCTGTAAAGCAGAAATATTGATGGGCAGCGGCCTGTCACCGCACATTTGGTTTGTCGCCCGGCCCATTTGACCAGCCCCATTTATACTCTTTTTAGATGCTGCCGAATCCACGGCACGAGGTGGTCGTAATCGCACTCGTTCTGCTCAAG
The DNA here is from genome assembly GCA_963784425.1 of uncultured Gammaproteobacteria bacterium. Lineage (GTDB taxonomy): Bacteria > Pseudomonadota > Gammaproteobacteria > Xanthomonadales > SZUA-36 > SHZL01. The sequence goes on from CAWARM010000013.1 coordinate 85,090, forward strand.
CGAGCGGATAATGAACGCGTAGGCGGCATCTGGTGCAACTTCGAGTTTCCAGCCATTGAGGCGTAGAAAGACATCGCAGGCAAAAAAGGCCATGCGCTTGTTGCCATCCACGAAAGGGTGATTGATGATCAGGGATTCAAACAAAGCCGCTGCCATCTGCGCGAGATCTTCGTAGTAGCCAGTTTGTGGGCGAAACAGCGCGCTTTCCAACAGGCCCTTGTCCCGCAGTCCCGGCACTCCACCAAATTTGTCGATCAGACGTTGATGAATTGCGCTGGCTTCATCCAGCGACAGGAACTGCATAACCTCATTGGGGACCGCATTGGGGGCCTCATTGGGCAAGTCGGCGTCCCAGTTCCTCGTTTTCCTTAATGGAATCTTCCAGATGAGACAGTACAGCCGGGCGCAGCCGGCGTTTGCGCACATAATCGGCAACAGCCTCGGACAACAGTCCGGCAATGCTCTGCTGCGACTCGGAAGCAATCGCCTGCAGGGCTTCCCATTCGCGTTGTTCGACTTTAGAACTGATCTTGATTTTGGCCATTAAACGAGACTATCAGGACATGTCATGACACGTCAAGCAAGCGAACAGAACTATTCCACCGTAACCGACTTGGCCAAATTGCGCGGCTGGTCCACATCCGTGCCGCGCAATACCGCCACGTGGTAAGCCAGTAGCTGCAGCGGCAGGGTCAGCACCACGGGTGCAATCAGTGGGCCGCCGGTATCGAGTTCAATGATTTCGCCGTGCCGTTGTTTGAGGCTGGCGCCCGCCTGCGCATCGGCAATGACCAGCATTTCCCCGCCACGGGCGCGCACTTCTTCAATGTTGCTGATCAGCTTTTGCAGCAAGTGGTTGTTGGGCGCCACCGCAATCACCGGCATATCCTTATCAACCAGCGCCAGCGGACCATGTTTGAGTTCACCGGCAGGATAGGCTTCGGCATGGATATAGGAGATTTCCTTGAGCTTGAGTGCGCCTTCCATGGCAATCGGGTAGTGGCTGCCCCGGCCGAGGAACAGAGCGTGTTGCTTGTCCACGAATTTCTCAGCAAGTAACTTGATGCGATCATCCAGCGCCAGCGCCTGGTTGAGTTTTTCAGGCAGGCCGTGCAATTCGGTCACCCAAGCCGCGATGGCCTCCGCGTTCACGCCGTTCAACTGGGCCAGGGTCAGTACCAGCAATTGCAGTGACACCAGTTGGGTGGTGAAAGCCTTGGTTGAAGCCACGCCGATTTCCAGCCCGGCCCGGGTCATCAGGATATGATCTGCGGCGCGGACGATGGAACTTTCAGGCACATTGCAAATGGCCAGCGTCGCAAGATAGCCCGATTCCTTCGCGTGCCGCAATGCTGCGAGGGAGTCTGCGGTTTCACCTGACTGTGACACCACCACGAAGAGGGTATCGGCCGGAACGACCGGGTTGCGGTAGCGGTATTCACTGGCCACCTCGACCATACAGGGGATACCTGCCAGTTGTTCCAGTTGATAGCGGGCCACCAGCCCGGCGTGATAGCTGGTGCCGCACGCCACGATATGTACCTGGCGAACGCGGCTTAGCATGGCGTCCGCCCCCACCCCGAAGATGTTGGGCAGGACATGATCCGGACCAATGCGCCCTTCCAGGGTTTCCGCCACGACCTGGGGTTGCTCGAATATCTCTTTTTGCATGTAGTGGCGGTAGTCGCCCCGCTGCACTGCATCCGTGCTCACATCGGCTTCCTTCACCGGACGCTGCACCAGCTTGTCTGCGTGATCGCGGATTTCATACCCGGCCGTATCAATGCGCACCACATCGCCTTCTTCCAGGTAGACAAAGCGGTTGGTTACCGGCAGCAAGGGATGGATATCTGAAGCGAGGAAGTTTTCATTGAAGCCCAAGCCCAGCACCATGGGACTGCCAACGCGGGCGCCGACCACTACGCCGGGCTCAGCGGAACTTAACACTGCGATGGCAAACGCGCCGCGCAAGCGCCTGGCGGCTTTACGCACCGAGGTAAAGAGGTCGTTCCCTTCGCTCATCAGGCAGTTAACCAGGTGCGCCATCACCTCGGTATCGGTCTCGGAGGTAAATACGTAGCCCTGGCCCTGCAGTTCGATGCGCAGTTCTTCATGATTCTCAATGATGCCGTTGTGAATCAGCGCGATATCATCGCGGGACATCAAGGGGTGGGCGTTGGCCGTATTGGGCACACCGTGTGTAGCCCAGCGCGTATGGGCTATTCCGCATTCACCCTGCAAGGGGCTTTCCCGCAGCAAGGTTTCCAGTTCCCTGACCTTGCCATAAGTGCGCAGGCGCTTCAGCCCGGCGCCATTTTGCATGGCAATGCCGGCAGAGTCGTAGCCGCGGTATTCCAGCGTGCGCAATCCGGACACCAGGATGTCCACCACGTCGCGATGTGCACTGGCCGCTACGATGCCGCACATGGCGATTTGCCTCTGGTCAACGAAAGCCGCAGGTTCATGGCTTGCCCTTTTTTTGCGGGCGTTTCCAGCCTGGCACCGTGGTCTGTCGTACCCTGCTGAGTGTGAGTGCATCGGCCGGTGCATCCTGGCTGATGGTCGAACCCGCACCGATGGTTGCACCACGGCCTATGGTGACCGGCGCTATCAACTGCGTGTTCGACCCAATGAATACATCATCCTTGATTATGGTCGGGTGCTTGTTGGCCCCATCGTAATTGCAGGTAATCGTACCCGCACCGATATTGACCCGGTCGCCGACTTCAGCATCACCCAGGTAACTGAGGTGATTCGCCTTGCTGTTCTCGCCCATGCGGCTGTTTTTGACTTCGACAAAATTGCCGATGCGGGATCCCTGCGATAATTCCGTTCCCGGCCGCAAGCGGGCAAACGGCCCGATCTCGCAGGCACCGGTAGTGCGCACACCTTCGAGCACACTGTAAGCACGCACCACGGTGCCCGCCGCCAGTGCACAGTCCTTCAGCAGACAACCAGGCCCCAGGGATACCCGGTCACCCAGTTCAACATTTCCTTCCAGCACGACATTGATGTCTATGCACACGTCCTGCCCGGCCCGGACATGTCCGCGCACGTCGATACGTGCCGGATCGATAATCTGCACGCCGTCTTCCATCAACTGGACGGCGGCGCGCTGCCGGTAGCGTTGTTCCAGCGCCGCCATCTGGCGCCGGTCATTGGCGCCCTGCAAGTCCAGCGGATCCGGGGCCAGCACACCATGGATTTCCTTGCCTTCGCTGTGCGCCATGGCAAAAATGTCGGTCAGGTAATATTCCTGTTTGATGTTGTCGCAGCCCAGCTGCTCCAGCCACCGGCGCAGTTCCAGGGCCTCGGAAAGGATAATGCCGGTGTTGACCTCCTTGATTCCCCATTGCGCCGGGGTGGCATCCCTATCCTCAACAATGCCGGCAATGCGCCCGATTCGGTCCCTCTCAATACGGCCATAACCGCGCGGCTTGGCCAGTTCCATGGTCAGTACCGTCAAGGGCACCGGGCGCCCCGCCGTCAGCTCGCGCAGCACAGATGCCGGAATCAGGGGGTGATCCCCGAGCAGAACCATGACACGCGCGTCATCGGGGATCCAAGGCATTGCCTGGGATACTGCGTGGCCGGTGCCGCGCCGCTCGGGCTGGATAACCCAGTTGACCTGAAACTCGCTACAGGCGAGACGAACCTGGTCGGAGCCGCTGCCAATCACCACGTGAATGGCGGCGGGTTCGATGCTGCTGGCCGTTTCCAGCAGGTGAACCAGCATGGGCCTGCCGCCGATGTGGTGCAGAACTTTGGGCAGAGTGGATTTCATCCGCGTGCCTTCGCCGGCAGCAAGAATCACGATGTGAAGCGGTTTGTGCATGTCCTGGGGTAATCTTCTCTCGACGCGGAATCCGGTCCGACCGGATGCGACAGTATAGCCGGATACCTTTTATGGCACTATTTGTAGCGGAAAGTTGCGGCCCGGCGGGTGTGAAGGGTAGTGGTGATGAGTTTTGTCAAAACGCAGAAAATGATCGGGCGACCGGGCTTGGCCGCAAGCTGGCGGAGGACGCTGATCTGCCTTGCGTTGCTGTTCTGCCTGGCGCTGCGGCAATTTACCCCGCTCCAGGCAAATCAGCTACCGGCAGCCGCACCTGCTTCCACGACCCTGAATAACGGCCAGTTGCTGCTGCAGGACGTGCCGGAGATCCCCGGCAGCTTAGCCGCCCGCGTGCAGCAATACCAAAATGTCCGTTCAGCCGTATTTCTCGACTGGACCGAAGACGGCAATGGCATCTACATACGCACCCGCTTCGGACTCCTCGACCAGATTCACCGGGTAGATTTTCCCAGCGGCGACCGGCAGCAACTGACTTTTTTTGAAGAGCCGATCGGGGAAGTGGTTCGACAGGAAAAGGGCCACACCCTGGCCCTGACCATGGACAAGGGGGGCAGCGAGTTCAGCCAGGTGTTCCTGCTGGACCCCGGCTCGGGTGTGGCCAGGCTGGTTTCCGACGGGTCTTCGCGCAATACCCACATTACGTGGGACAGGACAGGGACGCGGCTGGCTTACCTTTCGACCCGGCGTAACGGGCGCAGTAACGATATCTGGCTCATGGACATAGCCGGGAGTGAACCCGCCCGCCTGGTTCTGGAGTCTCCCGATGACAGTTTATGGGTGCCGGTTGATTTCACCGACGACGGCAAGTTCATGCTTGTGCAACAGGCAATCTCCGCGGGCGACTCACGCGTTTACCTGCTTGATATCACCACCGGGGAGCGCCGGCTTCTGGCGGGCAGTGCGGAGTTTCCTTCGGCCAATCGCGCGGTGGTGCTGGATCATAAGAACGAAGGTTTTTACCTGATCAGCAATGCCCGCGGACTGGGAGCGGAGCTGGCATGGCAGTCCTTGCAGCCGGGCAGCGAGGCGCAATTCATATCCAGCGCAATACCCTGGGACGTTAGCGAATTTGCGCTATCCGCGGATGGCCGTCGTGGTGCGTTTACCACCAACGAAGATGGCTTCAGCCGGGTCTACCTCCTCAATACACGCAGCAACCGCTATTCCCTGGTCAGCAACATGCCTGCCGGAGTGATCAGCGGCCTGAGCTTCAACCAGGACAATCACAGGCTGGCGATGACAATGAGCACGGCGCAGACACCCAGCGACGTATTTGTCATGGTACTGGGAAAGTCTCCCGAGGATGCCAAATCCCTGCAGCGCTGGACCAGCAGCGAGGTCGGCGGCCTGGATACCAGCAAGTTTGCTGTTCCCGAACTGGTACGCTATCCCACGTTTGACCGGGAACATGACCAGCAGCGCCAGATTCCCGCATTTGTCTACCGGCCTGCCGGCGAGGGTCCGTTTCCCGTGATCATCGACATTCATGGCGGGCCCGAAAGCCAGTACCGCCCGGCTTTTTCCAGCACGATTCAAATGTGGGTGGCAGAACTTGGAGCCGCAGTCATTGCGCCGAACGTGCGTGGTTCACTGGGCTACGGGATGGATTACCTGGCACTGGATGATGGGTATCGGCGCGAGGATGCGGTAAAAGACATTGGAGCGCTGTTGGACTGGATTGCCACAAAGCCGGAGTTCGACGCGCAACGGGTTGTCGTCTACGGCGCCAGTTACGGCGGTTACATGGCGCTGGCTGTAGCCGCACACTATGGCAAGCATCTGAAAGCGGCAGTCGACGTTGTTGGCATCAGCAACTTTGTCACGTTTCTGCAAAACACGCAGGACTACCGCCGTGAATTGCGCCGGGTTGAATACGGCGACGAGCGCGACCCGGAGATGAGGGCCTTCCTGCAAAGCATCAGCCCGCTCAGCCAGGTGGACACGATCACGCTGCCACTGCTGGTGGTGCAGGGGCAGAACGACCCGCGGGTATCGGTTACCGAGGCCGAACAAATTGTCGCGGCCATGCGCCAGCGGGGGAACCCGGTCTGGTACATCAATGCGCTGAACGAGGGCCATGGCTATGACCGCAAGGAAAACCGTGATATCTACGAACAAGCTGCGATGCTGTTCCTGCAGCGCTACCTGATTGAGTGAGTGGTGGCCTGTAACAGAGAAATCGAAAGCAGCTCGCTTGATCTGGCGGCGCCTGGCTTGGTCTTCACTCGGCCGATAGCTATGGCTATCAACCTCGCTCCAGACCGGCGCCAGCCACCGCCATCCCGTCGCGATCCCTCTTCCACTTTCCCTGTTACAGGCCACTAGCATGCAACAATTGAATAAAATCTGGAATTTAACCTTGTTCAGCTTCGGCGACGGCGTCGACATTACCTTCGGCCATGCCGTAACGGTAGTCGTATTTCTGGTGCTGGCTTTGGTGCTGGCAAAGTTCCTTTCCCGGCTGCTCGCGCGACAAATGCAGCGCGGAAACGTAGACCCCAATGCCATTCAGACCATCGTGCGCCTGTTCTACTGGGTGTTCCTGATTCTCACGTTAATTTCCGCCCTGGCCATGCTGGAAATCCCGGTAACCCAGCTCGCATTCATCAGTGGCGGATTGGCCATAGGAGTGGGTTTCGGCGCACAGAGCATCATCAACAATCTCATCAGCAGCTGGATCCTGATGTCGGAGAAACCGATTCGTATTGGCGATTTTGTCGAAATCGACCAGCACATGGGTGTGGTCGAGCGCATTGGTAATCGCTCCACGCGCATCCGGCGCGTGGACGGCGTGCACTTGCTGGTACCGAACAGCCAGATGCTGGAACGGGTAGTGGTCAACTGGACCCTGGTAGACCACCGCTTCCGAGCGTTTGTCCGGGTAGGCGTGGCTTATGGTTCGCCGGTTGAGCGCGTGGTCGAATTGATCCATGAAGCAGCAATGGCCGAACGGGAAGTGCTGGCTGATCCCAGGCCGGTCGTGATTTTCGAGGATTTCGGCGAAAGCGCGATGATATTCGAACTGTATTTCTGGTGTGACATCCGTTCCGGTGGAGAGCTGCGCGCGGTTCGCAGCAATGTTCGCTTCGCCATCGAACGCTTGTTCAGGGAAAACGGCATTGTAATTGCCTACCCGCAGCGGAATATTCACCTGGATATCTCCCGGCCTCTGGCGGTCCGCCTGCAGGCGCAGGAAGGAATTGCGGGGGATATCTAGAACATCGAAGAATCGTCTATATCTTCCATCTCTGTAGCGGTTCTCGTGGGGATGAAATCACCCGTCACCATCTGGTCATAGGCCAGCCCCGGGCCGACCATGGGGTAAACCCCGGCGTCCGGGTCAATGATGACTTCGAGAAATGCCGGGCCGGGAAATTCCAGCCACTCGCGAATCACGTGTTGCATGTCGTTCTTGTTATCCAGGCGGCGGGCAAATTCATACCCGTCGGCCTCGGCGGCTTTCACGAAATCTTTCTTGCGCAGTGATTTGTCGCTGGCCGACAGCCTGCCCTTGTAGTACAGCTTCTGCCATTGTTTTACCATGCCGTCGCCAAAGTTGTTCAGCACCAGCACTTTGACCGGCAGTTCATAGGTGGTGACCGTTTCAAGCTCACCCAAATTCATGCGAATGCTGGCATCACCATCGACATCGATAACCAGCAAGCCGGGTTGCGCAAACTGTGCCCCGATGGCGGCGGGTAGCCCGAAGCCCATCGTGCCCATGCTGCCGGAAGTCAGCCACAAGCGCGGATGACGGAAATCAAAATACTGTGCAGCCCACATCTGGTGCTGCCCGACTCCGGTGGAAATGATGGCCTGCCCGGCGGTGATCTCGTTGATCGCCTCGATCACGGCGTAGGGCTGGATCAATTCGCAGTCCTTGTCGTAATTGAGTGCGTAGGTTGCTTTCAAGGCAGCAACTTCCTTGTGCCATGCAGTGAAATCAGGGGCGATGCGCTCGCGTTGACCGTATGCCGTGATGGTCCGCAGGTCTTCCTTCATGACTCCCACCTGGAACCAGTCAACGGATTTCACCTTGCCGATTTCCGAGGGATCGATGTCAAACTGGGCAATACGTCGTGCACGCGGGGCAAACTTTGCCGGAACCCCGGCCACGCGGTCATCAAACCGCGCGCCCACTGCAATGAGGAAATCACAGTCTTCCACCGCGTAGTTGGCGCTGGCCGTGCCGTGCATGCCCAGCATGTGCAGCGCAAGCGCCTCGGTTGTATCGAATGCACCAATGCCCATCAACGTGGTGGTGACCGGAATACGGAACTGGTGGGCAAATTCCCGCAAAGCCTCAGCAGCGTTGCCATTGATGACGCCCCCACCGGCATAAATCAAGGGCCGTTTGCTGGCCTGCAGCATGTCAAAAAATGCCTTGCAGCTTTCCTCGCCAAGGCGCTTTTCCGCCACCGCCTGCATGCGCTTGCGATAACCTCTCACGGGCAGGAGGCCGCCACCCTGGAAAACGCCGGTCCAGTTCTGCACATCCTTGGGGAGGTCGACCACCACCGGCCCGGGCCGGCCACCACGCGCAATCTCGAACGCTGTGCGCATGGTGGACTCAAGCTTGGCCGGGTCAGTTACCAGGAAGGTGTGCTTGGCTACCGGTCCGAGGCAACTCGACACCGGCGCCTCCTGGAACGCATCGGTGCCAATGGCATGGGTAGGCACCTGGCCGCAAATCACCACGATGGGCGTGGAATCAGCCATGCAATCACGCACCGGGGTCACGGTATTGGTCGCGCCGGGCCCGGAAGTTACCAGCACCACGCCCACTTTGCCGCTGGCGCGGGCGTAACCCGACGCCATGAAACCAGCGCCCTGCTCGTTGGCAGGCACAATCAGGGGCATGGGCTCGACGCCATCCCTGCCTTTGTGCATGGTGTTGTAACGAAACACCGCGTCATAGGTTGGCAGAATGGCCCCGCCACTGTAACCAAAAATAATACTCACGCCCTCATCCGCGAGGACCTGGACTATCATGTCGGCCCCACTCATTTGAGTGCCCGCCAGGGGGTGGCTTGCCACTTCAGCTGTTTGCCTGCCTGGATCCATAAACCTTTGTTGCCCGTGCGCCAGAAGCGTGTGGGTTCAGTGTCGGGTAATCAAAACCGCATTGCAATACCCCTGAATCTGCGCCAACATTCAGGGTTCATCTTTATCCCACTGCGTAAACGTGCTCAAATAAATCGTGCGACACATCATTTCCATACTGCTGCAGAACGAAGCCGGCGCGCTGTCGCGGGTTGCTACCCTGTTTTCCTCCCGCGGTTACAACATCGAATCCCTCAGCGTTGCCCCGACCGAGCATGTTGAATTGTCCCGGCTGACCCTGGTCACCACCGGTTCCGACAAGGTCATCGAGCAGATCAACAAGCAACTGGAAAAGCTGGTGGACGTGGTCAAGATTGCCGACATGACCAAGAACCCGCACATCGAGCGGGAGCTGTTGTTGATGAAGCTGAAAGTGTCTGCCGGGGCGGAACAGCAATTGGCAGACCTCGTTGCTGCCAGCGGCGCACGCGCGCTGGATGACAGCCCGGATACCTACACCCTGGAACTCACCGGATCCAGCGAGCAAATGGACAGGTTTATTGAACGCGTGAGCGCCTGCACGGAAATCCTCGCCGTGGTGCGCAGCGGCGCCATGGCGATTGCGCGAGGTCCCAAAGTGCTCAAGGCCGGCTGAAGTCCCACGAACTGAAAGGCAAAAAAAAGCCCGGGTCTGCCCGGGCTTTTCTTTTGCGCGTAGTGTCCCGCTCAGAACTGGCGCGTTACCTCAATGCCATACGTGCGCAAGGAAGACGGGTGAATGAAGGATCCACCGAATTCCGGCGCTGGAATGACTTCCTGCAGGTAGTTTTCGTCGGTGAGGTTACGGCCCCACAGGGTGAACAACCAATTGTCATTGCTGAAAATCATGCGTGCATCGAGGGTGTTGTAGGCGTCACGCCGGGCCTTGCTCATATTGGAGTCAAAAATGTTGGCCTGAAAGAGAGCGTTCCAAATGGTCGGAACTTCCTCGCCTTGCAGGGTGTGGAACCACATCTTGCCGACATAGCGCCAGTCCAGGCGGAACATGAAGTTCCAGTTGTCATTCATGGGCAGATCCAGTTGACCGCCGAGGTTATAGGTTTCGCCCGGCGCCTGCGGCATGTCGTTACCCACCGACAGCGGGCGATTGATGTTTTTCTTGATCTCGCTGTTGAGCAGGCCCAGGCCACCATACAACCTCAGGTAGTCGGTAGCGGCAAAATCAAAATTCGCCTCCCAACCACTGATTGAAGCCTTGTCAATCGTGGTCACCACGCGCATCAGGCCAAAGGGACCGGCAAAGAACTCGAAGAACTGGTTGTCATCAATGGATGTATCAAAATAGGCGCCGCTAAGACGCAGGCGGTTATCCATCAACAGGGTCTTGACGCCGATTTCCCAGCTGTCGGTTACTTCCTTGGGGTATTCGTCCGTGATGGTCAGTTGTGAATTGACCAGTTCGCCCGGCCCGCCATAGCCCACGTTGTACCAGTAATTGATCAGGTCCTCGCTGCCGACGGAGTTGAATCCGCCACTGCGGAAAGCCCCTGCCCCAGCTGGCATAGGTCGTTACATCGTCATTAGCTTCCCAGGTCCAGGTGATCTTGGGCTGCCATTCGCTGAAACTGGCTTTGCGGTCCGGAACGCCATTGGGGTACTGGTTAAACGCCGGATTGATCGGCTGTCCCGCCAGGTTGATGTTGTAGCCGGATGAATCCACGTTGGGCACCTGGTTGTGGTCTTTGCGATCCTCTTTGTCATAACGCAAGGCAAAGGCCAGCTCCATATTGTCCATCACATCAAATTCAAGTTGCCCGTAACCTGAATACACATCGGTAGTGAAGTTGTCCCAGAACAGCAGGTCAGTGGGGTTCTTCCCGGTGGGTGGTATGTAGGGCTGCAATTCAAAGCCTTTGCCCAGGTCCGCGCCATAACCCACGACGACTTCCCTATCGATGTTGAGGTAGTAAATTCCGCCAATCCAGCGGATTTTCTGGTCTTGCGGTGAAGTCAGGCGCAATTCGAAGCTGAGATCGCTCTGGTTCCGTTCCTGGTACTGGTAGCCATCACAGGTAGTGGGGGTATAGGGGCCATAAATACCAGCGAAATTGGCGCCGCCGGCCGAGGGCGGTGGCAACACCAGGAAAGGGGCCAGGAACGGCCCGAAAAGGTCAGGCCGGGTAAAGGTGTTCAGGGGAATGCGCGATTGCTGGCAGGCATCAGTAATTTCGTATCCGTAAAACGTCGCACTGGTGCCATCCGACAACAGGTTCTCGTCGAGGTTGTTGTAGGCGGCAATAAAGGTCGTAGTGAAGGCGTCCTGTTCCCAGTCCATCTTGGCGGAAAAATTGCTGGTGGTTTGCTTGTTCTCGCCGGGCACGTTAAACGCAAAGATGAAATCGTGATCATTGACGTCAGCATAGAACTCCGGACTGCCCAGTACAGACACGAAAGCCGGGATGGCAAACACGGCGTTGAAGTTGATGGCGCCACCTTTTGCCTCGGCATAATTGGCGTGGAAATCGACGGTGACATCATCGGTCGGTTCCCAGATCATCCGCCCCCTGACGCCTTCGTTTTCCAGGTAATTCACCTCGCCACCCTGCCCCGTGAGGGCATTGAGGTAATCGCCATTCGTGCTGTCGTAGTAAGCCACCAGGCTGGCCGCCAGCTTGTTATCCACCAGTGGCCCGCTGACTATCGCCGTGCCGCCCCAGGTCTGGTTATTGCCATATTTGCCCACGAACCTGGATTGTTGTTCGTAGGTTGGCTTCATCGTGTCGATAATGACGGCGCCCGCCACCGCGTTACGTCCATACAAAGCACCCTGGGGTCCTTTAAGCACCTCAATCTGCTCAATATCGTCCAGTTGCTGGTTGAATGCGTTCGGGTTGGTGAGGAGCACGCCATCGACCACGTACGCAAAGGTGGATTCCGCATCGCGGGTAGACACGATGCCGCGGATACTGACCTGGGTGTCACCGAAATTGGCGGTGTTCACCAGGGTTACGTTGGGAATCAGGGAAATAAAGTCCTTTGGCCGTTGGATGCCCGCGTCGAGAACCTCCTGGGCGCCAAAAGCCACTACGGAGATCGGCACATCCTGAAGGTTTTCCGTGCGTTTCCGGGCCGTGACCGTGATCTCTTCAAGAGCGGCCTGGGCATAGGCATCGGTGACAAACAGAACGGCCAGAGTGGCTAGTACAGCTATGTTCCAACAGGATTTTTTCATTGTCCCACTCCCACAGAGCATAAATTGCAGTGACTGTTATTAGTTTAAGTTTATTCTCTACAAGGCTTTTAGCAATTTTTTAACTTCGTTCAACTTTAGCACATCAGCATACTTTGCGCCTAGATCAAACAGGCTGGCAGCATGCGCCTCCAGGTTGCGATCCCCCACGGCCTCGCGCACCACCACCACCGGGTAGTCATGCTGTAAACCATCCACTGCCGTGGCACGCACACAGCCACTGGTGGTCAGGCCGGCGATGACCAGGGAATCCACGTGGTGCTTTTTCAGCTCCTGCTGCAAATGGGACTGGAAAAAACCACTGGCCCAGTGTTTTTCGATGATGGTTTCATCCGCCCTGGGGGTAAGGCGGGGGTCAACCTTGACCCATTCGGAATCGGCAGTAAGCACATCAAGGGCCGGCAGGCGGTTGCGAAAAACCCGCGCCTCGCGCGCATCGCGATAGACCACGGTGGTGAAAAATACCGGGAGCTTTTTTGCCCGAAAGGCATCCAGCAATGCCCGGCAGGCTGCGACCACCTCGTCGGCCGGCGAACCCAGCGGGCAGGCCGGGTCGGTAAACCCCCTGGTCATATCAACCAATACCAGGGCCGGGCGTTTACCCAGGCCCTGCGATTGACGTTCCAGGTCCGGCATCAGCCGCGGCTAAACGTCGGTTGCCGGGGTGGATCCAGGTGCGTTTCAGCCTTGCAGCGGGCCTTGATCTCTTCGATCGTGCCGCCGAAATTAAACATGCCGAATTCACCGCGTTGGGCGCGCAGTTGGGTCCGCAGCGCTTGTGTGGCCGGCGCATCCACCGAGCCATCAGCGGCAATGACCACACCATAGCGTTTTGCGCCTGCCGCGCTGACCAGGTCGCGGTCCACATCGGCCTTGACCAGCGCTGGCTCGCGTTCATAGGGATCACCCCAGCCACCACCGCCCCAGGTATTGAAGTAGAGCAGGTCTCCCTTGCGCACCTTGATGCCTTCGGACTTGGACGGCAACCAGGTTTCAGTGCCGTCCGCGCGCACCAGGCGCTTGGTGGAGCGCATGCCGGGTTCGCCACCGCGCACGCCCCAGGGGTAGGTTAACCAGCGCTCGTCGTGCACGGAAACCGTGCCGTCAACCAGGAAGCGGTAGGCCACGGACAGTCCGTTGCCGCCGCGATGCAAACCGGCGCCGCCGGAATCGGCAATGCAGTCGTAGCGTTCGATGCGCAGGGGAAAATAGGCCTCGATGAACTCGTTGGGTACGTTGGTAAAACCCGGCCACAGGGAATGCCCGTCGGGACCATCGCCCACCGGTCGGCCCGGAATACCCCCAAAGCCGATCTGGAACAGCTGGAACCATTCGCCTTTGTCGTCATACCCGGCAAAAAACAGGTGGGGGGAGTCGGAAAATCCTGCCGCATTGATGTGATCGGGTGCACTCTGCCCCAGCAGGCCGCCCATCACGTCAAAAATCCGCCCCAGTGCATGGGTGCGCCCGGACAGAGCCGCCGGGAACTTCGGCTTGAGCAGCGTGCCTTCCGGGATGCGCACATCGACCAGGTCGTAGAAGCCGTCGTTGAACAGGATCTGCGGATCGACCAGGTTGATGGTAAAGGAGCCGAAAAACATCTTGAACATGTCTTCGTTGAGGTAGAAGTTGATCGAGCTTTGCGCCTGCGGATCGGTGCCGGCAAAATCAAAGATCGCCTTGGGGCCCTCGCGCCACAGCTTGCAGCGAATCTTGTAGGGCCCCATGCCCACGCCATCGTCGCACACGTAGTCTTCAAACACGCGCGGCTCTTCCGGCACGAGCATCTCGATGATGGCCTTCATCGCGAGGTAATTGCGCTCCAGCATGATTTCCATGGTGGAGTAAAAAACATCGTCGCCAAAGCGCCGCGCAATCTCGGTGCAGCGCCGCGCCGCGGTTCTGCAGGCCGCAACCAGTGCATTCAGGTCAAAGCGATTCCACTGTGGTGTGCGCACGTTGTGCAGGATCAGTTCCAGCACATCCTCCTGCAGAACGCCCTGCTTGTAGAGCTTGGTCGGTGGAATACGGATGCCTTCCTGGAAAATGGTTTCCGCGCGGATGGGAATGGAGCCGGGCACCATGCCGCCGTTGTCCGACATGTGGCCAAACATGGCTGACCAGGCAATGTGTCGCCCATCCTTGAAAATTGGCACCAGCACGATCCAGTCCGGCAAATGCGACACTGCCGCATTGCACATGTAGGGATCGTTGGTGAGGATGACATCGCCTTCATTGAGTTCGGCGTTGTACGCCTGTGTAAATCCGTGGATGAAGGAGCCGAACTGGCCAACGACCATTTTTCCATCGCGATTGGCAATCATGGGGAAGCAATCGCCCTGCTCACGGATACCCGGGCTCATGGCCGTGCGAAACAGCACCGCATCCATTTCGACGCGGGCATTGCGCAGGGCGTTTTCGATGATATCCACGGTGACCGTGTCCACTTCGATGCGGGAAAAAGGCGCGTTATTGGTTTGAACAATTCGTGTAGCCATGATTATTTGCCTCCTGCTGCGGCCACTGTGATCAAGAGGTTGCCGATCGCATCCACGGTAGCCATGTAGCCCGGCAATACCACGGTGGTGGCGTCCATTTCGCTGACAATCGCGGCGCCGCTGATCACCATGCCCTCGCGCAACAGGTTGCGGTGGTAAATGGCGGCATCGTGCCAGCGCCCTTCATGGTAAATGCGCGAGTCATGCGCCTTGCATTCATCCAGGCTTAAGCCTTCCTTGCCCACCCGCACTTCAGCAATGGCCCTGGAACGGGACTGTACTATGGCGCGGATCATGACCAGTTCGTGGTCTTCACCGAGGGCAAAGGTAAACAGGTGCTCATGCTCCCGGTCGAATCGGTCCGTGAGGAATGCCAGGCCGTGCTGGCGCAAATCGGCTGCGGTAAATTCCATGGTGATCTGGAATGCCTGCCCGGCATAACGAAGATCCGCCTGGTAGGTCGCTTCCTGCTTTTCGGCCGGGATACCATCGGCATTCAGTGACGTCGCCGCACGCTCTCGCAGGCTTTCAAGATCAGCCAGCAGTTGCTCCACGGTGATATTGGCCGCCTTGGATACGTAGGTGCGCGAAGCTTCGTCCTGCACCGCAGTGGTCGCATCACCATAGGCGCACAGCACGCCGGGGCCGGGTGGAATGATCACCGGCCAGGAGTCAGTCAGGATGCCCATGGCGTTGCCATGCAGAGGCCCGGCGCCGCCAAAAGCTATCAAGGCGAAATCGCGTGGATCAAAACCCTGCTCCACGGACACCAGCCGCAAGGCGCCAAACATGGATTCATTGACGATCTTGATGATGCCCTCGGCCGCTTCCATCAATCCAATGCCCATGGCGTCGGCAATCTTCTGCACCGCCGTCTCGGCTGCAGCCTTGTCGATGGCCATGTTGCCGCCCAGCTGGACATCAGACGGCAGGTACCCCAGGACCACGTTGGCATCACACACCGTGGCCTCGGTTCCGCCCTGCATGTAGGCCGCCGGACCGGGGACGGCGCCCAGCCGATTGCGGGCCGACGCGCAAAGCCTTGGTCAACTGCGGCACGAAGGCAATGGATCCGCCTCCCGCGCCCACCGTGCGCACATCCACCGAGGGTGCGCGGACGGTTACGTCCCCCACTCGCGTTTCCCTGCGTACCCTTGCCCTGGCACCCTGGATCAGCGCCACATCCGTGGAAGTTCCGCCCATGTCAAACGTCAGCACATCGCCGTACCCGGCCCGGCTGGCGTAATAAATGGCGCCCGCCACACCACCGGCAGGGCCGGACATCAGGAGATTTACCGGCGATTCCGCAGCTGCGCGTGAGGAAGCAAGGCCACCATCAGAGCGCAGGATGGACAGCTGCACATCCTTGCCCATCAGCTTCTCCAGCGCAGCCTGCAAATTATTGATGTAGGTGGAAACTTCCGGATACACATAGGAGTTCACCACCGTGGTTTCGGTGCGCTCGTATTCCTGCATTTCCGGCACCACGTCGGATGAAATGGAGATGGGTACCTTGCCGAATATCTTGCGTGCAATGTCACGCGCCTGGCGCTCGTGCTCGCCATTTACATAGGCATTGATAAAACAGATGGTCAGGGCTTCAACTTCCCCCTTGGCCTTGAGTTTTTCCAGGCTGGTGCGCAACGCAGCCTTGTCCAGCGGGCGGACCACCTCGCCATTGGCGGCGATGCGCTCTTCCGCTTCGATGGTCAGCTCCAACGGAGCCAGCAGGGGCTTCTTGACGTAGCTCACCCAGCCGCCGAGCCCGCCCGGACAAAACGACCGTGCCACCTGCAACACCTGTTTGAAGCCGCTGGTGGTGACCAGGCCGACCTTCGCGCCCTTGCCGGTCAAAACCGCATTGGTGGCCACCGTGGTGCCATGCATTACGCGGTGAATCTTTTTCGGATCAACTCCTGATTCCTCGCAGATTCGCGCGATGCCGTTCAACACGCCAATCGACGAATCGTGCGGTGTGGATGGCACTTTGGCTGTATAGGTGGCGCCCGATTCCTCGTCGATCAGCAGCAGGTCCGTAAAGGTACCGCCCACATCAACGCCCAGTCGATAACTCATGCTTCTCTCCAGATCCCCTAACAAATATTATTTCCCAATGTTATTTCCCAGTGTTATTTCCCGGTGTTATTTCGTTCGTTCCAATTGGCGACGCAGCCACGGTGTGGCGCGCCCGCCAGGCGCGGTGCCGGTCAGTGATTTTGCCAATTCTGCTGCTGCCAGCAATGGCGCAAGACCAATTCCCGTATCGTAGCCCATCTGCTCCAGCATCATCACCACATCCTCGGTGGCCACATTGCCGGATGCTCCCGGCGCAAAGGGGCAACCACCCAGCCCGCCAATGGACGCATCAAATTTGCGGATGCCGGATTCTGTTGCGGCAAAAACGTTGGCGAGGCCCATGGCCCGCGTGTCGTGAAAATGACAACTGAGCCGTTCCACCCCATGACGTTCCACCAGCGTTTGGGTCAAGCGCCCTGACCTGCCCCGGATTGGCCGCGCCTATGGTATCGGCCACGGAGACTTCATCCGCACCCAACTGCAAGAACTGTGCAACGATGCGCTGCACTACAGCAGGATCGGTAGGACCATCAAACGGGCACTCGAAGGCAACTGCAATGGCAGCCGCAACCCGGATACCCTCCTGGCGCGCCCGGTGCAGGATGTCCGCGGTCACCTGTTCCGCCTGGAGCATACCCATGTTGGCATTTTTCTGTGCCATGCCTTCACTGGCATATAGCACCATGTTGACACTGGTGGCGCCCGCCGCCCGGGCGAGCTCATAGCCTTTCATGTTTGGAATCAGCACCGTGAAGCGGCTGTCACCGTTCTGCGGCAGCCCCGCCAAGACTTCCGCCGCACCCGCCATGGCGGGGACCGCGCGGGGCGAAACAAAGCTGCCAACTTCGATATGTTTCACCCCGGCCGCAATCAGTGCGCTGACGAGCTCCAGGCGCTGCTGCGGGGTCAGGAAGCGTGCCTGATTCTGCAACCCATCACGCGGGCCAACGTCATTGATGGTCACCGTTTCGCGCATCAGCCAACCACTCCCTGCCGGCGCAATTCCTCGATAGCGGGCGCCTCGTATCCAAGCAATCGGGATAAAACGTTATTCGTGTGCTGACCCACCAGCGGCGCGGCACTGAATGACTCCTCATTGGTGCGCGACAACTTGATGGGATTGCCCGGCCCCCGGGTGGATTTGCCGCCCGGGTGCTTGAGCTCAACCACCATGTTGCGGTGCAATACCTGGGAATCACACAAAGCCTGGCTGAAGCGGTTTACGGGCGCACAGGGAATCCGTTTGGCTTCCAACTGCTGCAGCCAGTACTCAGACGTGTTGCTTTTCAGGATGGCATTCAAACGCTCATTGATCATGTCACGATCCTGCCAGCGGCCGGGCTGGGTATCGTACCTGGTATCTGCAAATTCCGGACACGGAATCACGTGCTTGAGATTCTGCCAGAAGTTGTCGGTAATCACCGCAATGACAATAAAACCGTCGGATGTTGCGAACGTATTGTAGGGCACATGTACAAAATGGGAATTGCCGATGGGGTACGGGTCTTCACCGGAAAGAAAATGCATGGTCGCCATGTAGTTCAGCATGGAAACCTGGCAATCCAGCATGGAAATGTCCACGTGCTGGCCCCGGCCGCTGCGTGACGCGCTCCAACAGGGCGGCCAGGATACCCATGACCGCGAACATGCCGCCGCCCAGGTCGCCAATAGGAATGCCCGAACGCACCGGGTGAGCCCGGTCGCTGCCGGTAATGGACATGCCGCCACCGGTGGCTTGCGCCACCTGGTCAAAGGCCGGCCGGTCAGGCTTGGGCCCATCGGAGCCAAAACCCGTCACGGTGCAGGTAATGATGGCCGGGTTGACGGCGCTCAGCGTTGCGTAATCAATACCAAGCCGTTCCGGCACACCCACGCCAAAGTTACTGATGACCACATCAGACTTGCGCACCAGGTCGTAAAAGACCTCGCGGCCTGCGGGACTTTTAAGGTCGATGGCCACGCTCTGTTTGTTGCGATTGAGGGTGATGTAATAGGCGCCGAATCCATCAAGTGAATTCTTCGGGTCCGTGGCCAGCAGTTTGCGTGTACCCTCGCCCTGCAAAGGCTCTACCTTGATGGTTTCCGCCCCCAGGTCCGCCAGGATCATGGAACCATAGGGGCCGGACAACATGTGGGTCAGGTCCAGGATACGTACATTGGCCAAGGGTTTGTTCATGCGGGCTTGTTCATCAGGTTTTGTTCAGTTTGCGCCTACCAGAAATACCAAAGCACGATCACGCCGAGGACCAGGCGATACCACGCAAAAGCGCTGAAGGTGTGATGGGCAATGTAGCGCAGCAGACCCTTAACCACCATCAGAGCGCTGATGAACGCCATCACGAAGCCGGCGGCAAACACCGGCAGGTCATGCGCGTGCAGCAATTCGTAGTTTTTGTACAAATCCAGACCGGTAGCGGCGAACATGATCGGGATGGCGAGAAAAAACGAAAACTCCGTGGCGGCCTTGCGCGACAGGCCGGTTAATAAACCACCAATGATGGTAGCGCCTGCGCGGGACGTGCCGGGAATCAGGGACACGCACTGGGCCAGGCCGATCAGCAAGGCATCGCGCCATCCCATCTCGTCCACTGCGGCGACACGCACGCTGCGGTGCCTGCCTTCCACCCAGAAAATCAGCAAGCCGCCGACAATCAATGCGATCGCAACAGTGACCGGGTTGAACAGGTACGCCTTTATCGCGTCATGAAACAACAGCCCCAGTATGGCTGCCGGCATGAAGGCGACCAGCAGGTTCGCCACAAATCGCCGCGCGCCCGCATCCGTCAGCAAACCGCGTGTGACACCAAGCAGCCTGGCGTGATACTCCCACACCACCGCCAGGATCGCCCCGAGTTGAATGACAATTTCGAAGACCTTGCCCTTGTCGTCGTTGAAATCGAGCAGGTCACCCACAATGATCAGGTGCCCGGTACTCGAGATCGGCAGAAACTCCGTGACGCCCTCAACGACGCCGAGGACCAGCGCCTTCAGGATGACCAGCCAATCCATTGTGATTCCTCAGTAAGTGCCAGTGGGTACATGCTGCCGTAAGATCAAGGCCACGCAGCTTTGCGGATGCTCCGCGGCTATAGTGCCAGAAATAGCAGCTTATTGGATCATGGGCGAAGGCTGGTAAAATAAATCAGGAAGACCGGCAATCATTCCCTGTTGAGGCACAGTGGAGGGCTCCCCGAATGAAAAGAGTTATGAAATACATGGCATGGGTGCTGGCGGTGGTCACGGTCGCTGCCCTGGCTGTTTATCTCTGGGCCAACCAGGTCGCGAACAAGCGCTACGAGAAAGAGTGGACAGTGCATACGGACGGCTTCCCCATCCCGTTCCCATTGAGTGCTGACGAACTGGCAGCGCTTCGCGCCGAGCGGATCGCGGCAGGAGCCTCCACGACGGACCCGCTGGCTGGCGTAGACCTCCCGGCGGTGACTCTGGAGCGCGCGGTCCGGCGGGGCCAGCACATTGCCGAGAGCCGCGCGGGGTGCAGCGGCTGCCACGGCAAAGACTTTGGCGGGGGAACCATCATCGACAGCGCCTTGATTGCACATTGGGTGGCGCCAAACCTGACTTCCGGTGAAGGTAGCGTGACCAAAGACTTCACCGCGAACGATTGGGACCGCGCCGTCCGGCATGCCGTGCGCCACAACGGACGCACATCCTCGATGCCATCGCAGGATTACCTCAATCTCACCGACCACGAGCTGTCCGACATAGCGGCTTATATTCGCTCGATGCCTGCCGTGAATCGCGATCTGGGTGAGGTGAGATTTGGACCCGTGTTCTCGTTCATGATCGCCACCAATCCCAAGTTGCTGCTTGCCTTCACCATCGATCACACCAGGCCCCATGAAATAGAGCCGCCGGTCGAGGCGCCGAGCGTGGAGCTGGGAGAGCACATCGTGCAAGTTTGCCGCGGCTGTCATGGCCCGCAGTTGTCCGGTGGCAAGATGGCGGGTGATCCCAACATGCCCGTTGTCGCGAACATCACGCCGCATGAAACCGGCCTCAAGTCCTGGACCGAGAATGACTTCATCCGCGCGCTCCGCGAAGGCAAGCGCAAGGATGGCACGTCCATCAGCACGATGATGCCGTGGACGGCCTACGGGCAAATGACGGATACAGAGCTCAAGGCTGTATGGGCCTATCTGCAGACAGTCCCGGCAGTGGAAAAAGGAAACCATTAGCCGGAGGAGTGCGTCCCGGCCGTTCTTGACTGGTGGACAATACCTCACGGCTGGCAGCCAGGGCGCACAAATTTAATGAAAAATTTAATCTCTGTTCATCTGAATTTCACCGGAGCATAATCAAGCCTGCGTAACATGGATGCGCATATAGGGACATCCCCGGTTTGCACTAACCGGACAACATTTCGCAAGGACGCGAACACAAGGAGTTTCGTATGAAAATCAGACTGCTCACCATAGCTTTGGCGTTCTCGCTGTCGGCATCGGCCGCGGCGGAGGACGTGATTGTAACCCGGCATTTTTCAGGCCACTGGAACCAACCGGAACAGGAAAGCCAGGGCCTCATCCTGCAGGTGGTCAACCAGGACGACGGATCGAAAAACGCAGTGGCGTACTGGTTTACCTATGCAGACGACAGGGAATCATCCTGGTTGCTGGGCGTAGGCCCGGTAGAAGCGAACCACATCCAACTGGACCTGTTCCGCGCCAGCGACGTGGGTTTCCTGGAAGATGACCATCCCGGTAACGCGAACGTAGCGCAAGTCGGTTCCATGGAGATAGAGTTTTCTTCCTGTGACGATGGCACCGTCACCTTCAGCTCCACCGACAGCGCTATCGGATCCGGTGCTTTTCCAATTTCAAGGATCACGTCCATTTTCAATACGGAATGCAGCGGCGGCATTTCAGATGACACACCTTCAGACGTGCTACCGACCGACCAGAGAATCAGCCTCGTGCCGGCGAGCCAGGGAGTCACCGGCAGCGGCCATGCTGATTTCAAGGAACAGCCGGACCGCACGGAATTTTCGGTCGAAAGCGAAAACCTGGCGGATGGCCGCTACCGGATATTGGTAGGTGGTGCGGACCGTGGTGAATTGGTGGTTAGTGCCGGCCATGGACAAACCGAATTTCGCAGCCCGGTAGAATCTGGCAAGGTCCTGCTGACATTTGACCCGCGCGGCCAGGCCATCGAGGTCAGCGGCAAGCAGGGAGCGGTACTCACCTCGGGTGATGCCGAGCTCAGCGATGATGACGCGACTGACGATGACGCCACCGATGATGCCACCGGCGATGACGCTACCAGACGATGATGCTACTGACGATGACGCTACCGACGATGACGCGACCGACGATGACGCGACCGACGATGACGCTTCAGACGATGAGCCACGGACGATGATGCCACCGATGACGATAGCGACGATAACAATACCGACAGCGACAATAACGCTAGCGAAATTGAAGTCGACCTCACGAATGCAGGCGTCTTCCCGGAAGCATCCGGTGATGCAAAATTCGAGGCGCGCGATGATCGTACCGAATTCTCCGTGGAAATCGAGGATGTTCCAGCCGGAAACTATGACCTGAAGGTTGGTGGCACCTCGGTTGGCGACATTCATGCGACCATGGACAAGGATGGCAAAGTCCAGGGTGAAGCTGAATTTCGGGATCCTGTAGAGCCCGGCAAAACCCTGTTGGACTTCGACCCGCGCGGGCAGACTATCGAAGTGCTGGACGGAACTGAGCGTTATACTGGATGTGGCGTTTCCACTGAGCTAGGGCTCATTTCCGGCACACAGCGTCCATAGACCACCAGGGGCTGGTTTCCGATGAGGAATCCGGCCCCTGGTGGTTTTTCCTGGACCTGGGGTGACACTCCGCAAAGCGTGTACTATTCTCTCCAAAGGTGCAGTGTGTCGCGCGAATGCACATCGTACGGGAGCCAGGCAGTGGCATGAGAATTCTGATTGTTGAAGACGAGCCCCGCATTGCGGATTTCCTTCAGCGCGGGCTGCGCGCGGAGGGGCATACCTGTGTCGTGGCGAACGATGGTGAATCCGGATTGTCGCTCGCTCTGGACGGTGATTTTGACCTGTTGTTGCTTGATTTAATGCTGCCCAGGATGCATGGCCATGAAGTGTGCCAGCAACTGCGTTTGAAAGGACTGAAAACGCCCATCATCATATTGACGGGAATGGACAGCCTGGATGACGTAGTGGCCGGCCTGCGCATGGGTGCCGACGATTACATGACCAAGCCATTTTCGTTTGTGGAATTGCTGGCGCGAATGGAAACGGTTATGCGCCGAAGCAAGGACTTTGCCGGCGAAGAGCCCGTACTCAGAGCCGGTCCCCTGGCGTTTGACCGTCAGTCCCTGCGCTTCTCGGTGGATGGCAAGGAAATCAAAATGACGGCCAAGGAGTTGGCCATCATCGAGTTATTGATGAGCAAGCCGGGCACCTTGTTCAGCCGTGAGCGCATTCTCAGCAATGTCTGGGGCCTGAACATGGACCCGCTGACCAATGTGGTAGATGTCTACATCGGAAAACTGCGCAAAAAAATTGATCCCGAGTCCGACAGAATTACCATTGAGACAGTCCGCGGGTTGGGTTACAGGCTGAATACCACCCATTCTGCAACACCAGCCAGTTGAATTGAGACAGCAATCACCTGATAAAGCACCGTTCTCCCGTGTTGGCCTTTGGGTTCCGGCACTCACGGTAATTTTCTGGCTGGCCCTGTCATCGTCCTTGCTGCCTGGCCCGGCTCACGCTGCAACGGACGTGACGGCGACGACCGGTACCATTGATGGAGAAGTACTGATATCGCGCAAACTGGCTGCGCAACGGATGCGCTTTCGCCTGTACCCCGGCTTCAAGCCTCAACCGCCCCCGCCAGGTCTTGAAAACACGGACGATGAACGAACAAATGTTGTCATCTACCTGAAATCCACGCCCGCCATTGCGCCAGTCCAGGCGGGCGGCAATGCACCGCAGGTAAAACAAATGGGCGAAACGTTCGTGCCGCACGTACTACCGATCGTGAAAGGTACTACGGTCGATTTTCCAAACCAGGACCCGATATTCCATAACGTATTTTCTCTGTCCGGCACAAAGTCCTTTGACCTCGGGCGCTACCCGAAGGGCGATTCCAGGTCAGTTACATTCGATCAAACGGGGATCGTCCCGGTATTTTGTCACCTGCACTCCAACATGAGCGCCATCGTGCTGGTGCTGGATAACAGCTTCTTTACCACACCCAATGGCGAAGGACGTTACCGGATCGAAAATATTCCGCCGGGGACGTACACCGTCGTTGGCTGGCACGAGCGCAGCGAGCCGGTTGAGCAGCAGGTGGAGGTGTTACCCGGCCAACCGGTTGAACTGAACATTGTCATACCCATTACAGATGATGAACCCTCCGCGCCATAGGAAGTACCCAACAACGGCAACCAGACGTCGGGTCATCTGCTTGTTGGTCTTGCTGTGCAGTTTCGCAGCCCCGCTGGCCATGGCCGGAGAGCGGGTGCTGGTCGAAGGCATCCTGGATGCCGAGGTCCACAGGTTCAATGAGTACTCGTTTGCGCCGCTCACAGACGATAGCGAAACGTTCACCCTTGGCCAACTACAACTCTGGTCAGCCTGGCAAATTTCACCGGGTTTCCAGATGTATGCCCTGGGAGAAATCGCGACAGTTGAGTCGGGAGGGAATCGCGCAACGGATTCGGAAATTCAGCAAGCTGCGCTGCGTTATTCCAGTAACTCGGGCAACTCGGGCAATTCTTCTGCGTTCTATTTCATTGAGGCTGGCAAAATTGTGCCACCCATAGCCACCGCTTCGGAGCGGCGCCTTTCCACCCAGAACCCGCTGATCGGGCAACCCGATTTACTCTATGCTCCGTATCCACTAGGCGTGCAGGTGGGCGGATCATCGGGTTGGCTCGACTACCGGGCGGCGCTGGTCGATCTGCCGCCGATCGACGCGGAATATTTGCCTTCCGACCCTGGTTCCGCACTTCGCCCGGATGTGGGGTTTGGCGTAACTCCGCTCACCGGCCTGCGCCTGGGCCTGGCATACACCAAAGGCCCGTACCTGAATAAGCACTTGAGTGGCGATCTCCCGCCCGGCTCGGACTGGAAAGATTATGACCAGCGCGTCTGGGGCATAGAATTTCAGTTCAGCCGCGGGTACGCGGAGCTCAACAGCGAGTTGGCTTTCACCCGCTATGACGTTCCGTTCCAAACCGGCGGCACGGATGTCATGGGTTACTTCGCGGAGTTCAAGTACACCCTGACTCCGCGTTTCTACTTCGCGCTTCGTCTCGATAGAAATGAGTATCCCCTGGTTTACGACGAGGGTATCTCATACTGGTGGACGCGGAAGGTAACGGTGCACGACGTGGAAATCGGCCTGGGTTATCGCTTCAGTGCGGATACTCAACTCAAGCTGGCATTCAGGCATGACTATGGTGACGAGGCCTATGGTGACGGGGCCTATGCTAGCGAGTACTCCGGTGCGGTGGAGTTGTACCCGCTGGGTTACTCCCTGTCGCTGCAACTTTCACATCACTTTGATCTCATGTCATGGCTCTTGACCGAACGCTAACGAATCGAATCAGTCGCCATGAACACATCCGATAAAATACAGGATGCCGCTTCACACGAAGGCGCGGAAAGTCTTCCACCGGATGGTGTCGGGATTTCGCTCCATCCGGTTAAGCACCAAGGCGATCCTGTTCAATATCGCTTTGACCACTTTTGTCATCACAGCCGTCTTTGTGACCCTGAGTATCGAGATCAGGAACGAGACCAAGCAACTTCTGCAGGACATACTCAATCGCAGCGAGAAACAGGTCTTGAGTATCCAGGAGGACAACCTTTCGCAGTTGCTTTGGGCTTCATCCCAGATCAGCAATAATCCGACCCTCCGGGCCGCCATGGAAACCTACCGGCTGGAGCCCACTTTGAAGGTCGAGGTCAGGGCTGAGCTGCTGGCAACAGTGCAGAATGAACTGGACAAGATCTGGACCGGACTCAGGCATGACCTGCTTTTCGTCACCAACGAGACCGGAGTGATACTGGCTGCCAATGGCCAAATGAATTCGCAGCCACAACCTGGTGAAGATTTTTCCAAACTGCCCGTACTGAATCATGCACTGAATCCCGCAGCAGGTTTTGGAGACCGCAACTTTGGTGTGATCAGCCTGCAGGGGCAACACTACCTCATTGGCACCCTGCCCATCGAGATGCAAGGATTCGTCATCGGCTCGTTGACGCTGGGCGACCTCATCGATACCAGCTTCCTGCCCAACCTCAGGACCTTTTTTGGCGGGGAAACGGTGGTAACCGTGGGCCAACGCAGTATAGCCTCGACCCTGCCCCTGCCTGCCAGCGGCGAGTCTGGCGCCGAAGCGTTGGCCAGGCTTGGAACTGCGGCCATACAGCCGGACGGGACGGCCCGCTTCGGAGATGAGGACTACCTGGTCACCTGGATGAGCCTGGGCATCGATGACTCGGGTGAACCGGTTAACCTCTACCTGCTCCGGTCGCTGACCCAGGCCTTGCAACAGCCCAATGCGAAACTGAAGAACACCCTTGCAACGCAGGCTTTGTTGGCGATATTGATGGTCGCGCTATTGACCTGGGTGGTTACCAGGACCAGTTTGCGCCCGCTCGGGAGGTTCGTGGCGTTCATGAAAGGCGTTGCGGAAACCGGCGATTACTCTCGCCGCTTCCACGGGCGGAAACCCGGTGCAGTGAAACCACCGCAAGGCTTCGAAGACAGGAGGGCAGCTGCAGCGACCGACCTGGCCAGTAACAATGAACTGGATCTGCTGGTCAACGGGTTTAACAATATGCTGGCCGTAATAGAGGCTCGCGATCAATCCCTGAAGAATGCGCACGCCGGTCTCGAAGAGGGCGTGCGGGCTTTGAATCAAAAAGAAGAAGAATTGCGGCAATCGCAAAAAATGGAGGCTATTGGGCTGCTTGCCGGAGGCGTGGCCCATGATTTCAACAACATCCTCATGGTGGTATCCGGATTTTCTGAATTGGCATTGCGCAGCCTGGCTGCGGATCATGAGGCCAGGGGCAGCATTGAAGAAGTACAAAAGGCCAGCAAAAGCGCTTCCCTGTTGACGCGGCAGCTACTCGCGCTCAGCCGCAAGCAGGTTTTCCGGCCCAAGATCATTAACCTCAACGGCCTGGTCAGCGAGCTCGAGAACATACTGCGCAGGGTACTCGGTGAATCCATCGAGTTAACCACCCGGCTGAGTGCGGATCTGCATAATGTACTGGCCGATCCGACCCAGATAGAACAAGTCCTGCTTAATCTGGCGCTCAATAGCAAAGACGCAATTGGAACCACCGGAAAAATAAGCATTGCAACAGCCAATGCCCCTCAGCATGAAGATGTGGCGAATCATCAAGATGCTTTCCTGCAAACACCGCACGTTGTAATCGCCGTGAGAGATAGCGGCTGCGGGATGGATAGTGAAACACAAGCCCGCATGTTCGAACCGTTCTTTACCACCAAGGAGAAAGGCAAAGGCACCGGCCTTGGATTATCGACCGTGCACGGAATAGTCAAGCAAAGTGGCGGCCACATCCGGGTTGATAGTAAACCTGGCCAGGGAACCGTGATCAGGATCTACCTTCCTGCGGTGTCGGAGACAATCGAAGAAATCGCGGAGGCCAGGGCCATTGAGTCCAGTGCCGGCTCAGAAACCATACTGGTAGTAGAGGATGAGCCTGACGTACGCAAGATAGTTTGCCAGTTGTTGACAGAAAGTGGTTACAAGATCCTGGAAGCGCCCGGCCCGGTCGAAGCGTTGACGATTTTCAAGCAGTACAATGGTCACATTGACCTGCTTTTGACCGATGTCATCATGCCCGTGATGAATGGCCGGGAGTTGTATGAGCAGATTGCGCTGCTGGACCCCGGCATCAAGATTCTATATATGTCCGGTTACACGGACGGGGTGATTGACGATGGCGGCATTCTGCCGGACGGCGTCAATTTCTTGCCAAAACCTTTCACGCCTGATGCACTACTGTCGAACGTGCGTAAGGTTCTGGATCGGCGTCAATGAACCTGAGCAAAATGCCCGACCAGAAACGAGATCACTCCGAGGCAAGCCGCGCCAGCACACCGCCATCGACGACCATGGATTGACCGGTAATAAACGATGACCGTGCCCCATCCAGTAAAAACCCTATCGCACTGGCGATATCGCCTGGCTGGGCCAAACGCTTCAGTGGCGTTTGTGCAATGAGATTTTGCCTGCCCACGGCGGAGTCACCGAAACTGCGTTTCAAGCCCGCTTCCAGCATGGGGGTATCCACCGCGCCCGGCAAAATAGTGTTCACCCGTATTTTTGACTCCGCCAGTTCCAGCGCGACCGCACGGGTAAAAGCCAGCAAGCCGCCTTTACTTGCCACGTAGGGCGCCATGCCCGCTGAAGTTGCCATTGAATGCACCGACGAGATATAGACTATGGAGGCATCTCTGCCGGCCATCAATGGCACCAGAAAGCGGGTCCCCAGGAATGCCGCCGTGAGATTCACCGCCAGGGTTTCATTCCACATCGGCCAACGTTGTTTCGGCAATCGGTGAACAGGGCTGGACCGCTGCAGTGTGCACGAAGCCGTCCAGGGTATTTTCCTTTCCCAGATCAGGCATGATGACACTGCTCCAGAATGTTTCTTCAACAACATTTCCCTGCCAGAATTTTGCCAGCTGGAGTCCAGGTCGGCGGGCGACGACGTCCACGCCATACACTTGCCAGTTTTCATTGGCAAGCATGGCTGCAGTCGCCTGCCCAATCCCACCACATACACCGCTGATCAATACAGACTTCAAGCTCCAGCCTCCAATACCTCAAACAAGTTCTTTATGGTGTTTTCGTGAACCCTCAGCCAGGCTGCCGGGCTACTGTTCGAATTATGCGGTGCCAGCATCACATTTGACATGCCGATCAGCGGGCTGTCGTGCGGCAGGGGTTCGCGCTCGAATACGTCAAGCGCCGCGCCGGCGATCCTGTTGCTACTTAAAGCTTCAATCAACGCTGCTTCCAGAATGATTGGGCCACGGGCCATGTTGATGACAATGCCCTGCGGTTTCATGTTGCCGAACGCCAGGAAATCCATCAAGTGCAAACTCGTTGGATTCAGGTCGCAGTTCAGGCTTACGAAGTCTGATTGACGCAACAGCTCATCGCGACTGACCATGCGCACGCCGGTTTCCCTTATGACTGATGGAGGTATTTCAATGATGTCATTGGCCAGCACTTGCATGCCAAAACTGCGGGCCCGCCTGGCCACGGCACGGCCGATGTTGCCCAATCCTATGATCCCCAGCACGGTTTCATGCAGGGCCCGGCCGGGAATCTTGGCCCAGGTTCCAGACTTCATCTGCTGATCCATCCAGGGTAGCTTACGGGCAAAGCTTAATACGTAGCCCATCACCGAATCGGCAACAGGCTCGGTAAATGCGCCAGGTGTATTACGCACTGCAACACCCAGGCGGCGACACGCATCCAGGTCAAAAGCGTCGATGCCGGTGCCCCATTTGGAAATCACTTTCAGCCGCGGGACGGCCTTTTCCAGCACCCGCTCACTAAAGCGGTCATCGCCGGCGATCACACCATCGATTTCGCCCACCAGGTCGAATAATTCCTCTTCGGAAAGCCGCTCGTGCACTTCAGGAACCACAATCTCCGCCCCGTGCGCCATGAACGTGTCCCGGTAGCCATCAAGCACTGGTAGCATGTAGGGTGCCGAAACAAGGATTCTCCATTTCATCATTCAGTTGGTTCCTTTCCCTTTTCATGACCCGAGTAATCGATCTTTTCCCTGCCCGGCCCCGCCCGCAATGCTATGTCTGCACTGCTGGCGCCAGCATGAGGATAATAAAATTTCCGGCGCAATGTTTTACTGACCACGCCGTGTTGGGCATAACCCCGGTACGTCCCCCAGAATTGCATGAGCCTGAAAGAAAAAATCGACGACATGTTTTGCCAGAACACATCTTGTTGCAAAGCCAGGCAAGCATCAGTGTAGGCGTTTCTAAAGAACATCTTGATAAATTTCATGAATGAGAATTCTTCATGCGGAAAAATCGCCTTCATGGCGATAGCTTCACGCCGGTAGCGATTCATCACCTGGCTGCGCGTTTCCTGGTGTACGTGCACCACTTCTGCATCTGCCTTGTAGGCGATGCGAAAACCGGCTGATATCACCTGCCTGGCCCAGGCCAGGTCTTCCAGGCCGGTTAATGTTTCGTCATAGCGAAATCTTTTCCAGACCGACTGGCGCACGGCGGCGTTGGCGTTGTTGCAGAACGGGTGGTTTTGGTTCATATCCGACTGTTCAGGAAACCAGCGCGCAAATACCTGGCGTTCGGAAAACTTGGTAGCGTCATTCCCGACTTGCCGGCCATAGACACAGGCAATGCGGTCATCTTCAAATGGGTGTATCAGCTGCTCGATCCAGTCAGCATACAAGGGATATACGTGGGCGCTGGCAAAGACCAGGATATCTCCTGCGGCTGCTGCGCAACCTATGTTCAGTGAATGGCCAAAGGAAAAATCGTCTTTGTCGATAGTGAGGATCCTGGTCGGGTACTGGGCCACGATCGATCGCGTTGCGTCCGTGGAGCCAGAATCAACAACGATAATTTCCGCAATCTCACCGCGCTGCTGCATGATTCCACTCAACAGCCGGCCAATGTGGGCTTCTTCGTTATAGCATCGGATAATAACGGAAACTTTTGGCATAAGAACTCTCAGGTCCCTGCGAAAGTCGGAAGATTCAGCATCTGACGCTTTGCCCCTTGCGACGGCCCGCGTATTTTGAGGTAATGCCGTCACTATGGCAAAAAAACATTTTCTGCTCCCGTCCAGACTGGTTAACAAAATGCCGGTGCTGCGCAGGTTCATCTGGATGCTGGAAGCGGTCATTGTCAAATCGCTGGCTGGTCTGATCAGGAGGATGTCGCCCGAGCGCGCGTACGGATTTACCAGTGCCCTGTTCCGAAACCTTAAACCCGTGCTTCCGTTCACAAAAAAAATCCGCCGCAACTTGTCTATCGCTTTTCCGCACAAGAGCAGGCAAGAAATAGAACAACTTACGCGTGCCGTGTGCGGAAATCTTGGCCTGGCAGTGGCGGACATGCTGCTGGCCATGCGTATCTGGGCGGAGCGTGACCGGCGTATAGAGTTTGTCATGCAGGATGGTATTGATTTTGCCGGCTTCCACGGCCGGCCGGCCGTATTGGTGGACGGGCATATCGGCGCCTGGCTAATCAGCGCTTTTGTTGCCGCACAATATGGCTTGCACCTCACCGCAGCCTACGCGCCTGAGCAGAACCCTTACCTGAAGGACTATGCCGACAAATTGCGCGCGGCACTGCCGCTTTCCTTGATTTCCCGCGATGATTGCATGCGGCATCTGAGCAAAGAACTCAAACAGGGACACATGGTGGGTTTGGTCTCCGACGCACGCTTTGACCGTGGCGCGCCAGTTGATTTTTTTGGCACGCCCATGTGGGCAAATACCGCGGCCGCGCGTCTCGCCGTGCGCTATCAGTGTGATTTGATTCCCGTCCGCACTGAACGACTGGATGGCCTGAGATTCCGCATTACCGTGGGCAAACCCATCAGGCCTGCTGACCCAGATGCACCTGCGGCTGAACAGGCCAGGCAGATGACCGCCGAGTTATTCAAGCTTTTCGAAGCGTGGATCCGGGCAGATCCTGCACAATGGATCTGTTTCAGCCGGCGCTGGCCGCCGGAAGCTTATGCAGATTGATGCGGCAGCAAAGTTGTGTTGCGGATGCTTTTTGCAACCAGCATGCCAATACCAGCCAAAGGTACAATCGCGCCAATGCAGGCTGCGAGGCCTGGGCCGATCAAACCAAAGATGGGCGTCAAGCTTACAAAAGCCACCAGGTAAATGACCGCACTGATCAGGTGCAAGCGCAGAATTTTTCCGGCATGCCCCACGGCATAACCTGCAGCACGCAGTATGGTTCCCAGCAGTTCCAGGGTTGCGGCCACCAATATCAAGGTCAGCAGGGGCGCCGCCTCTGCATATGCTGCACCCAGTGCACGGGAGAACAGGAAACTTCCGCCAAATATCGAGGCGATGGCAATCACCAGGCCTATCGATGCCGAGAGCAACATAGTGCGCAGCAGTAGCGAGGCAAAATCGCTGCTTTGGCGCACCCACATCCTGACCAGGTCTGGATACAATACCTGCCGCAGCAGTGCGCCTGGCTTGGATAATATCTTGGTCGTTTCATTTGCGAGCCGCAGGTAGCCAGCACCCGACGGCCCGAGAAAAGTGCCCGCCATCAAGGTGGATATGTATTTCGGCATCATGTCCAGGTTGGATTGCCAGTAGACCACGCTCATGAACCCACCCAGCCCCGGAAACCTGCTCTCCCAACCTCTTAGTGAGAAACCTCTGAAGCTTGTTGTTCCGGTCTGGCGCCTGATTTCAACCCACCCCCGCAGTATCAGCGAGATATTTCCGGCTGCGGTTGCCAGGGCCAGGGCCACCACGAACGTCAACAGGCCGGGCTGCAGCAACAAAGCCAGCAGTACTCCTGCCAGCCGCAGCACCGGGCCAATCATCAGTTGCAGGCTCAGGGCATCGTAGCGATCAAAAATCCGTAATACGCCTTTGGCGGTACCAAATCCGTAGGTCAGCAGCACAACGCTATACAGCATGGCCAAAAACGGCAGGCCGTCGTCCCATCCGAGAATTTTTCCGGTCAACGGCGCTGCCGCCATGGCAACGACAGTAGCCACTGCCGTGGACGACAGGTCGATAAAACGGGTCAGTCGCAACAATTCCTTGAAGGCCGGCGCATCCTTGGCTTCCAGCAAGGGCACACCGAAGCGGATCAGGACTTCATATACATTGAAATTGAGCAGTCCACGCACTACCAGCCCATAGGTCTGAACCAGTACGACGATGCCCAGGTCATCGGGTGTCAGCGTCCGTGCCAGCAGGCCTATCGTGAGCAATTCCAGCAGCGCGGCGACGCCGCGGCCGCGCAGTAATTTGGCGAAATTTTTCGCTGCCCGGCGTACCGGGGAGAGATTTTCAAATCCCGGAATGTCCTCAGGAGTGGACATTAGAACTTCTCCAGCAGCTTTCTGGCCAGCCTCCAGGCCGCAGGTACTGGGCTGAGTGGATTCCATTGCGCCCGGCGCAGTTCACGCCCGAGCATGTCGAGCCGGGCCAGCACAGGGCGGAGTTCCGCGAGCCTGGCGTTGATCTCTTTCCAGCGGTCCCACAAGGCTATTGTGGAACTGTTCATTTCGTCAACAGCCAGGCGGTCAAGCAGGCAATACGCTTCACACAGCAGGCGGTTGATACGCTTTTCCTCCATCATCGATGCAATACTGAACTGTGTATGTTGCAGACCGGGGCGAAGAAAATCATGGACAAAAGCATCCATGGCCGCGTGGCTTTTCACTGTCTCGGGCAGGCCCAGCTGTTTGGCCAGTCGCTGCACCTGAACAAGCGGGTCCTCGATCAAACGGTCATAGTCGATCACCACAAGGGGCGAATCCTGCAGCAGATGGAAATGAGGCACGACGTTGACCAGCCATTCAAGGTCACTGTTTTCCTGGCTGCCCCGGTGTGCGTCCAGCCTCGCGCGTGAGCGAGCCACGCTCAGCGGATTGCGAATCGGCATGACGTAGCTGGGTTCTATGTCCATTTGCCTGAATAAACTTACCCAAAACGGCAGTATTCTCATGGTGCGCGCGTATTTGAACCCCCAGATCGGCGCAGCGCCAAATCGGGCTTTGATCGTATCGGCGAATTCCGCATAAAAAGGCGTCACTAGCGGGCTATCCCACACCGATTCATCCAGCAAGCTGAGGCTATCTGGCCGCAAATCCAGCGCGCGGCGCAATTTCTTGCTGAGACCGAGCAATGCCCTGTCCTCGAAAAAACCGCTGGGATTCTTGCGGGAAGGGGGCTTGAAATGATCGCCCAGTTCTACCCCTGCAGCCTGCGTGGCGCGGGCGACGACACTGGTACCGCTGCGCCCTGCACCGAGTATCAGGACAGCGCGTTGACGTGGGTACGATACGACTGACACCGAAGACGCGCTCGTCGTGATCACTTCTTCCTTTTTATCCAGTTCAATGCCTGACGCCCGGCATACAGCAGTGGATGACTAATAACCACGATGAATACTTTACGGAGTTTGCCCTCTGGACAGGTCAATTCACGCACACCATGCCAGGAACGCGCGCGGCGTGCGAACAGGGTGCTGTAGTTGCCGACGCATTCGCTGGCGATGATCCGCTCGAAATCTTCAAATGCCGGTGCCGAGTTGGTGGAGAATTTTCCGCCATCATCCAGGATCAGAGTTTGTCCACCCCATTGCGACTCCCATTCATCGGCACTGTTGAAATAGAAAATATGGGAACCCAGTTTTTGCCGGGCGTCGCAGTGCGGCGACACGGAACAACCCGTCGGGGTGTAATGCCAGTGCATGTTCAGGTGAAAATTCCTCCGCCGATACATGCGCTGCAGGAAATCCCTGTAGTCCGGTCCGTATAACTCAGCAATGAATTCTTGCCAGGCATCCGGCACGGTTTTCAGATCGCTTGAATACTCAAGGTTGTAGCGGTCATGCGACGCTTGGCCATGCGACCGTTTACGGCTGAAGTTTGCTTGCATGACGTCTACATCGGGCAGGTTTTCAAGCAGCTGCTGATAACCCCCGGCGGTCAGCAAGTCGGCAGGGTTTATGAACGGATAGGGCTTGGTACGCAGAAATGCTTCTACGTCGATCGCATTCAGTTTATCAACGTCGAGGTATTGCATAAATATTCTGGCGTTTTTCTATGTGAATGACGCCGAGGTTCTCTGCCTGAGGAGGTTGGTCTAGCATTATACGCAGACGGTCGCCAAGTTCCTCCTGCCTGTAAGTCCGTCTGTCTTGTGACACTTGCAGAGACTGGCCAAAACCGGAAACAAATCCCTGTTTCGCGATGCGCTGGTGAAATTCTTCCATATCGCGCGGCGGTAAAATCCACTCAAGTTGCAGCAGACGGGCGCAGAGGTATTCAAATCCCTGTTGGGGCCTTTCGGTGCCGCGGCGATTTTTTGGCTGCTGCGAAGTACGTTGCAACAACCATTGACCGATTGCCATCGGGACTTCCGCACGCCGCTTTTCAAGTGAATAGCTGAAGACCGGCTTGGTCGTTGCGATCGCATCAGCCAGCATGGACTCACTCTCCCCGCTGACCACCAGAATATCAGCCGACGCCAGGTATTCGCGGTAGGGATTGCCCTTTCCGCCGGGCGACCAGACATGCATGTGCCCCTCGCCTTTAAGTGCTTCTGCGAGCGCGCTGGCCGCCGCTTTGCTGGTGCGCCGGGACGTTACGGCCCAAAGAGAACCACCCAGTTGTTTTACCTGCTCCAGCACTCTGCGGCCCATCAACGCCGCAGCTTCGGGGGAAAGTACATACTGCCTGGAATCACCGCCAACCAGCAATGCCACACGGGGTTGGGCGGCACCCTCGAGTAATTTCTCACCCCGCTGCCGCGCTGCATCCAGGCCCTGGTTCGTGAGTGGGTGTACCGGTAACAGCGTTTCAACACGCCGCTGATGTACAGGCAGATGGAAGTGTTCACAGCAGACCACAATGTCGCTGGTACTTTTGATTCCGCGGCTTTTCCTGCCGGCCAGCAACAGGCGGCTGCGACCGCCGCTACGCGCCTTTATCCATCGTGCCACGTGATTTGTCCACCAGCCACAGCCGATGACAAGGTCAGGCCATGGCGCCTGGCAGGGTCCAAGCTGCCCTACACCCAGGTGGAGCAGAACGGTCAGCAGTTCCCTTGGCCCCTGGTTTACCTGTTTCTTCTCGTAACGCCAGCCCAGCATCTCGGCGAGCGCAGTGGACTGGCTGCTGTGACCCAGTTTGTGGCTATTGATGACCCAGACCCTGAATTCCCGTTGTGAACTTTCATTGCCCTCGATGACCACGGGTTTGCCGAAGCGCCGCACCGCGCTGGTTTCAAGGTGCAGCTGCCAACGCACCTCGGGATGACGCCTGCCAACCAGATGAAACTGATAATGCCACCATTCCGTGTTCCGCCGCCAAGGGCGAGGATGGTCTACTTGCGCACTTTGGCTGGCAGCCGGTAGGTCTGCAACCTTGCAATACAATACCCGCCCGGCGTAACTGAACAGCCGCTCCAGTAACCAGGGGACATCGTCATCCGGCACAAACTCCAGCAAATTCATACACAGCACGGCATCAAATTTAGCCCGAGCGATCTTTCCAGGCGAGTCTGCCAGCGGGTCCATGTGTTGAATCGAACGTACATCACCGGGTATGTGTACCGAGGTATCTGCCGACAATGCCTTGATACGGCAATACAAAAGACTCTGCGCATGGCTGTCCTGTAACAGCTCAGCCATGCCTGCACATTTCCTGGAAACGCCCGACGAGGGCGCATTCCTGCGCTTCCCTGATTCTCCTGACAGGCCGGTAATGCGGCTGCGCAACCTGCGCAAACCCTGGCTGGGGCGATCCGCACTGAATGCCTGGAAAGCTGCTTCGTTAGCGCCTTTCTCAAGCTCATACCAGATGTAGCCATGGGGGTTTTTCTGATACGCGAACTGGTTTGGAAAAGGGTGCCACGGCTGCCGGTGCAGGGTCGTGTAGTGCAGCACACCACATTGGCCTGCTGTGTATTCTCCGTCGCGTGCATTCCAGCCGCCATCCAGCTTGCCCCACAAACCTGGTGTGTTTGCTGCGCGCGTCAGCAGCTCATTTTTGCCCTTCGTGCGTGCGTCCTGCAACGTCCACAGCCTGGCCATCTTTTTACAATCCAGCAATGCCACCGAAATATCGCCGGCAGTGACGGACAAATAACCATGCTCCGCCATAGGAAGGTCGAACAGCAGAGCCGGGTCCTGCAGATAGACCTGGTCCACATCGTTATAAATTGCGCGACCACTGCCCGCCGCAAAATGCGGAATGGCGAAGCGGTAATTGGTAAAACCGGTCAGCCAAAAACGCGATCTGAAACCGGTCAGGTTCTTCATCAGGTAGATTTCATACACTCGTGCAGGGTCTCGCAGCCGTTCTATCGACCAGATGAAGATGCGTTCGGCTTTGAACTGGGCCGGCTCTGTGCCGAGGAAAATCCTCACAGGAGGTTTATTGCCTGGTGCAACCCCTTCCCGGACACGTAATGTGACCAGTTCCGGGGCGTCCCACAGCTGCGTCCTGCGGATCGACGCCGGAGACCTGAGTGCGGACTGGATGATACGTTGCGTCAGGAAAGCCATGTTTGTGTCTCGATGTACCTTTGCGGCATGGTGGAAATCTCTCCGGAAAAAGAATTTTGCCGCGTTCTATCGTCGGACCACGGATTCGAGCAAGTCTACAAATCGCGGCAGCACATCAGCATCCGGAACATCCACGATTTCCCGCAGAAAGCGGTCACGATGTGCAGAGTCATAAAAATCATCACAACCCTCTCGAAGGCAATGCGCGAGCTTGTTATAGGCATCATCCCGGCAGTGCAATGTGCACTCAGGCAGGTAAGCTCCCACGGTGGACGTGCCAGCATGAAGGTAATCAGCAGCCAGTACCGGCTTTTTCAGTTTTACGGCCTCGAAGGCAACTGAGGTTGCGATATCGATCACCACATCCGACCAGCTGAGCAAATGAGATGAGTGAATCTCTGCTGCCACAAAACGTACATTCTTGAGCCGCCGCAAGCCGGCGCGGCGGGACAATGGCTGTCTCCAGCCCCCCCTGGTATGCGCCTTGATGATCAATTCGACATCCGGAAATGCCGCCAGCATTTGCACCACGCGGCCGACTTCGTCCCAGAAAATCGAAAAATCGCTTTTACGCAGAAACATGACCACCTTGAGTTTACCCGGACTGGCCTCCAGCGGTGATGGCGGCAACAATTGTTCCAGCTTTGCCAGCCATTCATCGCAATAGCGTGGCGAGCCCAACACCGCCACACGCGAATTTTCGACAAATGGCCGGAAGCGTGTTGCGCACAGTTCATTGGGCACAACCACCCGGTCAAACATTTTTGCCGGGGCAAATTTCAGCCGCGGCTCCATGCTGAGTTCTTCGACACGCACCAGGAAATTCGCATGCGGGCTGTCACCATGCGGCAGGGAAACAGTCCCCAGGCCCCGTTCGCGAGCCGAATCGACCACAGTTTGTACAAACTCGATGGGGAAAACCGAATTGCCGCTGATCCAGTCAAATGTGACCACACCCGACGTATCGGCACCCGGTTCGCCGTGGGCAAAACTCCGCCGCAGCAGTATGTCCGCTATTTTCTGCCAGAATAGTACGCGCTTGTGCTTGCCCATCACGCGATCAAGCATAGCGTTAAAGAATCCGGGCATGGCAGCACGGAAATGCCGATCCAGAAGCAGCTTTTGCAAGCGCATGCGGAATAGCTGCCGGCGATCCAGAATCTCGCCAATCCGTGCCACGCGCACGCCGTCCAGCGAAGCGAGGTAAACGATCCGGTAGTCGTCGCTGAAATGCGGGTCACCCATCAGCACCACATCAGCGGTATGGCCACGCTCGGCCCACTTGTGCACTACCGGTGTGACGTGGTCGATATCATTATAATGACGCAGAAAAAAAAGAGCTTTCACGTTTGGTGTTTGGACTTGGTAAGTGATGAGGGACAGGCATATTATACCGCCCTGCACCTGCACATAGCAGCCAAACCCGAACCGGTCACCAATACCGGCCTGATGTGAATACGCCTCCGCCTCCAGAGCCAGGAAATCCAGGATGAAGATTGTGGCCATTATTCCCGCCCGCATGGGCTCAAGCCGCTTCCCGGGCAAGCCGCTGGTGCCAATCCTGGGAAAACCGATGATTGAGCATGTATACCGCCGGGTGGCGATGTGCGAACAGCTGGATGGCACCATCATCGCCACTTGTGACGAGGACATTCGCAAGGCAGCCGAAGGCTTTGGCGCGTCAGTCATCATGACCTCTGACCGGCACGAACGCGCCAGCGACCGCGTTGCCGAAGCAGCCCGGCTGTTGGATGCTGACCTCATCGTTATGGTGCAAGGCGATGAACCAATGATATTCCCCGATATGATCGATGCTGCGATTGCCCCGTTCCAGGCCGGCGACAAGATCGGCTGCGTCAACCTGTCGCACCGGCTGGAAAACCTCGATGACTATAAAAATCCCAACACCATCAAGGTGGTAAGTGATCTGCACGGTAATGCCATGTACATGACGCGCGCCCCCGTACCAACCCTGGCGAAAACCGGTATTGCCGATACCCATGTGTGCAAGCAGGTCTGCGTGATCGTATTTACCCGCGACGAACTGGAAGCCTATACCCGGCTTGCACCTACACCACTTGAAACCTATGAATCCATTGATATGTTGCGGCTGATGGAGCACGGGCGTCCAGTGCGCATGGTGCCCACGGAGCGGGACACCCTGGCTGTCGACTGCCCGGACGATGTATTGCGGGTGGAAGAACAGTTACGCCGGGACCCCCTCATCAGTACCTACTAACCCAACGTCCATGACTGGCGTGATCGAACGTTTCCGAACTACTCCTTCCATTACGCCGAACACCAGCAACGCCAGGGTCCAACTCAGGAACGCAGCCCACAGGTCATGTGACAGGAAATGCGCACCGCGCAACTGTTGAGCGAATCCGAAGCTCGCGCCCAGCACGATGCCTGGCAGCAGAAACAGCCACGCTTTCTTTCGCGACTGCGGGTAGGCAGCAAAGTACAGGGACAGCAGCGCAAAGCCGGCGCTGGCATGAGCCGATGGAAAACAATGCCCTCCAAGACCGGAACCCAGGGGGTATGCCAGGCTGTGCTGGTAGAGGCGGGACGCGCCGAAGTCCTGCAGCCGCCAGGGGCAAGGAACCTCGCTGAAATGTTTCAGCAGCACAATCGCGGTCGGAATCACGGCCATGCAGGTGAAAAGGTAAAAGAAAGATTTTTTCCAGGGATGCAGGGCAGTAATCCACCGGCTGCCAACGGCAAGGAACAACACCAACAGGCTGAAAACATAAATCAGCACATTACCGCCTTGGTGCATGATCGCATAGGTCAGCCAGTTGTCTCTGAGGCTCCAGGCATTGCCCTCCCATTCATAAAGTGCAGTAGCCAGCCACAGGTCAAGCCTGCTGCTCTCAAACAGCAGGGCCAGTGGGACGAATACCGCCGAGGGGACGACCAGGTGCCAAAACCAGAATTTTCTGTCCAACGATATGTGCAATGCTGATACCTGAAATTCGCCCCCCAGTGGGGCATCGTCGGCGATTATCACTGACCCGAAGTTAAGTCCAGGTGAACAGTTTGTTATATTAGAAATAATTAATTTTTGGGGTTCTCCCGGTCCAGCAACGCCTGTTTGCGCTCAACACCCCAGCGGTACCCGGACAGGCCGCCATCGCTGCGCACCACCCGGTGGCACGGGATAACTACTGCCAGCTTGTTTGCACCACACGCTTGCGCAACCGCTCTCGTTGATTTCGGTGCGCCGATCTCTTTTGCAATGGTTGCGTAACTGGCCGTTTGGCCCATGGGTATTTTGCCCAGGGCCTTCCAAACACGCTGTTGGAATGCGGTTCCACGAATATCCAGTGGCAGGTTCAACTCGGAACCCGGTGCATCGATAAAGGACACTACCCGTGCGATCCACCTATCGAAGTCCGCCTCACCCCCAACCAGTTCAGCTTTTGGAAATTGTTCCTGGAACATCTGCAGCAGTTCCTCAGGCGTGTCACCGAGCAAGATCGAACACACACCCTGGTTGGTTGCGCCGACCAATATGGTCCCCAGGGAACACTCTCCCAGCGCGAACCTGATGGTCTCGCCTGTACCGCCGGCACGGCGTTTGCCAGGTGTCATTCCCAGCACTTCCCGTGATGCCTCGTAGAATCGCCCACTGGAATTGAACCCGGCACCGTAGATGACTTCTGTAACCGAGCCTTTCGTGGCCAACCCGTCCCGCACTTTCCTGTCCCGCTGCGCGGTCGCATACGCCTTGGGCGTCAGCCCGGCAATTTTCCTGAAGATGCGGTGAAAATGATGCTTGCTCAGGCCTACCGTCGCGGCCAACTCATCCAGGCTCGGCGCTTGCTCCGCAGATTCAATCAAACGGCAGGCCTGGACCACAAGGGCCG
The DNA here is from genome assembly GCA_963784425.1 of uncultured Gammaproteobacteria bacterium. Classification (GTDB taxonomy): domain Bacteria; phylum Pseudomonadota; class Gammaproteobacteria; order Xanthomonadales; family SZUA-36; genus SHZL01. The sequence continues at coordinate 125,997 of CAWARM010000013.1, forward strand.
CGTAGCGCTCGTCTGCTGAAACATCATCCGGGTGACAGCGCATGCACGCGCGGAACCCGGCCGCTGCCGCTTCGGCGCAGGTATCAAAAAACACGACATTTTTTCTGTGGGCCGTGCGCGAGGGACATGATGGGCGGCAATAGATGCCCGTGGTTCGAACCGCATAATAAAAATGACCATCCGCTTCCCGCTCACGACCGCTTACTGCGGCCCAGCGGTCAGCGGCATTCGCGTATTCGCTTTGTGCTCTCTTTGCATGCAGCATGGCAACCTTCCCCACTAGCCCCATAAACGATGTGAGACATTTTACCCGTGCGCTGGCAATGAAAACTCCGGGTCTTGCTTTTGAATTCAGAAAGTCTATCAGCCGATGTGGAACAACCCTTCTGCAACCTTGACGCAACTGCCGCCGATCCAGACGGATGCCACTTTCCCCGCAGCTTTCTCCGCACGGGCATGCAGGACACTGGGCCTGCCCATTTCCACACCCTGGGCAATTTTCCATGAAAAATGCCCGCTTTCCGCGCTGTCGAGTTGAGCCAGCAAGCCGCACAGGGCACAGTTGGCGCTGCCCGTGGCCGGATCTTCAACCGCTCCATCGAATGGCGCGTACATGCGGGCGCGAATATCAAACTCGTCCTTGCCGCGTACGTACAAATGCACGTCGGGCCTGATCCCCAGGTTTTGTAGCTCTTCAAATCCGGCAAGGTTTGGCCGTGCGCGCCGCAACGCGGCGACATCGCGCAACTCGACGATCAAAAACGGCAGCCCAACCGAAGCTACCTGGGGTTGATGGAATGTCGTGAGAATCTCGTCGGCATACAGCGATAACGCTTGCGCAACGGCTTCAACCGTCACTGTCCTGCCCACTGTCAAAGCCTGCGGCGCCCTGAGTTCACAGGTTAGTATTGCATCATCCTGCAGCCTGATGCTGATTGGGACCACACCCGCTTTTTCCTCGAAGAAGACCTCAATGCCCCGCTCTGCAACAAATTGTTCAGCAGCAGCCAGCTCACCTATCGTCGCCAAAACAAATGCCGTTCCGATATTGGGGTGGCCGGCAAAAGGCACTTCCATTGTAGGCGTATAGATCCGCAGCTTGCGGGTGCCCCCGGTTTCCGGCGGGAAAACAAATGTAGTCTCGGAAAAATTGAACTCCCGGGCGATCGATTGCATTTGCTGCGGGCCAAGGCCGGTCGCCTGGGGAAATACGGCCAGCGGATTGCCGCCAAACTGTTGGTCCGTGAATACGTCACATATGTAATACTTGAACGATCGCATGTGGGCAGCTTACCTCAATAAATGCCACAGACATTGCAAGGACGGCGGCGCATGATTCGGAATTTTATCGGTGCAGTGGTCTTCATTGCCAGCACTTGGAGTGGAACAGGCCAGGCCGATTCACCACAGGCTTGCGGGGAAGATATGGACTGTTTGCGCCAACTCCACTCCACCCACCGGGTGAAAGAAGCCAGCTACTGGCATGCATTTCAGGCCTTACCCATCGATAGCCGCATCCTTGCGGCGCCGGCGAAACTGGTTGAGTACCTCAACCTGGATAATCAGATTTATGGTTTCCCCAATCGGCCCCGCATCGCCAAGCCCGAGAGGCAATTCCTTAAGGATATCAATGCTGCCATCGGTGAAATTCCCGCTGCGGTCAAAACCCTGATCGATAGCCGCCTGATGGGGGTTTTCCTGGTGGAAGACCTGGGAGGAACGGGTTTTACGGACTATGTTTTTGATGAACAGCACGTACCGGTTGGCGCCTTCGTGGTGCTTGATGCCGGTGTATTGACGAGGTCAGCAAACGCCTGGGCCACGTGGAAAGAAAACACGCCGTTTGTAGCTGACCCGGGATTTGAGTTACACGCGAATATTGAAGGTGAAGCCGATGACAATCGCAAGCAGGCTTTGCAGTACATCCTGTTACATGAATTCGGCCACGTAGCGAGCGTCGGGCGCGACTTCCACCCCCGCTGGGACGAATGGGATTGCAAAAAAAATCCACCGGAACAGTTTCCTTTCTTCGAGCTGTCGTGGCAGCTGAACGATTCCCCGGACTGTAAGGTCATATCCAGGTTCGACCAATCCGGGTTTTCGCATCGTGTTGACGTGGTTTATTACTTTGGTGCAAAACTGGCTGGAGCTGTCAGCCCGGACGTCTACGCAGAACTGGGACAAACCAATTTTCCCAGCCTATACGCGGCAACTTCCCCCGCCGATGATTTTGCGGAGTCTTTCGTGACCTATGTGCATCAAATCCTGCTGGGCAAACCGTTTGAAATTCGAATCGATAAGGAGGGGCAGCAGCTCATTGACTTTCGAGGCTGTTGGGGAGCTGCGCTCTGTGCGGCAAAACAGTCAATGATTGCGCAATTGTTTACTCAATAAAATGGACATGACGCTACTGGTGTGGGGCTTTCTGTTTAGCACGGTAGGGATGGGCTTTTTCATGTACGGCAAAAGCCAAAAGGCGCTCATTCCCCTATCTTGCGGACTGGTTCTCATGATTTATCCTTACTTCGTTTCAAGCTCCATCTGGATGGTCGTCATTGGAGTTATCCTGAGTGCAGTTCCATACTTCGTTAGGCTCTGAGGCGATATTCGGCTTGGGGCGCAATCCGCCGCCGATACCTTTCCCGCGAGCCGCTCGCCGTGAATGCACCCCCTAGATTTGTCGCAGGGCCAGGGAGCGGTGAGTTCTTTCAGGACACGCTGCGAGTACTTCCCTGTAAGCTCCTCGCCAGCATCCCTGCTGGCGACGGTCCTGAAAGAACTCCCCGCTCCCTGTCCTCGGATACTTGGTGCCGAGGACGCGACTTCTACCGGAAAGCGCAAGTTTGAACGGCTCTGCGGTGCCACAGCGACAAGCAAACCGGGGCGGGGAGCCTTTTCCGGGAGTGTATGCGGCAGGGATGCCGCATCCAAGCCTACAGGGACGTATTTACGGCGTCTCCCGGGAAAGGGTACCGGCGGCGGGTTGCGCCCCCATGCTGAACAAATGCATCAACTTGCGCACATCCTTCGGAGGGCCGGCCACAAGGTCAAAGCACATTGCGTCCGAAGAAAAATCCTTGCATCAACTCAGTGCCTGGCGAATGTCCTCGATCAAATCATCCGGGTGCTCGAGCCCAACGGAAATCCGGATCAGGTTTGGCGGTGAGGTGGGATTGGCGCCCTCGGTGGAGGCGCGATGCTCAATCAGCGATTCCACGCCACCCAGTGAGGTCGCATTGGTAAACAGCTTTACCCGCGTGGCAAAACGCAGCGCAGCTTCCCGGCCACCGGCAAACTGCACCGACAGCATCCCGCCGAAATCACTCATCTGTTTGCTCGCGATGGCGTGGCCCGGGTGCGAGGCCAGGCCGGGGTAATGCGTGGCCTCTATGTCCGGTCGGCCCGCCAGGAACTCCGCGACGCGCCGGGCGTTGGCGCAATGCCAGGCCATGCGCGCCGGCAGGGAACGCGCGCCGCGCAGGATCAGCCAGCTATTGAATGGCGCGGCGACATTGCCGGTGATATGGCGGCGATGCGCAACGGCGTCGAAGAATTCACCCTTGCGCGCAAACACCAGCGCGCCACCGAGCACATCGCTGTGACCACCAAAGTATTTGGTGGTCGAGTGCATGACCACGTCAGCGCCGAGTTTCAGCGGCTGCTGCAGAGCCGGTGTGGCAAACGTATTGTCGCAGGCCAGCAGCGCTCCATGGCCATGGGTAATTTGAGCCAAAGCCGCGATATCGGAAATTGCCAGCAATGGATTGGACGGCGTTTCGGCCCAGATCAGCCGCGTATTTTTCCGCAGCGCAGCGCGCACATCATCCAGCCGGCTCATGTTCACGTGCTGCGCTTCAATGCCACATGAGCCCAGGAATTCCTTGCCCAAAAAGCGCAAGCCGGTGTAGCAGTCAGCCGGAATCAATACGTGCGATCCCGTCGGCAGGCTTTCCAGCAAGCCAGTCATGGAAGCCATGCCCGAGGCGTAAGCCAGGGCGGCTTCACCGCCTTCCAAAGCCGCCAAACATTCCTCCAACCGGTCCTGCGTGGGGTTTGATTCGCGCTGGTACTCATAGCCTGCAACCCGCTCGCCCGCCGGCCCGTGTTTGAACGTAGTGGTCAAATGCAAAGGCGATGCAATGGCGCCAGTTTCCGGGTCCGCTTTTGCACCGGCGTGGACCGCAAGGGTTTCAAATCGCATGAGTAGCTCCTGTCAGTTATTCGTCCTGGTTATCCACGAATTCGCCGTCTACCGCAGCCGGGCTTTCATTTCCCGCGCCAGCAGCACCCAGGCCAGAACCGCCTGCAAGGTAACCGAAGCGACGGAGACGTACCACAGTTGATTGATTTCGAACCAGGGTTGCCCCCGCAACCACACGGCCGGCAGCACGAAGGTGATGACCCTGCTGCCGCTGATCAGCAGGGATGGCACAGTATTGCCCATCGCCTGGAACATTCCTGAGCAGGTGAAGATAATGCCGTTGGCAACAAAATTGTAGGAGATGATTTGCAGGAACACGGCGCCAGATGCAATCACCGCCGGCTCTTCGGAAAAAATGGCGATCAGCAGGTCAGGTCGAATATGGCAGAACACGGTAAGCAGCAGCATGAGGCAGCTGAGCATCACTGCAGCCGTGGTGAAGGTCAGCCGCACGCGGTCAAACTTTCCAGCCCCCATGTTTTGTCCGGCTACCGGGGCCGTGGCAAACGCGATGGCCATGGCTGGCAGGAAAATTCCCTGCATCACCCGCGAACCAATGCCGTAGCCGGCCTGTGCTTCGGACCCGAAGACACTGATGCTCCAGTACACCACCCCCATGATCAGGAACATAAAGGCGAACTCACCGCCGGGCGGCAGCCCCACTGCCAGGATGCGCCGCCAATTCAGCATGCTCGGACGCATCAGCGCAGAATCGAACGCCACGAAGCGCTCCAGTCTGTGGAAGTACACAAACATCAGCACCACACCCACGCCCACCGAAATCGACGTGGCCAGGCCGGCTCCAACTACGCCAAGCGGCATCCCGGTAAGCCATCCAGATATGAGGATTGGACATAAAGCAGCATTGAGCAAGACCGTGAGAATCTGCACCACGATGGTAGGCTTCACTATCCCCGTTCCGCGCAGGGCTGAGCCCATGGAGATCAGTGCAAACTGGAGGCCCATGCCTGGCAGGAACCAGTAGAGATAGGCGGTTCCAGCGTTTACCGTGGCCTCGTCGGCTGCGAGAGTGGTCATGTAGTACTCGGCCCCGGTATAGCCTCCTGCCAGGGTGATCGTTGCACACAATGCCGCCAGGCCAAGGCTCTGGTTGAAAATCAGGTTCGCCTCGTCGCGGTCTTTCCGTCCCGCGGCGTGGGAAATCAGCGCCCCGGCGCCTACGCCCAGCACCTGGGTCAGGGCCATGACCAAAAACTGCAGGCTTCCCGCGGCACTGACGCCGGCAATGGCGTCATCACCCAGGCGCGACACGAAATACAGATCCAGCAGGTAGTACAGCGTCTGAAACACCATGCCGATGCCAATGGGTACGGCCATGCGTACCAGGTGAGAAGCGATGGAGCCTTCGGTAAGATCTTTCATTGTTGGATATGCTATTTAGGGAAGCTAGATACTCCGCATCCTGCCACGTTTGTGGACGGGGTGAAACTTTGACTTGAACAGTTCCGTCAATGCAAGCTGCGCTGAGCAGAACTGACAAACCCGCGTATGATTATTCAGGACCCGGATGCGGGTGCTCAAAAGGATGACCAGGCATGAATATCACCAACCTCTGCGGCCCTCTCTACATGAAGAACCGGCGCTGACAATGGCAGCAGCCGATTTCGATCAGCTTGTCAGGCAGGCCAGCCACCTGGTCAGTTCCGGTCGTTGGGATGAAGCGGAGCCCGTGTGGCTGGAAGTGCGCCAACTGCAGCCACAACACCCGCAGGCATTATTCAGCCTCGGCGTGCTTGCACTGAAGCGTGGAGATCCCAGCAGCGCATGCGATTTGCTGCGTGCAGCGCGGGCAGTTACACCACGGGACCTGGTACTGCTGATGACCCTGGCAACTGCCTGGCGCGAGCTTCCGGACCCTGCAGCCGAGCGCGAAGCCATCGAGGCTGCACTGGCGGTCGATGCCTATTTCCTCCCGGCGTTGCTGGCCAAGGGCAGTTGGGCCGAACGCAACAGCACGGCCGTTGAAGCAGCATTGATTTACACCAATGTTCTTAAAGTCGCTCCGCAAAAGGCTCTATGGCCCGAATCGCTGCGTGCCCAGCTTGAGCATGCCCTGGCGCTAGTCAACCGGCATTCAGAAACCTATGGCGCGTATCTTGAGCAGCGCCTCGCAGCGGCCCAGGGAAATTTGCCACCTGCGCTTGCGGACAGGTGGCGCGAAGCTGCGGCCATCCTGTCCGGCCGTTCCAGGCCGTTTCATTCGGAGTCGAACCAACTGTATGTGCCGCGACTCCCGGCCCTGCCCTTTTTTGATCGAGCGGACTTTCCATGGGTTGCAGCCCTGGAAGACAGGACCGATGTCATTCGTGCCGAACTCGAGTCCATGCTGCAATCGGAGCTCGCCCGCTTTGATCCATATATTGCGCGCAAACCCGGTGAGCCAGTAAACCAGTGGCAGGAACTCAATCACTCAAAACGCTGGAGCGTCTTGCACCTGTGGCGTGGCGGAGTACCAGTGCAAGAGCATCTGGACCGCTGCCCTGAAACAGCCAGGGCACTTGCGCAGTTGCCTGCGGCGGACATCCCGGGGCATGGACCCAATGCCGTGTTTTCCGCCCTGGCGCCCCACACCCACATCCCGCCTCATAACGGGGAAAGTAATGCGCGGCTGGTTGCGCATCTGCCCTTGATTGTTCCCGACGGGTGTCGCTTTCGTGTCGGCTTCGAGGAGCGGCGCTGGACTGTCGGCCAGGTTCTCCTGTTCGACGATACCATTGAGCACGAAGCCTTCAACGACAGCGATGAACTTCGCGTGGTGTTGATCTTTGACGTCTGGAACCCTTTGCTCACCTCTGTTGAACGCGACATGGTGAGGGAGATGACCATAGCTGCGCGCGAGTTTCGCGCTTGACCGGCAGACTGCCATGAACACCGCAACGCAAGTGGATGTGCTCGATACCGCGCGGCTGGCCGCCTACCTGCAAGCCAAGGTCAGCGGCTTCAAAGGGCCGCTGTCTGTGCAAAAGTTCGCCGGCGGCCAATCCAACCCGACCTTTCTGCTGGAATCCCCGTCCGGAAAATACGTGCTAAGGCGCAAGCCACCGGGACAGGTGTTGAAGTCCGCACACGCTGTCGACCGCGAGTTCCGCGTAATATCCGCGCTGGCCGCAACCGAGGTTCCCGTGGCAAGAGCCATTCACCTGTGCAGCGACGATGCGGTCATCGGCAGCATGTTTTACTTGATGAGCTATATCCCGGGGAGGATCTTCTGGGATGCTGCCCTGCCCGGGCTTCACCCGGAGCAGAGACCTGCAATCTTCGACGCGATGAACCGGACACTGTCCGCCCTGCACTCGGTGCACGTCGACGCCGTTGGCCTCGGCGACTATGGTAAGCCGGGAAATTACTTTGAGCGGCAGATTTCCATGTGGACCCGGCAGTACCGCTTGTCCGAGACGGAGAACATTCCCGCCATGAATTTCATGCTGGATTGGCTACCGGCCAATACACCGCCGGACGATGACCGCGTCTGCCTGATCCACGGCGATTTCCGCATCGACAACATGATCTTTCACCCCAGCGAGGCAGACGTGTCGGCCTTGATTGATTGGGAACTCTCCACCCTGGGCCACCCCATGGCCGACCTCGCTTATTACTGCATGAGCATGCGCCTGCCCGGTCTCAGCGATATGAAAGGTCTGGGCGGGAAAGACAGGACCAAGCTCAACATTCCCAGCGAAGAAGATTTCATTGCCCGGTACTGCGAGCGAACCGGCTTGGGCAGAATCGACCACTGGCCCTTCTACCTGGCTTTCAGCTACTTCCGCCTCGCCGCGATAGTGCAAGGTGTGATGAAGCGGGCACTGGAAGGAAACGCTTCCAGCAGGAAAGCCCTGGAAGTGGGGAAAATGGCCCGGCCGCTGGCGGAAATGGCGGTGGCCGTGCTCGAAAAAAAGGAATAAAAGAATAAAAGGGGCCGGATACATTTTCCTGATATTTGAATATTTGGGTCAGAGTAAAAACTCTCTGCCGGGTCGAATTTGACTTGAAGAATTTGCTCTGGTCCCAGGATCCCAATACCGCATTTGCTACATCTACCTCAAGCGATTTCGAGGAAAGGTTTCCGCGGGAACGCCCGAACCAATAAACTGGCCGTTGGGTCACTGAATCTTGAAATCTTTTGGAGACAGCTTTGAAGGCATTGCTATGTAAAGAATTTGGACCAACCGAAAAGCTGGTGCTGGCGGATGTAGCAGAGCCCCGTCCCGGCGCGGGTGAGGTCCTGATCGACAACCACGCGGCCGGGCTGAATTTTCCCGACACGCTGATCACTGCGGGAACCTACCAGTTCCGCCCCGACCTGCCCTTCATCCCCGGGAGCGAAGCCGCGGGTGTCGTTCTTGAAGTGGGCGCAGGGGTGGATGAATTCAGGCCGGGCGACCGGGTCATTTCAAGCGGCATCACCGGTGCCTTTGCCGAACAGCAATGCAAACCGGTGAGTGACGTCATTGCGCTGCCCGCCTGCATGCCCTTTGAGACGGGTGCAGGCTTCGCGATTGCCTACGGCACCTCGTACTACGCCCTCAAACAGTGTGCAAAATTGCAGGCCGGTGAAACCTTGCTGGTGCTGGGTGCCGCAGGTGGGGTGGGCCTGGCCGCCGTGGACATTGGTCTTGCAATGGGTGCGACGGTGATTGCTGCCGCCTCAAGCGAGGAAAAATTGGACGTGGCTTGTGCCATGGCGCTGCGCTTCGCCTCAATTACTCTGAGCGCTCACTGAAGGAAGAAATCAAATCACTGACTGCTGGTAAGGGGGCCGACGTGGTTTATGACCCGGTTGGTGGAGATTTGTCTGAACAGGCATTGCGCGCAACTGCATGGGGTGGACGATTCCTGGTGGTTGGTTTTGCATCCGGGACCATTCCCAGGATTCCCCTGAACCTCACCTTGCTCAAGAACAACAGTATCATGGGCGTTTTTTACGGCGCCTGGGCACAACGGGAGCCTGCCGCCTACCGACACAACATGGTGCAACTGTTCGCATTATTCGAAGCGCAAAAACTCCACCCCCTGGTAAGTCAGGTATTCAAACTGGAGCAGTACCACGAAGCATTTTCGATGCTTACGGAGCGCCGCGCCAAAGGCAAACTTATTTTCAAGATGAAGAATTGAAATGAATCAAACGGCACAGATACTTGTATCGAATTTCGCCCTCATCATGACCTGCATGCTGCTGCTGTGGCTGATCAGCATTCCGCTCAAGGATGTCTCCTTCATCGACAGCTTCTGGCCTACGGGATTTGTCGTGCTCGCTGCATCCACCTTCATCATGACGGGCGGAGGCACTGACAGGCGACAACTGATACTTGTGATCACCGCGATCTGGGGCGCGCGCCTGGCCAGTTACCTGTTTTTCCGCTGGCGTCGTGAAGGCCCCGATGGCCGCTACGTGGCGCTGCTGCAGAATAGTGCGGGAAACGTCCACATCAGCAGCCTGGTTAAAGTGTTTCTGCTGCAGGGTGTCATGTTGTGGCTGGTCTCTTTGCCCGTCCAGCTTGGCCAGATACAGGCAGAACCCCCGGGCCTGGGAGTATTCGCCTGGCTGGGCATCACGCTGGCGGTGATCGGAATTCTGTTTGAGTCCATAGGCGACCACCAGATGGCAGCGTTCAAGTCGGATCCTGCCAGCCATGGCAAGGTCATGGACCGGGGACTGTGGCGCTATACCCGCCATCCCAATTACTTCGGCGACAGTTGCACCTGGTGGGGCATTTACCTGATTGCAGCGGAAACATCGCTGGGGGCATGGAGTTTTATCGGGCCGGTATTGTTGACCTGGACCCTGGTCAAGTGGAGCGGTGCCGCCTTGCTCGAACGGCGGCTGCGGCAGAGCCGGCCGGGCTATGAAGAGTACCTGCAGCGAACCAGCTCCTTTATTCCCTGGCCACCCGCCAGGTCCGGGTCTGGGGATCGGTGAGTTTCTTGAGGACAGGCTGCAAGTACTTCCCTGTAAACTCCTCGCCTCTAGCCAGCTTGGGGGCGCAACCCGCCGCCGGTACCCTTTCCCGGGAGACGCCGTAGATACCTCCCTGTAGGCTTGGATGCGGCTTCCCTGCCGCATACACTCCCGGGAAAGGCTCCCCGCCCCGGTTTGCTTCTCGCTGTGACATCGAGGAGTTGTTCAAACCGACGCTTCCCGACGCGACCAAGGCTCTGGACCAAGCGTCAGGACAGGGAGAGGGGAGTTCTTTCTGGACCGTCGCCAGCAGGGAGGCTGGCGAGGAGCTTACAAGGATGTACTTGCAGCGTGTCCAGAAAGAATTCACCGCTCACTGGCCCCTGCGACGAACGTGAAGAGAAATACTGCGGCGTCTCCCGGGAAAGGGTACCGGCCGCGGGTTGCGCCCCCAGGCTAAACAAAGGCACCACTTTGCGCACTGCATCAAGTGTGTAATATGCAGTTACTTATCCGGGAGAACCTATCGTGTTGCGAACTATTCTTTGCCTGAGCTGTTTTCTGTGCGCCACTGCGTGGGCGGACGTGACTATTGAGGGCACCCACTCCCCCGGGCTCAGTGGTGGTGTCGACCACGAGGTCATCTACCTGCTGGATAATCAAATGCGCATTGACCAGTTAACCGAAGCAAATCTGGACATCCCGCGCAGCACCGTCCTGATTCGCTACACCGGCATCCCGGCAGGCTTGCTGTTCATCAACCATGAATCAAAACGCATAGAACTGCTTTCCCCGCTCCCGGCCGCCGCCAAGGCGGGCTCGGGGACCGGTTCGGTGCGCGTGGTAAAGCGGGACGAAACGCGGAAAATCCTTGGGCACACTGCCGTGAGATACGACTTCTCTTTTTCGGGCAACGTCGACCCGCTGGCCTTGCTTGGCCAGCAGTTACCGGCGGGTATGGCCGGGGTGGTCAATATCAAACTGAGTGTATCCGGCACATCCTGGGTGGTTCCGGGTATGGACGGAGCTGCGGAACTGGCGGACTTTTTTGCACTACTCGCCGGCAGGCAACTGTCCATCGCGTACGCCGGTCAGAATTCAGCGGGAACAGGGCAGCAAATGTCGTTGGTATCACCCGGGCTTTCAGGTGCACTCGCGGCGGTGATGAAGCAAATTACCCGCAGCGGAATGCCACTGGTCACAGATACAAGCTCTGTGTTGAGCCCGGACATGGAAGGAATGATGGCGGACGTGGTCCAGGGCCTGCTGGATGCCGCGGGACTGGGCGGCCAGCAGAAGACCGAGTCCATCGTCACCTCCGTCCACACTGCAAACCTGCCAGCGGAACTGTTCTACAACAACCGTTTACCGGCAGGCTATACGCTCAACACACCCCGCTAGATTAATTCGGGCGCTCAAACACCACCTTGCCGTCGAAGATCGTCGTTTTCACCTTTGTTTCACCGATCTTTTCAGGATGCCCGCTGTCTGCCAGCTCAACGATGTTCTGGTCGAGCACGATGATATCGGCAATTTTGCCTGCCTCGATGCTGCCCAGCCGGTTGTCGTGCCCCATCAGTTTTGCACCATTGATCGTGAATGCCGCGATGGCCGAATGAATATCAAGGCTTTCCTTGGGGTTTAACACCACGCCGTCATTGCCGCGGGTAATCGCTTGCTCCAGGCTCTCCAGCGGCATGGGATCGCGACTGCCTACGGGCGCATCGCTGCCATGCACGATGATTCCGCCAAAGTCTTGCATGCTCTTGGCGGGATAGACATTCTTAATGTAGTAATGATCCGGGTTATACAGGTCAGCCACGCCATCCAGCTGGTCGATGAAGGGCGCCACCATCATTTCGTATTCCGGACCGGAAGCCGTCCACACAAACGTGAAGGCGGAGTATATCCCGAGTTCACCGATACGCTTCTGGTCATCCGGATGGACCAGCTGCACATGCGCCAGACTTTGCGTGAGACCTGCGCGGTCGGCAAGGTCTTTCACCTTGGCAAATTCATCAACTACGATGCGCACGGCCTTGTCTGCCAATGCATGCACGTGAACGTTGAATCCTGCTTCGGTTGCTTTATCAATGTAGGCGCGAAGATATTCTTCCGGACGCGCCAGGTTGCCCGCCTGCGGGATGCACTGTTGCGGGAAAAACCCGTGCTCCGCCGAGAACTTCTTGATGATTTCCGTATCTTCCCAGGCCTGTGGGTTGGCCTGCACGTCCTGGCATATCTCCTGGCCCTGGTCCACGTAGCCCGTGACATTGAACGTGCCATCTTCGATGCTGCCGCTGAAGATGGGTTGTTTGTAACCGTTAAGAACGGCGGCAACCGGCAGGGTGGGAGGCGAAGTCAGTGGATTTCCCTCGAGTACACCATCGGCAAACAGTTTGACGGCGTCGGCCTGGATCAGTGGCGAGTGCTCATATTGAGTGCGTAGTTGTTTCATTTTTTCCAGGTGCGCGTCAATGTCGTCAATGTTGGCGGATTCAGGTTCGGCCAGGGCAGCGCGCAAGCGGAAGGTCATCTGGCCACTTTGTTCCAGCCAGCCGTACATGGCGAGAGTTTCAGGCGCAACCCAGGCATCCTGAATCGAAGTGATACCGCTTTCCGCCAGTTTGGCGGCCACACCCGGCATGACATTCTCTGCCTTGGCACCCGTGCCCAGCATGTCCCCGAGCATATCGGGGCGTAGCAGGTTGCGCGCTTCTTCATTGATGCCGCCGGTGGGTTCGCCGTTTTCATCCAGTCCCAACATCGGCCTGTATTCCTTGAAATCCGCGAGCAGGGTCGCAGCATTAAGTCCGATCACTGCGCCATCCTTATTTTTGGCCAATGCCAGTGCAGCGCTGTTGGCGGCGCCATGATGGCCGTCGTCACCCAGCAGGACGATCGGGTGATCGGTGGACACCGCATCCAGGGCGGCGCGCAGGTTGGGAAGATTCTCGCTGGGTTCATTACCTTGCGAAAATGGCCATTGCAGAACCACCAGCCAGTCTCCCGGCGCGATTTCATAGTGGGTAATGCATTCCTGCAACACCGGGACCAGTTGCTCCAGCGAATAGGATTGAGACTTGAGGTCACATTGATCAGGCTCCACGATTCCCAGGGCATGAATATGCATGTCATGAATCCCCGGCATGACCATTGCGCCACGCAGGTCACGCACATCGGTGCCTTCCCCCACATACGCTGCGGCACCCTCATTGGTCCCGACGAAAACAATTTTGTTGCCCTTGATGGCGACAGCCTGTGCAACGCTGCGAGTTGCGTCAACGGTATAGACATAGCCGTTGGTTAGCACAATGTCTGCGGGTTCCGTTACTGCCGACTGTTGGCAGGCCGTAAGCACTAAGCAAAATCGCAACGAGGGAGATGATGATTTTTGATTTCATGGTGGTGACCTTGAGCTGTTTGGCGTGCGGCGGAAATTCAGGAGAGCGGCCATCATAGCGGAGCGCAACGCCACACTTCAACGCCACGCATCAATGGTGCAGCAGAGCCGCTCAAAAATGTTCAGGAAACCCGCGCCAACCAGGCTTTGCGCGCCTTGATCCAGTTGACTTCGCGGCGTTCTAGCGCCAGCAGCCGGCTCAATGGCTTTGGCTTAGGATCATTTTCCTGGCCATTTCCCAACAGCACGATCTGGTCGTAATACCAGGCCATGACCGCGAAACTGGCCATCATCTTGATGAGTTTGACCGGGCTGTTGGTGCCAAAAAAGCCGCCGGGATTTCCCAGGATTCGTTCAAATCGCGGCAGGTCCTCACCATCATGCAGCAGCTTTTGGGTACACCTGGGATCTCCACACAAAGGCCGCCCTATGCCAATCGCGCTGATGCCGTCCACGGCAATGGCCTCAGCCATGCCTGTGGCCGAGCGAAATCCACCGGTGACCATCAGCGGCACGTTGACTTCTTCCTTGAGCTCTGCCGCAAATCCCTGGAAAAAGGCTTCGCGTGCGCGCGTGCTGGCGCGCAATCGAATGTCTTCCCGTGGATCGATGCCGTCAAACTCAAGCATCCTGGGTTGCTCGTACGTGCCTCCGGAAAGCTCAATCAGGTCCACGCCATCCACTTCCAGCCAGCGCACCACCTGCCGCGCATCGTCCGCGCCGAAACCGCCCTTTTGAAAATCCGAACTGTTGAGTTTTACCGATACGGCGAAATCACTGCCGGTTTGCGCCCGCACGGCAGCGACTATGGCGCGCAGGAACCGCGCCCGGTTGTCCAGGCTGCCACCCCATTCATCCGTGCGGCGATTGGACCTGGGGCTGAGAAATTGCGAAATCAGGTAGCCATGAGCGGCGTGAATCTGCACGCCGGAAAACCCACAGGCCCTGGCCTGTCGCGCTGCTGCGGCATAGCGCTGGATCAGTAACCTGATTTCATCTGGATGCAGAGGCGCGGGCCTGGCAAACCGGCCACCGGGCAGGTTCAACCCGATATCGGAGGCAGACTTGGGCGCCGGGTTTACCCGCTTCTGGGTCTGGCGGCCAGGATGTGAAATCTGCATCCACATCTGGCAGCCATGGGCGCTTCCGGCATTGGCCCAGGCTGTGAAAGCCGCCAGTCCGGCCGGGTTCAGTTCCTGATCAAGGATCACATTACCCGGACGCTCCAGGTGCGTGCCATCAACCATTACATTACCGCTAATCAAAACAGCCACATCGCTTTGCGCCCAGGTGCTATAAAGCTGCACCAACTGTTCATTGGGTAAGCCGTCAGGCCCGGCAAGCCCTTCTGTCATCGCTGCCTTCACGAGGCGATTCTTGAGGATCAGGCCGCAAGGCAAAGTCAGCGGGGCATTCAAATGCTTCGTCAGGTCGGAGGACATATCAAGGTATGCACCATGGTCGCAGTGTTGCTAGCGTGTTTGCTGTGCCCCCTCTGCCGCAAGGGTTTCGCACAGTGCCACATTGTCATTGGCCACACGTGTGATGGGCACTGTGCCCGAAACGTGTACGGATGGAATGTCGTAGGTGACTTCACCTTCAGTGCAACTGGTGAACTTAACCGTGATGGTACCGTAACCCGGCGTTTGGTCAGGAAGAGGGACGCCTGAATCAAAAATACCGCCCTGAGTAAGTTCGATATCCAGCGTGGCGCTGTCATCGGAATAAGAACCCAGGGCGGTCAGCCAGCGATGACCGGGATCGCCGAGTATGGCGCTAACGTCCGCCGCTGGCCGTTCCACGTCATAGGTAAACCAGGCCAGGAAAATGAGTGGCTCCGGCCTGTCTGCAAAGACGGTGATGAAGAAGCCCTGCCTGGGTGTTGCCGGGTTCTTCCAGGTGTCGTTAAGGCCCGCATTGATGTGAAAAACCTGGCTGCTCGCGGCGCCAATGCGCGAAGCCGCGTATTGGTCTGGACCTTCGATAATGGTGAGAGTCAGTCCATCATCAGACACGTGCATTATCAGGGGGGCATTAGGGTCTGAAAGTCCCCAACTACCGTTGGTATCCACGTAGGGCGCCGGCTCTCTGCTCGAGGTAATGGCCCCCGTGACCGGGTCCCACGCATAGGTGCCATGCTCGATGCCATCCGGGCCACTCGGGTCACCGGGTGGTTGGTCCACGGCCATGAAATAAACGCCGTTCGGGAGAAAGACGACAAGGTGCGAATTGTCTGCGACAGTCGCATCACCAAGGAGCCAGGGGCCGACCAGCGGGCTGGAGCCGGTTACGCGGGTCGCAGTATTCCACGGCTCACCGGGAATCGTCACGGTGGCGCTGTTGCCTGCGACAACAATGGTTACGCCGGAAACTCCATTCAAGCCCGACAGGCCAGCGTCGCCATTGGTGTCCAGCAGCGTTGTTACGCTGAATGCGCCGGTCGTTGGATTCCAGGAGTAGGTGCCGCGCTCGAAGCCATCAACCGCATGCGGCGCATCGGCCGCCTCGGCATTCTGTATCTGGAAGTAGTAGCCGTTGGCCAGAAAGACAACGACAGAGGAGCCTTCTTTCGTGGTGTCAGCTTCTGAATCCGTCCACGCTCCAACGATGGATTCAGCCAGGACTGGCGAAGCTCCGAACAAACTGAACAGGACACAAAAGGTGCAGGTCTTCCAGACATTCATTTTGGCGGACTCCAAAGGACAGTAGGTTGGGTATGTCACGCATGGTCATGGATTTTTGCGGGAGATGACGGGTCCGCAAAGATGCGCTCCCGGCAAAAATTGCCCAGCAGGAGGTAGCGGGGATGCTAGCAGCCGTGAAGTCCGGCAGTCAACGTATTTCAGACGTTTCGGTAACGATCTTGACGAAGGCTGCAAGTTGTTGAGGTCATGGGTTGTCAAGCCCACGGGTTGTTAAGCACTCAGCGTGTACACTAACGGCGATCAAAAGCGCGATGGGACTGGAAGCATGTGTGGATTTGCCGGGATCATTAACCTGGACGGATTGCAAGGCGATCCGGCGCAACGCTTGGTTCATCTGCGCGCCATGGGCCATCAGTTGGCCAGGCGTGGCCCGGATGATGAACAGTTTTATGACGATGGCTTTTTGTCCCTGGTATTCCGCCGGCTTTCCATCATCGACCTCGACAGCGGCCGCCAGCCCATCTGGAATGAAGATCACTCGGTGTTCGTCGCAGTCAACGGTGAAATCTACAATCACCGGGATATTCGCAAGCAGCCTGAACGCAAGGCATACGTTTTCCACGCGATCGGATTCCGAGGTGATCGTCCACCTCTATGAAGAGCGTGGCGCCGCCCTCATGGAAGAGCTCAACGGCATGTTCGCGTTGCTCGTGTGGGATACACATAATCGACGCCTGCTGCTGGCCCGGGATCGCCTGGGAATCAAGCCTCTGTTCTACACGGCGGCCGGTAATTGCGTGATTTTCGCTTCGGAGTTAAAGGCATTGCTGGCGCATCCGGCTTGCCCGCGGGAACTCGATTGGCGCTCTTTGAACCCCGGCCATGGCGGGATGCATCCCCTGTCGACCCACATCAAGGGAATCGAGCATCTGCGCGGTGGACAGTACCTGTTGCTGGAGCAAGGAAAAGAGTTTAAACCACGCATCTACTGGTCAATAGGCGATCATTTTCCGACGGATCAAAGTGCAGCGGCACGAAGCGTGGAGGACTACCTCTCGCAGTACGGCGAGTTACTGCATGACAGCGTGCACAAACAACTGATGAGCGACGTGCCGGTAGGATTGTTTCTCAGCGGTGGCATAGATTCCACCCTGCTGGCAGCCCTGGCTGCCGATGCGCAACAGGAATTGCATTGCTTCACCGTGGTGGAAGACAGCACCATCGAGGCCGGCGACGTGGAACAGGCGCGCCGGGCGACGGCTGAGCTGGGCTTGCATTACCACCCGGTGCGCTTTGACGCGAAAACCGTGGCGGATGAGCTGGATTATGATTTAGCGCAGTTCGAGTTCTTGATTTGGGCAGTCGAAACACCGCGCTTCAATCTGGAGTGGATGCTCAAGCATGAACTGCACCGCTACGCCAAGACCCAAATACCGGAGCTAAAGGTCATTTTGCTTGGCCAGGGTGCGGACGAGTTTGCTGGTGGTTACTCGCAAAGCATGGGCCGGGAAAGCCACTCATGGCAGGCCTATACCCGTCGCATCAGCGGTCTCCACGAGCAATTGCGCCGCGCCGGCGCCGGCATTCCGGATCATATGCAGCAGGCCCTGGCCCCGGGCTACCCGCCGGACCGGGAAACACCCGGCCTGTCCGAGTACCATCGCCACATGGTGATGCGCATGTCCCTGCTGCAGAGTTACAACCTGTGGCATGAGGACCGCACCAGCGCCTGCCAGGGTGTGGAAGCGCGAGTTCCCTTTCTCGATCACCGCCTGGTGGAACTGCTGGCATCCGTGCCGTCCGCCTTGCATGAGTCCCTGTTCTTCAACAAGCACATCGTGCGGACACAACTGGAGCGTGCACTCCCCTCCTATCCGAAGGACAAACTCAAAGTGCGGTTTACCAGCACCGGCAAGGGCGAATCGATCAACCGGCTGCGTACCCATATGATCCGGCGTATTTTCCCGGAGTTCAGAAGTAAATATCTTGACCAGCCCGGGGCAATTTTCTCAGCGCAAAGCCTGGATGCTGGCTATCGGCAAATCACCAGCAGTACCGGTGGTTCCGAACAGGACCTGACGGATCTTTTCGAGTGCATGGCGATCACGGTATTTGATGATCTGTGCAAGACGATTCCCACCACAGGGGCTCCAACAGCGGTCAATCCGCCCTCGCCTTTACGGGCATGGAACTGATAAAGCCGGCATGAACAGAGCCGGAGGCACCTTAGGCCGCATTCCCGTGAGCATCTGGGCCCTGGGCTTTGTGAGCCTGCTCATGGATATTTCCTCGGAGATGATTCACAGCCTGCTGCCGGTGTTCATGGTCACGGTGCTCGGCACCCCTGTTTGGGTCATCGGGCTGATCGAAGGCGGTGCCGAAGCGACTGCGCTGATCGTGAAGATTTTCTCCGGCGTATTGAGTGACCACTGGGCCAAGCGCAAACCACTGGCCATCCTGGGCTATGGACTGGGCGCCATTTCCAAGCCCCTGTTCGCGCTGGCAACGTCTGCCGGTTTCATACTCACGGCACGCATACTGGACCGCATCGGCAAAGGCATCCGCGGTGCCCCGCGCGATGCGCTGGTTGCGGACCTCGCCCCGGAGGAACTGAGGGGCGCTGCCTTCGGACTGCGCCAGGCCCTCGATACCGTGGGCGCATTTCTTGGCCCGCTACTGGGCATAGCCCTGATGCTGCTGTGGGCCAATGATTTCCGCGCAGTATTCTGGGTGGCCATCATCCCGGCCTTCTTGGCCGTGACCTTGTTGTTTTTTGGGGTGCAAGAACCGCAGCGTCAGGCCGGCACAGTGCGCACCAACCCCATCAGCAAACACAACCTCAAACGCCTCAGCGCAGCCTACTGGCGGGTAGTAGTAATCGGCGCCGTCTTTACCCTGGCGCGATTCAGTGAAGCTTTTCTGGTGTTGCGCGCCCTGCAGGGCGGCATGGCCGTTGCCTATGCGCCGATGGTGCTGATCGTAATGAACGTGATGTACGCCGCCGGCGCCTACCCGTTCGGCAAATTGTCAGACCGCATGAGCCATTCCAGGCTGTTGACCTGGGGCCTGGTGGTGTTGATTGCGGCGGATGGCCTGCTGGCCGTTAGCAACCAGTGGCCCTGGGTGTGGGTGGGTATCCTGCTGTGGGGCTTGCACATGGCCATGACCCAGGGACTGTTGGCGGCAATGGTTGCCGCTACCGCCCCTGCCGACCTGCGCGGCACTGCATTTGGTTTCTTTAATTTGCTCAGTGGTATTGCATTGCTCATCGCCAGCGGCCTTGCCGGCGTGCTGTGGGATCAGTTGGGTGCGTCGTTCACTTTTGCTACCAGCGCTGTTTTCAGCCTGTTCGCACTGGGCTTGATACAGCTTAACTACGGAGCCCCGCGCATTCCCGCCTGAACCAGCCAGATTACGTCTTCATTCCGCGCCTGCCTTTTGCGCTCCGTCTGGCCCATTTTCGAGTCCAGCAGTATCAGCAGGTTGCAGCCCCAGTCGGCCGCGATGGACTGGACATTTACAATGCTGGCCTGGCTCTTGCTCTTCCCCGACGGCGCTCTCCTGGGTATCCAGACCGCACCGTCTGTCATCACTTTGTATGCGCCAACCTTTTCCTGCACGGCCTTGGTAATTTTGTCCTGCTGCTGTTCGTAGCCCGTCATGTCGAGCACCAGCACCGCGCTGCGGTCAATCGGCGCCCCACAAACAGGCTCCGGTCCTTTCAGAATATTCGTTGAACAGGCCACCAGCGCCGCGAGTGACGTGATCACCAGTAAACCGGCTGAAGCCAAGCGTGGGAACATGATGATGCCCTCCTCAATACCGACGGGGATCAAATATACCCCAGCGCGGAGCCGCAGGCGACCCGCCTACCCGTTTGGCGGGTTGCAACGGCTACCCGCTTTCTTCAGCACTGTGGAAACGATCTGAACGAAGCTCCCTGACTGCCAGACATAGCGATAGTAATGCAACAGGTAGGATAAGAATCCGGGCGGTCGCAATGGCGCAGGGCAGCGGCGATACCGCTGCCAGTGACGCATTGCCAGGTGGGGCAAAGAGACTTTGTCATCAGGGGGTGAAGAAAACGCCATGTGCCTCGGCTGAGCCTGCATCAGCCCTGTGGGAATTCCTGCCACCATTCCCTCGGTCAAGGACTCGGTGAGGCCCGGCCACAATGGCGCCAGACCCAGCTCTTTCACCCTGCCCGCCAGGGCTGGGCCGGTGACTTCGGGAAATGTCCGGTGCAGCATGACGCACACGTGCAGGAAATAACCTTTCTGCACCGTCATCAGCAAGCGATCGACAGGGTCGGCCAGCCGGATGGATTGAGCACCGGTTTGACTCCATGCCGAGCGCCGCCAGAGGCTATCATCATGTTCCACCGGGCAATCCAGGCCATACGGACGCCAGCACAGAATTAGATCACCTGCCTTCTCATGGCGGTAGCGAACCGACGGCACGAACGGCCGCAACAGTGGCGGAGGTAACGGCAGTGCAGGCTTCCATCCACAGGACTGCAACACGGAATGGGCCAGATCGAGACAATCCACCGGCACCAGTAACTCACCCGGGTCCAGGGAAACGGCTGCTTCACCGCACAGCACCAGGGATGTGATAGCGCCTGGCACCACCGCGCATTGCTTTTGGCCCAAGGCTTCCAGCACTTCCTGCAAATGCTGATGAGCGATGGCATTGCGCAAGCGCATTTGTTTGTACACCCCGGCCAGTCGCGGTCGCTCTGCCTGCTCCACTCCGGCTTGCAAGAGCCTGCAGTAAAGCATGGGTAGAATCCAGTAGCCCTCACCGTCCAGGGCATCGAGAGTGAATTCTGCTGTCCACAGTTGCCAAGCCTCCCGGGCGTGAGCAGCATCCGCCAGCGCGGCAGTAATCAACAAGCGATAAGACCGCAGGCGATCTTCGGCGGCCGAAGCATTGAATCGGGCTCCAGGAACGCTCTCGGTCAAACTGAATTCCGCCCTTGCTCGGCCAACAGGGCACGGATGACGCTGACGGGGTAAAGCCATTTGTCACGCAGCCGCTCACGCAATCGCAAGTAGAAAACCAACTGGCGCAGGCGCAAGCGAACGTCCAGCAGGGAATTGCGCTCCGGCGGCAGCGTAGTTTCGGCCAACTCCGGCAGCACACTGACCTGCCGTGCCAGTGACAGGGCCATACCGTCCGCGGCGACGCGGGCGGCAATGACCTCAGGTAACGGGACCCCCAGCAGGCCCGAGGCCAGAGCCAGCGAAAAATGCAGAATCCGGGTGAGTCCCTGGCTGGCAGTGCGCTGCTGCAGTGTGTCCCACTCCAGATCCGGCGAGTACGCGATGACCGCAGCCAGGTCGCATACCTTCTGCAACTGGACCAGTCGCTGGCGGCGCTCCCAGCAATCCTTGGCGAGTTGTATGGACAACAGCAGCAACAGATCTTCGGGCGGGAGCGTTCGGTATTCGACTCCTCCCAGTTGCGCGGTGGACGATCTCCGCCATAGCTGCTGAAAATCATAGACCACCGGAAAAAAACCTGGAGATATCTGCCAGTGCAGGTCTACATCGATTTGCGCGGCCGCTTGGCGAAAAATCTCTTGTTGGTCCAGTTTCTCTACGGGTTCAAATTTTATGCCCAGAAGTATTTCCCGGGCCGCGGGCAAATCGCCGGCATCAATGAGCAAATCGATATCACTGACTTCTCGACTGGAAAGGTGGCCATATACGGATTCCGCAATAAACACACCCTTGTAAGGCACGACCCGTACACGCGCGGTATTGAAAGCGCTCAGCAGCCTGGTGGCATGCTGGGCAAGGCGGAAATTGCGCTTCAGGTTCGCCGCAAAATGCGTTTTCAGCCGCGCCTGCACCCCCTGGGGCACACCTTCCCAGTGTGCACGATTCAGAGCCTGGTAAAGCAGCGGGGACACGTGATGCCGCGCTGCCAGCTGCAAAACTTTGTTCCAATCCTGCAGGCCATCGACCAGTGCGCGGAATTCTGCTGCGCAGGAGTTTTGCTGCGTGGGGCTGATCGCATGCAACAACAGCACCAGTGCGGCGGGCGGGGCGCTGAGAATTTGACTGCGATTGATCAATTCAGAATATTCCCCGTGACTCAGTGCCGGCCCGACCGTGCTCAGCGAGTAGCTGCAGGCTGAATTCGCATGGCCAGCAACCTGGCACGGGAATTCCGGTCGGAGGGCAGGATATGAATGCCCAGGTAAATCCAGCCGTTTCCGTCTACCGTGTCTGCATTGGTCCAGTACAAATCCAGTTTATTGGCATTGACTCCAAAGGATTCTGACAACACATCGTTCAGGTTTGCGGCCAGAATTTTCCTGCCGGTTTCAATCTCGTAAATCCATACCCCGTGGAGGCTGCCCTGGAACCAGTTATCCCGCGAAGCTATGCTGCCCGCTACCACGAGCTTTTTGTTGTCGGGCGCGAAGCTCATGTCATTGGAGAAGACTGCCCTGTTCCCTGGATCAATGCGTCCAAGGGACTCTGTTTCATAGTCCGGCCAGTCCGAAAGCCGCCAGCGATACAGTTCACCACGCTTGTAAGTGGTGGTGTACACCACGTCGTGATCGGCAGTAACCGCACCAACCCAGAGGGAGGGCGGCGCATGCGCCGAGGTCTCGAGCTGGTTGGTCAGCGGATCGTAGCGCGTTATGGTCGACGGCCCGAGTTGCGAATCATCCTCCCCACCATGACTGTACATATAATGGCGGCCTTGTTGATCGGTCAGGCCAATAAAAGGGGGTCTACTGCTGAAGCGGCCCTTGTCCTGCCAGTTTCCGGTGGCAATGTCGTAGATGAGGAAATGCGATTGGCGGTTGGCAAGATACAGGCGCCTGAATTGATCATCGCCATGCATGTAGTAAATGCCCTGGTTGCCGGGCGTGGGGCCCAGGTCGACGATGCCCTGCGCAGAATCGTATCGAAATAGCCTGCCGGACGGTTCGCCGTCCCAGTGCTCGCGAGGATGCGACGCGAAGTAGATGAATCCCTCGCTGGACTGGTAGGGTCCAACATGAAACTTTCCGTAATTTCCCCGCTGGCGGTCTTCCTCGGGAATCGCCTGCAGCACCCCGCCAAGATCTTTCAGTTGCACGGTGCCGGTGTCAAAGCGCAACAGGTGTGCATCCTGGACGTTGTCCCCAACGCCAAGATAAAGGAATCCATCTTTACCCATTTGCAGGCCATAGGTAATATGGTTGAAATGCCTGAGCCCGATGGGCAGCTGGAAGATCTTGATTTCGACCTGGTATGGCGAGCCAGGTGTTGATACTGTCCGGCTGACGAGGTCTGCTCCATTCTCCGGAATATCAACCGAACAAGCCATCAGCAGTAAAACCGGCAGACTCCAGCTCGTGAGCAGTTTTTGCAAAGCGGAAGTGCGGATGATTCTCATTGCAAGGGAACGGCCCTGTGGCTTGGATCGGACTATAGTATTGTGCAGGTATTACATCGGCAGCAAATGGCTATGACATTTACATGAATTTCTCCAGTGTCCTTGACCGGATTTTTATTAACCTGACCGTGGCCTACCACGCCGTTGTCTCCCGGCTGGATGAAATGACTGCCCTGGGGTTTATTCTATGCGTTGCCGTCATACTGATGCTGGAACGTCTGCACCCCGCCAAACCGCAACAAAAGTTATTCAGCGTGAACGTCGTTCAGGACGCCGTCTGGTTCCTCTTCCAGGCCGTCGGCCAGGCGACCCTGCTGGCCGCCTGGGCGCTGTTATTGCGCCGCTACTATGACAGCCACCTGGCTTTTCTCACTATCGGGAATGCCGCCAGGCTTCCCACCTGGCTGTTGATACTTGTCAGTTTAGTGGTGTATGACTTTTTACGTTGGCTACAACACGTCCTGCATCACAAAGTGCCCTGGCTCTGGTCGCTGCATGCTGTGCATCATTCCCAGACCCAGCTCAATCTTTTCACCGATTTCCGTTACCACATATTTGAATACGTAGTGCGCCAGGCGGTGTTCTTTTTGCCCCTGATGATGCTGGGACTGACCACGCCGGAGCTGGTATGGATCTCACTGATCCTGATTTGGCATGCCCGTCTGACCCATGCCAACATCAAGACCAATTTCGGCGTTTTGCGCTATGTCCTCGTTACCCCGCAGTCACACCGGGTGCACCATTCCATTGAAGTCCATCATCAGGACACTAATTACGGGGCTTTCCTGAGTATTTGGGACCGGATATTCAGGACCCGGCATCCAGAAGAAAATGTGTATCCGGATACCGGCATAAGCGACGCGGCATTCCCCTTCGAAAAATCGTCGAATCCCCTGCAATTACTATTCAAACCGATCGAGCAGATGACCTATTCCTTCCTCAGAATCGGCAGGAGCTTATGGCGTTTTATCCCCGGACCTAAATCCGGCTACTGGCCGGTGTAGGCAGAATTGGCCGCTCCAACTGCAAATTCCGTTCAATGCGGTTAAAATCACCCGCAATTTTGCATTCTCAACCGCCGGAATATGGAGCAGCATGGATTCCAATCAGCGATTTGCCCTAAACGAGCCCAAGGTTATTCAGGAGGTGATCGATGGAGAAGCCATCATTGCGGACCTGGGTCGGGGATTTTATTACAGCCTGGACCCGATAGGATCGCAGGTGTGGGATGCCCTGGTCAGCGGTTGCTCGCTGAGAGAAATCACCGCAGTGCTGGCAGCGCAATTTCCCACTGAGCGCGAATGCGTTGAGCAAGGTATTGCTGATTTGCTTGAGCGGTTGCTGCGTGAGGAACTGATCGTTCAGCGCGAAGACGGTGGGCCGGCGGTGAACAGGGCCACTGAACTCCTGACCGGTATTACTGCTACGGCATTCATTGCGCCCGTGCTTTCCAAATACACAGACATGGAACAATTGTTGCTCCTGGACCCCATTCACGAAGTGGATGAAACCGGCTGGCCGAACGAGGCGGGCGAAACCGGGAATAAAGCTGGGAACCTCTGATCCCTAGGCTGATGACAGACAGGCTAGCGGAAACGTCCGGGGCAGCGGACTACTTTAATCAACTCAAAGGAATTTTCGAGGCATCGGCAGCTGCGAATGGCGGTTCGCTGGACTTTGGCTATGGAATCGCCTCTTTGCGGCTGCAGCTGAGTTTCGCCGGCCCGACGCTTATCCCCTACCTGGTACCGTCACTGGTCCATCTCGCAGCAAATGCTACTGGCACAGAGCAGCTGACGATTAGCGTCTGGGACGAAACCACGGCCACGGAGCCTATACCGCCGCCGCCCTGGTCCTGGAACAGCTACATGTCACGGGGAGAAGTGGGCGCTTACGATCGCGATTCATTCCGCATCTGGTTCGACATCGGCACCGGCCTGTTCAGCATGATCGACCTCGAATCGAACCACGCCTTGCTATGGGCGCGAGATCCTGCCCGCTTACCAATCTATGTTACGGCTGCACCGTTCCGCATGATCCTGCAGGCCTGGCTGTCGCGGCGGGGACTGTATTTTGCCCATGCGGCGGCGGTTGGCAATGCGCACGGCGCCGTGATGCTGGTCGGTACAGGAGGTGCAGGGAAATCCACCACATCGCTGGTGTGCCTGGCGGGTGGCATGGACTTCCTGGGCGATGATTATTGCCTGTTTGGCGTCGAGCCTGAGGCCCTGGTGCACAGCGCCTATTGCAGTGCAAAGCTGGACCGGGAAATGTTGCAACGCCTGCCGGAATTTCAGTCTACGGTGCATCGCGGCAATGATCTCGGTGAAGACAAGGCATTGCTGATGTTGGGCGAGACATATTCAACCAGGCTGGCTCGCAGTCGACCTGTCCGGGCCCTGCTGGTTCCGCGCGTCACGAAACTGGCTGACACCGTCACGGAACGGATTTCCGCCCTTGAAGGGATACGCGCCATCGCGCCCAGCACGATGCAACAAATTGCCGGGCCTGACCCTTCCGCGTGGCGCGCCATCACTGCGCTGGCGCGCAAACTCCCCAGCTTCAGGATCAATGTCGGCTATGATCTGGAGCAGATTCCGCAACGTATCAACCAACTGCTTGAGCAACTGGCCAGCACATGAGCAACGCCCGGATCAGCGTGATCATTCCCACTCGTGACCGGGGCTCCTTCCTGAACGAAGCCATTGCCAGCGTGCTGGCCCAGACCACCCCTGTGTGGGAGATCATAGTCGTGGATGACGGCTCGACGGACGGGACAGCGGAGCTGTTGCGTGAACCGCCGAGTCCGGTGCGTTATCTTCGTCAGTCGCCCGCCGGCCCGGCAGCAGCCAGGAACCGGGGGATTGAAGCAGTCAGCGGCGAGTTCATTGGCTTTCTGGACGATGATGATCTCTGGCCACCGGAGAAGACCGGGCAGCAGCTGCCGCATTTACTGGCTGATCCAGAGGTGGCGATGGTTCTTGGCCACACACAGCGCATGGTGCTCGGCGAGTCAGCCCAGGGAAAACAGTGTTTCAAACCGTACAGGAAACCGGTGCGCCTGTTCAGCCTCGGTTGCGGACTATACCGCCGCAGCCTGTTCGACACCGTTGGCCGGTTCAATGAACAGATGCGATTTGCCGAAGACGATGACTGGTTCATGCGCTGCAAAGAACAGGGAGCCAAGACGGTGTTTCTGCCTGAGCTTGGTCAATATTACCGTTTCCACGACGGCAACATGACGCAGGACCGGCAGGCCAAACAGCTGGGTCTGCTGCGCCTGGTCAAGAACCGGCTGGATCGCGGTAAAGCGCGGCCGGGTCGCGAGGAATGACAGTGGAGACGCCTTTGCTCAGCGTCGTTGTTCCCGTTTATAACGCGGCTGATTTCGTGGCCGAGGCGCTGGCAAGTATTTGCAGGCAGCCTTATGCAACCCTGGAAGTCATTGTCGTCGATGATGGCTCAAGCGATGCAGGGGCTCAGGTGATAGCCGAATTCAGGCAACACCACTGGCCGGGCCTGAAGTACATCTATCAGCCCAATGCGGGCCCGGCAGCGGCACGAAACCGGGGCCTGGGGATTGCGTCCGGTGAGATCATTGCTTTTCTGGATGCCGATGATCTGTGGCCTGATGCCACCATCCCCGGCTCGGTCGAACTCTTGTTGAACCAGGGCCATCAACTCGTAGTGGGTTGCACGCAGCAGGTGTGCGCCCGCAATGCGGGTGATTTGGCTATAGGGCTACAACCCTTTGGCGAGATTTGGATGGCATTCTCGCTGTGTGCAGCCGTGTTTCGGCGCGAAGTCTTCGATATCGTCGGCCGATTTGACGAGCAACTGAGATATGGAGAGGACGTAGACTGGTTCCTGCGAGCGCGTGAGGCCCACATTAACATTGGCATACGCAATGAAGTGACCAGGCTGTACCGCAAACACGACAGTAATATGACCCTGGACACGGGGCAGTCCAACCATTACTTTCTTGCGGCATTGCACAAATCCTTGCAGCGCCGGCGCGGGCGCGATGGCAAGGCCGGGGACTTATCCGGGGTTCCTGCGCTGGCAGGAAAAAAACTGGCCGATTTTCAAACTCCGGGCAAAACGCGAAAAGGAAGCAAAAATAATGCCTGAGCCATTGCGCATCAGCGCCATCATCACCTGTTTCAACGGCGCCGCCTTTGTCGCGGATGCCATTGCCAGCATCCGCCGGCAAGCAATCCCGGTCGCGCAGATTGTAGTAATTGATGATGGATCGACCGACGACACTCCTGCTGTTATTGCCTCCCTGGCCGGCGATGACCTGTTCTACCATGCCCAGGCCAATCAAGGTTTGCCAAGGGCCAGAAACGCCGGGCTGGAACGATCAAGCGGTGACCTGATTACTTTTCTGGACTACGATGATGTCTGGGTAGATAACAAACTTGCCATCCAGGTGCAGATGCTAAAGGCGCAGGCGGAACTGGACGTGGTAGTCGGATATGCCCAGACCATGCGGCTGGTGAACCAGCGTGACGGCCAGATGGCGTTTGAACCCTATGATGAGCCAGCACCCGCCCTGAGCATGAACGGAGCCACCATCCGCCGCGAGGTTTTTGACCGGGTAGGCCACTTTGACCCCGGTCAAAAATATTGCGACGACTGGGATTGGTATATGCGCGCTCGCGAGCTCGGAGTGCGTATCAAAATCCATGAAGACGTCGTTCATTACTACCGGCGTCACGACCGCAACATGACCAATAACGTCGAGCTGGGCAATCAGCACACTCTGATGATGCTCAAGAAATCCCTTGAGCGGCGCAGGAAACAGCATGGATCGGCGCAGTCCCTGCCCAGCCTGCTGAACGGCGATGACTGATTCCCCCCGGCCATATCCCCTGGTCAGCGCCGTCATCCCGGTTTACAACGGTGAGCGTTATTTGCGTGAAGCCATGGATAGCGCCTTGTCGCAGGACTATCCGAATCTGGAAGTTCTGGTAATTGACGACGGCTCAAACGATGGCAGCGCGGGAATTGCCCAATCATATGCAAGTTTGGCATATGCGAGTTTGGCCTATGCCGGTTTGGCCCATGTCAACCTGGCCCGGCATCCCCTCCGCTATCACCACCAGGACAACGCCGGGCTCAGTGCGGCGCAGAATGCCGGCGTACAGCATGCCAACGGCGAGTTCATCGCTTTCCTGGATTGCGATGACGTGTGGACACCCGGCAAGATTTCCCTGCAGATGGAAGCATTTTCGACCCAACCGGAGCTGGACATGGTATTCGGCTACGTCGAACAATTTGTTTCTCCCGAACTGTTGCAGGACGTCCAAAACGACTCTCCAGGCGAAGTTCAAAAAGCAGCAGACATCATGCCGGGCTACTCCACCGGCACCTTGCTGGCACGGCGCGAGGTTTTCCAGCGGGCAGGATTGTTTTCCAGTGAATTTCGTCTGGGCGAGTTTCTGGATTGGTATGCGCGGGCAACCGACGCTGGTTTGCGCAGTGCAATGCTCGTCCCCGGTGTTGCTCCGGCGGCGGATTCACCAGAACAACATGGGCGTGCGCGACCGGGACAAGAGGTCGGACTATCTGCGCGTGTTCAAGGCCTCGCTCGATCGCCGGCGCAAGGCTCGCTCCAGTGCAGAAGAAAAGCCCACAACATGAGCAATTCAGCTGACCAGAATGCCCAGGCCCGCTTGCTTCGTACCGTGCAGGAAGGCGATTGCGCACCCATTCGGGCGGCGCTGAATTCCGGCCGGATCAACTTGAGCGATCTGCACGATATCCGGCAGCGCTACCACCGGCAGCGGCAGGCGAAGCTCCCGCTTGAAGGCCTGGCAAGCCCTACTTCCCGGCACTGGCTGACTGAACTTGAGGCCAATGGCATTGTCCGGCTTCCCGGGCTCCTTGGCGATGAAGACCTGCAGCAACTGCGGGGTGACTTCCAGGCTTTTATACAGGCACTGAACCGCAAGATCTTGCGCCGTGAGCCGGTTCACCAGGCATACGACGAGGAAGAAAGCTGGTGGCCGCAGGACCGGGCCTATATCAGCAACAATGCCTTCAAGTATTCCCCGCGCCTGGTAAATTGGTGCCGCCGCGATACACTGCTTGATCTGGTTCGTGCCTACATCGGGATAGAGCCCATCATCACCCGTGGCGTGGCAATGAGATATTTGCCGGACGAGGAGAAACATTCCGACATGTTTGGCTGGCATCACGACATGGAAGATCGGCGCCTGAAAGTGTTGATCCTGCTTACTGATGTTGGAATGAGCGATCAGAGCATGAGTTATGTGCGTGGATCGCATGCCCTTTATCACCCCTTGCCGATGTTTTACGAAAACACCTGCAGCCTGGAGTATTGCAAGCAGCAACTGGGCGACAGCACCATTATTTATGCCACGGGCCAGGCTGGAGATGTGTTCCTGTTCGATTCCAACGGCTCGCACCGGGGAAACCGGCGGCCTCATGGCGCGGTCAGGGATACTTTTTTCATTGAATTTACCAGCGACCCAAGCGACATATGGGGTGGTGACCTGCCGGCCGGCAGTTGCGACGAATACGCCGGATCAGTCCCTGATCCCTTTGCAAAGTTCAAAACAGCAGAAAAAAAGTGGCGACAGCCAGTAACCCGCAAAGCACCGGCATGGGTGGAGAACCTGCCTGATGTCGCATGCTGGCTCTGAAACTGCTCGCCCCAGCCTGATAACTCCTCCAGGTATCGGGAAACGCTGCCTGTTTCTGTTGGCCTGGTTCCCCGTCGGCAGCCTTACCTTCATCCTGGCTGCGGGCCTGGTCCAGGGACTGCCGGTCTGGTTGATGAGCGAGGAGGAGCGGTTGTGGCTGCAGATTGTATTGCTGGCCTTTCTGCTCAGCAGCCTGGTTCCCGGCGCCCTGGTGCTGCTGGGAGGCAGGCTTCGCTGCTGGTTGATGTGGAGTTTGACGGCCGCCATTTTTGGCGGAATCTGGTATCTGGCGAGCCTGCTTGGACACGCTGTACCGCTGAGCGGTCTGGCGTTGCTGGCTGCGGTGGCCGCCCTGCTCAATTTTTGCCTTCCTCCCGCGGCTCAGGGCCGTTGGAGGGTCTTGCTCCTACCCGCAGGCCTGGCCACACTGATTGCGCTTTGCAGTTTGCCCATCGCGGGCGACTACGCGCCGGTAACACAGCTGTACTACGGATTTCGATTGCCACAGAGGAAGGTGCTGGAGACCACCGTCTACCCGGTGCATTACACTTTGTTCCGCGCTCCCCTGCCCATTCCCGAAGTCTTCGGCGGCGGCCTGGCCACCGTGCGGAACACCGTGTTGCTGGTCACCGGCGATGGCGAGTTCTACAGGCTGGATATTTCTGCGCAGGGTGATCGCCTCAAGGTGGAACCCCTGGGCTATAAGGTGCCCATAAACACAACGGCACTCAGAGCGCAGGGGCTACAGTACCGGGAATACCGGAGATTTCGCGTTCACGGTGTATTGTTGCTGGCCCCCGGCGATGCAGACCATGTGCAGGTATTGGTTACCCATCATTACTTCCACGAAGCGGAAAACTGCACCACGGTCCGCCTGTCCTCCTTCAGTGCCTCGACAGATGAGTTCGTGACCGGCCGCGCCAATCCACAGTGGCGGACGCTTTATGAAACCCAGCCGTGCTTGCCACTGAAAGTGGATGGCAAGGTGTTTTTTAGCGGGCACCAGGCCGGTGGCCGGATGCAACAGGAAAGCGCTACGAAGGTGCTGGTGTCTGTTGGGGATCATGGGTATGACGGAGTCAATTCACCGCATATCGCACCACAGGATATGCGCAGTGACTACGGCAAAATCCTGGAAATCGATACGGTGACCGGCTCGCACCGGATATTCAGCTCGGGATTCCGCAATCCCCAGGGGCTTTACCGCGACAAGCAAGGCAATATCTGGGCCACTGACCACGGACCTAAGGGTGGCGATGAACTGGACCTCATTCACGAGGGCAAAAATTACGGCTGGCCGGTTGAAACATTTGGCGCAAATTATGAGCACTACACGTGGCCGCGGGCCGGCGCCAAACCACCTGCCCTGGACTTGAGTTCGCCCGCTTTGGCCTGGCTGCCATCCGTCGCTGTTTCCAACCTGACCGGCATTGACCACGGTGTCTTTGAGCGTTGGCGCGGTGATCTGCTGATGGGATCACTGCGAGCGAAATCTGTTTACCGAATTCACCTGGAAGGCACACGGCCTGTTTTCAACGAAGCGATCTTGCTCGAGGAATGCATCAGGGACCTGGCGCTTGACGCCAAGGGCCGCATCGTGCTGTGGACTGACGATGGCCGCATTGGCTTGCTCGCCCCACTGCCGGATCCTGACTAAAAATGGGAGTTGATCATCGCGTGCCTGGACGTGGGCGTGACAAGGCCCCATGAACACGGTGTTCACACTGTCTCGAATCAAGCGCGCCATCCTGCATCGCCTGGAATTGCGTGCCGCGCTGCGATGCGCTTTGCAGCGCCAGCGAAAGTCAGTGCTGTTTACTGGTATTGCCGCCATCCGCGGCCGCTCAGCAAGATATGCCTCACTCGAGCATTTTCAGCATGATATTCCTGCCGTGCTGCCAGGAAATAACAGCGATTACCTGGTGGCGCAAGAGTTCCTGACCGACGAGTTTCTCACGGATAGCCGGCCCAAAGTCTTCTTCTCGCGCGAGCCCACGGCACACCATGACGAGAGGACCCGCAACTACCTGAAACTAAATGAACTGGCTTCGTGCATTCTTTCCTTTGGTGAGGAAGACATCAATCGCCGCATGTTTTACGTAGCCCTTCCGGGCAACAGGACACGGAGCATCAGCAAGCTGCGCCATACGCTCAACAGCGGGCGGCCCCGACTATGCTGCATGGTCAACCGCTACCATGAAAGCGACCGCATGCCTTTACTGCAGGAACGTATCAGGTTCATCCGGGCCATGGGCAAAGACATCGATATCTATGGCCGCACCACATCGGGAGAAGAAAATGGGTGGCTCCACTACCCAAACTTCCGCGGTCCAAGCGGCAACAAGCTCAAGACCCTGGCTGGTTATACCTTCAACCTGTGTTTTGAAAACTGTGACGAGGACGGCTATATCACCGAAAAAATCGTCCAGGCGCTGATCGCGGGTTGCGTGCCGCTGTACTGGGGCGGAGGGGGGTTTTTGCAACAAACCATCCCCTCCTCCTGCTTCATCAATTGCAAAGGCCAGGATCCGGTGGCCGTCTACCAGCGTATTCGCATGATGCCGCAGGAAGAGATTATCGGCTATCGTCAGGCGGGCCTTGATTTCATAGCATCCCCTCAAGCCGATCGATTCACCTGGAATTACTGGGCCAAACTGGTAACGCAACGCCTGCTGGAATCAGCCTGATGCCCGTTTAAGGTAGGCTTGCAGGCCCGGTTTGAGGTTATCGGGCTTCAGCAATTCCTCGGTCAGTGCCATGGCTTTTTCAACATCCGGCAGCGGCATGCGGTTGGCCAGCCCCTGGCGGTTCCGTGCGGCGGTGCTGTTCGGGTTCGAATCGTAAGCAACTGAAAGATTGTACAAGGCCATTGCCAGCACTTTGTCCTGCGGTACGCCCTCACCTTTTTCATAGAGAACACCGAGATTACTCAACGCGTCGATGTCGCCACTTTCCGCCGCGGGCCGGTACCAGTAAGCAGCTTGCGCAGGGTCTGCCGGCATACCAATGCCATGCTCGTACATCGCCCCAAGATTGAACTGTGCGTCGGTGTTGCCCTGCCGCGCAGCCTTGAGGTACCAGGCAGCAGCCTGCTGCAGGTTTACCGGCATGCCAAATCCGTTCTCGGCCATGACACCCATGGCGTATTGGGCGCGGGCATCACCCTTCCCGACCAGCGGCTGCAACTCCTCCAGGGCCTTGGGGTAATTGCCGGAATCAAACGCAGCAGTCGCTTCGTCGAAACCCGCCTTTAGCGATGCGGCGCTCAATGCAAGTGCAAGGCATGCCGTCAATTTCAAGTCTTGCAAAAGCATTGGAGCTCCTTCAGTTGCGCTGTCGTAGTTTGTTTTCTGCCAGCGCTGCCAGCGCACGTTCCCGCCCGATGCGATGGTCGATGACCGGCAGCGGATAATTCTTGCCCAATGTTACCCCAGCCGCCGCCAGTACCTCCCGTGGGGCAAGCCATGGCTGGTGGATGAACTCTGTCGGCAGGCGCGCCAGTTGCGGCACGAAGCGACGCACGTAATCCCCCTGCGGGTCGAACTTCTCCCCCTGGGTGACCGGGTTGAAGATACGAAAATAGGGTGCGGCATCGGCACCACAACCGGCCACCCACTGCCAGCCCATGGTGTTACTGGCAAGGTCAGCATCCACCAGCGTGTCCCAGAACCAGCGCGCACCTTCCTGCCAGGGCTGCAACTGGTGTTTGACCAGGAAGGAGGCCACCACCATGCGCACCCGGTTGTGCATCCAGCCCGTTTGCCATAGTTGACGCATACCGGCGTCAACCAGCGGATAACCGGTCTGTCCCTGCTGCCAGGCCAGCAGCTGTGCTTCATCCGGCTGCCACGGAAACGTGCGGAAGGCCGGCTTCATGGCCTGTTCAGGGGAGTCGGGGAAGTGTTGCAACAGGTGATAGGCAAATTCCCGCCATGCCACTTCGCTGAGAAAAGTGTGCCCACCGCCACCGTCCTGTTCGCCGGCAGCGTGTACTGCAGCCCACACCTGGCGGGGACTTAGCTGGCCCCAGTGCAGGTACGGGGAAAGCCGCGAAGTACCTTCTACACCCGGCACATTGCGTTGCTCGCGGTAACTGCCAACTGCCTGTTTTACAAACGTGTGCAGGGCATTGGCCGCGCCGGCCAGTGTAGGATCCCAGTGCCGCGGAAACTCTTTGTCCCAGGCAATTCGCGGCAGTAAACCCAGGCTATCAATCGACTCACTGCGTGGCACTTTTGCTGGCGCAAGCAGCGCGGATGTCCTGGTGTGAACCGGCGTCTCCAGCGGCAGGGTGCGAAGGTGTTTCCAGAACGGCGTAAACACCCGGAACGGTTTTCCAGACTGGTTGCGCACCTGTTCCGGCTCAATCAACAGAGTGGCATTGAATACCTTTACTTCTAAGCCCTGGCCTTGCAGCACCCGCTGGATACGCGCATCACGCTCAGCGGCTGCAGGTTCATACAGTCGGCTGAACAGCACGCTTGCAACGCTCAGCCCGGCCAACCCCAATTCACTGACGATTTCCTGCAGGGCAGCAAGGCTGGGACCCATGCGAATGACCAGTGGCAAACCCACGGCCCCCATTTCCATCTGCAAGGAGTGCAGCGCATGATGCAGCCACCATGCTGATGCGCCGCCGGGTGGCCAGTTGCCGTCTTCTGCGGGTGCGTGAATGTATAACGGGACAAGCGGCCGGCCGAGGCGCACCGCTTCGGCCAGCATGGGATGATCCTGCACACGCAGGTCCTGCCGGAACCATGCCAGCGTCACCGCCTTCATTCAGGATTGAAAGCCGTTGAGCATGCGGAGGTACGCAAATTGTTCAGGCATTGATCTTGCGCGCCCGCACTGCACGCCCTTTGATTTTCCCCGCCGCAAGGTAATTAAGGGCCTGGCGCAGTGCGGCGCGTTCAACGGCAACATAGCTGCACATGTCAAAAATGGCGATCTTGCCAATCTGTGATGCCGGGCAGGCCGGCATCGCCCGTCAATGCACCAAGGATATCGCCCGGACGGATTTTCTGCTTGCGCCCGGCATCGATCTGGATCGTCACCATGGGTGCTTTGAGGGTATAGCCCGGCACACGGTCCAGGGATGCATACACATCACAGGCACAGGGCCTGGATAGATAGACCTTCGATCGCTTGTACGCGCTGGTATTCCGAGTTGCGCGAAAATGCTCAGGGCCAGGCCCTTCTCTCCTGCCCGGCCAGTGCGCCCAATGCGGTGCACATAGATTTCCGGGTCACGGGGCAATTCGTAGTTGATCACGGCCTGCAGTGACTTGATGTCGAGGCCACGTGCCGCCACGTCGGTTGCCACCAGCACCGGGCAACTGTTGTTGGCAAACTGCACCAGCACCTGGTCGCGCTCGCGTTGCTCCAGGTCGCCATGAATGGCCAGACACTGGATACGGTTTGCGTCCAGGAACTCGGCCACTTCGTCACACTGTTTTTTGGTATGGCAAAACACCAGCGCGGATTCGGGCTGGTAATGTTCGAACAAGGCCAGCAGGGTGTTATTGCGCTCATGTGTTTTTACCTCGTAAAACACCTGCTCAATGACACCCGGCTCATGTTCCTCCTCCACCGTTACAGTCGCCGGGCTACGCTGGACTGAGCGGCTGATTTTTCTGATTGCATCGGG
Source organism: uncultured Gammaproteobacteria bacterium (assembly GCA_963784425.1). Classification (GTDB taxonomy): domain Bacteria; phylum Pseudomonadota; class Gammaproteobacteria; order Xanthomonadales; family SZUA-36; genus SHZL01. The sequence continues at coordinate 161,882 of CAWARM010000013.1, forward strand.
GTAGGTGGCGGAAAACAGCACCGTCTGGCGGGTCTTCGGAGTCTGTGCCACGATTTCACTGACGGCATCCAGAAAACCCATGTCCAGCATCCGGTCTGCCTCATCCAGCACCAGGGTTTTCAAACCGTCCAGATCCAGGGTCTTCTGGGCGAGGTGATCCAGCACGCGCCCCGGCGTGCCCACAACGATGTGCGCGCCGTGTTCCAGCGATCCTTTCTGTGGGCCAAATGGCTTGCCGCCGCACAGGGACACCAGCTTGATATTGGGTACAGCCTGGGCCAGCCGGCGCAGTTCCTTGCCCACCTGGTCCGCCAATTCGCGCGTGGGACACAGCACCAGGGCCTGTACCCCGAAAAAACGCGGGTTGATCTGTTCCAGCATTCCAATGCCAAACGCCGCCGTCTTGCCGCTGCCGGTCTTGGCTCGGGCGATCACGTCCTTGCCGGCCAGCACCAGTGGCAAGCTGCCGGCCTGGATGGGCGTCATTTTGAGATAGCCCAGGGATTCCAGGTTGGCGATCTGCGCAGCGGAGATCGGCAGGGAGGAAAAACTGTCGCTGGTCTTGGCGGTCATGCCTTGCTTACCCTGGAATGCCAAAGGAGGTGGTGCGTGAGCCGTATCATACAGTGGTGGCTTTGGCCGGTGGCCCTGAATGCCTTCAAAGGCAATTTTCTTACCTGCGTCGAAGTCGAAACCCCATGGTTAAATAAAACGCACACGCTCAATTTGTGTAACAGGTGTTTTCTTATGCGGGAGATTCAGTTTGACAAAGACACAAGCACGAATTAGGCTGTGACATAGGCTATGGCATATGCCAATTCAGCACCCGCCTTTGTACCTCGGCCTCTCGGGAGGATTCACCATGCAATCAGGACGAGTTGTCCGGCTGTTTCGCAATGGCCGCAACCAGGCCCTACGGATTCCCCGCGAGTTTGAACTGGCGGGAGACGAGGCTATTATCCGCCAGGATGGCGACCGGCTGATTGTGGAACCCGTGCGGAAAGGCGGTTTGCTTGCCTTGCTCGCTGGCATGAAACCCCTCGAAGAAACCTTCCCCGATGTGGATGAATCATTACCACCGCTGGACGACGTGAGCCTTTAGATATGCCGACGCGTTATCTGCTCGATACCAACATCCTGTCGGACCTGGTGCGTAACCCGCAGGGTAAAATCGCACAGCAAATTGCCCGTGCGGGCGAGAAAAGCATTTGCACCAGCATCGTGGTGGCAGCGGAGTTGCGCTTTGGTGCTGAGAAGCGCGGGTCCGAGCGACTGACCAGGCAGCTTGAGACAATTCTTTCTGCAATAAACACCTTACCCCTGGAAGAACCTGCTGATCGCCGCTACGGGAAGCTGCGCGCGCATCTTGAGGAACGCGGCACCCGCATCGGGCCCAACGATATGCTCATCGCCGCCCAAGCACTGGCCCTGGACTGCATAGTGATCACCGCAAATGATCGTGAGTTTTCCCGCGTGCCTGGTTTAAAGGTTGAGAATTGGCTGGAATAAACACAAGACTTCGGAGCCGCGGGCGGACCGAGCTACGACTTCCGGCACTGCATGATCCGGGCGCGCTGCATTATCCTCTGCACAGCCCAAATTAGAAAATCATCAAATAGAAAACCTTCGAACAGATAACCTCCGAACAGGAAACCACCATGAACAGACTCTTTACCGCATCGGCTTTCGCCCTGCTGCTCGCCGCCTGCGGGCAAAAAGATTCCGAGCCCGTTGCCGCTGCCCCGGCTCCAGCCGAAACCCCGGACACGGCCGCGATGGTCGATGAACACTCCCCCGACCAGGATGCAGCAGAGCAGCACTCCGGCCTCATTCTGGAGTACATGGACACCAAAGTGCGCCCCGGCGATGACTTCAATGCCTTCGTTAACGGTGGCTGGATGGCCACCGCCGTCATTCCTCCGGATCGGGCGAGCGACAGCGTGGGGCTGATGGTGCACGAGCAGTCGCAGGCAAACGTCAAGATCATCATCGAGGAAGCAGCGGCGGGAGACTTTGCGCAGGGCACCGACGAGCAGAAAGTGGGCGATTTCTACAAGTCCTATATGAACATGGAAGTACGCAATGAGCAGGGGACAAAACCGCTCGCAGCGGAATTTTCCGCCATCGATGCGCTGGAAGATCGCAAGCAGCTCGCCATTTATTTTGCCGACGCCAACAAGATCGGCGTGGGCGTGCCGTTTTCACTCAACCAGTACGTCGATTTCAAGGATCCCAACACCTACATGATGTATGCCTACCAGGGTGGGCTGGGCTTACCGGACCGGGAGTACTACTTCGAGGAAGGCGAGAAGGCCGAAGGCATACGCCAGGCCTACGTGGCTCACATCGAAAAGATGTTTGGGCTGGCAGGGTTGCCCAACGGCGCAGCCGCTGCCAAAACCATCATGGCGCTGGAAACACGCATGGCCGCGGAGCAGATGAAGAAAGAACAAACCCGCGACATGGTGGCGCTGTACAACAAGATTCCGCTTGCGGAACTTCCCGGCCTGATGCCCAACTTTGACTGGGATGATTACCTCAAGGCAGCCATTATCAGCGACATCGACGGGCTGGTGGTCATGCAGCTGGACTACATGCGCGCCCTGGATGGCATCATCCAGGACACCGGCATGGATGTGTGGAAGACCTACCTGAAATGGGCCGTGCTCAATGCCAATGCCACCCTGCTCAGCGCAGCTATTGACGACCAAAACTTCGATTTCTATTCCAGGACCCTGCAGGGCATCGAACAGCAGCTGCCGCCGTGGAAGCGCGCCGTGGAAGCGGTCGATGGCAACGTCGGTGAAGTGGTTGGGAAGGTTTACGTCGCGCGGCATTTTCCCCCGGAAGCCAAAGCGGCCATGCTGGAACTGGTCAACAACCTGATCAAGGCCTACGAAATCAGCATCAAGGAGCTCGACTGGATGGGCGATGCAACCAAGGCCGAGGCACTGGACAAACTCTCCAAGTTCACCCCCAAAATCGGCTACCCGGATAAGTGGAAAGATTACTCGGCGCTGGAAATCAGGGAGGACGACCTCGTCGGCAACATCCATCGCTCAGCTTTGTTCGTGTATGAAGATCACGCGAAGCGTCAGGGCGGCTCCGTGGACCGCAGCGAATGGGGCATGACGCCGCAAACGGTGAATGCGTATTACAACCCGCCGCTGAATGAAATCGTCTTTCCAGCCGCCATCCTGCAACCGCCGTTCTTCGACCTGAATGCTGAAGCTGCGGTGAACTATGGCTCCATCGGTGCTGTGATCGGACATGAAATCGGCCACGGATTTGACGACTCCGGCAGCACGTTTGACGGTGACGGCGTGCTGCGCAACTGGTGGACGGATGAGGACAAGGCAGAGTTCAAAAAGCGCACGGCCAAACTGGTTGAGCAGTATTCGCAGTTCAAACCTTTCGATGACCTGGCCGTTAATGGCGAGTATACCCTCGGGGAGAACATCGGCGATCTCGGTGGCCTGAGCATTGCGCTCAAAGCCTATCACCTGTCACTCAATGGCCAGCCGGCGCCGGTGATGGATGGCTACACCGGCGATCAGCGTGTGTTCATCGGCTACGCGCAGGGTTGGCGCGGAATCACCCGTGACGAAGCCCTGCGCCAGCAGATTGCTACTGACCCGCATTCACCCAGGCAGTACCGGGTCAATGGCGTCGTCAGGAATGTACCGGAATTCTATGCGGCGTTCGACGTAACTGAAACGGATGCGCTGTTCGTGCCCCCCGAAGAGCGCGTCAAGATCTGGTAATGCAGGCAGCTTTCCCAAGTCATTGACGCCCGGTGTTACCAGCGCGCGATTTCACCTCTGTTCTTACCAAAGAATTATCGTTGTCAGTCGCGACAATTCGAAGAAGACAGGGGTTGCTTAGCTCATGCGCTTTGAGAAATCCCAGGATGTAATCCAATCCGGTGCAATACGGATCGCCACTTCATTCTCCTGGCGCTTGATCAGCCAACGGGCAAAATTCGACTCTCGATCATGCAGATAGCGATCAATCAACCGCAGCAAAATCTCCGGTCCCTCCGCTTCTGAAAGGGTGGCCAGGCCCTGCCCGCGGACACCCCGGTAAGGAAAGGTATCGCCAGCCACTTCGAATGCACAGCGCGCATCCATCTCAAAAAGCGTCACAAGTTTTGCAGACTTTTTGGTCGCGCACCAGATCGCGCCGTCGGCATAGAGGTACCACAGCGAGCTGACCAACGGCGCACCGCTGCTCGACAGGCAGCCGAGCCGCACAGGAATCTCGCTACGCTCCAGAAAAGCCACAATTTCTGCGGCTGACCAGGGGCTGTTTTTTCGTATCAGTGCTGGGTTGATCACCGGATCCGCTCTCGATAATTCATGCCTGGCAACACTATATACCGCTGGAGGATAGGTAGCATTAAAGCTGTATTGCAAGAAAATCATAGTTATGAGCGTGGATGGACTCATCTACAATGACCCGCTCGTGCCTCGGAGGATCGCCATGAGTTCAAAATCCACCACCCGCATTGCACACCGCATCTGCCCCTTTTGCGAGGCGTGTTGTGGCCTGGAGTTGAAAATTGCTGGCGACACGGTGACGGCGGTTCGCGGCCAGGATTCGGATGTCTTTTCGGCGGGTTACATCTGTCCCAAGGGCGTGGCGATGAAGGACCTGCATGACGATCCCGACAGGCTGCGGCGGCCCCTGGTGAAGCGCAACGGACAATTTGTCGAGGTGAGCTGGGACGAGGCCTTTGCCGAAATTGACCGGCGCTTGCCGCCGATTCTGGCGCGTGACGGCAAGGACGCAGTGGGCATTTCGCTGGGTAATCCCGTGGCGCACAAGTTGGGCTTGCTGCTCTATGGTGCCCGGTTGGCGAGAGGAATCGGGACGCGCAATGTATTCTCGGCCTCCACCCTGGATCAAATGCCCAAGCAGTTGTCGTCGGGCTTGATGTTCGGCGGCTGGCTGTCGATACCCGTGCCGGATATTGAGCGCACCGACCTGTTGATTGTCCTCGGCGCCAATCCGGTCGCATCCAACGGCAGTCTGTGGACTGTGCCGGATTTTCGCGGCAAGGCCAAGGCGATGAAGGCTCGTGGCGGCAAGATGATTGTGATTGACCCGCGCCGCACCGAGACCGCTGAGATTGCCGATCATCATTTGTTTATCCGCCCCGGCGGGGACGTGTTTTTGTTGCTGGGCATGGTCCATACGCTGTTCGCCGACAAACTGGTCAAGCTGGGACGTCTGGCCGAGCACACCGTGGGACTTGCCAAGGTGGAGGAAGCTGTGGCGCGCTTTTCGCCCAAAGTGGTGGCCGCGCGTTGCGGCATGGACGCCGGATCGATTCGTGACCTGACGCGCATGCTGGCTAATACACCGCGCGGGGCGCTGTATTCGCGCATTGGCACCTGCACACAGGAGTTTGGCACCCTCGGTAGCTGGCTGGTGGATGTGATCAACGTACTAACCGGTCATCTCGATGCCGAAGGTGGCGTCATGTTTCCCAAGGCGGCGGCGTTTGCCGCCAACACCCACGGAGCGCCCGGTGTTGGCCGTGGCGTGACGACAGGCCGCCATCACAGCCGCGTCTCGAATGCACCCGAAGTCTATGGCGAATTGCCGATGGGTTGTCTGGCCGAAGAAATCGACACGCCGGGCAGCGGCCAAATCAAGGCTTTAATCACCGTCGCCAGCAACCCGGTGCTGTCGGCACCGAATGGCAAGCGCCTGTCGGCGGCTCTGGATCAACTGGACTTGATGGTCAGCGTGGATATTTATCTGAACGAAACCACCCGCCACGCCGACGTGATCCTGCCAGGGCGCTCGCCTCTGGAAGATGGGCATTACGATGTCGCCTTCCCGCAGTTTTCCTTCCGTAACCACGCCCGTTACAGTGAGCCGGTATTCAAATCGGCGCCGGGGCAGCCCGCGGAGTGGGAGATTTTGCTGCGCTTGAAGGCGATTGCCGCCGGGCGTGGCGCCACGGTGGATACGAGGCAACTCGACGATGAAGCCTTTGTCGCGGAAGTTGAAAAGCAGGCGGGGCCGATGGCCAACGCGGTATTGGCATCGCTGGTAGATCGCACCGGCCCCGAACGGCTGATCGATTACGCGCTGCGGGGCGGACCTTACGGAGACAAATTCGGCGCTAACCCCAGGGGCCTGACGCTGGAAAAGGTCAAGGCGGCGCCCGGTGGCGTCGATCTGGGGCCCCTTAAGGCGCGAATCCCGGAGGTTTTGCGTACTCCGTCCGGAAAAATCGAGCTGGCACCACCGCTCCTGATTGCCGATCTCGACCGTGTGGCGGGGGATTTGGGCCGACCCATGCCGGAAATGGTGATTGTCGGTCGTCGCGATCCGCGTTCAAACAATAGCTGGATGCACAACCTGCCGGTGCTGGCGAAAGGCCCGTTTCGCTGTACCGCGTTGGTTCATCCGGGCGACGCTGCCCGCCTGGGTCTGGTTGACGGCGGCATGGCCGCCATCGCAACTGCGACCGGCCGGATTGAAGCGCAGGTGGAATTCAACGACGGGATGATGCCCGGCGTGGTCAGCCTGCCGCATGGATGGGGACACGATCAACCCGGCACAATGCTGCACCTCGCCTCGGCTCGCCCGGGGGCCAACCTGAATGCGCTGTTTGACGAGAAACAACGTGATCCGTTGTCCGGGAATTCGGTGCTGTCGGGGATTGCCGTTGAGATTAGCCCCCTGCAGGCCTCAGACAGAATCGCTGTCCGTTCCCCTTGAAGAGGCCATGACTCGGCTCGAAGCTCGTTTCAAAGGATGAAGGTATCCTTGCACCCCGCGGCCGAGAATGACAATTGAATACCCGCATCAAGCGCCGGGCCCAAGTCATTGACGCCCGGTATTCAGCGGGGGTTTGGTTCTCTTCTGCTGTCGTATCTGTTTTGCTTTTCAGAGGCGATCAATTCAAATACCCATCTTCGCCAGGCTGTCCATGATCTGTGCCATGAATCGTTCCGCCACGGGATGGTTGGCGGCAAACTGGGTTTTCAACAAACGCGCACGCTCCAGCACGCTTTCAAACACCTCGGGTCTGGGGCTGGGCGCAACCAGTTTGTGTATGTCTGCGTCCAGTTCGCGCACCAATGCCAGTGTCTCGACACTGACCGACTCTGTGTTCTCCAGTTCATGGTGCAGTTTTACCAATAATTTTTTAAGTTCCTGGTCGGGCATTTTCAGGCCTGCCTGTTATGAGATTGTGTTGCTGGGAACACGATGTTACCTGATTGATGAGGTGGGCCGCAGCTAATACTGCGCATCTCAATGCGCAAATAAAATATTGTGGGACTGCTGTTTGTGACCTATTATCCGCGGCCTTCCCGTGGCATCAATGAGTACTGCGTGTGACTGTAAGCTCCTTTCTTCCTGGCCAGCGCTGGGTGAGCAATACCGAATCGGAATTGGGACTGGGATTGGTTATCCAGGCGACCCATCGCCGTGTTGAGCTGGTTTTCCCCGCTGCCGCGGAGCGCCGCCTGTACGCCGTGGACAATGCACCGCTGAGCCGGGTGCAGTACCAGGCGGGCGAGCAGGTGCGCAGTGAAACCGGCCAGCCGCTGACGATAGATGCGGTGATGGAGGCCAATGGTTGCCTGATTTACAGCGGCTTCGACGAGCAAGGCCAGGCCGTCATACTGCCCGAGCGGGATTTAAACAGCCGCGTGCAGTTCAGCAAGCCCCAGGATCGCCTGTTCGCCGGGCAAATCGACAAAAACCGGGCGTTTGAGCTGCGCTGCGATACCCTTGAGCACAACCGTCGCCAGCAACAATCCGCAGTGCGGGGCTTGCTGGGCCCCAGGGTGCAGCTACTGCCTCACCAGCTGTATATCGCCAGGGAAGTTTCCAGGCGCTATGCGCCGCGTGTACTGCTGGCGGACGAAGTGGGCCTGGGCAAAACCATCGAGGCCGGGCTGATACTGCACCAGCAACTGATTTCCGGGCGTGTGCAAAGGGCTCTGATCGTGGTCCCGGACAGCCTGCTGCATCAGTGGCTGGTGGAAATGCTGCGGCGCTTTAACCTGCTGTTTTCCATCATTGACGCAGAGCGCTGCGAGGCCCTGGAAGACTCGGATGAAAACCCCTTCGAGAGCAGCCAACTGGTGTTGTGCACACTGTCCTTCCTGCGCGACCATCCCGCGCAGCATGCCCGGGCCTTGGCCGCGGAATGGGATCTGCTCATTGTCGATGAAGCCCACCATCTGCACTGGAGTGAAGAGTCAGCCAGCCCCGAATACCGCTGCATCGAAGCGCTGGCCAAACAGGCGCAGGGCTTGCTGCTGCTGACCGCCACGCCGGAACAACTGGGAGTGGCCAGCCATTTCGCCCGTCTGCGATTGCTCGACCCGGACCGTTACTACGATCTGCAGTCGTTCATTGCGGAAGAGCACAAACATCAACAGGTCAATCGCCTGGTGCAGGACCTGGCAGCAGCAGATGTCCGCGCACGCCTGCTCCAGCGTGATGTGCAGGAACAATTACGCGGCTACCTTGGGGCGGCGGTGGTGAAGCCATTACTGGAGCTGGCGCGAAGTGAAGCCGGCGAGGAGTTTGCTGCCGCGGTCCGGGCGGTCATGCGCGACCTGCTGGACCGGCACGGCACCGGCAGGGTGCTGTTTCGCAACACCCGTGCTTCAGTCGGTGGCTTTCCCGATCGCCAACTGCTGAGCTACGCATTGGCCGCGCCTGATGATTACATCAGCAACAGCCTGGACGCCACCGCTGAGCAGTTGCTCGCACCGGAGCAATTACTGGGTGAGCTGTGGGTAGAGCACGACCCACGGGTGCCCTGGCTGGCCCGGTGGCTGAAACAGGGGTTGGAGCAACGCCGTGGCGAGAAGGTGCTGGTCATCTGTGCACACGCCACAACCGCCATGGCGCTGGAAGAACATCTGCGCCTGCGGGCCGGCACCCTTTCCGCCGTATTTCATGAAGGATTGACCCTGGTCGCACGCGACCGCGCCGCAGCTTACTTTTCCGACGAGGCACTGGGCGCCCAGGTACTGGTGTGCTCGGAAATTGGCAGCGAAGGGCGGAATTTCCAGTTTGCCCACCACCTGGTGTTGTTTGACCTGCCCCTGAACCCGGACCTGCTGGAGCAGCGCATTGGCCGCCTCGACCGCATTGGCCAGACTCATACGGTGCAGATCCACGTGCCCTTTTATGCCGCGAGCGCCCAGGCAGTGTTGCTCAACTGGTATCACGAGGGCCTGAACGCCTGCGAGCACATTTGCCCCGCCGGGCAGACGCTGTACCAGCAATTTGAAATCGACCTTCGCCACTGCCTGCTGAACGCCGGTGACGAATCTGCACTGGCCGGTTTGCTGCAACGCACCCGGGACCAGGCTACCGCGACCCTGCTGGCATTACAACAAGGCCGGGACCGCCTGCTGGAACTGAACTCCTTCAACAGCGAGCAGGCCGATCACATCATGGACGAGCTGGTCCAGGAAGAAAGAAGCCAGGTACTTTCAGCGTACATGGAGCAACTATTCGACCAATTTGGCGTGGAACAGGATCACCATTCCAGCAACAGCCTGGTCTTGCGCCCGGGTGCGCACATGCTGGTGGAGAGTTTTCCCGCTCTGCCGGAAGACGGCATAACAGCCACCTACCGGCGTGACCTCGCCCTGTCGCGCGAAGACATGCACTACCTGACCTGGGAACACCCGCTGGTCAGTGGCGCGATGGACCTGGTGTTGAATGGAGAGTTCGGCAACGCCACGGTCTGCACCCTGAAATTGCCGCCGCTGAAACCGGGCACAATCCTGCTTGAAGCGATTTTCAGCCTGTCCTGTGTTGCCCCCGGGGAACTGCAACTGCAGCGCTACTTGCCCCAAACCACGGTTCGCGTGCTGCTGGATGGCCTGCACAATGATTTAAGCACCCTGCTGGGCAGTGCATACCTCAACAGGCTGGCGCAGGAAACACCACTGCACAGTGCTCGTGAGCTGGTGCGGCACACGCGGCCACAGCTTACCGCGATGCTGGCGCAGGCACAGGTGCTGGCTGAAGCCCACGCAGTGGCACTGCGTGCTGAAGCGGCAACCACCATGCGCGCAGAACAGAAGATCGAGCTGGAACGAATGCAAGCCCTGGCCGCAGTGAATCCGAACATACGCCCGCAGGAAGTCCACTACCTGCAGGAAACAGCAGAGCGCCTGCACGGCTTCATCCACAGCGCGCAATTGCGACTGGATGCCATCCGGGTGGCGGCGGTAACCGAATAAGCAGACCAATTAAAGTCATACTGTTGGCTGCTTTTGGCAATTTCAGCCCAACCGGCATGCGGTTATACTCCGGCGAAAAGGAAACAAGGACCACCATGAGCAACACATTGTCAGATCTGGACATCACCCGGGCCAACAAAACCTTGCCTATTTCAAAAGTAGCCGCGGGCCTCGGAATACCGCTCAAGGACCTGATCCCGTATGGCCATGACAAGGCCAAGATCAGCTACGACTTCCTGGAAAACCTGGGCGACCAGCCGGACGGCAAGCTGATCCTGGTGACCGCAATTTCTCCTACCCCGGCCGGCGAGGGCAAGACCACGACCACGGTGGGGCTGGGCGATGGCCTGTGCAAAATCGGCAAGAAGGCCATTATTTGCCTGCGGGAGCCCAGTCTCGGGCCCTGCTTCGGCATGAAAGGCGGCGCCGCGGGCGGCGGCTATGCGCAAGTCGTGCCCATGACCGATATCAATCTGCATTTTACCGGTGACTTTCATGCCATCGGCGCGGCCCATAACCTCTTGTCAGCGGTGATCGACAACCACATTCACTGGGATAACACGCTCAACATCGACCCGCGCCGCATCACCTGGAAACGGGTGATGGACATGAACGACCGGGCCTTGCGCGAGATCACCAGCGGCCTGGGCGGACCCGGTAACGGGATCCCGCGCGAAGCCGGTTTCGATATTACGGTGGCTTCTGAAATCATGGCCATTTTCTGCCTTGCCACCAGCCTCGACGACCTGCAGCAAAGAATCGGCAGAATAGTCATTGGCCAAACGCGCACTCTGGAGCCCGTTACGGTGGAACAACTCAAGGTAGCGGGAGCCATGACGGCCCTGCTGCGCGATGCCTTCCAGCCCAATCTGGTGCAAACCCTGGAGCACAACCCCGCGTTCATGCACGGTGGCCCGTTTGCCAATATTGCTCACGGCTGCAATTCAGTGATGGCCACCCGGACTGCATTAAAACTGGCGGACTACGTGGTCACGGAAGCCGGTTTTGGCGCTGACCTCGGTGCGGAGAAGTTTTTTGACATCAAGTGCCGCAAGGCCGGACTACAGCCTAACGCTGCTGTGCTGGTGGCGACCGTTAAAGCACTGAAGATGCATGGCGGTGTCAGCAAGGACAACCTGAAAACGGAAAACGTGGCTGCGGTGCTCAAAGGCTGCAAGAACCTCGGGCGGCACATTCGCAACATCGGCCAGTTTGGCGTGCCGGTCACGGTGGCCATCAACCATTTCACTGCGGACACAGCGGCGGAACATGCCGCCATCAAGACGTTTTGTGCCGAGCTGGGGGTTGAGTGCACGGTATGTTCGCATTGGGAGAAGGGTGGCGAAGGTGCGGTGGAACTGGCCGAACGGGTAGTCGAACTCATCAACCACAAGAAGTCCCAATTTCGCACCTTGTACGACGATGACATGAGCTTGTGGGACAAGACCAGGCATATTGCGCGAACGATTTACGGAGCAGAGGACATCCTTGCCGACAAGAAAGTACGTGACCAGTTCGCGCAACTGGAAGCGGCAGGCTACGGACGTTTTCCCGTATGCATGGCCAAGACACAGTACAGTTTTTCCACCGACCCGGCTTTGCTGGGCGCTCCTTCCGGCCACGACGTGCCGATCAGGGAAGTCCGCTTGTCCGCCGGGGCTGAGTTTGTCGTGGTCATTTGCGGTGAGATCATGACCATGCCGGGCTTGCCCCGCAGACCTTCATCGGAAAACATCAGTGTCAATCAAAGCAAGGAAATCGAGGGACTGTTCTAGTGCGGAGTTGCCTGGTTGAATAGCCCTTATTGCTAATTCCAGCTCGGCTGGGCAATGATCAGGATCAGAAAGAACAACGCACCCAGGATGCCGGGAATGGCCAGCAGCCAGAGGATGACCAGGGCAGTTTTTTGCTGACCGGCCGCGTGCAAAGCCCGGCTGCCGTACAGGATTGCACCCAGCCCCAGCAGGATGCAGACCCACAACGCCATGTTGAACGATGAAACCGAACCGTCGGCCAGGCCGACAAAGAAAAAACCAACAAATATCGCAGCGATGACTGCATCAAACCACCACAATGCACGGTACATGCTCCTGCTCCTCCCTTGTGCCTGTAAAGACTATATTTTCTTTTTGCGCCCAACTCCATAAGTTGACGTGTCCGGACTGCTTTGGTGCGCCACCGAACAGACTCAGGCGCGGCGCGCGGGTAAGGTTTGCGCTGTGAGGAAGTATCACCAACCTGGAGGGAGCATGTGATGAGTTCAATGAAAATGGTGGCATTTGTCCTGATCCTGGTCGGCGCGCTCGCGCTGGCGTATGGCGGCTTCACCTACACCAAGGATACCCACGATGCCGATATCGGCCCGATTCACATGTCCGTTGAAGAAAAAGAGCGGGTCAATATTCCACTTTGGGCCGGCGTGGGCGCGATCGTGCTCGGCGGTGTGCTGCTCGTGGGCGGATTCAAACGATAACTTGTAGCAACTCAAGGAGTTAATTGCAAATGAATGGTCAATCAAATCGTATTATGAAAGTTACCAAAGGGGTGCTGGCCGCGATGGCAGGGCTGACGCTTGCTTCCTGTGCATCTACCCGATCGTCTCCAGAACAGGTAGCCGCGAGCAATCCCACCGTTACCTATGAATACCGCAACGACGATGAATTGATCCAGGCCAACCAGAAGGCAATTACATTTTGTAATCAGTATCAGGCCTTGCCCCGGGCGCAGAGTTTTGACAACAATGAGGAACATCATGGGCATCGGGTCATTTTCGAATGTGTCGGCGCGAGTTCGTTTTCAAGTGTTCCCCAGCGTCAATCCAATTCTGATCTCACCTACAACTTTCGCACCGACCAGGAACTGCTGGACGTGTCGAGGGATGCACAGATTTACTGCCTGAACAGCGGAGCGCCGGAGATGGATTCCAATATCATTGTCCAGTCAAACGGCAGTAAAACCGTTACGTTCCGCTGCAGCCAACGGTAGAACAATAACCAGGTAGTAAAAGAGTACACTGGCGCTCCCTTGCGCACCGGTGCGACGCACAAAGCCGTCGCACCTTGTTCAGACTGTATTCATGTAGACGCGGATATAGTGCACTCCTAGCAATCCACTATGGGTTTCAGTCTGGTTCAGGCACTGTGGTTGCTTCAGCAAGGGAGTTCGACGTGAACATTCGATTCGTGGCTTGGCTTTGGTCCTTTTCGCTGCTGGTCGCTCTTTTTTCAGATGGTATACAGGCGCAGGACAGCGTCTGGCCCCGTACTTTGCCGATCGAGGGTGGAACCATCACCATCTACCCACTGCAAGCGGATGATTTGAAAGGTGATATTTCCCACTTTCGCGGTGCATTGGCGTACCGGAAAACCGCCGATTCGACCACGGTATTCGGTGCTGGCTGGTTTGAATCCCGTGTTGAAATAGACCGTGTGAACGGTACCGTTCACCCGCTTGATCTCAAGGTCACAGAAACGCGCTTCCCGGCCGGCACGGACGATGTGCAGGAAGAATTTACCGCTGCCTTTGCACAGCAGGCTCCAGGCTGGAACCTCAGCTTCCCGCTCAGTGAATTTGAAAACTCCCTGGAAACGGCAGAGCAGGAAGCAAAATCGGCTCAAAACATCAATACAGCGCCGCCCACGATCCTGTATCGGGATCATCCTGCGTTATTGGTCAATATCGATGGTAATCCCGTCTTTCGCAGCATCGAAAACAGCAATTACCAGGCCGTCATCAATACCCCCTATCCGTTGATTTTCGACGGCAAGACCTATTACCTCAATGCCGCGCAAGGCGCCTGGTACCGTGCGGACAGCGCTACCGGGCCGTATCGCTTTGATACCAACCCGCCGGCAGACGTAGTTGCCATGGTTGAGGCCGCCGCAGCGAAGGACGAAACGCGTCCGGTGTCCACTGAGAAAGTAACGGCAGCCAATGCGCCGGAAATCGTGGTGGCGACCACGCCTTCGGAACTGATCGTTACCGAAGGGCCTGCCGAATTCGTGCCGCTGGCCGATGATCTGCTGGTACTCGACAATTCGGCAGACGATGTATTCATGCACATCAGCTCACAGCAGTATTACCTTGTGCTGTCCGGGCGTTGGTACCAATCGCCCTCGCTGAATGGGCCGTGGACTTACCGTCCAGCCAACGCCTTGCCCGTGGCGTTTACCAATATCCCGGCAAATTCTGATCAAGCGGACTCACGTGTCTATGTGGCTGGAACAAATGAAGCGCACGAAGCGGTTCTGGATGCGCAGATCCCGGTGACCGCGGCCGTAGCCCGGGGCCCGGTGGATTTAGATGTGACGTACGACGGCGCCCCCAGCTTTGAACCGGTACAGGGCACCAATATGCGATACGCCGACAATACGGCTTCCACCGTGATCGAATCAGATCGCCAATACTTCATGGTTGAAGACGGGGTCTGGTACATCTCGGCTACACCCAACGGCCCCTGGGAAGTTTCAGATTATCGGCCTGAAGAAGTCGCTGCTATCGCGCCGGAGTCACCGGTGTACAACGTCAAATACGTGTACGTCTATGACAGCACGCCGGAATATGTCTACACCGGTTACACACCGGGCTACATGGGCAGTTACGTCTATGGCAACTCTATCGTGTATGGCACGGGTTATTACTACGACCCGTGGATTTCATCCAGTTATTACTATCCAGGCTACAGCACCTGGGGCTTCAACGTGGGCTACAACCCCTGGACCGGCTGGAACTTCGGCTTGAGTTGGGGTTGGGGACCATTCTCCATCGGCTTCTATACAGGCGGCTATTGGCACCAGAACCAGTACTGGAATTGTGGAGGCTATGGTTACTGGGGCCCCGGTGGGTACGGTGGCTATGGTGGCCACGGAGGTGGTAACTGGGGTGGCGATGATCACTGGGGCCATGGTGGCAACGACGGTGGCGGCTGGGGTGGTCACAACGGCGGTGGTGACTACGGTGGTGGTAATGGCGGAGGCGACTACGGCGGTGGCTACGCCGGTCTTGGCGGGATCAATCGCACCGGGAGCGGCCAGGACACATCGGGCCTCGACAGTGCCAATACCTACGCTCGGAACGCAGATCTTTACCGCAATCGCGCTCAGCGGGCAAGCGTCGCTGCCATTGATGATCGTGGCGGTGATCGGACCGCCGGCCTGGCTCGTGGAACAGCGCAGACGAGCGGGGACCTTGCGAGGAACTCCGCTAACCCAGTCGGACGAAGAGGAAATCTGGGTATCGGCAACCAGGGCAGAGCTGCGCCAGCGAAAACAGGCGCTAACCAGACTGATCCGGTAAAGGTTGCTGACTTACGCGCCAAGGCGCAGCAGCGCGATGCCACGCTTGGGGCAGATCGCGGCATGCTGTTCGCGGACAACAACCGGCCTGGAGAGCGAAGTGCCCTTGCTCCCCTGGATCGCAGTGCGCTCAAAAATGCAGCGAGGGCGCCTGCAAAAGGTGCAATGGGACGCACAAACAGCACGCCAGGGGATGCCAGTCGTGTTGCGAACACCAGGCCAGGGGGCAACGTGACCCAACGTGGCGTTACAGATCGCAGCTTGACCCAACGCAGCGTTACAGATAACAGCGTGACAGATCGCCGCATGTCTGATGGCCGCGCGTCTGATCGCCGCACGTCTGATCAATTAGGCCGTCCAACGGCAGGCGCCCAGCCACGTGCATCAGCGCCCGGACAGAACGGCCGCAGCACCAGGGAGCCGTATCTCACAGCTGGCGGACCCCCACAACGCAATGCTTCACCGGGAAGTACGCAGCAACGCAGCGTTCCACAGCAGGCCAGTGCTCCACAGCAACGCAGCGCCCCGCAACAGCGCAGTGCTGCACAACAACGCAGCGTCCCACAGCAGGCCAGTGCGGCACCACTCCAACGCGGCGCTCCACAACAACGCAGTGCGCCACAGCAACGCAGTGCACCGCAGCAACGTAGCGCACCGCAACAGCAAAGCGCCCCGCAGCAGGCCAGCGCTCCACAGCAACGTAGTGCTCCGCAACAACGCAGTGCGCCACAGCAATATAGTGCTCCACAACGGCAAAGTGCTCCACAGCAACGCAGCGTCCCGCAGCAGGCCAGCGCTCCACAGCAACGCAGTGCGCCACAACAATATAGTGCTCCACAACGGCAAAGTGCTCCACAGCAACGCAGTGCTCCGCAACAGCGCAATGCTTCCCCACAGCGCAGTGCTTGGCATAGGGGAGAGTAAAGGCTTTTTGTGAGGTGGCTGGAGGATATCGGCGAAATGGGTAAGTGACAGACGGCGACAGTCAGACGTGCGCCAGCGCACAGACAGCCAACGTAACTGCTGCCATGGTAGGTTGGTCTGTGCAACGCGGATCCTCCGCTATGCAGCAGGTACCATCTGAACCGGAGACCAGCCATGCCCGAAGCCGGAGACGGTGCCCACATTGCCGCCACGGCCACCGCTGGCGACGCGGCCCTGGTGATCACCGAGGAACAGCGCCAGCAGACGCTGCTTAAGACCGGTGCGCTACAGACCGCGATCCTCAACAGCGCCAATTTTTCCAGTATCGCCACCGACGAGCGCGGCGTGATCCAGATCTTCAACGTTGGCGCCGAGCGCATGTTGGGTTATGCAGCCAGGGAAGTGGTGAACCGCATCACGCCAGCCGATATCTCGGACCCCCAGGAACTGGTGGTACGTGCCAAGGCACTGAGCCTGGAACTGGGCACGCCGATCACGCCGGGCTTCGATGCCCTGGTGTTCAAGGCACAGCGCGGTATTGAGGACATTTATGAGCTGACCTACATCTGCAAGGACGGCAGCCGCCTCCCGGCTGTGGTGTCGGTTACTGCGCTGCAGGATGTGGCGGACGACATCATCGGCTACTTGCTGATCGGCACCGACAACCGGGCGCGCCAGCAGGCCGAAGCCGAGCGCAAGCGGCTGGACGGAGTTCTGCGAGAGAGCCACCTTGAACTGCAGAAAGCCAAGGAAGCAGCCGAAGTAGCCAACCTGGCGAAATCGGATTTTCTCTCGTCCATGAGTCACGAACTGCGCACGCCGCTGAACGCTATTCTCGGCTTCGCGCAGCTGATGGAAACGGGCGCACCTCCACCCACATCTGGCCAGAAGGACAGCATCGAGCAGATACTGCAAGCTGGCTGGTACTTGCTGGCGCTCATCAACGAGGTCCTGGACCTCGCACTCATAGAGTCGGGCAAGCTATCGCTTTCGCCAGAGCCAATGTCGCTAACGGAGCTGCTTTCAGACTGCCAGGCCATGATTGAGCCGCAGGCGCAGCACGACGGCATCCACGTTCATTTTCCGGCACTGGAAGGGCCCTGGCTGGTCCGGGCTGACCGCACACGGACCAAGCAGGTGCTCGTGAACCTTTTGTCCAACGCCATCAAGTACAACCGCGTCGGTGGCCAGGTGGACTTGCGCTGCAGCGCGATGGCGGCGGGCCGCGTGCGCATCACCGTGCAGGACACCGGCGAAGGCCTGTCGGCCGACAAGCTGGCGCAGTTGTTCCAGCCCTTTAATCGCCTCGGGCAAGAGGCTGGCGCGCAGGAAGGAACTGGCATCGGCCTGGTGGTGAGCAAGCGGCTGGTGGAACTGATGGGTGGAACGATTGGCGTAGAAAGCACGGTCGGGGTGGGCAGCCTGTTCTGGTTCGAGCTCAACGGCGCAGCCGAGTTGCACATGGCGAGTGACCCGATCGAACGCCCGGCAGCGGCACTGACCCCTGCCTCCGGCGGCACTGCACTGCACACCCTGCTGTGCGTGGAAGACAACCCGGCCAACCTGATACTGGTCGAACGACTGATCGCGCGGCGACCCGACATCCAGCTACTGAGCGCGCGCGACGGCCGGCTCGGGGTGGAAATGGCGCGCGCCCATCGGCCCGACATCATCTTGATGGACATCAACCTGCCGGGCATCAGCGGCTTCACGGCCCTGCGCATCCTGGCTGAAGACCCGGCCACGGCCCACATACCGGTGATCGCGCTCAGCGCCAATGCCATGCCGCGTGACATCGAAAAGGGGCTTGAGGCCGGGTTCTTCCGCTACCTGACCAAGCCCATCAAGGTAATCGAATTCATGGACACACTCGACCTCGCGCTCAGGCACGTGTCGGATCACGCGCCGGCGGCTACCGGGGTTGAACACAATGGAGCAATTATATGAGGCTACCGGAACAGGACATCCTCGACGCACGCATCCTGATTGTCGATGACCAGGAGGCCAACGTGCACCTGCTCAAGCGGCTGCTTGGTGAAGCCGGCTACACCAACCTGACCTCGACCATGGACCCGATGCAGGTGTGTGCGCTGCATCGCAGCAACGATTACGACCTGATCCTGCTCGACCTGCAACTGCCCGTCATGGACGGCTTCCAGGTGATGGCCGCATTGCAGGCCGGTGCGGCTGACAGCTACATGCCGGTGATTGTGCTGACGGCCCAGCCCGGGCACAAGCTGCGCGCGCTGCAGGCCGGTGCCAAGGATTTCATCAGCAAACCCTTTGACCTGCTGGAGGTCAAGACGCGCATCCACAACATGCTTGAAGTGCGTCTGCTGTATCGCCAACTCGAAGCGCATAACCTGCTGCTGGAGCAGACGGTGCAGGAACGTACTGCCGAGCTGCGCGAAAGCGAAGCACGCTACCGCAGCCTGACCGAGCTGGCTTCGGACTGGTACTGGGAGCAGGACGAGAGTGGCAGCTTTACCAGGGTCTCGGGCCCGGTGCTGGAGATGCTGGGCATGCGCGTCGATGCGCTGCAGGGCACGCCTGAGGCGAATGCCGTGCTTGACGGCGGCTGGAACGAAGGCGAGCGCAGCACCTTACGAGCCGCAATCGCAGCACGACAACCGTTCCTGGACTTCACCTTCAGCCGCGTCAACACCGATGGCTCGCTGCAGCAGTACCGCGTCAGTGGCGAGCCGATGTTCAACAGTGCATGCCGCTTTATCGGCTATCGCGGTATCGGTGTGGAAGTCACCCCCCGACCCAAGATTGTCCAATAGGGCCGATCAGTACCGGCTAATGCACGCCTCACCATGACTTGTGCCGTCCACACCCCGAACCCCAATCAAAACCAGTTGCTGGCGGCCTTGCCCAACGCGGAGTTCGAGCCGCTGGCGCCGCATCTGGAGCCGGTGGCGCTGGCCCTGGGTGACATGCTCTACGAGCCGCACCAGCAATTGCGGCATGCCATTTTCCCAACCAGTGCGGTGGTCTCCTTGCACTATGTCACCGCCAGCGGGGCGGCGGCCGAAATCGCCGGCGTGGGGCATGAGGGCATGGTCGGTATTCCGCTCTTCATGGGTGGCGACACCACGCCAAGCTCAGCGGTGGTGCAGACGGCGGGTCTCGCCTATCGTCTTGATCGCCACCTGCTCAAGCAGGCTTTCGAGCGGCCCGGCCTGATGAAAGGCCTGCTACTGCGCTACACGCAAGCGCTGATCACACAAGTGTCCCAGACGGCGGCCTGCAACCGCCACCATTCGGTGGAGCAGCAACTCAGCCGCTGGCTGTTGCTGACACTGGACCGCGCGCCAGGGCGCGAACTGGTGATGACGCAGGAACTGGTGGCCAGCATGCTCGGCGTGCGTCGTGAAAGCGTCACGGACGCGGCCGGCAAATTGCAGCAGCTCGGTTTCATCCGCTACCGGCGCGGCCACATCACCGTGATCGATCGGCACGGTCTGGAGGACCGGGCCTGCGAGTGCTACGGCGTGGTGAAGAAAGAACTTCGCCGCCTGCTCTGCGATGTGCGCTACCGCCAGGATCTGCCTCCGGCCGATACCCTGCGCACGCGAGCAGCACGTCCATGAGAGTACGTTTTTGGGGGACAAGGGGATCAATCGCCACCCCGGGGCCGGGCACGAACCGCTTCGGCGGCAATACCTCCTGCGTCGAGGTGACCACTGCCAGCGGCGAACTCCTGATTCTTGACTGCGGTACCGGTGCGGCCCGGCTGGGTGCGGAGTTAATGGCTCAAGGCAAAAAGGCCTTTCACTCAAATATTTTGCTGGGACATACCCACTGGGATCACATCCAGGGCTTTCCGTTTTTCAGCCCCGCCTTTGTCAAAGGAAACTCAGCCGCAATTTATGCGCCGGAGGGCAGCGGTGGTTCGCTGCACCACGTGCTGGCCGGACAGATGGAGTTCACCTATTTTCCCATCGAGCTGGACCAGTTACCGGCGGCGATCACCTACCACGACCTGACCGAGGGTATCCACACAATCGGTGGAGTGCGGGTTGCGGCACAATTTCTCAATCACCCGGCTATAACCCTGGGCTATCGGATCGAAGCCGATGGCGTGGCGATGGTGTACCTGGTGGATCACGAGCCGTTCTCCGATGAGCTCTGGCGTGCCGGCGCCGCGCCGGGCCACGTCGAATCCATCCTGCACGAAGGAGATCGGCGGCACGCGAAATTCATGGCCGGCGCCAATCTGGTGATTCACGATGCCCAGTACACGCCTGAAGAATACGTCACAAAGAAAACCTGGGGACACAGCACCTACGATTATGTGGTCCAGATTGCCGCCGCAGCCGGTGTGCAGCGGGTCGCCCTCACCCACCACGATCCGGGCCACGATGACGCTTTCGTTGCAGATATCGAACACAAGGCTCGCACCCTGGCCTTGCAATGCGGCACAGGACTTGATGTGTTCTGCGCTTATGAAGGCTGTGAACTGTTCCTGGAGCAACGTTCCGCTTTGCAGCCATTCGTCACAGCGGCCCCTGACCAACCGTCCGTAGCGCAGCGCCACTTTCACATTCTGGTAGTTGATGACCAGGCGGATATGCTCACGCTGATCGTTCGCGCGCTGGAAGACGAACAGTATTCGGTCAGCACGGCGACCAGCGGAGCGCAAGCGCTGCGGATCATAGCCGAGCGCATTCCCGACCTCGTTGTGCTGGATTACAAGATGATCGGTATGGACGGCCTGGCGGTCATGAAGACGCTTCGCAGCAAACCCGAGACACAGGCCCTGCCCGTGCTGATGCTCACCGCCATGACGGATGAGCCCAGCACCCGCGCCGGTTTTGAAGCGGGGGTGACGGACTATGTAACCAAGCCGTTTTCGATTCCGCAACTCACCGCACGCGTGCGCGCCTGCCTCGCCAGAGCCCAGTTCACGTAATGGCGTGATGGGCTAGTCGTAGACAACCTCCACACGATCCAGGTAGCTGGACAATTCGCCCACCCACTTGCGGGACATGTCGGTGTCGGCGCTGTTGGCCGCCAGTTCAAGGGCCCCGCCGATGTCCGTGATGGCCTGGAATCCCCAGCTGCCGCCGGCACCCTTCATGCCGTGACCCAGACTCGCAACGATCTCAAAGTCACCCGTATTCAGGGCGTCCAGCATCGCAGCGACATCCTCTCTGCGGTTGAGCAGAAATCCGGGGATCAAATCTGCAACCAGGGGATTGGCAGGCACCCGAATCGTGTCCTTCAGGGTGTTCTCCGCTTTCGACGATGGCGGCGCGGCTATGGCATGCTCTCTGATCGCTTGCAGCAGCACCTCTTCCTTGATGGGTTTCGTCAAATACGCCGTGCATCCGGCCGCCTCGCACTTTTCCTGGTCGCCCTTCAGTGCTGAGGCCGTCAGTGCGAGGATTGGCGTGGGCGGCCGGTGGTTCGTCAGTTCCCAGGCTCTGATCGCCCGTGTCGCTTCCAGGCCATCCATGACCGGCATTTGCCGATCCATCAGGACCAGGTCGTACTGGCCGGTGGTAAATTTTTCATAGGCGACTGCCCCATTTTCAGCGGTTTCGACCCGGTACGGCGTATCCCTGAGGTAGGCCATCGTAATGGTGCGGTTGTCGGGCGAGTCTTCCACCAGAAGAATGTTCAGTGCCGGCAGTGGCTGCCCGGGATCCGCACCGGCCGGCGCCACCACCCGCCGAGTGGGCCCTGCCCAAATCTCGAGCGGCACAGTGAAAGAAAATACGCTGCCCTTACCAACTCCGCTTTCGACCTGGATATGACCGCCCATCAGTTCCACCAGCCGCTTCGAAATCGTGAGCCCCAGGCCAGATCCCCCATACCTGCGAGTGGTGGACGAATCGGCTTGCGTGAATCGCTCAAATACTGCGTTCAATTTCTCTCCCGGAATGCCGATACCGGTGTCTGAGATTGTAAACCGCAATGCGCCCGTGATAGCGGAGTCGGCATCCGGTGTGACACGCAGGACCACTTCACCGGATTCGGTGAACTTGATCGCGTTACCCAGCAGGTTAAGCAGCACTTGCCGCAACCTGGTCGGGTCCCCGACCAGGTCATCGGGCACCGTGGGCGCGATCTCGCACACCAGCGCCAGGCCTTTCGCTTGAGCGCGTATCGCCACCATCTCCCGCACTTTCTCCACCAGATCGTTCAAGGAAAACCCGGTGCTTTCCAGCTCGAGCTGCGAAGCCTCGACTTTGGAGAGATCGAGGATATCGTTGATTAGGTTGAGCAGACTGTCGCCAGCGCGGCGAAATATTTGCACATACCCGTTTTGTTGCAGGGATAGCGGAGTCTTCGCGAGCAAGTCGCCAATGCCGATGATTGCGTTCAGCGGCGTGCGTATTTCATGACTCATGCTCGCCAGAAAATCTGATTTGATCTGGCTTGCGGTTTCCGCCACGGCCTTCGCCTGTTGCAGTTCTGCCTCAACGCGCTTTTGTTCTGTGACGTCGCGCGCTGCCGCGAAAACGCCCTGCAGCGTGCGCCCCCGGTCATAAAAAGTGGTGGCGTTGTAGGAAACCACCGTTTGTTGCCCGTCGAGGGCACAAGCCGTCAGCTCGTAGTCGGTGACTTTCTTTTCGCTCAAAACAAGCTTGATTCCCGCTTCAGCCCGATCCGGATCGGTAAAGTAGCTCTTGAATGGAGCGCCGATCAGCTCATCGCGCGTGCAACCGGTGAGTGCCTCCATCTGCTTATTGACGTCCGTGATAATGCCAGAGGGATCGGTGGTCATTAGTGCGTCGATGTTGGACTCGATCAGCGAGCGGGTATAGAACTGCTGGTCGCGCAGGCGCTGGTCGAGCTTTTTCTGCTCGGCTTCAACCAGCTTGCGCGCAGTGTTATCCGTACCGATCAACAGATAACCAATGATGGCGCCCGGCACGTCGCGCAGTGCCGTAACGGACAGCACCGCCGGGAATCGGCTCCCATCCTTGCGGATATAAGTCAGCTCGTAGATATCCTCGATTCCGCGTGAAGCCTTGAAGACCAGTGCCTCGAATCCCGGCGAGATCGTGGTAGCCAGTTCATTGCTCAAGGCTTTTGCGCGTGTAATCACCTCCTGCGGATCAGAAATATCCGCGGGGGTAATCTTGTTCATTACTTCAGCTGCGGTGTAGCCGAGCATACGTTCAGCGCCGACATTGAATAACTGAATAATGCCTTTTTCGTCAGTGGCGATAATCGAGAAATTGGCGCTGGTTAAAATTGCGTTCTGCAATGCCCCCGTTTTAATCAATGCCAGCCTCCGGTGTGCTTCCGAGATTCCTTCAGCTTTGCCGCCGTCACCGGGACTGACGGAATCGTTGTGCTTTTCGACCATGGCCGAACTCCAGAAATTCAGGCAATGATGCGAAGGTAGATCACGCGCTCTGATGCGTCTGTGCGCCAGAGCACATGAGGCGGACATTTAGTAGCGCGACACATACTGCCAGCGTTGCTTTCACCGCAATAAGAAAGGGCCAAATCGCCCGCCGAGTTACCTGTGTGTGTCAGCGCACGGATGCAAAGGGATTTTGGGCGTAACCTGTGATTCAGAGGGTGAGATCATTCCTCAGCACCCCGAACCAAGGAGCTTGCGCGCCATGAACATTCAACTGGGACTGACACCGCTGGTGTCCCTGGCCGCCGGAATTCTCATTCTGGTCGTGCCACGGATGCTCAACCTCATCGTTGCCATTTACCTGATCCTCGTCGGTCTGATCGGTTTGTTCGGTGCGGGAAATTATAGTTTCTGAGGGCGAGCAGCCGGTATAGGGTCCTGCTCGGCAGGCCTGTCTTTTCCCACACCTCTAAACGGCACGCTGCCGACGCTATCCGCTGCCAGGCTGCAGATCAACCTATTTCAACTGAAATTACACGGAGCAATCATGATGAATACCAAGACACCCACAACCGTCAATGGCGGAAATATTCAAAACACTCTCGAGCGCACTGTCGATAAGGCAACTGTCGCGGCTCATGAAACCATAGATACTGTGTCGGATGCAGCGCGGCCGGCGCTTGACCACCTGGCATCGAATGCACATGGGACAGTCGACCGCGTGAGCGTTGGAGCAGCGCACGCCGCCGAAGCCCTGGGCGCACGGGGTGATCAGCTGAACGACAGCGGGAAAAAAATGGTTGAGCGTGCCGGTGAGTATGTGCGCGAAAATCCTGTCGCTTCCCTGGGGATCGCGGTGGCCGCCGGGTACGTTCTGAGCCGGTTGTTGTCTGCCAGATAGCGCGTGCAGTTCAGTGTCAACACCCCAGCGAAACAAGCGAAGAACTGCCGGACGCCACTAACGATCCTGCGTTTCGGGTCACTGGCCCGATGGAGGATTTGAGCACCCTCCAGCAGGAACTGCGCAGCCTGGTGTACGAGCAGTTGCAACTCGCAGCGCTTGAGGTGCGTCTCGCGGCACGCAGCACGATGACCATGATAGCGGTCGCGGTGTGCATTGGCGCCTTGTTGGTGCTGGTCTGGCTGGGACTTATGGGCGCCGTCGGGCTCGGTCTTAACGGCTTGGGCTTGCACCCTGCTTTCGTTTTGCTGGTGCTGGCGGCGCTGACATTGACCCTGATTCTGCCTCTTCTTGGATTGATTCGTCGCCGCTCCAGCGACCTGGGATTTCCGGCGTCGTTACGTACGTTTAAGCCTGAGGCCACCTGATGAAAACAGACTCCCTGGGCAACTCGCGGTCCTTGCAAAATCAAATCACTGGCCTGGAAAGACAACTCTTTCTACGCCGCCAACGGGTTCGGACCGTGGGAAAGCAAATCAAGCATAAAATCGCCACCCGGGCGGTTTCGCCTGGTTCGCTGCTGGCTGCAGCAGGAATTGGGGTGTTGGTTGAGCAGGCCAGTCATCATCGGACCCGGTCAGGCGCAAACGGGTTTGATCTGGCCTATTCTGGAATCAGGTTGCTGCTGTCGTTGACAGCTCCGAAACCGCAAGCTGCTAAACACGCGCCCAGACTCGGCCCATGAATCAGCAAGTAAGTCAGACCCCGGCACTTTCAGGGGATGGGGCCACCTTGGCGTCCGAGGCCGTTGGTTCAGAGTCACCACCTGTCCACGACGAACCCAGCGTCATTCCGCACTCGCCGATCAACATACGCAATGCATCGCTGTTGCTTATTAGCGTACTGATGAGTCTGGCCGCGCTGCGCTATGCCAGTGAAGTATTCGTGCCGCTGGTGTTGGGGGTGATGTTCAGTTATGCGCTAACGCCTCTGGTCAACCGCATCGTCCTGCTGCACATTCCGCGTGCGCTGGCCGCGGCACTACTGCTGTTTGGAATCGTGGGCGGAACGGGTACGATCGTCTATTCGCTCAGCGACGACACGGTTGCGCTGATCGAGACGCTGCCGGAAATGGCGCAAAAGCTACGCAAGGGCGTCGATACCATGCGCAGCCATGGATCAGCCGGCACCATGGAAAAGGTGCAGAAGGCAGCCAGCGAACTTGAGCGCACTGCCGAAGCGGGTAATAGCAACCTGGAACCCAATCGGGATGTAGCCAAGGTGCAGATCGAGAAGCCCAAACTCAATGTGAAGGACTACCTCTTGCCTGGCACACTCGGCCTGGCGGGAGTTGCGGCAGAATCCGCTGTGGTTTTTTTCATTACCTTCTTTCTGCTGGCTGCGGGCAATAACTTCCGGCGCAAGATGGTGAGGCTTGCCGGCCCGACGCTTACCCAGAAGAAACTGACGTTGCAGGCGCTCGACGAGATCGACCAACAGATCCAGCGTTATCTGTTGGTGCAAGTGTTCACCAGTTCGCTGGTGGGCATTGCCACCTGGTTGGCGTTCCTGTGGATCGGTGTCGAGCATGCAGCGGTGTGGGGTGTCGTAACCTTTGTGTTCAACTTTATCCCTTACCTTGGCGGCATTGTCGCCAGCGGGGCTGCGATGCTGATAGGCTTCGCTCAATTCGGTTCGTTCGAAATGGCGCTGCTGATCGGCGGGGTTAAGTTGCTGATCAACGTCATTGATGGATACGTGCTTCAGCCTTGGCTGGCCAGTCGGGCCAGCCGCATGAACCCGGTGGCGGTGTTTGCCGGTGTACTCGCCTGGGGCTGGCTGTGGGGCATGTGGGGTTTATTCCTGGGTGTGCCCATCCTGATGGTGATCAAAGTGGTCTGCGACCGGGTCGACGAGTTCAAAGCGGTAGGTGAATTACTCGGCGAATAGAATTTGAAAAAAACCGCAACATCTTCACTCAGGCCCTGTTGCAACATTGCATCCATCGACAGCATGAGGGTGGTGGCAAGCGCTATGGTATAAGGAGTATCGCTGTGGCAACAACAAAACTGGAAATAATGGGAATGATCTGTGGTGGTTGCCTTAGCAAAGTAATGCGGGCGCTCCAAGCGGTTCCCGGGGTCAATGAAGTACATGTGTCACTCGCAGCCGATGAAGCGACCGTCCAATTTGATGGACAATCGACCACGCCTGAGCAATTGATATCGGCCGTGCAGCACGAGGGTTTTGGGGTTCGTATCGCCAACCCAAACCAGGATCACCCGGTGCAGGAAAGCTGCTGTGGCTGAATTCTGGGCGCAACCTTCGTTGCATCCGCTGCAAGAGATGAGGGTTCGTTAATGACGTACTCATAAGCCCTTCATACTGGCTTACTCTTTCCTGAAGTACTGTGAGCACCAATCTATGGCCAAAGACCCCATCTGCGGAATGACTGTGGACGAAGCGTCCGCGATTCGCGCCGAACGCAACGAAGAGACGTTTTATTTTTGCAGTGAGGGCTGCCGTAGAAAGTTTCTGGCGCAAGCGTCCCCGCAGGAAGCAACCGGCAATTGTTGCGGTAGTAAGAGTCACGATGGCGCACATGACCAATCCCAATATCACGGTTCCAGCCAGGGTCACGACCACGCCGCCGTGAAGTCTTCTGCTGCCGCAGTCTACACCTGCCCGATGCACCCCGAAATTCAACAAGATCATCCCGGTGATTGCCCCATATGCGGCATGGCGCTGGAACCCATGGCGGTGACCGCGGACACGGCTGACGAAGAAAACGCCGAGCTGCGGGACATGACGCGGCGTTTCTGGACCGGCGCGGTTTTGAGCGTGCCGGTCTTCATCCTGGCGATGGCGCACCTGGTCCCGATACTGGGCAGACAGCCCTGGGTGAGTGGCGACGCTTCACGCTGGCTGCAATTTTCGCTCACTGCACCCGTCGTCCTCTGGGCCGGCTGGCCATTCTTCCGCCGCGGCTGGCGTTCTATCGTGACACGTCATCTGAACATGTTCACGCTGATCGCCATTGGCGTGGGCGCAGCCTTTCTATTCAGCGCCGTGGCGATGGTCATGCCAGACGTATTCCCAAACACCATGCAACACGATAGCAAGGTTGACATCTACTTCGAGGCTGCCGCGGTCATCGTGGTGCTGGTATTGCTGGGCCAGGTGCTGGAACTCCGCGCCCGCAGCCGCACCGGCAGCGCCATCAAAGCCTTGCTCAATCTTGCGCCACCCACGGCGCGCCAGGTCGCGCCGGACGGCGATCACATCGTGCCTCTCGGCCAGGTAAATGTGGGCGACTGGCTGCGCGTGGTTCCGGGTGACAAGGTACCGGTCGACGGCACGGTACTTGAAGGCCACTCGAGCGTAGAAGAGTCCATGATCACCGGCGAACCCTTGCCGGTGGAAAAGACCGTCGGCGACAGCGTGACCGGCGGTACCGTCAACGGCACCGGCAGTTTTGTCATGCGTGCCGAGCGGGTTGGCAGCGACACCTTGCTTGGGCAAATCGTGAACATGGTGGCCGCAGCCCAGCGCAGCCGCGCACCCATTCAAGGCCTGGCCGACAAAGTTGCGGGCATTTTCGTACCGGCCGTGCTGGCGGTCTCGATGCTTACCTTTGTGGCCTGGATGTGGCTGGGTCCGGAACCCAAACTCGCGCACGCCATCGTTAACGCCGTCGCGGTGCTCATCATCGCCTGTCCCTGCGCGCTCGGTCTGGCTACACCCATGTCCATCATGGT
The DNA here is from genome assembly GCA_963784425.1 of uncultured Gammaproteobacteria bacterium. Classification (GTDB taxonomy): domain Bacteria; phylum Pseudomonadota; class Gammaproteobacteria; order Xanthomonadales; family SZUA-36; genus SHZL01. The sequence continues at coordinate 190,327 of CAWARM010000013.1, forward strand.
AGGTGTCGGACGCGGCGCACAGGAGGGCGTGCTGGTGAAGAACGCCGAGGCGCTCGAACGTCTGGAAAAAGTCACCACGTTGGTAGTGGACAAGACAGGGACCCTCACTGAGGGCAAACCAAAACTGGTGGATGTCCTGCCCGTGGAAGGCTTCGAGGCTAAGGAATTCCTGCTTCTAGCCGGCTCGCTGGAACAGAGCAGCGAGCACCCGCTCGCCGCCGCGATCGTGCAAGGCGCAAAGAATCAAGGGATTGTTTTTGAGGCCGTGAAAGATTTCCGTTCGGTGACGGCGGGCGGTGTTGGCGGCACCGTCGCGGGCCGCGCGGTGATGATCGGCAAGCCGGATTTCCTGCGCAGTGAGAAGATTGACGGGCTGGAGCCACTTGAAGCCGCGGCAGTAAAACTCCAGGAAACCGGCAAGACGGCAGTGTTTGTCGCCATCGATGGCAAGCCGGCGGGCATCCTGGCTGTGGCCGATCCGATCAAATCCACCACCACCGAAGCCATCAAAGAGCTTCACACGTTAGGCTTGACCTTGGTCATGCTCACCGGTGACAACCGTCGGACCGCCGACGTCGTGGCCAAACAGCTCGGCATCGATGCGATTGAAGCGGAGATAGAACCGGCCGGCAAAGTCGCTCACATAAAGAAGTTGCGGGCGCAAGGTAAACATGTGGCGATGGCCGGCGATGGCATCAACGATGCACCCGCCCTGAGCGAAGCTGAAGTCGGTATTGCCATGGGCACCGGCACCGACGTCGCAATGCAAAGCGCAGGCATTACCCTGGTAAAGGGCGATCTCCGCGGCATCGCCAAGGCCATCCGCCTCAGCCGGGCTACCATGCGAAACATTCGGCAGAACCTGGTGTTTGCGTTTCTCTACAATGCGCTGGGGATCCCGGTGGCGGCGGGCGTCCTTTACCCGTTTTTCGGGTGGCTGCTCAGCCCGATCATTGCTGGTGCCGCGATGAGCCTGAGCTCCGTCTCGGTCATCAGTAACGCCTTGCGCCTGCGGAAAGTAAACCTGTGATTCAGGCGAAGGATGAAAGCGTCAACAAAGACCCTGTCTGCGGAACTGTTTTCTTGATCTCAGGCAGACGCATTCGTCACGTTGGGAAAGCGGGATGACCAGATTTACACGTTCACGTCCTGAGGCCTCCAATTCGCCACTGCGGGCCGAATTGTTCAGCGTCGAACAGCTCGCGCGCCATGCCCGGACGCTCGCCGCGAATCACCAGGTCGGCTCCCGCCGTGGTTCCAACCATTTGCTTGAGCGGTTGGGCCACAACGAGGACACTTTATCGGCCTTCAATCGCGCGACGCTAGCCGTTGATCCGGGCAGGAATATCACGCCGGCCGCCGACTGGCTGCTCGATAACTACTACCTGATCGAAGAACAGATCCAGCTGTCCCGGCGGCATCTGCCCAAGGGGTACAGCCGCGAGTTGCCCCGCCTCCTGAACACCTCTTCCGCCGGCTTGCCGCGCGTCTATGACATCGTGATCGAACTGATCAAGCACGTGGATGCGCAGATTGACGCGGAACCTCTACGTGCCTTCATTGCCGCTTACCAGATGGTGAGCAACCTGAAGCTGGGCGAATTGTGGGCCATTCCCATCATGTTGCGCCTGGGTCTGATTGAGAATCTGCAGCGCGTCACCCAAGCGCTGACCCTCGCCCGGAAGCATCGCGACCTGGCAGACCTGTGGGTGGATCGCCTGCAGTCGATGGCGGAGAAAAACCCCTCCCACCTCGTCATCGTGGTGGCGGACATGGCGAAATCCGAGCTGCCCTTGTCCAGTTCATTCGTGGCGGAATTCTGCCAGCGCCTGTCGCGACAAAGTCCGGTGCTGCATCTCGCGCGTGGCTGGCTCGAACAGCGGCTCCTTGAACAAGGTTTGTCCATCGAACAACTCGTGCACCTCGAGAGTCAAAATCAGGCGGCCGACCAGGTTTCCGTCAGCCACAGCATTGCCAGTCTTCGTTTCCTGAGCGCCATGGATTGGAAGGAGTTCGTGCAGTCCCTAAGCCTGGTCGAGCAGACTCTGTGCACCGATCCTGCCGGCGTTTACAGTGGTATGGATTTCGCCACCCGGGATCGCTACCGCCATTCGGTCGAATCCTTTGCCCGGCACAGCAAAATCCCGGAAGCAGACGTCGCGCGGAGCGCGCTTGAACTGGCTGCTGCCAGTGCCCGGCAAAAAGGGCGATCGGACCGGACGGCCCACGTGGGCTTTTACCTGATCGAAAAAGGCCAGCCCCTCCTGGGGAGCATGTTGAAGGTGAGGTGGCCCTGGCGAGCGATCGTGGAACGAAGCATCCACAATTTTCCGCTGGCGTTTTATGCGGGCGTCATCGGGTTGCTCTCCCTGCTCACCACGATCTGGTTCGCACAACAGCTCCAGTCGTTCGCAGTGCCGGGGTGGAGACTGATTTTCTTCACGCTCGTGTTCTTCCTTGGCGCCAGCCAACTGGCCGTGGCGTTGATGAACTGGCTATCCACGCTGCTCGTGCATCCCCACTTGCTCCCGCGCATGGACTTTTCCCATGGCATCGCACCCGATTGCCGCACCATGGTGGTCGTTCCCACGATGCTCACAAGCCTCGCAGGCGTGGATCGTCTCCTCGAGACCCTTGAGATTCATCACCTTGCGAACCGCGATCCACGCCTGCATTTCGCCTTGCTGACCGACTACCGCGACGCACCCGAAGAGATTCAACCCGGGGATCAGCCACTGCTGCAGCGGGCGCGGGCCGGAGTTGAGCTGCTCAATAACAAGTACGCATCTGGCGCACAAAACCTGTTTTTTCTGTTTCATCGCCCGCGCCGGTGGAACGCCGGGGAAGGCGTGTGGATGGGTTACGAGCGCAAGCGAGGCAAACTCACTGAGTTCAACGCTCTCTTACGAGGCGGTTCTTACGATTGCTTTTCTGACATCGTGGGTGATACGGCCGTGCTGGCGAACATCAAGTATGTCATCACGCTCGACACCGACACCCAGCTTCCCCGCGAGGCGGCTCGCCAGCTTGTCGGAACGATGGCCCATCCGTTGAACCGTCCAGTGTTCCATGCGGGTCGCGAGGTTGTCGTCGAAGGCTACGGCATTCTGCAACCGCGCGTGGGCGTGAGTTTGCCAAGCGCCCGAAGATCCTGGTTCGTCCGGCTGTTTGCCGGCGAGCCGGGCATTGACCCATACACGCGGGCCGTTTCCGACGTCTACCAGGATGTCTTCCAGGAAGGCTCGTTCATTGGCAAAGGAATCTACGATGTGGATGCCTTCGAGCGCGCCATGAACGGACGCTTCCCGGAGAACACCGTCCTCAGTCACGACTTGCTGGAGGCGTGTCATGCGCGCTCCGCCCTCGTGAGCGACGTGGAACTCTACGAAGAGTATCCCTCCCGCTATAACGTGGACGTTGACCGGCGTCATCGCTGGATTCGCGGCGATTGGCAGATCACGCAATGGCTGCTGCCCAGGGTTCCCGGTTCCGACACCCGTCGCATGCCCAATCCGCTTTCCAGGTTGTCACGGTGGAAAATATTCGACAACCTGAGACGAAGTCTCGCCCCGGTTGCCCTGTTGGTCTTGCTGCTGGGCGATTGGCTGTTCTTGCCGGAGCTTGGCGGCTTTGCCTCGTTACTGGTCCTGGCGATCATCATGGCCCCCGGATTATTGACGGCGTTGGTCAATGTGTTCCGCAAACCGGTTGATTTGCCTTGGGCGATGCAGCTCCGGGGAGCAGCCGGGGCCTTCGGCCGGCAGCTCGGTCAGATGCTCCTGGCCGTGGCATTTCTTCCCTACGAAGCATTGGTCAGCCTGGATGCAATCGGCAGGACCCTGCTGCGTTTATTGGTCACGCACAAGAGACTTCTCGAATGGCAGACGTCGAGTGACTCCCAACGGGCGACTCAAGCCGGCCTCCTCGGCTTTTATGCGACGATGTGGATCGCGCCGGTAATCGCGCTGGCGGCCGGACTATTCCTCATCACCATGCAGCCGGCCCAACTGCCCCTGGCCCTGCCAATCCTGGTGGTCTGGATCATCGCTCCCTGGATCGCGTGGCGGATCAGCCAACCCATTGAGTCCCCCACTCCACGTTTAACGGAAGAGCAACTGAACTTCCTGGGACGAACCGCCCGCAAAACCTGGCATTTTTTCGAAACCTTTGTCACTGCGCAGGAGAATTGGCTGCCCCCCGACAATTTCCAGGAGGTTCCTGTCCCGACGATCGCTTCACGCACCTCGCCCACCAACATGGGCCTGGCGCTTGTCGCTAACCTGGCCGCCCGGGACTTTGGATATCTTTCCTTGGGCGGTTTGATTCGCCGAACGCAGGATGCCCTTGCCACCATGCAGCAACTGCAAAGGCATCGCGGTCATTTCTACAATTGGTATGAGACCCGCACGCTCCAACCGCTGATCCCGCTCTACGTGTCCAGCGTGGACAGCGGCAATCTTGCGGGACATCTGCTTACGCTGGGCTCCGGGTTGAGGGAACAGGCCGGCGAGAAAATCTTAACCCCACAGATTTTTGCCGGGCTGCGCGACACCGTGGGTGTTCTGAAAGCGCTGGGCGGCGAAAACGCTGCGCTCGCGCAATTTGACTCGGCCCTGGAAAAAATGCCCACCACCCTGCATGAAGCATATGCTTTGTTGGTATGGGCGACAGAAAAGTCGACCTTGATCGAAGCTGCACTGGCGGGTAACGGGCAAGACTCGAAAGAGTGGAGCCAGGCGCTGAAGCGTGGCTGCGAGGAACATCTGGAGGAATTGCGCTTCCTCGCTCCCTGGCTGGTGAAGCAGAATTACCTTGTCCATGTTCCGGACAACCTCGCCGAAAAACTCCTGCAACTCGACCAGGCACCCACGTTGCGCGAGATTGCGAATTTGGAGCAGTGGCTAGGTCCGTCGATCGAAACTGCCATGCAAAACCTCCCCGCGCAATCTGCACAATCGCGCAATGAAGATCAAGCATATCTTGTTGAACTCTCACGCTGCTTGCGGGAAGCCGGCGACCGCGCCGGTCAGTTCCTGCTCTCACTGGAAGCCCTGGCCGGACAATGCGACGCGCTGGCGGAGATGGATTTCACCTTTCTGTTCGACCCGGAAAGGGATCTGTTCTCTATCGGAATCAACGTCACCGAATCCCGGCGCGACGCCAGTTTTTACGATCTGCTGGCTTCCGAGGCGCGCACGTGCAGCTACGTTGCAATCGCGCTGGGGCAAGTTCCGCTGGACCACTGGTTCTCTCTCGGCCGTCTGCTCGTCGCTTCGCGCAGCGAGCCGGTCCTGGTTTCGTGGAGCGGCTCGATTTTCGAGTACCTGATGCCGCTGCTCGTCATGCATAACTATGAGAGTACCTTGCTGGATCACACCTGCAAAGCAGCGGTGCAGCATCAAATCGAGTACGGCAAATTGCGTGGCATGCCCTGGGGCATTTCCGAATCAGGCTACAACCGTACCGACGTTCACTTCAACTATCAATATCGGGCATTCGGCGTGCCGGGCCTGGGATTAAAACGAGGATTGGCCGAGGACCTGGTGATCGCGCCTTACGCCTCTGCGATGGCGCTGATGGTCGCGCCGGTGGAAGCGTGTGAAAACCTGCAACGGCTCGCGGCCGAGGGCCGCGAAGGGGCCTATGGTTTCTACGAAGCGGTGGATTACACACGCTCGCGTCTGCGCCCCGGCGAAAACAGCGCTACCATCCGATCTTTCATGGCGCACCACCAGGGAATGAGCCTGCTGGCCCTGGTCAATTTGCTGCAGGGCTACCCCATGCACCGGCGCTTCATGGCGTGTCCGGTGCTCAAGGCGGCGGATCTGCTGTTGCAGGAGCGCGTGCCCAAGACTGCCGCCAGCGTGTTCGTTGATGACCTGTTGCTCCAGGCCCCGCGGGCGCTTTCGGTCGAACGCGCAAGCGGCATGCAGGTGTTCACCAATCCGGCGCCTCCGGCACCGGAAGTCCACCTTTTGTCCAACGGTCGCTATAACGTCGTCATCAGTACTGCAGGCGGCGGCTACAGTCGCTGGCGCGACCTGGCAGTCACCCGCTGGCGCGAAGATTCCACGCGCGATTGCTGGGGAACGTTTGTTTATCTGCGGGATGTTGCGACCGGATATTTCTGGTCCACCGCGTATCAACCCACCCTGCACACGACCAGCGGATACGAAGCCATTTTCAGCCAGGCGCGCGCGGAGTTTCGGCAGCGACATACCGGTCTCGAAGTCCATACTGAGATTTGCGTGTCACCGGAGGATGACGTGGAGCTGCGGCGCATCACCATCACCAATCACTCACCCGAGGCGCGCACCATTGAATTGACCAGTTACGCGGAAGTGGTGCTGGCGACCCTGGACGCGGACGCAGCGCATCCCGCCCTCAGCAATCTCTTCGTGGAAACAGAGTTCGCGCCACAATCCTCCGCCATTCTCTGCACCCGCCGCGCCCGGTCCGTGGAAGAGAAGCCGCCGTGGCTGCTGCACCTGATGGTGGGCCAGACCGGCGAACTAGGGCCAATCTCCTGCGAAACCGATCGCGGCAGATTCATCGGGCGCGGCAGAACCCTGGCCAACCCGGTCGCGATGAAGGGTGGTTCTCCCCTGTCCAATACCATCGGCCCCGTGCTCGATCCCATTATTTCGTTGCGGAGCACGGTGACTTTGGCTTCCCAGGCAAGCGCCATCATTAACCTGGTCGTGGGGGTGACTGAAAGCAGGGAAACCGCGCTCGCGCAGGTAGAAAAGTATCAAAGCTCCCGCATGGCCGACCGTGCCTTTGACCTGGCGTGGACGCACAGCCAGGTGACCTTGCACCATCTCAATGCCACGGAGCGGGAGGCCGAGGTTTACCGCCAGCTGGCCGGTGCGTTGATTTATGCCGACCCCGCCCGCAGGGCTAACCACAGCCTGCTGCGCACCAACCGGCGGGGCCAGAGCGGCCTTTGGAGCTATGGCATTTCGGGCGACGCGCCGCTGGTCCTTCTGCGCATCAGCGACATGAACAAAATTGACATCGTGCAGCAGTTGATCCGGGCACACTCCTACTGGCGCATGAAGGGGCTGACGGTTGATCTCGTCATCCTGAACGAGGATGTTTCGGTCTACCGCCAGTCCCTGCACGATGAGATCACCAGCCTGATATCGTCGGGAATTGAAGCACAAATGATGGACAAGCTGGGCGGTATCTTTGTCCGGCGCCTCGAGCAAATTCCTCACGAAGATCTCGTACTGCTGCAATCCGCAGCGCGGATTGTCCTGGACGACGAAAAGGGATCCCTGGCGCAGCAACTGGAACATCGAAGCGTGCTGGAACCCTTGCTCCCGGCCCTGGTACCGACCAGGAAGGGATCTGCAGACCTGCCCACGACACTGCCGCAACGCGAACTGATTTTTTCCAACGGCTACGGCGGCTTCACCCCAGACGGGCAGGAATATGTCATCACTCTTCAACCCGGCCAAATGACACCGGCACCCTGGGTCAACGTGCTGGCCAATCCCTATTTCGGAACTCTGGTATCCGAGAGCGGTTCGGCCTACACCTGGGTTGAAAATGCCCGTGAATTCCGGCTGACCCCATGGAACAATGATCCCGTTCAGGACACCACCGGGGAAGCCTTTTATATTCGCGATGAGGAGAGCGGCCGGTTCTGGTCGCCGACACCTTTGCCCGCGAGCGGCGGGACACCCTACGTCATTCGCCACGGTTTCGGTTACTCCGTGTTTGAGCACACCCAGAATGGCATCGCATCAGAACTGTGGGTCTATGTGGCGATGGACGCGCCGGTGAAATTCACGGTCCTGAAATTGCGCAACGTGTCGGGGCGCCCCCGGCGTGTGTCGGTCACCGGCTACTGGGAATGGGTATTGGGCGATTTGCGCCAGAAAAACCTGCTGCATGTCCAAACCGAAGTGGACCACAAGACCGGTGCCTTGCTGGCACGCAATTACTACAACACTGAAATTCCCGGGCGCATCGCGTTCATCGACGTCAACGAGACGACGCGGACTATCACCGGCGATCGCAAGGAATTCCTGGGCCGGAACGGAAACCTGGCCCAGCCGGCGGCGCTGAAACGCGCTCGTCTTTCGGGCAAAGTTGGCGCGGGCCTGGACCCCTGCGGAGCGGTGCAAGTTGCCTTTGACTTGCCGGATGCACAGGTGCATGAAACGAGTTTTCGCCTCGGGGTGGGCCGCAACCTGGCCGATGTGCAACAACTTCTGCAACGTTTTCGCCGGACGGACGCCAGCCGCGTGGTGCTCGATGGCGTTTGGGAATATTGGAATCGAACCCTCGGTGCGGTGAATGTCGATACCCCCGATTCAGCCGTGAATACGATGGCGAACGGCTGGCTGTTGTATCAGACCTTGGGTAGCCGGCTCTGGGCCCGGACAGGGTTTTACCAGTCTGGCGGCGCCTACGGGTTCCGGGACCAGTTGCAGGACGTAATGGCACTGGTGCATGCCGAACCAGCCCTCACCCGCGAGCACCTGCTCCGCGCTGCCACGCATCAGTTTCGCGAAGGCGACGTGCAGCACTGGTGGCATCCCCCGGCAGGGCGCGGCGTGAGGACGCATTTTTCCGATGACTACCTGTGGCTGCCTTACGCCACGTGCCGCTATGTCGCATGCATTGCGGATACCGGCGTGCTCGACGAAAAGGTGCCCTTCCTTGAAGCGCGTCCGGTCAAGCCGGAAGAGGAGGCTTATTACGATTTGCCCAATCGCTCTGAAGAAACGGGCACCCTGTACCAACATTGCGTCCGCGCCATCGAGCGTGGGTTGAAATTCGGCGAGCACGGTCTTCCGCTGATCGGTAGCGGCGACTGGAATGACGGCATGAATCGGGTGGGAAACCAGGGACGCGGCGAAAGTGTATGGCTGGCGTTTTTTCTATACGACGTACTTAAGCAATTTGCTGAACTGGCCGGCGCACACCTTGATCCTGTTTTTGCCAATCGCTGCCTCGCCGAGGCGCGACAACTGCAGGAGAACATCGAGCGACACGCCTGGGATGGCGAGTGGTACCTCCGCGCCTGGTTCGACAATGGCGACCCTCTCGGCTCCCGCAACAACCCGGAATGTCAGATTGACTCGCTGCCGCAAACCTGGGCGGTGATCAGTGGCGCCGGCGATCCGCAACGTGCGCGCCAGGCGATGGGGTCCGTGGATGCGCGGCTGGTCCGGCCTAAGGACAAACTGATCCAGTTGTTCGACCCGCCCTTCGACACCTCGTCCATGAACCCCGGATATATCAAAGGCTATATTCCGGGCGTGCGCGAGAACGGCGGTCAATATACTCATGGCGCGATCTGGACCGCTATGGCCTTTGCGCGCATGGGAGAGTACGAACGTGCGTGGGAACTATTCGCACTACTCAATCCCATCCACCACGGCGGGACTCCCGAACAAATCGACACCTACAAAGTCGAGCCGTATGTCGTCGCGGCAGACATCTATGCCGTCGTGCCGCACACGGGCCGCGGCGGCTGGACCTGGTATACCGGTTCGGCCGGCTGGATGTACCGCTTGCTCATTGAAGAGCTGCTGGGCGTCAAACTTGAGGGCGACCAGCTACGGCTGGATCCCCATCTGCCGAGTGCATGGAACACCTACAAGATCCACTACCGCTATCGGCAAACGGTGTATCACATCACCATCTCGCGGCACGCCGCTGATTCGGCCAGCACCCATCTGCTAAGCCTCGATGGCCAGGAACTCCCCGGAACAAACCTGCCGCTGAGTAACGACAGCCGGGAGCACTTCGTTGAAATGAAAGTCAGCTGACCGGACCTGTGTGTTCTACCGCACGGAACCCGGATAACCATCCTGTTAGTATCACGGTTCTCATTGAATTCAAAGGAGAATAATGATGAGCTTGGGTACAATCTTAATTATCATCGTGCTGTTGATGCTCGTGGGCGTCTTCCCGGCCTGGCCCCACAGCCGCGGTTGGGGTTACGGACCGAGCGGCATTGTCGGCGCCATAGTACTGGTGCTGGTCGTCCTGCTATTGCTGGGCAAGCTCTGACCCGGTTTTCGCGCAACAGGTGGCCGGGTAGCAATTGCCCGGCCACAGGGAATCGAGACTTAAAGTGTGCAGGTGGTGAAAAGAAAACCCACCGGCGCGGTTGACCGCGGCGGTGGGTTTCTACCCGGTGATTACTTACCGGTGATTACTTGCCCTTGACAGCATCCTTGATATCTTCCTTCAAATCACCGTAGGCGGACTGCACCTTGCCGCGCGCATTCTCGACCTTACCTTTGTTTTCCAAGTCTTTGCTGAAAGCCTTGCCGGCAACTTCCTTCGCTTTGCCTGTTGCTTCTTTAACGCGTCCTTTTACCTGATCTTTGTTCATCTTGTTCTCCTGAGGCTGAATGGGCGATTGCCGGTGTGAATCAGAATGAAACGTCCAGCAAGCACTATGAATAAGCGTAAACCGGCTTCTGGCCGGGGTCTGTGCGCCAGCGCACTTGCCAGGGGACGGAAATGCTTCTTGATCGGCTAATCCAATGGGACAAGGAGCTGTTGGTTGTTTTGAACGGTTTTCATACTCCCTGGCTTGATCCCGTCATGCTGCTCATGACGCATACGCTCTTCTGGTCTCCCTTATACGTCTTCCTCATTTTTCTGCTGTTCAGGAACTTCAAAAACCAGGCGTGGTTCCTGCTGATCGGAGTGGCACTCACGCTCCTGCTCAGTGATCAGCTGACTTCCGAGCTGATCAAGCCTTATTTTGCTCGTCTGCGTCCATCACACGACCCGTCCCTGGCTGGAATTTTGCACCTGGTGGATGGCTACAGAGACGACTTGTTTGGCTTTTCATCCGGGCATGCAGCAAATACTTTCGGGGTTGCTTTTTTTACCTGGTTTGTTCTTAAATCGGTTTACAAGTGGATGGCCCTGATTTTTGTCTGGGCTGGTCTCATGACCTACACGCGCATCTATCTGGGAGTTCACTTTCCCGCCGATATCCTGGCAGGCGTCATCTTGGGGTTTTGTTGCGGCGCCATGTGGAATTGCAACTTCACACTATTTGCGACGCTGGCTTTGGTCCCGCCAAAGAAGTGGCATAACTCCAATATTGTTGTTATGCGTGCCAGCGCACCGACGGTGGGTTGTCAAAGGTTCAGAGTAGCTGCTTAACGTGGTTGGATTCCGGTTCAAGCGGAAGCGGCGAGTAGTTCCCGTCTCCCCAGATTCTTTCGGTAGTCGATTCCCGCCACGCCCAGGCAGCAATGCCCTTTTGTCAACATGGAAGAACTAATTATGTATAACAGATCCCGTAAATTTGTACTCGCGTCGGCCATAACCCTGGCGTTGTCTTCGATCAGTGGCGCAGTTGTTGCAGAGTCGCTGTCAGTGGACGTGGTCGAAGCACGCCAGGAATCGCAGATTTCGACTACCTATATGCTGAGCCCCTATCTGCGAGCTGATGACTTCGAGTGTCGGTGGACGCAGGAACCGCAACCCTCTCAGGTACTGTCGAGGAGGATGTCAACAAAGAACTGGCCCAACAAATCGCACTGGGTGTAAGCGGTATCAAAACCGTCGACAATCAGATCCTGGTAAAGGCTGACTATGTTCCGTCGGCACGGGAGTCCCAGGAGCGCAGTTTTGGAGAAGTGGTTGACGATGCCACCATTACCGCAACTGTAAAATCGAAACTACTGTGGAGCAAAAACACCGACGGCCTGGAAATTGACGTGGATACCCGCATGGGCAAGGTAACGTTGCAGGGTTCTGCGGAGAATGGAGCTGCCAAGGAACTTGCGGGCCGCATGGCCAAAAACACCCGCGGTGTCGTGTCCGTCAACAATCAGCTGGTGGTAGAAGCATCGAAGCCAAAATCCAAAGTTGCGGACGTGGATTCGGAGCATGACACTTCCCAGGAAATTGCTGACACCTGGATCACCACCAAGGTGAAATCAACTTATATGTACTCCAGCAACGTGGAGAACGATAACATTTCGGTTAGCACCACAGACGGCAATGTTACATTGAGCGGCAAAGTAAGTAGCGGCGCCGAGCGCGAACTGGCTACCGAACTTGCGCAGAATATCCGCGGTGTCAAAAGCGTCAATGCGACAGCCCTTACGTTCTAGGAATCCCCTGCTTGGTTCTGAGTGCACCTTAACTTCGAAAAACGCAGGAAAATCATCGCCGCGCCGCCTCTGCCAATGGGACGGCATGACGATTCTTCTTAGAGACCACAGACATGATCAGCCACAAAGCCGGCAGTCTTAAACGGATAGCTCGAGCAGCAGCGATATTACTGACTGGCGCTGTGCTTAATGCCTGTTCATCGCTCCCTCCCGGCCACGATTATCCCAAGACCGTCACTGTGGCAATCAGTGATCCGGAACACACAAAGCTTGGCGCCGAGCTTGAAGGTGCAATCCGCGCGCATGAAGGCAGATCCGGCTTTTACCTGCAGTCATTCGGTGCGGATGGATTTCTAACCCGGATGCAGATGATCAACGCTGCCGAGCGGACTCTCGACCTGCAATATTTCATTTTTCGTGGTGACGAAACCGGCCGACTGTTGACGGACGCCGCGCTACGGGCCGCCGATCGAGGAGTGCGTGTACGCATATTGATTGACGATGGTGAAACGGTTGAAGGCGATGAGCAGATCACTGCACTGACATCTCATCCACTAATTGAGATTCGAGTTTTCAATCCATTCAGGTATCGCGGCCATCGCAAAACCATCCGGGCCACCGAGTTTATGCTCAACAAGTCGCGGCTCAACTATCGTATGCACAACAAATTGTTGGTCGTAGATAATTCGATTGCAGTGGTCGGCGGTCGCAACATTGGCGATCAGTACTTTCAGATCGACCCTGAGGAACAGTATGCTGATAATGATGCGTTTGTCGTAGGTCCAATCGTCAGGGATATTTCCGCATCTTTTGACGAATTCTGGAACAACGCACTTGCGATTCCGAATGAAGCCTTGGTGCACACCAAGTCACCAAATCGCATGTTGAAGGAGCATCGCGAAGCTGCCATAGAAGATCCGCCCAGAAATAAAAGCGGACGGAGTCGACTTGATCAAGCGGGTCAATTCCGGAGAACCATTTGCCAGTTTGCTATCGGGCCGATTGCCGGTGGTATGGGCTCCCGCGCAACTCATCCAAGACAGCCCGGACAAAAAGAGCGTGGAAGAAGGCTTGAAGAACGGAAGTACGATTCTTCGGCCAGTGGCCGAGGCTACCCTGGCGGTCCAATCGGAGCTGCTGATGATAACGCCCTACCTGGTACCGGGTGAAGTAGGCATGGCACTTTTTAAGGACCTGCGCAGCCGCAATGTCAGCGTTCGCATCTTGACTAACTCTCTTGTTTCCTCGTCTACCTTGCTGGCGCAGTCAGGATACATGGGTTATCGGGTACCTTTGCTCGAGGCGGGTGTGGAGCTATATGAAATTCGTGCCAAGTTGGGCAATAGCCACGGCAGCGGACAGACAGCAGCCATGTCAGCCTATGGAACCTATTCGCTGCATGCCAAAATGTTCGTATTTGACCGCCAGCGCATTTTTGTCGGCTCAATGAATTTTGACCAAAGATCCATGCACCTGAACACCGAGATAGGATTGTTGATTGACAGCCCGGAGCTGGCAAAAGAGTTGGTACGGCGATTTGAAGCCATGGTTCAGCCTGCCAATGCCTACCAGGTACTTTTACAGCCAGACACATCGGGAACCGGGCAGCATCTGATCTGGCGTACCCTGGAAAATGACCAACTGGTCGACTTGCAAGAGGAGCCTGCACGGAACGATGGGCAGGCCGCGGAAGTCAATCTCCTCTCCGTGTTGCCCCTGGACCCTGATCTATGAATGCCAGACTATCTGCGGTATTGGCTATGCTTGTGGGTCTGTTCTTTCTGTCGCCGTTGGTAGCGCAGCCGGTGCTGACTGCTCAGACCGAAATCAATTACCTGCTCGATTTTGTCGAGATATCCGGGTGCGAGTTCTATCGTAATGGCAGTTGGTACGACTCGGTGCGGGCGCAAGAGCATCTGCGCAAGAAGTATGACTATTTATCAGCGCGAGACCGCATCGTGACTGCCGAAGACTTCATTGCTAAAGCGGCATCGGAAAGCAGCTTGAGTGGTGTTCCATACGAAATTCGATGTGGCGATGGGTGCACAACAGTTGCAACCAGCGCATGGTTGCTGGCCGTGCTGGGGCGGTATCGTGCCGTAGTGGCACGAGGGTCCGAGTCGTCCTAAGAATTGCGAAGCCTATGTTCGCCATCGTACCGACCTGGTGATGCCGTTGCGCGCACACTGATCAGGTCAGGTTTTCAGTCAAGCCAATAATGGAGAAATGGGAAAATGTTTGAAACTATCGCAATTCTTTTGGTGATCTTGTGGGCCCTGGGCCTGGTTTCCTCTTACACCATGGGCGGATTTATTCACATACTTTTAGTATTGGCGATCATCGTAATTGTCATCCGGGTAATTCAGGGTAGAAGGATTTAATGATTTTGCGGAGTTCGCATTGGAAGTTCAGGTCGTGTTCATACAGCAAGGCGCATGATTCGATCACATAGCATTGAGCAAGGCCACGGGTTAGCAAGGCCACGATTTGCAAGGACTAAGCCATGAAACGTTTTTTGATTTTCGCACTCTTTTTCCGTCACCACCGCGGCTGCATCCGCTGCTGATGTGGCGGTATCCATCTCACTGGGGCAACCCGGATTCTATGGCCAGATAGACATTGGCGACTATCCGCCACCACAGTTGGTCTACGCGGAACCCGTCATTGTCGAACAGGTAGTGGTGGTGCAGCAGCCCATTTATCTGCATGTTCAGTATGACCATATCCAGCACTGGGACAAACATTGTCATGAATATGGTGCCTGCGGACAGCGGGTCTACTTTGTCCAGGACAGCTGGTACGACAGCGTTTACGTGCCCAGTTACCAGAAGAAACATGGCAACAATGGCAAAAGCAAGAATTCAAAACACCAAGGTAATGGTCATGATAAGCAGCACTAGAAAAACCAAACAAAAAGAGCAAGTTGTTCGACCCCTCCTGCTCTTGTGTGTTTTGGAGCCCATAACGGGTAGGCCAATCAGCGTATTTTCCAGGCATTGCACTCGGTCGAAGTACCGGCACCCCGAATGGGCCCGGTGAACCATACTATTTGAACTATCGTCGCAGGTGCGTCGTGGTTGGACGCTCAGGAAAAATCAAGAGGACTACATCATGTTGAATTTATCGCAGCTACTAAAAAACGCTTTGCTGCTGCTCTGCTCGTTGGCAGTTTCAAGCCTGGCCTGGGCTGATCCGTCGGGCCGTGTTGCACTCGTTACGGACTCCCAGGGTTCCATCAGTTACTCACCCGCCGGCGAAACCGAATGGGTGGGCGTGGTACGCAATCGTCCCCTGATCATGGGTGACCGCTTGTGGAGTGATCAAAACTCGCAAGCGGAATTCCAGGTCGGCAGCTCCGCCATTCGTCTTAGCTCGAACACCAGTGTTGAAATCCTGGACTTGAACGACAACATCGCCCAGCTCAAGGTGGCCGAAGGCAGCGTCAACGTTCGCATCCGGCGTTTGTATAAGGGCCAGATCGTGGAAATTGATACGCCTATGTTGGCATTTAGCATCAATCGTTCCGGTAGCTACCGAATCGATGTGGATCCCTACGATGGCCAGACGACCATCTCGGTCTGGAAGGGCGCGGGCACAGCCTACGGCGACGGCGCCAATTTCAGAGTCAAGTCGGGTGAAGCGGTGGCGTTTTATGACGTAAACCTGCGTGATTACGAGGTCTACGGTCTGGCAGCAGAAGATGATTTCGACCGCTACGCGTACGCACGTGACCAACGTTGGGAGCAGTCGCCCTCTTTGCAGTATGTTGGTGACGACATGGTCGGTTATGCAGACCTGGATACCTACGGAAGCTGGAACGTATCCGCCAGCTATGGCAACGTCTGGTACCCTTCGCAGGTTTCTGTCGGGTGGGCGCCGTACCGTGATGGTCATTGGGTATGGCAGGAGCCATGGGGCTGGACCTGGGTGGACAATGCACCCTGGGGGTTCGCGCCCTCACACTATGGCCGTTGGGTCTCTGTCAGTAATCGTTGGGGCTGGGTTCCGGGGCCACGCTATGTGCGTCCAATTTACGCGCCCGCCGTGGTTGCATTCGTCGGTGGAAACAATTGGGGCATATCCTTTTCGATCGGTGGCGGTGGCGGTGGCGGTTACCAACCCATAGGTTGGTTTCCGATTGGACCGCAGGAAGTCTACGTGCCGTCCTACCCAGTCAGTCGTAACTACTTCAACCAGGTCAATTCGAACAATACGGTGGTCAACAATACGACCATAACCAACGTGTATAACAATTACTCCAATGGCACGATCAACGTCAACCAGGCCAATTACGCCAACCGCAACGTGGAAAGCGCCGTCACCGTGGTACCGAGCAATGTATTCGTCAATGCGCAGCCGGTGGCCCCTGCTGTGATGCGCGTCGATCGCAAACAGCTTGCGGCCGCTGAAACGATGCGCATCGCGCAGGTCGCACCCAGCGAACGTAGTGTGATTGGCGCTGGCAAAGCCGCAAAGGTTCGCCCGGCGAAGGATGTCGATAACCGCCAGGTGGTGGTGCACAACGCGCCTCCGCCAGCCGAGGTTCCGTTTGCCAAGCGCGAAAAGCAGTTGCAGAAGAATCCGGGACTACCAGTCAGCACCAGCCCCACCGACACGACCCCGGCCAAGGAAAGTGCACCGGCCAGGAACGTACGCGTTGTGAGCGACGAGCAAGCTGCCGTTGATGCCCGCACAGCGGCAACGGGTCGCAAGAGCAAGTCCGGCAAGACGGAACAACTCGATCGTTCGGCCCAAGCGCAGAAAGCGTCCAAACCCGCGAAGGGGGTTGCTCCGCAGGGTGCGCAGCAGCAGGCTGACGCCGACAAGCAGGCCGCTCAACAGCAACAGCAGCAGGGCGATGCCGACAAGCAGGCAGCCCAGCAGAAGCAAAAGCAGGCCGATGTCGACAAGCAGGCAGCCCAGCAGAAGCAGCACAAGGCGGACGGTGACAAACAAGCGGCCAAACAGCAAAAGCAGCAGGCTGATGCTGACAAGCAGGCTGGTCAACAGAAACAGAAGCAGGCCGATGCCGACAAGCAGGCTGGTCAACAGAATCAACGCCAGGCCGATAGCGACAAGCAAGCAGCCAAACAGCAGCAGCAGCAGGCTGATGCTGACAAACAGGCGGCCCAGCAGAAGCAGCGCCAAGCGGACAGCGATAAACAAGCAGCCAAACAGCAACAGAAGCAGGCCGATGCCGACAAGCAGGCTGGTCAACAGAAGCAAAAGCAAGCGGATGCTGACAAGCAGGCGGCTCAGCAGCAACAGCGTCAGGCCGACAGCGACAAGCAAGCGGCCCAGCAACAGCAGAAGCAAAAGCAGGCGGACGCTGACAAACAGGCTTCTCAACAGAAGCAACGCCAAGCCGACGCTGACAAGCAGGCTGGTCAACAGAAGCAAAAGCAGGCGGATGCCGACAAGCAGGCGGCTCAGCAGCAACAGCGTCAGGCTGACGCTGACAAACAGGCTTCTCAACAGAAGCAACGCCAAGCCGACGCGAAAGCAGGCTGCACGAAGCAAGCAGGCGCTGCTGACAACAGCAACAGCAGCAAAAGCAGGCCGGACAGCGACAAGCAGGCCGCTCAACAGAAGCAAAAGCAGGCGGATGCCGACAAGCAGGCTGCTCAGCAGCAACAGCGTCAAGCCGACAGCGACAAGCAAGCAGCCAGACAGCAACAGCAGCAGGCTGACGCCGACAGGCAGGCCGCTCAACAGAAGCAAAAGCAGGCTGATGCCAACAAGCAAGCTGCTCAGCAGCAGCAGCCAGGCGGACAGCGATAAACAAGCTGCTCCACCGCAACAACAACATCGGCCGCCTCAAGGCACGCAAAGCAGTAACCAACCCCCAGGCAAGCCTGCTGGCCAAGCCCCAACCGAGCCTGCAGGGCAAGCGACCGACAGCAAACAGCAGAAATCCAAAGGCAAGGGCAAGAGCCAATCCGATTGCGAGCGCGAAGCAAAGAAGAACCACACTGATCCGGCTCTTTGCCAGGACCAGTAACGAACCAGGAAGCCCGGGCAGCGGGGTGATTTACCCCTCTGCCCGGCCTGCGCTGAGCACTGGTCATGAATAGCGGCAGTTGGTTCTTGCTGGTTGGCGCTCTGATGCTGGCCAAGGGATTGACGGCCCCGTTCATCGGGCGCCTACCGGTTACCTCGGCGATTGTTTATCTTGCTGTGGGCTTACTGGTCGGCCCAACCGTCTTTGGCCTGTTCCACTTCAATCCGCTCAAAGAATCTGCCTTTCTCGAAGTGCTCACCGAAGTGGTCGTGCTGATCTCTCTGTTCTCCGCTGGCGTGAAAATGCCGGTGCCTGTGACCTTGGCGCGCTGGCATGCACCGATCGCGCTCGCGTTCTTCTCTATGAGCATCACCGTCGCACTGGTTGCCGCTCTTGCCCATTACGTGCTTGGCTTGTCGCCCGGCGCGGCTGTTCTATTGGGTGCGATCGTGGCGCCAACGGATCCGGTGTTGGCCACAGACGTCCAGACCCGTCATCCGAATGACCGCGACCAGCTTCGCTTCACCCTGACTTGCGAAGCGGGCATGAATGACGGCAGCGCCTTTCCGTTTGTCATGCTCGGCATGGGATTGCTGGGAATGCACCAACTGGGTGAATTCGGTCAGCGCTGGTTCCTGGTGGATGTGCTGTGGGCGACGCTTGCGGGAATCGCTATCGGCATTGCAGCCGGTTGGGGACTTGCCAACATTGCAGTTCGCCTGCGCCGCAAAAGACCTGTCCCTGGCCTGCTCAATGATTTCCTCGGCCTGGGCCTGATTGGCACCGTTTACGGCCTGAGCCTGTGGTGCAATGCATTGGGTTTTCTCGCCGTTTTCTTCGCTGCGGTGGCTTTGCGCCACACCGAGCTCAAGCTTGCTGGCGCTTCCCGCCAAACCAGCCAGCGTCTGGAATCCCAGGAACCGGGTTCGGCTGAAGCGGGTACTTCGGTAGAGCATGTCAGCGAAGCCTCCCTGATTTTCAAGGAACACCTCGAGCGGTTGTCAGAACTGTTACTGATCCTGCTGCTGGGCGGCATGCTGTTTGTGGATTCCTGGAGCTGGCGTTCCGCAGGTCTTGCGTTGTTCATATTCGTCATCGTACGGCCCGTGAGTGTACTGATTGGGCTGATCGGCACCCGAACTCCGTGGCGCATGCGCGCCTTGACAGGATGGTTCGGCGTGCGTGGTATCGGCTCGCTCTACTACCTGATGTACGCCATCCAGCGCGGACTGCCGGAAGAACTAGCCGTTGAATTAATCCACCTCACCTTGATGGTGGTTGCGCTTTCCATAATCGTTCACGGGATCAGTATCAAGCCGATGATGAGGAAGTTTTGGCGGCGACGCCCGGCAGGGTAAACACGCGTCGTGGTCTGTGGGCGCCGCGGCCCGGGAGGCAGCGGCAGGAAATGCGGATCAGCTGGTCGTCATTGCGATGAGTTCATCGACATGCGCTTTCCAGGGCAGTTCGGCATTGCGTCCGGCCCGAGCCAGCCGTCGCCCTGCTTCCTTCCAGTTGGCCACATTCCACCAGTTCTTCAGATATTCTCCGCGATCGCTTTCGTGCTGGAGGTAGTAGGCGTGTTCCCATACATCGTTGACCAGCAGCGGGTAGAAGCCCTGTGTCAGGGGATTCTCATGTCCTGTAGTAGTGATTATCCGCAGTGTGTCATCGCCATTGGGTGACTTGACCAGCCACACCCATCCCGACCCGAACAGCTTGCGCCCCGCTTCTTCAAAACTTGCCTTGAACTTGGCAACGCTGCCAAAGGCCTGGTCGATGGAGTCACCAAGCGCACCGTTCAGTTTGGCACCGGTACCCGGGGACATCGATTGCCAGAACATGCTGTGATTCAGATGTCCGCCCGCATTGTTGCGGACCGTGGACCGAATGTGCTCCGGCACCATGTCGAGATTGAGTAACAGCCAGTGAGCCGGTCTCCCCTGAAGTAGCTCGGGTGCAGTATCCAGCACCAGGTTCAGCGCTTTAACGTATCCGGCATGGTGCTGGCCGTGATGCACAGTCATGGTGTGCGCATTGATGTACGGCTCCAGCGCGGAGACTGCATAAGGCAGGTTTGGAAGCTGGTGTTTCATTCAGGGAATCTCAGTTGGGTGAACAGCCACGCCATGAAGGACTTTCCAGTTCGGTGAGAAAGAGTGCGAGACGATCGGTGCTGCAGTCGATCGGCTGCGCACACTCTTAAATTTGAAAAGCGCCCAATAACTGGGCGCTGTCTTTACCTGTTACTCTCTGCCTGCTGAGCCAGGGCAGCGTCACGATTTGCGGTTGCGGCAGCCTGTTCGGCTGCGAAGTTCGCATCGGCCGTGCTCACGCACGCTGTCTTGGTCGACACCTTCAAGCGCACCGCATTTTTCCACGGCAATGTTGTGGCGTCCTTCGGCTTCGGTCATGGGCGACATCGAAGTCCGCTTTAGCCTCGGCGGCCATCGCTTCAGACTCAACTTCAGTCAGTTTCTCGCGGGCATTGGCATCAGTCTTGGAATACGCTTGCTGCGCGTCGATAACTTTTTCTTCGGACTTGCTCTCTGTCTTGCTGGCGTCCTGGCGGGCCTCGCTAACATCCTGGCTGGCTTTCTCGCGCGCCTGAGTGACATCTTTGGAAGTTTCGGACGGGGATTCTTTGCAGCCGGCAAGCAACAATGCTGCCACTGCTACGATTGGTATCAGTCGATTCATCATGGTTCACATACTCCGGAATGGATTGGGCTCTCTCGAATAAACTATTCAGAGAAATTTTTCATCGTCGAACGCGTGACCAGCGACTAGTCTTTGTCCTTGTGCTCTTTGGCTTCTTCGGAAATTTCCTTGCCGCCCTTCTGCATGTCTTTGCCCACTCCATCTACCGTATTGCACGCACTGATGCTCAATACAAACGCACCGGTCAGTAAGAGAGTGAATATGCTGAGAAAGTACTTCTTCATTTTGGTCTCCATGGCACGCGTGTGCGTGCGTTGATGTGCTCTGCCTTTGTTGGAGTGCCGGAATTGGCGCTGCTGGCGCGAGCTGCGGAATCTATGTTTCGAAACCCATGCTACGGTTGACTGGATGACGCGTCTGTACGCTGGGGCACAGAGCGAATGGGATCATGCGTTTACAGTGAGTTCTGTCTCCACCACGGGTGAATCATCATGTCGTTCTGGATCTATATCGTTGGATATTGTGTTTTCATTGGCGGCGCGGCCATAGGCGCTAACCTGCTCAACGTGCCTCCGAAATGGATCGGTGTCGGAGTTCTCTGCTTTATCGGGGTTGCGATCGTCCATGGGGTAACAGCTACCCGGCAAAAAGACACCCCAGCCTGAGGAACGCCCCGATGATAACGTTGGCTTCGCCGGGCTCAACACCACTTTAAGACAAAGTGGACGTGCAATTGTCCGTCCACTCTCTGTGTTCCGGTCGCTACCTTAATTGATGACGAAGCTGACGCGCATAATGACTCGGTAGCGCACGATCACGCCCTTTTCAATGGTCAGTTTCTGTTCGGCGATCCAGGCACCTTTCACGTTCTTAAGAGTTTTCTCAGCGCGTTTGATACCTGATTCAATTGCATCCTGGAAGCTGGTTGCAGAGTCGGAAGAAATTTCTATGATCTTGGCAATGGACATATGGGCGTTTCCTTGTGGTGGTATGGACATCGGGGGCAGTTGGCGACTTGGCGGCGAGGTTGAGCGCGAGAGGGCGATCATTTATGCAAGCGAAGTGAACCATTGCCGTGGGGTACCAGAGAGTGGAACAGGGACGTAGACAATAGACCTGGCCGCTTATGCCGGTCTGTGCGCTGTCGAACCATCGCTTTCCACCGGGCGCTATGTGTGCTAGCTTACAGACGGATTTGAGACATGTCGGTCATTCTCTGTGACAGAAAGGATTGAATGATCGCTGGAGGTCAAGAATGAAGTCAGCCAGGAAGGCACCACCCGCCTTGCTCGACAACAAACTGCTGGCCGCCCTGCCGTCCGAAGCCCAGCAGCATTTATTTCCACATATGAAACTGGTCGACTTTCCGCTCGGCAAGGTGCTTTATGAATCCGGCGATACCCTGCATCATGTCTATTTCCCGACCGATTCCATTGTTTCGCTGCTTTATGTTATGGAAAGCGGAGCCTCGGCGGAAATTTCGGTGGTGGGTAACGAAGGTTTGATCGGCATCTCGGTATTCATGGGCGGAGAAAGTACCACCAGCAGGGCCATTGTGCAGAGTGCCGGGTCGGCATTCTCGCTGCCATCACAGGTGCTCAGGGAGGAGTTCAACGGGTTTGCCGATCTGCGCATGCTGATGCTG
Source organism: uncultured Gammaproteobacteria bacterium (assembly GCA_963784425.1). Lineage (GTDB taxonomy): Bacteria > Pseudomonadota > Gammaproteobacteria > Xanthomonadales > SZUA-36 > SHZL01. Next base: position 212,741 of record CAWARM010000013.1, read on the forward strand.
CGCTATACCCAGGCGCTCATCACCCAGATGGCCCAGACGGCCGTTTGCAACCGGCATCATTCCATCGATCAACAACTGTGCCGCTGGTTGCTGCTGTCCCTGGACCGGCTTGATGGAAATAGCCTCGTCATGACCCAGGAGTTGATCGCCAACATGTTGGGGGTGCGCCGCGAAGGCGTGACCGAGGCCGCCGGCAAGCTGCAGAAGCACGGCGTGATCAAGTACCAGCGCGGCAGGATTCTGGTAACTGATCGGCCCAAGCTCGAGGAGCTGTGCTGCGAGTGTTATGCCGTGGTCAAAAAAGAGACTGATCGCCTGCAGGCCTTCCCCATGGCTGCATAAGCCGAATTGAGTCGCACCAGCGGTCCGTATTCCCGGGCTTTTGCGCCGGGACGTTCCAAAAATAGTGCTCAGTATGTGTCAAGGCGCACAGAAGATTTGTGCACTCGCCCTATATACTGAGTCGTCCACAGTGTCCCAGCTACGTTTGCTTGACCTGGCCGGGGGTTTGCTTGTTGGACCAGTGTTTCCTGTCAGGCGCCATAGAGGCAGCCAAAATCAACCATCTCATAGACAGTTTGCCGTTGAAGGAACGCCGACCGATTCTGAGCTCCTGTGAGGAGTTCGACCTGGTGAACGGCACCGTTCTGAGTGAAGCCGAAGAGCCCTTCCGGCATATTTACTTCCCTCTGAACAGCCTGATCTCACTGGTCACGACCACAGACGGACATGAACCCCTGGGTTTGGCCATGATCGGCAATGAAGGCGCACTGGGCTCCACGGTTGCATTGGGCGTCAACACCACCTGGCTGCGAGCTGTGGTGCAGGCATCCGGCACCTGTCTGCGCATGACTTCTGCGCAACTCAAGCGCGCCTTGCGCGACAGTCCCGGCCTGGTGCGCGCACTCAAACGTTATTCCTATGTACTGATGGGGCAACTGCTCAAGACGGCAGCGTGTAACTCATTCCACGAGGTCGAGATGCGCCTTGCGCGTTATTTGCTGATGACTGATGACCGCACCACCATGAATCAATTCCGGCTGACGCACCAGATGCTTGCCGATTTGCTCGGCGTGCAGAGGAGTGCCGTAACCATTGCTGCTGGCAAGCTCCAGCGCAAGAAGCTCATCGGCTATGCCCGCGGCCAGATTAGCATTCTTTCGCGTGTTGGCCTCGAAGAGGCCGCATGTGGATGCTACCGCTCGCAATTACAGTAATGACATGCGGTAGCGATCTCAGGGAAGCCGAGATCAGGGAAGTAAAGCCGCCTGCAAGCGCTGGCCCAGTTCCTCATTCTGCAGCAAGCCGCGAAAATTCTCGCTGCCGGGCCCGACCGCATACAGCGGCACGTCCACCCCGGTGTGGCCCAGCGTGCTCCAGCCCGTCACTGTGCGTTTACTCATCATTTCATTGATGCCCATGTACGCGCCTATTCCGTCCACTCCGTAAGCCGGATCAGACGGCACCTCGTGCGGGTAGTTATCCAGGCGGGTTTGCTCCTCAACAGTCAGGGTGAAAGGTACGGAACGCGCGACGACCTGCGACAGGGGTTCACTGCCCGCGAGGTATTCCTCCGTCATAGCTGCCGGAGTTTTCTTCATGCCGCGCAGCGGGCGCGGATCCCAGTGGTAGATGTCATCCCGGCCCAGGCTCATGCCACCGGTTTCGTGGTCGGCGGTAATGACCACCAGGGTATCGCCCTGCTTCGCTGCGAACTCCAGCGCCACTTCGATTGCTGCTGAGAAGTCTTCCATTTCACTGACGACGCCCGCGATATCATCTTCGTGTGCAGCCCAATCAATCTCGCTGCCTTCCACCATCAGGAAGAAGCCCTGCGGGTTTTGCTCCAGAGCCTTGAGCGCCGCGCGGGTCATGTCGGCAAGGGATGGCACATTGGCCCCCCGGTCCCAGGCACGCGGCAACCCCCATGGTGCAAACAGCCCAAGTAGATGCGACGCATCAGTGTGCAACAACTCATCGCGGTTGCTCACAACCGTATAGCCGGCCTGGGTAAATTCAGCCACCAGGTCGCGGTCTTTACGCTGCAGATCGGCCGTCCCGCCTCCCAGCAGCACTGCACACAGCGGCGCATTATCCCACTGGTTGTCGAACAACTGGTCGGCAATGTCGCTGTACTGATAGCGGTCCAGCACATGAGCGGCAAACGCGGCCGGTGTTGCGTGGGTGATTTGCGAGGTCGCAACCAGTCCGGCCGATTTGCCATTTCGCCGCGCCATTTCGATGATGTTCTGCTGAACTTCGCCGGTAGGCGAGAGGCCAAGACGCCCGATCAGCGTGTCCTGGCCGGTGGCATAGGTAGTGGCGGCGGAAGCCGAATCGGTGATGGCGTAGGGATCGCGCACGCAGGGGGCGGCGCCACCTTCACCGCAGTTCATTAAAATTGAATCCGTGACTACGGCGCCCACCAGGTAGCGGTCAAATGGCAGGGGCTCGATCAGGGGCGTGGACGGATCATCGGCGTAGTAGCGGTAGGCTTTGACCTGGGCAAAGCCCATGCCGTCGCCAATCATCAGGATCACATTCTTCGGCTTGTCTGTCTTTGCGGGTGCCACGGGCGTCGAGGGTGTTACTGCAGTCACTGGTGTCGCTGGAGTCTGCGGTGTCTGGAGACAGGAACAGCACAACAGGATCAGCGGGCAAGTGAAGACCAGGCGCTTGGTGATTCTCATGGCGTTTGCATCTGCAGCAGCAAAGGGTACGGCCATTGTCGCAGACAATCACGCGCGCCCGCTAACTTTTCAATCGATAGCCGGTGCGGAAAATCCAGCCAATAGCGGCCAGGCACAGCAGCATGAACAACAGGGTCATGCCCAGGCTGAGCGCAGGACTCACGTCCGATACGCCGTAGAAACTCCAGCGAAAGCCACTGATCAGGTAGACCACCGGGTTGAACAGCGTGATTTTTTGCCACAGTGGCGGCAGGATGCTGATGGAGTAAAAGCTGCCGCCAAGGAAAGCCAGCGGCGTGACGATGAGGATGGGCACCACTTGCAGCTTTTCCCAGTTATCCGCCCAGATTCCAATGACAAAACCGAACAGGCAGAACGTGATGGCAGTTAACACGAGATAAGCAAACATCCACACGGGATGATCAATGTGGTAGTCCACGAACACCCGTGCAGTGAGCAGAATGACAAAACCCAGCACGATGGATTTGCTGGCTGCAGCGCCGACATAACCAATCAGGATCTCGACAAAAGAAATGGGCGCGGACAGGACTTCGTAAATAGTGCCGTTGTAGCGCGGCATGTAAATGCCGAATGATGCGTTGGATACGCTCTCCGACAATAATGCCAGCATCACCAAACCGGGGATGATGAACGCGCCGTAGCTCACCCCGCTCACTTCGGCCATGCGCGAGCCAATCGCTGAGCCGAATACCACGAAATATAGCGAAGTGGAAATAACGGGCGTGGCCAGGGTCTGCATCAAGGTGCGCCAGGCACGGTGCATTTCAAACAGGTAGATGGCGCGAATGGCGTAAGCGTTCATGTTTGCGAATGCACCAGGCTGACGAAAATTTCCTCCAGCGAACTTTCGCTGGTTTGGAGATCCTTGAAATCGATGCCGTGTTCGCCCAGGCGGCGCAACAGGCCGGCTATGCCGGTGCGATCGCCCTGGGCATCGAAGGTATACACCAGTTGCTCACCATTGGCCGAAAGCTCCAATGGACAATCGGCCAGGCCGGGAGGAATTGCAGACAAGCGATTCTGCAATTGCAGGGTCAGTTGCTTCCTGCCGAGTTTCTTCATCAATACATCCTTGTCCTCGACCAGCATCAGTTCCCCTTTGTGAATGATGCCGATGCGATCGGCCATTTCCTCGGCCTCCTCGATGTAATGCGTGGTGAGAATGATGGTTACACCTTGCTCACGCAAACGCCGAACCATGGTCCACATGTCGCGGCGTAACTCCACGTCCACGCCAGCAGTGGGCTCGTCCAGGAACAGGATTTTCGGTTCGTGCGCCAGCGCCTTGGCAATCAACACGCGGCGCTTCATGCCACCGGACAGGTTCATGATGCGGGTAAGGCGTTTATCCCACAGGGACAGGTCTCTCAATACGGTCTCGAGATGCTGCGGATTGGGCCGCTTGCCAAACAGGCCGCGGCTGAAATTGATCGTGGCCCACACCGTCTCGAACGAGTCGGTGGTCAGTTCCTGGGGCACCAGGCCGATGTGCGCGCGGGCCGCGCGGAAATCACTGACCACGTCGTGGCCGTCGGCCAGCACCTGTCCCAGTCCCGGGTTGACGATGCCGCAGATTATGTTGATCAGGGTGGTCTTGCCCGCACCGTTGGGGCCGAGCAAGGCAAAAATCTCGCCGTGGCGAATCTCCAGGTTGATGTTGTTCAGCGCCTTGAAACCCGAAGCATAGGTCTTGCTGAGATTGCGTACAGAAATGGCGGAATTGGGGTTTTCCGTCATGGCAAAAGCATCAGCTGATATAGCTGATGGCTGCACCATTGATCACCACGTGAATGATATTGTCCACAATGATCAGCAACCAGGCGGACATATAGGGAGGCATCCCGTGCGAGAACCCGGTGGCACGGCATTCCGCCCACGGTTTGCTTCCGGGCCAGGGATAATTCCTCACCCATACCAGGTAGCGGGCGAGGCGAAAACGGTCGATGATAAAATGTGTGCCACTAATTACCAGCAGGACCTTAGCGTTGGTGGTAAGAAACAGGAACGGCAGGGCATAGGTCACAGCGTGTGCCAGTGTTGCCAGCGAACGGGTGGTCTTTGCATTCGCCATCCAGTCGGTTTGCAATACGTAATCGCCCACCGCATGTGCAAGCAATTGATTAGCAGTAATCACTCGCTGGTCCCCTGGTATTCTGTTCCCGTTACGGTGCGGAACACTGTTCTAAGGCGATATCAGACCATCCCAAGGTATACTTTTCAACATTAGTTTGTACTTCAACTCCTTA
>CAWARM010000014.1:0-171093 GCA_963784425.1 uncultured Gammaproteobacteria bacterium
CGCCACTTTGCTATTAGCACGGTGTGCTTAGCCGCCCGCTTGATGCAGGGCGAATGCGACAGCGAAGCCGATCACCGCCGCCAGGCCCGCGCCGAGGCCTGCGAGTTCGCGAGCCTCCGGAATCAGGTCGTCAGTGATCATGGTGAGAAGAGCCCCGGCTGCGAACGCCTGAGCAGCGGCTCCGGTTATCGTCATGAGTGAGCCCACAAATGCGCCTAACCCAGCCGCTGCAGCCGAGATACACACGACTATGCTCCACATTCCGAGGATGCGCCGGGTTGGGTAGTTGGGGTCTTTCCCCAGTACGGCCGCCGAGGCCATGCCTTCCGGCAAGTTGGAGACCACCACTGCAACCAAAAAAGGCAAACTAAGCCCTCCACCTGCGGCTATTGAAATTCCGAGTATCAACGACTCAGGAATCCCGTCGAGTGTGGCGCCCATGAGTAGAGCCAACCCCCGGCTACTTGCGCTTCCTGTTTTGTTGCGACGATCGAGGTACTTGCTTCCCAGAAAGTACGCGATGGCACCCAAAGCGAGTGCAGTCGCAAGGACTGCTGGGCTTCTCTTTCCAGACGCATCGAGTACAAGATCGAACGACACGGCGCTGATGAGTGCGCCGGCTCCAAAGGCCGAAATAAACCCCACCACCCGGTGGGATGGGCTTCGCTTAAGGGCTATCCTCGCCCCGACGATAAGGGGGAGTGCCGAGCCCGCCCCGATCAGCATGGCGTTGATGACGTTTGACATACACAAGCCCCTCTGGGTGGCCGACTTTGGACCCCGCGATGCAGGCCTTACAAACAGTCAACCTCCAAGTAGACCCGTGATGCGAGGTATAGCATCGTATAGTCAAGCCCCACCTGTGCCGCGTCAAGCAATTATCCTACGCCCGTTGAAGAAACAGTATGGGAATTGAGCGCTTCACGAAGGCTATCCAAAACAACCGGGTTTGATGGAAAAGGGCTCTATTACTGCCTATACTCCTTCTTGCGATCGTCGCGGCACAGTCAGCCGGTCTGAAATTCCTCAGAAAATATGACCGGTATCAGTTCAGACGGGGCGCTTTCGGGGTAGTATTACCTTGCCGGCTTTGTTGGCCAGGAGGAGAGCTGTCGTGAAACATAAAGTCTTGTTGTTTTTGTTGATATTGATATGTGCTCCTGCATTGGCGGGCGAGGCCAAGTTGAGGGGCACCATTGTACCGGATGCCTCAAGCGCCGCTTACAACTCTTCTTCCAAGGAATGCAAGGCGGCAAAGTCTGACTACGATTTCCCTTGGGGAATCTCCTACAATGCCCTGGAAGGCTACCGGGTTGCAGCGTACCTGGTAGTAAATGGGGCAAAGCAACCCCTGGCCGAGTTCGTGGTTCCCGCCGGCAAAACCGTGGGATTTTTGGAAATTCCGCACGTAACCTGGCCACCGAACACAAAGGTTCAGATCTATTTCACCCTTGAGGACACCCAGGGAACTCTGGTGGATGACGCCTCGCGCGGTGACTACGAGTGCACTGCGCCCTAAGAATTCTTTTTTCCCCGATTATTAATTAATTGAACCGGGCCCTTTCTCTTCACGCCGGGGTTCTTCAGGAATTTGCAGGGTTGGAGAGGAGTCCAGCGCCTTTTCTATGTTCAGCAGCATAGTCTCGGCTTTGGACCAACCGGGGCGATGCTGCAAAGCGTCTTCGATGTAGCCCTTGGCAGCGATCTCCTGCTCACGATTTCTGGGATTGAGGGCAATAATCATCTCTGCCGTGTTTAATGCTTTCTCCGCAGGATCCTTTGACCAGTCAATGGCATCGAGAAAACGCTTCTTGGCATCTGCCTTACGCCCGTGCCGAAGATAAAAATGCGCCAGGGACATGCTTGCTGCGACCCGGGTTTGTTTGTGCTCGATGGCGTAAAGATGGGCACGATCCGCTTCTTTAAACCGATGCTGCTGCTCATAGGCACTGGCGCAGGACTGTACAAAGGTAGAATTGCCGTATTCTTCCTGCTTTGCCAGGTTGTCATCGCATATCTTTACTACGCGCGCAAAATTTCGAGCGCTGAGGTGGGCTCCTGTCATCCAGCGCAAGGTATTGACGTCCCGGTGACCCCGCAGATATTCAACCCCGAACAGAGAGACGTCACTTCGCCAGTCTGCATTCCTGGCCCAGGTCAGTCCGGTTAATACCAGTAGCACGGGCAAGGCGATGCGGGCCATGGAGCGAGGTGTGGTACGTTGCATGAACGCCCTCAGGGCGAAGGCCAGCATGATGGTCAGCCCGATGGACGGAACGTAGGCGTAGCGATCGGCAAAGTGCGGGTGCATGCTATTATTCGCGCTTCCGATGATGCGGCTGGCCGGAAGCATTGCCAGGTAGAAAAATGCCAGCCCGGCAGCAAAGGCGTAATGCCTGTTCCTGACTTGAACAAGCGCGGTAATGATCAGTACCAGGTTTAGCGCTGCGTAGACCCATAGCTCGATTGTTGAAAACTCTGGGTAAGTTAGCTGCAAGGGATAAGGCCAGACAACCAGCCTCAACGCACTGCCAAGGACCCCGGAGAGGTCGAGCAAGGTTTCGAAACCCGGCAGCTCCGAAGATGTTGCTCCTCCGGTCCCCCGAGTAATGCTTCCCAGGTTCGCAGGCGACAGGGCGTTGGCCCGCATGATGAAGTAAAGGGCGAGCGGGAGCAGCAGCCACAACACCGGTAGGCATCGGCGGAGCCGGCTGGTTAAATCCTCCGGTTTAACCATCAGGATGAGGATGACGGCCAGGCCTGGAATTACCGCTGCATTTTCCTTGCAAAGCATGGCCAGGAAGTAGGTGATTGCAAATCCTGACCATGCCCTGACCGGATGCCGGTCAAGGAAATAAAGCAGCCACCACAAACCTCCGAGAGCAAAGATTGCCACCATCATGTCCGATCGGTTGAATACCGAATTTACCACCTCGGTGTGAAGGGGATGCACCGCGAAAACCAGGGCAGCGAGCACTGCGCAAAGTCTCGATGAAGAGGACGAGCCGCCGGTCGTGCGCAGCAGGAATTTCAGAAACCCGTACAACAGCAATGTCACGAGCAGGTGTTGGAAAATGTTGCTCAGGTGATAGCCTTCCAACCAGCCCCCGAACAGCCTGGTCTCGGCAGATAGCAGGAGCAGCAGGAGGGGTCTGTAGAGACCGAAAGAGCTGCCCATCCAGGTCCATACGTCGTGCGTGAATATGTACTGCAAGTTATCAAGTTCGGGCGCGCGTCCGGGTCCGGCAAACGCTTTGTCGTCGAGCACCAGCTTGCCTGGCCACGCATTCACAAAGGCCAATAGCGTCGCAAAGGTAAGCACGGCGAGCGGCATGACTGCAGCCAGCAGCCCGCTCCTTTCTTGGGGATGCCCGTTTTCCAGGTTCATGGCTTATTCTAACCGGTTAATCACACCTTCCGCTGTTCCAGGAAGTGAACTGCGTTAGGATATGCCGGTGACGACGCAGCACTCTGCACAACCGGAATTTGCCCGGATGCAACTCCTTCGCAGCCATCTCTGCAGCAGCCCCAACGACGGCAATGCGTGGCTGGAGCTGGCGCAGATACTGGCGCGCCTTGCACCCACCGATGAGCTCTACCATGCGTTGGAGCAGGCCATCAAGTCCATGCCCGAGAACGACGAGGCGTGGCTGCTCGCGGCGTCCATCCAGCAACGGGAGCGCGGCTTGCCGGCCGCGGTCAAGTGGCTGGAACATTCCGCGCGCGAGAATCCCGGGCTTGCTGCACCCCGGCGCCTGGCCGATGCCTTGCGATCCGGCGGCGTCCGCGACGACACATTGGCCCGGGCCGATGGCTTCCGGGAGTCCGGAAAATGGCGCGAAGCACTGGACGAGTACCGCAGTGTCGAGCAAATCCGGCCGGATGATCCTGTGCTGCTGAATAACATCGGCAGTTGCCTGGCCAGCCTGGAACAGAACGAAGCAGCGCTCGCCTGCTTTGAAAAAGCCCTGCGGTTAAAGCCGGACTTTGCCGAGGCCCGGTTGAACATCGGCCTGCTCTGCGCGCGCCTGTCGCGGCGCGATGAAGCGGTCCGCTGGATCGGTGAAGCCTTGCAGGGGACAAGCCTCCTCCCCGCCACGCGTCCTGCGGCTGAAACGCTGCACGCCCTTCTGTGTGAGCACCAGCGCCTGGAACCGATGCTGCTGCGCGCGCTGGAGTACGGCGATATGCGCGGGTATCAGCAAGCGCTGGACGAGGCGCCAGCGAAGCTGTGCCAGCCCCATGTGCAAACTGTCGCGACGCTGCGGTCGCTGGCCGGGCGCTTTCGTGAGCTGGCGCTTGATGACAGAGCCTTCCGCTACACGACCAAAACAGACGCCCTGCCGTTTATAGAGGCATTAGCGCAGTGTAATCTGGCAGGCGAAAGGGAGGAGATCGCCCGTATATACCAGGAGGTGTACCATCCCCCCGCAGACCCGGCGATGGCTGCCCGGCACCCGCGACTGCTGCATGTCCTGCGCGTGATCCAGGACCGGATGGCCCATCGTGCGGACCTGCTCCAGGGACCAGAAGGCGAAGCCTGGCTGAAGTACTGGCACGCGCGGCTGTTACGCACTACACCGGGCGCGATGCCTGGCCAGTACAAGCCGACGGCCAACAGCATTGCGGGGTTGCCCCTGACACCAGCGATAAATGTGGCCGGCACCGTCCGCGCACTGCTGTCTGAAATTCGTTCGACCGTGCCACCGGGACTGCGACGGGGCCTGTTCATGCATGTCGCGGTCAACATGATCCATGGCTTCAGCGACGGAAACGGGCGCCTGGGGCGCTTCCTCCTGGCCTGGGAAGCCGAAGCTGCCGGTCTGCCGCCGCTTCTGATCCCGTTGGAGGTCCGGGCAAAGGTGGCACGTGCAATGGATGCCGTGTGGCTGGGCCGCGATTTACAGCCGCTGATGGAAGCCATCGGCGCCGGCCACGCCGCAACGGATCGGCTCTTGGGGGAACTGCAGTAGCGGGCAAAGGGGTCGGAAAAGGGGTCACGGAAAAGGGCTCTGACCCCTTTTCAATCGTGAGCTTTTATGGGCCCCTCAATGACCTCGGGTTTCTGCATGACAACCTTGGACATTTTTGTCTTGATGAAGTCAGCTGCAAGCCGAACCGACTCATCGGCACCGGCCTTGTCCTTGAAGACGCTAAAGGATGCACCCTCACCCGCACCTGTATCGAGCCAGTAATAACGCACGAAACCCTTGGCTTTTTTGATGATAGGTACAAATTCATCTCGTACCATGCGATCAATTTCCTTGCTGTCTTTCTTGTCAAAATGATAGTGCCGGACGACTGCAAACATGGGGTTTCTCCTTGCTGATTGAACTTTGGGGTCAGAGTAAAGGGTCAGAATAAATATTATCATCCTTTTCCCTGCTTTTTCTCTGACCCTTTACTCTGACCCCCCCAATCCTTTTTAGCGAAACCTCAGGTTATGCCGGCCCAGTTCGGCCAGTGAGCGGCAGCCCATCAGCTTCATATCGCGCTCGATTTCCTGGCGCAACAGTGTGAGGGCCCGCTCAACGCCGGGCTGGCCCGCGGCAGCGAGCGCATACAGATAGGCTCGCCCGCCGGAGCAGGCCCTGGCGCCGACCGACAGCGCCTTGAGCACATGCGATCCGCGGCGGATGCCGCCGTCGCAAATAACCTCGATCCGGTCCCCCACGGCATCAACGATTTCGGCCAATTGGTCAAAGGGTGCGCGCGAGCCGTCGAGCTGGCGGCCGCCGTGGTTGGACACCATGATGGCGGTAGCCCCGATATCCACCGCGCGCCGCGCATCGGCGACGGACATCACGCCCTTGAGCGCGAACGGCCCGCCCCAGTCTTTCCTCACCTCTTCGGCAGCACGCCAGTCCATGGATTGATCCAGCATGGTGTTGAAATACTCCGCCACGGAAACGGCCACGTTGGTGCCTTCCTGCACGTAGTCTTTCAGCTGCGATAACTCAAAGCGCTCATGAGTGAAGTAGTTGAAGGCCCAGCGCGGATGGGTGGCAAAGTCCAGCAGGCTGCGCCAGTTCAGCCGCATGGGCGTGGTAAAACCAGTGCGCAGATCGCGCTCGCGATTGCCACCGACGATGGTGTCAACGGTCAGCGCCAGGGCATTAAAGCCGGCTGCCTTGCAGCGTTCTATCATGCTGCGCGTCAGGCCCTTGTCCTTGTGCACATAAAGCTGGAACAGCTTCGGGCTGCGGATGGTCGCGCCGATCTCCTCGATACTGACCGTGCCCAGTGACGAAATGCCGCACAACGTGCCGAATTTCTCTGCGGCCCGCGTGACAGCGCGCTCGCCGTCGTGATGAAACAGGCGCTGCAGAGCCGTGGGTGAGAGGAAAAATGGCATCTCCAGCCGCTGGCCAAGGACGGTGGTGCTCATGTCGATGTGTTCAACACCAGCCAGCACGTTGGGCACGAGATCGCAGCGCTCGAACGCCTCGGTGTTGCGCCGGCAGGTGACTTCATCGTCCGCCGCGCCATCGATGTAATGGAATATCGGACCGGGCATGCGCCTTCGCGCCAACTCGCGAAAATCGCCGGTGTTGTAGCAGTCTTGCAATTGCATGGTTTTCTCTATTGGCAGCTAAAGCTATCAGCCCGGTCCGGGTCACCTCTGCCACTGTAGCGGGCGATGGCCGGGTAAGCGCACAGGGGCCGGGTGCGGGTGACTTTGTTGTCCTCGATGCGGTTGGCCGTCACTGCACCGGGAGCCTGCCCCGATTCCACCCAGTCGATCAGCGGGGACATCAGGTCGAAGCTATCCACGTTGCTGCCACCGGAGCAATGAAACATGCCAGGCACCAGGTACAAACGCAGGAATTCCTCGTGTGGCTGCGGTGTGGCCGCGCTGACGGCATCTACGTAGGCAATGGTCGTCAGCGGATCCACGCCAAAATCCGCCCAGCCGTGATAGATGATCAGTTTGCCGCCGTGCGCGGCAAAGGGCCCAAGATGGGGATCAACTGCCTGCATCAATCCGCGCATGCGTGCCATGGACGCCCGGTCACGCGCCGGATCCATGGCGCGCCAGTCACGTTTTGGATCATCTTCATCAAACGCCAGGTATTGAAACCAGGAATCGACGATCACCGGTTGTTCAATGAAACCGTCCGCGTTTGGCACCACCCGGCCCACCCAGGCCGACATGACTTGTGCCTGCGAGCGGTTCCAGTCCCGGTACACCAGGCCGGGTAATTCGGCGCCCACCACGGTTCTAGGGTAGATCTCCACACCATCGGCAATCACCGGTGCATAAATGGCATCAAGCGTGACCAGTTCGGCATCGGTAAAGCCGGCGGAATCCTGCGTCGCACGCGGCAAGTCGCGTGAGGGAAGGAAGTCCACAGCCAGGGGGTCGCCAATCACCCCATCGGCCACGCCATCGACGAGGTCGAAATGTTCGCGGATGAATTCACCCAGCCGCGCCAGTTGTTCCGCACTGATGGGGGTTTTCTCCACGGCCAGCGAATTTTTCTGGTATTGCCACAGCATGTCCGGAAGAGTGAACACGGGCGCGCCGGCGAGGATGCCGTCAAAATCATCCGGATACCGCTGCGCTTCCATCATGCCCTGCCTGCCGCCGGTCGAGCAGCCGTCAAAATACGCGTGCCCGGCAGGCTGCTGGTAGAAGGTTTCCAGCAAGGCTCTGACCGCCAACGCGGTCACGTGCACTGCCCGATGGCCGTAATCGCCTTCACGTACCGGGTCGTTGTACGCCCATTCCGCGCCGGGTTCCGTGGCCGCATCGTGACCGGTGTTGGTAAAAGCCGCGGCGAAGCCATTGCGCACGGCGTTCAGGCGCACGCGGTGATAGCTCTCGAAATCCAGCGCTTCCCCTGCGTTCCCGCCATTGCCATGCATGTACAACCGGCCATTCCAGTCGGCGGGCAGGTAGGCAACCCAGCGCACGGCAGGTTCGATGAGACCCACTACCTTGCAATAAGCTGGATCAGTGCCATTTTCCGGCACCCATTCCGCACTCAGCACCTGGCTGTCCGGCAGGGACGCAACTGCCGGCAGTGCGCAGTCTTTGGCGGAACGATGAACCAGGATGTGCCGGTAATCCACCACGCCATTTTCTGCGCGGGTAAAGCTGCCGGTGTTTCCGCTGGCCAGTATGGAGCCCGCTGCAACCATGCCAGCCAAAACCAGCCCCAACTGAAAGGTGCAAATCAATCTCCTGGACACTGCAAACTCCCTGGTCGAAAATCGGCCCCCGAACCCGGGGCCGTGTGCTCTTGTTCTGATGTACTATTTCACGGCTATCATGATACGTCACATACGGAGTCAAATTACGCCAATGCATGTCTTCTCTAATACACAACACTGCCTGGCCGATCGGGAGTAAGTACATGAGCATCGTCCAGGTGAGAAACCCAAGAACGGGCAAATTCGACTATCACTTTGAAAAGCCTTCCCGTGGGGATATAGCCGGCATGTGTTCGTCCCTGCGCACGGCGCAACGGGACTGGCGCGTTAAACCCGTGCAAAAGCGGGTTGAGGTGTTGCACGATTTCATTGCGGCCCTCAAGAAACATGAAACAGAGATATTTGCTGCACTGTGCAAGGACACCGGTCGCTGTGGTCTGTCCAGGATGGAAATCGACGCGCTGCAGGGTTATACGGCAGCGCGATGTACCCAGGCGCCAGGCATTCTGAAACGGGCGGAAGGCCGGTCCGGCGACGGCAATGTCAGTTACCAGCAACACCATGTTCCGTATTCGCTGGTTGCGGTTATTACGCCCTGGAATTACCCGCTCATCCTTTCCTTTCTTGATGCCATACCGGCTTTGCTGGCTGGCTGCGCAGTGATCATAAAGCCCAGTGAAGTTACGCCCCGCTTTATTGAACCCACCGCCCGCGCAATTGCAGAAGTACCCGGGCTGGCGAAGGTGGCAAAGATTATCCCGGGCGATGGCGAGACGGGCCAGGAGTTGATCAAACAGTCGGATGCCGTCGTGTTCACCGGCAGCGTAGCAACAGGCAGAAAGGTGGCCATGGCAGCCGCCAAGGAGTTCAAGCCGGCATTCCTGGAACTGGGCGGGAAAGATCCGGCCATCGTGCTGGCATCGGCAAATATCGAAACCGCTGCACATGCCATCATGCGGGGAGGCATTGTCAATACCGGGCAATCCTGTTTCGCCATCGAACGCGTCTACGTGGACAAGAGCATCAGCAAGGCCCTGACCGGGAAATTGTGTGAGCTGGCTGGGCAAATCGATATCAATTACCCGGATATTGAAAAGGGCCACATCGGGCCGCTTATCTTCGCACAGCAGGCGGACATCATCCGGTCGCATCTTGATGATGCCGTCAAGAAAGGCGCCCGCATTCTCACGGGTGGTGAAATTGAGGAGCACGACGGGGGCTATTGGGTACGCCCCACCGTCATGGTCAATGTGAACCACTCAATGAAAGTCATGCAAGATGAAACCTTCGGCCCGGTGCTGCCCATCATGGAATGTGAGACAGAAGAGCAGGCCATCGCGCTGGCCAACGATACAAGCTATGGGCTCAGCGCGGCGGTCTTTGGCAGCGAGGTGGATGTGCTGCGGGTTGGAGCGCAGCTGGAAGCGGGTGGCATCTATCTCAATGATGTCGATCTGATCGGTGAGGTGGGCATGGCTGCGGAAAAAATGGCGTTTAAATGCTCCGGCATGGGGGGAACCCGGTACGGCCCGGGTGGCATTTTCCGTTACCTGAAACAGCAGGCCCTGGTGCTGCGGCATGATGCGCCGGCGACCATCGATGCACTGGCCGGGAATTAATGCCAACGCAGTCTGAACCCGAACAGCAGGCCGATTCGCTGCGCGCCCTGATGGCCATGATCGTGGCCATCGTCATCGGTGAGGGCAGCCTGATCTGCATGCCTTTTATCGTCGGCGGTATTGTCGAGCGCTATCAGTTGGCCGAGGGCGCAGCGGGCATAGTCACCTCGCTCCAGTTCGCCACCATGGGTCTCGCGTCGATTGCGATTCTGAACAGGGTGCACAAAATCGACCGGCGTCGCTGGATACTGATCGGCGCCATGTTCATCCTGCTGGGCCACGCTATGGCAATGCTGTCTTCCAGCTGGGCGCTATTTCTCATCGGGCGCGTGATCACCGGACTGGGCGAGGGTACGGCCCTGTCGATTGGCAATGCCACGGCGGCGGGTACCCGGCGACCGCAAAAGGCCTTTTCCATCCTGGCCATGACCATGGTCGTAACAGCGGCCGCGGTTTATCTGCTCATGCCGCCACTGGCGGAAAGAATAGGGCCTGTTGCCGTTTTTTATGTGTTGTTCCTGCTCGGCCTGATTGCCCTCCCTTTCCTGTTCGCGATGCCACGGCATGTGCCAGCCACTGAAAACGACACCCCAACGGAAAAACTCAAGGTATGGCCATTACCCAGGCTGCTGTTTGGCATTGGCTGCCTGTTTGCCGGCGAAAACGCGATGTGGGCCTTTGCGGAACGGATTGGTGTTTCAATCGGGATGGGCATGAGCACCATTGTCTCCGCATTTTTGGCGACGGTGATCCTGTCCGGTATTGGGCCGGTGTTGGCAAATGCCACGGAGAAGCAGTGGGGTTATCGATATCCCATTCTCATTGCGGCGCTGGTGGCGGGAAGTGCCAATTTCGTGTTGGCAACAGCAGGTTTTCAGTCGGCCTTTTTTGCCGGCATCATCATCGCCAATGTTGCCTACCTTTTCCTGATGCCTTATTACCGTTCACTGACCGCTTTTGTTGATCCACTGGGACGCCTGGCCGTGGGTTCCGTGGTCATGCAAACCGCGGGGACGGCACTGGCGCCTTCGCTGGGTGGTGCCATCCTGTTGTTGGGAGGGGGTTATACCGGGATTGGCCTCATGGCATTCGCGTTGATTGCCGGTTCATGCGTGTTGATCTGGACCGTGGCGCGCGAAGCGGATGCGGCGCGTCACACACCCATATAGTCAGTCATGCGGTAGTCCATCTTGCCTTACTCAGCCGCGCAGTCTGCACCCTGTTCCGCGCTGCCCATGGTCCTGACCTGCAGCTTGTTGGTCTGGGCGTAAAATCCGACTCCCGGGACCCCTGCATCGGTATTGGAGTCCACCACCAGGCCGTTATCTACAATCAGCTCGTAGTGCCGGCCCGGAAACATGGTATTGGCTGGAATAACATAGTCTTTGTCAGAATAAAGAAGATGAAAGCCCTGGTAAGGCCGTCCACTGTGCAGAACCTTGGCGCCGTGACAATCCTTGACGATTACAAAGACCACGTCGTCGAGTATTCCCTTGGGATCCGGCCGCCCCTGGGGGAAACCACCCCAGGTGACACGCAGACCCTGCTCAGCATCAATACTATCCGCCGCTACGGTCTTTCCGCCCTGCTCAATCGAGATCACCGCCGCTGCGGGATACACCCCGCCTTCAATTTTCAGTGCGGCCTGATGCTCCCCGCTTGAAGTAGTGAATTTCACGGTATAAATACCATCAGCGTACTTGCTGTCGTATGCCGCCTTATCCGCATAGATCTCAGGGCTTTTGATAAACAGGTAGGTATCCTTCTCGGCCGTGTTCAGTTCACGAAAATCCGGAAAAGCTTCTGTGCGCGCTTGCTCACCGGGAAAGGCCAGAAAGGCATTACTGACTTGCGAGTCCGGCTTGACAAAGATGTAACCCAGGAACGAGTAACCGGTTTCAGTGATGTTGCCGTGCAGGTCCTGGGCATAGACATGGTTCTTGACGATGGCGAAGTAGGTAACGTCCTTGTCAGGCGCGGCCTGTTCGGCATGTGCCACAGACATGGTCCACATGAAAAGGAAACCAAGGAGCGATCTTGCAATGTGCCTGGTCATTTCAAAACGTCACTCCGGGAATGTTGGGTCGGGCGAATGCGTTCGCAGCGCTGCAAAGCGCTCACGCGCCGCGGCAATTTCGGCTTTCAGCTCAGTGACTACTTCCGGATGACGATCCGCGTAGCTGTATTCCTCGCCACCGGCAGGGCCCGCCTCAAACAATAAGTCATAGGATGACTGGAAGCCATCCAGTTGGTCAAATTTTTCAAAAGCGCCGAGTGAGCCCCGGTAATAGGCGTGGGTGAGATACTTCCAGCGTTGGGTTCGAACCCCGATCACCTCTTCATTATTGAAGTAGTACAGATACTGATGCGGGCTTTCCTGCTGGCCTCGTAAAACGGGCAAAAGGCTCAAGCCGTCGACTGTTTTCGCAGCAGGGGAAATTTCAAGAATGTCCGCGATGGTTGGCAAAATGTCGATATTCATCGCAATCGCGTCACGCTCACCTGCGGCGAAGCCACCATTTGGCCAACTCGCAAGGAAGGGTACGCGGTAGCCACCTTCCCAGCCCGATCCTTTACCGCCTTTCAGGCCGGCCACACCGCCTTCGAAGAAAGGCCCGTTGTCGCTGGTAAAGACAATGATCGTATTCTCAAAAGTCCCGCTCGATTTCAGGGCATGCACGATCTCGCCCACGCTGGCGTCCAGTTCTTCAATAATGTCGCCGTACAAGCCGGCATCCGATTGTCCGGCGAACTTCGCTGATACATACAGCGGAATGTGCGGCATGGTGTGCGCAACCAGCAGGAAAAATGGCCGGTCCGCATGGGAACGAATGAATTCCACCGCTTCCTGCGTATAGCGCTGGGTGAGCATGGATTGATCGACCGGCTGTTCAATGATCTCCTTGCCCCGGTACAGCGCGAAACCAGGCATGTCGTTGCTGTAGGGAACGCCGTAGAACTCATCGAAACCATAGTTCATGGGTGCGAATTCCGGCAAGCGCCCAAGGTGCCATTTGCCGATCAGCTTGGTGGAATAGTCTGCTCGTTTTGCCAGTGCAGCAAGTGTTTCCTCTGATTGCGGCAGGCCCCGGGTATCCTCAGCCCCAAGCACGTCATAACCCAGCCGGGTGCGAATGGGGTAACGCCCGGTCATCAGGCCGGCGCGTGACGGAGTGCATACGTTTGCGCTTGCATAAAACTGCGTGAAGTTGATGCCATCTTTTGCAATGGCATCGATATTGGGTGTTTTTATCTTTGTTGCGCCATTCACCCCCACATCCCCAAAGCCCATGTCATCGGCGAGTATGACAATAATGTTCGGCCGCGCGATTTTGTCTGCCGGTTCCTGAGCGCTTGTCAGGGCGCAGAAAAACAGCAAGATACCCATGATAAGAGCCACAACCGCCGCTATGCCGGCTGCGCGTTGCACTTTGCCCGGGCGACCGGCAGGAATCACGGAACGTAACTGCACGCCGTATCGAATCCGCAGCCTTCGTACACATTATGCAGATCGTCGCGGACGATATGTGCCGTCCCGTAGTTATTGCGCGGATCCACCGTCAGGTCTTTGCTCAAACGTTGCGTCTCGAAGGTCCAGCCGGGAGGCAGCTTCAGTTTGTCGTGCAGCTCTGTAAGTTGCTCAAAGGTCAATTCCGAGTCCACCTCGGTGGTGTAAGACTGCATCACCCAGGTCTTGCCAGGATGGGTCTTGTCGCCGGGTGCGCGCAGCAGGAATACACTGCTGCCTTTTTTGTAAACGTATCTCGACTCAAGATGTATTTCCACGCCCACATACGGTGCACTCATTGCGTTGCGCACTTGCCCGGGGGGAACAGCCCCCACCCACGTCGCCGCCACGCCCATGAAGTTTGCGGTCTCACCCGCCCGGTAAACCTGGAGTTCGTCCATGACCCAATACCGCCTGGCAATCTGCGGTGTTGGATTCAGATACACGTCTTCGGCACCCATGGCAGCCGCGAGCTTACTGCCATCCAGCGCGGCAAACGCATCGGCCGGGCAACCGCCCATCGGTCCGGTGGTGCCCGTGGTGTTGTACATTTGGGCGTAGAGCTCGGCAGGCGCCTTGGGGGTCAGCTTGAGTTGCAATTTGCGCGGCGGACCAAGCACCGCCGCGATCTCGCACCAGGCTGAGTCGCGAGCGTCGGTGATGTGTACCTGCTTGCCCGCTACGAGGCCGGGCTGGAGTTTGATCTCTTGCGCGTGCGCGACCGTTGCCGGCAAGGTCAGCAGCAAGGCCGCAGCGATAATCTTCTGGAAAGTTGGGGTCAGAGTAAAAACTCCTCCTGCGAAGAGACGGAATTATGCAGGGTATCAGGGAAGTTATCACTCTGACCCCAAATGTGGCCATTGGTGAAATTCATCAGGCTGTTTTTACCCATTCTGTGGCTGCTTCAAGGTTTCCTGCCGGAAAATGCCTGATCTTTGCGGAAACAAAGTGCGAGGCCAAATGCTCTGCGACGTTACCCAGGGCGGAATCCGTTACCAAGGCAACTTTCCGGATGTGCTTTTGGTGGTCCCGCACGAAGCGGAAGTGCGCCACCAAGGCTCCCTGGCTATCCCACCCGGGGAACTTGAGCGCATCGATGACCAGCCCCGCCAGGCTTCCGGTTTTTTCAATGTGCGGGTCGGCCACTTTGCCAAGCTCCGCAAAATCGCCCTGCTGGAGGGCGGCCCTGGGTCGCACGTACAGAATGGACTGTGCCGAGTCGAGTGTGAAATCGATCATGTTTTGTTCCTCTGATAACAGGAGCATTGTAGTCCAGCCCAATATTCCGCCATACTGGTTACCATGCGTATCATCATCGGAATGTCCGGAGCCAGCGGCATCATTTATGGCGTCCGCCTGCTGGAAGTCTTGTCCGCGATCAAGGACTGTGAAACGCACCTGGTCATCAGCAAAGGTGCAAAGCTCGCGATCAAGCAGGAATCCGACCGTTCCGTCAAAACCATAGAGGCGCTCGCCGATGTGGTCCACAACGACCAAAACCTGGCGGCTTCCATTTCCAGCGGTTCATTCAAAACCGATGGCATGGTGATTGCGCCGTGTTCGATGAAGACGCTGTCGGCCGTTGCCCACTCTTACGGGGAAAACCTGCTGACGCGCGCTGCGGACGTGGTGTTGAAAGAGAGGCGGCCATTGATTCTCGTGCCACGCGAGATGCCCCTGCATGCCGGTCACTGCCGCCTGATGTACGAAGCATCCTTGCTGGGCGCCATCATCGCACCGCCGGTGCCGGCGTTTTATAGCAAGCCGCAAACCGTAGCGGATATTGTGGATGACACGGTCGGCCGCCTGCTGGACCTGCTCGGTATCGATAACGATCTGTGCAAACGCTGGGGCGGGATGAGCTAGCCCGTCGCGGAAAACATTCATGTCAAAAAAAGATGATAAGAAAGCACCATCGCCACGCGCTAAATTGCGCAGCAGAGCCTGGTTTGATAACCCCGCAGAGCCTGTTCAAACGGCACTTTATTTTGAACGGTACCAAAACTATGGTTTGACCCGGGACGAATTACAAAGTGATCGTCCGGTCATTGGCATTGCCCAAACGGGTAGTGATTTATCACCCTGCAATCGCCATCACATTGAATTAGCCAGAAGGATCAGGGATGGAATTCGCGATGCGGGCGGCGTGGCGATGGAGTTCCCGGTTCATCCAATTTTTGAACAGGGCCGGCGACCAACGGCCGCACTGGATAGAAATTTAGCCTTCATGGGTCTGGTGGAAATTCTACACGGCTACCCTCTGGATGGGGTGGTCCTGACCACTGGTTGCGATAAAACCACGCCGGCAGGAATTATGGCGGCATCGGCTGTTGATATGCCCGCCATCGTATTTTCTGGCGGCCCCATGCTGAACGGTTGGAATAACGAAGAGCGTATCGGCTCTGGCACCAGCATTTGGCGTAGCCGTGAGCGCCTGGCGGCAGGTGAAATCAACTACCCACAAATGATGGATAGTTTATCCAGGGGCGCACCCAGTATTGGTCACTGCAATACCATGGGTACGGCGCTGACCATGAATTGCATAGCCGAGATCCTTGGGATGTCACTGCCGGGTTGTGCTGCCATTCCGGCCCCGTACATGGAACGGGCACAAATGGCGTATTTCACCGGGCGTCGCATAGTTGACATGGTCAGAGAGGACTTACGGCCAAGCCAGATCATAAGCAACGACGCAATCATTAATGCCATCAAATTGACGGCTGCCATTGGGGGGTCGCCCAATGCCCCGGTGCACGTGCAGGCGATAGCCAAACAATTGCCCGGCGTTGCATGCTCCATTTTCGACTGGCAAAAACATGGTGAAGCAATACCTTTGCTTGTTAACTGCCAGCCTGCGGGGGAGTATCTCGGCGAAGATTTTTATCGTGCCGGTGGTGTGCCTGCCGTTTTTAATGAACTGCTTCGGGCGGGGCTGGTGAATGGAAATACCCTGACGGTAACGGGGAAAACCCTGGCGGAAAATTACCAGGGAAGCATCACAACCAACACGACAGTCATTAAATCCGTCTCTGCGCCATTAAAAACCTGCGCCGGTTTTGCAGTGATGACCGGTAATTTATTTGAATCTGCATTAATGAAGAAATCGGTGATCAGCCCGGATTTTCGGGCAAAGTACCTGAACCACCCGGGGAAACTGAATTGCTTTACCGCGCGGGCGATCGTGTTCGACGGCAGCGAGGATTACCATCACAGAATCAATGATCCCGAGCTTGCGATAGACGAGCAGTGCATCCTGGTGATTCGAAATTGTGGACCCGTTGCTTATCCGGGTTCGGCTGAAGTGGTCAACATGTTGCCGCCCGATTATTTGGTCAAACAGGGTATCACCGCTCTGCCATGCCTGGGTGATGGCAGGCAAAGTGGCACTTCGGCAAGCCCTTCGATCCTGAACGCGTCGCCGGAAGCGGCTATCGGTGGCGGATTGGCCCTGCTGCAAACCGGCGACCTGATTGAAGTCGATTTGAATAACAACACGGTCAACGTGCTGTTGTCCGACGCGGAGCTAACGCAACGCAAACGGACCAGCCGACGCATTCCGCTGGTGAATCAAACACCCTGGCAGGAAATTTACCGCAAAACGGTTTGCCAACTACAGGACGGCGCCACGATGGAATTGGATGAGCCCCATCAGGACATTCTTGCCAAACACGGCATACCACGCCACTCGCATTAGTGTCCCTGCTGTGGAACTCTTGCCTTGCGTTCCAGGTAAGCGCTGTAGCGGGACAAGCTGAAACAGCACAGCCAGAAAAATCCGGCCACGAACAGGTAACCGGTGGCACTGACTCCGGTGCTGAGCCATTCCGGATCGGACGAGGCGTTTTGCACCATGCCGAGCAGATCATACAAACCGATGATCAGCAAAATGGTGGTCTCCTTGAACAGCCCAATAAAATTGCTGGTGATTTGCGGCAGCGCGGTGGGAATTGCCTGCGGCAGGATGACCAGGAAGGTTTTTTGCCAATAGCCAAACCCCAATGCGTTCGCAGCCTCATATTGACCCCTTGGAATGGCCTGTATCGCTCCCCGAATGGATTCCGCCATGTAGGAAGACATGAGTATCGTCAGGGCGATCAGTGCCCGCAACAACTTATCGATCTCCACCCCTTTGGGCATGAACAGGGGGAACATGATGATGGCCACGAACAACACGACCAGGGCCGGGATGCTGCGCCAGAATTCGACCCAGGTTGATGTTGTAATGCGAATAAGCGGCAGACGGGATTCCCTGCCGAGCGCCAGTGCCACCGCAATCGGCAAAGCGGTCGACAGGACAAATATCGCCGTGACCAGGGTCAGGAAGAACCCTCCCCACTTACTGGTTTCAACATACATCAGGCCGAAGAAGCCCCCAAGAAACAGAAGCCCGGCGATCATGGCGTAAAGGATGGGCAGCAGGCCAATCAGCCAGGCTTTGTAGGCAAATTTGGGCATAAACACGGGCGCGGTAACGAGCACCCCCAATGCAACACCCAGATCAACCCGCCACTGCTCCGCCAGGGGATAAAGCCCATACAGGAATTGATTGAAATGCGCGAAGATGAAGGGCCAGCAAGCGGCTTCCTTGTCAGGGCAAGCCGCCGGAGTCGATCCGGTCCATTGGGCATCCATAATGAGCCAGTTGAACAGCGGGACCAGTACCAGATAAATAAGGGACAAGGAAACCAGGGTAAGAATAGAATTCAGCGCGCTGGAAAAAAGATTGCGCTGCATCCAGGCCCCGGCGCGCTGCCAGGCTGGCGGCGTTTTCGATGCCGATGTTTTCGATGTAGAAGTCCTGATGTCTGAAGTTATCATTATTTATTGAGCCGATAATGCGATGCGGCGCTTGTACCAGTTCAGCACGAGCGCAATACACAGCGAAATCACGGCGTATGTAAAAGCCGTGATCGCCATGATGATCACCGGTTGACCTACCAGATTGTTTACCGTGCCCACAAACACCGAGACGACCTCCGGATAGGCGATCGCCGCCGCCAATGAGGTGCCCTTGAATATGTTCAGGTAGAGCGTGGTTAATGGCGGGATAATGGCGCGCAAGGCCTGGGGAAAAAGTATCAGGCGCAGGGTAAGAAGTCGTGTCATGCCCAATGAACTGGCTGCCTCGTATTGTCCAACCGGAACTGAGCTGAATCCGGATCTCACAATCTCGGCAACATAGGTCGCGTTATACATGGATAAGCCTACGACCAAAGCCATGAATTCCGGCATCACCACAGAGCCCCCCTGGTAACCGAAACGCCCAATTATGGGGGTTTCCCAGGAACCTCCACCGAAAAGCATGGCAAGGAGCGGCGCACCAATGATGAGAATAAAGCCTGCTGAAATGACTGGAAATCTGCGGCCCGTGGTATACAGACGACGTTTGGCCCATTGATGCAGCCAGAGGATGGCAATGATGGCTAACACGAGTGAAGTGATCATTGCCGGCAGGCTGTCACCCGGCAGTGGCGCCGGCATGAACAAACCATGGTTGTTCAGAAAAAACAAGTTGCTGAAGCTGAAACTCTCCGCTGAGCGAGGCAGGGATCGCAATACGACGTAGTACCAGAAAAATATCTGTAGCAAGGAAGGGATATTACGGAAGGTTTCCACGTAAGCGGTGGCGAGTTTGACCGTTAACCAATTTCGGGATAGACGGGCTACCCCGATGATCAGACCCAGTATGCTGGCCAGGACAATAGAGACAAATGCCAGCAGCAGGGTATTTATGAGTGCGACCAGGAAAGCACGGGCAATGGTCGAGTTGGCGTTGAACGGGATCAGGGTCTGGCCGATTTCAAATCCGGCGCGCTTCCAAAGAAAATCAAAGCTTGAATCTACACCGAGCTCGGCAAGATTGGTCTGGGTCGCGGAAACGATCAGGTAGGCGAGGCTGGCGATTAACCCCAGGAGTATGAGCTGATACACGACATTGCGATTCACCATCAGCGGGTACGTGGTTCAGCAAATCAATGGCTGAGAATCTGGCTCAGGAATAACTTGAGCCGGTCTGATTCCGGGTGTTCAAAGAAGTTGACCGGGTCCCTTTCTTCGATAATGCGTCCGCCATCCATGAAAATAATACGGTTTGCCACCTGCCTGGCAAAACCCATTTCATGGGTAACGCATACCATCGTCATTCCAGAATCCGCCAGGCCCCGCATGGTTTCAAGCACTTCGCCAATCATCTCGGGATCAAGCGCCGAAGTGGGTTCATCAAACAACATGATTTTAGGTTGCATGCATAGTGCGCGGGCAATGGCAATTCTCTGTTGTTGGCCACCGGATAATTGCGCCGGAAATTTCTGCTGGTAGTCCTGCATCTGAACCCTGTCCAGATAATGCATTGCCGTCTCTTCGGCGGCCTTACGTGATATCTTGCGCACCCACATGGGCGCCAGAACCAGGTTCTCCAGCACATTGAGGTGTGGAAACAGGTTGAACTGTTGAAAAACCATGCCAACTTCTTCTCGAACTGCCCGAATATCCTTGACGTTGCCAAGAGAAATGCCTCGCACGATCAGCGATCCACTCTGGTGTTCCTCCAAGGCATTGATACAGCGGATGAGCGTAGACTTGCCGGAACCGGATGGGCCGCAAATAACGATTTTTTCGCCAGCCCGTATGGTCAAACTGATATCTTGCAGTACATGGAAATCACCATACCACTTGTTCAGTCCGGTAATTTCAATTACCGCATCAGCTGCAGATGTGTTGTTGGCCAAGTTGTCGTTCAGGGGCATTTTGGTAATTTACCAGCAATCCGGCGCTGCGTGCATGCAGCGTTTGTAACGGCTCATCAATAACGGTATGTTCTCTGTATGCTTTTGCTCGCGGGAAAAATACCTGCGGAAGGCCTTAGAGGTTGATAAATGACGCGCATGACAGGCGGTGCTGCAATTGTAAAATCGGTCATTCGCCACGGCGTAGACACATTCTTTGTTCTTCCCGGCGGGCCATACGAACTGTTCGATGCACTGTTTGAAGATCAGAATTCCGGCAAGATAAGAGTCATTAATGCGCGCCATGAGCAAGGCGCGGCGTATATGGCCTATGGTTATGCCAAGTCGACGGGTAAGGCCGGTGTGTACCTGGTTGTTCCAGGGCCGGGAATGCTTAACACGACTGCTGCCTTGTGCACGGCTTATGCGGGCAATGCGCCGGTGTTGTGTTTAACCGGTGAAATCGCGAGCCACGCGATAGGCAGCGGCGCCGGATATCTGCATGAAATCCCCGATCAGTTGGGAATTCTGGAACGGCTCACAAAATGGTCGGCGCATGTTGCACAGCCTGATCAGGCTCCGCAACTGGTGAATGAAGCCTTCAGGCAGATGTCTACGGGCCGTCCACGTCCTGTCGCCTTGCAGATTCCGGTGGATATCGCAGCACTGCAAGCGGAAGTCGGTTTGTTGCCTCCATTTGCGCAAGCTGAACGCTTGCAGCCAGATCCGGAGTTGATTGAACGGGCGGCCGGAATTATTGGCAAGGCGAAACGGCCGTTGATCATGGTAGGAGGCGGCGCGGTCGACGCTAGCCAGGAATTGCTGGCACTGGCCGAAGCGCTACAGGCCCCCGTCGTTTCGCACCGCCAGGGCAAGGGTATCATTGATGACCATCATTACCTGAGCCAAACCTACCCCGCCGGTCACCGGCTGTGGGCGGATGCCGATGTTGTCCTGGCTGTTGGAACCCGCCTCAAGTACCCGCTGATGTATTGGGGCCTGGACAGCGATATACAAATCATTCGGGTGGACATTGATGCTACCGAAATCAATCGGGTCGCCACACCCGCCATAGGGATCCTGGCGGACGCAAAAGCCGCAAGTGCAGATTTGCTCAATGCAGTGGAAAGGCAGAATAGCAAACGGGCATCACGCAAAGCTGAGTTGCTGGCGCTGAAAAGCGCAATGCGCCAGGAATACGAGCAAGCAGTTGGGCCGCAAATGGCGATCCTTGATGTCATCCGTGAGGAATTGCCTGAGGATGGCTATTTCGTAGACGAAATTACCCAGGTGGGTTATGTCTCCTGGTATGGCTTTCCCATGTATGCACCACGTCATTTTATTTCCAGCGGCTACCAGGGAAATTTGGGCTACGGCTACGTAACCTCTTTGGGCGTCCAGGCAGCGCATCCCGATAAGAAAGTCGTATCGATAAATGGTGATGGCGGTTTCCTGTATCAGGTCGGGGAGTTGGCTACTGCCGCCAGGCACAAACTGGGCGTGATCGCCATAGTATTCAGCGACGGCGCCTACGGTAATGTAAAACGTGACCAGAAGAGAAATCTTGGCGGCCGCCTGGTGGGTTCTGAATTCGATAACCCGGATTTCCTGAAACTGGCCGATAGCTTTGGCATCGCCGGCTACCGCGCAAATTCCCCCGGGCAACTCAAGACAGCACTCAAGGATGCTTTGCAGCAATCAGGTCCGGCACTGATTGAAATGCCAGTGCCGGAATTGCCGAGTCCCTGGCCATTTATTGGCATGCCTCGCGCACGATGATGAAAAAATGTGTCGCCATCACGAATTGCTGGATTGCCCGGTTCATAGCGGTCGCCCTGGGGTCGACCATGGCGGTGAATGTGGTAAGCGCCGACACGCTTGAAACGGTAAAACAACGCGGCTTCCTGCGCTGCGGCATTACCGAGGCCAATCCAGGATTCAGCGGTGTCAATAGCGATGGTGAACGCACCGGTTTCGATATTGACCAATGCAAGACCATCGCCGTAGCCATATTCGGCGAAGCCAAAATTGAATATATCCCGCTGACAGCGACTACAGCGTTTCTTACCCTGCAAAGCGGTGGCGTCGATATGTTCGCCGGTGGCGCGACATGGACGTATATCCGCGATACTTCTTTAGGGTTGGATTTCACTTATGTTTACTATATCGGTGGCCAGGGCTTCCTGACGCATAGTGACAATGGCGTAGAAAAAATTGCTGACCTGGACGGTGCCACCATCTGCATCCCGCAAGGCACGACAACGGAACAGAATCTGGCGGATTACTTCTCCGAAAAAGGCTTGCACTATACGGCTCTTAATTTCAGCGATTTCAACCAGGCGCTGCTGGCTTACTGGATGGGGCGTTGCGACGCCATTACTGAAAATCGTGCGGGTTTGGCCATTCGGGCAAAATCTTTTGCTCACAGTGAGCAGCACGTAGTTTTGGTGGACCAGATCTCGAAGGAACCGATGGCTGCGATCGTGCGGCAGGGCGACAATCGCTGGCATGATATTTTGTATTGGTGTTTCAATGCCCGCATTGCGGCCGAAGAATTGGGTATCAACCAGGCCAACGTGGAAATTCAAAGGAAAGAGTCCAGCAATATCGAAGTGCAGCGCCTGCTGGGTGTGGTCGATAATTTTGGAGCTAAACTGGATTTATCCAATGACTGGGCTTACAACATCATCAAGCAGGTTGGAAATTACAAAGACCAGTGGGACCGCAATTTCTCGGAGTTTGGTCTGGAACGGGGCATTAACAGCCTTTGGATCGACGGTGGAGCTATGTATGCCGAGCCGTTCAGGTAGTGGAGTTGAACAGTTGCATCCTAAACTCCGTTAAACCCATGCGTGCAAAAATTTCTAATAGCTTCCATAAAAAAGGATGGTTTGTCGCACCCGGCAAATCAACTTACATTGATCCGTTGCCTTGCCTGAAGGGGTTTGAGTATGTCTGATTACGATATCGTCATTGCAGGCGGCGGTCATAATGCGCTGGCGTGTGGCGCCATGTTGAGCCTGCATGGCCTGAAGGTGCTGGTCGCGGAACGAAACGCCTGGGTCGGCGGGGGCGCAGTCACCGCGGAAATAGCGCGGCCCGGCTTTAAACACGATCTGTTCGGCGCCTCGCATGTCTGGTGCCATGTAAACCCGGACTTCAGGAATATCCTGCGCCCGGAACTGGAGAAAAATTACGGCCTGAAATATCTCTGGGCAGAGGACGAGATCACGGGTCACCCGTTCCCCGAAGGCCCGGGTATTGTTATTTACAAAAGCGTAGACAAGACCTGCGACAGCATCGCGCAATACTCGGCCAGGGACGCCAGGCGCTATCGTGAAATCTTTGATGACTTCGACCAGATCAAGGACGGTTTCATAAAGACGTTCTTTTCTCCGCCGAATCCACCCAGTTACCACCCTGCGGCCATGGAGAACAACCCACGAGGCCTGCGCATGCTGCGCAACTACAACCTCAGCTCACGCGCGTTTGTCGAAGAAAACTTCGAAAACAAATGGGTGCGATCCGCAATCCTGGGCTGGTCGATGGGGCCGCACGTCAAGCCTGACCAGGAAGCCATGGGCGCGTCGTTCTACATCATGATTCCCGCCATGCATATCTTTGGCCAATCCATTCCACAGGGTGGCAGCATGGAATTGCCCAAGGCGCTCAAGCGCCTGATCGAGGACAAGGGCGGCAAAGTGATGACCAATTCCACGGTCAAGGAATTCATCGTCGCCGACCGGGAGTGCAAGGGGATCTGCCTGGAAGACGGTACTGAAATCGAAGCCAAAAAGGCGGTCGTGACCGCGCTGGACCCCAAGCAAACCTTTCTGCGCCTGATGAATCCCAAGCACCTCGACAGCCAGTTCATGCAATCATGCGAAAACATCATTTTCGACGACATGGGCATCTGCCGCGTGCACTTCGCCCTGAACGAGGCGCCGGACTTCAAACATGGTGGTGACTTCAACAAGGTTGCCTACCACCGGATTTTCGGCTCGGTGCAGGACATCGTTAATCATGTCGCAGAAATCGATCAGCGCAAACTGCCGACCGATCCGTTCATCCATGCACTGATCTGGACCAAAAACGACCCCACCCGGGCGCCCGCCGGAAAACACACCCTGACCATCGATACCTACCCGCCAACGGAACTCGGCAACGGCGTGAAATGGAACGACGTCAAGGAAGAATTCGGCCGCCGCCAACTGGAAGTGTTGCGCCGCCACACGACCAACATGGGTGATGACAATATCCTGGACTATGCCATTCATACGCCCGAGGACCTGTACGCCCACAACCGTTCTTTTTACAAAGGCGCGCCCACGGGCGGCAAGCGCATCATTGCGCAGCTCGGCGCGTTCCGGCCGCTGCCCGAGTATTCACAGTACAAATCTCCCATCAAGAAGCTCTACATGGCCGGGCCCTCCTGCCATCCCGGTGGCGGGATTTCCGCCATGGGCACCATCACCGCACGCGTGATGCTCAAGGACTTTGGGTTGGTGAGCGATGATGATGAAGATTTTCTGTAACACTGACGGTGTCGTTGTTTTGACCCGCCCGCTACAGTGGCAACCATGAAAGCGGCCATTCTCAGAGGCCCGCGCCAGGTGGAAATCGGCACCCGCTCTGATCCCGTTCCCCAGGCGGGAGAGGTTCTGGTCCAGGTCAAGGCTGTAGGCATTTGCGGATCGGATTTGCATGTCTACCGGCATGGGGGGTTCGGAACCATTGTCGTCAATGACCTGGTGCAGGGGCATGAGCCGGCTGGCGTAGTTGTGGAAATTGGGGCGGGTGTAAAACACCTGAAACCGGGTGATCGCGTTGCCATAGAACCCGGCATTTATTGCGGGTGTTGCGAACCCTGTCTCACTGGCCGCCCTAATATTTGCCCGAATGTGAAGTATCTGTCCGCACAATCCGTGGACGGCGCATTCTGTGAGTTTCTATCCCGGCCTGAGCGCACGTTGCTGGTCTTGCCTGAAAGTTTGACTTTTGAAGAAGGAGCGATGCTCGAGCCCCTGGCGGTCGCCGTGCATGCAGTGCGCGCCAGCAAACTGCGGTTGGGAGATCATGTAGTCATCCTCGGGGCGGGCTCCATCGGCCTGACGATACTTCAAGCGGCACGCTGCGCCGGGGCGACGAAAATCTACGTGTTCGATCGCCTGGATCATCGCCTGGAAGTGGCTAAGAAACTGGGCGCCGATGCAGTTGCCAATGTCGATCGTGCTGACCCACTCGAGCTACTGAAGGATTGGACGCAAGGACGTCTCTGCGACCGGGTTTTTGAAGCGGTTGGAAAGCCTGAAAGCTTTTCTCTCGCGGTGTGCATGCCTGCGCTCGGCGGTACGGTGGTGCTGGTTGGGCTCTGTGCCGGCGAAGTCAGCCTTCCCCTGGACCGGGCCCGGCTCGGCGAGGTCAACATTCTGTCTCTGCGCCGGGAAGCACATGCGTACAAGGCTGCACTGGAGCTGGTTGAATCGGGGCGGATCGATGTGAAAAGCCTGGTGAGCCATCGATTTCCTCTGAGCCGTACCGGCGAGGCGATGGAGATCGCTGCATCCTACGCGGACCTTGCAGTGAAAGTGATCGTCAAGCCCACATGAATTGCGGCCCCACTGGAATTGCAGATACCCATGAACCTGTTTGACTTAAGCAACAAAGTTGCCGTGATCACCGGCGGCAATGGCGGGATCGGTCTCGGCATTGCGCAGGCCATGGCGCAGCAGGGAGCGCGACTTGTCATTGCTGCCCGCAATACGGAAAAAACAGCGCAGGCCGTGGCGCAGCTCAAGACCTCAGGCTTTGAGGCCCTGGGTGTGGAGTTCGATATCCTGAGCGAACAATCCATCGCCGGGATGGTGGAGCAGACCTTGGCGCAATATGGCCGCATCGATATCCTGGTGAACAATGCAGGTGTGAATGTGCTGAAGCTCGCGGACCAATTCTCCGCGGATGACTGGCGGCAGGTCATTGATACAAACCTGATTGGAGCATACCAGGCGAGCGCAGCCGCCTACCCCCACCTGAAATCCGGCGGTGGCGGAAAAATTATCAATATCAGTTCCCTGACGGCACTTTTCGGCACCCGGCGATCCCTTCCGTACGGCGCCAGCAAAAGCGGCCTGGTGCAATTGACCAAGAGCCTGGCGGTTGCCTGGGCGGGTGACAACATCCAGGCAAATGCCATTTTGCCCGGCTGGGTCGAGACAGAAATGACCGTTGAATTGCGCGACTGCGAAAACTCGGAAATTCAGCAGATCTATGACTCCATTACCGACCGCATCCCGGCCCGGCGCTGGGCCACACCGGGTGACATTGCTGGCGCGGCGGTGTTCCTCGCCAGCGCGGCTGCGGATTACGTTACCGGCGCTGTCCTGGCAGTGGACGGAGGCTATAGCGCTGCCTGATTGGGGTCAGAGTAAAAACTTCCCTGGTACTTTGAACAATTCCGCTTCTTCGCCTGAGGAATTTTTACTCTGACCCCATTTATTCCTGCAGAAAACCACCTTCAAATCGCCAGTCCAACGTCGCCTTCGAGCACCGATGTCTTCAGCTGTGGGCGCTCTCCGCTCTTCCACAGCGCAGCAGTGTGCAATACCCGATACCTGATTGGCCCCCCGTCCGGACTTTCGCTGCGCGCAATGGGGCGCGGGATGCAGACAAACTCGGTGCGCATCTCATCGGCCGACAATCGGACCTTCGCATAACCGTGTCCTCCAAGATCGACGAACTCGAGGTGCGGAGCCAGATCCGGGTTGGAGAGCGCCCGTGCGCGCTCGAGGTCGAAGCTCTTCGCGTACTCGAGGCACGAACGGACGCCGTGCTTCAGCAGCATGTTGTGGGTCCAGTCGGGCTTGGCCCCCGCATCCTTGTCCGCAAGAAAGAGCGGTCGTAGCGGAGCATCCTTCGGCAGACTGTGCTCAAGGGCCTCCATCGTTCCTGGACTGACGAGAGACCCACCCACGAAGCTCAGCCCGACCGGTTCGAATTTGCCGGGCGGAAGTTCCGCGGTCGCATATCCGGCCCAGAAGCTGTGGCGGTCGCCGGAGACGATGGCGAAGCCCGTGATCTTCGCGTCGCGTATGAGATGGTAGATCTCAGCGCGCTCTGTCCAAGCCAAGCCGTAATCAGGGGGGCCCATGGCTGCGAACGTGTTGGGTGGCCAGGGCTCCTTGGTGAGACCCGCGGGCAGGTTCTGTGGGTCGGCGCGCGAATCCAGCGCGCCCTGCGAGTTCGCCCAGATCTTCCACACCGCGGTTGAGTTCTTGAGCTGGTCCTTGAACCACGCCTTCTGCTCCGCCCCGAGGATTGTTTGCGGCGGCGCTCTCCGTTGCGGGTTGGGCACATGCGCATCATTGAAGCGAATCTCCGGAGGAGGATTGCCGCCGGCGAAGGCGCGCCCGCCGTCGAGAGCCTGCATCACCGGCTCGGGAGACATTCCTGTGTACTCGTCCCCGCCGAGCGTTGCGAGAGACGGATCGCTGAAGGGATCCGCGCTCCGATAGCTGTGCTGGTCGGTAATGATCAGGTCAAGGTGCTGTCCGTAACGCAGCGCCCGGTAGACCCTGAGGCTGTTGATCGCCGTCAGATTGTTCGGTTCCACTCCCAACCCATCGCTATCGAACTCTGTGATGGGGACGTCTTTCACAGCGGGCGGATCGAAGCGCTCGAGCGACCCGCTCGGCGCAGCGACACGTGCGGGGAGGTATTCGAACCAAGCCTGATTCGCCGCGACCTTGACGCTCTGGCCAGGCTGCTCGAACGATCCCCCCTTGACGATGCTTTGCCAACCTTGCCACGAGAACTCGTGGTTGTCCCAGATCGCGACGAACGGCCAGCGCGCGCGAGCGTCCTGGAGGTCCGGGTCGGCGAGATAGGCCTTGTAGATGGCCCGATAGCCATCGACGGTCAGCGGTATGTGGAAGTTGCCGACCTTCTGGCCGTCCGGGATGCGCGCCACCTCATAGATCGTGCGGTCATAGCGTGTCTTCACCTCGTCGGGATACTCCACCACCTCGTAGATGAAATCGCCCAGGTGCAGAACGAAATCGAGCTTCTCGGCGGCGGGAGCGCGTTCATCTTCGTAAATCATCCGGCGATAGGCGTTGAGTTTGCCCTCATTGACATCCTGACAGCTCACGAAGGCGAAGTTCACGGGGCGCGGATCGTTTGGCAATGGCGCAGTGATCGTGCGGCCGACCCGGCTGCCGCTTCCGTCGGTGTCGGTGAAGCGATACCAGTAGGTGCGGGCCGGCCTGAGTCCGCCGATCAGAACGCGCGAGGTCCAATCCGCGGCGCTCGAGACAGGTGCCTGCGCGTGAGCGATGACTCGGCTGAATGCCTCATCCTCGGCGACCTCGACGGTCAGGAGCTGGCGTATGCCCTGGGCAAACGGACGCCTCGTCCACAGGATGACGCTGTGCGGGTCGGGATCGCCCGAGGCGACCCCTTGGGGATACAGATCACGCCGCTCCTGCCAGCGGACACGCGAAGCCCGAGCCGGCCCGACCCATACGAGCAAAACACCGATTGCTGCCGCAGCTTTGAGAAAGGATCGGCGCCTGATCTTCATCGTCTTACTCGCCCTCAGGACTGTGGGTCGAGCCCGAAGATGCGCAGTTCCTGGTCGCACCGACAGGCCTTGGCGATACGCGCCGCCCACGCGATGGCCTCGTCGCGCGAAGGCAGTTCCAACACGGTGAAGCCACCATCGAGCGTGGGCGCCCAAGGATAGCCGCCCACTGCCAACGTGCCGTCAGCAGAGACGAGCACGGGCGGTACGTCTTCGTCGATTCCGCCGCCGAAGACATAAACACCGGCGGCTTTCGCCTCATCAATCACGGCGTGTGCGTCGCGGCCCACCTCTTCCCATTCGCCATCGGGCACAACCATCGCCGCGCTTGGAAAAGAGATCAGGTATTTGGCCATGGTGCTCCTCCTGGGGATTGATGGCGGTCGTGAAGCCTGTGTGCGGCCTAACGCTCAAGCTCAGGGGCGCCGCGCAAGCGGCGTCCCATGAAGCGCGTGGTTAGGTGCTAGAACCACTGACGGCTGTTGCCTCACTTCTTCTCCTCTACCGCGTCGCGAGCTTCCTGCTCTTCTTCTCGTTTGCGTGTACGCTCCAGTGCCGTGGCAGCGTCCGCTTGCGTGGCATAAGGGCCGATACGGCTAGTGCTACCACAGCCAGCGTCTTTCTCTAAGCGCTTATGGTCTAGACACCAAAACCAAGTCATGGCTTCTTCCGCACCTAACTACAATAATTGGGGCCGGATACATTTTCCACATTTTCTACCTTTTCGAGAAAAGGTATCCGGCCTCATTTTACGACAATTCCTTGCGCATTCGAATGAGCGGTACCGGTGCGCCGCCGCGGTCATCCACGACGTGTTCAATTGGCTCGTAGCCGCACGCCAGGTAGAGCGGTTCGCCGGATTTCGTAGCCATGAGCTCGACTTTCGAGAAGCCTTCGCCTCTAGCTGCGGTCTCGCACAGCGAGAGGATAAGACGACCTATGCCTTGTCGGGCATACGCCGGATGGGTATACATGGCCCGGACTTTGGCGGGGTCTCGGTTCGGATCCAGGTATTCAGCGTTCCGTTCCCATATAGCTGATGCGCTCTAGCGAGGCCTAACGTCGCGTATCAGCTGCGGCGCGAAGTGCCAGGTGCGGCGGCTGGTTAAGGGTCCCGCTCACGGAGCTTTGCGTCGATGTAGCCATGGAATGGCTCAGCGAATGATTTTCCGCTCTGTTCCCAGAATCTCTGGAATCCCGGGTTCGAACGGACGTCATCAGCGAAGCTGGCGTCAATCCCTTTCCAAAGTTCAGGCCGGATCTCGCCGCGTTCATTCGCAT
This sequence comes from uncultured Gammaproteobacteria bacterium, assembly GCA_963784425.1. Taxonomy (GTDB): domain Bacteria; phylum Pseudomonadota; class Gammaproteobacteria; order Xanthomonadales; family SZUA-36; genus SHZL01. The sequence goes on from CAWARM010000014.1 coordinate 29,869, forward strand.
AGTAGGCGTGCTCGTAGGCGTCGAACTTCAACATCAACAGGGCGGAATATCGATTCCACTCGCTTGCTGTAACGGATGTTGGGTCCGCGGCGGCGCGCAGGGCGATGTCCGACAACTGCGAATCCTGGATCAACAGCTCGAGTGGCTTGTGCAACATCTCCATAGTGTCGTTATACGATTGTGCTTGAAGTTGCTTGTTACTTTCTTCTATCTGGATGCTCAGATAGATGACGGACAGCATCACGCCAACCGCAGCTCCTATTTCCGCCAAGGTTGCTATGTGGGCAAGATCCGGCTTTTTCATCGGGACGTCTCCGGATGAGCCCTAACGAGAACAAGATGAGCGGCGGCGGACGGGGGCGCGCGTCGTTCGGAGTGGAAGTTTAGAAATCATCTCAAAAGTAGAGAGTTCGGCGGTCCGCCGTTCGCTCCATCATCTGCTTGGGTCTTGGCGAGCACGGCGTCGACGTCCAAGACGAACCCGGGAGGGAAGCCAACATGTTTGGCTTTGCGCCACCAGCTCTCGCCACCCGGTGTTCTGAGCACGGCGCCCAAGAGTGCGCCACCTGTCACTTCGAAAGTCCCCTTCGGAAAGATCCCGCGCTGTGTTCTGTCCCAAATGTGAAAAGCCGCCCAGGCGTTTTCCTGCAACATCTGCTCCAGTCGAAGCTGATCGGCTGCGTCTGGCGGGCTCTCCCCATGAAGACCGGCGGTCATCAACTCCGCGATGTCGCGATGCTTGGCGATGGCCATGCGGATCACGGTCCACTGCGCCATGGTGGAGTTGTGTTCGTTCCGCTGGAGGGCGGCCGTGTTTTGTTTGATCTGGAAAGCAACAAAGATCAAAGAAGCCACCACGGCCACCGAGGCAACAATTTGTGCGAGATAGGATATTTGTTCGAACGACATCGGTCTTAACGCTTTTTGGACCTAACTACAATTAGGTAGCAAAAGGGTCACTAAAGTCGGTATTCGCAATTTCTTTATCTTCCATCGCTTGTAACCTCCGGATTTTCCCTTGTGTTATTCCAATTCAACGGCTGTTCAAAACGAGTGGGCCGCTGCCTATCAAGCTGATTGCCTACAAGGAGTGTAGCGCTGATCGCATCGAGATACAGCGGCCGCTTTGCTGCATGATCGGCTAGGGTAAATCGACGTACTTGCTCAGGTCCAGCGTATCTGCACCCGGTATGCGCTTGCGCTCGAACTCCTGCTCACGTCCCCAGGGCTTGGTTGCATCGATCCCCAAACGCCCCCAGTGGTCCTTGTGCGGGTCTCGATAGAATCCGGGTATGTCATTCAGGATGAAGGCGCGGGTATCCGCCCGGCCGCGCGTCAGGTAGGCCCAGAAGACATCATTGAGGTCGTGGATGTCGACATCCTCATCCACCACCATGCAGCTCTTGCTGTAATCCAGGTGCGCACCGAAGGCCGCCAGCAACACATGCCGCGCGTGGCCTTCGTACTGTTGCCGGATCTGCACCACGGTATTCATCAGGTTGGGATAACAGGCCACGTTGATGATCCCGGGCACCTTGTCGATGAGGTTGCGGTAGATGCGCGTTGCGATGGCGAAATCCAGCGCATGCATGTCTTCCGGTGATCCGCAGTTAAGGCTGTGGAACAGCGCATCTTCGCGCCAGTGCACATCCAGCACTTCGAACACGGCGTTATTGCCTACGGGTACGTAGTAGCCCATGAACTCTCCGAACGGGCCCTCGGGCCGTTGCACATTGGGCAGAAAGCGGCCTTCAACCACCACTTCGGTATCGCTGGGGAATTCCAGATCGATGGTGCGGCATTTCTGCATGGCAACGGGCTTGCCGCTGATGGCGGCCGCGGCGCTCAGTTCGTCTTCATCGATCGGCAGGCTGGCACAGGCGGCAATGAAAATTTCCGGCGCAGTGCCGATCAACAAAACAGCAGGCAATGCATCGCCGTTCTTCTCCGCGAGTTTCTGGTACTGGGTCAAGTCATGCGTGGATCCCAGGCGGACTCGCAGCTCGTTGTCACTGATAATTTGCGAGCGATGGAAGGAAAGGTTCGCGATCCTGTTTTTCGGGTTTCTGGCCAGGTACAGGGCCGAGGTGATGTAGGGCCCGCCATCTTTTTCAAAGTAGGTGATTTGCGGCAGGTCGCTGAGTTTGCCCGACACGCGCGGGTACTCTTGATAAACGCTGGCAGCTGCGCCATCCCGATTGCCCGGGTACAGCTCCGTCCAGCGGCGGCAGAAGTTACCGTCCGTGGCGCCGATCATTTCGCACAGGCGCCGGCGGCTACCGTAGATGTTGGTGACCACCGGCATTTGTGCGCCGATGACATTGCGGAACAGAATGGCTTTGTCGCTTTGCTGCTGCAGTCGCTGGGTGACCGCGGCCAGTTCAAACTTCGGATCCACGGGTGTGCTGACGACGATCAGTTCGCCGCGTGCCTGCAGTTGTGCAATGTAGTCACGCATACGCTTCTTCCTAAAATCGCGCCCTGACGGGATCATGGGTTCCGCAGGACTAAGGTTCATCGGGCTGATGGGCACGTCAGCCCAGGAGGGTATGTCACCAATAGGCATCACGACTTTGCCGCCTTCTTTGTAAATAGCGCCATCCTTCATGATGAAGGATACATTTTTCATGATGGAAATATCCGCCAGCGGATCACCGCGCACCGCGACCACGTCAGCCAGTTTTCCCGGCTCGATCGAGCCCAGCGATTTTTCGATGCGCAGCAGCTTTGCCGCTTCGATGGTCGAGCTTTGGATGGCTGCCAGCGGGGGCATTCCTGCAGCCACCATGTAGCCAAATTCATCCGCATTCATGCCATGTGGAAAGACACCCGAATCGGAGCCAAACACGATCCACACGCCTTTCTTGTAGGCCATGGCAAACGTCTTGTCGATCTGGTCGCCCATGTCCGCCATCTGTTCGCGCACGTCTTGCGCGACTTCCTTTTGTTCTTTGGCCATGCGCGCTGACCACTTGCTGGCGGTCATGGTCGGCACGTAGGCGATGTGTTGCGCCTTCATCATGCCGGCGAGCTCTTCATCCATGAAATCGCCATGCTCAATGGAGTTCACGCCGGCAATGATGGCTCGCCGGATACCTTCAGCACTGTAGGCGTGTGCCGCCACGGTCAGGTTGTAATCCGCTGCGGTTTCCACCACCGCATTCAATTCGTCCTGCTGCCACTGTGGCCCAAGGCTGGTCTGGGACGGAGTAATCGCGCCACCGGTCAGGTTGATCTTTATCAGGTCGGCGCCGTCCTTGTAGCGCTGCCGCACCGCTTGCCGTGCCGCGATGGGACCATCGACCACGCCTTCGACCGGCCCCGGGTTGCCCATGTATTCATGGCGCAATCCGTTGGTGGGATCCGCCAGGCCGCCGGTCGTGCCAAGACCCTTGCCGGCGGTGTAAATCCGTGGGCCGTGGATATAGTGCAGATCAATGGCCCGGCGCATCGAGGCACCGAGGTTACGGTCCTGGTCACCCATATCACGCACCGTGGTGAACCCGGCCAGCAGGGTACGCTCGGCATAGACCTCTGCGCGATAGGCATAGTCCGCTGACTCCATCAGGAACTTCTCGGTGAACAAGCCCGGTGATACCTCGGTGGTCAGGTGGGTGTGCATGTCCATCAAACCTGGCATCACCGTGTAGTCATGCAAATCAATCACTACCTGGCCTTCGCGTGGCTTCGTGTAGCCGGGTTCCACTGCCGTGATGCGGTTACCATCAATGGTAATGGTCACCTCGGACAGGGTCTTCCCGTCGATGACGTCGATCATGTGCCCCGCCTGCAACAGGTACTGCGCGGACAGCGCAATACCGCTTTGCCAAAACAAGAGCACCATCGTGATGATTTTGATTTTCATCGGGAATACCTCGGTAGCCGTGCAGTGAAGCCGGCAGACAGCAGCATCAGGCCGATGCTCACCAGCAATATCCAAACATAAGACCCCAGCGCATCGAAGGCCATGCCGTAGACCACCGGCCCGGTGGAAGTGCCAAGCACAAATGACGCAAACAGGATGCCATAAACCTGCCCGAAATTTTCCACGCCAAAGTAGCGCCCGGTCAGGAAGGCCAGCATGTCGATTTCCGCACCCATACTGATGCCAATGAAGATAACGGCGAAGAAAGCCAGCGGACCGGTCGCCCCGCCGGCCAGAACGGCAAGGCCAATGGTGGTCAGAAGAAAACAGGCGATGGCAACAAAGGGGGCGAAAAACCGGTCCATGGCAAAACCAATCAGCACGCGCGATGCCACCAGGGCGGCTCCGAGCGTGGACTGGACCAGGGCTGCGCTGCCTGCTGACATGCCGCGATCCTGCAACATGGGCACGAGATGCGACAGCACGCCGTACAGGCTGAATGACAGGAGGCAAAAAATAATGAACAACTGCCACAGCAAGGGCCGCTTGAGCAGCAGTGGCAAAGGTAGGTGCGTTGCCGATGCTGCCGTGGATGTTTTTTGGCGCAGCTCGTCACGGCCGGCCAGATCCTTTGCCGAGGGCGCTTCGCGCAACAGGAAATACACCAGTGGCACGGCAACCACCAGCGTGACCCCGGCCAGCATGAACCACGCCGAACGCCAGCCGTGGTTGGCTATCATGTACTGCACTGCCGGGGGCACATAAACGTAGCCGGTGCCGCTGCCGCCCATGGCAATGCCCAGGGCCAGCGCCCGGCGGCGGTCAAACCAGGCCGAAATGCTGCGCAGGTACGGCAGGGCATTGGCGCCTGCACCCAGCGCACCAATCAGGGCAAACAACAGGAACAGGATCCACAGCTGATCCGCCAGCACCGGTATCAATGCCAGCAGAATGGCAAAGGCAGTACACGAGGGCAGCAGGATTTTCCGGCTGCCGTGCTGGTCAACCAGCTTGCCAATAAAGGGAATCGAACAGGCCAGCGCCACAGAAAAGAACGTCAGTGCCAGACTGACTTGCGTGCGGCTCCAGCCAAACTCCTCACCCAGCGGGATCATGAACAATCCGAGCGCGCCAAAAGCAAACTGACCCGGTCCGGTGGACATGCCCACTGCAGCAGTCACGACGATCCACCATCCGTAATAAATTGTCGAAGGTGCTGGGCCCGGTAATTCCGGGCGCGAGCGACCTTATGTCCCGCTCAGCCACGTGATGTCCTGCGCCTCCATCTAGCGAAAATAAGGAATGACCTGCTCGCCAATCAGGCGGATTGCCGCGGCCGGGTCGGGGCCCAGCGGACCGCCAATGGACACTTGTGTCACCCCGGCATCTGCCAGCATCTCGATTTTTGTGATGGCATCTTTGGGTGAGCCTATCACGGCCAGTTGCATCATTTCCGCTGTGACCGCAGCCCGGGCTCCAGGGTAATCACCCGCGGCCACCAGCCGTTGCGTCTCCGAGAAACTCGCCTTGCTCAATCCCACCGTGGCCAGCGCTTCTTCATCGAGATAATTGCCAAAGTAGGCGAGGATGTCTTTGAGGGTATCGGTTTGCGTACCTTTGCCACTTTCCGAAATGGAAAACCAGGCGCAGCCGCAGACATCAAAGTCAGCCGGGTTTTTGCCGGCCTTGTGCACGCCTTTCATGATCCGCTCAGTCATAAGCTTGGCCGATTCCGGTGGCGTCACCATGGGCAAGCTGCCGTCACCGAGTTCGCCGCTGAGTTCGAGGTCATCATGGGCAAACCCGGATACGTAGATGGGAATATGCTCGCGATAGGCCTTGAAGCGCAGGTAACACTGGTCGGACCAGTGATAGACCTTGCCATCAAATTGGGCATTCTCCCCGCGCCATAAGCGCCGCATGAGTGTCACTGCTTCGCGGATGCGCTGCAGGCGATCCGAGGTATCGTAGCCCAGCCAGTTGACCATCTGTTCGGTGTGCATACCGAATCCCAGTGCGACACGACCCTGGCTCAGGTGATCCAGCGTTGCCATGAACGCAGCGATCTCGCCTGGAGAGATCGCATAGGGCTCAGTGCCGTTAGCGCCAACCACGATGTGTTTGGTGTTTTCCGCCAGCGCGGCAATGATGGACCAGGCGTGGTACATGAACTTGTCGCTGGGAAACCATGCCTGGTCAAAACCGGCCTGGTCGGCCAGTATGCCGAGCTTGACGATATCCCTGGGTGTGCCCAGGTGCTGGATCAGGCGAATACCAAAGCGCATATATCAGTCTCCAAAGGGATAGAAGGGCTGGCCGATGAAATGGACGACCATGCTGCGCCGAACGCAACGCGTTCGTCGCTCTCAATATAACACTACAGGCACCTTGGAATCCGGTGTCGGTCTCAGTATGGAAATTTCGAAATTGACTGCCTCTCTCAGGATGTATAGACTAATGTTTATACGCTTAAGCAAGGAGCCATTTGATGGTCGAAGCCGTTTTGGATATTAAACAGTGGGGTAACAATCTGGGTGTCCGCTTACCTGCTGCGGTGGCGCGGGAAGCGCGCCTGCATGTCGATCAGCGCGTGCGCGTATCGGTTGACGGCGATCACGTTGTCATCACCCCGGTTGATATTTCGCGGTTTACCCTGGAGCAACGCCTGGCTGCCTACGATCCCAAGCGCCACGGCGGAGAGCAGATGGCTACGATGCAAACGCTGGGCGCCGAACGTTGGTAGCTGCCCGAGCAGCAGCGGCAGGCAAACGCAAGCCCTGGGCGCCGGACCGGCAGGACATCATCTGGATCGATTGCAATCCCCAGGTCGGGCGCGAGATGCGCGATGTCCACCCGTTTCTGGTGATCTCGCCGCGCATATTCAACGAGAAGACATCGCTGGTCATCGGCTTGCCCATGACGACTGCGGAATACAACTCGGACAATCCCTTTGCAGTTGCCGTGGGCAAGAGGTCAGGCAGGAGGGCCGGACCAACCAGCTACGTGCTTTGCCACCAACCCAAGTCTTTTGACTGGCGCTTGCGTAAAGCCAGGAAACACCCGCTCGGCGCTTTATCCAACGCCCTGTTTGAGCAGGTCTGCGAACGGCTCAATCAGATAATTCAGGTTGGCTGAAAAATTCGGCAATCAAGAGTCACAATGGCCAGGCAAACCGGTAACAAAGCAATTCACATGGTAGTCGCGTTCGCTTCGGTTCTTGTATGAGAGACCTGAGCAACGCCTGATTACAGTTGCCGGTACATATCACTGCGCAATTTCAGGCACGAGCTGGTGCAATTCCAACTGCACGCTGTCCTTGTTACTCATGATTTGCACCATGCCGTCCTGCACCAGGCATTGCAGCTGCATGTTGCGGTTGGCAAGTTGTGCCAAGGCATCGCACGCCTCAGCGGGCACCTGGAACAGTTTGAGGTTGGGTATGCGTAGCAGGGCGGTGGCATTTTTCTCCCACCACACAGCAGCGCCACGAGTGGCAGGCTGGTACACGATCACTTCACGAGAACGGCCTGCGGCGCGCCGCAGCAACTGCTCGTCTGGTTGGCCGATCTCGATCCACTGGACGATCTGGCCGGTGAGATCATGGCGCCACAGGTCCGGCTCTTCGGAGCTGATGCCCTTGCCAAACACGAGTTCGTCGTTGGCATTGAGGGCAAATGCCAGCACACGCAGCATCATCCGCTCCTCGGTCTCGGATGGATGCAGGGCCAGCACCAGCGAATGGGTCGCGTAGTAACCGCGGTCCATGTCGCTGAGCTGCAGTTCTGCCTTGTAGATCGTTGCCTTGAGGGCCATGCCAGATGCCAGCGTGATGTGGGGTGCGCAAATATAGCCGAAATATTTGGGGTCAGAGTAAAACTTCCCCAATGCTCTACAAAAGTCCGCTTCTTCGCCTGCGGAATTTTTACTCTGACCCCAAATTTCGCACCGACCTGACTGAAAATATTGATGCCACTTAATGCGCTTTTTTTTAGCTGATCTGGCTCATGGAAGAGTGCTTTTTTGCTCCTTACACTGGAACTGTCCCCAGACAAGGAGTTTTTCCCCATGAAATATCTGCATTACATACCCCTGGTACTCGCCATGATGGCGTTTAACCCCCAGGACGCTAACGCCAGTACCACCTACGGCGACCTGAACAACTTCGATGCCGTCAACGATACCGGGCAGGAATGCCACGGCTTCGAGATTGAGATTGAAGGTGTGCACAGCACCGACATCACCTACACCTACGACTGGAACCACTACGGTCCTCCACGCATTACCGAAGGCCTCAGCAGTTCTGGTACAGGGACTTCGGTATTCATCCGCTACGAGAGCTTGAAGAATACCGACGGCAGCTGGGCCGCCTACACGGCGATTCCGAGCGGCCCGATGACACCGACCGACGGCCATGCCTGCACGGACCCGTCCGTGAACCAGGGCTGCGAGCACTTCGGCGTCGGCTACTACGGCGCCCCGACGGCCATGCGTTACAACTGGCTGGTCGATGGCGGTGGCGTCTTGGTGCACCACACCTCGCCGGTGATGGTCGCTGCGCCGGGCTGGGTGTATGTACCGCCGGTCGCAGCGCAACCCGCGGTGGTCGTCGCCGTGATACCGGCTCCAGTGGCGCCGGATCCGGGCGGCATGCCGTTCGGCGAGCCCAGTTGGGTCAAGGTAATCAAGACCACCACGCACAACGCGAATAACATCGCGCTGGCGGATCTGGTCTCTGACGACGAAGAATGGCGTCGGGGGCCCTGACTGGCAGAACGCCGAACCCGCCGAAGTCGAAACCGAGTTCAAGCTGCTGCAGACCAACCCGGGCGACAACCCCGCCAAGGAAGAACTGCAAGGCGGGGAAGACGACATGGGGATCGACGGCTCGGAAACGGTGACCCGCCGCTATGAGTTCTACAAGTATGGTGCGGCGGCCAACACGCTCGACGGCGAGAACGGCGAGGCCATGTGCGATGAGGTCGACCCCACGACCAACCCGAACGACCCGCAGTATCTGCATGGCGATGTCGGCCAGACAACGTAGCCGTCACTGATTCAAACGGCGACACGCACTACGTCGATTGCACAGCGCAGGTCGTGGTCGGTGACTACATCGGCGCGCAGATGGCGGGCTTCGATGCGTCCATGCCGCTGGGCCTGGTCGACCATCTTCAGGATGGCGAAAAAGCGGACCCGGGCCCCGGCTACCTGGCCTACACGCCACGTACCGTTGTCGTGGGCGGTGATACGCACAGCTATGACCCTATTCCATCGTGGTGACGGGCAGCCTGCCGCCCGGCCTCACGCTGTCGCGCAGAGGCGTGTTGTCCGGCACCCCGACAACCGCGGGCAACTTCAATTTCACGGTTCAGGCAACGGACGCCACAACACCTCGGTGAGCAAGGCCTACGTCTTGAATGTGGTGGGTGAATCGTCGTCATCCGCAATATGTGCTCGTTGTCGAGAAGTTCGGCGACGGCACCGGCACCGTTGCGGGCAACGGCATCGACTGCGGGGTGACCTGTGACGTCCTGCTCGATGAGACCACGGCTGTACCTTGACCGAGACGCCGGCTGCCGGCAGCTTTTTCACTGGCTGGAGCGGGGCCTGCACGGGCACCGGCCTGTGACGTCACCATGACCGCGGACAAGGCGTCAGTGCGACCTTCGTTGGCCACGCAGCACATACACGTTGACGGTTACGACAGTGGCTCCGGCACGGTGACCAGTAGTCCGAAGGGCATCAACTGCGGCAAGCAGTGTACCCACGACTTCACCGTGGGCAGCAACATCACCCTCACGGCAAAACCGACAAGAAGCATCGTTCCTGGGCTGGTCCGGTGCGTGCAGTGGAACTGCCCTGACGTGCACGGTGCCGATCAATGAACCAATAGGACGTCACTGCCAAGTTCAATTGACGCCGTTCTTCACGGGGGCGGTTGAGGACACACTGTAGCCTGGTCCACAGCAGCACTTCCCGAAGAAGCATGGGGCCCCGACTGGGGCCCCATGCACAAATGGGCAACGGAAACATCTGGGCTCAAAGCAAGAACTATCTCCAATTGCAAGGGCGGGTACTCCGGCAATTGCTCCGTGACTGATATTGAGCGATTATCGGCCACATGGCGCGCGCCTTCAATAAAAGGAGACAAGACTTGAAAATCCTCGTTATCGATGTCGGCGGCAGCCACGTAAAAATCCTCGCTACCGGCAAGGCCGAGCCGCGCCGCATGCGTATCGGGCCCGGAGTTGAACGCGGGTGCGATGGTCGCCGGCGTGAAAAGGTTGGCAGAGGGCTGGGCGTACGACGCGGTGGCCATCGGCTACCCTGGAATGGTGGTGGCCGACCAGCCAGTCACGGAGCCGCACAACCTGGCGCCCGGCTGGGTGAACTTCGACTACCGTGCGGCCTTCGGTTGCCCTGTCAAGATCATCAACGACGCAGCCATGCAGGCACTGGGTAGCTTTACTGCGGGCAAGTTGCTGTTCCTGGGCCTGGGCACTGGCCTTGGTTCCGCCATGGTGATCAACGGCATGGTCGTGCAGATGGAACTGGCGCACCTGCCCTACCGAAAAAAAACGTTTGAGGACTATGTGGGTGATCAGGCGCGTATCCGCGATGGCAAAAAGAAATGGGCCAAGCGCGTGGCTGATGTTGTCACCCGGCTGACGGCCGCCCTGGTCCCGGATGAGGTGGTGCTGGGCGGCGGCAATGCGCGCTACCTGAAGACACTGCCGCCACTGTGCAGGCTGGGTGATAATGCCAATGCCTTTGTCGGCGGCTTCCGTTTATGGCAGGAGCCGGCCAGCCAGCCCGCGGCCCCGTCGAAGCAAATTAGCCGGCCGTCAAAAAAAACGTAATCCGACATGGGATAAGGAGTATCGATGACCCTACCAGCCGCTTCCCTGACTGCGCTGCCCGCATGGAAGGCTCTTGAGGCCCATGCATCTGCGCTGAAGAAGATGCACCTGCGCGAACTGTTTGCCGCTGACCCAGGGCGCGGTGAGCGTCTCGCAGTCGAAGCTGCCGGCATTTACCTCGATTATTCGAAGAACCGCATCACGGATGAAACCCTGCGCCTGCTGCTCGCGCTGACAGAGGAATCGGGGCTGCGCGGGCGCATAGCCGCAATGTTCGCCGGCGAGCGCATCAATGTGTCGGAGAACCGCGCGGTGCTGCATGTGGCGCTGCGTGCCCCGCGCGGCGCCAGCATCTTGTTCGACGGGGTAAACGTAGTGCCTGCGGTCCACGAAGTACTGGACCGCATGGCGGCATTTTGCCAGCAGGTGCGCAGCGGTGCATGGCGCGGTCACACCGGCAAGCGCATCCGCACTGTCGTCAACATCAGGAATCGGCGGCTCTGACCTCGGCCCGGTGATGGCCTACGAGGCGTTGCGTCATTACAGTGCTCGCGAATTGTCATTCCGCTTCGTCTCCAATATTGACAGCACGGATTTCGTGGAAGCAACGCATGACCTCGATGCTGCCGAAACCCTGTTCATCATCTCGTCCAAGACCTTTACCACACTGGAGACCATGACCAACGCACATGCTGCGCGCGACTGGGCCCTGGCAGCGCTGGGTGGCGATACCGCCGCGGTGGCGAGGCACTTTGTCGCGGTGTCGACAAATGCCGCCGCGGTATCGGAGTTCGGCATCGCCACCGACAATATGTTTGGTTTCTGGGATTGGGTGGGCGGGCGCTATTCCATGGATTCTGCGATCGGCCTGTCCACCATGCTGGCCATCGGGCCCGATCACTTCCGCGCGATGCTCGCGGGTTTCCACGAGATGGACGAACACTTCCGCAGCGCCCCCTTCGAGCGCAACCTGCCCGTGTTGATGGCGTTGCTGACCGTGCTCTACGTCAATTTCTTCGGTGCGCAGACCGTGGCCGTGCTGCCCTATGAGCAGTACCTCAAGCGCTTCCCGGCCTATCTGCAACAGCTGACCATGGAAAGCAACGGCAAGCACGTTACCCTGGCCGGTGTTGAGGTTGACTATGACACGAGCCCGATTTATTGGGGCGAACCCGGCACCAATGGACAACACTCCTTTTACCAGCTGATCCACCAGGGCACGCGGCTGATTCCCTGCGATCTGATTGGCTTTGCCCGGGCACTGAACCCCCTGGGGCCGCATCACGACATGCTGATGGCCAATGTCTTTGCGCAGGCCGAGGCGCTGGCGTTTGGCAAGACGGCTGCCGAGGTGCGTGCCGGGGGCACTGCAGAGGCGCTGGTGCCACATCGTGTATTCGAAGGTAATCGTCCATCAAATACCTTGCTGCTGGATGCACTGACGCCCGCTGCGCTGGGCAAGCTGGTGGCACTGTATGAGCACAGCACCTTCACCCAGGGCGCCATCTGGAACATCGGCTCTTTCGACCAGTGGGGCGTGGAACTCGGCAAGGCGCTGGCGCAACGCATCATTTTAGAGCTCCAGGGCCCCGAGTTGCAGGGCGCAAGCGAACCGGCGCTGATGCACGACAGCTCGACCAATGCGCTGATCCGGCGCTATCGCAGCCGAAAATGACCCGGCCTGCCTCTGCGCGCACAGACGCGCTGGTTTTCTTCGGCGCCACCGGCGATCTCGCCTGGAAGAAAATCTTTCCGTCCCTGCAGGCCATGATCAAGCGCGGAAATCTGGACGTACCGATAATCGGCGTCGCCAAGGCAGGCTGGAACCTCGAGCAGTTCCGCGCCCGGGCGCGCGACAGCCTGGAGCAGCATGGCGGTCTCGACGAGGCAGCGTTTGCCAGGATGCTGTCGCTGCTGCGCTATGTCGATGGCGACTACGCCGACGTTGCGACGTTTACCGCACTGCGGCGTGAACTCGGTCCGGCACAGCGCCCCGCGCATTATCTCGCCATTCCGCCGGTGCTGTTTCCCACCGTGGTCGAGCAACTGGCGCACTCAGGCTGCACCAAAGGTGCGCGTGTCATTGTGGAAAAGCCTTTCGGCCGAAACCTGGAGTCGGCGCTGGCCTTGAACCAGATCCTGCTGCAAACCTTCGATGAGAAGCGCATCTTCCGTATCGACCACTACCTGGGCAAGGCGCCGGTGCACAACATGCTGCACTTCCGCTTTGCCAACGCGTTTCTCGAACCCTTCTGGAACCGCCACCACGTGAAAAGCGTGCAGATCACCATGGCTGAAAACTTTGGTGTACAGGGTCGCGGTGCGTTCTACGATGGCATTGGCACCACGCGTGACGTGGTGCAGAACCACCTGTTCCAGTTACTCACCAACCTCGCCATGGAGCCGCCGGTGCGCACCGACAGCGAGGCCATCCGCGAGGAGAAGGTCAAGGTATTGAAAGCCATGCGCACGGTCGGTCCTGAGGACATCGTGCGCGGCCAGTTTGACGGCTACCTCGCCGAGCCCGGGGTCGCCGCCGGCTCGCGCACGGAAACGTTCACGGCGCATGCGCCTGCACGTCGACTCCTGGCGCTGGCAGGACGTGCCGTTCTATGTCCGCGCTGGCAAGAACCTGCCCGTGACCTGCACCGAAGTACTGGTGCGGCTCAAGCGTTCGCCCTCGGTGTACACCACGCACGACAGCCTGCCCAACCATGTGCGCATACGCATCAGTCCGGACGTGCAGATAGCGCTCGGCATGAACGTGCTTTCACCCCTGGACGAGAGTCTCACGCTGGGCGCCGAGATGATGGCCAGCCGCCGTCCCGCCGCGGCCGAGATGGACGCGTATGAACGCGTGCTGGGAGATGCCATGCAGGGCGATGCAACGCTGTTCGCGCGCGAGGACTATGTCGAGGAGGCGTGGCGCGTTGTCGACCAGGCGCTCGCGGCAGACACTCCGGTGCACAGCTATGCGCCCGGTACCTGGGGCCCGGCAGAGGCTGAGGCCATCGCACCCCACGGGGGTTGGCACGACCCCAGTCTGCGCGACCCCAGCTTGCACGAACACGGCTCGCACAAGCCCCGTTGGAGCGAATGAACGCGCAGGGCGAAATCCCGGCAGGCGCCACGGCCGAAGATCTGCGCCTTGCTGCTACGCGCGAACACCGCGAGCACTGGCGCCGCTGGGGGCCCTACCTGAGCGAGCGTCAATGGGGTACGGTGCGCGAGGACTACAGCGCCGACGGCACAGCCTGGGAAGCCTTGAGCTACGATCAGGCGCGCTCCCGCGCCTACCGCTGGGGTGAAGATGGCATTGCCGGCATTAGCGACGAGCATCAGCGCCTGTGCTTCGCGCTGACGCTGTGGAATGGGGCCGACGCGACGCTGAAGGAGCGCTTATTTGGCCTGACCGGCCACGAGGGCAACCACGGCGAGGACGTCAAGGAGTACTACTTCTACCTCGACAACCTGCCCAGCCACGCCTACATGAAGTACCTGTACAAATATCCCCAGCAGGCATTCCCGTATGCCCAACTGCTAGCGGAGAACCGCCGCCGCGACCGCACCGAGCCTGAGTTTGAGCTGCTCGACACCGGCATTTTCGACGACGACCGCTACTTCGATGTATTTATCGAATACGCCAAAGCTGATGCCGACGATCTGCTCGTGCGCATCAGCGCCATCAATCGTGGTCCCGACACCGCCACCTTGCACCTGTTGCCCACCTTATGGTTCCGCAACGACTGGTCGTGGAAGCCCGGCAAGGCGCGGCCCTGCATCAGCCCCGTCAAAAGCAATGACCCGTCGCAAGCTCAGCTGCTTAAAGCGGTCAACGGGGATCACCCGCCGCACTGGCTCTATCACGAGCCTGCCGCGGAGCTGCTGTTCACCGAGAACGAAAGCAATGCTGCGCGGTTGTGGGGCCTGCCGGTCGAGGGTCATTTCAAAGACGCCTTTGACGACGCCGTGATACATGGGCGCACCGATGCCGTGAACCCGGCGCAGGAAGGCAGCAAGGTTGCGCCGCACTACCGTGCCGAGGTTGGGCCCGGCCAGACCTGGGTGGTCAGGCTGCGCCTGGCCAATCGCGGCGACATCATTAATGCGCTTGGCGCTCAGCCCGGCGATGCGCTCGGCACAGATTCTTTTGATGCGATGTTCGAGCAGCGCCGGCAGGAGGCCGATGCGTTCTACCGCCGCGTCACACCCTTTGACATGCCCGACGACCTGCGCAGCGTGCAGCGCCAGGCTTTTGCCGGATTGCTGTGGAGCAAACAGTGGTACCACTTCTCGGTGCACCGCTGGCTCAAGGGAGACCATGCCGGCCCGCCCCCACCGCGGGAGCGCCGCCAGGGTCGCAACCACCAATGGCTGCACCTGGACGCGTCGGACGTGCTGTCCATGCCCGACAAATGGGAGTACCCGTGGTTCGCCGCCTGGGACATGGCGTTCCACTGCGTGGCTTTCGCGCTGATTGATCCCGACTTTGCCAAGGACCAGTTGATCCTGCTCACGCGCGAGTGGTACATGCACCCGAATGGCCAGATCCCGGCCTACGAATGGGCTTTCGGCGACGTCAACCCGCCGGTGCACGCCTGGGCTGCGATCCGTATTTGCCAGATCGAACAGAAAATGACCGGGCGCCTGGACCGCTTGTTCCTCGAGCGTATTTTCCAGAAACTGCTCATCAACTTCACCTGGTGGGTCAACCGCAAGGACGCGGGCGGCAATAACCTGTTTGAGGGCGGCTTTCTCGGGCTGGACAACATCGGCGCCTTCGACCGCACTGCCGGGCTGCCCGGAGGTGGTCACCTGGAGCAGGCTGACGGCACGAGCTGGATGGCAATGTACTGCCTGAACATGCTCGGCATCGCGCTTGAGCTGTCGAAGGAAAACCCCGCCTATGAAGACGTGGCGACCAAGTTTTTCGAACACTTCGTCTACATTGGCGAGGCCATCAACCGCGTCGGTGGCCGCGCCGAGGGCCTGTGGCATGAGCAGCTGGGCTTCTACTTTGATGTGCTCAAACTTCCGGAAGGCGGACGCCGCAGCATCGAGGCCTACTCGATTGCCGGCCTGGTGCCGCTGTTCGCTATTTCAGTGGGTGACCCGCAGGACTTTCGCGGCTTCAAGGATTTTGCCTCGCGCGTGCGCTGGTTCTCCGAACACCACCCCGAGTTGCTGGGCAATCTCGCCGACCTGACGCACAGTGGTGTCGGGCGGCGCATGCGCCTCGCACTGGTCGACTCGCACCGCCTGGCACGGCTGCTGCAACCCATACTCGATCCGCAACGCCTGCTTGGGCCCGGAGGCGTGCGCTCGGTTTCCAGGGAGCACGGTGCCGCGCCATTTGAGCTCCACATCGACGGTGCGCACTTCTCGCTGGACTACCAGCCGGGTGAATCGAACAGTGCGATGTTTGGCGGTAATTCAAACTGGCGCGGGCCGGTGTGGTTTCCGCTCAACTTCCTGCTCATTGAGGCACTGCAGAAGCACCACTACTTCCTTGGTGACGACTTCACCGTGCCCGATCCGGCCAACCCGGGCGAGCAGCTTACCCTGTGGCAGGTGACAACCGGCATAGCGCAACGGCTGATTGGCTTGTTCACGCGCGATGAGTCAGGCCGGCGCCCGGTGCACGGCCGCCACGAGAAGTTCCAGAACGATCCACACTGGCGCGACCTGATCCTGTTCTACGAGTATTTCCACGGCGATACCGGCGCAGGTCTTGGCGCCAGTCACCAGACGGGCTGGAGCGCGCTGGTGGCCAAGTTGATCCAGCAACATGCCGAGTACACCCTGCAGGGCCGGATGCACAACGTGGAATTTCCTCCTGCCAGAAGCGGCTCGCCAGGTTCCGTTTCCGACTCATAGGAGAACGAGCGCATTAATTCAGACAGGCTCTTGGGATGTCAATATGTTGATACACTGCGGGTGCTGAGTCTGATGAGTACGTTGAAATAGTCTTGTTCAAAGCTGAATAAACCGGACAGTTCCATCACTGGCAGTTCCAAGTATGACAAATGAACAATTAGTTGTAGTTGTAACCGCGGTAATCGTGCTAATCGTGTTTATCATGGTAACCATGGTTGCGATCATGCAGGTAAGCAAGAGCCGCCGTCGGAACAAGCATGCGGTTTTAGGCCAACTCGACATCAGTCCCCAAGCGGGGCAACGCAAGAGGAAGGAGCCAGAACAGCCCTTTACCGAGAGCGAACCGAAGGTTCTGACCGCAGAAGAGAGCGAGGCCGAATTGGAGAGGCTTCAAAAGTTCATTGAAGGCCAAAAACAGATTGCATGGAACACTGACATTTCTCATCACCTGTGGGATCTGTACAAGAATCTCTTGCCACGCACCAGCCCACATTCATGGGATGGTTACATTCAGGACGGTGAGTGGTACGACGTGAAAATTCTGCAAGCCAGCACCCAGGACGGACTGAATAAACTTGAATTCGAATTGAAAGGAGCCCGGTACACATTCGTTGACGACGAACAAAAGCAGGGTTGGCGCGACCTCATGAAATTCTTCAGCCTGTTTCTTTACGACGATTCAGATCGCTGTCTCATCGAAATACCAATGAAAATGAAAGTTGATAACGAGGGGAGCCACTATTCCATTTTATCAGGCGGGCCAAACGCATTTCTGCCAGGTGGCTGGATCAGCGATTTCATCAAGGTCAAACTAAAACACCAACGCATACGCAACCAGGAGATCCGGGCGCAAAAGCATCAGGAAAGGTTGTGCGAAATCGAGGAGCTGAAAGCCAGATTTGGCATTCTGGACTGATTTACTGTCATGACGCTGAGCAGATTACCAGCGAGCCCATTGAATATGATGTCGCACCCGGGTCGCATATTGCACTGGGCATCCATGCAGGCCGAAGCATATGCTCCCTCATAGTCTCATTCAGGACTACCGCTATGAATTCAACGCTTGCCAGTAACCCGCCCTTCCCCGCACTCATCCGGACGCATGATGGGAGGGGCCACACTGCCGGGTGATCCTCCGGAGTTTCAACGATTTATTTCTGGCTCTGCGCCGATTGCGCTGGACGACATCGAATGGGATGCCATACCCCGGCATCCGCTTGCAGCAGATGTGTTGCGCATCGTGACGTATATGCAGGATGTCGAGAGCCACACAGTGGTTTTTCCACGCACCATATTTTCACAACAGGCTGTCAACGATGAAATCATCGGTACTTTCCTGATTTGTTGGCTGTACGAGGAGGGTATGCACGGCCGGGCTCTGGCGCGTTTTCTCGACTGCGCTGGCCATCCCGTGCCCGCACGGACCCGCCAGCGCACCACTTTGATGGACCACGTCGACCGTACCTTGACCACTGTGATGGCGGCGGCCTGGAAAGATTTCCTGGCCTTGCATATGGCCTGGGGTGCGGTCCACGAGTGCACCACTATTCATGCCTACCGGCGGCTGATTGCGCTGAATGACCACCCGGTGCTAAACGAGCTGTTACGCCGTATCGTGTACGACGAAGCACGGCATTTCTCGTTCTACATGTGGCAAGCGGAGCAGCGCCTGGCGCGGCCCCGGGTGCAACGTATCGTGCGGGCCATCATGGACCGCCTGTACGTCCCGGTCGGCGCCAGTCACCAGCCCGACAAGCTGGCGTGCTGGGTTTCGGCTGCCCTGTTCGATGGCAGGGAAGGCCGGGCAGCGGCCGAGCGGGTGGATCGTGCGATATCGAACTTGCCTGGTTTTGCTGATGCCCGCCTGCTCGGCACGTGGCTGGATCGCAAGGTTTACACCCAGTAACTGTTTGCACCAGAGCGGGAAAATTGATTGACGCGGCATTAGGGGAGCGTGAGTATACGGTGGCACACCCTGTAGCAGGGCCTGCTTGGAGTTATGCTTCACTATGACCAAGCGCAGGTTTAATCTGTGGGTCCACCTTGGTCACCGGCAAGCGGTCTGGTGGGGCTTACTTTCGCCTCAATCGATAGCCAGCCTCATCGCAGTCCTTCATCACTCATACAGGGGTCGCGGTCCTGCAGTTTGCACTTTGGCGCGCGAGCCTGTAAATACACAAGTGCCATCCAAAAAAAGGTTTGGGGTGAAATGTCAGACGCATCTGAAATGATATCCCGCGCCATTGAATCCTTCAGTAATGACGGCAAGCTCGATGTGAATGAGCTGGATCAGATAGTCAGGATCGCACTGGCTGATGGCGTGGTTGATGACGAGGAGAAGAATGTCCTCAAGAGCATTATCTATAACCTGACCAGCAAGGACCTCACGCCCGAGTTGTGGGCCCGCGTGGAAGAGCTCGTCGCTCATTACGATCTGGACCAGTAAAGTATTCCCCCACGCGCCGATGCGGGCTCAAAGCGCTGATCAATATCTGCAAAATTCTGGCAAAATGGCGTTTGCCTTATTTATACTCGGCCATGTGCAGGACCGGATATACACGATCTCACATTTCGTGCGTGCAACCGGGGAGAAGCAGAGATGAGCGGATTCAATTACGAACCAGGACCAATCCATTGTAAGGGCGCGGTGTTTGATGACTTTCGGCTGACCGACCACCTGCCGCCGTCGGCTGCGCCCGGGGTGATCGAGCGCGATCGCTTGCATATGGCGGCACGACCGGGCTTCAACCGTAAGCTTCTGCCGCTTCGCATCGAACCGGAGAGTGGCACTGTGTACAGCGGCGGACGCTATCTGCTCGATACGTACGACCAGGCCGTCGCGTTTTGCGATTGGGTCGCGAACGAGTTTGAGCTCGATGGGGTATTGATCCTCAACCGTCCTGATTTCGTCGACGTCAGTGCACATGTCTGGCACGTACTCGGCGCGCACGATTTCAAACCACTGCGTTCGGCCCAGCATGTTTATCGCACTGAAATCTGGAAATTGACGGGTGCGGGAGCCGGCGATCGACTCGCCGGTCGCTGGACTAGCCTGCGTGATGAGGCCGCCGATGACGGGCGATCCGCACTGTGGTTCCTGTATAACGAGGAGAAGGCCGAGGTGAGTTTGGTCACGATCGCGGAGCGGCCCGCGCCCTACGCCGCCCCGACCCCGGATTTCCTGGCTCTGCGCACGCTGGAGTCGGCGCGATCGCAAGGGGCCGAGTGGGAACGGGAGGGCTGGGCGCGTAAAACATTTGATCGCACACACTGGGTGTTCACCATCTGGTTTCCGAACACCGGCCGGCCCGATTCCGAGCCGGCACTCTGGCCAAATTCGCCGCCGCTGCCGGCACCGGGCGGCGTTGCAGCGCGAGCGGCAGCGTAGATCCGAACCAGCATTGGATCCCCGCATGGCGGGGCCTTCCTGATCAGGGTGGCGGATCGTCCGGCAATCGCTGCGGGCGTGACGCCATGGGCACCGGCAATGAGCATCGAGAACTATCGCGAACAGGCCTTAAAACTATTTCCCTGGTTATGCGGGAGATGCGGCCGTGAGTTCAGCGGCAAGAATTTGCGCGAACTGACGGTGCATCACAAGGACCATAACCACGACAACAACCCAGCGGATGGCAGCAACTGGGAGTTGCTTTGCCTTTACTGTCATGACGCGGAGCACACGAACTACCTGGGCGCCCCGGGTGACTCGAAAGGAGCAACGAGTTCCGCCGGCAACCCACCAACCCTTCGCGGCGCTCAACACACTGCTTAAGAGCAAAAAGGAAGGATAAGCTGCATGCCACAGCTCACCGCTACCTGGGAAAACCCGCTGCAGGATTACTGCCGCGGCGTTTTGTCTTCTGTAGGAGGCCGCTCCCGGCTTCCTAAATAAAGCGGCGGAAGCCGACCAAACCTGCACCCAGCATCAACAAGGCCAGGAGCGCCATGCCGTACTGGCTCAGCGTCGGAATGCCCTCGAAGAACACCGTGTTGGTGATCAGGCAGGATTCGCCCTGGCCATGGCTCACGTTGATGTCCTGGCAACCGTTGTCGACTTCGACCGCATCGTCATAGATCGACTCTTTCACCCAGCAATGAGAGCCCGGCCATTCAGGAATCACTTCCGGGGTGAAGGCGGCATCACCGTCTCCTTCAAGTTCCAAGCAGGACGTGTACTGCTGCGATGGCTTACCGGATCCAGCCGAAGCAAATGCGGGATCGCAAGAAGGATATGCGGGGCCTTTTGATGTTTCAGCACCCACAATCTCGGCGTCGCAATACAGGGTCAGCTCGAAGTGCTGGTCAACCTGGTCACCACCTGACCCCTCGATGATCCAGTCCTTGGTAATCTCTACCGGTACCGGGTCGGCGTCGTTGACGATGGAGCAGGTGAACTCGTCGCCGCCATCAATTGCAGTGAAAACACAGCCGCCACTGCTATCGTCCCAGTCACCGGTTCCACCCGCGGTGTAGGTCGGCGTGTAGCCGTCAAGTTCCGGAGCACTGGTGTCTTCGGTGATGGTGCAATCCATTTTGCCGGGGTCAAAACTCTGCACGATGAAGGTGACATCCTGAGTCTCGGAAATCTCCTGGCTCTGGGTGATCGGCAAGCCGGTGTTACAACTGACAGTGACTTCCACTTCCGTGGGGTTGTCGCCATCGGTGAACTCCTTGGTCACCTGGAACCTGGCGTCACGACGCACTTGCAGTACCAACGGGAAGATAGCCGAGGCAGACGGATTCTCGCTATCGGAATACTCACAATTCAGATTCGCTGTGTAGGTATCCCTGGACCCATCGTCGGTTCCCGTCACCTGCACTGCCTGCGGGACGCCGTTCACGATGGGATAGGGCCCCCCGGGGAAGGCAGGGGAATCGATAGAGAAGCGCCCCTGATCAGTACCGTCGATAAAGCAGTTGTTCAAAAACGCGTCGGCCGGCGGATCGGGATCCGGGCTGACCTCTGCGAAGATGAAATCGAAGTTGGCCGAACCACCCCGGCCAACCTCCTTGCTTGTCTGGGTTCCGCTGGGCGGGGTGGTCTCAACCACCGTTTTCGGCGGAGGACGCACATCGCACTCCACTCTGTACTGCGCCGTGCCATCCGTAGTGGCGGGATTACTCGTGTCATCAAGATCGTAGCTGCAACCGTAGTTGGCAAAGTATTCGCCGGGCACTGAAGTGTCACAATCAAAGGCCACCTCCAGGACACCCTGGGGTGAAATGAGATCGCCATTGATCGGCGTTGGCGTGATGGAAATCTGCGGGCTGGAACCGCCACTGGGCCCACAGAATACTTGCAGGTCGCTGTCACCCGGATCGGCAATGTTGTAGAGCTTCAACGACTTGGGCAGCAGGTCGGTACCGACAATCGCTGGAAGGCCAGGGGTAAGTTCGATGGTAGACGCCGGGTCCGGATATTTCTTCGGATCAGAGTCGAATACTGCCGGCCCGCCCGGCGGCGCGGCTATGAAGTTGTATGTCAGATAGCTGGTGCCCGCGAAATCACGCGTAACGGCACAGGTGACAGAGCCGGTTTGCAGTTCGCTGGTTATATCATCGAAACCAACATCGATCGGCGTGATGGATCCGCCAACCGCAACAGTTTCTCCTGGAGAGCCGATCCCAAACGCGGGGGCGCCCGAAGTTACCGAACACTCAAGCTTGGTCACTCCCGGCGCAATGCCTCCGCTGACATTGAACGTAAGCTGCGTCCCAACGAATCCCCCCCCAATCGGGCCTTGGAGCACCGTTGTCGAGCCGTTGGCGGGAGAAACAGCCGTCACGAGTGGGCCGACAGGAAGCAGCAGGGGGTGCATCCGCTGCTTCCACGGCGCCGCGATCGATGACGAGGTTGACGATGCGTGGCTGCCCGGAGAAGTCGATAATGGGCACCCCGCCAGCCGGGTTGTTGTCGCCGGAGTCCCGCAAGGGCGAAACGGCAGGGAGGGCGTCGGGGACCATGCGCGCTACATCCAAATGCCAGACCGGGTCGCCCGTCGTGGTATTGGTAAAACTCGACGGAGGGTCACCGGTTATTTCGACCGTTTCGAAGTGGTTATTGGTCAAGGTCAGCAAGGCGGCATTGTCTGAAAAGAAATCGAAACTCGTACCGGCAGTCGAACTGTTGTCCCCGATCGCGTTATTCGACAGGGTCACTGAACCGAACGCCTCCAGGCCCATCCGGGAAACGGTTGCTGTGTTTCCGCTGATCGAGTTGTTGGTGAACATGCCGGTAGCGCCATTGGTGGCGGAGAATGACAGGCCTCCGGAGAAAGAGTGCGTGAAACTGTTGTTCAGGAACTCGCTGTTGCGGATCTTGAAGGTGCCGGATGCGTTCAAACTGATGGTGGCGATACGGCCGCTGTTCGCTCCAGAACGGTTTCCGCTGACCAGGATGTTATCGAAAGTGATGCTCGGGCCTGGTGTTCCGCCTCCGACAATGATCCGCATTCCGGCATCACCGAGGATGTTATTCGACTCGCCACGATAGAAGGTCAGATTACTGATGTTCAGGGTGCCGATGAAATCGGCATAGACCATCGTGACGCTGAACACGGGGCCCCAATACCGGGCATCGAGCACGGTCGCCGCCGGATTCTTGGTCAATTGGGTCAGACAATTGTCCGCGGCATTCCAACCGCCACTGATCGTGAGGTTGTATTCGTAATCCGAGTCTTCCGCCTGGAGGACCGGCTCGTAACTCCATTGAGGTGCACCCGGTGCGTGGTAATCGGTGATGTGGGTCCCGGTCGCCACCTTGATCGTGTCGCTCTCCGAGTTGAATTCGGCGGCCTGGAGCGCCAGGTTCAGTTGATTGCCGGAGGTCACGCAAAAGGTGGCGGCCTCCGCTACGGGTCCGGAGGGCAGCATTAGTATTAAGGCACAAACACCAAATCGAATGGTCACGAGAGTCTCCGCATAAGGGATATTTGATAAAATATCTAAGTTTTTGAATAGTTGTTGGCGGGGGATTCTAAGTAAAATCAAAGTTTTGTGAAAGAGCGCCGGGCAAATATATATTTGCCGAGGTAATAAACCGCTCTCCCGGATCAGGGCGGCGGATCGTCCGGCAAGCGCTGCAGGCGCTCCGCTATTGGTGGGTGGGTGGTTAGCACTTCCTGCTGCTGGGCGTTAACGGTGGACACCAGTATCAGCGCCGCGCGCAGACCTCCCGGTGCGAAACCGGTCACGCTCGCCAGGTCATGCCCGCCGGCATCGGCCTCGAACTCGGTATCGGGGTCATAGCCCGTGACCAGGATCTCGTCAGCCACCGCATCCACCACCTGTGCGAATTGGCCAAAGGCCCCGCTGTTATCCGCCAGCAGGCCGGTAAAACCGCCCAGCATTTCGTTGTGGGCGATGCTGTTGACCGCATGGCGCTGATCGATGTGGATGATTTCGTGCGCCAGTACACCGGCCAGTTCGTCATCGTTGGGCAGGATCTGGTACAGACCGCGGGTAATGAAGACGCGACCGCCCGGTGCGGAAAAGGCATTGATCGCATCTGAGTTCAACAACCCGAAGCGCCAGTCGAGGTCCTGGCGGGTGGCATACTGGGCGAGGATGCGGCCGATCAGGTTGACCCGGCGGGTAGCTGCAGCATCCCGCCACACGCCGCCGTAGCGGGCCACGATCGCAACCGAGACGGCGTCGCCGATGGCAATTTCTTCCTCGAGTGTAAGGCCCGAGGCGCCTTTGGCTATCTTCGCCGTGTCATCGGCGGTTTTCTTGGCCTTGCTGATTGCACTGCCAATATCGCCGATGCCCGGGATTTGGGCATGGACCGTTTGGACCAGTGTGCATCCAAGCATTAGCGTGAGTACCAGGCCGGCCTTCACTGCTGGTACTCCCCTTTGCTGTTTTCGGCCATGTAGGCCGTGAGGTCCTGCTGCGTGACCAGCGCGGACTCCGCATCCAGCCAGGTGACGTCCGCCTGGGCATTACCCGCACCCTGGTTTTGCGCGTATTGCTCGGCCGCCGGAGTCAGCGGGCGCGCGGCGGCGACGGTGTTGGTTTCCGAGGCCTCTACGGTGGTAAATCCGGCCGCAGGCGGCAGCTTGGGTTTTTCGCTCGCAACATTGCCGCTGAACACCCAACCCTCGGCATCATCGGCTTTCACTCGCAACCACTTCCCCTGGGTTTCCTTGACCGAGAGCTTCTCGGCAAAGCCCACCGTTGCCTGGGGAGCGGCGAGCGGAGAAGGCTCGGCCAGCAGCGCAGTCTCAACGTTCTTGGACCACACCTTGTCGCCCTTGCTGAATTCAGCTGCACCGGCGAGCGGTGCCAGGGCCCACGCCAGCGCGGTGATGGTACTGATGAGCAGCAATCGGTGCGGTGTCATTTCGTCTCCAGCTTCAGCACGCCCTGCCAACCAGGCTCGGGCTGTGCTTTGCTTAATCTTAGCGCATCTTCATGGTAATACGCGCTGAGCACGTCGTTCGGGCGTTGGGCCTGGGCCTGGGCAAACGTTGCGGCTGCCTCGATGAACTTGCGCTCACAATAGGCGCGAAATGCGCGCGTGAAGGTGACGACAAATTCGCGCATCGCATCGTCGGCGTGGTTACCGTCCGCCAACAACTCAAACACCTCCACGGCCTGGGTCTTACCTTTGACCTGCAGGCGGGCGACCGGCCGCAAGATCATCCGCCCGACCACCCGCGCCGCCGTCACCGGCCCAATGAGGATGGAGGTTCCGGTTTCCTTGTTGGCGCCTTCGAGGCGCGAGGCCAGATTCACCGCATCACCCAGCACGGTGAAATTCCTTTTGCGCGTGGAACCCACGTTGCCGACGATCACATCGCCTGTATTGATCCCGGTGCGCATGCCCAGGCGCATGCCGAACTGTCCTTCGATTTCGTCATTTAGCTGTTCGAGTGCAGCGCGGCAGGCAAGGGCCGCCTGGCAGGCCTTGAGCGCATGGTTGTCCAATTCTTCCGGGCTGCCAAACACCGCCATGACCGCATCGCCGATGTATTTGTCGAGATAACCACCATGGTCAAGTATGCGTTCGGTCTGGCCTTCTAGAAAACGGTTGATCAGCCCCACCAGTTGCGTGGGTGTCAGGCGCTCGCTGATGGTGGTGAACCCGGCGATGTCGGAGAACAGGATGGTGGCTTCACGCATCTCGCCGCCCAGTTCAATGGCATTGGGATCGGCCAGCAGGCGGCGCACCACGGCCGGGGAAACATAGGCGCCAAACCAGCCCTGGATTTCCTGCTTGCGCGCACGTTCCGTGCGGAAGCTCTCCACCGCCACGACGGTAAATCCAAGCGCTGCCGCCACCACCGGGAGGCCGGGTGCAAACCAGAAGCCGGCGAGAAACAGGGCGGCGCTGCCAGCCAGCAGCAGCACTCCAGTTGCGATGGCCACAACCGCGGGCCGTTGCAAGCCCATGACTGCGTTCCCGGATATCTGCAAAAACACAATGACGGCCAGTGCTGCTGCCCAGCCCAACCAGTTTGGCAGGGGCGCAAGAAAGTCATCCGCCATGAAGTTCGCATAGGCATTCCAGTGCAGGACTATGCCCGGCTCGGGTGCGCCCAGCGGCGTGGCGATGGCGTCGAACGTTGCGGCTGCATTGGCGCCAACAAACACCGTCTTGCCGTGCACCCGGTCGAAAACCGCGCCTTCCGGGGTGGGCGCTGCCTTGATCGCGGCCGCCAATTCCACCGGGTCAAGGCCGGGACTGGCCTGCGTTGCCTGCTGCAGGATTTCCCAGCCGGCCACCACGAACGGTGCCGCTGACAGCATGGTCAAATCGCGTGCGCGTAACTGCTCAAGATTGCCGCGCCAACGCAGCAGGGCTGGCGCATCGCCTGTTTCCGGTGCGGTTACATCCGGATCCAGCACGCCAGCGGCAAGAGATCCGCCAGATGCATAGGTCCTGATCACGCTGTCCGCATCCGGCTTCGAGTTGACGAAACCCCACCTGGCCTTGCCCGCGAAAAGGTCGCGGTTCGCCTGGCGGAACTCCTCCGGCCATACGATGGGGAGTTGATTCGGAATGGCTGCCAGCACGACCCCATCCAGGCCTGCGGCCACCGCGCCCAGTAAGGCATCCTGTTCCGCCGCCGCGGAGTTTTCGAAGAACACGAGATCAACCGCAATCCCTTTTGCTCCGGATGCCTGCAAGCCGGCCAGCAGTGCTGCAAACGCCGCGCGTGGCCAGGGCCAGCGCCAGGCAAAGGGCGCCTGGCCCATTACCTCCAGCGATTGCTCATCGATCAACACCATTGCCGTGCCGTCCGGCATGGGTGCGCGGCTGGCGCCAAATGCCTGCAGGGTGTCAAACCACCAGCGGTCGGTGCGCTCGAGAACACCACTGAATGCCAGCAACAGCATGAGCACGATGGCAGCGAGTGCCGATTTGGTCCCGTGGAAGCTGTTGCTGGCTGAATGCATCAGGTTTCGATTTCACCAGGTTGTATCGGTACATTCTGACAGTTCATGCCGCCCTTTGGGAAATTGGGAGACTGGAAACGGGGAGGCTACCGGGCTTCCAAGGGCGGGAGTATGATGTTTGCAACCGTTGTTCAATGCTGGAATTTCCATCGAAACCACCATGAACATGTACAAGGCTGACGCTGCTTTGATTTGGAATGCCGTACCCACCGTTCCGGCAAAGTTGTTGTGGGCAGCGGTCACGACCCTCATTCTCATTGCCGGGCTTTGGGCATGGACTTCCGGCCTCTCAGGCCCGTATCACTTTGATGACTACGCAACGCCGCTGGGCGATCCTGCCAGCCAGTCGCTGGCAGCATGGCAGCAGTACCTGCCGGTAACACTACGGCCGGTCACCAAGCTCAGCTACGCCCTGGAAGCAGAAGCCGGAATTGGCGGCGATCCTGCCCCGCGGCGGCTGGTATCCATCCTGTTGCAGGTGATCACTGCCGGCCTGTTATTCCTGCTGATTGCCCGGCTTGCGCCCGACGCAGCGCCCCGCTCGGCGACATGGGGTGCAGTTTTCCTGGCCGCCATCTGGCTTGTTCACCCCGTGCATGCCGACAGCATTCTCATGCTGAGCGGCCGAACGGCCGTGTTGTCGACGGTTTTCCTGCTGGCTGCGTTGCTGGCCCTGGAGCGCTCGCATTCGTGGTGGGCCGCGCTGCTGTTCGTGCTGGCCTGTCTGTCGCGCGAAACCGCGCTTGCGGGACTGCTGCCACTGGCAGTGCTAGCGACGAGCCGACCGGGCGCCAGGCCAAGGGAAGTGTTGCGCGAAATCGCTCCCTTGCTGATTGCCAGCGCCATCGTCTTCTTGTGGATTCTCACCACGCCGCGCTACGTCGACCTGGCTGAATTTTCCTTCCTGGGACGGCCGTTCTGGCCCAGCTTCTCGAGCCAGGTGGGCGCGGTGCCCGTGGGGCTGTGGCTGTTGTTCAATCCATCCGCACTGTCGATTGATTACGGCATTCCCCTGCCGACCAAGCCGCTGGAACCCATGGTCCTGTTGGGCTTGGCTATGTATGTCGCGGCGGCGATTGGGATCTTTGTGTTCCTGCGGCGATCAAGGCCGGTAGCCATTGGCCTGGCTTTGTGGTTGGCAGCCCTGCTGCCTACCCAATCGCTGATCCCCAAGCTGGATGCGCTCACTAACCGCCCATTAAGTTTGGCCTTGGCGGGGCTTTTGCTGGTCGCGGCGCCTTTGTTAGCGGTCGGCTGGAGTTGGCTTCGCGTCAAACCGGCTGGCATGAGCGGCGAGCAAACAGCTTCGCAGCCTGCCTCGGGCGTTCCCGCGGGAACGCGCTGGGTCGCGGCCTGCTCCGCTGTGGCGCTGCTGCTCGTTCTCACCACCGCAACTACGAGGCGCGCAGAAATGTTTCAATCCGAGCTCAGCCTGTGGCAAGACGCGGCAGCCAAATCCTATGCAAATGCCAGGCCGCATCTGCAGGTTGCGATGCTATTGAAGGATCAGAGCTTGCACCACGAAGCCCTGGAAGCACTATCAACCGCCCGCACCATTGATCCGTTCAGCTCCCGGATCAACGCCCTGTGGAGTGTCTATCGAAAGGATGAGGAGAAACCATGAACAAACTGAGCGCCCTCGCAACCGCGTTATTGACCGGTATGTTGCTCCCGCTCGCGGCGCAGGCTGCCAGCCCGTGCATGCCCGAGAAAAAGTGCGAGCCGCCTCCGTGCGAGTTTTTCGAGCAGATCAAAATGAAACAGGCGGTGAAGCGCATGTTCAGCAAGCCGAAAATTCGCCAACAGTTCATCCGGCAAGCGGGCGGGGACAATGCCAAGGCAGCCAAACTGCTGAATGAATTCGTCGAAAAAAAGGCGACAGAACTGGGCGAGAAGCTGCGCTGTCCCTGGCAGAGTCCTTTGCCGCCACCCAGCTTCGAGACCAACTCCTCCTGCGAAATCATCGCTTATACAACAAAAGAGGGTGAGGCCATGAGCCGGGAGTCGGCATTGAACAAGCTCGATACCTGCTCGGAATTCATCGAGGCCGCCTATGACCATGAACAGGTCCACAAAGATATCTGTTTCAAGACCAACAGCGTCGAGCGGGCCAATGAGGGCATATCGGTTTACGCTGCGGAAGAACGTGCCGGTTATACCAAGGAGCTTGAAAGCCTCAGGGCCAGCCTCCAGCGATTCTGGAATTCCTGCAGCGATGTGTCCAGCGCTGAAACTGCGCGCCAGGTTGCAGCGGCGGGAATTCCAGTGCTGAAAAGCAAGGCACAGAAAACCCGCGCAAAAAATGCATCGGCACACCCGGCAAAGGGGGGCTGATACCATGCGATGTGTCCAATATTCCCTGACCCTATTGCCCTGCCTGATTTTCACCGTGTGCCTTGCGGCATGCTCGGACGACGATGCACCGCCCGCTGCTGAAACTGATGTCCCGGCGGTTGCACAGGAAGCAACACCCAGCGAAGGCCAGTTGCCCGGCAACAATCCCTGGCCGGAGAACAAAACCGGGCTGATCAGCGAGTATGACGAGCAATGCCCGGCTGAGGATGATCCCTCACTTGACTGTGAATGGCTGCGCGGGCTGGTGGTAGCGGATGTTGTCCAGGCACTGGAAGAGATCGAAGACTCACGTGATCAACGGGGTACCGAGGAAGCTTTGGCGGCGCTGGACATCGTCGACGAGCCCGAAATCCTGGTTGCCGCCAGCCGCGTGCTGGGCTATTTCCCCGACACGCCAGGCATCGCAGAAAAGGCTCTGCCGCTGATGCTCGAAAGCCCGTATCTCGCAGTGGAGCAAGCTGCCGCGCGATTGCTCAGCCAAACTCAAGACCCGGCAATGGCCGGAATGGGTTCACAGTGGAGTAGCAATCACGGGGTGCTGTACACCGATGATCCGTACGAGTTGCTTCCCGATATTCCTGGGCATTATTACGATATGGAATTTCCCGCATACCCGGACGCAGAGTGGTACTCACCAGCGGACTCGGATCGTTCCGTAGGGTGGCGGGTCACTGCCACTCCGTCCGAAGTGTCTGCCTGGTTGGCTGAAGAAATCGGTGTTCAGGCCATGAGCTTCGATCAGTGGTCGCAGCGTTCATCAGAGGAAATGATGAAGGCCTACCAGGCCGTCATGGATCCGGCTTATACCGAAGAGATGCAGAAATTAATGGAGCAGTACATGAAGAACCAGGACCCTGCCGTTGCGGAAAAAATCCAGAAAAAGCAGGAGGAGATGGAAGTAGTCAGCAAGAAAATCGAAAGCGATGCGGCCAAAACGCTGAACAACGTGCTGATGCCGCCCGGCGGAGTGGTGATGGAGGACCTCTCCTATTTCGTCGCGGAAGAAAAGGACGGGCACATTTCGCGCGCCATTCTGGTATACCGTTACCCAGGGTCGGATCGCACAGTGATGCAAATGGCCTGGGACCTGCGGGATTATCCGCCGGCCTGGCCGGTGGCGAATTGACGGCTGAGTCGCGCAAAACATCACCTCGACGGGCCGGGGTCATGCCGTGTAGCTGGCCGGTCGATTGAATCAGCAAAAAACGTGGACATTTCCCAGGGGGGCTTTTATCCTTCCCGCTCTTCGAGTGCGGATCGCCGCACCATCGGCCGAACCGTTTACTGAGACTCATCAAAGGCAATGACCCAGAAGCAGCCGCGCGTGATCTGCATCGGTGCCGGCCCGGCCGGCCTGACGGCGGCATATCACCTGTCCAAGTCCGCCATCAAGGTCAAAGTCCTGGAGCGCGACCCGGTCCACGTTGGCGGAATTTCCCGCACTGAAACCTACAAGGGTTTTCGCTTTGATGTTGGTGGACACCGATTTTTCTCCCGCTCGCAAGAAATTGAGGCCTTGTGGGATGAGATTCTAGGCGACCAGCTGATCACCAGGCCACGCAAGTCGCGCATTTTCTACCAGGGCAAGCTGTTCGATTATCCCTTGCGGGCGCTGGATGCGCTGACCAAGCTTGGTCTGTTCGAGTCTGCCCGGTGCATGCTTTCCTACTTCAAGGCCAGGATGTTTCCCATCCGCGAACCACGGACGTTCAAGGACTGGGTGACCAACCAGTTTGGGCACCGCCTTTTCAGTATTTTTTTCGAGACCTACACCGAGAAAGTCTGGGGAATGAAGTGCAAAGAAATTTCTGCTGACTGGGCTGCCCAGAGGATCAAGGGGCTCTCCCTCGGATCCGCGGTATGG
This sequence comes from uncultured Gammaproteobacteria bacterium, assembly GCA_963784425.1. Taxonomy (GTDB): domain Bacteria; phylum Pseudomonadota; class Gammaproteobacteria; order Xanthomonadales; family SZUA-36; genus SHZL01. Next base: position 61,094 of record CAWARM010000014.1, read on the forward strand.
CAAGCAATGATTCCAGCCTGGGGCCGACCTAACAGTCGCACACCCAAAACGCTGATCGATAAATTCAGGTACCCACGGCTCGGGCCGGGCCAGATGTGGGAGGCTGCTGCGGAAAAGGTCAGGCAGGCGGGCGGAGAAGTGTTGCTGGGCATGAACGTGCATCGCCTCGCCAGGAATGCCCAGACGGGTGAGTGGACCGTCTCCGCCACCGATACGCAAGGTGGAGAGCACGATTTCCTGGCTGATCACATTGTGTCCTCGGCCGCCCTCTCGGATCTGGCTGAGTACCTGGAGCCCAGTCCGCCCGAGCCGGTGCTGACCGCTGCCAGGACGCTACGTTACCGTGATTTTGTTACCGTGGCATTGATCGTAAAGGACTTGGATTGCTTCGATGACAACTGGATCTATATACACGACTCGAAGGTGAGGGTTGGCCGTATCCAGAATTTCAAGTCATGGTCGCCACACATGATTCCGGATCCGGACCTGAATTGCCTGGGACTTGAGTACTTCTGTTTCAAAGGAGATGGTTTGTGGGATGCCAGGGATGAAGACCTGATCCGGCTGGCCGATGAGGAGCTGATCCAGTTGGGGCTGGTGACTCCCGGTCACGTCATCGATGGAAAGGTTATCAGGCAGGCCAAGGCCTATCCCGTTTACGATGAGAATTACGAAGAGCGTGTGGCGCTGTTTCGCAGCTGGCTGGAGGACAAAATGCCCGGCTTGCACCTGGTAGGCCGCAATGGCATGCACAAGTACAACAACCAGGACCACGCCATGATGACTGCGCTGCTAACGGCGGAGAACATTCTCGCCGGGAAACAGCTGTGGGATATCTGGCGCGTCAATCAGGACGCCGAATACCATGAGCTGGGCGAAGACCGGACGATGGCGTTCAGTGAGCGACTCGTCCCCGGCCCGCGCCCCTGAGGGACGTCGTGAAGTTGCATGTATTCCAGATCTTGTCTACCCAGTAACTACCTTGTAGAGCTTGCCCCGCGGCAATACCTCATCCAGCATCACTCCCTGGTTTGACTGAAGACTGTCTCTGAGTTTTTTAGAGGGTGCAAGGATGAAGACATCGCTGTAGTGAGCGGGGATGGCGGGTAAATCATCATCCGGAACGTACAGAATCTTGACCTTTTCGTCCAAACTATGGCTGATTGAAATCAGGCTGGTTGCTGATCTGGCTATGAGCAGCGGGCGCTGGCTGCTGTTAATAAACTCCGCAACATCCACGTTGAAATGGCCAATGGATTTGTGCCACCAGGTATCGGCGTGGTGGAAGATGATTCCTGAAAGCACACCCATGCCAAGCATGAAGGCCAGGGTGCTTCTCATCGCGTTACGTCGCCATGTAACCGTCCCCAACAGGCCAGTGGCCAACCAGTACGCAATTGCGATCTGAAGCCCGAGGAAACTCGCGGCCAGGTAGCGGTTGCCGCCACCCGAACGCATACCCCCGAAAATCAGGTCCGGTAGCGCCAGGCCCAAAAACGGCAAAATGATCAGGGGCAATAAAAACAGGCTGGTCTTCCGGACTGGTTCCCGCATCAGGTGTAGCACGGCGAAAAAAGCTGGAATCAGGGTCAGGGCCCTGAGAAGAAACGCGCCATAAACGGTTATTCCGGGCTCATCGATGTACTTCAGCGCATGGTTGGTATCCAGAAATAAAGCTGAATAGTTGTAGGCCCACATTCCAAGCAGGTGCCAGATGCCCACTTCCTCCCCGGACCAGGAAACCCGGCGGATGGCAGTTGCGGAGTGAGTGGCCAGCACCCAGACCCAGGGGCTGAACAGGATAAGCGCGCAAATCGTCGCTGCCGCAAAGCTCACCATCTCCCGCCTGCCAGGGCTTTTTTCGCGAAATTGGCGCAGAAAAGCCAGGCCAAAGACATAAACTGCGTGGGACAGGATGACCATGCAGAACAACAGATGGGTGTATAAGCCCAGGGCCACCGCCAGTGCGTACAGGCACCATTTCCATGCTTTAGGGGTGCGCAGTGTCCATAACAGGATCGCGCTGGCCAGGGCAATGGCCAGCATCCACAGAGTGTATGGCCTTGCCTCCTGGGAATACACGATGTGAAAAGGCGAAATTGCCACCATCGCCACTGCGATCCAAGCCACCGTAGCCGAGCCAAACAACTCCAGGCACAACCAGAACAGTACGGGCAGAATGAGCAGGTCGGCCACCGCGGACAGCGCCCGCAGTGACCCAATCGAGTCGCCCATTAGTTCCGCCCACCCGCGCAGGGCGAGATAGTACAGTGGAGTATGCTGTGGGTCGTCCCTGACAATCCCCCCGAAGATGGCATGCACATCGCTGCCGGAGTCTATTTGCAGCAATTTCCGCAGTTCGCCAACCCCGATCTCCCGATTGGCCAGAACCGGCATGGATTCCCGCAAATCGTGACCTGAGTACCACAACGCAGTAACAATCTCGTCGTACCACAATAGTTTTTGATCATTGCGATCAAAGCGCAGATACGACCCAAAAAACAGCGTGAACGCGACCAAAGCCACGGCCAAAAAAGGGCTGCTCCTTATTTCACTTGCCATGTATAGAATCTCGTGACGCCATAATTCCACGCCGTTCCGACCAGGATGCCGGCAATGGCGGACAGGCCCCATGAAAACTCCCGGTAGAACAGCGTGCTTGCCACGCCCACATTGGCCACTGCCCCGAAACCGCAGGTGAGGGAAAAGGACACCCAGCCGGTCAGCCACTTCCAGCCGTGCAGCCGGACATCGCGGTAGGTAAAAAGGTTGTTGATGACAAAATTGGAGGTCATGGCAAGCAATGTGGCGATGGACTGGGAAACCACGAACGAAAGACCCGCCAGTTTCAGCGCCGCAGTGAGAATGGCGAAATGCACGGCTACCCCGAAACCGCCGACCATCAGGAAGGCGACCAGCCGGGGGGAAATGAGCCAGCCGAGTTTTTTGTCGATCAGGGTCATGGCCAGCGCCACCACGGCATTGGTATCGAGCTTACTGTCACCTGCCTGGCGCTGCCGGAACCGGTAGGGCAACTCGACAAAGCTGAGTGGGCGCGGCGATGACGCCATGATGTCGAGAAGAATCTTGAATCCTATGCCGGACAAGTTCCTCACAGTTTCTTCTACAACTTCCCGGCGCAGCATGAAGAATCCACTCATCAGGTCTTGCACCGGGATTTTAAGCACCCGCCGTGCGACTGTACTGGAGAATTCGCTGGACCAGCGCCGCCAGCCGGTGAGATTCTGATTGTTTCCCCCTTCGACCGAGCGTGAACCGACCACGAGATCCAGGCTGGACGAATTCAGGCGCTCAAACATCTCTGCAAGCAAGGACTCATCATGTTGAAAGTCTGCATCCATCACCGCAATGAAAGGTGAGCTGCTGCCCATCATTCCTTCGATGACGGCGGACGATAAGCCGCGTCTTCCAATGCGCTGAATACACCGAACGTGCGCATCCGACCGGGCGATTTCCCGAACCTGTTCGGCGGTGCCATCAATGGAATCATCATCAACAAAAATGACCTCCCAGCGGATGCCGGCCAGGGCGCGGTGCAACCGGGACACCAGTTCACGGATATTGCCTTTTTCGTTGTAAGTCGGTACGACGACCGTCAGTTCGGATAATATTTCACTGGAAAGATTCGCCATGGGTACAGGGTGTCCGGGAGCCGGTGCCGGCAAGTATAAGTCAGCGGCAAAGGTTGTGCGGCAGGTTCCCACGTAGCATCATGCGAAATACGGGGCTGGTTAATACTGCCTGGTTGGTTGCAAAAGGGGTGAAATTGAAGGCCACCAATACGTTCGTACGGGTAGCTCTACTGGACAGAGGAATTGATCCCGCGCCGGGCTGGACTCGGTCCGACTACCTCATCATTGGCGCTTTGACCGCTGTCGCGCTGGCTTTACGAATTCCAGGCCTCGACCAGGGGATGTGGATCGATGAGCTCGCGACCTTGTACTCGTTCGTACGACTGCCTGCTATGGAAATCATCAATGCAGTTGGCGCGACGAATAATCATGTTCTTTATTCACTCATGGCGCATTATGCGGTGAGCTGGCTGGGAGAATTCGCCTGGACACTGCGGCTGCCTGCTTTGGTGTTCGGCGTTGCAGCGGTTCCCGCCTTGTACCATCTTGGGCGACAGGTTGCGGGGCGCAAGGAAGCGTTTCTCGTCGCATTGTTCATGACGCTCAACTACCAATTTGTCTGGTATTCTCAAAATGCGCGGGGGTATACCGGACTGTTACTGGGAGCGGTGCTCGCCAGCATATTGTTTATCCGGCTGCTCGCCGCTACCAGGCCATCCATTGGATTGATTCTTGCTTACGCTGTGGTGGCGGCACTGACAGCCTGGATCCACCTGACAGCGGTTTTTGTTTTCCTGGCACATGGCCTCATCTGGTTGGTGCTGGCAAGCAAACCGAACCGTGAGGATCGGCATACTGCAGTTATGCCAACATTCATGGCCCTGCTTTTGGCAGGTTCCTTTACCTTGGCGCTTTACGCTCCGACCTTCTGGGTTGAACAAAATCAATTCGACGATGTTTCCGATGGTACCAGTGGTTTCATAGCGGAGTGGGAGGAAGACTCCGGTCACGTCCTTTCTGCCGCAACGACCTGGGTCCTGAAGGAATATGCCCAGGGCCTGCAGCGTTCTATCCCCGGAGGCTGGCCGGTGGTGGTGGTCGTGCTCCTGGTGCTGCTCACCGGCATCGTGTCCTATCTCAGGCAGAGCATGGCGGTTGCAGGATTGCTGCTGCTGCCGGCGCTGATCACCATTTTGGTGATTTACTCGCGCGGCGCGCTCTTTTTCCCCAGGTTCATATTCAGCTCCACAGGGTTTCTGATGCTGGTCGCGGTACGCGGGGGTTTCGTGACCACCGGGTTATGCCTTCCGTTTCTGTCCAGGCGGTCGGTACTGCTGATTGGCAGTTGCATAGCCCTGGCCGGCGCGATGTTGGTCCCGGCCGCGTGGAAACCCAAACAGGATTTCGCCGGGGTGGCTGAATTCATCGCGCAGCACCGCTCGCCGGGTGATGCCGTTCTGTGCATGGTCGGGGCACGTTTCCCCTTGCAGGTCTTCATGGGGATGGACTGTGACGCAGTGTATTTCCTGTCTGAACTGGAACGTATCGAGGCGCGGCATGAGCGGGTTTGGATGATCTACACCTTGCCCACCCAGTTCGAGGCCCACACCCCGGAAATTTGGAAAAGAGTCCAGGAGTCCAGTGACTACGTGAAACTCAGGGAGTTTGATGGCAGCTTGAATGGCGGCGATATCATTGTGCTGTTGAAGTCGCCACCACAGTCGGGAAATTCTCCGGCGCGGGAGTCCCGGCAAAGACCGGAATAACCATTAAGTGGCCTACTCCATACCTGTGGCTTTGTGCTCAGCCACGACCTGATCAGGGGCTCCATCCATTTCAATCCCGCCGTTGCGGATCAGGATGGCGCGGTCGCAGATTTCCTCGAGCGCATCGAGATCGTGGCTGACAAACAGGATGGTTTTGCCACTTCGCACCACGCTGCGCATTTTTTCTGTACAACGACGCGCGAACTGCTCATCACCTACGGCCAGGACCTCATCGATCAGCATGATGTCCGTTTCCAGGTGGGCCACGACAGCGAACCCCAAGCGCATGAACATGCCACTGGAATAGTGCTTTACCGGTGTGTCGAGGTACTCATCGATCTCGGCAAAGCTGATGATTTCGTCCATGCGGGTTTCAATTTCTCGTTTACTCATCCCGAGAATTGCCCCGGACAGACGGATGTTCTCCCGCCCGGTGAGTTCCGGGTGAAAGCCAACACCGGCTTCCAGCATGCAACTGACACTTCCCTGGAGCCGGGCATACCCTTCGGTTGGCCGGGTAATGCGGCTAAGGATCTTGAGAAGCACGGACTTTCCGGCGCCATTCTGGCCAACGATACCGAGCACCTCACCCTTGGCCACGTTGAAACTGACATTTCGAATAGCCCAGCGCAGATGCGCCTGCCTGGAAACGGAATGCAATGGCGGTTTGGCGTCAAACAGCTTTCGAGACAAGGCACGAACCGGTGCCTGGATGGCACGTTCCAGCAGCGCATGCATGCCCCGGTGATCGATCAAGGGCAGCCCGCCAACCCAGTAGCGCTTACCAATCCCCTGAACTTCGATCATGGGCTTGTCAGACGACATCGGCAAATCGGTCCTCCTGCCAGCGGAAAAAGTACAGCCCCCCGAGCAACACGACGGCCACGACAGCTACGGAAAACAGACTGTACCACCCCAGTGCAGGTTGGCCCTCCAGAAATACCCAGCGGAATCCGTTAATGACCGTCGCCATCGGGTTGAGGTTGTATAACCATTGCCATTTCTCGGGTATGAGGCTTGCGGAATAGCCCACCGGCGAGATGAACATCAGCACCTGGAGTACAAATGGCAGTGCGTGATAGACATCACGATACTGCACGTTCAGTGCCGACAGCCACAGGCCGAGAGCGAGTGCGTTCAACATGCTGAAGGCTACGAGAAACGGCAGAACCATAACCTTGAGTGTGAGCGCCTGTCCGTAGTAGGCCAGCATGACCAGCAGCAGCAAGAACGCAATCAGGAAATCCACCAATCCGCTGACTACTGCTGAGATCGGGAATACCAGGCGGGGAAAATAAACGCGCATGATGAGGGTCTGGTTGGCAACCAGGCAGCTCGTGGTGGTATTGACGGCATGAACGAAATACAGCCATGGCGCCAGTGCAGACATCACGAACAACTGGTAGACAACGCCGTGGGTAGGCACCTTTACGATCCCGGAGAAAATGGCCACAAACACGAGCATGGTAAACAAAGGTTGCACGATCGCCCAACCGATTCCAACGATGCTTTGCTTGTAACGCACCTTGATATCACGAATGGCCAGGATCTTGACAATCTGGAGATGCCGCCAAACCTCACCGAGCTCGAGGCGAGGCCAGCCGGAGGGTGGCTGGATCTCAGTGAGCATCGGCCATGCCCGGCGGCCGCAAGAGTAAATTTGTCATTTCGAAACTCCGCAAGAACAGGTGCCGATGAAGAATGGACTCAGGTCTCTACAGGCAAGAATTAGCGTCAATGTTGGAACACAACAAATTTTCGGCCCAGAAAATTTATAAGTATAGAGGAAACCAACACCATCAAATAGACGAGATACTCGTTCAGCGGAAATTTCGCAACCAAATAGGCGCCCAGTGGTGTCCCGAGGAGAAATGCCGCTACTGCAAAGAAATAGAAAAGACTGATCTCCATCAATGGACTATGGCGGCCGGGTTGGAAAACCCAGCGTCGATTCAACATGTAACCCACGATATTTGCCAGACCAAATGCAATGGTAAAGGACCAGAAGAAATTCCATCCGCGCTGAACACCCTCCTGGCTGAGATCGGCAGGCAGCAGTGTCTCGTTCAGGGTCGAGAAAATGATGAAATGAATGCCCGTCCCAACGGCGCCTGCCATTGCGTACTTTATGAATTGGACAAAAGGTTGCGACTTGTTCTCGAAAAATCTTTGTACCTGGTTCATTTGATCAGCGCTTTTCTTTTGGTGAATTCTGTGCGACCTTGTTACGTTGAATATCCGGTTATCACGATAGTTCGCCTGGTCGGTGATGAAGTAGTGCAGAGCTCAGCCCTGATTGGACACATCAAATGAGCGAACAACGACCATTGAAGCTACTGATTTTCATTGTCGCATACAATGCAAGCAAAACTATTGCGAGCGTACTCGACCGCATTCCGAAGGACCTGAGCCTGGAGCATCAAGTTGAGGTCCTTATCATCGATGACTTCAGCTCTGATGACACATTCGAGCGCGCGAACACCCGCATTCAGGCAGGGTATTGGTGCAAGGTAACAGTTCTCCGAAATCCCGTTAATCAGGGCTACGGTGGCAATCAGAAAATTGGCTACCACTATGCAATCCGGAATGGGTTCGACATTGCCGCCCTACTGCACGGTGACGGCCAGTACGCTCCTGAATGCCTTCCAGCCCTTGTCGCGCCGTTTACCCAGCCATCGCCGCCGGCCGCAGTATTCGGTTCACGCATGATGGACAAGCTAAGCGCGCTCAAGGGAGGCATGCCATTCTATAAATACATTGGTAACAAATTTCTGACCGGCATACAGAATCGCCTGCTACGCTCCAGCTTGTCAGAGTTCCATAGTGGATATCGTCTCTACGCCACAAGTGCTTTGCGCTCAGTGCCGTTTGATTTGAATACGAATGATTTTCATTTTGACACCGAAATCATTGTGCAATTGCTGTTTTCAAAGTTGAAGATCGTGGAGGTGCCGATACCCACCTTTTACGGTGATGAGATTTGTCATGTTAACGGTATGCGTTATGCAGGCAACGTAGTTCGTTCTTCGATCAAGGCCCGGCTCATTGACATGGGCGTCTTTTTCGACCCGAAGTTCGACGTGAGGCCTTTGGACACCGGGAAGTATGTCAGCAAACTGGACTTCGCCAGCACTCACCTTGCCGCCTACGAATCCATAACTCCTGCCAGCGTCGTACTCGATCTTGGTTGTTCTGAAGGCCACCTTTCCGAACGGCTTGCGGCTGAAAAGAAATGTAAGGTCTTCTGCGCAGACTTGGCACCCGAGCATTCCATTCCGGGATGCACTTATCAAATGTGCAACCTCAACCACGGTCTGCCCGACGTACCATGGGATACCGTGGACGTGGTCATACTGCTTGATGTCATTGAACATTTGAACGAACCCGAGCTGTTCTTGCGTCGGCTTCGGGACAGGCTCTCGGCCAATCGCAAAGTGCAAGTGTTCGTAAGTTCCGGAAACGTCTGTTTCTTCGTAACGCGAATGATGATGCTGCTCGGTGAGTTCAATTATGGCAAGCGCGGTATCCTTGATATGACTCACACACGTTTGTTCAACGGCAAAACCCTGAGTCGCCTGTTTCGCTATGCTTCGTACAAAGTTCTTGAAAAGCAAGTGATCCCCGCGCCCTATCCACTCGCCTTCGGCCTCAATGGTCTTTCGCGATTTATGTTACGGGTCAATTATTGGCTGGCGCGGATCATGCCGGGCCTGTTTGCTTATCAGGTATTGCTAAGGGTCCAGCCGAATCCGGGCATTGATTGGCTTCTCGAAAGAGCCTTGGAGAGTAAGAGGAGTGAATTCGCGTGATGCAGTTCTTTAATCGAACGCGCTTGTCGCACTCCTCTTCCATTACCTGGTTTGCCTTGTTGTTGCTGATGCTTTGTACGAAGGTGCTGTGGGGCCACTGGACGCGCGATCTGACCATCGGTGACACCGCTTATTACTTTGATATGGCGATGGCCTGGGCCCACTCGCACGAGGTCGACATCGTCTGGTCGCCACTCTACACTGCGTATTATGGCTCCTGGTGGAGCTTGCTGGAGGACGCGGTTTCAGCCACGTTTGCCCATCGGCTGATGCTCATCCTGGTGTCAACTGCCCTGGTTGCCTGGCTCGCCCTGCTAACGCTACCACGCCTGCTGGCACTCGTACTGGTGGTTTGGTGGGTCGCTCTGCCGATCCATTACGAAGCACTGTACGAGGTGCATCTGTTTGGTGCATTGCCTCTGATTCTCATGGGTGTCGTGGCTTTTGCGGCTCCGGCGCGCTGGCGTTATCCATTATGGCTAGGATTGGCAGTGGTGACAGTGCTGCTCGTGCGTAACGAGTACGTCATTATCCTCGTCGTGCTCGCTGGATTTCTCGGCGCATTGATGATTACAGGCGGCAGCAAGACCAGCAGCACCATCGATGGCAGGGTATTCTTACGCTGCGGTTTGGTACTGGGCGTCGCCGTCGCGCTCGTCGCGGGCTTTTATGCCATGTCGGTTGTCAAGGGCAGTGCCATTGCCGCAGCATCGAACCCCAAACACACCCTGAACATGTGCCAGGTTTATGCATTTGGCTACCAACAGCGCCACCCGGAATGGACTGCGAGCCCCTGGACGGAATGCTACGGCCTGATGGAAGAGACCTTCGGTGAGAGGCTGCCAACCCTGGGTAAGATGGTCGTCTCCAACCCCCGAGCAGTGCTCGAGCACTTCTGGTGGAATCTGTCGCTAGCGCCGGCGGGTTTTGAATTGCTGCTCTTCAACGTCGCCGGCAGCGAGAACTATCCTTCCTACCCGCCAGTCGCAGTCAATCCAATTTTGCCTCGCATTGCGTTTCTGGTGTTTGCGATGGTCGGGATATTCGGGTTGTATCGTGTCATGGCCGGGCAAAGGCCGGAGTACCTCGCTGCCCGATGCTCGATTGTGATTGCGGCACCAATACTGGTGGGCGGAGCGCTTATGGCCATTGCCATTATTCTGACCCAGCACCCCAGACCGACCTACTTGCTCGGGTTCTGTGTTCTGTTGGCATGGCTTTGGCTTGTCATCGTAGGAGCTTTATTGCCTGGATTGAAGCGCTTCGACCACTCGCTCCTGCCGTTGATCATCTTGGCTGCCTTGGTAATTGCCGTCCCGAGTTATGGTTCACTACAGATGCAAAACAAGTCAGGATATCTTAGCTTGTTATATTCCGAGGCAAAGCCACATGCAGAATCGTTGTGTTCGGCTGGCGGGATGCTCGGGCTCAACGATTACTTCGAGGAGCTTCCCCGGTATCTATGTGCTCCTTACCTCGCTCAGATCCGGGAAAACGGACAGAATAATGATCTACCTACGATTCAGGCATTTAGTCTCGCTGATTTGGCTGGCGACTCAAGTACCAGTCCTAATCGCTTCGTCTTAGAACTGGATCAGCGCAAGGTAACTGCAGTTATCATCGATCCTTGGCTCATCCAGAAGAATCCGGGCCTTCAGAGTTGTGAAGCGCTCCGTGATGCTTTTCTCTTGTCAGGGTGGGAACTGCTGGAATATCGAAGCTTGGATGATGATCGCTGCGTGGCAATATACCGACGCGAGCTCAGACACTGAAAGTTAATACTCACAAACTCTTACCTGCCCTGACTCCACCGCGAACATTTTGCGGACAACCTCGGGCATGCGTGTGCTGGCCGTCCAATGCAGCTTTTTGGCGGCTCGCTGCGGATTGGCCTGACCTTTCATGAGCTCACTGGGCCGGAAAAGGCTGGGATCGGAATCCACATAATCGCTCCAATTCAAACCGAAGAAATCGCAGCCTCCTGAACAAACTCACGCAGACTGTGTGTTGCTCCGGCAGCGACCACGAAATCTGCTGGATTTCCCTGTTGTAGCATCTTCCACATGGCAACGACGTATTCCGGCGCCCAGCCCCAGTAGCGCTGAATGTCGAGATCGCCCATCAATAAGCCGCTCGTCTCCACCTTGTTGACGGCCTGTAGTACGCTGCGGAAATCGAAGGGAGCCATGGACAAGGTCTCAACCTGGTCGCGAATACCCAGCAACAGCAAGTTGCCAAATCCTGGCATCTGCGCGTCCCGGGATGTTCCAAACACCTGGTAGCCTTCCTGCAGCAAGTGACGCGCGATGTAGGCGTCGTCCTGGCCGGATACGCCGCAGATCAGTGCCGTCTTGCTCGTAGCGCGCGCTCCTGCGCTTTTTCACGTCCAATCTCTTCGATCATGGGGCTGGACTCGAATTTCCGCTTCTATTCATTCACGGGGGCGTCGAAGTAGTATTGGAATTCTTTAGCACGAAACTATCATCCATTTGATCGCTGGCATATCTCAGACCGTATTTTCGATCGTATGTAATGTCAAAATCCGTTTCCAGATTCCCGTAAGCATATCCCTCGGGTATGAAGTGTGCGGCTATTGACCTTCGACGTAAGGATTTATTTTTTCCTTCAGTCGATCCGTGAATTATCCTTGAACTCCAGAAGAAAATATCTCCCTTTTTCAAAGGAGGTGCATACATTCGGTAATTTCCCGATTGCAGCAAATCCTCTACCTCAGATATGAAATTGGAGTGATATTCAATTAAATCCCAATCTGAACTATTTTGGCTGTAAGCGCTTTTTGGTACGTATCCTTGCGTGCCAGGATATACATAAAACCGGATACCTTCCTCAGGGATGTCTTCCAGCGCAACCCAGGCAGCGATCATCTTGCCGTTCGGCCTGGAGTCCAGATAGATCCAGTCTTGATGAGGCCCTGTGGTCGAATGGTCGAAGAACATGGTTTGTGCCAGTGAGTAAGGCGCCAAATCACTGATATCCTTCAGAGCCTTTTGGATATTGTGCTCAGACAAAAGACTCAAAATACTGTCGGAGAAATCTCCATTACGTCCCTTAGTGAATTGATGAGGTTGTAAAAGACAATTTGAGATGCCGCCAGCATCGGAGTAAATATTGCGCTCCCAATGGCTGGATTGCCTTAAGTAATAGTCATTGGAACCTACAATAAATTCGTTAAATGTATTATACGTTCTGTCGACCTTGGTTAAATCCGCAGCTCCCCGGCAAACAACGTAATTCTCCTCTTTGAAAAAACCAAGAGGATCTGGTACAGGACCTCTATGACCAAAGTATGAGAGCAACCTATTTTGCCTCTAGGTTTCAGGACAATGGAAAATCATTTCGGATTTTAGCATGTGTTTTCGGATGGCGATCACGACTGCCAGATGCCGGGCACTCATCGGACGAAAATCAGGTTCTGGAAGTTCTCGGTTAGCAGGAGCATCCCATGCGCTTCGGCGTGTGCCATTATGCGCGGGTCTTTCGAGCCGTTGTGTTCCACGATGAGCATTCTGCATTTCAGGGCATTCAGGTCGATCTGTCGAAGAATGTAGTAATCCAGCCCCTCGGCGTCGATGTTGATCAGATCGAAGTGATCCACGCCTTTTTCCTGGCACTTGAATAGCAGGGTGGCGAAGGTGATGCCGTCGACCTCGATCGGCGTGAAGGTATGGCCCGTGGCCTCCCATTGCTTTGTCTCTGCTTCGATGGTGCTGGATAACAGGGCCACGTCGCCGGTCTGCAGGTGCGTCCCGCTCTCGTGCAGGATGTGCCTGCCTTCACTTTCCGTGATCGCCGCGTTGATGGAAAAAGTCCACCACTCGGGGTGTGCAGAGTGCAGAACAGACATCCGCCGGAAAGCTTCAGGGCTGGGCTCCACGAAGACCCCAGCCCACCCCCGTTCGAGGCAGGCGTAGGTATTGGAAAGCGTGATGCCATCATTGGCCCCGATGTCAAGGCATACACCCCTGAAGTCTGTGCCAAAGTGCCTGAGCACGATAGCCTCTTCATTGTTCTGGGAATGGCTCATGGTAATCCTGCTCTCTTGTGCACAAATTAGTGAAGAATCGTCAGGGTCTTTATCAAAATGAAAAAGGAAAGCCGCTCAGCGAGATATCAGGTTGTGCCGGATCATTTGGCATGTCGTACGTGGTGGGTAATGAGAAAGTATTTTTCACTTTAACGCCTGCAAAATCGTTTCGTATGTATGTGCATTCAAATACGTTGGGCAAGAGAATTTCATTGAATGTATGGGTTTGGCATGCGTTGTTGGCATGCAGGTGAACCAATGTGTGCGTCCTGTTGATAGAGTTCAGAAGGTCAAACATGAATTCGTGCTTCACGTCAGAGAATTCAGCGAACCAGACAGGATGAAGTTGAAAATAGCCAGGCGAGTGAATTTCTACGATCAGCTGCTTTACTTTTTTCAAGTATTGCCCGACGAGACCTGGTAAAAGACGAAATTCGTTTCCTTCTATATCAATCTTCATGAAAACATTTGAGTAAGGTTCCAGATAACTTTGCAGATTGGCAGTTGAATCGCTGTTGTGCTCTCCCAAATTCTTCTTAACGAATGTGATCCTGTCGTCTTTTTCCGGTAAACCTTCGATGGTTCCATCAAACGCATAACACGGGAGTCCAGGATACCGATCCAACAAGGCTCGATCGAAAGTTATGTCATCAGATACACCACCGCTGATAAAGCAATCATAAGCACCCGGAAGGGCACAAATTACGTAACCTCCATCATTGTTTTTTCCCAGTCGAATCTTCTCATGCTGGGGATGGTATAAGGATAGTTGCTCCATGTGACGGTACGCCTTGATCCGAGCCGGGTTTGATGCGGGAGCATGAGCATATCAGGCTGCTCGCCGGGAAAGAACTGGCATTGGCTGTCCTGGTCTGGCAGACCAGGATGACGTCCGGGCGCATTTGAGCGATTGCCTGATGACTGCTATATGGTGCAAGCTGAGCTTTACAATATCGCGATGACAGGAAACGCTGAGGTCAGATTCTTGAATATGCCAAGGAAAACGATCTACACCTCCATTCCCGGTGAACTGCAAAGACACGCTCAACAAGAAGACTATGGTGAGGTGTATCAACGGGAGTGCATAAACTCCTGGCAGGAGGCTGGACTGAATGTCGTCAGCATCAACCCGGATTCCGAGCTCGCCTTACTGAAGACGAAAGGTATTGATGTCGAATTCGTCTCTAACGGAACCGTCAATAGCAGGACGAGTATCGGGAGCATGCTTTCTTTGATATTAAATTCGGGTGATGACATCGCTGGAATTATCAATGCGGATTGCTTCCTAATGAACCCGGGCGACGCTGTCAATGCAGCCCTGGATGCAGCGAAAGACTCACTGGTTTTGCTGGAAAGATTGAGTATCGACCCCGAAACCATGCGCCCAACCGGGTTTTACTGCGGTGGTTTCGATGGTTTCCTTTTTGATACACGTTTCCTGAAGGATGTGAAGGCAGCGGACGCCTGGAAGATTGGAAGCCCACAATGGGATTACTGGTTTCCGTTAGTGATGCATATTGCCGGCGCGAAACTGAAGAAGCCGGACGCACTCATGCTGATGCATTTAAACCACCCGACGAGGTGGGGTCGGGAAGAATACATGGGCAATGCTGTGATGCTATGGCAGACCCTGCGCTCCATGAACCTGGAAAGATTCCCCCACGATGTTGCCCGGGAAATCCGCTCATTCAGCGGCGGGGACAACGCCGGGGAAGTTGCTGTCGAGCGTTTCCTGGATTCGGTTGCTTCCTGGCTGGTAGAGTCCAGGGAGTCATTTTCTTTATGTCCGCCGGGCACCGCGGGGGATTTTGTGCATAGAATCCTGGCGGGTTTCGAGACTCAAATGACGTTTGGTTAGAACGCGAGCCAGGCGAGCTTGCGCTCCGGCAAGACAAGGTCATTTCAAGAATGTGCTGAGCCAGGTTCTACTGAAAAGAATGCCTCTTTCTCCTCGAGTATCTTCCTCCGCTCAGGCTCATCCACGAGTTCCAGGTAGTCGTCGAAACGAGCGAAAGTGATCTGCTCCTCTTCTGAGTTCTCATGCGTCTTCGTACCCGGAAACAGCCTGAAGCAGGCAAGCACCTTATTTATCTTTTTGAATGATGTAATTTGCCTGGCCTTGATCAGGAATTCGTAATCCATGGTGAAGTGATCGTGCACGCTGAAGCCACCAACCTGTTCCTGTATTCGCCGGTGGTAAAAATAGCCAGCCGAATTGTAACAATACGCGTTCGGCTGCCACCAACGGAGCATGTCTGCAAGCTCAGTTTTTGGATCATTCAGGAAACCCTGACCATCAGGTTTCAGAACGTCAACCTGGCCTATGACAAATTTCGCTGTATCGGAGATTTCCGCCACGACTGTCTCAAACGCTCCGGGCTTGAAATAATCATCCGCGTTCAGGTAAACGACGATGTCGCCACTTGATAACTCAAAACCCTTATTCATTGCTTCGGACTGGCCCGCATCTGGCTCGGAAATCCATTTAAGATGGGGATACTTCCGTAGTATGTCCAAAGTTCCGTCTTCGGATCCTCCGTCAACCACGATGTGCTCGAAGTTTGTATACCGCTGTTCGCCGACGCTCCTTATTGCTTCTTCAAGATATGCGCCCGAATTGAGGGATGGTGTGATAACGGAAATCATTGTGGATGGCTTCGAACCCACGCCAGTGTCAGATTTTTACGGCTACCATGGGGTCAAGACTGCCACATAATGGGTCAATCGCCAATGGACTTGACGAGAAACCACCTTTATTCTTCCCTGCCAGTCACTGGCACGTTGGCAGCATCAATGGCCAGACAGACTGAAGTCACGGGCATGAGCTAGACAAGCCGATCGCGAGGGACAAAGAATGAATGTCATGCTCTTGATGATCATCACCCCACCAGACAGTCATATCGCCAAATTCGCGGTGAAAAGGCTTAGCAAGGCGCTGAATGAAAAGGTCAATTTGAGCATTTATTTTAACGGCCTCCCCCCACGGGAGCAGCGCAAAATACGCAAGCTCGTGCATCACAACCGCCATGTAAGGATCAGAGATAACTATCCGGAAATATCGGCGAACAAGGAGTCGATAGCAGCGCAAGTGGGGAAACCGGTTATGACTGCGAGTGGACGAGCAAGCGAAATGAGGGAGGGTCTCTACGAACCACAGGCAGAAATCTGGTCCAGTGAGTTGGTCAGGTTCATGGAGTTCGATCTCGTGGGGATTGTGGACCCTGATTTTGAGATCTTCGAGGCGAATTTTATCGATGAAATCCTGGAGGCTTTTGCAAAAGATGAGAGGCTGGGGTTCTTATCGGTTGATTACAGCCCTTCGGTGGAGTTCTATGACAGTTACAGTCGCGAGCATTGCATTCTCCAGGAGCGTTACCACACCTGGTTTTGTGTCTACCGAAGGCGAGCCCTGGAGCTTGAAAACGATTTTTACTTCCATGAGGAGCGCAGCGGGAAAGTGAGGAAGTGGGATCATTCGGCGAAGTTGCAGGAAGCACTGAAAGCCAGGCATGGCTTTTCCGGAAGCGTGTTGCCTCAAGAGCATGGATGGAAGTTTCTGCACTACGGCGCGTTCGCACAGAACAGAAGCTTGACCGGGGGTAAGCTGCGGGTTTATCGAGCACTCCGCATCGGCAGACACAACGGGTTCATCCATGTCCACGGATGCCAATCATTTTCAAGGGCTATTCAACGATTCTCTGATAGGGCATACAGTCTTTTGCGGCTGGAAAAATATGACCGTGAGCGTGAGCACTATATTTTCGAGTCTCTGTAGGTTTCGCGGCTCCGGATTTTCCGGGGTGCTAACCCGCAAATTGCATCAGTACTGGCAAACTCCGATCCGCACAGTTGTAGTATAGTTCGCGGGCCTGATCCATGAGGGAACACAAAGAGGCAATCGCATGCTTTCGATCCTGATTCCCACTGCTGGACGGGGTGACGTCCTGCCGTTCGTTCTCAGTTCAGTCCACCGGGAATGCCAATCGACTGGCCACCCAGTCGAAGTAATTGTTGTCGATAATAATTCCAACGAAGAACTTGTCAGCCGCGTAAAGCAGCAGTGCAAAAGCACAGGAGGAGCGGTCCGGTACGTGCGCGAACCCTCCCCCGGACTAACCGCGGCGCGGCACCGTGGTGCAGACGAGGCCGCTGGCGATTTGCTGGTATATCTCGATGATGATGTGGAGCTTGCTCAAGGATGGCTCACAGGAATCTTCAGTGGCTTCGAGGACGTTTCGGTGGGTATCGTTGGAGGCCCGAGTATTCCGCGATTTAAATCCTCAGTTCCGTCCTGGTTCTGGAACTTTGTGGCTCCTGCGCCTCAAGGTGGTTGGCACTGTGGCTGGGTTAGCCTGCTAGACATCGGACAAGCGGTATCCGACATCGACCCAAACTATATCTGGGGCCTCAACTTCGGCATCAGGCGCTCGGTGCTAAAAGAGCTTGGCGGATTTCATCCTGACTTGGTCCCCCCCACCTGCAGCGCTGGCAAGGCGATGGCGAGACCGGTCTCACGATCAAGGCAAAAGCGGCCGGGATAAGGGCGCGCTATGTCCCCGAGGCGCTGGTCTTTCACCATGTGGGCCCGGAGCGGCTGACCCCGGAGTATTTCGCGCGCCGCGCGCGCTACCAGGGGGTCTGCGATTCCTTTACCAGCATTCGCGCCGGCAATGCGCCCGGAGAGACTGCGGCGCCACCACCTGCAAGGGAAGTTAGTCCGTGGCAAGCAGTCGCTGGGGAAGTGCACCGCCTGACAGTCGAGGCCTACCAGGAAGGCTTCGAATTCCACCAGCGCGAGGCTGCCGGCGATCTGCGGCTGATGCATTGGATACGCCGCGATACGTTCTGGGGTGCTGATATACTGGCCGAAACTGCAGCTGCTCATGAGACCGTATGATCGAACGCATCCATTGCCGGGGTTCATTATTGGCGCTGATCGTGCCCCACGCCTTCAGGGAACCGGGCATTCACTTTCTTACCCCCGAAGATCTCTCCCAGCAACTGGCCTACATGCGCCATCCGGCCGGCAAGGTAATTGAGGCGCACGTGCACAACCCGGTCCCGCGCGAGGTGCACTACTCGCAGGAAGTGCTGCTGATCCGCAAAGGCCGGTTGCGTGTGGACTTTTATGACGAAGATCGCCGCTATGTGGAGAGTCGCATTCTCGAAGCCGGTGACACCATACTGCTTGTAACCGGTGGCCACGGTTTCGAGGTGCTGGAAGAAGTGGAAATGATCGAAGTAAAACAGGGCCCGCACATCGGCGAGGGTGACAAGACGCGCTTTCCCGGTATCAGTGCCTCGCAGGTTCGCTTGAAACAGCCAGAATGAACGCTGTTCCCGTCAACCAACCCCTGCTGGACGGCAACGAGCGCCGTTATCTGCTGGAGTGCATCGACAGCGGCTGGGTCTCTTCGGAGGGGCCATTCGTGCAGCGCCTGGAACAAGGAATGGCGCTAAGTACTAACCGCCGCCACGCGGTGGCGGTGTGCAACGGCTCGGCGGCGCTCGAGGCGGCAGTGGCCGCACTTGGCCTCGGCCCGGGCGACGAAGTCATCCTGCCCACCTTCACCATCATCTCCTGCGCCGCAGCGGTGGTACGCGCCGGCGCGGTGCCGGTGCTGGTCGACTGCGAGCCGGCAACCTGGAACATGGACGTGGCCCAGGTGGCCGCCGCCATCACGCCGCGCACCCGCGCCATCCTCGCGGTACATATCTACGGTTTGCCGGTGGACATGGACCCGCTGCTTGAACTTGCGCGCATCCACGATTTAAAAATCATTGAAGATGCAGCCGAAATGCATGGGCAGACCTACCGTGGCCGGCCTTGCGGCTCGCTGGGCGATATCAGCGTCTTCAGCTTCTACCCGAACAAGCTCGTCACCACCGGTGAGGGCGGCATGCTGCTCACGGACGATGACAAACTGGCCGAACGCTGTCGTTCCTTGCGCAACCTGTGCTTCCAGCCACAACGTAGATTTGTGCACGAGGAACTTGGCTGGAATCTGCGCATGAGTAACCTTCAGGCAGCGGTGGGTGTGGCGCAGCTTGAAAGGCTGGCTGAGTTCGTGGAAAAGAAGCGCCACATGGGTCGCCGCTATGCCGGGCTCCTCACGGGTCTGAACGGGATCGAACTGCCGCTGGCGCGCACTGCCGCCGCCGAAAGCGTTTACTGGGTCTATGGCATCGTGCTCGACGAATCGGTCCCGTTCGACGCCGCCGAAGGCATGTCCCGGTTGGCCGCGCTTGGCATCGGCACCCGCCCGTTCTTCTGGCCGATGCACGAGCAGCCGGTGTTTCACCGCATGGGCCTATTCGAGGGCCAGCGATTCCCGGTAGCTGAGCGCTTGGCACGGCGTGGCTTTTATCTGCCCAGTGGGCTGGCTCTGACCGACGAGCAGATTGACCGTGTGGCCAATGCCTTGCGCGAGCTTATGCAACGATGAGTGTCTTCGGTGCTTACTCCCGCTACTACGACCTCCTGTATCGCGACAAGGACTACCCGGCCGAAGCGCGCTACGTGGACCGGCTGATCCGGGACCACGCACCGGGAGCGCGCAGCATTCTGGAGATGGGTTGTGGAACCGGCGCGCATGCGGCCGAATTTGCCGGCCTGGGCTACGAAGTGCATGGCATTGATGCCAGCGAGGGCATGCTGGAACGGGCGCGTTCGCGGCAGGCAAGCCTGGCACCGGAAGTGGGTGCACGTTTGGCTTTCTCGGCTGGCGATGCGCGCAGTTTTCGCGCCGGCCGACAGTTTGACGTAGTGACCGCCCTTTTTCACGTCCTGAGCTACCAGGTGACGAATGAGGATCTTGCCCGGACGCTGGCCACTGCGGCCGCTCACCTGGAGCCGGGCGGGATCTTCGTGTTTGACTTCTGGTACGGGCCGGCCGTGTTGGCCGATCCCCCGGTGGTGCGCGTCAAACGATTGGAGGACCCGGCCACACGCATACTGCGCGTTGCCGAGCCGACCATGCGGGTGAACGAGAACGTGGTCGAAGTGGCTTACCAGGTGCTGGTAACCGACCAGGCGAGCGGACAGACGGCGGAAATTCGTGAACAGCACAGGATGCGCTATCTGTTCCTGCCGGAATTACGCAGCGGGCTTGAGCAGGCTTGTCTTGTTGTTGAGAAATTTGAGGAATGGAACACGGGGGCGCTGCTTTCTTCAGCCACCTGGTCTGCAGTAGCGATTGCCCGTGCGTGAAAAAGTAAGGGTTTGCCTCGGAGAGAGATCCCGTTGCGACTGGCCGCTGCCCGGAATCCAATATTTCAGCCATAGATAACCAAGTGAACCAATTACCAAAAATCAGCGTCGTCGTCCCGTCTTTCAACCAGGGAAAGTATCTTGGAGAAACCCTGGAAAGCATATTTCGGCAGGCCTATCCGCGCCTGGAAGTCGTGGTGATTGACGGGGGGTCAACGGACGAGAGTCTCGAGGTGATCGAACGCTTTTCAGATCGGCTGGCCTACTGGCAAAGCCGGCCGGATAAGGGCCAGGCGAACGCCATCAACATCGGTGCCGCGCATTGCAGCGGCGATCTGATCGCCTGGCTTAACTCGGACGATTTCTACTGGAAGGACTGTCTCTGGACGGTCGGGCATGCCTACCTGAACCATCCGGCACGTGGCCTGTACATTGGCAATGGGCTGCGCTACAAGCAGGGCCTCTACCGACCATTCTGTGAGCGCCATCTGGCACTTAATCGCGAAGCCCTGATCGAGGGCCTGGATTACATCCTTCAGCCGTCCACCTTCTTTTTACGCGCGGCCTGGGACGCAGTACACGGACTCGATGAACGCCTGCATTATTGCATGGACTGGGACATCATCATCCGCATTGCCCAACGCTATCCGGCCGTGCTGGTCAATGAATTTCTCGCAGTGAGCCGGGAGTATGCAGAAACCAAGACCAGCGGCGGCGGAATGCAACGCGCCATCGAGATCCTTAACCTGGCCCAGACCTACAGCACTTCAGGAATGACGCCCGGAGCGCTGTTCTACTTGTGCGAAACCTTGCTGGCAGTGGACGGTGATCACCCCGTCGGCGGTTTGAAGCCGTATTTTCATGAAATGATGCGCGCCGTCGCTCATCAGTTTAGCCTCTCTTACGGCAACAGTGACGGCTTCCCGCAGCTCTCCGATTCCCAGGACGTGACGTATCTGCCCTTCGCCGATGCCAACAACCCGCGCCCGCCTTTGGAGAAGGACTCGCGTGGTCTGCCCAGCATCAGCGTCATCACGCCCTCTTTCAACCAGGCCCAATTCCTGGACCAGACCCTAAAGAGCCTTCGGAGCCAGGTTTACCCGGAACTGGAAATGATCGTGATCGACGGCGGTTCGACTGATGACAGCCCGACGGTTATTCGGGAATGGGATAAAGACCTGGCCTATTCGGTCTCGGAGCCGGACCGCGGGCCGGCGCATGCCATCAACAAGGGGTTTGCACGAGCCACTGGAGACGTGATTGGTTGGCTCAACTCGGACGATCTCCTGGCCGAGGGTGCCCTGCTGGAAGTGGGAAAGGCCTTCGCGGACGACCCCGAGCTGGACATGGTCTACGCTAACGCCCTTTACATAGACGAGGGTAACCGCCTTTTCCTGGCGGATCACGGCCACTGCAAGACCGGTTTGTACTATGGGCGGATTCAGCCCAGGGAGATGGTGCCTGCGTATTGGAAATATATCCACGCGGTCCCGCAGCCCACGGTCTTCTTTCGCCGACGCCTGTTGGACAAGTGCGGCATGCTGGATGAAAGCTTCCACTTCATCTTCGACTTCGAGCTGTTCTGGCGCTTTATGGACAAGGCCAGGATCAGGAAAATCGAAAAGACCCTGGCGTTCTATCGCATCCACTCCGAAGCCAAGACTGCAAGCTGGAAGAATTTCGAGATCGAGCTGTATCATTTCAGCCGCCCCAAATGGCCCCGGGTCGGAACTGCTGAGTTCATGCACTCCCTGCGGGACTTCACCCAACACTTCATGCAGCGAAAGTACCCGTGGATCCCGGTCAGGGGATTCCGATTCTACTGCGTAGCCGTCTGCGTGGCCTTGTCGGTCACTTCACTACTCGGCAACCCCGAAAGATTGCCCATTTTTCCACCGCGGTCCAGGCGGAATACCGTAAGCCCGGCGCCGTCGAGGGATTATGGGAAGGAGGAAACCTTTCCGAATTGGCCATCGACGGTTGTTTTCCAGCAAGGCCTCCAAACCGAACCGCAAGGGCCCCCACCCCTGAGATCCGGAGCGCCACGATACCATTCTTTTTTCTGCTCGTACGGCTTCCCCCGGCACCCCGGACATTCCGGCGGCGAAATACGCGACTTCAACATCCTGCGCCACTTGCTTGGAATCAGTACCTTGGAGTTTTTTGCCCTTTATCCCGATGGGGCAGACCCCCGCAGGCCGTTTCTGGAGCCATTTGTCGACAGATTGATTGGGGGCGATTCTATAGTCACGGACTACCGAAGCCTTCCCGACCGTGTCGCCAGTTGGTTGCGCGCAAGGAGCATCCCCGTTTTTGGGATGCGCTATCACTTCGATGCCCACGAGCGCTTTCCGCGCATTCGCTCCCAAGTAGCCGCAGCGCTTCAAAGGGCGCTGTTGGAAAGGGCGCCTGACTTTTTCTTTGTCAGCCCCCAGAGCAATCCCGTCGCTATGAGCGTTGATCCTCAGCAAATCCAGACCCGCTTCATCATGGCCTCGTACGATGTGGAGTGGGTACGTCTTCAACGCATGGCCGAATCACACACCGGTATGGCTGGAGCCGCTCTGCGGATGGAGGCCAAACGTGCAGCGCGATTCGAAAGAGACAACCTGCACCTCTACGATGGAATCATCGCCGTCAGCCAGCTGGACAAAGAGATTTTTGTCCGCGACTACGGGTTTCCAGCTGAGCGCGTACTGGTGATTGATAACGGCGTCGATCCGGACTATTTCCAGTTTCATGAACGAATTCCGGCGCAACGTCCGGAAATTGTCTACACGGGCAGTTTTACCTATCCGCCTAACACGCGTGCAGCGTGGCGCCTGATTCGTCAAATCATGCCTGTGGTGTGGGAGCGTCATCCCGGCGCGCGTCTATGGGTAGTCGGGCAGTCCCCTGGGCGCGAGCTGGAGGCGGCCGCCGACGGTGATCGCATCGTCGTCACGGGCCGGGTAAAGGACGTGCGCCCCTACCTGGCCGGGGCAAGCCTCGGATGCGTGCCGCTGGTATCGGGATCCGGCACCAAGTACAAAGTGCTGGAAGCCTTGAGTGCGGGCGTGCCCGTGGTCTGCTCGCCCATCGCGGCAGAGGGTCTTGAGCTCCGCGATGGAGAACAGATACTGGTCAGGCACACGGATCTTGAGATCGCCACTGCCATGGTGCAGCTACTCGACGATCCGGCCATGGCACAGCAGATGGCGCGCAGAGGCAGGGCACTGGTGGAAACCCGCTATGCCTGGGACGCCTTTCTTCCCCGGCTCGATGGCTGGCTAGCCTATCTTGCGGACGCACCCCTTCTGCGGTCGACGGCACTTGCTCACCGGAGCAGACCCAAGTGATTGTGAGGCTGGCACTCGTCCTGGTAGCGGCGGGGGGCATGGTATGAGCAGCAATACCAACATCGACTGGCCCCGGATTCTTATCGTTCATCCTGAAGGGAATGTTTTCAACAACCCTAACTTGCATGAGATCGCCAACTTCCTGGGTGAACGCTACTGTGTCGATGTTTTGGTGCCCATTCGCAAATGCAACGAGGGACGCACATTCTCCTCTCAGAATGTCCGGCTGATCGAGTATTTGCCG
The DNA here is from genome assembly GCA_963784425.1 of uncultured Gammaproteobacteria bacterium. Lineage (GTDB taxonomy): Bacteria > Pseudomonadota > Gammaproteobacteria > Xanthomonadales > SZUA-36 > SHZL01. The sequence continues at coordinate 85,099 of CAWARM010000014.1, forward strand.
ATTTTCGGAGACTTGAGGTTCCTCTGCACCACGGATGCTCTGGCGGAATTTTGCGAAAAGTATCTGCCCCCAACATACCAGCATGTCATAGGGGTGGACCGGGACGGGCTGATCCTTGCCGCTGTCCTGTCCAGCAATCTAGGCGTCATGTACGGGATGATATCCTATGAAATCTTCTTTGAAGATGAGACGTCCAGCGCCTTCAAGGTTCCTGAACGAGACGCGTCGGTAGATCTATCGTTTGTCGTTGTCCAGGACGTGGTCAGAGGCGAGCATCTGATCAAGGAGAACCACATACGTGCCTGGGTCGACGTTCTGTATATACCGGTCGCTCCCGCGCACTCTTATCCCTACCAGAAGAGTCGCTACCTGCGGGAATGCCTGGGTATTCCTGACAGCAAGAAGATTCTTATTTATGCAGGAAGCGTCACCGGCTGGGCTGGTATTCGCGAACTTCTGGCCCAGCCGAGTGCGTTACCCAATGACTGGGTGTTGGTGCTGCATGACCGATATGGCGACACACGAAGGAAAATACAGGATCTGGTGGTGCCTGCCCTCCAGGACAACATCTATATCTCTGACGCCAACATTCCCGCCAATGAGGACATGCACAAATTGCTGCATTCCGCAGACTTGGGCCTTGCGCTTTACGGGCCCAACTATCTGTCAATGTGGACCGGGAAGAACCTCGCACTGATCGGTATGGGATCCGGGAAAATAAGTGTGTACCTGCAGCACGGCTTACCGGTGGTTACTACCTATAATGAAGTCCTGACACCATTGATTCAATCGCATGGCCTGGGATACACCGTAGGCAGCACGGAGGAATTATTCTCTGTGCTTCAGCAGCACGAACCCTCTCCAGAGCAAAATAAGAGATGTATAAAGTTTTTTGAGGAACGCCTAAGCTTTAACCTGTATAAGTCGCGGCTGATGGGTGTTGTCCAGAAATGCGTTGAGAAGGGGGAGCAGCCCCGATTTTGGGACGCAGCAAGACTTTTCCGATCGGTTCGTGAGTCGCTGGTGGCACAGGAGGAAAATATTCGCTGGACGTTCGCTGACGTTTACAGGTCTGTCGAAGAGCTCAAACGAACAGGGGAAAAGTTCGTCGTCTACGGGGAAGGCGCTCTGGGTTTAACCATTCAGGCTTTGATGCCGGAGAACGTTGTGGCCTTCGTGCATAAGACAGGTTTTGGTTCTTCCCCTGATTTTGTGGGAGGAGAGATTCACTCCTCATGGAACCTGCCAGGCATGACGTATGACCGGGTCATCATCGGTGTACCTGGACAAGAGTCCCAGGTGGAAGACCACTTGGTCAACGAGTTGGCTATACCGAAAGAGAAAATTGTGCAGTGTCCCAACTGAATGGTTCCTCTCATTACATCAATTCCCCCGCAGATTAACCGGCAAACTCGGGAGGGCAACGAGATTGGCCATGAATATGCGCTTCAATGCATCCGGTCATGGCGCAACAGCGGCTTTGATCCGGTATCCGTCAATGCTGAACGCGAACGCGTATCGGAATTGATAGGCAGCGAAGGAATCAGACTCATTGCCATTGAGCGGGATTGCAGAAATCAGTTCGGGAAGCCCCTGGTTTACCTGGGTGACTTTATCGCCGCGGCGTGTTCCCTCACTGACGGCCCGGTAGTGGTCACCAATTCCGATATATTGATCGAAATGCCTGAGGAAACCAGGCAAGTGATCGCAAATCTCAAACCTGGCCAATGCGTGGTGTCAAGGCGCTGTGACATCAATGACATGCACACCAGGGAAGGCGATAAATACACCTTTGGATGCGATTTCTTTGCATTTCATACCAGGGATTTCAGGGAATTCTCAAACAATGAATTCGTGTTTGGATTGCCCTGGTGGGATCATTATTTTTCCATCCACATGTTCCTGGGCGGACTCCGCTCACTGCCGGTCGAAAAGCCGTTTGCATTCCACCTTGCTCATGACGAGCGTTGGGAACGTGATAACTGGATTGCACTCGGCAAAACATTCTTGAAAGCGGCCCTGGATGAGTCGTCGACAAATGTTCAGAACGCAACACTGGCAAATGACTATGTGCGTCGATGCGAAAGAGCCGTGCTGGGGAGCGACGTCAATTTCGTTTCTCGGGCAGGAATCCTGTTGCGAGGACTTACCCACCGAGGCAAAGTGGAAAACGAAGTCCGCATGTTTGACCGCGTAGCCGCAACCAATATGCAGTGGCTGGATGAAATAGGATTACGTCAGATCTGAACCATGCTGATATTTATTGTGCCACTGAAGAGCGTTGCGGCTGCAACATCCTGGGAACGGGTCAGCCAGTTGTTTTTCCGCACGGTTGCATCGGCCTGCGCCCAGACTTCGCCAGAGTTTCGCGTGGTGGTAGCCTGCCATGAAATTCCCGAAGGTGATTATTTCCACCCTCGCCTGGAATTCGTAGAAGTCACGCACCCTCCGCCGTCACCATCGGACCCCGATGGTATGCGCGGCGACAAACAGCGTAAGCACTTGTCCGCCTTGGCCCGGGCATTGGAGTACTCACCTACCCACGTGATGTTTCTGGACAGCGATGACCTGGTGAGCAACCGGCTGGCGGAGTTCGTGGCGCGTCACTCCACCGAAAATGGCTGGTATATGCGCTCGGGGTACTTCTTTTGTGAGCGACAGCCTCGCCTGCATGTGGAACGCAGGCGGTTCGACGAGTGGTGTGGCAGCGCCCATATCGTCCGTCCTGAGCACCTGGACTTTATGCTGGGCAGCGATAATCGCCTGGTCTTCGATCACAGACAACTGACGCGCGAGTTGCAACGGCGCGGGACACTCATTCGACCGCTCCCGTTCAAAGGCGCGGTTTACACGATTTCCCACGGCGAAAACTTCAACGACTATGAACGTATCCTTTGGCCTGCGCATCCCCTGTGGAATCCTTTGCGGCGCATAATTCATCACCGCGCCATAACGCCGGGGATACGCAAAGAGTTTGGCTTGTATGCTGTCGAGTAAACCGAGGTTGCGGAGTCTTTACTGAAATGAGATGTCCAGCACTGTCCGAACTCCCACCTCCGCCTGCGGGTAAAACTGGCTGGCCCTGGACCGTGGATTCAAACTCCCCCAGCGGTACTTTTGCCTCGCCCAGGATCACGATCGTCACTCCCTCGCATAACCAGGCGCTTTATCTGGAAGAGACTATCCGGTCGGTATTGCTGCAAGGGTATCCGGATCTCGAATACATCATCATCGATGGCGGCAGCACGGACGGCAGCGTCGAAATCATCCACAAGTATGAAAAATACCTCGCCTGCTGGGTGAGCGAGCAGGACAGCGGGCAGAGCCACGCAATCAACAAGGGATTTGCGCGGGCCAGCGGTCGTATTCACGCGTATATCAATAGCGACGATTTCTATGAGCCAGGGGCATTACAGGCCATTGCGCAGGCCGCCGCCGCCGGTCATCCCTGGTTGGTCGGCCAGGTCCATTATGTGCGCGATGATGAACGAGTTGGGTTCGTACCCCAGCTGCCGGGGCAGCGCTTTGCCGATTGGTTCGTGACCTGTCCCGTTGCGCAGCCCGGTTGCTTCTGGACTGCGGAATTGCACCGGGAGATGGGCCAGTTCAGGGAAGACCTGCATTACTTCTTCGATTACGAATTTTGGCTGCGCCTTCGCTTCTTGCGGAAGATCAAACCCACACGCCTGAAGCAGGCGATGGCAATCTACCGGCTACATCCCGAATCTAAAACCACCATGGGAAGTTCTGCCTTTTCACTGGAAATAAAGGCCATCAGGGCGCCCTACCTGGGGCTCCTGAATCGCCGCGAACGGGCGTGGCTATGGGCGGTTCGGCGACATCGAAAGGCAAGGTCGCACGGTTTCCAGGTCATTCCGCTCATACGGGAGGGCCGCTATTGGGCAGCGGCAGGACAACTAAAAAGTGCATTCCTCACATGGCCCCTGGTGCTTTTTGACCGGAGCATCGTTCTCGTCATCAGGCAGTTGGCCGGGACACTCCCCGGTCCGCCCGCCGGGCCCGACTTGTCCCGGGAGTGGGAGGACTAAAGACACGCTTATCCAACCCGGGTTGGCGGGTTGTCGGCGGCTGCGGTTGCATGTCTTTGGGATCGCCTTGCCTTGATTCTTTCCCAGGCAAACCCCGCAGCATTGGCGATCTGGGAGAGTATTAACAACAGGGTCAGCATCAACGGGTGCTTCAACCTGCTCTTCCAGGCATGATTCATCAGCTTCAGGTAGAAGCGTGGCGGCTCGAGATTGGGTCCCGGCAGACCCCGGGCATGCTTGCATTCCCAGTAACGCCAGGCCCCGTTCCCATAAATGAAATGCTGCTTCCAGAAAGAGCGGAAGTTCATCGCATGCCTGTGCCGCACCTGCGCTTCGCGCACAAAACTCATCTTGTAGCCCAGGTGCTGCCAGCGGTCGCATAACTCCCGGTCTTCACCGCTGGCCGTGGGGAAGTTCGTATCGAATCCCCCAACCGATTCAAACATGCTGCGGGAAAGGGCCATATTGTTGGAGGTGAAGAAGCGCGCCTGTTCCGGGTCTGTGTTGAAATAGCCGTAGAGAAAGTCGATCAGCAACTGGCTGGCGGTGGAATAGATATTGCTGTCGAGCGCATTCGTGGTGTAACCGCCGTACATTCTCGCGGGGTCCTGCTGCAAACGAAGCGTCAGTGCTGTAAGCCAGTCCTCGGTCGGAGAGCAATCGTCATCCGTAAAAGCGATGAATTGACCCACCGCACTTGCTGCGCCTTTATTGCGTGCCCCCGCAGGCCCGGTGTTTTCCTGCGTTACCAGGCGGATGTTGATGCTTGCCCGCAGCGGCTCGATAATCGCACCCAGGTCGACATTCCCACCGTCATCGACCACGACTACTTCGAACTGCTCTTTCGGATACCGCAGTCGGGCGAGTGATTCCAGGCAAACCGCCAGCGAAGCCGGTCGGTTAAAGCTTGGGACGACGACGGAAATTATCGCCAATTCGACGAACTCCCTGGCCAGACTAAGACTCGCACTATGCCCCCCTTTTTGGCTAACCCATGTTGCAGTTTAGCCTGCCCGCCGGATTTTGACACATTCCCGTTCAAGCTTTTCGGCTTATCATGACTTTGTGCTTAGTAACTCCCCATGTAGTCTTTCTTGCCGATTTCGACGCCGTTGTGCCGTAGCAGGTTATAGGCGGTGGTGACGTGGAAGAAAAATTGTGGCAGGCCATAGGCCAATAAATACGCCCGGCCACTGAGCTTCTTTTCTTTAGGAGTTCCGGGGCGCAAGACAATTTCCAGCGATTCGCTGCCGGCAAACTGCGCTTCGGTCATGCCGTCGAGCACAGCCACGGTCCGGACAATGCGCGCCTTAAGTTCGGCAACGGTTTGCTCGCTGTCGTCATAGACGGGCACTTCGGCTTTCGCCAAACGGGCAGTGACACTGTTGGCGAAATCACAGGCGATCTGCACCTGGCGCACCAACGGAAACATGTCGAGCGCAAGACGAGTCTGCAACAATACGCCGGGGTCTACCTTTTTGGCCGCGATATGCGCTTCCGCTTTGCCCAACACATCGCTAAGGGCTAACAACATTTGTCGGAAAACAGGAACACTGGCTTGGTACAGGGAGATGGACATGGGTTTCCTTTTGGTTGGTGGCCTGCAAAGCTTGCAGCTACCGGGCAGAATATCCGCTAGCACGGTGTCGCAGCAACCGCTATGTGATGAACTACAATGAACTCTATGAGTGAACGTAAAGACCTTGGTCTCGAAGTGTCCATCAAGCGCCGTGACTTCGTCGGGGGAGTCGCGGCAGGGCTGGGATTGTTGAGCGCTGGGCGGGCCAATGCTGGCGAAAGTGCAGCTGGCCAAAGCCCAGCGGACGAAAGTGCAGCTGGCATTTCTCCCTCAACTGGTGCCGCTGTGGCAGATGCTGCGCATTATCCACCACTGCGCAGCGGTCTGCGCGGCCAGTATCCGGGCTCGTTCGAAGCAGCCCATCAGGTGCGTGATAACGCTTTCGCGGGAAATTTGGCAGCCGCGGATACCGGCGAGCACTACGACCTCGTCGTGGTCGGCGCCGGCATCTCGGGTCTGTCCGCCGCGCATTTCTTCCGCAAGGCCTTGGGAACAGACCGCACAGTTCTGATTCTCGACAATCACGATGACTTCGGTGGCCACGCCAAGCGCAACGAATTCCGCGTCGACGGGCGGACTTATCTATCGTTCGGCGGCACCATGAGCATCGAAACGCCCTTCCCGTACAGCTTCACCGCCAACGCGCTGCTGGCCGACCTGGGCGTGGACCCAAAGAGCTTTGCACGGTACGAGCGTCCGGAGTTGTTCAAGGACCTCGGCGTCGGCGTCTTCTTCAACAAAGAGGATTTCGGGGCCGATCGTCTGGTGGCGGGTTACGAACAGAAGCCTTGGGACGAGTTCTTCGCGCAGGCGCCACTCAGCGCGGAGGTTCGCGACGACCTCATCCGCATCCATGCCCAGCACATCGACTATCTGCCGGATCTCAACCCTGCGGAAAAGGCGTTAAGGCTCAAGCAAATTAGCTACGCAACTTTTCTCACGGAACATGCGGGGCTGCGCGAGAACAGCCTGGCGTACTTTCGTGGCCAGGGTTTTCGTAACAACATGCGCGTGGATACCTGCCCCGCGTTTGTCGCCTGGCGACTGGGAGGGGCGGGATTTTCCGGCATGATCATCAGCGCCGAGCCGCTGGTACACGCCGACTATTTCCATTTCCCTGATGGCAATGCCAGCATTGCGCGACTGCTGGTGAATCGCCTGGTCCCGCAATGTTTCGACGCCGTACACGATCAGGTATCCATCGTGCTCGCGCGACTGAATTACGATGCGCTGGATCTGCCGGAATCGCCGGTGCGCATTCGCCTGAATGCCACCGCGGTGCGAGTGGAACACATTGGCGTTCCGGACCGTGCCAGCGAGCGCGCCGTGCGCGTGGTATACGTTGAAAAAGGTCAGCTGCGGCAGGTGACTGCAGCGAACGTAGTGCTGGCCTGCTTCAACAATATAGTGCCCTTCCTCGTGCCGACGCTGCCCGAAGCGCAACGCCAGGCGCTGCACTACGCCTCGAAAGTGCCCATGATGTACAGCAGCGTGCTGGTGCGAAACTGGCAGCCGTGGAAGGAACTTGGCGTGCGCGAGATCCAGGCGCCCAATGGCTTTTACAGTTACGTTCAGCTCGACACCGCCCTGCGAATCGGCGGCTACGAGAGCGTGGGGACACCGGATGAGCCGGTCATCGTGCAGATGATCAAGAACTGGAACAAGCCGGGACTGCCGAGGAAAGAGCAGAATCGTGTCGGCCGCGCCGATATGCTGGCGACATCCTTCGAGACCCTGGAACTCGAGACCCGCAGTCAATTGAACCGCATGCTCGGCGCCGGTGGGTTCGACGCCAGGCGCGACATTCTCGCGCTCACCATCAATCGCTGGCCACACGGTTATGCCTATACCTACGATACGCTCGGTGACCCGGACATGCCCGATGCCGAGCGGCCGCACGTGCTGGGGCGGCAGCCATTCGGGCGAATCACCATTGCCAATGCCGACTCGGGCGCCGCTGCCTTTACCAACGTGGCGATTGATCAGGCCGAGCGGGCAGTGCAGGAATGTCTGGCGAGCCGCGGGATGATTTAGAGGTGGTTCTATCGAAAAAGGGGTCAGAGCCCTTTTGCAACACGGTCAGTTCTGAATCTGAAACGGTAGCTGCTGACCCCTTTCTGACCCCTTTTCCGGTGGATTCCCGTATCATCCATGCATGCAGAATAAATCAAAAAGACGGTCATGAACGAAAAAGCATGCTGGAAAGACATCTTTGCCTTTGGCGGGGCCATCATGGCCTTCGTCATCGGGGCGGGCTTTGCCACCGGCCAGGAAGTCATGCAGTTCTTCACGCATTTGGGGCTGTGGCGCAGCCTGGGCGCAGGCGCCGTGGCCATGGTGGTCTTTGCCTGGTTCGGCGCCACCATCCTGGAAGACGGGCGACGCCTTCAGCTTGAAGACGCCAACATGATTTTTGCGCATTACTGCGGCAAGTGGATCGGCCTGTTCTTTGAATGGTTTGTGCCGGCCCTGATGTTCCTGGTGGTATCCATCATGCTTTCCGGTGCGGGCGCCACGGTAAGCGAATACTATGGCGCTGATCCCAATATCGGCCGCATTGGCATGGCCATCGCAGCGCTGCTCACGGTCCTGTTGGGCTTGAAGAAACTGGTGCACATCATCGGCGCCATCGGGCCGGTCATCATTGCCTTCACCATATGCATGGGCCTGACCAGCATCGCGCAGAATCCCGGCGGCCTGGCAACGGCTGACGAGGTGCTCAAAACAATTGAAGTTCCCGGTGCGGCTGCCAACTGGGTGTTTTCCGGAATCCTCTACGGTGCATTTTCCCTGGTTGGGCTGATGCCGTTCATCGCCGGCATGGGCAAACAGGCCAGGAGCAGCACCGACACGCTGTGGGGCGGGATATTCGGTGGCGTGACCTTCCTCCTCGGTGGCATGATCCTGAGCACCGGGCTGTTGGCCAACATTGGCGAGGTCTATGACAAGCAGGTTCCGTCACTGGTGATTGCCGCGAGCATCCTGCCGCTCGTTGCCTCGATTTTTGCCGTCATGTTGCTTGCAGCCATGTACACCACCGCGGTGCCGATGCTGTGGACCGCCTGCAACCGCATCACGTCCGATGAGAACAGCAAAAAGTATAAAATCGGCGCGCTCATACTGATCATCATCTCCTGCTTTGGCGGCCAGCTTCAGTTTGGCAAGATGGTAGGTACCGTCTACCCGGCGACTGGCTACATGGGCCTGTTGCTGATTGCCGGCATGATCTACACGAAATACCTGCGCAAGAGTCGGGAAGACATCTAGCCTGGAGGTTGCAATGTTTGAAAATAGGCAAGAACCGCTGCTACCCACACATGTTTTCGCCAGGCGCCTGGTCAATTTCCTATTGTTCTCCTTGTTGGTGATGTCGGTGGCACTGTGTTTGGGCGTGCTGGGCTATCATTACTTCGCCAAACTGGACTGGATTGACGCTTTGCTCAATGCATCCATGATATTAGGTGGCATGGGACCGGTTGATCCGCTGCCTGATGATGCAGCCAAGCTATTTGCGTCCCTGTATGCATTGTTCAGCGGTGTGGTATTTATCAGCACAGCAGGAATAATATTGGCGCCATTGTTTCATCGTGTCCTGCACAGATTTCACATCGAAGATGAAGCCAAGTGAGCATTAAGCGCATTGCTGCACATGTAAACGCCGGGATCAGAACGTGACAGATACCTCACCATCCCAAATCGAAAAGGGTGTCGAACTGATTCGCGAGGTGCCCGAGGACATCCTCGCCATGCCGCTGCTGCACAGGTTTGCCGATGCCATCCCGGTCGCCGATATTCTCTTCGGTGGTTTGATTCTGATCCTCGTTGTGCTGATCCACGCGCTGGGCGTGCGAACCGTAGGCAACCACATCTCGCGCCGCATAACGGCAGTGATGCGGCACCCATCCGCCTGGCACAGCGACCTGCTGATGGCCAGCCTGGTTTTCCAGTTGCTTGCAGTGCATCTGTTCGAGGTCTTCGTCTGGGCAGCAGCCCTGGTGGAGAGCGGCCTGGTCAGCGACTGGCGTGCCGCCGGCTTTTTCGCCGGCAATACCTACACCACCATCGGTTACGGTCAATTCATCCTGCCGCTGCGATACCAGATGGTTGCGCCTATCATGGCCATTTCGGGGCTGTTCACCTTCGGCTGGTCCGGCAGCGTGCTGGTCGATTACGTGCGGCGCATCCAGCAGATCCGCGATAAGACTTATGCCTTAAAACATCCCGAGACGGCAAAACATCCGGATACTGATTGAACTCAAAGATACAAGGAAAACTCATGAAACGATCATCACTGCACCTTATTTCTTTTCTGTTCGTGGCAGGTCTCCTGTGGAACCAGGCCACCCCCGCGGATCAAGCGGACATTGCCGCTATCGAGGCGCAAGTCGCGCAGCAACACGATGAGGGCGTGCGGCGCTTGCAGGAGTGGATCAGGCTGCCATCGATTGCGGCGGAAAATCTCAACTTCCCGCAGGGCGCGGAACACATGGCCAAATTGCTGAAGGAGGCCGGTTTCCAGCAGGCCACCGTGGTTGAAACGGACGGCAAACCGGGCGTGTTCGCCACGCTGGATGCGGGTGCGCCGAAAACCGTGGGCCTGTATTTCATGTACGACGTGAAGCAGTTCGATCCTGCGGAGTGGTCCTCACCGCCACTCGAAGCCGCAATCGTGGACAAACCCGGGCTCGGCAAGTCCGTAGTGGGGCGCGGTGCGGTGAATCAAAAAGGACCGGAAGCGGCTTTCATCGCGGCACTGCATGCCTTCCTTGGGGCAGGCAAGAAACTGCCAGTGAACCTCGTGCTGGTTGCGGAGGGCGAGGAAGAAATCGGCTCGCCGCACATTGGCCAGATCGTGCACCGCCCGGAAGTGCAGGCGGCACTGGCCAAAACCGTAGGCGTGTTCATGCCTTCAGCTTCCCAGGATCTCGATGGAGTGGTCACGGTGAACCTGGGGGCGAAAGGCGTCATTGAAGTTGAGTTGACCTCCAGTGGCGAGAAATGGGGGCGCGGCCCCGGCAAGGACATCCACTCGTCGCTTAAGGCCATGGTCGACAGCCCGGCCTGGCATTTGATTCACGCGCTCAACAGCCTGGTGTCAGCCGATGGCAATACCATCACCATCGACAACTATCCGCAGCCCCGGCCACTGAGCGCCGAAGAGAAAGCCATGATTGCCAAAGCGGCAGAAGTCCGCAGTGAAGAGCAGATGAAGAAACAGCTCAGTACCCAGCACTGGATCGATGACTTGCCATTTGCACAGGCGCTTGAACGGCTGGAATCACAACCAACGGCCAACATCGAAGGACTGGTGGGTGGCTATACCGGGGTTGGTGGCAAAACCATCCTGCCGCACCAGGCGGTGGCCAAGATGGACTTTCGCCTCGTGCCGGACATGAAAGCTGATGCTGCGCTCGCCGCCCTGAAAGCCCATCTCGCCGCCCACGGGTTTGGCGACATCGACGTCAACATGACCGGCGGCTATGATCCAACCAGCACGCCGGCCAGCTCTTCGCTCATCCAGGCGCAGATCGCGGTGCTCAAGCAGGCGGGAATTGATCCTGTGTTGTGGCCACGCAGCGCCGGCTCCTATCCTGGTTTTGTGTTTACCGGTGAGCCGCTGAATCTCGCTTCAGGGCACTTTGGTTTGGGCCATGGCAGCGGGGCGCATGCTCCGGATGAGTACTTCGTGATCGAGTCCACCAATCCGGCCATACAGGGCTGGGATGGCGCGGTCATGTCGTACGTTAAGTACCTTTACGAGCTGGCCAGGTAGGGAAAGGGAAAAGGGCGGGAAAAGGGGTCAGAGCCCTTTTTTGGGTCTGCCGCGCTGACCGTCACCCAGTCGCCTGGCAAGCGCTGCTTCCACCTTTGCCTGGAAGTCTTGCGATCCGGTGGGAAGCCCCTTGCATGTGCCGCGGCGAAATTTCTCCACCTGCTCGTTCGTCATTCCTTCGGCAACCAGCCCGGACGAATATGAGTGTGCTGTTGGCTCTTAACCAGTGTCCGAAAACACTGAACCACTACACTGACCCCTTTACCCACTGTTGGCAGGACCGGACGATCCTTTCAGGACTGCTAATTTGGACATAGGTTTGTCCGTTCAAGCCAAGCAAGCAGAATTGCTGATCGGCAAAATGGGGAAAAGGGGTCAGAGCCCTTTTCAGACCCGCTTTCCCGACCCCTTTACCCTCGGGCGTGATTCGCGTACTGTGCCGCGTCCGCGGGCAGAACATTGCCGCGCCGAACATCGTAAAAGAGGAAAATCGTTATGAATTTATTCAGTATTTCCGGCATGCGCCCAGATTTTATTGCGCTGCGGTGCGTGTCGCTGGTGCTGTTGGCCATTGCACTCGGCGCTGCCGGGCAGAGCGCTTTCGCAGCCTCGGTTCTACAGCAAAACCTCGTGGACCTGATCGAAGAGTCCAACGCCATTATGGTTGGCACCGTAAACAAGGTTACCGACGGTTTCACCGACCAGGGCGTGCCTTACACCGAAGTCACGCTCAAGGTTTCCGAGAGCATCCTTGGCGCCAAGGATCAGTCAAACACCTACACCTTCCGCCAGTTCGGGTTGTTAAAGCCACGTGAGATTGGCGGTCGCACCTACCTCGGCACCACGCCCGAAGGCTGGCCCAACTGGAGCAAGCGCGAACATGTGCTGGTGTTCATGAGCACGCCCGCGCGCTTGACCGGGCTGCAGACCACCGTGGGCCTGAATCAGGGCAAGCTGCAGTGGAGTGACGGACGCTTGATGAACTCGGAGAACAATGTCGGCATGTTTTCCAACATGAAAATTACCGCCACTGACCTGAGTAAAGAGCAGACGGCCATGCTGGGTGCGCAACAAGGCAAGGCCATCAGCGCCGAGCCGTTTGTTGCCCTCGTGCGCCGTGCCGTGAAAGAAGACTGGATCGCCAGGGGAGTCATGCGTCATGAGAAATAGTCCCGGCAAAATCACCCTTGCAGGCGCATTGTTTGCCGGGCTGTTCAGTATTACCTCGCAGGCCGGCGGACCGCTGATGCTGTACGACAACCAGGTGCCGATGCGTTGGGATGTCACCAGCCCGATTCCGGTGTACACCGACCTCGGTGATCTGTGTGACACCAATATCGAGGCCTGGCCCTACAGTGGCTGCCTGACCAATGCGCAGGCGGATGCGGCAGTGGCATTCAGCTTTGGCCAGTGGACCGCGGTGCCCAGTTCCAGCTTCCAGGCCGAAGTGGTTGGAGACTTCTCGACCATTGGGCTACCCGATATCACCGGGGAAAATGCCAACCTGATTGTCGGACCCGACAACGGAGGTGGCTACCAGGTGATGTACGACACCGATGGCAGCATCCTGCGCGACTTCTTTGGTGCATCCGAAGCGGTGTTGGGAATTTCCAGCCCGGAGTGGGCCATCGACGATGTCATTTATGAGTCCTGGGCAGTGATCAACGTAGCCGCAGTGCCTGAAGGCGATGACGGCTCCCATGTGGCGGGCGTCATGACGCATGAGTTTGGCCATGGCATTAACCTCGCACATAGCCAGGCGAACGGGCAGATTGCGTTCCTTGGCGCGCCCTGGGCCTGGATTCCATGGGCAACCCTGGGCTGTCCGGCTCCCTATGACGTGTCTCCCATCGAAGACTGGGACACCTACGTGCAGTGGGTGGAAAATGTAGCTGTTCCCAATACGGAAACGATGTATCCCCTGATTGATCCGGAAGCGACCGGCCCGGCCATGTCCACCGTGGATCGGCCGGAAGATATCTCCTCACTGTCCAATATCTACCCCGGCCCGGGCTGGCCTGAAAACCATGGCACGGTTTCCGGTGAAATCCGTCTCAAAGACGGCACGACCGGGCTTACCGGCGTCAACGTGGTCGTGCGTAACGTGGCCGATCCGCTGGGGGATGTCATCACCGTCCTGTCCGGTAACCTGAGCCAGGGCGAGTATGGGCCCGATGGCCGCTTCACCATCAACGGCCTGACTCCGGGTGCGGAATACGTGGTGTACGTCGATAACGTCTATTTCGGCGGCTTCTCAACTCCGCTCGCAACCCTGCCAACTTTTCCGGAATACTGGAATGGCGCTGATGAAAGCACTGATGCAACGACTGACGATCCCTGTGCATGGAGCACCGTAACCGCAGTAGCCGGAAGCAGTAGCGACACCAGCATTGCCTTTAACGGCATTGAAGGCGCTCCCAGGTTTGTGCTGATTCCTGTGCCAGCCGCGACCGACGTGGACAGCACGGGCGAAGTGATAACGGGAACGTACGGCGGCCAGCTGGGCTGGTTCTATGACACCCGTACCCAGGAGTTCGAGATTTTCGATTCGGCGGCTGCGCCGAGAATGGCCAGCGATGGCAAGACCGTCATCGCGGCAAAATGGCCGTCCGTGCCTACCTGGGAGGGCGGCTACTTCGAGCCTGGCCTGTGGTCGACGGAGCAGGGTTGGCAGCCGTTCGAGATGCCTGCCGATGAACCGGGTTGCGACGGATGGGTATTCTCCCCCTTCGATATCACCGGGGCAGCAGACAAAGTCGTGGGCCTCGGCTATGTGAATGGCTGTCCACACGTGGAGTTCAATGAAGACTACACAGAAGTGATTTCCGTCAACAAGCACTGGGCGACAGTCTGGGACAGCGCGGAAGGTCTGCAGTACCTGGAAACGCCCGACTTCGTGCTGCCGGACTTCGTCGGCTGCCAGTGGAACATGGTATCGGGCTGTCAGGTCCAGGGTAGCCGCGCCAATACCATTTCAACCGACGGCACCCTGGTGGCAGGCCACGTGGTTGCCATGTCCGGTTACTGGCTGGGCGCGGCCTGGCAGGATGGCAGTTTGATCATGATGGGTGACGATGATCCAAAAGGCTGGATAGGTTCTGCCAACGCCGTGAACCGCGACGGCAGTGCTGTAGTGGGTGGCCTGGCTGGTGCTGATCAAACCAACTGGGGCCTGGATGCGTATATCTGGTCACCCGAAGGGGGTACGACCAACCTTGGCCACCTGGAGTATCCGTGTGAAACGGTTGCACCCTGGCTGTGTGAAACGCAGCCCATCGTCGTGTTTCCTGCGGAAGGATTCGGTGTCACAGAAAAAGGTGATCTGGTGGTTGGTCGCGCCGGTGACTACTGGAACGGCTTCGCGGGTTTCCTGTGGACCGAAGCCACTGGCATGATCAACTTCGGGGAGTTCCTGCGTAACCAGGGCGTGATGGAAGCATTCAACAACGACCTGTTCTCTCCGCTGGCCGTGTCTGCCGATGGCAAGACCATCGTTGGCTGGGGCGTAGGCCTGACCAGCGCGGTCAGTTTTGCCGTTAGCCTCGACCAGGTCTGGGTCTGCGGCGTCTACGGCAATTCGCGTTTGGTGGATTTCCCGAAAACCCTGGGTCATGCACTGCAGAGGGGAGCGACGCTGGGTCTTTGCGAAAAGGATCGCCCGATCGCACCCTGAACAAGAAGCTTAGTGCGCCCCGGCGCTAGATTGCCGGGAATATTGCGTCTATCCTTTGTGCTCACCCGTCACTATGTATTGTCTGCATGATGAGAAAGAGCGCTGCGGAGTACCTCGAGGACCTGGTCGTTCCGGCCGGTAAAAAAATATCGCTGGCCAGGGATTACGCAACCGACAACAAGCGCAAACTCGTCAGCAGGGACGCTGGCGAAGAGCTTTTGCAGGAAGGCCTGGTGCATCTCGCCGAAATGCAGGACAAGCTCTATGCGCACGACCAGTACAGTGTTCTTGTGGTGCTGCAAGCCATGGATGCAGCCGGCAAGGATGGCATCATCAAGCACGTCATCAGCGGCCTCAATCCCATCGGGGTAAAGGTTGCATCGTTCAAGGCGCCCACCAGTCACGAGCTGGACCACGATTATTTCTGGCGCCACTACCTGGCGCTGCCGGCGCGCGGCGAAATTGGTATTTTCAATCGCTCGCACTATGAAAACGTGCTGGTGACACGCGTGCATCCTGAACTGGTGCTGAAGGAAAACCTGCCGGGTGTAGTCAGCCTGCATGATATTACGCATGAGTTCTGGCAAAAGCGCTACCAGCAGATCAACCGTTTTGAGAAAAACCTCGCAGAAAATGGGGTCGTCATCATCAAGATCTTCCTGCATCTTTCCAAAGACGAGCAGAAAAAGCGCTTTTTAGACCGCATTGACGACCCTGCCAAGAACTGGAAACTCTCCCCATTCGATGCCAAAGAGCGTAAGTTCTGGGATGATTATCAGCGGGCTTATGAAGAAATGCTGCCGGCCACCAGCTGTGAAAGCGCACCGTGGTTCGTGGTGCCGGCGGACGACAAGTGGTTTGCGCGCCTGTGCATTGCAGCCATCATCACCCGGCAGTTCGAACAGCTGAACCTTGAGTACCCGAGTGTCAGTGACGAGCAGCGTGCGGTGCTGCAAGACATAAAGAAAGAGCTGCTTGCTGAATAGCAGCATGGTTAAAATCGACCTCAATGCCGATATCGCCGAAACAGGCATCGACATTGATGCGGCACTCATGCCGTACATTTCCTCGGCCAATATCGCATGCGGCTTTCACGCGGGCAGTCCGTTGCAAATGGCTGAAGCCGTTCAATTGTGCCTGCAACATAAGGTGATCATCGGCGCGCACCCTTCATACCGGGATCGCGAGGGATTCGGGCGGCGGCCGCAGCGTTGCTCTGCCGCGGAAATCTATAAACTGATGCAGGATCAACTGGGGGCATTGGCCGCCATTGCGCAGGCTCAGCAGGCGCGCCTGCACCATGTCAAACCGCACGGCGCACTGTATAACGAGGCGGCAGTGACGCCAGCGGTGGCCAACGTCATTGCCGCGGCAGTGCGTGATTTCGATAGCAGCCTGTGCCTGGTCGGCCTGGCGAATTCCCAGTTGATCCGTTCCGGGAAAGCGGTCGGTCTGAAGACCCTGGCTGAAGGATTCGTGGACCGGCGCTACACCGATGACGGGCTGCTGGTGGCGCGCACACAGGAAAACGCACTGGTAGAAACTGAGCAGGAGGCAATTGACCAGGCCGTTGGGATGGTGCTGCAACGCCAGGTCAGGACCTGCTCCGGCAGGGTGGTGGGCCTGGAGGTGCAAACGCTGTGCGTGCATGGCGATGGCCCGCATGCCGTGGTGTTCGCCCGGGCATTGCAAAGAGCATTTACCAGCCATGGCATCCAGGTGACTGCGGAGCAAACATGAATTATTGGCCGCTGCTGGGCGTGTTGATTGTCATCATCGGTTTCATGCAGCGGTGGAACCCGGTGCTGGTGGTTATCCTGGCCGGAGCCACGGCGGGCGTGGCGGCCGGAATGAGCCCTGCACAACTGCTGACCGAAACAGGGGAAGGCTTTACCAAAAACCGTTACCTCGCCATATTCATCCTGACCTTGCCGGTGCTGGGCGCGCTGGAGCGCTCCGGCCTGCGCGAACAGGCGCAAAACTGGATCAGCAGCAAAAAAGCACTCACTGTCGACCGCTTGCTGACGGTGTACCTGGGGGTCCGCCAACTCACTTCAGCCCTGGGGCTCATGAGCCTGGGCGGCCAGGCGCAAACGGTGCGGCCTTTGCTGGCGCCCATGGTCGAGGGCTCTGCGCAGGTCGAGCACGGCGCCATCGGGCCAAAGGTGCGCGAGCAACTGCGTGCGTTCTGCGCGGCCACCGATAACGTGGGCCTGTTTTTTGGCGAGGATATTTTCGTCGCGTTCGGCGCGGTGCTGCTGATCCAGGGTATTTATGCCGACAATGGCATTGCGCTTGAGCCGATGGAGATTGCTCTCTGGGGCATTCCCACCGCCATTGCGGCATTCCTCATTCACTCGTTCCGGATCCGGCGCTTCGCTCGCAAGCTGGAGCAGTCGATCAGGCAGGAACATGCGGCTGAGTCATCTCCATGCTGACGCTCAACCACATCTACGTGGTGGCCGGCATCTACCTGCTCTACACCGCCTGGCAGGGCTGGCAGGACCAGGGCAATCCCAAACGCATGACCACTGCAGCGTTTTGGGGCTTGCTGGGCATCACCTTCCTGATCGGTGATGTCATTCCCCCGATGTACATGGGCATCCTGGCCATCGTCATAGGCCTGCTGGCTGCGGGTGGCGGTTTGGCCAGCGGCAGCTATCCGGTGGTTTCACAACAGGTGCGGGAAGAAAGAGCGGCGCTGCTCAAGGGCCGCTTGTTCATTCCGGCACTGATGATTCCATTTTTCACGCTGTTGGGAACGGTTGGCCTGAAGCACGTGACCCTCTTTGGCCATGCGCTCGTGGGTAGTGAAAACATCACCGTCATTTCCCTGGGCTTGGCCTGCATTGTCGCTTTTGTTTTTGCCCTGGCCATGACGCGGGTCAAAATCGCGGACGCCATACAGTCGGCGCGCGGCATACTGGACGCCATTGGCTGGGCCGCCATTTTGCCGCTGTTGCTGGCGGTATTGGGCGGTATTTTCAACAAGGCGGGGATCGGCAATGTGTTGGCGGAAGTGCTGACCACGGCGCTGCCGCTGCAGTATCCCTGGGTGGCCGTGCTGGCCTATGGGTTGGGCATGGTCGCTTTCGCCATGATCATGGGCAATGCATTTGCAGCGTTTCCGGTACTGACCATTGGTATCGCTCTGCCGGTGCTGGTGCAGCAGCACGGCGCCAATCCTGCGCCCCTTGCCGCGCTGGGCATGTTGACAGGTTACTGCGGTACGTTGATGACGCCGATGGCGGCCAACTACAACATCGTTCCGGCGGCATTGCTGGAGTTATCCAACAAGAATGCGGTCATTCGGGCGCAAATCATGACTGCACTGCCGTTGATGGCATGTTGTATTGTGCTGATGTACTGGCTGGTTTTTCTTTGAAGAATTTTCCTACGGGCATTGATTCATGGAGTACAGCATGAAAATAGGACTTTCGCGGCGTGAGTTTGCCGGCCTCCTCGGCCTTGGCTCGGTTTGGCCTTTTGCTGCCAGCTTTGGTGCCGGCCCGGATGCCGACCCAAGTGCAGGCGGCACACCAAAAGACTTTCGTGTCAGGACCATTACCGCCGGTGTGCACTTGTCCAGTGGCAGCAATCTTGATCCGGCCAAAATCGCCGTAGCTTTTTTGCACCAGGCTCGCAGCAGGTTCGAAGCGGAAGGCTACGAGGTCCAGACCCTGCGCCTGGCCACGCAGCCTCTGGAGAGTTACCTGCCGGACTGGACAGACCCTGCATCGCTGGCGGCGATCAAAGATCTTGACCAGTTTGCCGTGGATAACCAGGTCAATTGCAGCATCGGCCCGGTCATTACCGCTGACCAGTACCACCAGGGGTTCGCAGCCTGGGCCGCAGAACTGGTGCAGCAAACCAGCAACATCAGCTTCAGTTGCCAGATGGCTTCCGCCGCATCGGGCGTGCATTTCAATGCACTGCGTTCTGCTGCTGAAGCCATGCATGCCATTACCCGGGCCACTCCCGGTGGTGAGGGCAATTTCCGCTTTGCCGCGGCCGCCTTTATTCCTTCCGGCACGCCGTTTTTCCCGGTAGCCTGGTTTGACCAGGGCATGGCGTTCAGCATCGGTCTGGAAACTCCCAACCTGCTCACCGCCGCATTTGCGGGACGAAAGGATTTCAACGATGCGAAGCAGCGGCTCAAGGCCAGCATGGAGTCTGCACTGGGCCCGGTGGCTGCACTTGCCGGCGAGCTGGCGCAGAGTGCCGGGTGGAACTACCTCGGTATCGATACCTCGCCAGCGCCTGGCCTTGATGCCAGCATTGGCCGGGCGATAGAGACGCTGACCCAGATTCCGTTCGGAGGCCCCTCCACGCTGGCGGCGTGTGCGGCTATCACGGATGTACTCAAGGGTTTGAGCATCAAGACCTGTGGTTATTCCGGATTGATGCTGCCCGTTTTGGAGGACCCGGTGCTGGCACAGCGGGCCGATGAGGGCAGATATGGTATTTCCGAACTGCTGCTGTTCTCCAACGTGTGCGGCACCGGACTGGATGTTGTTCCCCTGCCCGGTGATGCGTCAGTAGAGGAGCTGACCGCGGTGATATCAGACGTGGCGGCTCTTGCCACCAAGTATCACAAGCCCCTGTCTGCCCGGCTTTTCCCGGCCCCCGGAAAGAAGGCCGGCGACAAAGTACGTTTCGATAATCCCCATCTCACCGAATGCGTAGTAATGGCGCCTGGATAACAGGCTACTCCTTATCCGGGTTGATGCGCACGCCTTTGACGGTGTTGGAAACCAGTGCATAGCCAAAATAAACCCCGCCAAAGCGGCGCTTGACCAGCACGTCCTCGCCATCATCGCGCTCAATGTAGTATTGATCCTTGGGCAGTTGCTCCCTCAGGGCTTTCACCACGGCCTTGGCCACGGCATTCTCGCCGGTGCCTTTCTTGATGGAGATCTCCGCCACGGTGGGCTCGCCTTTCTTGGGCGTGAACTTCATGGTGATGACGCCGTCCGATTCAGCGTTGCCACTAAACTGCAGGCGCCACTTGTTGGAGGTGCCTATCCCGGCTGAAAGATCGGTGGCCGCTAGCAGCAGGCATACCAGTACACACAGTGCGCCGGCGAAGTTGAAGCGCTTGAGTCTTTGGCTTGACGGCATGATAAAGCTCCCGAAAAAAGCCGATAATAGCAGCATGATCTCAATAATGGTTCTCGTCCGAATGAAAACTCCCAAGGGCCTGCAGCCATTAATTGATGATGGCGTCATCGATGCCGTCATGCGCCAGCTCAAAAGTGGCAAGGAAGCCTCCGTTTACGTGGTGCGCTCAGGTGATGAGGTTCTGTGCGCCAAGGTGTACAAGGATATGGAGCAGCGCAGCTTCCAGGCCCGGGTGCGGTACCAGGAAGGGCGCAAGACGCGCGGCAGCAGGCAGGCGCGCGCCATGGGCAAGGCGACAAAATTCGGGCGTAAGGAGCAGGAATCGGCCTGGAAGAATGCCGAAGCAGACGCTTTGTATCGCCTCTTCGATGCCGGGGTTCGCGTGCCCAGGCCGCATGGCTATTTTCATGGCGTGTTGCTGATGGAGTTGGTTACGGATGCGGCAGGCCATAGCGCCCAGCGCCTGGGCGAGGTGGAACTCACCATGGAAGAAGCACGCGGCTACCACGACCGGCTGATCGCTGACGTGGTGCGCATGCTGTGCATCGGCATGATCCATGGCGACCTCTCGGAGTACAACGTATTGGTTGCGCCGGGCGGCCCCGTGATCATTGATCTCCCGCAAGTGGTAAGCGCGGCCGGCAACAATGCAGCGCGCGCCATGCTGCTGCGCGATGTGCACAACATCAGGGATAGCCTGGGCCGCTTTTCGCCTGAACTCCTGGCCACGCATTTTGGTGAGGAGATGTGGTTCCTGTATGAGCAAGGCAAGCTGAAACCGGATGATGTTCTGACGGGCAAGTTTGTGTTCGACCAACGCACCGCGGATGTCGATGGCGTCATGCTGACCATCGAAGACGCGCGCCAGGAAGCAATCGCTCGCCAACTGGGCCGCGAGGAAGCTGCGGAAAGGGATTGACTGCGCGAGAAATGGGGTCAGAGTAAAGTGCCAGAGTAAAGCGCCAGAGTCTTTACTCTGACCCCAATTCTCTGGCACTTTACTCTGACCCCACAATTCCCGGCCACCTAGCTGGAGGTTTGTATGAGTTACGTTAACGGTTTTGTACTGCCGCTCCCCAGGAAACGCATGTTACTACCCTTGTTACCTCTGTTCATGGCGCTGTCCCTTGCACCGAGGCCGGCCAACGCCGTCGAGGTGTATCAGTGGACCGACGAAAATGGCGTGGTGCATTTCAGCCAGTGGGCGCCAACCGAACCTGAAAAGGATGTCAGCACGCTGGAGGTAGACGGAAGCCAACCGCCGGGGTACGACCCGGAACAAGATCTGTATAACGTTGAAGCCAACCAGAAGTACATGGAATCACTGTGGTCGGATCGTGAAAAACGTCAGGAAGAAAGTCGCAAGCAGCAGGCCGCTTCGGGGCCTCAAATTATCCAGCAAACAATAACGCCCGAGTATGGTGCGTGGCCACTCTACCCGGGCTATGGCATGGGTCCGCCACTCCGGCCCGATAGACCAGAGAAACCGGTGAGGCCGGAGCAGCCAATAGAACCGCCAGGCACCTTGGTGCCCAGGAAGCGCCGCGGCTGAAGCCATCGCCCTGGAGTAAAGCAGCATCATGATTCTGCGCCGCGTCATTGGTCATTTCCAAAAACAGGAATGGACCGCTATCTTTCTCGACTTCCTGATCGTTGTCCTCGGCGTCGTCATCGGTGTGCAGGTCAATAGCTGGTGGGCGGGGCTATCAGATGCGCGCCGCGAGGTGGCCTATCTTGCCGCGTTGCAGGAGGATTTCAAGCTCGTTATCGCCGAACTCGAAGGCGACGCCGCCCTTTATGAGGGGATCGCAAACTCGATGGCGCTACTGCTGGATCAATCGCGCAAGCAGGCGCCCGACGCTTCGCTCGCCGCGCTCAACGCCGCCGCCGGGCAGCTGATCAGAATGGAAGGAACGCCGATTGTCTCCGACACCTATTCAAACCTCACTGGCTCGGGCGACCTCGCCATCATCCAGAGCCAGACAGTGAAGAAGTCGTTGTCATCGTTCTTCGCACAGGCCGAAATCATCAAGCTTGTCGCAAATACACACGAAATGCAGCTTGTGAACGTATTTCAGCCCTACATTATCAAAAATCTCGATTATCCGGGCATGGTGAGAATGAGAATCAGGGAGACCGAAGGGCTCACCGCGTTTGAACCCGAGCGCATCCTCGCCGTTCTGTCGACGGCTGAGTTCCGCAACGTTGTCGCAGTCAAATGGGATATCGTGACCGACCTTCGCAACAATATCCTGGCGGCCCTGGACGACGCACGCGACGTTGAGGCAGTGCTCCAGGCGGAACTGTCTGGTAGAGGGACGGGGTCAGGGACGGGGTCAGAGTAAAGTGCCAGAGTAAGAACTCCGGGAGAGAATTGATACGGGTCAGGCGCCGGGGGATTTTTACTCTGTCACTTTACTCTGACCCCATTTCTCTTTTCCGAGCATTGCCACAATTTCCCCGCGTTCCTGGTCCATCAGGTCGCGCAGGCGGCTAACCTGGGCCTGGAAGCCCGGATTGTCCTGCAGGGTCGCAAATTCCGGGTATTGACCGAGGAAAGTCCAGCGCGCGCCGCGGTCGATGGCACGGCTGAATGCCGCGATCGCATCGTCTTCGCGCCCGTCCAGCGCCGCCAGCCGCGCTTCCTTCAGATGGGAGTAGTTGTCCGTAAACCCGGCTGCCTTGCGCGCCTGGACGACCTTGGCCAGGGTTGCACGGTACAGGGCGGCTTCCTGTGGATGCTCGGATTGGTGCGCCACCCAGGCCATGCTCTCGATCCAGGAGTCCACGCTGAACGGGTTTTGGCCCAGGTTCGCCCAGAGTTGCTGCGCCAGCGCGAAGGCCGCATCGTCCTGCCCCGCCCACATCAGGGCGTTCAGGAGCTGCCCCATGGCCACCGGCTGGTCCGGATTCAGCGCCAGGTATTCCTGCGCCGAAGCCACCGCTTCATCCCATCGGCCCTCGAAAAAGGCGGCATTGACCGCCAGGGTGGGATCAACCGCCAGCCCCTCGGCTTCCAGCCCCAGGCGTAACAGCAAATCGGCGAGGTTGGCACGAGTGGCGGAGCGGCCGGGGTCCGCTTCCAGTGACTGGTAATAAAGGCGCGCCGCATCCTGAATGTTGCCCATTTGCTGTGCGACACCCGCCCGGGCGGACAAGCCCCAGCTCGCATTCAGTTGGGACAGGCGTTGCAAGAGGGATTCCGTTGCCGGGCTTATCGCTTCATCGACAGTGGAGCGGTCACCAATAGTGTTGTAGAGCGCGACCATGGACAGGGGGTCCAATTCCACCATCCGCGCACTCACATCCAGTGACCCGCGGTAGTCGCCGGTTGCAAACAGGGCCAGCCGCAGCCAGTTCAGCACCTCGCCGCTGGAGGGATTAAGGGCCAGGGACCGGCGGTAGAAATCGATCGCCTTCGTGAAATCAAACGCAGAATGTGCCAGCAGGCCGTTGACGGCCAGCACATGGGGATCTTCCGGAGCCACTTGCAATGCCCGCTCCAGCAGGGGGCGCGCGAGGGTAATGGTTTCCCCTACGGGTATGTTGCCATAGGAGCTCACATCGTCGCTCAGCAGCAGGATGGCCTGCGCTTCGCCCGCCAGGGCGAGGGCAAACTCCGGATCGATGGTGCGGGCATGCTCGAAGCGCAAGCGGGCGGACTCAAGGGCGGGCTGGGTGCGCTGGTCGAGTTCGGCGCGGCCTTTGAAGTATTCCTCCAGCGCCGCCATGCTTTCGGTGGGCGCGGAGGCGATCCGGCTTTTTTCCGCGGGTGACAGCGTCGCGCGCAGCGCTTCGGTGACGGCGCTGGCGATTTCGCTCTGGATGGCAAAGACATTGCTGGCGCTGAGCTCACGATCGAAGGTCTGCGCCCAGAGGTGGGTGTCCGTGGCGGCGTCGATCAACTGCAGGTTGATGCGCACCTGGCTGCCGGCGCGCTGCACGCCGCCTTCCAGCACGGTGGCCACGTTCAGTTGCTGCGCGATGTCGCGAATGGGCAAGGTGGTGTTCTTGAACTGCTCCACCGAAGTGCGGGAAATCACTCGCAGGGACGCGATCTGCGCCAACTGGGTCAGGAGATCGTCATGGATGCCGGCGGCGAAATACGCGTCGTCTTCCTGCTTGCTGCGGTTCTCGAAGGGCAGCACGGCGATGGACTTGTCCTTTGGCAGGGCCTTGGTTGCAGGGGCCGCGCTGGGGTCAGAACCCTTTTCTTTTATCGCACCTTCAGAATCCCCTGGACTGACTTGAGAAAAGGGCTCTGACCCCTTTTCCGCCGCAGACTCCGTATCCGCACGGTTGAGAAATTTGTCCCAGGCAAAATAGCCGAGAGCGAGGACCAGAATGGCGATGATGGCGAAATCCAGTTTTCGGCCAGTGTGCGCCGTGATGGACTGCGTGCGGTCTACGTCTTTTTCTTTCTTGATGCCTTCGGGGGTCAGCTCGAAGGCCCAGGCAAAAAACACGGCAAAGGGAAAACCGATCAGGAGCATGGCCAGAAGGCTTTTCAGCACCCAGGCGGGCGCGCCAAACGTGTCCAGCAGCAGGGCGGCAACTTGCGCCATCAGCCAGCACAGTATGACGTAGGCAATGGCGACCCGGAATACGTTGCGGCGCTTGAGTTCTTCGAGCAGTGACATCAGCAAACCGGAGTCGATTGAAGGTGGCGCCTAGCCTACGCGCTTCGCTGCCTTTTGACCACCAGTGCAGCCGGGCGCAGCCGTCAAGCCGTTGGGGTCAGCAAAAAAAATGGGGTCAGAGTAAAGTGCCAGAGTAAAAACCGCGAGAGGGAATTGATATGCGTGAGTCATGGAATTTTTACTCTGGCACTTTACTCTGACCCCGCCACTCTGAGCCCCACAGCAGAGACAGGCTTGCCATGAACATATACATATGCTCAACCGTCCGGCATCTGCTGTTTGCGCTGTGCCGCGGTAGTGCGGGCCCGCACGAGCAGCACCATATCCTGTTCTTCGCGGACTACCAGGGTGCGTCGCTGGCTGACTGGAACCTGGCGGATATTCCGAGGAATATTCATGTATACGAGATGGCGCGTGCCGATTTCCGGCGCCGGCTGGAAAGTTCATTTGCCGGTCGCCTGAGTTATCAATGGTCGCGGGCCATGTTGTCCGCTCCGGCATGGTTGCGGCAACCGGTGATAGCCACGCTCGCCCAATCTGCGCCGGACCTGGCTCGCGATTTGCGGGCTGCGCCCCCGTTCACGCTGTGGCTTTTCAATGAACGCAACCGCATGGCTCGCGTGTTCCGCCTGCTTACTCTGAAGTTCAATATTATTGACGACGGTGAAAGCAATTACCTGCAGCACCGCCTGCCATGGTGGAAGGCTCCGCCACGGTTGCTGCGTGGACTGCCGGCGCGTTATCGCTGTTTTGGTGACGATCCACGCTGCAGGGAAATCTGGGTCATTTACCCGGAACATCTGGCGCCGCTGGTGCGTGGCAAAGGACAGGCAATCAATTTTCTGACCAGCCCAAGCGCGGTCGATACCATCAGGAAAATCATGGGCGGTCATGCGCTACCGCGGATGACGCAGCGGTCTGTCATTCTTGCCACGCAACCCCTGGACGTCATGGCGGGAATTCCGCTTGCGGACAAACAAAGGATTTACGAGACAATAGTCACCAGCCTGGAGAGCCAGGGCCGGGACGTGGTTCTGAAAGTGCATCCCGCCGAGAATGCGGCGGACTATGCGTTTCTGCACGGCCGGGCAGTATCGGCGCCGGCGAAGGTCCCCGTTGAGGCGCTGATATTATCTGCGAGCGAACCGCCGGTCCTGCTCTCGATCGGATCCTCCGCCGGCCTTGGCTTTGAGCGTTTCTGCACGCGCATCAGGCTGATCGAAAACAAAGACTTTGCCACCGTTCGGCGCTGGGCCAGGCAACCGGAGGAGTTGCGGGCCTTGCTGGACAAGAGCCTGCCACAGACACGGGAAGGATGCGCGCGTCATGGCGACGAATAATAAAAAAGTAGTTTTTGTGCTGCCCGGCATCGCAGGCGGCGGTGCGGAAAAAGTGGTATTGAATTTGTATAAAGCCCTGGAGCTCTACCACGGCTATGAATGCCACATTATTTCCCTCAGCCGCAACGTGGCCCACGCCGTAAATGCGGAGCTGCGTGTGCACTACCTCGATGAAGCGACGCGCGTTGGCAAGCACGGGTTCAAACGATTCACCTATCGAAAGCTTCTGGCAAGAATGGTCGATGAGTATATCGACAGGGTCGTCGGCAAGAACTGCATCGTGTTATCCAACATGATGTTCTGTGACAAGATCATGTCGCTCAGCCGCCAGCGTGTTTTCCATATCATTCACAGCTCATATGGGCAGGCGCTATTGGCGGGCAAGCCCTGCTACCGGCAGTTCTTCATCAAGAAAAACATCAATCACGTCTATCGCAACCACCCCATGATCTTTGTCTCGCAAGGGGCGCTGGACGGTTTTTGCGCGCACTTCCGGTCCGGCGTGGACAAAACCGTAATCTGCAATCCGGTCAATGCAACGGAGGTGCGCGCTTTAGCGGAATGCGAACCGGCAGGACTGGAAGGCAGTTATATCGTGCACGTGGGCCGATTCAATCGGCAGAAGCGGCATGACCGGCTGCTCCAGGCATTTGCCAAGGTGCGGTCCAACGTCAAGCTGGTGCTGCTGGGGGACGGCCGGCTGGAAACGGACATCAGGGCGCTGGTTGTCCAGCTCGGACTCACCGGGCGCTTGGTATTCATGGGCTTCAGGCAGAACCCCTATCCCTTGATCAAGAGTGCAAAAGCACTGGTTTTAAGCTCGGATGTCGAAGGCCTGCCGACGGTGATACTCGAGGCGATCTGCCTGGGGACGGCGGTCGTTGCCACAGACTGTCCCGGTGGAATCCGCGAAATCATCGCCCGGGATTCGCCCTCGCTGGTGCCACTGGATGATATCGATGCCCTCGCTGCCGCCATTGACGACGCGGTGGACCACCCTGAGAAGTACACATCTTTGCTGGACGAAAAATTCAGCAGCCGGTTTGCTGCTGATCAATATGACAGGCTATTTCTAAGTGGGGACGGGGCAAGTTAAAATTTAATTTGCCCCGTCCCCTTTTTCCAGATCAATATGGCCGACTGTTCCTCACATATCGAAGCGGTCTAGGTTCATCACCTTGGTCCAGGCAGCTATAAAGTCCTGCACGAACTTCTCGCTTCCATCCTCAGCGGCATAGACTTCAACCACAGCACGCAACTCGGAGTTTGATCCGAAAACAAGGTCGACCGGGGTGGCCGTCCATTTGATCTCGCCCGTTACCCGGTCATGACCCTCGTAAACACCCTCGGATGTGGCAGACTTCGTCCACTTCGTGGACATATCCAGCAGGTTCACGTAGAAATCGTTACTCAAGGTCCCGGGCCGGTCGGTGAGCACACCGTATTCAGATTGTCCGGCATTGGCATCCAGGGTCCGCATGCCACCGACCAGGACGGTCATCTCCGGAACGCTCAGAGTCAACAGGTCTGCCCGATCGACCAGCATCTCCGCCGGTGATCCGGCATTACCGCTACCGTAGTAGTTGCGGAACCCGTCTGCGGTCGGCTCAAGCACGGCGAACGATTTCACATCGGTCTGCTCCTGCGATGCATCCGTGCGTCCTGGCGTGAAGGGAACCTGTACCTCGTACCCGCCATTCTTGGCAGCCTGCTCGATTGCTGCTGCACCACCCAGCACTATCACATCGGCAAGCGAGACTTTCTTTCCGCCAGATTGCGCGCTGTTGAAGTCTTTCTGGATCTCCTCGAGACGCACCAGTACTTTTGCCAGCTCAGCGGGATTGTTGACTGCCCAATCCATTTGCGGCGCGAGGCGAATGCGCGCCCCGTTTGCCCCGCCGCGCATGTCGGTGCCGCGGAAGGTGGAGGCCGAGGCCCATGCAGTCCTGACCAGTTCGGATGTGGTCAGCTTCGATGCGAGGATCTTCGACTTCAGCTGCGCGATGTCGGCGGCGTCAATCAGTTCATAATCGACCGCAGGGACGGGATCCTGCCAGATCAGCACCTCAGCAGGAACTTCAGCACCAACATAGCGCGCACGCGGGCCCATGTCGCGGTGAGTCAGTTTGAACCAGGCCTTGGCGAAGGCCAGTTGGAACTCCTCCGGGTTTTTCTGGAAGCGCTTGGCAATCTTGCTATAGGCCGGGTCAAACTTCAGTGAAAGATCCGTGGTGAACATGATCGGCGTGTGCCGCTTGGTCGGGTCGTGAGCATCCGGCACGATTTTGGCCGTGTCTGCATTCTTGGGAACCCACTGGATCGCACCTGCGGGGCTCTTCGACTGCACCCAATCAAACGTAAACAAGTTGTCCAGGTATTGCGTGGTCCAGCCAGTAGGGTTGGCAGACCATGCACCTTCCAGCCCGCTGGTGATGGTGTCGTCAGCATTGCCTTTGCCACACTTGTTTTGCCAGCCGAGACCTTGCTCCTCAACGCCTGCGGCGGCCGGTTCCGGACCCAGGCACCCGGATGGGGCGTGAGCGCCATGGGCTTTACCGAAGGTGTGCCCGCCCGCAATCAGCGCAACGGTCTCTTCATCGTTCATCGCCATGCGACCGAACGTTTCGCGGATGTCCTTAGCTGCGGCGAGCGGATCCGGATTGCCGTTCGGTCCTTCCGGATTCACATATATCAGGCCCATCTGAACGGCGCCGAGAGGGTTCTGTAGTTTGCGGTCGCCACTGTAGCGCTCGTCCGCGAGAAACTTGGACTCAGGCCCCCAGTAGACCAGGTCAGCCTCCCAATCGTCCTCACGCCCGCCGGCGAAGCCGAAGGTTTTGAAGCCCATGGATTCCAGGGCGACATTACCGGTGAGCACCATCAGGTCCGCCCATGAAAGATTCCGGCCGTATTTCTGCTTGATTGGCCAGAGCAACCGCCGTGCCTTGTCGAGGTTCGCGTTGTCAGGCCAGCTGTTGAGTGGCTCGAAACGCTGTTGACCGCCACCTGCGCCGCCGCGGCCGTCAGCGACGCGGTAGGTGCCCGCGCTGTGCCACGCCATGCGAATGAAAAACGGCCCATAGGTACCATAGTC
Organism: uncultured Gammaproteobacteria bacterium; assembly: GCA_963784425.1. Classification (GTDB taxonomy): domain Bacteria; phylum Pseudomonadota; class Gammaproteobacteria; order Xanthomonadales; family SZUA-36; genus SHZL01. The sequence continues at coordinate 114,368 of CAWARM010000014.1, forward strand.
TGCTGGCCACCAGTCCTGGGAGGTCGTCAAGAGCGCCTTGATGTCCTTTTTCACGGCATCGAGGTCGAGACTTGCAAACGCTTTCGCGTAGTTGAAGTCTTCACCCATGGGGTTGGACTCCGCGGCGTGCTGCCGAAGAGGGCCGAGGTTCAGCTGTTCGGGCCACCAGAATTGGTTGGACTTCGGCTCATCCTGAGCGAAAGCAGTACTCAATGGCATCATCGATGACATGGCTAACGTGAGGGCAGCAAGTAACAGAAACATGGAGCGTGGCATTGGGATTTTCCTCCGGTATAGCAGGCATGGCGCTGCAAGACGCACAGTAAGCTTCTAAACCATATAAGTGAAATTGAATATAGCTATCAGTTCAATAGAGAATCCTGATGCCAGACCTGCCACGGCCTTTTTGCCGACGGTGTTGATCGCCTCGGTGGACAGGCCAGGAGCATTCTCGTCACCTACCTGCAACAAACCGGTCGTTTCGTCGTGGTAGACCGCGACAACATGGAAGAGACTGCCCGGCAAGCGGCGATCAAGACTCCGCCTGATGCCTCACAGCCTGAAACCGCGCCAGGCCAGACGAATGCGCAGGTCCGACAGAAACCACTTGTGGTGGTCTCTTTTGTTGAGGCGATCCGCATAAAGCCAGAATAAGTTGTGCCCCCTCCAGCCAAACCTTTCCAGCCAGGTGACGTTACGAGTCTGGCCATTGACTTCGTAGCCGAGTTCCTGCAGCAGGTCCCCAGCAACCGACTCGAAGAGAAGTTGATCTGCAGAAGACATCCCGGCTTTCCATTTGTCGCTGTTTGTTTGGATGATGGCTCTCTCACGAAGCCCCAGATCCCTTCCTCCAAATAAAGAGGCTCTTCGTCGTCCAGGTTGAAGATTTCGCTGAAGGACAGCGGGATCGTAAAGCTCGTCAAGAAAGAGACAGACCTTCTGCATGGTTTCCTCCGGGCGTTCCAGCAGGGTTTCATATTTCACTTCGAGATAGCGATGCCTGGGCAATGCCAGTCCAGATTGCCGCCCGGCGGTGACACGTGCTTTCCAGTCCTGTGCAGCCGTAAACACATTCTGAGGTCCGAATCTGGCTCGAATCCAGGAACGTGCAACATCCCTGCCATCGCGATAAATGTGGATGAATCTGGCGTCCGGAAACGCTTTCGCCAGCACCGGGATGCGGGTCACGTAATGCGGCGTTTTGTCCCCCCATCGCGGTTTACCTTCCTTGCGTGCCCACGCCTGGTAAATCCTGGAGATTATTTCGTCGTAGGTCCGACAATCGGCGAAAGTCTGTTCTGTCATTGGTAAAGCCCATGCCTGAACGTATTGAAGGCGCAGAATCGCCCTGGCGATCACCACCGCTTCTCGGACCGACTTCGGGTTGCCGTAGCAATGGTAAAAAGCCGGTATGAAATGAGATTCATTGGGAATGGTGAGACGAGGATGTGACCGCAACAGGTCTCGAAGCAGCGTCGTTCCACTGCGTGCGCAGCCGACGATGAAAAAAGGAGGCGAATTCATGACTTCCTATGCGATTAAGTCGGCGTAGAAAGCCGGCCTGCTGCTTTATTGCTTCCACCGGGCGATCTTGACGGACCATGCCCTCCGTATCAAGACCCACGGCGTGAAGAGCCTGTCCCACCGGCGCAACAATTTTCGCGCACGCCCATGCCAGACGTTCGAGGTGCGCCACTTGATGGAACATCCCATGGAGGCAGTCTGGTGCTCCGGGCCTTTGCCAGTCTCGGCAACCTGCTTCATGGCCAGGTACAGTTCCCGTTTGACTTCACCGGCATCCCTCCTGGCGCCACTTGCGTCCAGGCGTCCGCGGTATTGCAGTTCCAGGTCCCGGTTGTAACCAAAGAAATCCGGTGTGCAGACCGCACCATAGGCCCGGGCCACTTCCTGGGTCCCGTCGTAGAGATAGGGAAAGGGATAGGCCATTGCCTCTGCCACCTCGCGCATGTTTTCCCAGGAATCTTCAGAATAATACTGCTCATCGTTTGACATGATTGCCACACAGTGGACCCCGAGGGCCCGCAGGTCGTTAGCGACCCGGACCAGCTTGTGATTTATGGCTTTGACGTAAGGGCAGTGATTGCAGATGAACATCACCAACAAACCGTTAGGACCGGCACAGTCCTGCATCGACCAGGTTCGACCATCGGTTCCGGGCAGCCGGAAATCTACCGCCTTTTCACCAAATTTACATAGTGGAGCGAATGTCAGAGGCATGAGATGCGCAAGCGGCAACGATAGCAGGAAGTTGAAGTATAACATCGGTACTTGGCAATGAATCAGCGTGTTTTGAGCACAATTTTTAGCGGTTGCCAAGGACTTCAGGCTCGCCGCTGCTGAAAATTTGCGGATTCCGGAGAAAAGGGCGTTAATGACAGGCTATGCACTTTCCGAATTTCATGATTCTTGGCACCGTTAAAGGTGGCACAACCTCGCTCTATTTCTATCTGAGTCAGCATCCTGACGTCCTGTTCTCCACTCCGAAAGAACCCGTGTTCTTTGAGTATGAATACGGACGCGGCCTTGAGTATTACCAACAGACCTATTTTTCTGCTCTTAGACATGAGCAGGCGGTCGGAGAAGCACGGGTCAGCCACCTGTTTCTTCCGTTTGTTCCTGATCGAATCCTGGCGACCCTGCCAGAGGTCCGGTTTATCGTCATTCTTCGTGATCCAGTGAAGAGAGCATTCTCCCATTGGTGGATGAGGCGGTGCCAGGGTGCGGAATCCCTGTCGTTTAAGGACGCGGTCGCCGCTAACCTGGAGCGTCTGGCCGCCGGGCAACGGTTCGAGGGTGAAGAAGGGGCCCAACAGTGGGTGGCGGACTTCGATCCAAAAGCGTTGCTAAGCAAGGCCCGTATTTACGTGGATGCCGGCTATTACGCGGAACAGCTGCAAAATTATTATTCCCGATTTCCTCGTGAGCGAGTGAAGGTCGTGTTTTTCGAAGATCTGCAGCGTGACCCCGAAACACTGGTGCGCGAACTGTGGTCGTTTCTCGGTGTGGATCCCAACGTTCCTCTCAGGGGTTTGCTGCCCTATAACCAGGCCGTCCCCACTCAGCTACGGTGGCTCTTTCGAGTTACCTACCGGCTCGGTCTCCAACGACTTATTCCCCCGGGCATTGGTTCGCATCTTCGGCATTGGGCTTCGGGGCTGGGAAGCCCTCCCAGGATTGAAGCGGGAATTGAGCGCTGGCTGTACCAACACTACGCGCCTCACAACCGTGCGCTGGAAGAGTTGCTCTCGTGCGATCTTTCGCACTGGACGCCGCGTGAAGTCTGACAGCTAGCGACGCTTCCCCGACGGCGGAAGCCGGGAGTTGTCTGCTGTAAAGGGGAAAGTCTACAATGCCCTGAAGCGTCTACGGCTCATTCCGTTCTTGACCCGATACCCGACAGGAACTTAACGTCACTCAGCTATTTGGAGTATTCATTGAGAAAGCGTGTTGCTGTCATCGGGGCAGGTCCCGCCGGGCTCGCCACCATCAAAGAACTACTGGATGAAGGCCATGCGCCCACCTGCTTCGAGCGCGCAGATGGCATCGGAGGCGTCTTCCGGTTTCACCCGGCCAATGGCGTGGTGTGGGAGTCTTGCGAACTCACATCGTCGCCGCTGATGACTTCTTTCTCAGATTTTCCTGCACCGGCCGGCCAGCTGATGTTCCTGCCGGTCGGCGAATACGTTGCTTATCTGGAGCGCTATTGCCGGGCATTCGACCTGCACCGCCACATCCAATTCCAGGCCACGGTTGATGCTGTAACGCAGAATGCAGCCGGTGACTGGACAGTTCGCATAAACACTGCGTCCGGCACGCGTGAGGAAGTCTTCGACGCGGTCGCAGTTTGTTCGGGGCTGCATCAACACACGCATGTGCCGCACCTTCCAGGACAAGAGACCTACACCGGCACGACACTGCACGGTGCGCAATATCGCGGGCCAGCCCAGGTCGCCGGCAAACGCGTGCTGGTGGTCGGGGCGGGCGAGTCCGGCGCTGATATTACCGCTGAGGTCGCCGCCAACGCCGCTGAGACTGTGATGTCATTGCGTCGGGGCGTGGCCGTGCAATCCCGAGTGCAGCTGGGCAAGCCGAAAGATCTGCAGACATCCCGGCTCATGAACAGCACAGCCCACTGGGTTTTCCAAACGCGCAATCCGGCGGATAACAACAAGCGCAGGGTCTATCGCTGGACATTCCTGCCATTCCTTTTCGTCGACAAGGCGCTGGCAAAGACCTCTCAATTCGTGTTCGACTTCTTGCCGCTGCTGCTGGCGCCTTCGCTTGCGGAAATCCGTGGCAACCTGCACACGCGGAAGCTCTCCCTGCAGCTACTGCGCGAATCCGGCGGTACCTTCACCGAGCAATTTGGGACCAAGAATGACGAGTTCGTTCGGGCCATCGCAACGGGACGCTGCCGCCGCGTTCCGGCAATTGCGCGCTTCGACGGGCCGTGTGTTGTGTTTGTTGACGGTTCCGTATTTACGCCGGATCTGGTGATTTTTTGCACCGGCTTCGAAACGCGCGTGCCGTTTCTCGATCCGCAACTTGCCGGAGCGCCACGGTATCTGCACACTTTCAACCCCGATGTTGGCGACCACCTCGGTTTCATCGGTTTCCTGCGGCCTGCTTTTGGTGCTATTCCACCGCTGGCTGAGTTGCAGGCGCGTTGGTTCGCGCTGCTGCAGAGTGGAGCGGTCAAGCTGCCTTCCAGGGAAGAAATGCAGCAATCGATCGACTACTGGACACAGTACCGTGCGCACTTCTTTGGCGCCCTTAAAAAATCCCTTCCCCACCTGGTTGAACACACGGTATTTTGCGATGCGCTCGCGGAACGCATCGGATGCAAGCCTGCCTGGCAGGATATTCGCCGCGAGAGCCGCCGCTTTCGCTATAAATTCATGGCCGGGCCATTCGTTGCTGCGCAGTACCGCTTGGTAGGCCCGCACGCCAAGCCGGAAATCGCGCGTGCAGTCATTGAGAATGCACCCGTCATGCATCCGCTGCCCGATCGTCTCAATCTCCGCCTGCGCTGGGCGTTGTCACGCACCCTCCATCGTCTGCGGGGGCCTGAATACGCACCCAAGCTGGAATTGAGCGAGAAGTAAGTTGGAAATCACGCGCATTTCCGTCGTCATTCCTACGTTTGAGCGTCCCGGTCCCTTAGCGGCCTGTCTCACAGCACTTGCTGTGGGGTTTCCTTCGGACGCCGAGACGATCGTTGTTGCGGACGGTGGCACGCAGGACGTGAGCGCGGTGGTCGCGCCGTTTGTCGAGCCATTACGCCTCCGCTTATTGAAGACAGCAAACTGCGGTCCGGCCGCGGCGCGCAATCGCGGTATGGAGCATGCACGCGGAGAAATCATCGCGTTCACAGACGATGACTGCCGGCCACAACCAGGCTGGCTGAAAACGCTCGCCTCCGGTGTTGTGACCAATCCTCCGCTCGCAGTGGGCGGCTCGACAGTAAATGGCCTGCCCGGGAATGCCTACGCCGACGCTGCCCAGCTGGTGCTCAACCTGCTGTCGCGCCACGACCGCGATCTGGTGCATTGCGAACGCCTGCTTCCATCGAACAACCTGGCGTTCCCGCGGGAGGCGCTGCGCCAACTCGGCGGGTTCAACGAAGGATTCCGAACTGCAGAGGATCGTGAACTATGCCGGCGCTGGGCAGCCGCTGGTTTCGCGCTTGGCAGAGTTCCAGCCGCCGTCGTGGACCACAATTCGGAGCTCAATTTCACAGGTTTCGTGCGCAAGTTCTTCGCCTACGGAAGGGGCGCAGCAAAATTCCATCAATCGGGCGAAAACCTGGGATTGCGCGAAAGCATGCGCTTTCATCTTCGGCTTCCTGCGTTGCTGCTGCCGGAATTGCGCCAGCGCGGGCCGGTTCGCGGCGCGGCGATCATCGCGCTGCTCGTACTTTGGGAAACTGCCAATCTCGCAGGCTTCATAGCTGACAAAATACGCCCTGCAGCGGCCTCGGGTAAGACGGCAGCAAACCATTTCGGGGTCACCCCATGACGCCAAGAGTTTCGGTGGTGGTGGCGACGCACAATCGGCGCACGCTACTCGCACGTGCCTTGGCGAGCATCAAATCGCAGCGCTACCGTGACTTCGAGATCATCGTGGTAGATGACGCATCTATCGACGGCACGGCAAGCTGGCTTCGCGTTGAACATCCGGAAGTGGTGCTGGTAGAAATGCTCACGGCGGGCGGCGCCGCCGCTGCGCGCAACCGTGGAGTGGAACAGGCGCGGGGCGAAATTGTGGCCTTTCTTGATGATGACGATGCCTGGCGCCCATCCTACCTTGAGACCCAGGTGGCCGAGTTCGGCTCACATCCGGAAATCCTGCTCTGTTCCACCGGTCACATTGAAATCGACGCCGCTGGCCGGGTCGTGCTGCCAAACTTGCGCCCCTTGTTCAACTATGCGAACCCGCTCATCCACATGCTTGCTGAATGCCCCTTGCACACGCTTTCCGTCGTCGCCTGTCGCCGCTCGGCGTTTGAGTGCTTCGGTTTTTTTGATGAATCGTTGGTAATCGTTCACGACCTTGACTGGTACCTGAGGCTCGTGGTCGCGGGTGGTCAGCTTGCACACATTCAAACACCGTTGGTCGAGCGCAACGTGCCGGGAGGACTCGTGACGCGACACCGGCTATGGTATGCAGAGGAACGGGCCGTTCATGATCGATTATTCGCAAAAACTGCGATCGCGCAACGCGATCAACAACGTATTCGTGCCTCCCGGGCAATGTGGTTCATGCGGGTCGGACTTACGAGAGCTGATTTCGGATTCGCACTCGCCCGCCTCGGCGAGGCCATTCTCGCGTCACCGCTTGACTGCGTGCGCATCGCGGCGATACGGTTGCCGCAACGCTTCGGACGCGGGACTACTGAAGCGCAGAATATCAAGCCCCTGGAGGCACAATGACCGTCGACACATCTTCGCTGTTGGAACAGGCCCTCGCTTTGGCCACCACGCAAAACGCGGGTGAAAAACCCGTGTACCTGACCAGCATGGCGCGAAAGATCACACGCCGGGGCGTGATGTGGCTGGGGCAAACCTGCAACCTGCGCTGTCACTTCTGTTATTTCCTCGATCGCATCCAGGATGAAAATCATCCGCAGCACGGGTTCATGAGTCTTGAGAAGGCGAAGGAGATCTGCCGCACACTGGTCGATTACTACGGCAATAACTCTGTCGACATTCAAGGTGGCGAACCGACGCTTTATCCTGAAATCTATGAGCTGGTTGACTACTGTGCGGAGATTGGTCTGTCGCCAACCATCATCACCAATGCGCAGGTGCTGTCCAATCGTGCCGCCACCGTGCGCTTCCGCAAATCCGGCCTGCGCGATTTCCTGCTGAGCATCCAGGGTCTGGGCACCGTATACGACGAACTTGTCGGACAGCAGGGCGCCCACGTGCGGCAAATGAAGGCCTTGCGTAACCTGCAAGAGGAAGGTATTCCCTTTCGCTTCAATACCGTGGTATCCAAGCCCGTACTGGACCAGGTGGTCGATATCGCGCAGCTTGCCATCAGCACGGGTGCCGAGGTGGTGAACTTCCTCGGCTTCAATCCGTTCAACGATCAGGAAACAGGCAAACGCAGCACCATGAATGTGCCACGTTATGCGGAGGTCGGCGGGCCTCTCAACGAAGCTCTCGATCTGCTCGCTGAGGCGGGAGTGGAGGCTAATGTTCGCTACCTGCCGTTGTGCGTAGTCGCCGAGCGCCACCGGAAAACTGTATACGACTTCAAGCAAATCCCGTATGACCTGCACGAGAATGATTTCGCCAGTTGGTCGTGGACGGACCTGCCGGCGCAGCGCATGCGTAGCGCGCCGCTTACGCCGCCCTTCGGCCTGGGTACGAGGCTCCCCCTGGGCGCGTTGCGGGCTCCACTGCGCCGCATGGTGGTGCAGATGCCCCGCGTTGGCGATAAACTGCACGAGGTCAAGCAAGCGCTGGAGCGGCAGTGGGCAGCGCGGCCTACCGGCAAATCCCGTGACGAACTGTATCAGGATGACGCGCAAATGCGGGCGCAGGAGTATACGGGTTATCGTCACGGTGCGGCCTGTGCGTCATGCGACGTACAGGCAATTTGCGATGGCCTTTACGGCGACTACGCTGACCTGTTTGGAGACGGTGAAGTGCGCCCGATTACAGTTGGGCGACGCGTCGCCGACCCGCAGCATTTTTCGCGGCAGCAGGCAAAGAAAATTCACCCTGAGGACATGGACTGGCTGCACATGCCCTGATTATCTGTTTGCAGGCTGCAGCGCAACAATTTTAGCAAACCGGAGTGTTTTCCAAATTCAATGAACAGACGACAGATACTTCGCGCTTCGGCCTTAACCGGCGCTGCGCTCGTGAGCGGCCTATCCATTAAATCGGCGGCTGCCGCCGGGGGCACGACTGAAGGAGAGGCTGGCCTGCTCGAGCCCAAGCCACTCCCATTTGACCCCGGGAAGTTAAATGGAATTTCCGAAAAGCTGATCGTCTCGCATTATGAGAAGAATTACTCGGGCGCCGTCAAGAACCTGAACAAGGTCCGAGCCGAGATTAGCCAGTTAACCAAGGACTCCCCGCCATTTCTGGCCATCGCGCTCAAGGAACGCGAACTGCTTTTCCACAATTCCATGGTCCTGCATGAGCTTTATTTTGGAAATCTCGGCGGCGACGGCAAGCCATCGGGTCAGGTACCCCAGCGATTATCCGCTGTATTCGGCAGCGCAGCCCGGTGGGAAGAGCTTTTTCGATTGACCGGCATGGGACTTGCCGGTGGCAGTGGCTGGGTAACGCTAGGCTATGATCTTCGTGATCATAGTCTTACGATCTCAGGAGCTTCGAATCATGCGCAGACTCCAGCTCAAACACTTCCGCTACTCATGATGGATATGTACGAGCATGCCTATCAAATGGATCACGGCGCGGATGCCGCCAAGTACATTGACGCCTTTTTTCAAAACGTCCCCTGGGATCACGTGAATCAACGATTCGATCAGGCCGAACGCATAGCAAAAGTATTCCCGGGATGACGATGTACGATGCACTCTATTCCTGGTGTCAGTCACTTCACGCCGAACGCCATGGCTGGGATCCAAAGGCTTCAGTTCCGCAGCGCCAGGGCTGAATTGCACAGGCGCAGGCGCGCAATTTCGCCAAACCCCGCCTGAAAGGTGCCGGAGTCCCCTTTTTCTAAATGAATAACCTCGAACCCAATTTTTTTGCCTCGCTCGGTCGATGGGTGTGCCGCTACCGCAGGTTTACACTCATTGTGGCCGGGGCGTTTATGGCCGCTTCTCTGGGCGCCCTCTGGTACGGAGGATCGCTTACCAGCGGGAAAATAGAGGGGCTTGAATCCGAACGGGCGCAAGCGCTTGCCGCTGGCGTGGCGGGGCAAGTGGGCGAGATGTCGGTGATCGCGATATTCCGGCCCAAAGAGGCCGATGCACAGATGTCCCTTGCGGAAGTACAAGCTGAGATGGGGCGAATTCTGGCCCCTCTTAAGGACGATGGGCGGGTGAAATCGATCGTCGCGCCGACCGGGCAAATACCCATGCTTGAACAGCGCATGACCAATGCGCAGCAGCGTTCGGCTTTTGCGATCATCGGTCTATCCGGTGATTTCGAAACTGCGATGCGCGCTTACCCTGACATTCTTGCGCAACTTCAATCGGGCAGCCTCGAAGTTGCATGCACCGGGCAAGCCCCGTTCATGCACGATCTGGACCGGACCCTGGAGCACGATCTGATTCGTGCGGAGATGGTGTCCCTGCCGATTGCGATATTCGTGCTTTTACTGGTTTTTGGCAGTCTTGTGGCCGCAGTGATTCCGGTGGCAGTCGGGTCACTCGCCGTGGCCGGCGGGATTGCAATCGTTGTGCTGATGTCGCACCTCACCCCGATGGCCCACTACACCATCAATGTGTGCTCCTTGATCGGGCTCGGTGTGGCCATCGACTATTCCTTGTTTATCGTCAGCCGTTACCGCGAGGAGCTAACACTTGGCCATGAAACCACCGAAGCCATTGTGCGTGCGCTGTCCACTGCCGGGCGGGCGGTGGCGTTTTCCGGGCTGGCTGTGGCGGTGGGGCTGTCCGGGCTCCTGTTTTTTCAAGGATCCTACCTGGTGGCGATGGGGGTTGGCGGCGCGATCGTCGTCGCGTTGGCGGTGATTTTTGCGCTCACCTTTCTCCCTGCACTGCTGGCTGTTCTGGGGCCAAGGATTCATCTTGGGCGTGTGCCGCTGATTGGGCGGCGCAGGCAGAAGCGTTTTTGGAATCGTACGGCGATGCACGTGATGAAGAGGCCTGTTCTCGTTCTTGTTTCTACCTTGAGCCTGCTCATCTTTCTTGGGATTCCGTTTTTTCACTTGCGTATGACTGCGGCCGATGTGCGTGTCCTCGGGCAGGGCGTCCAGGCGCGCGATGCTTATGAGCTTTTGCGCCGGGACTTTCCGGACCAGGGCGCAACCCGGATCGTGGTGGCCATTGAGTTTCCCACTACACCGGTTGTTGCTTCGGAACGTGCTGAGGCATTGCGCCAATTAAGCGAAAAAATCACCCGGATTCCGCATGTACGCAAAGTCGAAAGTCAGCCAGGCGATCACGTGGCGCTTATAGATGTGCTGGCCGATGCGCCGCCGGAAAGCGAAGCAGCGCGTGGGATTGTGCGCAGTATTCGGCGCTTGCGTGACGCGGGGGATACAAGCGGTGGCGTGATTTCGGTCGGGGGAGTGACCGCTAACGACATTGATTCAACGGAGTACATCGCAGAAAAAACGCCGTATGCGGTCGGATTTGTGGTGTTGGCGACAGTCGTGGTACTTTTCCTGCTGCTTCGATCCGTGGTGTTGCCGCTTAAAGCTGTGGTCATGAATTTTATGTCGATGGCGGGCTCATTTGGAGCACTGGTCTGGGTTTTTCAGGACGGACATCTTTTTGTGCATGATCCGCGGCCGCTGGAACCAACACTTCCGGTGCTGCTTTTTTGCATGCTTTTTGGACTTTCCATGGACTACGAAGTGCTTATACTTTCGCGCATCAAAGAGTCATACGAGCAGACTCACGACAACATTTTTTCGGTGGCCGATGGTCTCGAAAAGACTGCCGGTTTAATCACCAGCGCCGCTGCAATCATGGTGGCTGTATTTGGGGCGTTTGCGCTGGCCCAGGTGGTGTTGATTCGTGCTGTGGGCTTCGGGATGGCGCTGGCTGTCTTGCTTGACGCAACGATTGTGCGCGTGCTCCTGGTTCCAGCAACGATGCGTCTTTTTGGGCACATGAACTGGTGGGCTCCGCGGTGGATGGGGGGCAGGGGAATTGTGTCCGGCTCAAAAGGCGTAACAAGCGATTAAAAACGACCAAAAATTACGCATTGCATTTGTCGCCGATACGGTGGTGACGGCACGCGGCGCCGGAGGCGTTGTCGCTGCCCGTCAATTTGTCGATAAATTGCGTGAAACCTGTGACGTCACCCTGGTCGGGGCGGATGCTTATGGCGAGCCGCACGTGCGTCTTGCAGCATTCCAGTTCCCGCTGAAGGCCATGAAAGCGTCTGGCTTCAGGATGGCCTGGCCTGTGCGCAAAATGCTTGCCCTGGCATTTGCGGACGTTGATGTCGTGCATTTGCAATTTCCCTTTTTGTTATCGATTTTTGCATTGAGTGAGGCGCGTAAAGCCCGGCGCCCGGTGGTGTCGTCGTTTCTTGTGCAGCCTGAAAACATCCTGATGAACCTGGGAGTACGATCCTCTGGTTTAAGCCGGCTTATTTATTATTTCCTGATCAAGCGTTTGTACAATCGATCCGATTTGGTGATTTGTACAACTTTGTTTGCCGAGCGCAAGCTGCGGGAGCATGGACTTACATCCAGGAGCATGGTGGTGTCCTGCGGTGTTTCACCCGACATGATTCCGGGAGATTATGAGCGCGCTCCCGAGCATCGTGGCTTTTTTCTGATTGTGATGGTGGGGCGATTATCTCCCGAGAAAAACCAGGAATGTCTCATCGAAGCGGTGCATCGTTCGCGCTACCGTGAGCGCATTAAAGTGGTGATTGCCGGGCATGGCCTGCGTGAAGAGGCGCTAAAAGGGCTGGCGGGCAAGCTTGCCCACGAGACCGAAGTGGGCTTCGTCTCGCGGGAGCGCCTGCGCCAGCTCCTGTCAACAGCCGACTTGTTTGTGCATTGCAGCCAGGTGGAACTCGAAGGGATAGCCGTGCTGGAAGCGATGAGCATGGGGGCACCGGTTCTTGTTGCACAAGGCGAGCACACTGCGGCAGGGGAGTTTGCTCTTGACGATTCGTTTGGATTTGAAGCTGGAAATGTTGAAGAATTATCTAAAAAAATAGACCACCTGATCGACGATCCGGATGGTCTTGCACGCGCGCGCGAAAGCTACCAGGCAATGGCGCGCACCATGAGTTTTGAGACCTCCGTGGCGAAGCTTGCGCAGGCTTATCGGGATGTTGCGTTCCAATAGCGTTGCATGGAGTCGTGTAGTGTTGCCGGGCAAAAGTGGAGAGGTGCTGAAATGGTCGTAACAGGAAAGAGTTTCTTGAAAAGTGACATGCGGTGGGCTGGCTTGGTACTCTTCGCTTTGATGACGGCCTGCGCCAGGGAAGCGCCTGCACCTGCGCCGGTAACGCCGTCGGAATCTGTGCAACCCGCGTTTCCGATGACGGTGTATGCACCTGGAGAAGAAGTTCTCGCAACGGAAGTGATACCTGCGCCCGGCGGTGAGGTCGTGTTGCCGACGGCGAAAGACAAGACGCTGTTATACGAGCAATACACCTACGCGCCGGTGCGCAGAGCCGGCGACTTTGTATTCCTGTCGGGTGTTGTTGCAGGTGCCGCGCCGGGCGAAAGCACAGATGTCGAGGCATTCAAGGGGCAGTTGCGGCGTACGTGGCAGATCATCGATCGCAACCTGACGGCGGCCGGTGCCAGCCTGGCGGATATCGTCGAAATCGAGTCGTTTCACGTGTTCGGCAGTTCTAGTTTTTCCGGCGACGCCACCGCCCATCTCACAGCCATGATCGAGGTGAAGAATGAGTTCGTGAAGCCGCCCTACCCCACCTGGACCGTCATCGGCGTGACGACGCTGGCGGAGCAGGGCGCGTTGGTCGAAATCAAAGTCACCGCGTATGCACCCCAAAAAGGGGACGGGGCAAATTAAATTTGCTTAATTCCCCCCTTCCCTTTTTCGCCTTTTTCGTCCCTTTTTTCACTATCCCGGCCATTGACCCCGGCTTCCAGACAAACCCGGGTTGAGCCTTTCAACTTGGTTTGACCTGAGTCAAGGCAGTATTTCCCGAATCCGCCACAATGAATCGTCAAAAATTCCCCAAACTTTTTTGGGTATTGGATTTTAGACGAATGGAGGAGTCCGGAATGAAGCAACAATTCACAAAAAGAACGATCTTGTGGCAGTTTGCGCTCAGTCTGACCCTACTGATGAGTTCCAGTTTAAGCATGGCAGTCAGCACGGATCCGTCGGGCGGCAAGAACTACACAACCAAAGACAAGGAATACTACCTCACTGCCGATGAACTCTTGTTCATCAGGCCCGGCCTGGACCTGGAGGTCATTGACATCTTGATTCCGGTTGACCTCCGTCCCTTAGTCACTTTTTCAATCAAGGACCCCGGTGGTTTGCCACTGGATATCAACGGCGTTTACACACCCGGACCGGTGGACATGCGGTTCACGCTGACCTATATCCCGCAGGGCGAGGAACAGAAAGTCAGGTTGACCATCGATACCACGGATGTGGGCGGTACCTTCACGGCACTCGGCGACGGTGTGTATACCTACAAGTTCAGCACGATACTTCCCGACACCTACGACCCGGATGCTACGCACACGCTTGGCGTTTCTGGCCGTCGTGATTTGCGGGAGTTCGGTTTGGAGCGCTACTCGGATAACGTCGTGCACAATTTTGTTCCATCCGGCACTAACGATCCTCTTCCGCGCGATGTCGTGACCACAGAAACCTGCAATGGCCGTTGTCACGACCCGTTGGAGATGCACGGCGGGCGTTACCTGGAAACTGGCATGTGCACCCAGTGCCATAACCCCGGGCTGGTTGACGAAGCAACGGGATTGAGCTTCAGCTTCAACGTTCTCATTCACAGGGTACACAAGGGATTGGAAGCTTACCCGGCAGCACTGAACGACTGCGAAACCTGCCACACCGGCGGCACCCCAACAAAGAACTTCCCGCTGGTCGCCAACCCCAATCCGGCGACGGTGTGTGATGCCAGCGGTTACGGCAGCACGTTGCTGAGCTGGGGCGATCTCAATCAGTTTGACATTCACGTGGGTGCTCCCGACGGATCGGTATTTGCCAGTGCCAACGGCGCAGGCGAACAAGCAACCGGAAAGTGGGTTAACAACGGCACCAAGTTTTTCCTGGTCGATAAATCCACCGGTGCGACAGTCCAGCAACTTGAGGTGAATACCACGGTGCTGGGATGCCTGGGTAACGCCCCCAGCACGTTCAGAGGCCTTGCCGGTGCACAACATACCAATTGGCTGGATCATCCCTCCAGCCTGGTGTGCACGTCATGTCACGACGACGTGGACTTCGCAACAGGCGAAGGTCATCCGGGTGGCCCCCAGGCAGACGACAGCAAATGTGGCAATTGCCACAAGCCAGAGGGCAGTGAATTTGGCCGGTCCGTTCGCGGTTCGCACACGCTGGTCGCCAACTCGGCACAGTTACCGGGTGTCCTGGTGAATATCCTGCAGGTAACCAACACCAGTCCTGGCAGCAAGCCGACCGTCAAGTTCACCTTGAGCAGCAAAGACGGTGCGCTTGGCCCGCAATTTCTGGATCGGCTCAGATTCTCAATCGCCGGGCCGAATACAGATTTCAGCTTCTACGCCCAGGAGACGGTGGCAGGGTGGGATTTGGTCAGGGACGGCGATGCCTGGGCCTATCAGTTCAATACCCCACTTCCAGCGAACGCGACAGGTTCCTATAGCGTCGGTGTCGAGGGCCGCAGAAATGTTCTGATCGATATGGGAGGTGACGAGCCATCCAGCCAGCGCGACATGGCGGAAAATTACACCTTTGCATTTGCAGTGACTGATGATGTGGCCGTTCCACGGCGCATGGTGGTCGATGATTACAAGTGTGAGGGCTGTCACCGCAACCTGGCCCTGCACGGCGGCAACCGCCATAACCCGCAGTACTGCGTAACCTGCCATCAGCCTGATTTGATCGCAGAAGCGGAGGGCAAGCCATCCCAGTCCGTGCACTTCAAGTACATGATCCATAAGATCCACAGAGGTGCGGAACTGGAGAAGGGCTATGTCATACCCGGTAGCAGAGGTGATACCGATTTCGCCGACGTCGAGTTTCCCGGTGATCTGCGCAATTGCGAGACTTGCCACGTAAACGGCTCTGAGCAGATACCGCTGCCCGATGGATTGCTGGCCACGGTTACTCCGCAGGAGTTATGGAGTCCAATGGAACCGATTGCTGCGGCCTGCCTGGCCTGCCACGACAGCGACGATGCAGCCAAACATGCATTTGCCAACACAACTGTCTTTGGCGAGTCCTGCGGGAACTGTCATGGGGAGGATAAGACGTATTCCGTAGACAAGGTGCACGCGCACTAAACTTCGGGCCATCAGGCCTTCACGGGTGCAGGATAGTTGATCATCCTGCACCCATTTTTTGCGGTTTAATCTCGCTGCCAATCCCCCGCTGAAGTGCAGGTGGTGTAGTATCAAACAAATACGCATAGCCGCTTAAGAAGGGTCAACAAGGCGGTCTGCCGTTGTCGGGGTTTTCTTTACTGGAAATGGAGACTACAAATGCAGTTACGCAAGCACACGTTTGGCCTGCTGGCCATGGTTCTCTTCCTGGCGAATCCTGTTCTTGCCCAGAACGCAGGTAAAGGGGCCCCCGAGAATGAAGCGGCAATGGCAAAAGCCCTTGAAGTTGCCATGACACCGGGCGATGGACAGAAAAGACTCGCGCCCATGATCGGTACTTTCGACGTCAAGATCAGGACCTGGGTCTCCGCCAATAGCACGCCCGTTGAATCCACCGCAAGCATGGTCAGTGCCTGGGTTCTGGGTGGGCGCTATGTCCAATCCATGTTGGTAGGTGCGGTTGGCGGCGAACCGTTCAATGGGATTGGCTACATCGGCTATGACAACGTATCCAAAATCTACCAGACGGCCTGGATGGATACTGGAAGTACCGGCATGATTTGGTACACCGGCAGTTTTGATGAGTCCGGCACAACTGCAACAATGAGGGCGTCGGTCCCGGATCCACTCACTGCCAAGCCGACTCCGCTTGAGTTACGCATGTCCGTCGAGCCGAACGGTGATCATGTGACAGAGATATGGGGGCAAGGCCTCGGTACCGAAATGTTCAGGTTGATGGAACTCAAGTACACCAAAACCAAATGAAACCGTCCGGACAAAGGAGACACAGAATGAGCCCAATGAATTTGCGAATAAGCCGCCGGGCCAGGATCCTGCTGGTAGCGCTGGCGCTGATAACGTTTACCGAGTCCGCCTGGGCAATCCTGGGTGTCTGGCGCCGAACAGCGGTAAGGACTGCAGTGGTCGTAGGTTCCGTCGATGCTTCAGCAGCGGCAGCTAACTCCGCTGCTGCTGCCAGCGCCAATGCCAACGCAGCCGCGGAGGCTGCGGCGGCAACATCCGCCCAGCAAGCTGCCGCGGCGTCCGCTGCGTCTGCCCAGCAGGCCGCAGCGGCGGCGACGTCTGCCGCGAATCCACCGCAAACGCCAGAGCAGAAACTGGCTCAGCTACAGTCGCTTTACGATCAGAAGTTGATCAGTGAAAGCGATTACGAGGCGGCAAAAACGAAAATTCTCGACCAAATGACACAGTGAGACGTGCAAAAGGGGACGGGGCAAATTAAGCAAATTTAATTTGCCCCGTCCCCTTTTTTGTGGAGTCGGGCATCGAGGTGCTCGGCCAGCCGCAACGACAGGGCGGCGATGGTCAGCGTGGGATTGGCCCAGCCGCTGGTGCTGAATACGGAACTGCCTGCAATGAACAGGTTTTCGTAACCGAACACCTGGCAGTCGGCGTTGACCACGCCGCTGGCCGGCTCAGAGCTCATGCGCGTCGTGCCGATGTGGTGGTAACCCGCGATCGGGTGGTTGCCGACGGTTGGGTCCAGCGGCCACTGTGGCTCCGGATTCGCCAGCCATTCACTGGCTTCCAGCGTACCGAGCCCCAGCCGACGCAACTCGGCATCGAAGGTTTGCGTGAATACACGCGCGCTGTGCTTGTCCGCCTCGGTCAGCTGCCAATCGAGATCGGCGCGGAAATTTCCCAGCGCATCGCGTTCGTTGGAGAGCCGCACGCGGCTGTCCGGGTTCGGCGCCTGCTCTCCGCGCACGATCAGGTAGAGCCCGCTCTTGCCCATGCGGGCGCGCAGTTCTTCAAATTTGCTGCGCAGCTCGCGATGAAACCAGGCACGCACGGCACGATAGGCATGATCCAGCGCGCGTCCGCGGCGATTGGGTGAGATTCCGTGCTTGAGGTTCTGATAAATGCGGTTGCCGAGCGCCACGCCCAGTCTGGGTGGGCGCTGCAGCTTGAAGGTCACGACGCTGTTCAAGGCGCGGGCGGCACGTTGGGTGGCATCAGCCAGGCGCAGCACCGGCGCAAGTGGTGGCCCGGAAGCCATGAAGCGTTTCTGGAAGGCATCCCACATCGCGTAGGGCCGATCCGTATGTACCCGCCCAATCCTGCCGCACGGATGCTCCATGAAGTAACGCCCGACCTGGTCATGCCCGTTACCCACGCCTGCCGCTTCCACGTCGTTTGAGGCCAGCAGCAGGCGCGCGTTCTCGATGGCGCCACAAGCCAGCACGTAGTGACGGGACTGCACATCGCAGGTCTTGCCATTGAGTGGACGAACCACGATATGCCGGATCGTGCGCGCGTCTGCACCAGCCTGCAGATGTATAGCGTTGGCGTGCAGCAGGATACGCACGTTTGGAGATTCAATCAGATCCTTGCTGCGTGCCACGCCGAAGCGTTCAGCCCGCTCGTCGAAGCGCCACAGGCCGGTAGTGAGTCGATCGGGATCAAAGCCATGCGCAGCGACACCGAGTTCTGCCCAGATATCGTGTTCGTAGTTGAACTCGCCGAGTTCGAATTGCTCGTGTGCCACGCGGTAGTACGGATCGAGGTCCGTGCGGTTGATTGGCCAGCCACTGTGCGGCACCCAGTCGCGGCGTTCAAAATCGATGGGGTCGAGCAGGGCACAGCGTCCGCCCCAGATGCTGAGGGTGCCGCCAAAGAAGCGCAGGCGTGACTGGTCCAGGTCGTAATAGGGCATGCCAACGTTGGCGCCCTGGTAAAGATCCTGCGTGGCCTGTTCGAAATCAAGGCCACCGCTTTCGAGCAGGCACACGCTGTGACCCAGTTGTGCGAGTCGCCGCGCCAGCGTAAGGCCGGCCACGCCCGCGCCGACAATGCACACATCGCTGGGCGCGAGCGCGGCATCAGCCTGTTCGCGCAGATCAATCAGCATAGTCCCTGGCTCACTTTATCCCCACTGTCTTTTTGGTCCTGCCACCAGCAACTGAACATGGTAATGGCATACAGAATGCGCCCGTGATTGGCCGTGCCGGCGCGATGTTCTTTGCAAATTTCGTCGACTCGCGCAGTTTCAAGATACCCCGATTGGTCCGCGCCGCTTTCATGCCAGGCAGTGCGCGCAAAATCACTGAAGTCACCCCGGAACCACTCCGCAAACGGCAGCTGAAAACCCAGTTTGCGCTTGCTGAGCAAGCCGGGCGGAAGCCAGGGCTCGATCGCCTTGCGCAGCACGTACTTACCGGCCTTGCCCTTGAGTTTCATCCCCAGCGGCATGGTGAGGCTCCAGTCGACAAATTGATGCGAAAGGAATGGCACGCGTGCTTCCAGCGAGTGGGCCATGCTGGCGCGATCCAGGCGGTTCAGCAAGGACCCCGGCATGTGGACCGTCAGGTCAGCCAGCAGGAATTGTTGCAAGGGCGCGAGCGCATGCAGTTTGGGGGCAGAAAAATATTCCGCCTCAAGCCGGGCAAATCCGTCGGGCCCGTCCTGGCGGCTCCAGAATGCGCGATCATAAATGCGTGCGCGCAGCGCCGGAGAGGTGATCTGCGTGCCGGCAAAGAACTGTTGAAAACCGCTATCCAGCAAGGCGGCATCACGGAATCGCCGCGCGTTCTGCTGGAAGTAGTTCCATTGCCGGAAAGAAGATTTCGGCAGCCGATCGATGAGTCCCGCCAGCGGGCCCAGTGCGCGGATCAGTGGACGCCAGTGCTGCATGCGCAACGCGGTGCGCTGGCGCTTGTAACCGGCGAAGAGCTCATCGCCGCCTTCGCCGCAAAGCACCACCTTCACGTGTTGGGCGGCCAGGCGGGACAGGTACCAGATCGGCACGGCCGCGGTGGCCGCGCAGGGCTCGTCAAAGGATCGCTGCACGGCCGGAAACAGCTCATCCGCTGCCATGGCTTGCATGGGCAGCACAATGTGCTCGCAACCCAGGTGTTGCGCGATCTGCCGCGCCGCGGCGGTTTCGTCGATGGCGGATTGCGGAAAGCCAATCGTGAAGGCCTTGATCGGGTGATGCGTGGAACGCGTCATCGCCGCCAGGATGGCGCCCGAGTCGACACCCCCCGAGAGAAATGCCCCAACGGGTACATCCGCCAGCATGTGCTGCTTGACGGTCTGCAGCACGCGTTCGCGTGTTTCTTCAATCCAGTCGTGCTCCGAAACCCCCTCGCGAATGCGGAAGTGCGGCTGCCAGAATGCGTGGCGCACCGTCGCGCCGGTCGGACCAATATGCAGAACATGCCCCGGTTTCAGGCTGGTGACCTGCTGAAAGATGGAACGCGGTTTTTGCACGTGGCCGAAGCTGAAAAAATCATGCACCGCCCGCTCATCGATGTCGAACCTGTGCCCGGGGAGTACCTTGAGCGCCCTGATTTCGGAGGCAAACGCGAGGCCACCATTCTGCTGCGTAAGGTATAGCGGCTTGATGCCGAGCGGGTCCCGCGCCAGCGTCAGGGTGCGGCCAACATGGTCCCAGATGGCGACAGCGTACATGCCCTCGAGCCGTAACCAGGCGTCATCCCGCCAGTGGACGAAACTGGCCAGCAGGGTCTCGGTGTCGCTGTGCGTGCGAAAACCGTAGCCCGCCTTGGCCAGTTCATTGCGCAGTTCCAGGTGGTTATAGATCTCGCCGTTGAATACGACTGAATAGCGCCCGTCCTGGGTAGTAATCGGCTGATGCCCGCCGTCGACATCAATGATGGACAGGCGGCGCATGCCGAAACCGAAATCCCCATCCACCAGGTAACCGCTGTCGTCCGGCCCACGATGCACAATGCGGTCGCACTGCAAGGTGATGGTCTCGCCCGCAACCGGGCGCCCATCTCTACGATACCAACCGGCGATGCCGCACATGGTTTAACACTCCGGTGTGGATTGGTCCGGCGCAAAGCACAACGGCGCCACCAGGGATTCGTGCGGGAAGTATAAGATGGATTGCCGGTTTTTCACACGGCCAGGTGGGCGAGCCCGCGGCCCTGGCCTGTCGTGGCTCGCGCACTTGCGCAAGTAGTGTGAACAGGCGCTAATATGGCTTTCTTGTCGGTCTTTCCTTTAAGGAGTGTTATGAAACGATGGATGAGGATGGTGCCGCTGGCAATCCTGGCCTTGACGATGGCCTCCCCGGTCGCGGCGCACACCAGTATGGAACGGTCGGTGCCTGCGGCCGACAGCACGGTGGTGGTGTCGCCACCCCGCCTGACGCTGTGGTTCAGCGAACGCCTTGAGCCCGCTTTCAGCAAAGTCCAGGTGCTGAATCCGGAGGGCAAACAAGTCGATAAGGACGATGCGCAGGTTGATCCTGACGACGGCAAGCAGATCGGTGTTTCCCTGCCGGAACTCGCGGCCGGCACCTACCATGTGCACTGGCGGGTGCTGTCAGTGGACTCCCACGTCAATGAGGGCGATTTCACGTTTGATGTGCGTCCCTAGTGGCCTGAGACAGAGCAATCGCAAGCCTTGATGCCGCCCTCATTGCAATGAACGCACTGCTGGCCATTTTTCGCGCCGTACACTACGCCTCAGCGATGCTGTTGCTGGGTGAATTGATTTTTGTGCTGCTGGTGGCGACGCCGGCTGTGAATCGTGATGGTGCGGGCAGTGCTGGCGAAGACGCGCGGCGTTTCCGGAAAGTCACGCGCTGGTGCCTGATCGCAGCCATCGCGTCGGGTGGGGCATGGTTACTCATCGCATCCGCCCTGATGAGCGGCCTGCCGATGGGCGATGCGATGGCAGGCAAGACCATTGGCCTGATTCTCGGCAACACCGTATTCGGTCAACTATTCGCAGTACGCGCCGGGCTTTTGCTGGCGCTGGGTGCCGCGCTGGTGGTGCTGTCACGGGCCCGCAATGACTCCCGCCGCTTGCGCCTCAGATGCGTCGCCCTGGTGTTGGCTGCCGCCTACCTTGGTTCATTGGCAGGGGCGGGGCATGCGGTTGCGGGGGATGAAGACGGGAATTTCACGAGGATCGCGGCTGATGTTGTGCACTTGCTGGCGGCGGGTGCATGGCTGGGCGCACTGCCTGCGCTGGTATTCATGCTCGGCCATGCGAGGATGCCGCAGGCAGCCGCAGGCGCGCTGCGGCGCTTCTCGACACTGGGCGTGATTTGCGTGGGCTCGCTGATTCTCAGCGGTGTCATCAACAGCTGGTACGAGGTAGGCACCTTCCCGGCCCTGATTGGCACGGACTATGGCCGCTTGCTGGTCGCCAAGCTGGTGCTGTTTGCGGCCATGCTGGGTTTCGCCACGGTGAACCGCGGGCTTTCGCTGCAACTGGCGACCAAAGTGGATAGCGCAGCGCTGCGGCGGGTCAGGCGCAACGCGCTGTTTGAAGTCGCGTTCGGAGTGGCAGTCATTGCCATCGTTGCCGCACTCGGGGTGATTGTTCCAGCCATACATGAATCCATAATCTGGCCATTCGATTACACGCTGAGCTATGACATCATCGGGCAATCGGCCTGGATGCAACTTGGGGTGGTAGCTGCCGGCACGGTTGCATGCATTGCTGCAATCGCTCTGCTTGCAGGCGCACTGGGCAGTCCGCCGCGGATCCGGATAACGGCCCTTGTGGCCATTTTCGTAGCGCTTGTGATTTATGCTTCGCTGCTGGTCGTGCCGGCCCATCCCACGACCTATCTCGTTTCTCCAGTGCCCTACGCTGCGGACGCGATTGCAGCCGGTTCCACCCTGTATATGGAGAACTGCAGCACTTGCCATGGCTTCGACGGTCGTGGCAATGGCGAGGATGTGGTTCCGCCGACAAACGCTCAGATCAACCTGAACGACATTACGCCCAAGCGCCGGGCCGGAGATCTGTTCTGGTCGATTGCGCACGGCATTCCTGCAGCACCGAT
Source organism: uncultured Gammaproteobacteria bacterium (assembly GCA_963784425.1). Taxonomy (GTDB): domain Bacteria; phylum Pseudomonadota; class Gammaproteobacteria; order Xanthomonadales; family SZUA-36; genus SHZL01. Next base: position 136,854 of record CAWARM010000014.1, read on the forward strand.
GCCGGGATTTGGCGGACAACTGGGGGAAGCGGATATCTGGAGCCTGGTCCAGTTCCTCGACGCACAGACCGCCGCGCAAAATGCACTCACACTGTCGGACCGCTTGAAACCGGTGAAGCCGGTGCCCGCCCCGGAGTTCACTTTTGAATTCCCGGGGAGCCCACAGGAATCGTTGCAGCAACAGCGCGGAAAACGTATCCCGCTGCTGGTGTTTTATACCCTGCCGTCCTCACTGCCGCGCTTGCTCGAACTGGCGGCGCTCGAGCGCGCCTACTCCCGGGCAGGAGCGGTCATCATCGCCATACCTATGAACGCATCGCCAGCCGCATCTCTGGCCGCGACTTCCCGCGACCTGGGTGCTGGCGGCGAATCGATACTGGCGTTCACCAGCCCTGCGGTTGCCGCGACGTACACGATGTTCGCAAGGGGGGTGGAAGATGCTCCTATAGCCTCAGTCCAGCATGTCGAATACCTGGTCGATCGCTTTGGTTCGATCCGGGCCCGCGGGATTGGCGTGCCTGATGCAAGGTCAAAATGGTCTGTGCGCATGCTCCACCAGATCGCCGTGCTGGTACATGAGCCCCCACGTCCACCGATCCAGTGGGGGCACCGGCACTGAAATGGCCAGGCTGCATGAGCAGGCCCAACTACTGGCGTTGGGTGACAGTGCGCTGGTTATTGAGTTTCCTCCCGGCATCGATGAAGGCACCAACAACTCCGTGCATGCATTGGGCAGGTGGATTGGCACTAACCTGCACGTGGGCATCATTGAAACGGTGCCCGCCTACCACACGCTGACAGTTTTTTACGACCCGTGCGTGTATTGGTTTGATGAGCTGAAAAGCCTGCTCGCTGACATCGATTTTTCAGATATCACGCTTCAACAGGAACCCAGGTTGGTAGTCATTCCGGTTTGCTACGACCTGTCACTGGCCCCGGACTTGCCATTGCTCGCAGAACACTGCGGCATTTCCATTGATGACGTGATTGCCCTGCATACCAGTGCTGGCTACCGGGTTTTCTTCCTCGGTTTTAAACCGGGCTTTGCCTATCTGGGTGGCCTTGACACCCGGTTGCACATGCCGCGCAAAGCCAGCCCGCGCGCCCTGGTGCCGGCTGGAGCAGTTGCAATCGGAGGTGAGCAAACCGGCGTCTATCCCCAGGCCAGCCCGGGCGGATGGCAGATTATCGGCCGCACACCCAGCCGGTTATTTGATCTAAGCAAAGAACCGCCATGCTTGCTGCAAGCCGGTGACCAGGTAAGTTTTCGGGCCATCTCCTTGCAGGAGTTTCTTGCCCGGGGCGGCTCAACCCAGGGTGGTGTTACATGATGGTCCTGGAAAATGCTGGTATCAGCAGCTTGCAGGACCTTGGCCGGCCCGGGTACCAAAGCCAGGGTATCGGCCAGTCGGGCGCGATGGATCGATTTGCACTGCGGGTGGCGAATAGTCTGCTGGCCAACGACGAAAACTTCGGTGCGATTGAAATCACCTTTGGCCATGTGCGCATGCGCACACAGAGCGCACAGTGGTTTGCCGTAACCGGCGCCGACTTATCGGCCAGCCTGAATGGGCAGGTATTCCCCTTGTGCCAACCGGTGTTCGTACCCGCGGACAGTGTCATCGAATTCAAAAAACCGCTGCGGGGTTGCCGCGCCTACCTGGCAGTGCAGGGTGGTTTTGCCGTCGCGCCGGTACTGGGAAGCGTGGCTACCGATGTGCGTTCAGGTTTTGGTGGTTTGCACGGAACGTGGCTGAAGAAAAATGACAGCATGGAATTCAAGCGCCCGGCGCAACACGTCGCGCGGCAGATAAACTGGCACACCCACTACGCCAATCCGGCGTTTGCCAAGGCTGGTCCGCTGCGCCTTATCCCTGACCGTTTGTGGCATGAATTGAGCGAGCAGGAAAGGCAAGGCTGTCTTGCGCACGATTGGCGATATTGCACCGGAGTCCGATCGAATGGGCATTCGCCTCGCGGAATCCCTGCCTCACGACGTGCCGGACCCATTGCCGAACAAGCGGCCGGGCGGAGCTATGCTTTCAAGTGCAGTTGCCTTTGGCTCCATCCAGGTTCCACCCGATAACAGGCCCATTATCCTTATGGCCGACCGCCAAACCACGGGCGGCTATCCCTTGCTGGGGACCCTTGCCAGCGTGTCGCACTCATCCCTGGCGCAGCTCAAGCCCGGCGACGCGGTACGATTTGAGTTGATCGAACTCGCCGAGGCGCAGTCCGAGTGGCGGCAGCACGAGCTGTCATTCCGGCAGTGGCAATCCCATATCAGGAATTGGTGGCAGAGCGCTCCCTCTAATACTTAAACCATGTTCTCTCATTCCGCTGGTTTGTATGCGCAGAAAATCAGCTAGTGACCGGCGATAGCAGGCCCGTTTCGCGCAACTCATCTTTCAGGTAGGCGTAGTAAATAGGGGCTGCAATCAAGCCGGGAATGCCGAATGCCGCCTCCAGAACCAGCAGCGCCAGCAACATTTCCCAGGCCTTGGCCTGGATTTGGCTGCCAATAATCCGCGCATTCAGGAAGTACTCAAGTTTGTGGATAATGATGAGATAGGCAAGCGACCCCATTGCGACCGTCAGCGAATCGCTAAGGCTGACAATGAATATCACTGTGTTCGAGATCAGGTTGCCAATGATGGGCAGTAGACCAATGACGAAAGTTAAAACAATGAGGGTCTTGGTAAAGGGCAGGTGAATGCCAAACAATGGCAGTACAACGGCCAGGTAAAGCGCCGTCAGGGCGGTGTTGATGGTCGATATCCAGACCTGCGCAAACACCACGCGACGAAAAGCATTGTTGAGGCGCAGCGCGCGATTGGCGATTTCGTCGACCAGGGGTCCGCCTGAGTGCGACGAGACCGCTGTTTCCAGCGACAGCAATCCACCGATCACCATGCCGATGAGGATGTGCGCCAGTACACGTCCGAGGTCTTTGCCTGCTACCTGGAAGACGGCAGCGTTCGCGCGCAGCCACTCGACCAGCGCGCGGCGCAACTCTTCGGCATCGGCCGGCATATAGTCTGAGATCCACACCGGCATTTGTTCGCGCGAGTGTTCGATGATCTCGGCCATGCTGTTGATCAGGGCCGGAATGCTTTCATTGCTCTCGCGCAACATGGAACTGGCCGACACGCCCAACAAGGCAATCAGCGCAATCACTGCGCCGGCGATAAGAGAAACCGCCAGCAGTCTCGGGCCTTCGCCCCACAGCATGCGGGTACGAAACAAGGGAGTCAGCATATTGACCAGCGAAAATACCAGCAGACCGGCGATGAGCGCGGGCAGCAGGTGCAAATACAGCACCAACAGCAGCGTGGCAGTACTGGCGCATAAGGAAAAAATGTCTTTTCGCAACGCGGGGGGCGCTCCCATGACTGGCAGTGAAACTCAATTGTCCGGTACAACAGAAGATACTGCTTGAGTCATCTGGCCGCCAGTCCGCGTTGATCGTACACTGACGAGCATCCGCACCCGACTCACTGGGTTGCATCCAACAAGGCCAGGGCCTGCTGCAATTGCCCCAGCGAATAACATGACAATGCCGAGGGCACATGGCGTGAAGATTGGCAAAACCTGGAACTGCCCCACCTGCAAAGTATCGGTTTCAACCCCGCACTGCGCGATGTGCGGGGAGCGTCCCATTGATCCGCGTGAGCTGACCGTCCCCGGGTTGTTCAGGCAATTGCTGGAAGCCTTCAGCAATATCGATGGACGCTTGCTACGCAGTTTTCGAACGCTGCTGCGCAGTCCGGGCATGCTGACAAACTCGTACCTGGCGGGGCAGCGCCTGGTTTATATCCGACCGCTCAGCTTGTTCCTGGTCAGCAACGTATTCTTTTTCGGCGTCCAGTCACTGACGAGCACCAGCATCGTCTCCCCGCCGTTGGAATCGAACCTGCACGTCCAGGATTGGAGCGCCGTGGGACGGTCGTTGGTGGCGAATCAACTGGAAGCCCGGGGAATCAACCTGGAGCAACTGACACTCCTGTACAACCAGACCGCCATTTTGAATGCCAAGTCGCTGGTAATCCTGATGGTGCTGCCCTTCACTCTGCTGACTGCCCTCATGTTTGTGCGCCAAAAGAAGCCGTTTGTCGCCCATGTGGTTTTTTCACTCCACATGTATACATTCGTGCTGCTTTTGTATTGCCTTGCCCTGCTCGTTATTCTCCTGGATGGATATTTCGGCGGCAATGGCGCCCTTTCCCCGCTACTGGACAATATTCTGACCGCGTCCCTGCAGGCAGCTTTTGCAGCATATTTATACCTCGCGACAGGTTCTGTTTATGGCGCCAGCGGGGTGACCAGAATAATCAAGACCGTGCTGTTGTCTGTTGCCGTGGGGGTAATTCTCCTTGGCTATCGATTCGTCATTTTCCTGATCACGCTGTACAGCATCTAGCGGCGCCTGCGATCAGGCAGCAGAAGACTCTGCTATGGATTGGACATTCCAATCCTGCCGCTCCCACCACGGGTGGTGCCAGCCTATGCTCCGGGCCTCATCCAGCAAAGCCCTGGCCTGCTGCGTATGCCCAAGGAGTGCATGAGCGCAGGCTGCCCAGTAGCTGGCTACGGGGTTGACGATTTCCTGTTGGGTCATGTGGTCGTAACCGGCCAAAAGCCCTTCCAGTTCATCCCGGCCGCGTGCGTCATCGGCCAGCAGCCGCAAATGAGCCCGATTGATCACGTGCGGGAGCCGCCAGATCCAGTCATCGGTGATCAGTTCGATCAATTCCCTGCCCCCGTCCAGCGTGGCCTGCTCGTATTGCTCTCGTGCAGCCGGTAAGTCATCCAATGCTATAAAAGCCTGCCCACGCTGTTCGGCCGTGTAGGTGCGCGCGGTTTGACCCCTGGCCACTTTGCCGAGGTAATCACGATCAGCTCGGACCATGGAGTTTGCAATGATCAGGTCGGCGTCAAAAGGATTGTCCGGCGCCTTGCAGCAGGCCTCTTCCACGGACCTCCCTGCCGCTTCAAGTTGGCCCGCCTGCAACAACAGCAGTCCTTTGCGGGCATGGTAATAGGCGCGTTCCGGTGCCAGTGCGATGGCGTCGTCGATGGCCTGCAGCGCGGGATCAAATTCTCTTACCTGGGCATGGGCGCGGGCCAGGCCATAGTGCGAAACGGGGAAATACGGATCGATGTCTATGGCCGCGGCAAAGCTCGTTTTCGCCTGTGCGACGTCACCGTAGCGCAGCGCATCAAAACCCACGTTGACATTGATGATCGGTGACAGGGGGTCACGCTGCAGCGCCTCGCGGTTGCGCTGTCCGGCTTCGCGGAAATTTCCCTGTCCCACCAGTACCAGGCCATACCACACCAGGCCCATGGTATACGCCGGGTTCAGTTCCAGCGCCCGGCGCAGGGATTGGCCGGCTCCTGCCAGGTCACCCTGGCTTTCGCGGATCAGGCCAAGCGTGGCATGCGCTTCCGCCTGATCCGGTGCGAGTTCGAGCGCGCGCTGTGCGGCGGGCAGTGCTTTGCTTACAGCTTCATCGACGGACATGTTCCCGTAGTAGCGGGAACTAAGGAGCATGGTGGCATCGCCCAGGCCGGAATAGGCCAATGCATAGTTTGCGTCGCATTCGATGGCTTGCTTGAAATACCCAACGGCTCGTTGCAGGGCGGCCTCGGTGCGCTTGTGAAAATGATGCCGGCCACGAAGGTAGAGGTTATACGCATCGAAGCGCTGCGTGGTGGCCGGGAGTAAGGCCGGGCCAGCGGGACTGGAAAGCGGACTGACCCGCTGGATCACCGCCACAGCGATCTCGTCCTGCAAGCGGAAGATGTCTTCGAGCTTACGTTCAAACTGCTCGGACCAGATCTGGAAACCATCGGTGGCACTGACCAGTTGCAGGTTGATCCGAACAGCATCCGCCTGCTTGCGCACACCGCCTTCCAATACCACCGCGACATTCAGCAGCCGGCCGATTTCGCGGATGTCCTCGTGGCGCCCCTTGAACGAGAACGACGAGGTGCGAGCTGCAACCCGCAGCCCTGGCACGCGGGCGAGCTGGTTGCGGATTTCTTCTGACAGCCCATCGGAAAAATACTCGTTTTCGGCATCGTCACTGAGGTTTACAAACGGCAGGACCGCCAGAGAGCCGGGGGGTGCTTCGGGGGGCGTTGCAGCAGTCAATGGCAATGGGTCGATGCGTTCGATGCCTCCGGGTGTGATATCAAACAGCCAGGACAATAACAGCGCAACAGGAAACCCACACACCAGCGCGGCGACGACATAGCGCTGCAGGTGCTCGAGTTCAAAGGCGCTGAGCAGGGCATAGCCCACCTGAATGACAATCCAGGCGAAGGCGCCGTAAAAGATTGCCACCTGCACCACATGACGGCGGCGCAGCTCATTCCAAAATTTCCGGACCGAAACCGGGTTGCGCTTTTTCACCTTCGGTACTATATCATCCGCCTTTAGTATGAACATCCAAGACTGGAATGCCAAAGACATCCTGTTGCTGGCCCTTGCGGGGTTTACCCTGCTCTATCTTGTGGCGCTTGTAGCGGGTATCAGACGGGCAAAGAAGGAGAAGCGCGACGACATCAAGCCCACCGTAGCAACCACCCTCACCGGTTTTGTCGTCAACTTCTTTGATACCCTGGGCATTGGATCCTTCGCCACCACGACCGCCATTGTGCGGCACTGGCGACTGGTGAAAGACGAAGTCATCCCGGGCACACTCAATGTCGGGCACACCCCGGCATCCGTTGCCGAAGCCGTCATTTTCACAGCCCTGGTGCCGGTGGAGAGCGTCACGCTGATTTCGATGATCGCCGCCGCAGTAGCGGGGGCATGGCTGGGCTCAGGGGTTGTCGCTGCCTGGCCGAGAAGAAGGGTCCAGATCGGTATGGGCTTTGCGTTACTGATTGCCGCCGGCCTGATGCTCATGACACAACTCAAGCTGTTTCCTGGTGGTGGCGATGCATTGGCGCTCACCGGGCCCCTGTTATGGGCTGGAATCATCGGCAATTTCATTCTCGGAGCCTTGATGACGCTGGGTATTGGCCTGTTTGGCCCCTGCATGATCCTGGTCAGCCTGCTCGGCATGAACCCGATCGCAGCGTTTCCCATCATGATGGGTTCCTGTGCATTCCTGATGCCGGTGGCGAGCGTGCGCTTCATCAATGCCGGAGCTTATAACCTTGGCGCCACGCTGGCTTTTGCGCTCGGTGGCATTCCGGCAGTATTGATTGCCGCATACATCGTGAAGTCCCTGCCGTTATCGGCAATACGCTACCTTGTTGTGGTGGTGGTCCTTTATACCAGCGTCAGTTTGCTCCTTGCCGCGAGACGGGGAAGCCAGGAAAAAGTTGTCAGCAGCTGGCACTAATAGGCGTGTGGGAGCGATGTATGCCGGGTCCCAACCTGCCCTGGAAGTCGCGAAAGTGGCGAGTTCGGAAATTTCTGTAACAGAATTGTGGCACGTTCTTTAATGTGGTGATAAGGTAGACGTCCGGCTGGTGAATTCAGTATGCAGGTGCGTTGTGACAGATATGGCAAGCACCGCCGGTTTGTGTGGTCGCAATCGCGACAGGAAGGCAACACCAGAAAGGCTTTCGGTCGCTCTGCTGGTTTTGCAATTTTTGGCGGGCACTGAAGATCCAGTTTCGACCTCTGTGTCGTTGATCAAATCCGTGCAAATGTAAGTACCGGTAACTGATGGTAAGAATGAATCGACTTTTAGATATTTGCGGTGTTAACATCTGCGCCCGCCGCATTGCGGCAGAACTCGTCCCGTACTTTCGTGCGGACGCAAGGTAGCGGATCTCGTTGACCAGGAGGCGTTTTAAGTCATGATCCCGATTAATTCCAGGCTAGTGAAAACAATCAGCCTATTGCTGATCATAGCGGTGCCAGTCATTCTGACCGCGCCGGTCTATGCTCAAACTGTAGACAATGCTGTAAACGCCCAGGTAGCTGTTGACAAGGACGCCGCCGCATCACAGGACCGAATCAACGAGATTCGCGACAAGACGCAGGATGCCGCGAGCAAGTATGCGCAGGCGGTTGCTGAAAGTGAGAGCATGGAGAAGTACAACAAGCAGCTTGCCGGCCAGGTGGCGGACCAGAACAAAGAGATGGCGTCGATTGAGAAGCAGTTAACGGAAATCGAAACCACCAACCGCGAAGTACAGCCTTTGATGCAACAGATGGTAGATACCCTCGAGCGTTTTGTCGCTTTGGATGTGCCATTCCTCCTCGAAGAGCGTACCAAGCGCGTGCAATCATTGAAAGACCTGATGCCGCGTTCGGACGTCGCCATCTCCGAGAAATACCGCCGGATTATTGAGGCCTACCAGATTGAGCTGGAATACGGCCGGACCCTGGAGACCTACGCGGGTCGTATCCAGGACGCCAATGGCGAGCGCACCGTGGACTTTGTTCGTTTGGGAAGGGTTTCATTGATGTATCAAACACTTGATGGCTCAGAGACCGGGTACTGGAATGCCCAGGAAAAGAAATGGGTGGTAGATAACAACTATGCCCATGCAGTGTCGGAAGCACGCCGAGTAGCCAAGAAAGACGGAGCCCCTGATCTGTTGAAAATTCCTGTGCCGGCTCCCCAGGAGGTGCGGTCGTGAGCAATATTCGTAATCTGTTCTTGTGCGCGGCAGTGGCTGCGGTGTCAGTGGCAGCAATACCTGTGGCATTTGCCCAGGATTCCCTGGATGCACTCCTGACTGAAGTGCAGAATGTCAGGTCGGATGAAGTGAAAGCCTTCGAGCAACGATCCGCGGAATTCAATGCGGCTTCTGCCGACCAGCAACAAAAAATGCTGGCTGCCGCCCAGTCAAAGCGCGATGGACTGGCCGCTACGTCGAGCGCGCTCTCCGATGAATTCGCAGCGAATGAGATCAAAATCAACGACGCCAAGAAAGGCCTGCGCGAGAAGTCTGCAACTCTGGGCTTGAGCGAAATATTCGGCGTGTCGCGGCAGGTTGCCGGCGACACAGCAACCCTGCTGCGCCAATCATTGATATCAACCCAGTTCCCGCCGGCAAAAGGTGAGATGAGCCGTGACGAGTTCCTGCGCACCTATGCTGCCTCGCAGGCGACCCCAAGTCCAGCCGACCTGGAACGTGTCTGGTTTGAGTTGCAGCGTGAAATGACTGCCAGCGGCCAGGTCGCCAAGTACCAGGCCAGCGTGGTTCAGCCCGGCGGTGAAGCCGTCGCGGCAGAGGTCATTCGAATTGGACCGTTTACAGCAACCTCAGACGGCAAATTCCTTGATTATCTACCCAGCCTGATGACTCTGAACGTCTACCCAAAACAGCCACCAGCCCAGTTTTTGGCTTATGTCGATGCGCTTCAATCAGCCAGCGGTGGTTATGTTGAAGCGGTGGTGGACGCCGCCCGTGGCGTACTGCTGTCACTGTATGTCGAGCGACCCAGTTGGGGCAAACGCATTCAGTTGGGCCAGGAAGTCGGCTATGTGATCCTGGCGGTGGGCATCAGTGCGGCCCTGGCTTTCCTGGGTCAACTGCTGTTCCTGGTGATGACACGCATGGCCGTGGGCCGTCAGCTGAAGAACCTGACCCAGCTCAGCAACAATAACCCCCTGGGACGCGTTTTGCTGGCCTTCAAGGGAGACCCGAATCTCATCGAGCAGGATGCGGATATTGCCGAACTGCGTATTTCCGAAGCCGTTCTGCGTGAAGTGCCCAAGTTGGAGCGCTTCCAGTCCTTCTTGCGGCTTGCCGTTGCAGCCGGTCCGCTACTGGGCCTCATCGGCACGGTAATCGGTATGATCCTGACCTTCCAGAGCATCACCGAATCGGGTTCCAGCGATCCCAAGCTGATGGCGGCTGGTATCGGACAGGCGATGATTGCGACCGTTCTGGGTCTGGGTATAGCCATTCCCCTGCTGTTTGCCAATGCCGTGCTCAGCTCCTTGTCCAAGAGCGTGTCGCAAATCCTGGATGAGCAGGCGGTAGGAATGCTGGCCGAGAGCATCGAGAAGCAACGCCATGGTTGAGAACATTCCATTAGTCAATGGAGTGATGGAACTGGTCGATGACGGTGGGCCGTTTGTCGCGCTCATCTTCGGCGCTGGCGTATTGATGTGGACCATCATTGCCGAGCGTTACTGGTTTTTCCTGCGTGTGCTGCCGCGGCAGGCCGAAGAACTGCAAAAAGCATGGGACGCCCGTGAAGAACACACTTCATGGTGTGCGCGGCAGATCCGGCAGGCCATGATTTCGCGGCTTAACCGGGCTATGAGTGCCGGCTTTCCTGTGATGCAGGTGCTGGTTCCGATGTCACCTTTGCTCGGTCTGATCGGCACCGTGACGGGTATGCTTGAAGTATTTGATTCCATGGCTCTGCGCGGTAATGCCGATGCACGCAGTATGGCGAGCGGTGTATCACAGGCCATGATATGCACGATGTCCGGCCTGGCAGTGAGCATCACCGGGCTGTACCCGGTGCACTATTTCCGCACGCGTACGGCACGGGAAACAGAACTTTTGGCCGACAGGTTTGAGCTGTAAGAAACTGCTATGAGCATGCGACGACGCAACGAACAGGCACACGAATCGTCACACGGCATTGACTTGGCGCCGATGTTGGACTTCGTTATTAACCTCTTGATCTTCTTCATTATCACCGCTGTGTTTCTAAAGGAGTTCGGGCTCAACGTAAACCGTCCGACCAGCTTCGAGCAGAAAAACAAAGATGACTCGAAGGGCATCCAGATTCAGGTTCTTAACAATGGCGAGATCTGGATCGACGGACGAGCTGTTGACGTGCGCGCCGTGCGTGCAAACGTGGAGCGCATGAGCGCCATTAATCCCGAAACCGGCGTATTGCTGCTGGCCAACGAGCAGGCGCCAACCGGCACCGTCGTTGAAGTGGTGGACCAGGTTCATCTCGGCGGGATTTACAACATAACGTTCACGACGTCAAACTGATGGTATTGGGTATTGGCGAACTGATGGTTTTGACGAACTGAAGGGCCTAGGCGAGGGATTTTGATATGCAGCACACGCGCCATACACCAGAAAGTGAAGACCACGGCATCGACCTGGCGCCCATGCTTGATTTCACCATTAACCTGCTGATTTTCTTCATCATCACGACCTCCTTTATCAAGGAAGCCGGGATTACCGTATTCAAGCCCGAGGCGGTCACCGCGGAAAATCGTGATTCGGGCAACCTCTTGATTGCGGTGCGGGAAAATGGCGAAATCTGGATGGACCGGCACCCGGTTGAAGTTCGTGAACTGCGTGCCCTCATTGAACGCCTGCACATTGAGCGCCCTGACGACACCGTTGTGATCCTTGCGGACAAAGAGTCGCGTGCCGGCGTCGTGGCCAAGGTCATGGACGAAGTGCGCCTGGGCGGGATTAAAGAAGTAGCAATCGCCGCCGACCCTGGTGCGGGCGGCTAGGGCGGAACCGAGGAGAAGCTGGGCGTGAGTCTTCGTTACCCGTTGGGACTGTTATTTGGCGTCGCGTTCTCGCTGGCGCTGTTCTGGCTTATGTGGCATCTGGTCAGCAGGCCGATCGATATTGGCGAACTGCGCAAGGCAACGCGAATTGAATTCACGCGCATGCGCCAGGACACCGACGTTCAGCAAAAGCAGGAAGAGAAGCCCCAACAGGACAAGCCGCCACCGGTTCCTGAGATTCCGCAAATGAACCTGGCTTCTTCGGACATCAATAACAATGTCGCGCAGTTAACCCCGGTGGTCGATGCGTCCGGCGCCATGTCAAAGATGTCAATGTCAGCTGGTAATGACCGCGACATCATTCCGCTGGTGCGCATCAATCCGGACTATCCGCCGCGCGCCTTGAGTCGGGGTATCGAAGGCTACGTGATCGTGCAGTTCACGATTACTGCTACGGGCATGGTAAAGGATGTCGTCGTGGTCGATGCCAAGCCCAAGGGATTATTTGACGATGCCGCAGTTCGTGCGGTTGGACGCTGGCGCTACAATCCCAAAGTGGTCGAGGGCGTTGCGGTTGAGCGCGTTGGCGTGCAGACCATGATCACCTTCCAGTTGGAGGAGCCATGATCACTTTCCAGCCAAGGAAGAACATGCGCGTCATGCTGATGATTGGGCCGATGCTTGGGATGCTGCTTGGGTTGCTGCTTGCAACGGCGGCCATCACTCCGCTTGACTCCTACGCAGCGGAAGACAAGAAAGACGAGAAAGCGCCTGCGCCGGCAATTGATGCTGCCACCGGCAAAATCCTGACTGAAGCAATCGACGCGCTGAATGCGGAGCAGTACAACGTTGCTGCCGCTGCCATCGCCAAGCTCAGCATGGACAAGCTAAGCCCCTACGAACGCGGCCGGGTGGAACAAATTCTGGCGACGATCGCCGATTCGCAAGAGAATTATCCATCAGCGCAAGCCCACTTGCAGGCGGCCATCGATTCAGGCGGGCTGAACGAGCAGGAGATATCCCAGGCTCGGTACCAGATTGCCCAGCTCTACCTGGCGCAGGAAAAATGGAAGGAAGGCGCCGCTGCAATGGAGGCATGGATAAGTACCGCGACCAAGCCAAACTCCTCGGCTTATTACCTACTGGCTGTCGCCTACTATCAACAGGAATTGTACAAGCAAGCTTTGGGCCCGGCGCAGAAAGCCGTAGACCTCGCGGAAAAGCCCCAGGAAAGCTGGATCCAGCTCGTACTTGCCCTGCACCTGCAGGAAGAACACTGGACAGAGGCGGTGCCGCTACTTGTGCGTCTCATCAATATGCATCCGGATAAGAAATCTTATTGGGTGCAGTTGTCCTCGGTTTATGGCCAGATGGAAAAATATCCACAGGCGCTGGCAACGATGCAGTTGGCCTACGACAACGGTTTGATCGTCGACAGCGGCGAAATTCTCCGGCTGGTTGATTTGCTGTTGTTCAACAACATTCCCTATCGTTGCGGAACTATCCTGGAAGAATCTATCGCCAAGAAGACCGTGACTATCGACACGAAGGTGTACCAGAAACAGTCCGATTGCTGGATTGCTGCGCGGGAATATGAAAAAGCAATTGGACCGCTTGGCAAAGCAGCGAAGATGTCGTCCAACGGTGATCTTTTTGTGCGGCTGGGAGAAGTGCAGATTCAGCGCAACGAATGGAGCGCGGCATCAGACGCGATCAGCGCAGGTCTCGACAAGGGCAATCTGAAGGACACCTCGTATGCCCAGTTGATGTTGGGAATTGCGCTGTTTAACCAGAAGAAGCTCCCCCAGGCTGCAGATTATTTCCAGAAGGCGAAGTCGTCAGGCAAGCAACGCAAGACCGCAGAGGGGTATCTGCAGCTTATTAAAGCGCAGGCGGGTTAGTTGCGTAATTATCGATAAAAAGCCTGGGATCGATAAGGAAGTTTGGGATAGATACTGAGATTTGGGATAAATACCGAGAACATGTGGCGATTAGCATCATCAAATAGGACGCGATTCCGAACCCTGACAGCCCTGATGGCTGGCGTGGCGTTGCTGGCAAGTAGTGCCCTGGTTTTTGCGGCGCAGAGCGCAGGAGACCGTTATGCGGAAATCCTGGGCGATGCAGACAGCCTGGCGCGGTATAACGCGCAACTGCAACAGCAGCTGAAATCACAGGAAGAGCAGATTGCTCTGATTGCGCAACAAACGGTCGATATTGATGCTACGGCGGCCTCGGTGGGCCCCCTGGTGCAGCGTATGTTTGATGCCATGGTGGCATTTATTGCTGCGGACCTGCCCTTTGTCGACCCGACACAGGCCGGGCCCGATTCGCGTAAAGCCAGGATCGACAAAATACGAGAGTTGATGGCTGATGAGACTGCTCTGATGTCGGAAAAATACCGGCGGCTGATTGAGGCCTACCAGATCGAACTGGAATACGGCCGGACCATGGTTTCCTATAAAGGCAAGCTGGACGATGGCCGGGATGTTGATTTTCTGCGGGTTGGTCGCGTGTCGTTGATGTACCGGACCGCCGATGGACAGGAAGCAGGCTACTGGGATGCCGAACAAAAGGCTTGGGTAGTGAATAATGATTTCAGCAAGGCGATCGAAAAGGCGGTGCAGGTAGCAACGAAAGAAACCGCTCCGGATTTGGTGATTCTGCCGGTGCCAGCGCCTAAAGAGGTGCAGCTTTGATTTCTCTTCGTAAAATGGGTCTGGCCGTGGCGACGGTGCTTCTTGCACAGCTGCTTTTCACCAATTCGTTTGCCGCAGTTACCGTGGCGGATTTCAGCAAATCCGTGCAGCTATTGAAGGAAAAGGAAGCCAAGCTGGCGAAACAGCGCGAGGCTGAATTCAATAGCGAACTTAGAAAGCAGGACCAGCTGGCGAAGGATGCACTGGCCCGGCGCAATACTGCGGAAGCCCGCGGCAATGCGCTGAACAGCGCCTACGACAGTAATGTTGCGCGTATTGCCGAAATGAACCAACTGCTCAAGCAACACGAAGGCAACCTCGGTGAGTTGTTTGGTGTTACCCGGCAAATCGCTGGTGATGCGGCTAACGTTTTGCAGCAGTCCATGCTGACGGTGCAATACCCTGCAGAGAAAGGACAGGACGACCGCGCGCAGTTCCTGGTGAAGATGGCTGCGGTGAAGAGCCTGCCATCGATTGTAGAGCTCGAGCGCATGTGGTTTGAACTGCAGCGCGAGATGACTGAGAACGGCAAAGTGGTGCGCTTCAAGGCGCCGGTTTTGCAGACTGATGGAACCTCGGTCGAGATGGAAGTCGTGCGCGTTGGACCGTTTACGGCGGTTTCTGACGGGAATTACCTTGCCTACATCCCGAGCAAGAAATCACTGGCCTTGCTTGAACGGCAACTGAGCAGCCCCCTGGTCTCGGTGGCAGAGGAATTGCAAGCCCCGACTGAGGGCAATGATTACCGTGAAGCCATCGTGGATCCTTCGCGAGGTGCTTTGCTGACTCGCTATGTTGAGCGGCCCAACCCGATTGAGCGCATACAGAACGGCGAAGTGGTAGGTTACGTGATTGTCTTTGTCGGTATCCTTGGCGTAATCCTGGCAATATTCCAGTACTTCTATTTGTTCGTTACCCGCTCGGCGGTCAACTCCCAGTTGCAGGATCTGAACAACCCCAAGACCGGCAATCCGCTGGGCCGGGTCATACTGGCATTTCGCGGTGACGGCAAAATGGTCGAGAATTCAGAACTTGCCGAGTTGCGTTTGTCGGAAGCTGTATTGCGGGAGATTCCGAAAATTGAACGCTTCCAGGCGTTCCTGCGCCTTGCAGTTGCCGCAGGACCTTTGCTGGGCTTGATTGGAACGGTTATCGGCATGATCATCACCTTCCATGCCATCGTTGCATCCGGTTCCAGCGATCCGCGCATGATGGCCCATGGTATCGGACAGGCCATGATTGCCACGGTTCTGGGTCTTGGTATAGCAATCCCCCTGTTGTTTATCAATTCGGGACTTGCAGCATTGTCCGGGTCCATTACGCAGATCCTGGACGAACAGAGCGAGAACCTTCTGGCAGCTGATATTATCGAAAGACGCCGGGCGGCTTGATTTCCGCTACAGCCCTGACGGCGCTGGCAGATGTTTGGTAGCCTGATTGTTTTCTGGTTCGAGTTGCTCAGCGACTGGGGTTATGCAGGCGTCATCGTCCTGATGGCGCTCGAGAGTTCAATTTTCCCCGTACCCAGCGAACTCGTGATTCCGCCCGCCATCTATTGGGCCAGCCAGGGGCAGATGAGTTTTTGGGGAGTTGTCATTGCTGGAACTTTGGGTTCGTGGATCGGTGCTTCGATTACTTACTGGGTGGCACGCGCGGTGGGCCGCGTTGTTGTTGTACGTTACGGCAAGTGGTTTCACATTAGCCCGGCAAGCATTGATCGTGCTGAACGCATCGTGCACCGGTACGAGGCGGGCGGAGTGTTCTTTGCCCGTCTCCTGCCTGTCGTGCGCCACGTCATATCAATTCCGGCGGGCCTGATCCGCATGGATTTTCGGGTTTTCAGCGTGGTTACAGTGATCGGATCATTCGCCTGGTGCTGGATACTGGCGGAATTCAGCCTGTACATATTCGCCAGGCACCCGGGAGCAGACCTGGTCGGAGACCCTGAACAAATGGTCAGGCTGTTCCAGCATGAAATCCTGCCTCTGGTTGGAGCGATCCTGGTTCTATGCGCTTTGTACCTGGCGGGGACCGGCTTAAGTTCACGCGGGAAAAAGTCCGGTGAATGAGCCTCAACAGCGACAGGTCTGAACAGGGCTTACATCCCGTAGTCAATTTAAATTATCATAGGAACTTAACCAAAATAAGGAATGGCGCCATGACTATCGAAATCAGTTTCTCGCTTGACGACACCGACATTGAGTACTTTCGCGGTGTGATGAACCGGGCTCAAGATGAGGCGGGTGGAGCAACTGAGGAGGAAATCATCCGGGTTGCCAGCGAAGTCCTGCGCGATGCTGCCAACTTGCGCGCGCCGCTTTTTGTGCGTGACCGCCTGGAACGGCTGGCCACCATGATTGCCATGCTGGAAGACCCGGAATGGCCACTCGACGGGCAGGAGCGTACCGACGTGGTCAGCGCCCTGGCCTACTTCCACAACCCGGAAGACCTGATCCCGGACGATGTGCCGGTTATCGGTTTGATTGACGATGCCATCATGATCGAACTGGTGGCACGGGAATTGAAACACCAGCTTGAAGCTTACGATGAATTCTGTATCTACCGCAGCAAGGAAGAACGCCTGCGTGGTAAGGATGTTTCGCGCGAAGACTGGTTGAAAGGAAAACAGCAGGAACTGCTGAATCGCATGCGGGAACGCATGGGCCGGAACACCCGGGGTCAGAGAGGCGCAACCAAGCTGACGCGTTTTTCCTTCCTCCGCTAAGGCGGCGCTGTTCATTTCTCCCGCGTTTCGTTTGGTGAGAAGGTACAGCCAGTAATAACCGGCGTGAATTCTCCGCCGGCAACGAACTCCTTATGAACTTTGCTACCTGGCTGACCGTCCTTTCCGTCGTACTCCTGGGCGCGATGGTGCCCGGTGCTTCGTTGGCCGTTGTATTGCGGCATACACTCACCGGGGGACGCAGAAAGGGCTGCATTGCAGCCTTTGCTCACGGTCTCGGCGTCGGCTTGTACGCCTTGCTGTGTATTTCAGGGCTGGCTTTCCTGATTACCAATTCGCCGCGCGTGTTCACGGCCTTCCAGTGGGCTGGTGCAATCTACCTCGCCTGGCTGGGTGTGCGTGGACTGATGGCCAAGCCGCCAGTGGACGATCGGCCGTCGGCAGTGCCAACCACCACCTATGCTGGTCGGGACGGGTTCCTGATTGCCTTTCTCAACCCCAACATAGCGATCTGGTTTGTCGCCTTGTTCAGCCAGGTCATTGGCCCTGATACCACGCTGCCGGCTCGGCTGGGTTATGCAGCAACGGCCTGGCTGACAGATACAACGTGGTATCTTCTGGTTGCCTGGCTGCTTTCGAATCCGCGCTGGCTGGAGGGGTTGCGGGCAAAAACAGTCTGGCTGGAGCGGGTATTTGGCGTCATCCTGCTGGCTTTCGCAGCACGCCTGGTGCTGCAAACATTCAGGTGAATCCGGTGTTTTCCACTTCCCGGCACGGCGTGTTATAAGACTCCGATGAAATTCGTCCGCAAGTCGTTTCCGGTTGGCCCCTTGCAGTGTAACTGTACCGTGCTGGGTGATGCCGAGACCGGCATGGGCTACGTGTTTGACCCGGGTGGCCATCCGCAGCGCATCATGGCTAGCGTGGCCGAGCTGGGACTGAACATCATCGGCATCGTGCATACCCATGCGCATCTGGATCACTTTCTCGCTGCGGGGGATATTCGCCGCCTTACCGGTGCGCCCATATGGCTGCACCGCTCGGACCAGTTCCTGTGGGATTCGCTGGAACAGCAGTGCACGTCTTTTGGGGTACCGTACATTCCACAACCCGATCCCGACCACTGGCTGGAACATGAGCAGGCCCTTGAGTGCGGTGGTTTATGCATACATACGCCCGGCCATACACCGGGTTCAGCCAGTTTCTATTTCAAAGATGATCGCCTCCTGCTGGCGGGCGATACCCTGTTCCTGGGCTCGGTGGGCCGCACCGATTTTCCCGGGGGTGATTCGCGGGCACTGAAAAACTCCATACAGCAGCGGCTCTACAGTCTCGACGAATCTGCCGTGGTGGTGACCGGCCACGGGCCTGAAACCAGCATTGGGCAGGAAATGCGCCACAACGCATTCGTACGCGCAAACTGAATGCCCACGCGGCCTGAAACCAGCCTTTACAACCGCGTCTTCTGGCGCATCGTACCCTTCCTGTTCCTGTGCTACGTCGTTGCGTTCCTCGATCGCGTCAACGTTGGGTTCGCCAAGCTGCAGATGGCCGGCCAACTGGGATTCAGCGACGCCGTTTATGGTTTCGGCGCAGGCATATTCTTCATTGGATATTTCCTGTTCGAGGTGCCCAGCAACCTCGTGCTGGAGAAAGTAGGCGCCAAGATCTGGATCGCCCGCATCATGGTGACCTGGGGCATTATTTCCAGTTGCATGATGCTGGTCGAAACCGAATTCTGGTTTTATACCTTGCGTTTCCTGCTGGGTGCTGCTGAAGCCGGATTTTTCCCCGGGGTCATCCTCTACCTGACCTACTGGTTTCCTTCAGCCCAGCGTGCCCGCATGATTGCCTTGTTCATGACGGCTGTCGCTATCTCCAATGTAATCGGCGGGCCGATATCCGGGGCCATCATGCAATTCCTGGATGGGATAAATGGATGGCAGGGCTGGCAATGGCTGTTTCTGCTTGAAGGCGTCCCTTCGGTATTGGTTGGTCTACTGGTATTGGTTTTGCTGGACGATAACCCGCGCAAAGCAAAGTGGCTGGCCGAAGACGAGCGAGCCCTGGTGTTGCGCCACCTGGCGGAAGATGAGGCGGCCAAGGCCACCCTTGGTCTGCGTCATCGCTTCACGGATGTTTTTCGTGATGGCCGGGTATGGGCCCTGTCCTCAATCTACCTGAGCATGATGGTGGGCTTCTACGGGGTAAATTTCTGGATGCCAAGCATCATTCAGGATTTCGGTATAGATCCTCACGACTTTCTTGAAGTTGGACTGCTCAGTATGCTGCCATGGGGTGCTGCGGCCGTTGCAATGGTCATCAATGGCACCCACTCCGACCGCACCGGCGAGCGTTTCTGGCACGTCATCATTCCCATGCTGATCGCCTCTGCTGGCCTGCTAGGCATGGCTTTGGCCGGCCATGCCCGCCTCCCTTCCATGATAGCCCTGACCATGATCACCTGCGGACTCCTGTCCGCACTGGCAGTGTTCTGGTCTCTGCCCGCCGCCTTTCTATCCGGCACCGCTGCTGCAGCAGGCATTGCCTGGATCAATTCATTGGGTAACCTGGGCGGCTTTTTTGGCCCCGACCTGATCGGCCGGATACGCACTGCCACGGACTCCAGCGAGATGGCGTTCTTCGCCCTGTCCGGTATCCTGCTGCTGGGCGCGCTGGTGGTCGTGGTGCTGCGGCAGAAAGCCAGAGATTCACTTCCACCATGACCACTTCACCATGACCACCAAAGCCTGGGTAGACCTGCAGAGCTCGGATTTTCGCAATATGCTGATCAGCCTGATCGGCTACCGCTTTGGGCCAAAGCCAGAGGAACGGCTGGACGAAATTCGCGCGGAACGCTCGCTTTATGCTGAAGGTTTTTTGCAACTGGCCGGGATCAAGCCGGGTGACACCGTTCTCGAGATCGGTTCGGGCTGTGGCTTCGGCACTGCGGCCATTGCGCGGCGCGCCCGTGAAGTAATTGCCTGTGACATCAGTCCGGCATTCCTGGAGTATGCCAGGCAGGAGTGTGCGGGCCTCGACAACGTACGCTTCCTGCAGGTAGACAGCCGTGACCTGTCTGCGGTGGGCGATCAGTCGGTCAATGCCGTGGTTGCCATATCGGTGTTCATCCATCTGAACCTTTATGACATGTATCTCTACTTCAAGGAATTCAGCCGGATTCTTCGGCCCGGCGGGAAAGTAGTGTTTGATTTCGCCGACATGAATCGCCTGTTCAGCAGGCTACGCACCTATGGCAACAACGATCTGTTTCTTGAGCATGCCGGATATTATCGCGATGACCCATCAGCATTGGCCGGACTCATCCAGTGGAATTCCGCCCGGGGCATCACCGGCATTGCCCGGGCAGCAGGCTTCAAGCGTTTGAAACGCCGGGGCCACAAATTGTTATTCGGTATCTAGTGAGCCGGGTCCGGAGATTTTCTTCCGGGACCGTATGAAACAGGAGAAGGTGAGACCGGGAACCGGTCGAGAAGCTGGCCTGGGCCACGTTTCATCCGAGGCTACAGGGATGTATTTACGCCGTGTCCCGGAAGGAAGTCTCCGGACCCGGCCCGCTCATTGAGGATAAACTTTTCACGACAGCTCTCGCATTCCCCGCTCCAATCCACCCAGCGTCAAAGGAAACATCCGCTGTTCCATGAGTTCGGACAGGATGCGAATGGAAGGTGTGTGGGTCCAGCGCTGTTGCGGGTTCAGGGTTGAGCCAGATGGCCTTGGGGTAGGTAGCCAGCAGGCGCTGCATCCACGTTGCGCCGGTTTCCTCGTTGAAATGCTCGACGCTGCCGCCGGCATAGGTGATTTCGTAGGGGCTCATGGTGGCATCACCCACCAGGATCAGCTTGTAATCAGCGGCGTACTTGTGCAGCACGTCCATAAGCGGAGTCTTTTCGGTGTGCCGCCGCCGGTTGTCTTTCCACACACCCTCGTACACACAGTTGTGGAAATAGAAATGCTCCAGGTGCTTGAACTCGCTCTTGGCGGCAGAGAACAGCTCCTCGCAGGCGCGCACGTGGTCATCCATGGAACCGCCCACATCCAGGAACAGCAACACCTTGATGGCATTGTGCCGCTCCGGGACCATCTTGATTTCGAGGTAACCTGCATTGCGCGCAGTTGAATCGATGGTGCCGGGAAGGTCAAGCTCATCTGCCGCGCCTTGCCGGGCAAATCGCCGCAAGCGCCGCAGGGCTACCTTCAGGTTACGCGTGCCGAGCTCAACGCTGTCGTCAAAGTTACGGTATTCACGCTGCTCCCACACCTTCACGGCCGAGCGTTGCCCCCCTTTCGGACCAATGCGCACGCCCGCCGGGTTGTAGCCGCCCTGCCCAAAAGGTGAAGTTCCGCCAGTACCGATCCACTTGTTGCCACCGTGGTGTTCCTCTTTCTGTTCCTCCAGTCGCTTGCGCAGGGTATCCATCAGCTCGTCCCAGTTCATGGCCTTCAGCAGCGCCTTTTCCTCATCGCTGAAAATGCGCTCGAACTGCTGGCGCAGCCACTCTTCCGGAATGGCCGCACCGGGCGGGCCAAACACCTGCTCAATGCCTTTGAAATGGGCAGAGAACACACGGTCAAATCGGTCGTACAGGGCCTCATCCTTGATCAGACTGGCGCGGGCGAGGTAATAGAACTCGTCAATGCTGAACTGCGCCAGGCCCTGCTTGAGCGCTTCGAGCAGGGTCAGGAACTCGGTCAACGAAACCTTCAGGCCACCCTTGCGCAACTGATAAAAAAATTCGATTAGCATAGTGAGGGAAACTTAACAGGCGCGTGTCATCGACCTTCGCGCTGATGCAGGAAGATCAGACGTTCAAACAGGTGGATGTCCTGCTCGTTCTTGAGCAGGGCCCCGTGCATGGGCGGCAGCAATGCGCGCCGGTCATCGCTGCGCAAGGCTTCCGGGGCAATGTCCTCGGCCAGCAGCAGTTTCAACCAGTCCAGCAGCTCGGAGGTGGAGGGCTTTTTCTTCAGGCCTGGCACCTCGCGCAGGCGGTAAAAGGTTTCCAGCGCGGCTTTCAGCAATTCCTGCTTGAGGCCGGGGTAATGCACGTCCACGATTTCGGTCATGGTGGCAGCATCGGGAAAACGAATGTAATGGAAAAAGCAGCGGCGCAGGAAGGCATCCGGCAATTCCTTCTCATTGTTGCTGGTAATGACGATGATGGGACGATGGCGGGCCACCACTGTCTGGTGGGTTTCGTACACATAGAATTCCATGCGGTCGAGTTCGCGCAGCAGGTCGTTGGGAAACTCAATGTCGGCCTTGTCGATCTCATCGATCAGCAGCACCGGTTGGACATCCTGCTCGAACGCATCCCACATGGGCCCCTTGATAATGTAGTTGCCGATGTCATGCACGCGCACATCGCCCAGTTGTGAATCTCGCAGCCTGGCCACTGCATCGTACTCATACAGGCCCTGTTGCGCTTTGGTGGTGGACTTGATGTGCCATTGCAACAGGGGGCGTTCCAGGCTACGGGCGATTTCTTCTGCCAGCTGGGTTTTACCCGTGCCGGGCTCGCCTTTGATCAGGATGGGCCGGCCGAGCGTGACTGCTGCGTTAACCGCGGTACTCAGGTCTTCGGTGGCGATGTAGCGATCGGTGCCGGCAAAGCGGGATTGTGCTGGCTTTTCGGGCCGAGTGGGCAGAGACAAAGCTATACTCCGAATAAATAATCCATGGCAATAGTTTAACGGATTGTGCTGCTGTGCATCAGCACGGCTGCAGTTGCTCGAAGCGCGGCTTTGAACCGGATTTAACTGTGAGGGCGGGCCTCGGCCCATCGACCAAAGGTATTTCGATTACGGATGGAATATGTTTCAGCGACTACAAGAGTTGGTTTTGATCCCCGGGCGCCATCACAAGACTTCATGGGGCCAATGACGGTACCGCTGGGCACGTGTGAACCGGCTCCAATCACGACGTCGGTGAGGGAACAATTTCGGCCGATGACCGCATTCGGCAAAACGACGGCATTCTTCAGCTCAGTATCGGCCGCCACACGAACATTTGCGGACAACACCGAGTGCTGTACCAAGACCCGTTCGGATTGAACCCGGTTGAAACTGACTGATGCACGCTGCAGTCGGCCATCCGAACGCACCGGCCAGCTTGGATCGCCTGGGCAAAAGCCGGGAACGCCATCCAGCAACTCCATGTGAGCGCGCCAATACGCCGAAACCGTTCCAACGTCCCTCCAGTAGCCACCTCCCACCAAGGCATTCCGGGTAAATGGATAGGCAAACACCCGGGCCCCTTGGATAAGACACGGCAAGAGATCGCGCCCAAAATCGTGTTCTGAGCTCTGGTTCAGGGCGTCCTCCCGCAGTATTTTGGCCAGGAACCTCCGGTTGAATACATAAATGCCCATCGAGCCGAGCGAACGTTTTGGCTGCCCTGGAAGACATTGCGGGTGGGATGGCTTTTCAGAAAAACTCGAGATTCGACGGGTTTGGTCAATACTCATTACACCAAAGTCACCTGCCAATTCGATTGGAATCTCGACACAACCGACTGTAAGGTCAGCCCTGTTTGCCATGTGTTGCTCAAGCATTGGGCGATAGTCCATTTGGTAGACATGATCGCCGGCCAGGATGAGCACTCGCTCTGCATCCAGGGCTTCGATCCGGTGCCAGTTTTGGAAGACGGCATCAGCGGTGCCGCGGTAACTGCCAACACCTGCGCGGAGTTCGGCGCGCCACGGCTCGACAAAACCCTCACCTGGTTCACCGGCAGTCCGCCACACCCGGGCAAGGTGCTGCAGCAAAGAACCATCCTGGTACTGGGTCAGAACTCCGATGCGGTTTATGCCTGAATTGACACAATTGGAAAGTGAAAAATCAATGGTCCGGTAACTGCCGGCAAACGGTAAGGCCGGCTTGCATTCGTGCCGGGTGAGAGCACCAAGTCGTGTTCCTTTGCCACCGGCCAATACCACTGCCAACGTTTTTTTAACCAGCGTCTGCGCATCCGCGTGTGCTTCAGAAATCGTGCCAGGAGAGTGGTGCCCAGGGTTCACATTCAGCAGTTCCAATTGGCGGTGCAGTATGAAAATGTTCAGAGTTCGTGCAGCTTACGACAGCGCACATTGTCCAAGATTCAACTGCATCTCAATTTTTCACAATGTCCATTGACCCCGATTGCGTCGCAGCATGGGCTATCAGCAGGTGCGCGCTACCAATACCGTGTCAGCCACCGACAGCGGCTGGTCAAATCATTCATAATGTGGATCTTGCAACCTCGTTTAATGCCAATGGCCAAGCAGCACAAAACCGATGCCATGGAGGTGTCAGCCGTACCCAATGCCGCTCGCTCCGGTGGCCGCATGCAGAAGTTAGTGGGCGCGGTTATCAGCGTGGTGATCCTCTGCCTTGCGCTGTGGTTTTTGCATGATGAACTCAGTAACCTCAATGCGGAAACGATCCTGGAAGAAATTCGGTCCCTTTCCCTTTTCACTATTCTGGCGGCCGCGATATGTGCTACCTGTAGTTACCTGGTTCTAACTGGCTTTGATGCCCTGGCCTTGCGTTACATAGGGCACAAACTTGACTATTGGCACACTGCGCAAACGGCATTCATGGCATTTGCCGTGGGACACAACGTGGGTATCGCTGCATTGTCCGGTGGGTCTGTTCGCTATCGCATGTATTCTTTACTCGGCTTACCCGGGTTCGAAATTGCCAGGATTATCGCTTTTGCTTCACTGACCTTTGCGCTGGGTGCGGCGCTGCTTCTCGGCATTGCGCTCTTGCTCATGCCCAATGCCGAGACCGAAGTTCTGCATCTTTCGCCTTTTGTGTTGAGCACTGCCGGTGTGCTGTTGCTGGCGGCCCCATTTGCTTACCTCTTGACTGCGACTTTTTACCGTACACCAATAAGCCTGGGCAAATGGACAATTTCCCTTCCTTCACCGGGCATTGGCCTGGCCCAGGTGGGACTGTCGGTCACGGATCTCACTTTTGCCGCTGCAACGCTGTATGTGCTATTGGCCCCTGCATTGCATATCGGCTTCTTTCCATTCCTGGGGATCTACCTGATCGCAATCGCAGCCGGGCTTTTGAGCAGTGTCCCGGGCGGCCTGGGCGTGTTTGAGTCCGTGTTGCTGATCGCCTTGCCCGGGGTGGATCGCAGTGCCTTACTGGGGACGGTAATCGTTTACCGCTTGATTTATTACGCAGCGCCGCTGTGTCTTGCCTTGTTGCTTTTGATGACCAGCGAAATCAGGCAACATCAACAAATGCTGCGTGCCTCGACGGAAAAGGCGGGCGGATGGCTGTCAGCCATTGTGCCCAAAGCGGTCAGCGTGGCAGTTTTTCTGGCTGGGGTCGTGCTGTTGATTTCCGGTGCAACGCCAGGCGTCGCAAGCCGTTTGAATTTTATTGCCAGGGGCATACCTCTGCCTGTGCTTGAACTGTCACACCTCACCGGCAGTGTGCTTGGAGTCGGCTTGCTGGTGTTGGCGCGCGGGTTGTCGCGGCGTTTGCGAGGCGCATTCCTCGCTGCGCTGTTAGTGCTTGGCGCCGGCATTGTGGCATCCCTGCTAAAAGGCTTTGATGTCGAGGAAGCCATCATGCTGCTGATCATTCTTGGCCTTCTTTGGGCATCCCGTGACGAGTTTTATCGCCAGGGTTCTGTCGTTACCCAACCCTTCTCAATTGGGTGGCTCGCATCGATCATCCTGGTGTTTTGTTTCGCAGTTTGGGTAGGCATGGTCAGTTTCCGGCACCTGAATTACTCCCAGGAACTTTGGTGGCAATTCGAGTTGCATGCCGATGCGCCGCGCATGCTGCGTGCCAGTTTGCTGGCGGGCCTGACTGCCATGAGTTTTGTGCTGTGGAAATTGCTGCGTTCTGGCCGCTCTTCGCCGCTGGCGGAAACAGACCTTTCTGCATTGGAGCGAATCCAGGACATTGTCCGCAATTCCACTGATTCATCTGCCAATGCTGCACTATTGGGCGACAAGAGATTTCTTTGGTCACCCAGCAAGAAGACTTTTATCATGTACCAACTCAGTGGCAGCAGCTGGGTTGCGTTCGGGGACCCGGTGGGCCAACGATCCGAGTGGGAAGACCTGGCCTGGTCTTTTGTTGAGATGGTTGACCGTTTTGACGGCCGAGCCGTTTTCTACCAGGTGTCAGGCGATTCCTTACCCATGTACGTTGACATGGGCCTGAGCCTGGCCAAACTCGGCGAAGACGCGCGGGTTCCGCTGCCATCATTTTCCCTTGAAGGCAGCAAGTTTGCGGAATTTCGGCAAGCCATTAATAAGGCAAAGAAACAGGGAGTAAGCTTCGAGATAGTGCCAAGCAGTGAAGTCAGTTCGCTGACCGGCGACTTGCGCGCAATTTCCGATAGCTGGCTGGCAGAAAAAGCTGCAAAGGAGAAAGGCTTCTCCCTCGGATCATATTCCGATGAATACATCTGCAAATTTGATTGCGCAGTAGTTCGCTTGAATGGTTCCATCGTAGCCTTTGCCAATCTTTGGGTTGCACCGGCCGGTCGCGAGTTGTCGGTTGATCTGATGCGGCACAAACGCGAGGCTCCGAAAGGCGTGATGGACTATCTTTTCACCGAACTGATGCTGTGGGGAAAAACACGGGGTTACGAGTGGTTCAACCTCGGAATGGCGCCGCTTTCCGGCCTGGAGCAACATGCTTTGGCGCCTATGTGGCATAAATTGGGCCGTTTGATATTCCGTCACGGAGAGAGTTTTTACAATTTTGAAGGACTGAGAAATTACAAGGAAAAATTCGATCCGGAGTGGAGGCCACGATACATCGCTTGTCCGGGCGGGATGTTAGGCCTGCCACAAGCGCTGATTGCCACGTCGCGCCTGATATCCCGCGGGATGGGCAAGGTGCCTGCGAAATAAGGTCTCTTATTCGGGTGACATTTCACCATTGATTGGCAACCGTTCAGCTTGACTGATCGACAAGGGACAGTGGACTGATGGACAGTTTAACAAGCAATGCTCGCAAAACAATTAGAAAAATTGTTACGGGGACGTTTGCTGCACTGCTTATGGCCAGCCACGTTAGTGCTGCGGATATGCAGGAAAGTACCGACAGCTATGGCCCGTTCGGAACTCTGCATATTTACCAGACCAGCGAACACCCCGGCCATGTGGTGCTGTTTGTTTCCGGCGATGGCGGGTGGGATCTTCGCGCGATTGATATAGCCAGATCCCTCGCGGAACTGGACATCGTGGTGGTGGGCATAGACATCACTCATTACATTGAGCATCTTAATGCCAGTAATGACAAATGCAGTTATGCTGCCGCGCAATTCGAGAGTTTAAGCCAATACCTGCAAAGGAAATATGAATTCGCCAGGTATATTCCGCCCGTGCTGGTGGGCCACTCTTCCGGCGCAGCAATGGTGTATGCCACGCTGGCGCAATCTCCAGCCAACACCTTCGCAGGGGCTATAAGTCTGGGGTTCTGCCCTGACCTCAAAACGGACACGCCCTTCTGCAAAGGCAATGGAACGCTGGCCAGCAAGCCGGATCCGCAGCTGGGCTTTATCTATGAGTCCGTGGCAAGCCTGCCAGCACCCTGGGTGGTGCTGCAGGGAGATATCGACCAGGTATGTTCCTCACCCGCCACCAAAAGCTTCACTACAAAAGTTGCTAATGCCCAGCTGATGGAACTACCGAAGGTCGGCCACGGTTTCTCGGTGCAGAAAGACTGGATGCCGCAGTTCAAGGCAGCGTTCCAACAGATCGTGACTGAGCAGCAAGCCGGGGATGCTCTTGAACATAAAGAGGGAGCCATTAGCGACCTGCCGCTGGTGGAGCTTCCGGCGGCCGATAGAGGCGATACGCTGGCCGTTGTCGTATCGGGCGACGGCGGTTGGGCCAGCCTCGATAAACAAATCGGCGAAACACTGCGGAATGACGGTATATCGGTTGTCGGTCTCGATTCCCTGCACTATTTCTGGGACAAGAAAACCCCGGATATCGCAGGCAAGGATTTAGCCCGAATCCTGCTCTATTACAGCCAGGCATGGGGTGCCAGTAAGTTTATCCTGGTAGGCTATTCACGTGGCGCAGACACGCTGCCCTTCATGATCAGCCGCTTGCCCGAGGAACTGAAATCGAAGGTAAGAACCGTAGCGCTGCTTGGCATGGAAGCAGATGTGGATTTTGAGTTCCACGTTTCAGACTGGCTCTCCAGTGGCGGCGAAGGTGAACATAAAACCATTCCCGAAGTACAGAAACTGGCAGGTATGAACGTGCTTTGCATTTATGGCTCGGATGAAGACCACAGCGCGTGCACCCAGCTCTCAAAAAGCGTTGCCACGGTCGTTGAAATGCCAGGGGGACATCATTTTGCTGGCGATTACGAAAAACTGGCCGCCATTATCCTGGAACACTACAGGCAGTGAAAGCTTCAGTTCCAAGGGAGCCGGCTACAGTTTGTGGCAGGATACAATGGCTGCTGGCGGTGCCTGGCAGCTCAATTCCGTAACCAGGAAGTTCATCTTTGCAGGTCACTTGGGCGTATGACAATGGATGTGTTAACGATCACCGGCGCCGCGGTAGTCACCGTGCTTTCAATCACCAGCCACGAAGCGGCTCACGGCTTTGTTGCCAACCTCCTGGGTGATTCCACTGCGCGCGAGCAGGGCCGGCTCACATTGAACCCCATTCCACATATCGACCTTTTTTTTACCATCCTGCTGCCCTTGTTCCTGATCCTGTCGGGTTCAGGGTTCATCTTTGGCGGAGCCAAGCCGGTACCAGTGAATGTGTCACGATTACACAGCCCCCGCCGGGACTGGGCGCTGGTAGGGGTTGCGGGGCCGGCTATGAACCTGGCGATTGCCCTGGCTCTGACGGTGATTCTTTCGGCTGCGATTGGTCTTGGCCTGACCAATGCAGACTCGAGCCTGGCGCGGATTCTGGCGATAGGAATATTCCTCAATGTCTTGCTTGCCGTTTTCAATCTGATCCCAATTCCGCCGCTGGACGGCTCGCGCCTGGTCCAGTACTTTCTTTCCGGTGAAGCGCTGATTTTGTACCGGCGGATTGAACAGTTTGGCCTGCTCATCATCCTGGGCCTGCTGTTCCTGGTGCCCGGTGCTTCAGCGCTGGTTGCCACAATTGTTTCCCGGCTCGTGGAACTCATCACGCTACCGTTTGGCGTATGGACTGAGGTTGAACACTTGTTGCAAAGCACGCTTTCCGGCTGATTCGTGACCAGCACTACCTGAGTTTCAGAGCACACAAAGGCTAAGCGGATGAGTGGCGATCGAGTGTAGACAGCAATATGGATGACACCTGGATCTTCGGTTACGAATCACTGATCTGGCGAGCCGGGCTCCCCCTTGATAAGGATGGGCCGGCCAAGCGTCACGGCTGCGTTGGCTGCAGAGCTCAGGTCTTCAGTGGCAATAT
Organism: uncultured Gammaproteobacteria bacterium; assembly: GCA_963784425.1. Classification (GTDB taxonomy): domain Bacteria; phylum Pseudomonadota; class Gammaproteobacteria; order Xanthomonadales; family SZUA-36; genus SHZL01. The sequence continues at coordinate 166,072 of CAWARM010000014.1, forward strand.
AGCGATCAGTGCCGGTGAAACGCGCTGAGGTGAGTTGATCCGGCCGTGCTGAACTGGACAAGGTTATACTCCGCTTAAATAGCAACTAGCTAGTTTAATGGAAACCAGGGAGTCGGGAAAAATCATGTCACTGCAGCAATTTTTTATTCAGCCACGTATCGTCGTTGCCTGGCTGGCGATGTGCAGTCTTACCATGTTCTGCCTGACCAGTACCGCCGAAGAACCAAGGACCATGAAGCCGGTGCTGCATGGCAAGCACTGGGTAGCCATTACCGGCAAGCCCCTGGCGGCGACTGCGGGCGGCATGATCTTTATCCGGGGCGGGAACGCGGTGGACGCTGCCTGCGCCATGCTGGCGGCTGCTTCCACCATGTGGGATACGCTGGGCTGGGGCGGCGAGACCCAGGCATTGATTTACAATCCGCACACCGGTGAAGTAAAAGGCATCAACGCGCTCGGCGTGGCGCCGACCGGCGCGACCGTCCAATTTTTCCGTGACCAGGGCATGGTCTATCCGCCGGAATTCGGTCCGCTGGCGGCAGTAACTCCGGGTACGCCCGGTGGGCTGATGGTGATGCTGGCCGAATGGGGCAGGCTGAGCCTGGCGGAAGTGCTGGCGCCGGCCATGCAGATGGCCGAGGGCTATCCGATCGAACAAGCAGAGGCCGACAAGATCGAGGAAAAGCGGGAAACCTTGGAGCAATGGTCATATTCGAGCAAAGTGTTTCTGCCTCATTTGAGCGCCGATCACCCCGAAGAACCTGCTGGCCCGGTCGCTGGGGAAATTTTCCGCCAGCCGGACCTGCTGGCCACCCTGCAAAAGCTGGTGGATGCTGAAGCCCAGGCCCTGGCCAGTGGCAAGAGCCGCAAAGAGGCCATCCTTGCAGCCTATGATCGTTTCTATCGCGGTGACATTGCCGCGGAAATCGTCCGCAGCTCCAGCGAATACGGCGGCCTGATAACCCGGGAGGATCTGGCGAACTGGCAGGTACATATCGAGGAACCCGTCAGCACCTCTTACAAAGGCATTGAAGTCTTCAAGTTGACCAGTTGGACCCAGGGACCGGTGCTGCTGCAGGCCCTGAACATGCTCGAAGATATTGATCTGAAAAGCATGGGTTATAACAGTACGCGCTATATTCACACGCTGTATCAGGTCATGAACCTCGCATTTGCCGATCGCGATTTCTACTACGGCGATCCAGCGGTTCCACCCGTTGAGCCCATCCAGGGAATACTGTCCAAAGAATACGCAAAGCAGCGCCGCGCGCTGATCAACCCGGAGCGCAATGATCCCCTGGTGAAGCCGGGTGACCCCTATCCCTTCCAGGATGATAAAAACCCCTACCCGGAGTTGCTGGAAAAATGGACCCCGACCCCGCCCAAGGCCGAGGATGATGGCACGGCCGGAAACCAGCAAGCCAACCTGATGACGCACGACCAGGCCTTTCTTGCCGGTACCACCTCCATCCAGGCCGCCGATGAGGAAGGCTGGGTGGTTTCCGTTACACCCAGTGGCGGCTGGGTACCGGCTTTCATCGCAGGTACCACAGGCATCGGCCTCAGCCAGCGTATGCAGAGTTTTGTGCTGGACGAGGCGCTCAACCCGTTCAACGTGGTCCACCCCGGGCAGCAACCCCGCGTCACGCTCACGCCCAGCATCGCACTGCAGGATGGCAAGCCCTTGCTGGCGTTTTCAGTGCAGGGCGGTGATACGCAAGAGCAGAACCTGTTGCAGTTCTTTCTCAACGTGGTGGAATTCGGCATGAATGTGCAACAGGCGGTGGAGGCCCACAACTTCACCAGCTACCAGATGCAGAGCTCGTTTGCTGACCACCAGTCAGAGCCTGGACGATTGGAAGTGACCTATAAAGTATCGGAATGGGTGCGCGCTGAACTGGGCAGGATGGGATACACGGTAGAAACGGTTGAGCGCACCGCCAGCCCGGTCACGGCCATCTGGTTTGACCAGGTGAATGGCAGTTTCTGGGGTGGCGCCAGCGAGCAGGGCGAGGATTACGGCCTGGCGTGGTAGGCGGCAAACTCAAGCACGGTGGCCGTCGCTTGGGTTGCAGCAGAGGGGCGAAATACCTGCCGGTCTGCATAAAAGCCAGCGTCCTGCTCCGCTTCGGCCCACCAGCCGGGGATACCCATCAGCGGCAGGGGTGACAAACTCCCGGTTGATCCGAGCATCCTGCCTTCAGCCAAGGCCTGGGCCAGGCCGCGGTCCAGACTCTGCAACACATCTTCACGCAACAGGCCGGCCAATCCATTATCGATATGCAGCAGCAGGGCATGCGCGGTCAATGCTTTGTAGGGCGTAAGGAATTTCTCCAGCAGGGCGTGGCCGCAAACGAAGACCAATACCTCCTCGTGCCACAGCGATGTTTGCTGAAGAAACACCTCCTTCCAATCCCGCGCAGCAAGAGCGTTCCAGAAAACCCTTGCGCGTACTGACGACAATCACGCCGCTTTCATCGAACAGCGTCAAGGCATCGCGTTGTGGTCCCCGCCGCGGTTCGTGACCGGAACTGATCTGCGCACAATGGGCAGCGTTCATGGCGGATTTAAGCCGGGTAAACTGGCACCAGACCAGCGCGTTGAACAGATCATGCCAATGGTTTGCGCGTGTGCTCACTTCGCCGGTTTGAAAAATATGCTGTTCGTAGGCAACGCCGGGTAGCAGGGTGCTGGGCCGGAAACGGATGGGCAGGCCGCGCTGGTTGACCGCATGCACGGGCAATAGTGACTGGAGTTCTTGCGGACCGGGCAGTTCATCCGTGGCGGGCGCAGCCTGCCGGAGAAGCTGCAGCAGCGCGCGATAGTCAGCCCAATAAGGGCGGGAAATGTCCAGGGTGCGAAGTTGGGGCAGCACGGTTTCAGCACTGCCGGTTGCACTGGCCAATCAATTGCCTATGCGGACAAAAACCTGGGGCTCAGACCAGATGAGCAAATTTCCTGCAGGGGAATTGATTAACTCGAGTTGGGCTGGTGCAAGCGGAGCCAGCATGACATCCTCGTCTTCCCTGACGGTACCGGGCAGGCGTCCATCCTGCACTGCCTGTTGGAAGTGCTCGACATCCGGCAACCACAGGATGATGCGCTTGCCATTATTGTCGATTCTTGCCCACGTATATTCCGGTGGAACCGCAAGATCTGTAACCGGTGCAGGGGTTGCCGCTGCGGCCATTGCAGGTGCATCTGTGGCCGGCGCATCTGTCGCCGGTATTTCAGTAGCGGGTGCTGCTGTTGTGCCCCGCTCCTCAGCAGATTCTTTTTCCATGCTGAGGAAAATCATTTCTCCGGTTTGCCGCACCGTGCCGGTTACAGACTCAAAGCGTGCTCCCTCACCCTCAGCCCCGCGTTCAACCCAGGCGGCCTGCAACAAGCCTTTTTCACTATCCAGTACCGTGGTCAGTATGACCACTTCATCATTGACCCAGGTCCCCTGCCAGGTGGCAGGGTCGAGTGTTACCACCACATCCCCTATGGGCTCTTTCACCAACACAGCATTGCAGCCGCCCAGCAGCATCGAGCCCAGCAACAGCAACATGAGCAGCACGGCATATCTTGCAGTATTTCCCGCAGTGATCATGTGGCACTTCCGTCCTTTACGCTGGTCATTCAGCCTGCTTATAGACTACGCCCTGTTTCATGACAAAGGGAACATCCAGCAAAACGCTGATGTTTTCCAGCGGGTCGCCCGGCACTGCGATCAGGTCCGCCATGAGGCCAACTTTTACCTGGCCCCGATCGGGCGTTCCCAGGGCCTCGGCCGAATCCATGGTGGCGCTGCGGATGGCTGCCAGAGGTGTCATGCCGTGGCTCACGCGGGCAATGAGCTCGTGTGCATTCTCACCGTGCGGATATACGCCGGCATCAGAGCCGTTGGCGATTTTAAGGTTCATGTCGTTGTCGCGTTTGAAGCTCTCAAGCACCAGGGGTTGCAAATACTCTTCCTTGGCACGAATCGCAGGCGGTAACTGGTTTAAGTCTATCGCTTCATTCAAATACAGGTTGGGCACCACCCAGGTACCATTTTTCTTGATAATGGCTGCAGCTTCTTCGGTCATGATGCTGTCGTGTTCAATGGAATCGATACCTGCCTGTGAGGCTGCAATGATGCCCTCGGTACCGTGCGCATGCGCGGCGATCTTCAAGCCATGGCGGTGGGTTTCATCCGCTGCCGCCTTGAGTTCTTCAAACGAATACTGCTGTGCCCCCACTGGCCCTTCGAAAGACAGAACCCCCGCAGTGGCGCAAATCTTGATTGCCTTGGCGCCATGCTTGATCTGGTAGCGCACGGCTTTGACCACCTCGTCCACGCCATCGGCAATGCCACTGCGATAGTCTCCTTCCCTTACGCCCGGTGCAAAGCCGGTAATGTCGCAATGGCCACCCGTGATGCTCAGTGCGTGGCCGACCGGAATGATATGCGGGCCAATGACATCGCCCCGGTCAATCGCTTTCATGGTGGCCACGTCGACGAATCCGAAGGAACCCAGTTCACGCACGGTGGTAAAACCCGCCATGAGGGTGCGCCCGGCGTTTTTTCCGGAGCGCAAGGCCAGTTCGCCGACGGTCCAGGTTACGGGTTCATATTGCCAGCCCGGCACAATTTCGTAGGAGAGGTGGGTGTGAACGTCGATCAGCCCGGGCAACACCATCAGGTTGGGGAGTTCAATGACGGTAGCGCCGGCGGGCAGGTCAGCCGGGTTGATCGCGGAAATCAGCCCGCCATCTATCACGATGTTGGCCGGTGTTACCCATTTGCCTGCGGCCACATCGAGCCAGGCTTTGGCTTTGATGACGGTTGTTTCCTCTGCCAGCAGTTCGCTGACGGCAAGGTCAGCAGCATTGCGAGCAGGCTGCTCCTGAATATAGCGGTTAATGATGGTTTCATGTCGGTGGTCCTTTGGTGATTGCCGCGTAATGGAGGTATCTACGTAAGGGAAGGTGCATTTTGGCGCAATTCTTCGCGTGAAACAAAATTACTGCCGCCACCGGCCTTTGTAATGCTGA
>CAWARM010000015.1:0-260059 GCA_963784425.1 uncultured Gammaproteobacteria bacterium
ACTTGCGACGCAGTGACGCCTACCGGAGGGTAAAGCGAAGCCATGAACCACGCATCCTTGAGCTATGCAAAAGGCCCCACCGACCGGCCTTTGCTGGATCTGACCATTGGCGCAATGCTCGACCAGACCGTTGCGCTCTACCCGGAAAATGATGCCCTGGTTTCCCTGCACCAGGGCTTGCGCTACACCTACCGGGAGTTCCAGGCTGAGGTAGATCAATGTGCGCGTGCCTTGCTGGCCATCGGCCTGAAAAAAGGCGACCGCATCGGTATCTGGTCGCCCAATTATGCCGAGTGGAGCATCCTGCAATTTGGCAGCAGTAAAATCGGCGCCATCCTGGTGAACATCAATCCCAGCTATCGCGTGCACGAACTGGAGTATGCACTGCAGTTGACGGGCTGTTCAGCGCTGGTGATTGCCACGCAATTCAAGACCTCAAACTATACCGACATGCTGCTGGAACTTGCCCCGGAGCTGGGTCACTGCGCGCCGGGCGAGTTGCAATCACAGCGCCTGCCGGAACTTCAATCGGTGATCCGCCTCGGCGATGAAGCGCTGGCCGGCCTGTGGCGCTGGCAGGATTTCATGCGATTCGGTGACCGGGTCGGCAACGAAGAACTGGAGCAGCAGCGGGCAGCCCTGTCGGCGCACGACCCCATCAACATCCAGTTCACCAGCGGCACCACGGGGCGGCCCAAGGGGGCAACCCTGAGCCATCACAATATTCTCAACAACGCTGTGTGCGCCGCAGAGTTGATGAACTTCAGCAACCGGGACCGGCTGGTGATCCCGGTCCCCCTGTATCACTGCTTTGGCATGGTGGCGGGTACCCTGGTGTGCGTCAGCCAGGGGGCAACCATGGTACTGCCCGGCGCTGCCTTTGATCCCGGCGAGGCGCTGACCGCCGTCCAGGCAGAGCGTGCAACTGCCCTGCACGGGGTGCCCACCATGTTCATTGCAGAGCTGGCGCACCCGGAATTTGACCGTTTTGATTTGAGCAGCCTGCGCACAGGCCTCATGGGGGGTTCCCCCTGCCCGGTTGAAGTCATGAACGCAGTCATCGGACGCATGCACGTCAGGGAAATGGAAATTGTCTATGGCATGACTGAAACCAGCCCGGTGGCGACCCAAACCCGCCGGGATGCTCCGGTGGAAAGGCGGGTTGGGACGGTTGGCCAGGTTCACCCGCACGTGGAGATCAAGATCATCGATCCGGCCAGCGGTGAGACTGTGGCGCTTGGAGTACCGGGAGAGTTTTGCACCAGGGGATACAACGTCATGCTGGGGTATTGGAATGACCCTGCACAAACCGCGGCCGCGATCGACTCCGCGGGCTGGATGCATACCGGTGACCTCGCCACGCTGGACGAAGAAGGCTATGCCCGCATTGTCGGGCGCATCAAGGACATGATCATCCGTGGTGGAGAAAACGTCTATCCGCGCGAAGTGGAGGATTTTCTCTATACCCACCCGGCCATCAGGGATGTGCAGGTCATCGGTGTTCCTGATGCCCTTTTTGGTGAAGAGGTCATGGCGTGGATTGCCCTGCGCGATGGCGCCTTGGCTACTGAAGAGGGCATCAAGGACTTCTGCCGCGGAGAAATTGCCCACTACAAAATTCCGCGCTACATCAAGTTCGTCACGCAATTCCCCATGACCGTTACCGGCAAAATACAAAAGTTCGAGATGCGCAAACAAAGCATCGCGGAACTGGGCCTGACACAGGGCACGTAGCAGGGCTAAAATGACTTGGGAATACAGAATTCACTACGGATGCTTTGAGGAAAACGCATGATGAATGGGAAAGGCGGCAGCAATTGGGTGTTGGGCGTGTTTATTCTCCTGGGGCTGGCGTCACTGGGATACCTGCTCGGCGATGCGGCGATCCGCTACAAGGAATATGAGCGCACGGTTACCGTCAAGGGGCTGTCGGAGAAGGAGTTTCCCGCTGACATCGTGATCTGGCCTATCCAGTTCACCGAAGCCAGCAATGACCTGACGGCCCTGTATGACGGGCTGCAAAAGACCACCGGGAAAATCACCGAATACCTGAAATCATCCGGCATTGATGCGGGCGAGGTAACCGTATCAACTCCACTTATCACGGACCGGTCCGCGCAAAGCTGGGGTGACAACGCAGGTGTCCAGTTCCGCTATGTCGCCAACCAGACCGTTACCGTGTACTCAAAGGAAGTTGCGAAGGTTCAGGCGGCCATGGGCGGCCTGGTGGAACTCGGCAAGCAGGGCATCGTTCTTTCGGGCGACCCGTACCAGAATGCCGTGCAATACCTGTTCACCCGGCTCAACGAGGTCAAACCCGCCATGATCGAGGAAGCCACGCGGCAGGCACGCGAAGTGGGACTGAAGTTCGCTGCAGACTCCAACAGCAAGCTCGGCAAAATCCGCCAGGCTACCCAGGGACAGTTCACCATTGAACCACGCGACACCAACAATCCGCACATCAAGAACGTGCGGGTGGTTTCAACTGTGGAATATTACCTTTCGGATTGATATCCGACTGGTCGCCGGCCACCTTTTGCTTTCATGCTTTCTTTTGCCAGAAGAGCACTTCCGGCAACCCTTTAAAGTGCGCATCGGATGTCACAAGCTGTCCCCCAACAGCAAGGCTGGTGGCATACACGATGGCATCCGCCATGGCGAGTTTGTGGCGTATGGCAAGGTCGGCGGCCGATAGTGCGATACGCGTGTCGAGCGGGCGCACCAGGCAGGCTTCGGTGATGCCGACCACATCCAGAGCAGTGGCTTCATCTTTTTCCCGCAGGCACCATTTGTACAGTTCGAACTGCACCAGCGTTGGAACGATCAGGTTTTCGTTGTCTGCCAAATAGGGCGCGTACTCATCCGCCAGTGCGCCATCGATCAGCCACTCGATCCAGCCACACGTGTCCACTACGTGCATCAGGTACGCTCTGTTCGGTCGCGAACGTTTTTGGTGTTGGCCCCCTTGAACAGACCACGCACATCGCTCATTTCGCGGCGCGGGATCATGATGATAGCGTCGCCCTTGGCGACAAACACGAACTGCTGCCCGGCCTTAAGTCCGAGGTCATTGCGAAATGCCTTGGGTATGCCAATTTGAAATTTCTCGCTGAGGGTTGCGGTGTACATTCTTACTCCTTTTGCATCTATCTGTGTTTTGTAAGAATACCGGGCGAGGCGTTTGAATTCAACAGTAATTCCATTTTTGGCGCTTCCCCAATCATAGTGGATGAATCACCGTTTCAGGCCTGCTGGCTAGAGGTTCCAACCGGCTGAAATTTTGCTTAAAAAATCCAAATTTAATTTCATTTAACTCTATGAATACGCTTGATTAATCATAAATAGTACTATATATTTGTATAGTATCTTATTTAAGGTGATTATGATGATTTCTCCAGGCTGCACGGACACTTCCAACGCCTTCAAAGACGCCCACTTCGCCCAGGCTAACCAGCGCCTTCAGCACATTGAACACCTGGAAGACCAGATCACAGAGTTGGCTGCGCATATTCACGCGGCCACGTTTCGTTTACTGGAACTGGTGCGTGAGTATGACGAGTGCGAAGGATGGGGTGGCAAGGGTTTGATTTCGTGTGCGCATTGGCTGAACTGGAAGTGCGGCATTGACCTGGGTACGGCACGGGAGAAAGTGCGCGTGGCGCATGCGTTAAAAGAGTTGCCGCAGATCACTGAAGAATTTCGGCTTGGCCGCGTGAGTTATTCCAAGGTACGCGCGATGACAAGGGTGGCCACCCCAAAAAATGAAGACTACCTGCTGATGATCGCGCGGCATGGCACCGCAGTGCACGTCGAACGCCTGGTGCATAATTACCGCAAGGTCAAGCGCATTGAAGCATTAGAGAAGGAAAATACCCGCCATGCCCAACGCGAACTCCACTGGTATGCGGATGATGAGGGTTACTGGGTGATACGCGGTCGCTTAACCGCGGAGCAAGGCGCCCTGGTGCAAGCCGTGATGGAACAGGTCATGGAAGAAGACTTCTGCGAACAACGAGACGTTCCCGCGGGAATTTCTTGCACTGAACTGGCTGATGAAATCCATTCCCGCCCTGAACCCATTGCACTGCGCCGTGCCGATGCACTGGTGCGCATGGCACAAGGGTATTCAAGTCAAGCCGACAGCAACAGCGCGGATCGCTTCATGGTGCATGTGCATACCGATATGGAAACGCTCAGGGCCGATGGGCTCAACGGCCAGGCCGAACTGGAAGACGGTGGGAACATCTGCGCGGAAACTGCCCGGCGCGTATCTTGCGATGCCGGTCTGGTGCATTGGCTGGACAGTTCTGAGGGCGAGCCCCTCAGCATCGGGCGTAAAACCCGCACCATTCCACCTGCGATACGCCGCGCCCTGCAGAGACGCGATGGCGGTTGCCGTTTCCCCGGTTGCACCAATACGCACTTTGTCGATGCGCATCACATCCAGCATTGGGCCGATGGCGGCGAAACGGCGATGGAGAATCTGGTGTTGCTGTGCCGCCATCATCACCGGTTGGTGCATGAAGGCGGTTTTGGGCTTAATCGATCGGCCGACAGGGTCGTTGTGTTCACCAATCCAGCGGGCGAAGGCATTCCAACAGGTCCGGCAAGAAATTCCCGCGGGAACGCCTGGTCACTTTTTGAACAGCACAGCGAATCCGGCATCCACATCACCCCCAGAACCGCCCAGAGTCAGTGGCTGGGAGAAAAAATGGACGACGACATGGCCATCCAGGTGATGTTGCAGTTGGAATAGTGACCAGACTGCCCACTATGATCAGAGGGGAGCCCCATTTTTGAACCAGTAGCGGAGTGCTGTGGAGACAGTCAAAGGACGTGCTTCATCCGATACGCTCTTGACCCAGATCAAGCCCGCATCTGCTGCTTGGGCGATGCCAGGACTACAATCAATCAAGGGAGTCTGACAGGAGAAAATCATGGCCATTGCGAAAACACTGAAATCGTATCTCGACCGGCACAATGTGCCCTATGACATGGTGCACCACGCGCACACCCAATCGGCGCTTGATTCAGCGTTTTCTGCCCATGTACCTGTTCATCAACTGGCCAAGGCCGTGGTGATGGAAGACCTGCATGGCTACGTGGTCGCGGTCATTCCCAGTGACAACCGGCTCAATGTGCGCTGGGTCAACGAGGAACTGGATCGCGAATTGCATCTGTGCAGCGAAGACAAACTCAGGAAGTTGTTCAGCGACTGCGACAGTGGAGCGGTGCCGGCACTGGCAAGCGCCTATGACTTACCGGTGATTTGGGATGACCGCCTGCTGCATGTCGCCGATATCTATATCGAAGCCGGCGACCATGAGCACCTCGTGCACCTGCTCGGCAGGGATTTCCGCGAAATGATGGAGATGCTGCCGCACAGCATGATCAGCCGCAGCGCTGAAACGATGGCGGCCGATGGCTCCCGGGCCTGGCCAGGTTAGAGGATACGGGATAGCGGACGCCAGGATAGCCCGGATTATTGTTTCAGCCAGGCTGGCTCGCTGTTCCTGTTCCTGTCCTGCCCTGGAACTCATCGACCGCATCGGCCAGTGAGACTTTGCGGCCAATGTGGCCAACACTATCCTCCAGTCCTTCGGCGCGCAGGATATCGCGCACCGAAGCATGCGCCATGACCAGCCGCAAGCGCACGCCCGCTGCCTGCAGTTCAGCCTGCAAATTCGCCAGCAACTTCGCGCCAGCGAGGTCGACCATGGGGGATGTCGACAGATCGCATATGACCAGCTTGGGCGCTTCGGCCATTGCGCGGATCTTCTCCCAAAAGACTTCCCGTACGTGCTCGACGTTGAAGTAGAGCAGCGCCGCTTCGGTCCGGAACAGCAGCACGCCCGGAATTTCTTCGTTTTCCGGATGACGCCCGATGTCGGAGTAATAACGACTGCCCGGGATGCGGCCGAGGAAGGCCACATGCGGGTTCGCGGTTCGGCGTATCAGCAACAACAGCGAAACCACGACCGCCACGATGACGCCATCGAGAATGCCCAGCAGCAACACGCCAGCAAAGGCAATCATCGATACGCTGAATTCGAAACGGCTGACCCGCCACAGATGCCGCAGCTCGCCAATGTCGATCAAGCCCTTCACAGCCACCAGCACGATGGCGGCAAGCACCACGGTGGGCAGATTGCTTAACAAGCCCGCAAGATACATCAGGCACAGGCCGATGGTGGCCGAGGCGAACACCAGTGCGAGAGGCGTTTTGGCCCCGGCCTTGGCATTCACCGAGGACTGCGACAGGCCGCCCGCCACCGGGTAGGCCTGGAACAGCCCTGCAGCGAGGTTGGCCACGCCCAGGCCGAGCAATTCCTGGCGCGGATTAACCTCCTCCGCCCTGCGCCAGGGCCCGTGCCGCGGAAACGCTTTCCACGTAGGCCAGCAGCAGGCAGGCAAACGCCAGGGGCATCACTCCGTCCACATCGCGCACTCGCAGCTCCGGCGGGCGGAAGCCAGGCAGGCCCGTTGGCAGTTCGCCGACAATTTTGAAGCCAAGCTCGGCCAGCGGCGTCACCGACAACACAATGATGGAAAGCACCACCACCAGCAGGGCGATCGGCTGGCCGGGCAGGAATTTCTCCCCGAGCAGCAGCAACGCGAGCGCAACCAGGCCAAAAGCCAACACCGCGAGGTTGGCGTCGGGAAGCTGACCAGCGAGAACGGCGACGCGCTCAAAAAAGTACTCCCCGCCGCCCTTGACCCCGAACAGCTTGGGTAACTGGGTCATGGCGATGGTCAGCGCTGCTCCCGCTTTGAAACCAAGCAGGATGGTTTCGGAGATGAAGTTGACCAGCGAGCTCAAGCGCAGCAGCCACGCCACCAGGCACATGCCCGCAATGACCAGCGCGGTCAGCGCCGCAATGTCAGCCCAGCGCTGCGGGTCACCTGCGGCCATGCCCGCAACCGTGACGCCGACCAGCATCGAAATTGCCGAGGTGGGCCCGATCGCAAGCTGCCGCGATGAGCCAAACAAAGCATAAAACAGGCCCCCGACCAGGTAGCAGTAAATACCGTACTGCGGCGGCAGACCGGCAAGGGATGCATAGGCGAGCGACACCGGAATGCCATAGGCCGCCAGCGTGACGCCGGCGATCGCGTCGCGCGGGAGCCATTGCAGTTGATAGGCAGGCACCCACTGTGCCGGGGGAAAAGCCGCGCGCCATCCGCGTACCGGAGTCTTGATGGCGAGTGCGTTCGCCGCTGTGCTCACAAATCTTCCTCCACCAGCGCCTTGATGCGGCCCTGGCATTCACCGCCTTCACGAGCGCTGCATGATCGCGAACCGTCTGGTCCGCATAGGCCAGCGCGAAATCGCCGAGCGCCTGGTCAAAAACGTCCGATTTGCCCAGATAGCCGCTGATCGTCGCTGCATTTCCGGACTTGGCGTGGGCACGGGCCAGTACCGTGCCGCAGATTTCCGCAAACCGGTTCAATTGCTCCGTCGAAAGTCCCTCCAACGGGATGGAAAATTTCATGTCCCGCAACTGTCGACCAAAGAAATGGTAACCGCTCCGCCCCATGGTCCAGCCCAGGAAAATGTCACTGGATGATTGCATCAGTCGTTGTCCCACGACGACCCGTTGGCCTTGATTCTTGTAGACGCTTTTCCCCGCATACGGCGCAAGCACCGAGGGACAGGCCTCCTTGAACTGGAGCAGGAGCGGATGGCCTTCCGCGGAAAAGAACAGACCGACGAAGCAGCGCGTACCCACGCTGCCAATGCCGACCACTTTCACCGCCCAGTCTTCCAGGTGGTAGCGATCAAACAGAACACGGCGCTCGTCGGGCAGCGACAGGCGGTAGTCGGCCATGCGCTTCATCAATCCTTTTTTTCGCATCCTTGATCGCGGAATGGAACAGAATCGGTGGCTGATCCACCAGGCGGCGCTGACCACGGGCCCCGGACGTCAGCTTGGGTACCAGGTACTCGCCGATACGCTCGGTGGGCTTTCTCGCCATGTCCGCGCCGCAATTTTCTTTGCCTTGGCGTCCGGCGCCTGGTCGATCAGGGATTGCACGTCCAGGTGCTCGTACCAGACATCCAGCGGGCTCTTTTTCGAACACTCACGCAGGTGCTCCCGGTAAGCACGTGCGCAGGCAACGGCAGCGTCTCGCCCCTCTTCGTCGGAGAGCCGGTTGTCGCGCGCGGCCACAACAAAGCTCGCCCCCAGGCGTTTGACATCCCACTCCCAGGGCGCCGGCAGCGTTTCGTCGAAATCGTTCATGTCGAACACCAGGTTGCGCTCCGGCGTCGCGAACATGCCGAAATTCAGCAGATGGCAATCCCCGCAGGCCTGCACCCGCAGGCCGGTGGACGGGGAGTCGTGGAAAGATCGATAAGCCATCAGTCCCGCAGAGCCGCGCAGGAACGTGAAGGGACTGCGCAGCATGCGGCCATAGCGGATAGGGACCAGTTCCTGCATTCGATCCCGATTGGATTCTTCCAGCACGGCGATGGGGTCGCGTTGTTTGTCCGGTCGTTTCCATTTGGCATGGCTGGCGCGCGGTACCGTGTCGCGCAGCACTTTACCGGCGGCAAGACACTCATCGCGGGTGAGAAAATCCTGCACAGGCTCTTCCTTGCTGACCTTTTTCCTGGATTTGTGAGTCCCGTGCTTGGTGGTTACCATGGCTTGCACCTCCCTATCCGGCTGGTCTGTCAAAGCTTAGGCTCAAACACAGTTGGCGGTCTTGATGAAAATCAAGGCTGCAGATCGTGACTGTGTAATGCTGCCCAGGAGCCTGTCTGACTTAACCGATCGTAGCGAGGGAAAGCCGATTTGAGGCAGATGTTTCGCTCTTTTGAGGCGAATAGCACCGCTATTTAACGAGAAAGAGCGGAAGATATGACCAAATTCGGCTTTGCCGCAGTAGATCAGTGTTAAGTCCGACAGGCTCCTAGAGTTCTTCGGGTAGACTACTACCCGTTACACCGATCCACCAGAGCGGTTTTTTACTTTGTACGGCAGTCGGGGATAACCGCATGACCGAGCAGCAGATGAAAACGCAATCGAACCCGGCCGGCGCGAACACACTGCGCCTGGACGTGGTGGCCGGACTTACCGCAGCCGCGGTGGTGCTGCCCAAGGCCATGGCCTACGCCAGCGTAGCGGGTTTACCCGTTGCCGTTGGCCTGTATACCGCCTTCGTGCCAATGTTGGTTTATGCGCTGCTGGGCTCATCGCGCGTGCTGAGCGTCAGTTCCACCACCACGCTGGCCATCCTGGCAGGAACGCAACTCGGATTGGTGGTGCCGGACGGCGACCCCGCCAAACTGGTCACGGCCACTGCCACGCTGGCCGCGCTGGTTGGTGTGATGCTGTTACTTGCCAGACTGTTACGTCTTGGGTTTGTCGCCAACTTCATTTCAACGCCGGTCCTGACGGGTTTCAAGGCCGGGATTGGCCTCGTGATCGTGCTGGACCAGATACCCAAACTCGTCGGTATCCACATCACCAAGCAGGGGTTTTTTGCCGACATTCTCAGCGTCGTGCACCATCTTCCCGACACGTCGCTGATGACACTGACGGTGGCCGTGGCGACATTCGTGGTACTGATCGGCATGGAGCGGCTGTGGGCGCATTCACCGGCGCCGCTGGTTGCGGTGGGCGGGGCCATTGCCGCGTCATGGTTCTTCGGTCTGCAGGCCGCAGGGGTTTCGACGGTCGGCCTGATTCCACAGGGGTTCCCCACGCTCACGCTGCCCGACCTCACCCTGATCGAGAAACTGGTGCCGGGAGCGCTGGGCATCGCGCTGATGAGTTTTACCGAAACGATTGCGGCCGGCCGTGCCTTTGCCCGCTCCTCTGACCCACCCATCAACGCCAACCGGGAGCTGGTCGCTACCGGGGCAGCCAACGTGGCCGGTGCGTTGCTTGGCGCAATGCCGGCCGGTGGCGGCACGTCCCAGACCGCGGTGGTGCGCTCGGCGGGCGGGCAGTCACAAAAGGCATCGCTGGTCACCGCAGGCGCCGCAGTGGCCACCATGCTGTTACTGGCGCCGCTGCTGGGCCTGATGCCGAACGCGACCCTTGCGGCGGTGGTCATCGTCTACTCGGTCGGATTGATCCAGCCGGCGGAGTTTCGTGCCATCCGCAATGTGCGCAGGATGGAGTTTCGCTGGGCGCTGATCGCCTGTCTGGGGGTGCTGGTATTTGGCACGCTCAAGGGCATCGTGGTCGCCATTATCGTGTCGATGGTAGCGCTGGCAAGCCAGACCGCCGTCCCGCGCGTGTCAGTCATTGGTCGCAAGCGCGGGGCCGACGTGCTGCGGCCGCTTTCACCCGAACATCCCGACGATGAAACCTTCGAGGGCCTGTTGATCGTGCGGCCGGAGGGGCGCCTGTTTTTCGTCAATGTGCAGAATGTGTCCGAGCAGATCGATGCACTCGTACAAAAATATCAGCCGCGCGTGCTGGCCCTGGACATGAGCCGCGTAAGCGATATCGAGTATTCGGCATTGCAGGTGCTGATGGAGGGCGAGAAACATGCGACGGAACGTGGCGCCGTTTTATGGCTGGCGGGATTGAACCCCGGCGTCCTCGAGGTCGTGCGCCGTGCCGGTCTCGACCAACAACTGGGCCGCGAACGGATGCTGTTCAATGCGCGTGTGGTCATCGAACGCTACCAGGCGCTGCAGGCGGCCGGGAGGCCAGGCCCGCAGTAATGCCGCCGCCAAATTGTATGAGATGATCACGAACACACAAACCAGTTACCGGGGAGAGCGTCATGCAAGAACTTGATCCAGCAGTGCGGCAAAGTGAGTTGTCCGCTACGGTCACGAATGTCGTCATCCGTGTGGGGGCCCTGGCGGTTCTGGCGTTCTGGTGTTTCAGGATATTGCAGCCCTTCTTTGTCCCGGTGATCTGGGGAATCATCATCGCCGTGGCGATTTATCCCTTGTACCACATGCTGGCCAGGTTCCTCCGTGGGCGGCGAACCCTGGCGGCTACCCTGGTCACAGTGGTGCTGCTGGCGGTATTGCTGCTACCCACCATCATGCTGACCACGCTGTTGGTGGAGAATGCTGCCTGGCTGGCCCAGGAAGTCCGGAAGGAACACATTGCCATTCCACCGCCGCCCGCCTCGGTGAAAGACTGGCCGCTGGTCGGTGAATACGTCACCAATACGTGGAACCTGGCGGCCCATAACCTGACCGACGCGCTGAAACTGGTGCAGCCGCAATTAAAGGCCGTGGGCACCTGGTTGCTGGGGGTCGCAGCCAGCGGAGGACTGGGCCTGATCATGTTCGTGTTTGCTTTTGCCATCGCAGGCATCCTGCTGCGCTATTCCGAGGGGGCATCCAAAGTGGCCCATGACCTGTCAGGACGCCTGGCGGGAGAACGTGGCGACGAATTTGCCAAACTCACCGGGGCGGCGATTCGCAGTGTCGCCCAGGGCGTGCTCGGCGTTGCCATCATTCAAACCCTGCTGGCCGGGCTGGGCTTCATGGTGGTCGGCTTGCCCGGCGCGGGAATCTGGGCCTTTTTATGCCTGATCTCCGCCACGGTGCAGATCGGCGTGGGTCCCATCGTCATTCCTGCGGTCATTTACGTGTTCATGACCGGGGACACCACCACCGCCGTGGTCTTTGCGATCTGGAACGCACTGGTCCTGCTGCTCGATAACGTCCTGAAACCCCTGCTGCTGGGGCGTGGCGTCGATGTGCCCATGGTAGTGATTTTTCTCGGCGCCATAGGCGGCCTGTTGGCCTCCGGGATCGTCGGCCTATTCGTTGGCGCCATCGTGTTGACACTGGGCTACAAGCTGTTTGAGGCCTGGCTCGCCACGGAGCCGGAAGCACTTCCGGACAACGGCATGCAGTGAGGCTGCGGTGTCGAGCTTGCGGCCCCGTCCCGCTAAGTTATCTTGCGCTGATGCATGTCATATTGATGTCATTTTTGGCATCTTATACTTAAACTGCTAGTGATAACCCTTCCTGCCGGTCGTTACGCTGGCGGTTTTGCTTGTCTCGTGAGGTGTTTATGTCAAGGATGAATTACAACCTGGGCTGGCTGCGCTGCGCCAGCCTGGTCTGCGCGAGTCTCCTGCCAACCATCGCCACGGCGGGAATCGAACTGTACAAAACCGACGAGTCCAAGCTGGAGTTCAATGCCAATTTCGTCGGGGCGTTCTTCCAGAACAAATCCTGGTTCGGCGAGTCCGAGGAATTTCTCGGCGGCGATACCGATTCCTGGGGTGAATTCGGGGCCGAGCTTGGCCTGGCCTGGGAGTACACCAGCGGCAAATCCACCGTGTTCGCCGAGCTCAGCGGTATTTACACCAGCACCGGTAACGAGGACGCATCCGGCCTGACCATCGGCCTCGACAAAACCAGCCGGGCATCCCTCGAGCAGGCCCATCTGGGCTGGCGCTATGACGACCCGTTCAAGGGGCTGGAAGAGGACACCTTTTCCCTGACGGTGGGACGGCAGGATTACCTGATCGGCAGCGGCTTGCTGATTGCCGATGGACACAGCGATGGCGGCGAGCGCGGCGGCTGGTATATCGGCTTGCGCAAGGCGTTCCAGGAATCCGTCATCGCCAGTCTGAAGAGCAAAACCCTGCTGGCTGAAGGTTTCTTTATCCAGAACACCCCGCGCCGGGGCGGCACCCAGGGCGAAGCGCTCGGCGGCAACTTCGAGTACACCTTCGACGAATCCCTCACCGCCGCAACCACCTACATGGTCGTCGATCCCAAACTACCGGATACCGATAACCTGAATGTGTGGTCCTGGCGCCTCGGCTGGAAAGGCCTGGGTGGACTGGAACTGAATGGCGAGTATGTGATCGAGAACAGCGACCAGACCGATGCCGACGGCTGGTATGGCCAGGCGGCCTGGGCGTTCAGCGACACCACCTGGTCGCCATGGATCGCCTACCGCTACGCAGTATTCAGCGGCGATGATCCGCTTACCGCAAAGAACGAGAGCTTTTACTCACTGGCCTACGGCTACACCGATTACGGCTCGTGGTACCAGGGCGAAATCACCGGCAACTACCCGCTGGGCAATGGCAACCTGGCCAGTAACCAGTTCCGCGTCAAGGCACAGCCGAACGAATCGCTGACATTGAACCTGCTCTATTACAACTTCAAGCTCGAGGAACCTGGAACCCTGTCCCCCGACGTCACCAGCGATGACTGGGGTGATGAAATCGATTTCGCTGCGGACTATGCAGCCACGGAACACTTGTACCTGATTGGCGTACTGGCCGTCCTGTTTCCTGGCGACGCCGCCAAGCAGTGGACGGGTGGCAACGACGACTGGTGGTACGGGATGCTATATGCGTCCTACACTTTTTGAACCGGGGCATTGAACCGGGTTGCCAGCTCGGGTTGAACTAATAAACCAATGCATTGATCAACCAATTCACTAATCAATCAATCCAGGGAATTGAACATGACAAAATTCGGAGTCCATTCAGAAGTCGGCAAGCTGCGCACGGTGATGGTGTGCCGGCCCGGCCTTGCGCACCAGCGACTTACACCGGGCAATTGCCACGACCTGTTGTTCGACGACGTGATCTGGGTGCACGAGGCGCAGAAGGACCACTATGACTTCACGCTGAAGATGAAGGAGCGCGGGGTCGAAGTGCTGGAACTGCATGACCTGCTGGCCGAAGCGATGGCGGTCAAGGCAGCGCGCGATTTCGTGCTGGACCGGCGGATCACGGCGAATTTAGTCGGTCACGGCACGGCCATAGCGATTCGCCCGTGGCTGGACGAAATGCCGGCCAGGCAACTGGCCAACCACCTCATTGGCGGCATTGCCATCCTGGATCTTCCTGAAAGCCCCAACAAGGCTATGCTCAACGAAGCCTTTGGTGGCACGGACTTCCTGATGCCGCCGATTCCAAACACCTTGTTCCAGCGCGACCCGTCCTGCTGGATCTATAACGGCGTCACCGTCAACCCGATGTTTTGGCCAGCCCGCCAGCCCGAAACCCTGTTACAAAGGGCCATTTACAAGTTCCACCCCATGTTCGCCGGTGGCGACTTCAAGATCTGGTGGGGCGATTCGGACGAGAACTTCCAGAATGCCTCGGTCGAAGGCGGCGACGTGATGCCGGTAGGGAACGGCGTGGTATTTATCGGCATGGGCGAACGCACCACCCGCCAGGCTGTGTTCCAGCTGGCCCGCTCGCTGTTCCAGCAGCAGGGCGCCAGCCGTGTCGTCGCCTGCCTGATGCCCAAGAGCCGCGCGGCCATGCACCTCGACACCGTGTTCACATTTTGCGACCGGGACCTCGTAACGATCTTCAGCGAGGTGGTGGACCAGGTGCGCTGCTACAGCATTCGTCCGGCTAGGGATGACGACGAAGACAATGATGGCCTCGATGTGCGCCTGGAAGACGGCCATTTGCTGGAGGTCATCCGCGATGCGCTGAACCTCAAGGCTTTGCGGGTGGTCCCCACAGGTGGTAATTCCTTCGAAGCCCAGCGCGAGCAGTGGGACGATGGCAACAACGTGGTGGCGCTGGAACCGGGTGTGGTTGTGGCTTATGACCGTAACACCCACACCAATACACAGCTGCGAAAAGCCGGGATCGAAGTCATTACCGTGCGGGGCGCTGAGCTCGGCCGTGGGCGTGGCGGCGGACACTGTATGACCTGCCCCATCTCGCGCGACCCGGCCTGACAAACAGGCGCTTCAATCCATTAACCCATTCTCAATCGGAGCATTAGATTCATGAGTTTCAACCTTCGCAACCGATCCCTGCTGACCGTGCAGGACTATACCCAGCGTGAGTTCCGTTACCTGCTGGACCTCGCGCGCGACCTCAAGCGCGCAAAATATTCACGCACCGAGCAGAAGTCCCTGGAGGGCAAGGAAATCTGCCTGATTTTTGAAAAGACATCGACGCGCACCCGTTGCGCTTTCGAAGTTGCCTGTTTTGACCAGGGCGCGCACGTCACCTACCTCGATCCGTCCGGCTCGCAAATGGGCCACAAGGAGTCCTTCAAGGACACCGCACGCGTACTGGGCCGCATGTTCGATGCCATCGAGTACCGCGGCGCCTCGCAGGCCGGGCTCAAGCAGTTGGCGGATAACGCCGGCGTGCCGGTCTACAACGGCCTGACCGACGAATTCCACCCCACCCAGATGATGGCCGACGTGCTGACCATGCGCGAGAACAGCGACAAGCCGATCAACAAGATCAGCTATGCCTACCTTGGCGATACGCGTTCCAACATGGGCCATTCGCTGATGCTGGTGGGCTGCCTGATGGGCATGGACGTGCGCATCTGTGGACCGAAATCCTTGTGGCCGGCCCAGGAATACATTGACTCGGCGCGCAAACTGGAAAAGCAGTATGGCGCCAAGCTCACGATCACCGATGACCCCAAGGTGGCCGTCAAGGGCGTCGATTTCATCCACACCGATGTCTGGGTGTCGATGGGTGAGCCCAAGGAAGTCTGGAAAGAGCGCATCAAGTTGCTGAAGAAGTACCAGGTGAATGCTGCCGATGATGAAAGCCAGTGGCAATCCGCACGTGCGATTCATGCACTGCCTGCCCGCTTTCCACGACACCGAGACCACGGTCGGCAAGCAGATCGCCAAGGACTACGGCATGACCGATGGCGTCGAGGTGACCAACGACGTGTTCGAATCGGAAGCCAACCTCGCGTTTGAGCAGGCGGAAAACCGGCTGCATACGATCAAGGCCTTGCTGGTCGCGACCCTGGGAGATTGAGGCATATGCGCATTGTTGTAGCCTTGGGTGGGAACGCCCTGCTCAAGCGCGGCGAGCCCATGACCAGCGCAAGGCAGCGCGCCAACGTCCGGACCGCTGCCACGGCGCTGGCGCCGGTTGCCAAAGAGCACCAACTGGTCATCACGCATGGCAATGGCCCGCAGGTCGGTTTGCTGGCGCTGCAGGACATGGCCTATGACCCCGACGAGAACGCGCCGCTGGATGTACTCGGCGCCCAGACGGAGGGCGAGATCGGCTACATGATCGAGCAGGAGCTGGGCAACCTGCTGCCCTTCGAGGTGCCGTTTGCTACCTTGCTGACCATGGTGGAAGTCGACAGCGCGGACCCGGCGTTCAAGAACCCGACCAAGTTCGTCGGGCCGGTCTACGCGAAGGAAGAAGCTGATCGCCTGGTTGCCGAAAAAGGCTGGGTGGTCAAGCCGGATGGGGATAAATGGCGCCGCGTCGTCCCCTCGCCCAAGCCCAGGCGCATTTTCGAGATCCGCCCGGTCAAGTGGCTGCTGGAGCATGGCACGGTGGTGATCTGCGCCGGCGGTGGTGGCATCCCGACCATGTACGAGAAAGGCGCTGACCGCAAGCTGATCGGCGTCGAAGCCGTCATCGACAAGGATCTCTGCTCTGAACTCCTGGCGCGCGAACTCGAAGCCGACCTGTTCGTCATGCTGACCGATGCAGAGGCCGTTTACGTGGACTGGGGCAAACCTACGCAGCGGTCCATCCGGCGTGCGTCAGCCAGCGAACTGGGCAAGATGAATTTCGCTGCCGGATCGATGGGTCCAAAGTCGAAGCGGCCTGCAACTTTGCCACGGCAACCGGCCATCTTGCCGCTATCGGCGCGCTTGAAGACCTGGGCCGGATCATTGCCGGCGAAGCCGGCACCACCGTGACACCAAAGGGCAGCGAACTGGTTTACGGTTGATTTGGTCTGCACCTCATTGCATTAGGGACAAATAAAGATGATTGAAGGAAAGTTCGAACCATTGCGCATACGCATACTGTTCGTCGACGACGAGTTGGCCAAGGACAATGCCGAAGGCCGGGCGGCGCATCTGCTGGTGGAGGACCTCGAGGGGCGCAACCTCGACGTGGTACAAGCCATCTCTGCCGCGGACGGCATGTCCGTGGTCACCTCCGATGCCGCCATCCACGCGGTGCTGATGGACTGGACGCTGGATGACGACAATGCAAAGACCCACGAGAAAGCCAGGGGCTTGTTGAATTACATCCGTGGACGCAACGACCGCATTCCGATTTTTCTCATGGCCGAGCGCAAGGATTCGACGCGCATACCCATCGAGATCATGCAGGTGGTCGATGAATTCATCTGGATGCTGGAAGACACGGCCTCCTTCGTCAGCGGCCGCGTCGAAGCGGCAGCCCGGCGCTACATAGAAGGGCTGTTGCCGCCGTTTGCGGCGGCACTTGGCCGCTTCGCCCGGGTGCACGAGTACTCCTGGCATACGCCGGGCCACACGGGCGGAACCGCCTTCCTGAAATCACCGGTCGGCCGCGTCTTTTACGATTACTTTGGCGAAAACCTGCTGCGCTCGGATCTGTCGATCAGTGTCGGCGAACTCGGTTCGCTGCTCGATCACAGCGGACCCATCGGCGAGTCGGAGAAATATGCGGCACGCGTGTTTGGTGCGCATCGCACCTATTGCGTCACCAACGGCACCTCGACCTCGAACCGCCTGATCTTCACGGCGGCTGTCACGCGCGACCAGATCGCGCTGTGCGATCGCAACTGCCACAAGTCCATCGAGCACGGCCTGACGCTGACCGGCGCCATCCCGACCTACTACGTGCCCTTGCGCAATCGTTGGGGCATCATCGGTCCTATCCACCCCGATCAATTCACCAGGGCTTCGATCAAAAAGGCGATCGCGTCCAATCCGCTGGTGCACGAAGGCGTGGAGCGCAAGGCCGTCTATAGCGTCGTGACGAATTCGACCTACGACGGACTCTGCTACAACGCAGTTGCCGTAGAAAAGCTGCTTGACGACAGCGTAGACCGCGTCCATTGGGACGAGGCGTGGTACGGCTATGCGCGCTTCAATCCGATCTATCGCAACCGCTTCGGCATGCGTGGCGACCCGAAGGACCACACCGGCCCGACAGTGTTCACGACGCATTCAACGCACAAGCTGCTTGCGGCCTTGTCGCAGGCGTCCTACCTGCACATCCGCGATGGCCGTGGCGCGATCCCGCATGGGCGCTTCAACGAGTCATTCATGATGCATGCCTCGACCTCGCCGCTGTATACGATCATCGCGTCCAACGACATCACATCGGCGATGATGGACGGTCTCGGCGGACTGACGCTGACCAATGAATCGATCCAGGAAGCGGTGGCGTTCCGGCAGACCATGGGCCGGCTGCATGCGCATTTCAGAAAGGCACGCGATTGGTTCTTCAACACCTGGAACGCCGACCAGGTCAAGGTGCCCGGCAGCCGCAAACGCGTTGCTTTCCACGAAGCGCCGGCCGAGGTGCTGACCAGCGATCCACAGGCGTGGGTCATGCACCCGGGCGACGGCTGGCACGGCTTCGACACCCTGCCCGACGATTACTGCATGCTGGATCCAATCAAGGTATCCATCGTGACCCCGGGTGTCAGCAAGACGGGCGAGCTCGAGCAATCCGGCATTCCGGCAACGCTGGTCACGGCCTACCTCGACCGGCACGGTATCCAGGTCGAAAAGACCACCGATTTCACCGTGCTGTTCCTGTTCTCCTTCGGCATCACCAAAGGCAAGTGGGGCACGCTGGTGACCGCCCTGCTCGACTTCAAACGCGACTACGATGCAAACGCACCACTGGAGCACGTGCTGCCGAAGCTCGCGGCTTCTCATCCGGAACGCTATGGCAGGCTTGGCTTGCGCGATCTTGCGGACGAAATGTTCGATCAGCTCAAGCAAGCCAATCAGACGAAGTGGCTGGCCGCAGCGTTTTCGACACTGCCGCAGGCGCACATGACACCGGCGGCCGCGTACCGCGAACTCGTGCTCGACAACATCGAGCATGTGGAGCTTGCGAAGATGGCGAACCGCGTGCTCGCCACCAGCGTCGTGCCCTACCCACCCGGCATTCCGATGTTGATGCCCGGCGAAAGCGCCGGAGCGGCGAGCGGTCCGTACCTGAGTTATCTGCGCGCTTTGCAGCAGTGGGATGCGCGCTTCCCCGGATTCGGCCATGACACGCACGGCGTCGAAGCCAGGGATGGCAACTACTACATGCAGTGCCTGCGGCAGGATGTGACGCCGCAGAAGGCAACGCGTAAACGCGGCGCGAGGGCGGCACGATGATTCCACGTTCAGTCAAGTCACCCACCATAGCGATCCCGTTTCACCGCTTGCTCAAGGTGGTGGTAGTCGTCGGCCACGTCACCCCCGAGATCCAGGCCTTGCTCGACCATATCACTGCGGAGAAATTCGAGGTCGAAGTAAGCGACATCTACGAGCGCGATATTACCGAGGATACCGAGGTCGGAGCTTACATTGCGCTGGTCGACGGCGAAAACCTGAAGCGGGCCAGAGTGATGGCGCGCGCAGTGCGCGCAGCAGGTTTCCAGACGCCGCTATGGGCACTGGCCGATGCGCACCATATTTCCGACATGGCTGTGCTCGACCTCACCGGCGAAGTTGAGGGCTACATCTACCTCGGCCAACAGACACCCGCCTTCTATGCCAAGCAGGTGATTGCCAGCGTGGTCAAGTATGGCCGCGACCTGCTGCCACCGTTTTTCGGCGGGCTGATGGCCTATGACGGCGAGGCCAACATCGCATTCGACTGCCCGGGTCACCAGGGCGGTCAGTTTTACCGCAAGTCACCCGCCGGGCAGTTGTTTTTCAAGTACTTCGGCGAAAGCATTTTCCGCAACGACCTGTGCAATGCCGACGTGGATCTTGGCGACCTGCTGATCCACGAGGGCCCTGCGGTGGAAGCGCAAAAGCACGCTGCCCGGGTGTTTGGAGCCGACAAGACCTACTTTGTTCTCAACGGCACCAGCACGTCCAACAAGGTGGTCACCGGCGCCACGCTAAGGCGCGGCGACCTGGTGCTGTTCGACCGCAACAATCACAAGTCCCTGCACCAGGGAGCGCTGGTGCAAGCCGGCGCAATCCCGGTGTTCCTGCCGACCGCGCGCAATCCCTTTGGCATGATCGGCGCGGTCGACTGGGCTGCCTGGGACGAAGACTACCTGCGCGAGCAGATCCGGGCGAACCCGCTGCTCAAAGACAAGAGTCGTGCCGACGCCGAGCGCCCGTTCCGCTTGGCGTGCATCCAGCTCGCGACCTATGACGGCACCATCTACAACGTCCGGAAGGTGCTGGAGAAAATCGGCCACCTGTGCGAATACGTGCTGTGGGACGAGGCCTGGATCGGTTACAACGCCTTCCATCCACTGTTCGAAGACCACAGCCCCATGCGCCTGAAGGACCTGGCCCCGGAAATGGCCGGGCTGTTTTCGACCCAATCCGTGCACAAGCAAGGCGCCGGGTTCTCCCAGGCCTCGCAGATCCACAAACGTGATGAACACCTGCGCGGGCAGCCCCGCTATATCGAGCACAAGCGTTTTAACGAAGCCTTCCTGATCAACGCCTCGACATCGCCGTTCTACCCACTGTTCGCCTCGCTGGATGTCAACGCCAAGATCCATGATGGCAAGGGCGGCGAGATGCTGTGGGACCGGTGTATTGAGCTCGGCATCGACACGCGCAAGAAATTCCGCGACTTCGTGCGGTATTACGAGCGCGTCGGCGAGGGTGCCGAGGAAAAATGGTTCTTCGACCCCTTCGTGCCCGACGTGGTCACCCTGAAAGATTCGCCCTTCTTCGACGACGCCGCCGATATGCCCTGGGAAGATCTTCCGACCGATGTCATCAAGCGCGAACAGCAGTGCTGGAACTTCCACCCGAAGGCAACCTGGCACGGCTACTCGGGCTATGCCGATGGCTACGCCATGGTGGACCCCAACAAGCTCACGCTGCTGACACCGGGCATCAACCGCATAACCGGTGAGTACCTTGATTTCGGTGTGCCCGCCACGGTGGTGGCGAACTACTTGCGCGAACAGCGCGTGGTTCCCGAAAAATGTGACCTCAACAGCATCCTGTTCCTGATGACGCCGGCAGAGGACGAAAGCAAGCTCAACACACTGATTGCGAAACTGGTCAAGTTCAAGAACCTGTGGGATAGCGACGCACCGCTGACCGAGGTTTTGCCAACCCTGCTGGCCGCCCACGGCGAACGCTATGCGGGCTACACCCTGCGCCAGGTGTGCAAGGAAATGCACGACTATTACCGCCAGGCCAACGTCAAGAACCTGCAGCGGCTCAGCTTCCGGGCTGCCAGTTTTCCGGAACTGGCGATGTCTCCACAGGATGCGTATGCGGCCCTGGTCGGTAACAAGGTGGACTACGTGTCGCTGGAGGACATCAAGGACCGGATATCCGCGACGCTGGCGCTGATCTATCCACCCGGCATCGGCATCGTGGTACCGGGCGAGCGCTGGGACGACCGGGCACAGCCCATGCTGGATTACTTCCTCGCTTTCCAGGAAGCATTCAACCGTTTCCCGGGCTTTAATTACGAAGTGCAAGGCGTTTACCAGGAACACGTAGACGGCAAAATCAAGTTCTATACCTATGTAGTTCAGGAATGAGCATAAACCCGGATGGACTTTCCGGGTTAAATACACCTCACCAAGGAGGCATCCCCATGGCGCAACAGCAGAAAAAGATGAACGTCACACAACTGACGTTTATCGTAATGGTGAACATGATGGGCTCCGGCATCATCATGCTGCCCACCAACATGGCCCAGGTCGGCGCAATATCGTTGCTGTCCTGGCTGGTAACAGCAGTCGGATCCATGGCGATTGCCTACGGCTTCGCGCAGGCCGGCGTTTTCAACCAGCGCACTGGCGGCATGGCGGCTTATGCCGAGGATGCCTATGGCAAGGCCGGCTACTTCCAGGTGTTCTTCCTGTACTTTCTCTCGCTGGCGATTGCCAACGTAGCGGTGGCCAGTTCAGCGCTGGGCTACCTGGCTGGCTTCTTTCCGTGGATCACGGCAACACCGGTCGCGACCACCCTCGGGATCATCGGCCTGCTGTGGCTGACTACCCTCGCCAATTTTGGCGGACCGAAACTGACCGGCCGCATCGGCGCCGTGACCGTTTGGGGCGTGATACTGCCGGTAGGGTTCATATCCATCGGCGGCTGGATCTGGTTCAACGCAGATACCTTCTCGGCCGCCTGGAACCCCAACGGACTTTCCCTGATGGAGGGCATGGGTTCCAGCATTTCGCTGACCCTGTGGGCCTTCCTGGGTATGGAGTCGGCAGCGCAGAATTCGTCCGCCGTGGAGAACCCGAAGCGCGACGTACCGCTGGCCTGCATGTTTGGCACCCTGGGCGCCGCCGCGATCTACATCCTGTCGACCACGGTCATCCAGGGCATCGTACCGAATGCCGAGCTGGCCAATTCCACCGGGCCGTTCGGACTCGCTTTTGCACAGATGTTCAGCCCGATGGTCGGTAATATCGTCATGGTGCTGTCGGTACTGGCCTGTGTCGGCTCGCTCCTGGGCTGGCAGTTCACACTGGCGCAGACAGCCAAGGACGCCGCCGATACCAACATGTTCCCGGGAATCTTCGGCAAAGCCAATACGCTGGGCGCGCCGATTGCCGGCATGCTCATCATGGGTGTAGTCCAGTCCCTGATGGCGCTGTCCACGATGTCGCCCAACCTGAGCGAGCAGTTCGCCGCGCTGGTCAATCTCGCCGTGGTCACCAACGTCGTACCCTACGTCGTCGCTCTTTCCGCCACGGCAGTCATTATGCGCAACGCCAGGGTCTCGAGTGGGATTTACACCCGCAACCTGGCAGTCGCGACCTTGGCGATCGTGTACAGCGTCTACGTGCTGTACGCATCGGGCATGGAGGCAGTGATGGGCGGCATGCTCGTCATGGGGCTTGCGTGGCTGATCTGGACCTTTATGGCGCCGCGTTTCATGGTGCAACTGGCCCCCACACAGGCATAGGAGGAAAATGAACATGAAACGCACATCATTGATAAACACCTGGCAGAAACTGGCCTGGACTACGTTCACCACCACCTTACTGGCGTTCACGTTGTTGCTGATGGTCGCCACGCCGTTCGCACTGGCACAGGACGAAAGCTCTGCAGCCACCACCGATACGCCGGTCGTTCCAGATGATTTGACGATTCCGGCAGCAGCACCGCCAGCGACAACGCTGGAACGGATACGCGCAACGGGCAGCCTCAAGCTCGGGTACCGCGCTGACGCCCAGCCCTTCTCTTTCCGGGATGCTGCCGGCCAGGCCAGCGGTTACTCCGTTGCCTTGTGCGGCAGGGTCGCCGAGCAGGTCAAGGCCACGCTGGCGCTGCCGGCGTTACGGGTGGAGTGGGTTCCGGTGACGCTCGATGGCCGCTTTGCTGATCTCGCCGACGGCAAAGTCGATTTGCTCTGTGGCGCAGACACGGCAACCCTGACGCGCAGGCAGGACGTTTCGTTCTCGATTCCGATCTTCCCGGGTGGAATCGGCGCCATCGTGCACACGGATGCCCCCGCGCGACTGCAACTGGTGCTCGAGGGGCGCCCGCTGCCCAATGAACCGCTGTGGCGGGGAAGGCCGGCAGAAGTGCTGCAGCACAAGACGTTTTCGGCCGTAACAGGCACCACCACGGCAGCCTGGCTTGCGGGGCGCATCGACAAGCTGGGGATCATTGCGACCCAATCCCCGGTCGAGAGCTACGATGCGGGTGTCGAGCTGGTGCTCGACCGAAAGACGGATGCGCTGTTCGGCGACCGGGCCATACTGCTGGACGCCGTCAAGCGCAGCCGGGCAGCTAATGAGCTCATCGTGCTCGATCGCCGGTTTACCCTCGAACCCATCGCGCTGACACTGGCGCGTGGCGACGAAGACTTCCGGCTGCTGGTGGACCGGACCCTGAGCCAGCTGTATGCAACCCCGGAGTTCGGCCAATTGTTCACGGAAACTTTTGGCGAGCCGGACGAAAACATGCTGCTGTTCTTCCGGGTGAGCGCACTGCCCGAGTAGGCGGCAGCGCACTTTAAGACTTACCGGCGGGTGCATTTCTGCACCCGCCTGAGGAAAACCCAGGATGCGAATGTCCAGTAAGCACAAGGTCAGTCTTACCCTGCTGTGCACCTGCCTGTTACTGGGCGGGCTGCTGGCGCCACCCGTCCGGGCACAGTCCTCGTCCGACATCCAGGCGGCGCTGGATGCAGCGTACGCGAAGTACAAGGATCTGGATGAAGGCAAGAATGCCGATTACATTCCGGCGCTGGCCAAGGTTGACCCGAACCTGTACGGGATTGCCCTGGTGACGACAGACGGCAGGGTTTACACCGCCGGCGATGTCTCTGCCGAAGTCTCGATCCAGTCCATCTCCAAGGTTTTTACCCTGGCCAGGGTATTTGAAGAGCGGGGTCCGGACGCAGTGGCCAGCACCATCGGTGTCGATGCCACCGGCATGCGCTTCAATTCCATCGTTTCGATCGAGTTCTCCCAGAAAGCCCTGGGTGGCCCCGAGATGAATTCGCTGGTCAACCCCGGCGCCATTGCCACCACCAGCATGGTCAGTGGTTCGAGCAGGGACGAAATCTGGAACAACATCCTTGGCTTCTATTCCGATTTTGCCGGCCGCCCGCTGTCCGTGAACCAGGAGGTTTTTCAGTCGGAGTCCGCTACCAACCAGCGCAACCAGGCAATTGGCTACCTGATGTATGCCTATGGCTATATCAAGGACAACCCGATGCAGGCCACCGACATCTATACCGAGCAGTGCTCGGTGAACGTCAACGCGAAAGACCTGGCCGTCATGGCCGGCACGCTGGCAAACGGGGGCAGGAACCCGGTGACTGGCAAGCAGGTCATGCAGACCGACAACGTACCTGAACTGCTGGCGGTCATGGCAACCGCGGGTCTCTATGACGACTCAGGCAAGTGGCTGTTCCGCACCGGGCTTCCCGGCAAGAGCGGCGTGGGCGGTGGCCTCATCGCGGTCAGTCCCGGCAAGTTTGGCATTGCCGTCATTTCGCCACCGCTCGACGAAGCCGGCAACAGCGTGCGTGCACAGAAAGCCATCGCGGACATATCGGGCACTCTCGGTGGCAATCCGCTTGAGGTACAGCCCCGGCAGTAAATCTACCGGTCTATTGCGCTTTAATGCCGAAAAGCCTTAACAGGACGGCAAAGAAAAACCCGGTTGACAAACCGCACATCAGGATCCCCGTGAGCGCCTCGATGCCACCCACCACGCGCCACTCCGGCGGCAGCACCAAGTCGCCGTAGCCGGTCGTGGTATAGGTGACGGCGCTGAAATAAAACGCGGAATGTATATCGGGCATTCCTCCCTGCCACGCATACAAGACAGCCCAAAGTGTGATTTGCACGAGGTGCAAAAGAATGATCCAGGCCGCGACACGGATCAGTATCGAGATGGGTGGCCAGAAGCGCGTATCCACCTCTGTACCTCCCCGCCGTAGCCAATGGATTGCGCCCGACAGCCCGATGGCATGCACGGTCACGCAAGCAGCCATCAGGCACAATGCCATAAGCACTTTGAAAACCATGATGAAGTCTATTGTATGCTCAGATTGAGGCAAATCCAGTTATGATCCGGTCCCACATCGCCCGCTCGTTCCTTCTCCAGGCGCGCAGCAACATCTTTCCCTGCTGCAGGGCTTCCTCTTCCCAGCCGGGATAGCGCAGGTCTTCGGCCAATTGCCGGCAGGCCGCATCCTGGTCGTGCCAGTCGCCCAGCCGGTTTTGTAAGGCAGGGATGTCAGGGCCCAGGTTCCCCGGCGGACCGGGATCAAAGCCCAGGCGCTTGACAGCCAGCTTGCGGTTATCGGAATACTCGCGCAGGGCCTTGCGCAGTTCATGCAACTCGCTGGTGCGGCGGCGATGCAGCCCAGCCTTTTTTGACGTCATGTCGCCCTGCAAGATATCGAAGTAGGCTCGCAGCTCCTGCGGGGTGCACGCTTCACAAGTTCGGTGGACGTACCGGTCAAGTTCCCGCCAGCGGGGCCAGTCCGTGTTGGCGACCACGGCCCGCAAGCTCCTGCGTGCCTGTCGCAGCCGTGCGCGGATGTGGGCCCGGTAGTGCGCCGCGAAATCGGGAGCCAGCGGACCGGTGCGGGCCAGGAAGCGGCGCTGCAATTGCCAGAAACGCACACGGCCCGCTGTGTCGAAAACGGGCCTGAAGCGCTCCGAGACTTCAGCGTATGGAAATTCAGGATCTATGCCCTGCGCCAGGCGCAGCGCAGCGCGCCATTCTTTCAGTCCCACGCGCAAACGGTGCAGACCCTCCTCATCACTGGTCAGCATCCGTGGCGCTGCAGCCATCCGCCGCAGTTTGTGCAGTTTGTTTTTCAAAACGATGTGCAAGGAGGGCGCAGTCATGCACGTGTGCCTGGATCAGGGTCGCCAGTCGATGGAGTAGGCATCGAGGTAGGTATCGACGGCCGCACTGACGGTCGGGTGGAAACAGGCGGCCCCGAGCTGGTCGAACAGTTCGAAACGTTTCAGCTTGTCCTTGACCGGGTCTTTCATCTCGGCAAAGTGCAGTTCGATCTGCGCGGCCTGCAGTGCCCGGTAAAGCTCGGCCAGCATGTCCGACGAGGTTACGTCCACACTGGTGACCGGCTCGGCCGCAACGATCACGCGCTGAACAGGCATTGTCGATTCAGCCACCGCCTGCAGCACGCGCTGCTGGAACTGCTCCGCATTGGCGAAAAACAGCGGTGCATCCCAGCGAAACAGGACCAATCCCGGAATCAGCCGGGCCGCGGGAAAACGCACGATATCGTGGTAGCCGCGCATGCCGTCCACCCGGCCCAGGACCGTGGAGTACGGCCGCCAGCCGTCCCACAGGAATTCGATGACCGCAATGATGATTGCCAATCCAATGCCGGGAATCGCGCCCAAGGTAACCACGCCGGCAGCGCAAACCATCGACAGCCAGAACTCCCAGCGCTGGATGCGCCAGATGCGACGGAGGTCTTTGAATTCGAACAGGCCAATGGCCGAGGTGATCACTACCGCCGCGAGTGCGCTGTTGGGCAAGTTTTGCAGCAGGTCAGGAGCGAGCAAGAGCAGGAGTGCCACCATCAGCGCGCCAACCACGCCGGTGAGTTGCGTTTTTGCCCCTGAGGCCTCCGCCACCGGCGTGCGCGAAGCGCTGCTGCTGACCGGAAAACCCTGGAAGAATCCGGCCGCAAAGTTGGCCGCACCGAGGCCGATCATTTCCTGGTTCGGATCGACGAACGTCTTGCTCCTGGCCGCCAGGCTGCGTGAAAGGACGCTGGTATCGGCGAAAGACACCAGTGCCACCGCACACCCGCCGATGATCACCGTACTCAAATCGGTGAAACCAATCCACGGCAGGGCAAATGACGGCAACCCCTGCGGCAGCGAACCGAGTACTTTCACCCCCGCGCCGGTGCCGAGGTCAAAAACTCCGACCACGAGGGTGGCTGCCACCACCGCCAGCAGGATACCGGGGACCCGCGGGAAGCGCTTGAGCAAAATGATCGTGGCCAGTGCACCCGCGCCAATGCCCAAGGCGGCCCGGTTGACCTGGCCATCAAGCACAGATTGTGCGATACGGGCGAGATCTCTCAACGGCCCGGTCTGCTCAATGGAGAACCCGAGCAGCTTGGGTAACTGACTGATCAGCACCACGAGCGCAATGCCATTCATGTACCCATAGCGAATGGGTTTGGATAACAACTCAGTGATAAACCCGAGGCGCAGAATGCCAAGAACTATGCACACCAGGCCGGAAACCACTGCCATCAGACCCGCGACCGCCACGGCCCGCATCGGGTCGCCGGCAGACAGCGGCAATACCACGGCAAGTATCAGCGCAGCCAGGGACGAATCCGGCCCGAGTACCAGGATGCGGCTGGGACCGAACAGCGCATACACCAGCAGGGGAATGATCGTGGCATACAGGCCATAGATGCCCGGCACGCCCGAGGCTACGGCGTAGGCAATGCCGACCGGCACCAGCATGGTCGTGAGTACCAGGCCGGCAACGAAATCGCGCGGCAGCCAGGCGGCCTGGTAGTGACGCAGCATGGCCAGCCCCGGCAACCGGTGTTGCCAGCCACTGCGCTCGCTGCCGGCTGGCACGGTCACGCGCCCTGGCTCGGGACCGGGCTCAGGGCCTGAATCAGCGCGTGGCAAGGTGCTCATGGCACGGCGGAAGCGGTGGCATCGGCAGCGCCATGGCGGACTTTCAGTTGCTGCTGCAGGGTGGCAAGAATCCCCGGATAGCGCTCAAGCAGACGCTGGAACAAAGTACGGCGCAGCGTAAGGAAGACTGTTGCGGCCTCGGAGGTCACGGTGGCATTTCGCGGGCTGTCCTGCAGCAAGGCAACTTCCCCGAAATTATCGCCGTCCTGCAGCACCGCAAGCGTGTGCTCAATGCCGTCGTCGCTGGTTGCGGAGACGCGTACCCGGCCACGTGCGATGACGTAGAACTTGTCGCCCACGTCGAACTGACGAAACACGACGGCGCCGGGGGCGGCCTCCTCAATGCGGAAAAGCCCGGCAATCTGCTCACACATCGCTGCATCCAGGTCTTTGAAGATGCCAATGCGCCGCAGGCTGGCCGGGTCGACCCGTGCGTGCGCTCCGTCTTCTGAGAACTCCACGGCATTCTGCTTGGCCCACAGGTCCGCATAGATCCCGCCGGACGCAAGGAGTTCGCGGTGGTTGCCTGTTTCCATGAGGCGACCCTCACTGAAGACAAAAATGCGATCGTAGTTGACCAACGGACCCAGGCGGTGCGTGACCGTGATGGTCGTCTGTGCGCCTGCGAGGTGATCCAGCGTCGCGTTGATCGCCGATTCGGTCGAGGGATCAAGCGCGGAAGTGGCCTCATCAAGCACCAGGATGCTCGGGTGGCGGATCAGCGCGCGGGCGATCGCCAGGCGCTGACGCTGGCCACCGGAAAGGCGGCTGCCGTTCTCACCCACCGGGGAGTCGTAACCCTGCGGCATGGCCAGGATGGTGCCATGCAGTTCGGCGAGACGACACGCCGCTTCCACCTCCTCGTCGGTGGCATCAGCGCGGCCCATGCGCACATTCTCCCGCACGGTCGTGTTGAACAGCACGTTGTCCTGGAAGACGACACCCATGCGCGCAGCCAACGACTCCAGGGTGGCATCACGCAAGTCAATGCCATCGTAGCAAACGCGACCCTGGTCGGGATCGAAGAAGCGCAGGATGAGGTTGAGGCAGGTGCTCTTGCCGCAGCCACTGGCTCCCACGAACGCGACCCGCGCCCCCGTGGGAATTTCGAGCGAGACCTCGTCGAGGTTGCGGCGCTCCCCGGTATAGCTGAACGAGACATTCTCGAGTCGGATTGCCGTCATCAACGGCTGCAACTCAACCGCGCCGGACCGCTCCGTGACGCGTGGCGGCGCATCCAGCAATTGATGGATGCGCTCCAGTCCGGTCGTTGCCTGCAGCAGCGTCGGCGCAAAACTCGAAAGCGTCATCACGGCGCCGCTGACATTGAGGAAAAGCATGTTGAAGGCAACCAACGCCCCTACCGACAGCTCACCCCGGAAAGCCAGATAGCCACCAACGGTAAGCACCAGCACGTTAAACAGCCCCATGCCGATGTTGGGCGTGCGCTCGGTGGCATAACAGTAGAAGCCAAAGGAAGTGCCCCAGTTGCGGATCTTCTGCGACTGCGCGTGGAACTGGGTCAACGCCGTCTCCTGCAAGGAGAAGGCCTTGATGACTCGCTGCGCCTGCAGATTCTCCTGCACCATGCTGGCGAGCACGCCCTGCTCCCGGCGTAACTGGGAGCCCGCGGTCAGCGCACGCGGTCCCAGGATACGCGGCCCAAGTATGCAGAACGGCAGCGCAAGGAAGAGCAGCAGCGCGAGTTTCCATTCCAGCACGAACAACACCGTGCTGCTCACCAGGATGTTGGCACTAGCCAGGAATGCCATCGGCAGGCCAAGTACCATCACATTCTCAACCGCCGCAAGATCGGTTGTGAAGCGCGACAGCAGGTCACCCGAGCGCATGCGGCCGAAGAAATCCATCGACTGCCGCTGCAAGTGGCCGTACATCCGGATGCGGAAATCGTGCAGCACCTGGCCACCCAGCCACGCATAGAGAAAGTCGCGACCGACCGCGCTGGCGACAGACACGACGAAGGCCACCACGAGGACGCCCAGGATGAGGATAAACGCGTGCCAATTTTTCGGTTCGATGGCCTCGTCCACCAGGAATTTCAGGCTCAGCGGGAGAATGGTTTCGTAGGCAACGTCGATGAGCAGAGCCACGACCAGCAATGTGGTCGCGAGGCGAAACTGTGCAAGTTTGTGGAACAGGTTGCGCAGCGTTTCGCCCACTGTCAGTGCGGTAGTCTGTTCCGCGTTTGCTGGCTCGGCAGGTGACACGTCTTTGCTCATCGGGGGTATCCAGCTGAAAGATTAGCGCAAAGCGCCATCAACCACACTATCCAGCCCTCATCAGGTACAATCTTACCGGGCAGTAATGGAGGTTTGCATGAAGGATCCATCACACGGTGAAGGTACCATTCAGGCTTTGCTGGACAGGCTCAACAATTGGCGCTTGCCGCGCGCACTGGCCATGAAAGATCGGGTGGACCGCGGCGAGAAGCTGGACGAAAACGACCTGAAGTTCCTGGAGGGGGTGTTTCAGGACGCAAACCAGGTTAAGCCGTTGATTTCCAGCCACCCGGAATACCAACCGCTATTGAATCAACTGGCTGACCTGTACAGCCACATTACCCAGAAGGCTTTGGAAAATGAGCAAAAAATCTAAGGGCAAGAAATCTGAGAGCAAACCTGGCGACAGCAAAAAGAAAGCCGAAGGCAAACCCGCCGCCGGCGCACCGGTCGAGCTAACCGCCAAGATGTACGCCAAAGAAATGAAAAAACTGCACATTGAGCTGGTCAAACTGCAGCAATGGGTGGTCAAGGAAGGGCTCAAGGTGTGCATCGTCTTCGAAGGCCGCGACGGCGCCGGCAAGGGTGGCACCATCAAGGCCATCACCGAGCGGGTCAGCCCGCGCATTTTCCGCGTCATAGCGCTGCCGGCGCCAACCGAACGGGAGAAAAGCCAGATGTACGTACAGCGGTACATTCAGCACTTTCCCGCGGCCGGCGAAGTCGTCATCATGGATCGCAGCTGGTACAACCGCGCGGGCGTGGAACGGGTCATGGGCTTCTGCACGCCGGAGCAGACCAGGCGCTTCCTCAGCATGTTGCCGCTGTTTGAAAAAGCCATGGTCGACTCCGGCATCATCCTGATCAAGTACTGGCTGGAAGTCAGCCCGGAAGAACAGACACGCCGCCTGGAGTCGCGCATTTACGACGGGCGCAAGATCTGGAAGCTCTCGCCCATGGATCTGAAGTCCTACAGCCGATGGTTCGATTACTCGCGCGCTCGTGATGACATGTTCAAAGCCACGGACACCGGTTTCGCACCCTGGTACGTGGTGAACACCGATGACAAGGAACGTGGCCGGCTCAATCTCATCAGCCACTTGTTGAGTTGCGTACCCTACCAGGAGTTGCCGCAGGAAAAAATCAAGCTGCCCGCGCGGGGGAAACGCGGCGACTACAAGGACTTTGATTATCCCTTCAAGTATGTGAAGGAAAAGTTCTGAAAGGTGGGCGGGGCCGGTCTCCGGTCCCGCCCATGGCTGTTCTTCAGGCCATTCTTATGGTCTATTCTTCGGGTTGCGCTTCGGGACCTTCTTCGACTTCCAGCACGGTGTCACCCGTGGGGGCCCAGCTCTCGTCGGGATCAAAGCTGGTGATCGCGGCCACTGCCTGCTCGGTATCAGCTCCCAGGTCCTTCTGAAAGACGATCCCGCGTTGGTTGATCACGAAGGTCATAATCCCTGAGTTTCCATACGTGGCCGGCCAGGCGACCGCCGCGAAACCGTCGGTCATCAGGCCGGTTTCGTCCAGGTAGTTCTTGACGCCGCCCGGAGCGTTTTCACCCTGGCTGGTGAGCATCCGGTAGAAATAGCCGAAGAAGGGGTGCGGCTCCGACCCCCAGGAGTCAGACTCAGCGAGCAGATCGCCCAGTGGGCTCAGCTCCTCTTCGTCTTCGGAGCTCCAGTACAGGCCGTCGTGCTTGCCTTCGCTGCTGCGGAATTTCTGGGCATAGGCCGGCAGGTTTCCGTCGCGGGGCACGCTTAAGTATTCCTGCTGGGCGCCCACCAGCTCGTGCAATGCGGTCAGGGTCCACAACTCGTTGCGGCCTATCCTGCGGTTAAGTAACTCCTCGCGGCCCTCGACGATATCGAAGCGCCAGCCTTTCCCATCCCGCACCAGCGGAATCGGCCACGACCAGGCATTGTCACCCAAGCAGAGCGATTTTCGTGTTCTCATCGAAATCCTCGAATTTCACCCCCGCCTGGATCATTTCTCCAACCCGGGCGTAGTCTTCGCGGTCCTGGTCATCGTCGCCTGACAGGAGCACATCGGCACTGCCAGGACCGAAGACCTCTTCGAGGCGTTTGACGTCACTCTTGCCAATCAGACTGGCCAGCTCCTGGATTGCCGCTTCGGGGCTGTCAAATACCACGGGTGACTGCTTGGCGCAGCCGGACACCAGCAGCGACAGTAGTATCGCCGGCAGTGCCATGGAACAGGCCCGAAAAAACTGTGTAGTTTGTGAATTCATCACTATCCCCTCCTTCCGCCGCCGCGCGAACCGCCACCGCCACCGCGCGAACCACCATAGGAAGACGTACCCCTGCTGGAGGCGCCGCGGGAACTGGACATGCGATCACTCGATGGAGTGCGCGAACCACTGAAGGCTGAACCGCCACCGGACGACTGGCTGCTTTTGGCCCCGGGACTGCGCGATGGATTGTAGGCTGAACTGCCGGCGGACTGGCTGCGATTAGCCGACGAGGCGCGAGTGCCCTGGGAAGCGGCGCTGCGATTTTGGGCCTGTGCACCTGTACCGGCCGGGCGGTTTTGTGCTTGCGAGCCTGTACCGCCTGCGCGGTTTTGTGCCTGTCCACCTGAGCCTGCGCGGTTTTGTGCCTGTCCACCTGCGCCCGCACGGTTGGATGCTGTTGGGCTTGTCGAACGTCCCCGGGCCTGGTCTTTGGTAACCCGGTTGGATCCCGCGCTCGCACCATTGCGTTGTGCTACGTCCTTACTCTTGTAGTCAACGCCTTTGCGGTGACTGGCGTCATGCTTCCAGCCCTCCTTGCCGCCCTGGCCTCTGTTTCCCTCTCCCCGGTTTCCCTGGCCCCGATCCCCGTTGAAATTGTTGTTGGTATTGCGATTGAATTCGTTGTGTCGGTCAATATCGATATTGACATCGTTGTGACCCCAGCCCCAGTTGGCGCCGCCCCAGATGGCGCCGCCCACCGCGACTCCGACGCCGAAGGCCAGCAGGCCGTAACCGGGTGGATAGTATGGGTACATCGCGGGGTAGTAATAGGACGGGTAACCCCAGGTGGGTCCGTAGACCACCGTCGGTGAGTAGGTCGGCACGTACACAACCTCAGGCGATGCCTGTTGGATGACAATGATCTTGTCCGGGTTCTGGGTAACCTGCTGCTGTTCGGTGGTCTGCAGGTTGCCAGAGTCATAGGCTTTTCCACGCATGATCTGGACGGTATCCATGAGGTCATTCTGCTGCGCCAGGAACGCATCGCCCAAGTCCTGCGTCCAGTCCAGGTTGTCACTCATTTGTGTAAGCACGCTGGGCAAAGTGGTCAGCGACTTGACGCTGGGGTCCCAGTCTTTGTCCAGCAAGGCCTTATCCAGTGCATCGCCTTTGAGGTCCGGTTGCTTGCTGATCCAGCGATCCGCCTCGACGATTTCGAGCGGGTAGGTCGAGGCCATCAGGATCTGCATCAACAGCGCATCCGGATACAAAGCAATCGGCGCCACCAGTTGTTCCAGCTGTTCCGGGGTAAAAATGTCTTCAACGGGCTGTTCTGCTGCAACGTTGGTGGCCGCTGCAGCAGGTGCGATGACAGCCGGATCGCTGGCTTGCGCCAGAAGGGTGGCCGTGGTCGGCGGATCATCAGGGGCCGCGATCACGTTACCTGGTATGCCCTGCAAGGCGAACAGCATCAGGGCGCCAGTCAAGACGTGTTTCATTGAGATTTCTCCAGGGGCGGGGTCCGCCCGGTGCAGTTCTGGATGGTAAGAGCATGATCTAGATTATACCAGCACAAAGCAAGCTGATCCCGGCCAAGGTCTTGCTGGCTCAGCCCTGCTCCAATACACCCCTCAATTTCAGAGTACATTGGCAATACGATTTTGCAGCTATCGAACCGGTAAAATTACCCTGGCATTCCACAACCAGTGAGCCTCACATGAATCACAAACAATCTTCTGTGCCGTTGGCCATGCTGCTTGTGCTGCCCGGGATCGCCCAAGCCTCGATGTTCAAGGGCGAGGCGCTCGATACTGTGGCTGACGTCATGGCCTGGGTGGTGCTGATCATTGCGCCCATCATTGGCATCGCGGTGTTCTGGCTGGTGCATATCCTGCCGGAAAAGATCGCCGAACAGAGGCAACACCCGCAGGCCAAGGCCATACAGACCCTGTGCCTGCTGTCACTGGTCTTTGGCGGCCTGCTCTGGCCCATTGCCTGGCTGTGGGCCTACAGCAAGCCCGTGCTGTACAAACTGGCCTACGGCACCGATCGCGTGCCGCACGGTGAAGACGAGGCGCCCCAGCCACAAACCAGTGGCGCATTTGATGCGCGGCCGAGTGGCGCCCTTTATGCGCAAGAGTTCCAGCAACTGCGGCAACGGATCAACGAACTGGAAGCCCGGCTGACCGCAACGCCTTCCGGTCTTGATGCAGGTAGGGGCTGAAGCATGGAACTCATTCTTCTCGGTATCTACGCGTTTTTCGCCTGGCTGGTCTTCTTCAAGTTCAAGTGGCTGCCGTGGAACATCATCACCCAGGTCATCACCATCACGCTCCCGGTCATCGCGCTGACCATACTGATTCTGACCCTGAACATCGTGGCCCCCTCGTCTGCCGACGTGCGGGTGGTCAATTACGTGGTGCCGATCAACCCGCCGGTGCGCGGGCTGGTAATCGAGGTGCCGATTGAGCCAAACCGGCCGATCAAGAAGGGCGATGTGCTGTTCAAGATCGACCCGACGCCCTACGAGATCGCGGTTAAGAATTTCGCTGCACAGATCGTCCAGCTGGAAGCGCAACTGGTCACTGCCGAGGCCAATTCGCAGAACCTGACGGAGCAGCTGAAAAGCACGACCGGCCAGAAAGCTGCCATCCAGTCCCAGTTGACCCTGTCCCGTCTGCGCCTTGAGCAGTTCAAAGAGCTCGCCGACTCCGGCGCCGGCAACCGCTTTGACTACGAGCGGGCCCAGTCTGACGTGGCCAATCTCGAAGGCCAGTTGGCTTCCGCAGTGGCTGCCGAAGCGCAGGCGCGAGAGAGCGTGGACGCCAAAACGCTGGCGGGTGAACAGGACCAGGTCGCTGCGGTAAAGGCCCAGATCGACAGCGCGAAGGCCCAATTGGCCGACGCCGAGTGGCAGCTCAGCCAGACCACCTACTATGCTCCCGCGAATGGCACGGTAGTTGCCCTTACCTTGCGACCGGGCGCGATGGCCGTGCCCTTGCCGATGGCGCCCGCGATGAATTTCATCGAGGATGAACAATGGGTCCTCGCCATTTTTAAACAGAATGAGGTGCGCAAGGTCAAGCCGGGACAAGAGGCGGAAGTAGCCTTCAAGATGTATCCGGGCCGTATCGTAAAGTTCAAGGTCGATTCCATCATGTGGGCCACTGCACAGGGGCAGTTGCCCATTGGTACCATGAACACGGCTGGCGGAGTTGCCCCCATCCCGCCCTATGCCCTGGCGGTGCGCCTGCTGCCAGACGCCAAGGACAAGGGCCTGTTCCTGGCCGCTGGCGCATCGGGCGCTGGAGCGATTTACACCGACAGCGGCGAAATGATCCAGATCCTGCGCAAGATCCTGTTGCGGGTCAGCGCCAAGCTGGATTGGCTGATCCTGAAGCTGCATTGAGCATCGGGGCATGAACGCCAAACCGCTACTCTGGGTATTGCCAGTCTGCCTGGTGCTGGCTACGGCCGCCTGCGCAATCAAGCCACCCCCTACGCGTGAAGAAATTCGTTCGCAATCTGGTGTTGTGGCCGGCCTGACCGCAACCGACACCTGGAAGGCCGCTGCCCTTTCAAGTGAAGCGGTCCAGGACAACTGGCTGGCAACGTTTGCTGATCCCCAGCTCAACGCGCTGGTCGCAGAGGCCATGCTGCATAACCCCGACCTTGCGGTTGCCGCGACCAGGGTGGAACAGGCCGAGCAGTATGTGGAGTTGGCCAAGGCGGCGTTGCGCCCGTCCATCGGCCTGTTCGGCACGGGCGGCCTCAAAATGGGTGGCGGCGACATCTCTTCCGCCTTGCAGGGCTTCTCGCTGGGGGTTTCCTGGGAGCCTGACCTGTGGGGCCGACTGCGCTACGGGCGCAATGCCGCACAGGCCACCTACGCATCCACCCAGGCGGATTTTGAATTTGGCCGCCAGTCTCTGGCCGCGACAGTCGCGCGGGCCTGGTTCACGGCCAGCGAAACCTGGTTGCAGGGCCAGATCGCCGCGAGCATGGTCGCAGCAAGCGAAGAACTGCTGGCCCTGGCGGAAAAACGCTGGAAAGTCGGCGCCGGCAGTGAGCAGGATGTCGCGCTGGCCCGTGCCACCCTGGGCGCCTTCCGCGACGCCGCCCAGCAGGTGCAACTGGCGCACAGCCAGAGCCTGCGGGCCCTGGAATTATTGCTGGGTCGTTATCCCGCTGCTGAACTTGAAGCTCGCCAGAGCCTCACTGCGATGCCCGGGCCCATCCCGGCCGGTTTCCCGCTGCAAATGTTGGAACGCCGCCCGGACATGGTGGCCGCCGAGCAGCGCGTAGCCGCCGCATTCAACCGGGTGGGTGAAGCCAAGGCTGCGAAGTTGCCGCGCATCATACTGAACGCCAACGTTGCCTCGATCCATAGCAGCATCCTGACCCTGGCGGAGGGCTTCAGCAATCCCACGGGCGGCGCCGGGGCCAAGCTGCTCGCACCGGTATACAAGGGCGGCGAACTCCAGACCCAGGTAGAAATCCGCACCCTGGAACAGAAAGAGGCGGTGGCGGATTATGCCCGCTTGGCACTTGTTGCCCTGGGTGACGTCGAAAACGGCCTTGCGGCCAGCGAGTCCCTGACCGAACGGGAAGCACTGCTGCAACAGGCGGTAAATGACAACCAGCGCGCGCTGGAATTGGCGCAAACCAGCTACCGCATCGGCAGTGCAGACCTGCGCGCAGTGCAGCAGCAACAGATCAGCCTGGGCTCTTCCCAGCAAGCGCTGTTGCGGGTGCAAAGTGAGCGCTTGAGCCAGCGCACGACCCTGCACCTGGTGCTGGGCGGGAGTTTCGAGCAGCCATCGGCAACAGAAGGGGAACAACCGGTGGCTTCCAGTGAACCGGCAAAGAACATGGACGCAGCGGTGGCGGTAGCTGAATAACGAGGATGTGCCGTGACAGGCTGCGGTTCAGAAACGCAGGCTGGCCTGGAGATAGACCCAATTGGCGTCCACTGCTCCACCATTGGCCGGGACGGAATCGATGGATTGCCGGATGTAGTCGCCGACGAAGAAGTGACCGTAGCCAGCGCGCAACAGTCCCCAGGGGGCCATGCGCCAATCCACCAGCAGGTCGAGTTCCTGCCCAACATAGGAACTGAAGGCTGGATTGCGGCCATAGCCATTCTGATTGCGGCCTGGTCCGCTTTCCGGGTAGAAGAAATCCGCCGTGTCCGCCAGCCAGAAGCCGAGCCATTCAAGGGCAATGGTTGCGTCCGCGTGGGGTTTGAAGGACGCCTCCAGGCGCGGAATATGCATATTGCGCAGGCCCATCAAATCCATGTTGCCGTATAGGCGGTGGTTGGTGCCGAAGAGCAGTTCAAAGGTCTCGTTTGTGTCGTCCAGGGGATTGCTGTCGCCTGAGCCGTAGTCGTAACCAAGACCCAGGCGCGGCGCACCGAAAGTGTCTTTCCAGGTGTAAGCACCGGACACATTCACTGCCAGAGCGCGGTGATCGAGACGATCTGGTGCCCTGGTAAATGGTGCCAAATTGCCCCGCCACTTCGGCAGCATAATCCCAGTTGCCCAGCATGCCGGGCGCTGATTTCCAGCGCGTGCCGACAGTGTAGATGTCGCGCTCACCAGGACCGCCCAGTGTCGGTGTAATGGCGGTCGGCGATTTTGGCCCGACGTTGCGGGCGAGGAAATACACCTCCGTGTCCTGCCACGGTGCCAACTGTCGCGAGGAAGCATAGATGCCGCTGAACCAGTCGTGGTCGTTCGACTCGTTGAAGTGGTGATCGTACGGTATGACCTGGTGTCCGGTGAATGCATCCACCCAGAACAACTCATTTTCAAACCGCAGTTTTACCGCGTCAAACGAGCGCTGCAGATTGCTCCAGTCCGCGTTGCCTATATATCGCTGGTCACCGTAAATCATTTCCTGCCGGCCCAGCTTGAGTGACACGGGAAACAGCTTCGGGTCGCCCAGTCGCAGATAGGCCTGGTGCAGGTCCAGGTTATCGGTTTCGGTAATCGGCCGGGAGTCGCTGGCAGCGTAGGCTTCGCGACCCTCGACAAAGGACGTGAACCAACTCGTTGGAGACCATCCCAGGTGAAGTTTGGCACGGAACAGGAAAAAGTCATTGCCGGCGTCCAGGTTGCGCGCGAAGTCCCGGTTCGGGTAGGAACCGGCATTGCCTTTCAACTCGTAGCGGCCGCGGACTTCGCCGCCTGCGTCCCATGCGGAGGCTGCAGGGTATTTCTTGCGCAGAAGAGTATTTACAAGGTCAACGGGGGGCGGCTTGATCGCTGGGTGGCCGCAGTGGAGACGGCTTCAGCGGCGCACACACTGGCGCTGCCCAAAGAGAAACTTAACAGGACGACTGCCAATCTGGTTTCTGCGGTGTGGAGGTTCATGGTATTTGCTCAGAGTAACGATGCATCCCGGCGAGGAGCAACAGGCCCCGCTGCAACCAGAAAGGACAAAGCAGCGGCGAATGGCATGGCTTATCCCGCTATTTCGCGCGCCAGAGCCTTCAGGCTGATTGCTTCGATGTCTTGCGCAACCGGGAAGCGCTCGGTGCCTGGATACACGACAAACCGCGCTTCCGGTTTCACATCGATACAGGCGCTGTAGAATCCCTTGCGCGGCCTGGGATCCAGGTTGCGCTTGATCTCTATGGCCCAGAGTTTGCGGCCCGGACGTTTCAGCAAAAGATCAATTTCGGCGCCGCCTGATGCGCGGTAAAAGTTCGCATCGCTCCCC
Source organism: uncultured Gammaproteobacteria bacterium (assembly GCA_963784425.1). Lineage (GTDB taxonomy): Bacteria > Pseudomonadota > Gammaproteobacteria > Xanthomonadales > SZUA-36 > SHZL01. The sequence continues at coordinate 39,152 of CAWARM010000015.1, forward strand.
TGCGGCGCAACGGAGAGCAGGTTTTCAATGACAAAACCCTCCCAACTGTGACCGACAACCGGATGGCCCAACACCGCTTCCTTGTTGGCAAGGCCAAGCAGGGCGTGTGTGATGCCACTATCACGCACATATACTTTGGGCGACTTCACCAACCGCTTGCCGATGTTCTTGTGCCAGGGCGAAAGCCTTCTGACCAGCAACAAATCAACCATCAGGTCAAGGTACCTGGCGACGGTTTTGCCATCTACACCTAATCCGCGAGCCAAAGAAGCGGCATTCAGCAGCCCTCCCTGGCTGTGCGCAAGCATGACCCAGAAGCGTCGCAGGGTCTCGGCGGGAATACGCGGACCCAGTTGCGGTACGTCGCGTTCAAGATAGGTGCGGATGAAGTTCTCACGCCAGCGCGAGCTAGCGCTTTCACTGGCTGCCAGGAAGCTGTCCGGAAAGCCACCGCGTACCCATAACCGGTCATGGCGCTCGGACTCAACTTCCAGGATATCCAGCGGCCCTAACTCGAGGTAGGCCACGCGCCCGGCCAGGGTTTCACCCGATTGCCGCAGGAGCTCCCGCGAAGCCGAACCCAGCAGCAGGAATCTACCAACGGCTCTGCCCCGGCGTCGCCCCCGGTCGATCAGGCCGCGCAGGCTTTGAAACAGCTCAGGAACACGCTGCACTTCGTCGAGAATAACCAGTCTGTGTTCGTGGTCAGCCAGGTAGAGCTCTGCATCGAAGAGTTTTGCCCGGTCGGCCGGGGACTCGAGATCAAGATAGGTGGAATCAGTGCCAGCAGCAATTTCGTGGGCGAGTGTGGTTTTTCCTGCCTGCCGCGGCCCCAGCAAGGCAACAGCTGGATACTCGGCAAGAAGCTGCTGCAAGACAGGCTTTATTCGACGGCATATCATCATTGCAATTATGGATTAAAACTCCAGAAATGCAAGGTTAAAATGACCGATTATTGGAGGAAGTTAGCTCAGCTCTGGCGTTTCCTGCGCATCTGTTCCAGCGCCTGTAACTGCGCCAGGGCCTGTGCCAGTTTAGCCTCGGCATCACCACCGGTTTCAATCCCGCCGGCACGATCCGCCAGTTGGCGTTCCGCTTCTTCTTTCGCGCGCTGGGCTTCTGCGGCATCGAGGTCACCGCCCCGGATCGCCGTATCGGCCAGCACATTGACCACGTGGGGTTGTACTTCAAGGATGCCGCCACCGACAAAGAAGAACAGTTCCTCTCCGTCTGGTTTCAGCACCCGCACCGGGCCGGGCTTGAGCTGCGTAATCAGCGGCGCATGCCGCGGCGCGATGCCCAATTCGCCCATCACACCCGTAGCGAAGACCATCGAAGCTTCACCGGAGAAGATGGCTTCCTGCGCGGACACGATTTCGCAGTGAATGGTCCTGGTTGCCACTTATGCGGCTTCCTTGGCCTGCATCTGCTTGGCTTTCTCCACTGCTTCCTCGATGCCGCCCACCATGTAGAAGGCCTGTTCCGGCAGCGCGTCATACTCTCCGCTGACTATGCCCTTGAATGCCCGGATGGTGTCTTTCAGGGAAACATACTTGCCCGGCGAACCGGTAAACGTTTCAGCCACGAAGAAGGGCTGTGACAGGAAACGCTGGACCTTGCGGGCACGCGCCACAGCCAGCTTGTCCTCCTCGCTCAACTCGTCCATGCCGAGGATGGCGATGATGTCCTTGAGTTCTTTGTACCGTTGCAGCACGCCCTGCACGCCGCGCGCAGCATCGTAGTGTTCCTGCCCGATGAGGTTGGGGTCCAGCAGGCGCGAGGTGGAGTCCAGCGGATCCACGGCCGGGTAGATACCCATTTCGGCAACGCCGCGGCTGAGTACCAGGGTGGCATCGAGATGCGCGAAGGTGGTGGCTGGCGACGGGTCGGTCAGGTCGTCCGCGGGAACGTACACGGCCTGGAAGGAGGTGATGGAACCGGTCTTGGTGGAGGTGATGCGTTCCTGCAACAGGCCCATCTCCAGGGCCAGCGTTGGCTGGTAACCCACCGCTGAAGGCATGCGGCCCAGCAACGCGGACACCTCGGTGCCGGCCAGCGTGTAGCGGTAGATATTGTCGATGAACATCAGCACGTCGCGGCCCTGATCGCGGAACTCTTCGGCAATGGCCAGGCCAGTGAGTGCCACGCGCAGGCGGTTACCCGGCGGCTCGTTCATCTGGCCATAGACCAGCGCCACCTTTTTCAGCACGTCGGCGTCCTTCATCTCGTGGTAGAAGTCGTTACCTTCGCGGGTACGCTCACCCACACCGGCAAACACCGAATAACCCGAGTGTTCTACGGCGATGTTGCGGATCAGTTCCATCAGCGTCACGGTCTTGCCCACGCCGGCGCCACCAAACAGACCCACCTTGCCACCCTTGGCAATCGGCATGATGAGGTCGATGACCTTGATGCCGGTCTCCAGCAATTCGTTGCCGCCCGCTTGCTCTTCGTAGCTGGGCGGCTTGCGGTGGATCGGCATGCGCTTGGTCTCGCCGATCGGGCCCGCTTCGTCGATGGGGCGGCCCAGCACGTCCATGACGCGGCCGAGAGTCTGCTCGCCCACGGGCACGGAGATGGCGGCACCGGTGTCGCTCACCACCAGGCCGCGCTTGAGGCCGTCGGTGGAGCCCAGCGCGATGGTACGCACCACGCCGTCACCCAACTGCTGCTGCACTTCCAGCGTGATGTCGGCGCTGTCTACGGTCAGGGCGTTGAATATCCGCGGCATGGCATTGCGCGCGAACTCAACATCCACGACAGCGCCGATAACTTGAACGATTTTTCCAGCACTCATTTCACTTGCTCCAAAAATTTAAACGGCCGCCGCACCTGCGACAATTTCAGAAATTTCCTGCGTGATCGCGGCCTGTCGGGCCTTGTTGTAAGCCAGTTTCAGATCGCCGATGAGTTCAACGGCGTTCTCGGTCGCGTTCTTCATGGCGACCATGCGTGCCGCGTGCTCGGAAGCCAGGTTTTCCAGTACCGCCTGGTAAACCTGCGTCTCGATGTACCGCACCAGCACGGTGTCCAGCAATTTCTCGGCATCGGGTTCGTAAATGTAATCCCAGATGTCAGGAATTTCTTTTTCATCGGACTCCGGCAAGGGCAGCAACTGCTCAAGCACCGGGCGCTGCGACATCGTATTGATGAAGTCGTTGTACACCAGGAACACCCGGTCTACTGAACCATCGCGATAAGCGTCGAGGATGACCCGCATCGCTCCAATCAGTTTTGCGATCTGCGGCCGGTCACCAAAGTTGCTTGCGGAGGCAACGATCTCAATCGGGAAGTTCTTGAAATAAGCCGTGGCCTTCTTGCCCATGGTAACCAGGCTGATTTCCACGTGCTTTTCCCGCCACTGGCGCGCATGAGCAATGGCCAGTTTGAACAGGTTGGAGTTCAGTCCGCCACACTGCCCGCGGTCGGTGGACACCATGATGTAAGCAACTTTCCGGACATCGTCGCGCCGTACAGTGAACGGGTGGCGGTATTCCGGGTTCGCCTTGCCCAGATGGCTCATCACCTTGCGAATCATGTGGGCATAAGGCCGCGTTGCACGCATCAACTGTTGCGACTTCTTGATCTTGCTGGCAGATACCATCTCGAGCGCCGACGTCACCTTGCGGGTGTTTTCGATGCTCTTGATCTTGCTGGTAATTTCCTTGCTGCCTGCCATGATCTCGCTCCGAACGGGGTTTTCTTACCAGCTGCCGCTGGCTTTGAACTCGGTGACTGCTGACTTCAACTGTGCTTCGAGATCATCATTCCAGTCACCCGCATCCAGCTTTTCCATCAGGGCCGCCTGGGTTGCACCCAGCGAGTCGACCAGGGCTTCTTCAAATGCACCCACCTTGTTTAGCGGGACATCATCCATGAAGCCGCGGTCAACGGCATACAAGGACACGGCCATCTGCCCGACGGACAAGGGGCTGTACTGCTTCTGCTTCATCAACTCGGTTACGCGCTGACCGCGGTCGAGTTGCTTACGGGTCGCATCATCGAGGTCAGATGCGAACTGGGCAAAAGCCGCCAATTCTCGGTACTGCGACAGCGCCAGGCGGATACCGCCACCAAGTTTCTTGATCACCTTGGTCTGCGCAGCGCCGCCGACGCGGGACACCGACAGGCCCGCGTTTACTGCCGGGCGCACACCGGAGTTGAACATATCGGTATCGAGAAAAATCTGGCCATCGGTGATGGAGATCACATTGGTCGGTACGAAAGCGGACACGTCGCCGGCCTGGGTCTCAATGATGGGCAGTGCGGTCAGCGAACCGGTCTTGCCCTTGACCTTGCCGCCGGTGAATTTCTCGACATACTCCACGTTCACTCGCGCTGCTCGCTCCAGCAGGCGGGAATGCAGATAGAACACGTCACCGGGGTAGGCCTCGCGGCCCGGCGGGCGGCGCAACAGCAGTGACACCTGGCGATAGGCCCAGGCCTGCTTGGTCAAATCATCATAAATAATCAGGGCATCTTCACCGCGGTCACGGAAATACTCGCCCATGGTGCAGCCGGAATACGGTGCAATGTACTGCATTGCGGCGGATTCAGAAGCCGAGGCATTGACCACGATGGTGTGCTTCATGGCCCCGTGCTCTTCGAGTTTGGCCACGACGTTCGCCACGGTCGACTGTTTCTGCCCAATGGCCACGTAAATGCACTTGATGCCCGACTTGGCCTGGTTGATGATCGTATCGATGGCAATGGCCGACTTGCCGATCTGGCGGTCACCGATGATCAATTCGCGTTGTCCGCGGCCGATCGGCACCATGGCGTCGATGGATTTCAGACCGGTCTGCACCGGTTGGTCGACCGATTTACGCCAGATCACACCCGGCGCCACTTTCTCAATCGGCGCAAATCCATCGTTATGAATCGGACCTTTGCCGTCGATCGGGTTGCCCAGCGCATCGACCACGCGTCCGAGCAGGCCATGGCCATGCGGCACTTCGAGGATTCGCCCGGTGCATTTGACCGTGTCGCCCTCGGTAATGTGCTCGTACTCGCCAAGAATAACGGTACCAACCGAATCCCGCTCCAGGTTCAGCGCGAGGCCAAACGTGTTGCCGGGGAACTCGATCATTTCACCTTGCATCGCGTCTTCGAGACCGTGAATGCGGGCAATGCCATCGGAGACACTGACCACGGTGCCTTCGTTGCGCGTTTCGGCAGAGATATTCAGTTGCTCTACACGCTGTTTGATCAGCTCGCTGATTTCAGATGGATTCAGTGATACTTGCATTGTTTTCTTCCTGTTGGATCGCGCTTTTTGTCGACGACCGGTTATTCAAAAATTGTTTTTACTATTTGTTTCTATTTAGAGGGACAGGGCATTGCTCAGCTTATTCAACCGCCCCTGCAGCGAGCCATCGATGACCTGATCGCCGGCATAGATCACGGCGCCACTCAGCACAGCGGGATCAACCTCGTTTTCCAGTTCGATAGCGCACTTGAACCGGCGCGCCAGAGCCTCGCTCATGCGCCCTGCCTGGTCCTCGCTCAAGGCCTGGGCAGAAACCACCCGCACATGCAAACGCTGCTCGGCTGCCAGCTTCAATCTCCTGAACAGGGCAGTAATTTCGGGCAGCAGAGGCAGCCGGCGATTTGCGCCAAGCACACCCAAATAGGCTTTGTAGCGTTCATCAAAACGATCACCGCCAGCCGCTGCAAGCAGTTCCACCGCCTGCTCCGGTGAAACCAGCGGATTTTCCAGCACGCCGGCGACCAATTTGTCACTGGCAATCTGGCTGGCCACAAGCAACATGTTTTGCCAGGATTCCAGGGCGCCACTGTCCTGCGCCAGGCTGAAAGCCGCCTTGGCGTATGGCCGTGCCAGTGTGGTAATGCTGCTCATGCTCAGATTTCAGCGATCAGTTCGTCGAGCAATTTGCGGTGTACATTTGCGTCGATTTCCTTTTCCAGCAGGCGCGATGCGCCCAGCACAGCAAGGCTGGCCACCTGTGCACGCAGTGCATCACGCGCCTGGTTGGTGGACAAGGCAATGTCCGCTTCGCCTGCTGCAACCTGGCGGTGGCGCTCCGCAACAGCATCTTCCTTGGCCTGGTCGAGGATCTGGCTATGGCGCTGATTGGCTTGCTCGACGATTTCACCGGCTTTCTCGCGCGCTACGCGGATTTCTTCGCCAGCAGTGACTTTGGCCGCTGCCAGTTCTTTGTCAGCGCGGTCTGATGCGGCGAGGCCCTCGGCGATTTTCTCCCGCCGCTCGTCCATGGACTTCAATATCACCGGCCAGATGAATTTCATGCAGAACCACACGAAAATCATCATCGCGATCGACTGCAAAAACAGCGTGGCATTGATATTCATGCCTTAACCTCTACCCGGCCAGTGCGCTTTGCAACTGTCCCACGAAGGGGTTTGCGAAGGTGAAGAACAGCGCAATACCCACGCCGATCATCGCCACCGCGTCCAGCAAGCCAATAGCCAGGAAGAATTTACCCTGCAACATCGGCGCCAGTTCCGGCTGACGGGCAGAGCCTTCCAGCAGTCGCCCGCCGAGAATACCCACACCGATACCAACGCCCAGTGCGCCCAGGCCAATGAGCAAGCCAACAGCGATTGCGGTCATACCAATTACAGTTTCCATCACTAACTCCCGTTCTCAGAGATTGTTAAAGCAAAAATAAATCCGTTTTCTCATCAATGATGTTCCGAAGCCATGCTCAGGTAGACAATGGTTAACATCATGAAAATAAAGGCCTGCAGTGTCACGATAAGCAGGTGGAAAACCGCCCAGCCAAAATGCATTAATTGCCCACCGAGGAACGACAAACCCCCGACCAACACCATTTCCGCGAACAACACCAGCCAGGTCTTGCCATTGCTCAGCTTGCCCTTCATGTTCAGCCACAAGGTGACAAACACGGTAGCCGTGGCCGCGACCCAGAACCAGGTTGGGATGTGCTCACCGAAAATGGCGCTCAGACCGGCGCCCACAACTCCCGAACCCGCTGTGAACACCATGGCAATAAGGATAAAGATCAGCTCGCCCGCGTACATGTTGCCAAATAGTCGCAAGCCCAGTGAAACGGGCCGGGAGAAGAGCGTTACCAGTTCCAGCAGCAGATTAAACACCATTACAAAGGGCCAGAAAATCTTTGGCATGCCCAATTCCTTCGGGTTCAGCGGGTTGAACACCAGTTCACCCAGGAAGCCGCCCACACCTTTGAAGCGAATGCTGTAGATAATGATCAACAGGAACACAGCGATGGCCATGCCCATGGTGGCATTGACATCCGTGGTTGGTACCACTTTCTGGTAGACGTGCTCGGGATCAAGGCCGAAAAATGCCTCTCCACCAAGACCCGCCAAACTCGGCAGCCAGTCGACCGGGAGCAGGTCCATGCAGTTCATGAGCAGGATCCAGGCGAAAAGAGTCAGCGCCAGGGGCGCAATCAACCGGCTGGTGCCGTGAAAAGAGTCGCGGACGTTGGTATCAACGAATTCCACTACGCTTTCAATCGCCGACTGGAAGCGAGAAGGCACACCGGAATTGGCTTTCCTGGCGACATTGCGAAAAAGGAAGAAAAAAACCACTCCCATCAGCAAAGACCAGAGCATGGTATCGACATTGACCGCCCAAAAGCCCATGGCCGTGGCTTCCGCCGGTGTGTGGGCAAAGCCCCACGTGCCCTCAGCCGTTTTGCCAAAGGTCAGGTTCTGCAAATGGTGCTGGATATACGCACTCTGAGTGATTTTTTCACTACCGCCAGACATGTTCCAACCCGATATGTTGCATTTATGTATCCCGGTGAGGACGATTATTCAAAAATCATGCGCCTTATGACTGACTGATCAACGTACAGTTAGGTTCAGCGTATGGCCCTGGCCAAACCAACCCAGCTGCTTATCAGTACCATCAACATGCCGACAAAAAACCACAGCGGCGCGAGCGGCTTTACCCAGATAAAAACCAGGGCGCACAACACACCCGTCAAAAACAACTTGCCGAACTCAGCCACAGCGGCGGTGCCGAGAAAGCGCGTACTGTCACTGCCGATCCTGCGCGCCACCAAAACAGTGAACAGCAGGCCAGGCAGGTACACAGCCAAGCTACCGCACATCGATGAATAAGCGGCTACCGGACCCAGCAGCAACAACCCCATGGCCAGCGTGATGGCCACCAGGGTCTGGATCCTCAGTGCCACGAACAGCGCACGCACCGTCGTTGCAGCGTAAGTGGGCTGCTGATTCATCTGAATTCCTGCATGCCCCCACGCCCACCGTTAAAACCTCAAGCAGGGCCAAAGACCGTACATTTTAGCATTGACAAAAAGCTGTGGGCAATTGAAACATTGGCCTTTCTCACGGAAATTGAGCCTGTGGCATAACATCATCCTCACAATACTCCTGGCCCCATGGTGTGAAGCAGCAGCGAATAGCCTAAAATGCTACGGGTGTCCGGTTGCTATTGCCTTGTCCTGCGTCACTATTTATCCAACTCAAACGCCTGAGTATCCATCATCCGAGCCCAGGGGGCTCAAGGCCAACAAGATTAGCAAATCATCGCCGTGAAAATGGATACCCGCACCTTGCCAGCGGTGGCCCTGCTGCTGGCCGCGCTCTACCTGTCCGTTGGTCTTGGTATGCGCGACCCGTGGCCACCCGATGAGCCCCGCTACGTGCTGGTGGCGCAGGAAATGGTGGAGAGTGGCAAGTGGTTTTTACCCGCGCGGGGGGGTGAGCTCTATCCGGATAAGCCGCCACTGTTCATGTGGTCGGAAGCCGTTGTGTACGCCATGTCCGGATCGATCCGGTTGGCCTTCCTGTTACCCTCGTTGCTCGCCGGGCTCGGGACCTTGTGTTTGGTGTATGCCTGCGGCCGTGATCTGTGGGACCGGCGCACCGGGCTGATCGCAGCTGTGTTGTTGTTTTGCACTTTCCAGTTTCTCAAGCAGACCAGCGGCGGCCAGATTGATGCCCTGCTCTGCCTGTGGACGACACTGGCGGCCACGGGCTTCCTGCGCCACTACCTGCGCGGGCCTGCGCCGTTTTGGCTGTGCCTCGCCGCCCTGGCCTGCGGGCTGGGCGTGATTACCAAGGGGGTGGGTTTCCTGCCGGTACTGTTCGTCCCCATCGCCATGCTGTATCGCCGCATTGGCCATGCGCCCGGCGCCATTACCCCGGCCATGCCAGCGTCCTGGCGCTGGGCATCTGTGGGTGCGTTCTTGCTGCCGCTGCTGGCCTGGGTGGTGCCCCTGTTGTTGCTCAGCCAGCACGACCCGGCCATTGCGGCCTACCGCGACAATATTCTCCTGCACCAGACCGTCGACCGTTATTCCACGCCGTGGGGGCATTTCCACCCGTTCTGGTATTACCTCGTTCGGGTTATTCCGTTCAACTGGATGAGCCTGAGCCCGCTAGTGCTGTTTGCCCTGCCATACTGGTGGCGGACTGCCCGCAGTGAGCCGCGATTCTGGCTGCCCCTGGCCTGGGTAGCCCTGGTCATCGTGTTTTTTTCCGCCTCGCCAGCCAAGAGAGATATCTACATCTACCCGGCGCTTCCGCTGCTGGCGCTGGCAGTGGCGCCCCTGTTTGAACAGCTGGTGCGGCGCGCTGCGGTGCAGTGGGTGTACTACCTGCTTGGCAGCCTGATGACCCTGGCGTTGCTGGGAGCTTTGGCAGTGTCGATGGGTTGGTTCACGCTGAAAAATTCCTTCGGCATCCCGCTGGCGCAGTTCACTCCGCTGTTTGCCTGGGCCGTGGTAACTGCTTTGCTCAGCGGCAGCCTGTTCCGCCGCAAACGTGCGTTCCACTGGCTGAGCGCCATCCTGCTCGCGACCTGGCTGGCCTACCGCCTCTTTGCCACGCCATTGTTGAATGATGTGCGCTCATCAAAGGGACTGCTGCAAGAAGTAGCTGTGCGTATCGGCCCGGATGCTGAACTGGGTCTCGCTGGCTGGCGCGAACAAACCCTGTTGCAGGCACGATTGCAAAGAACTGCGGAACCGGTCCTGTTCGGCCTGGGTGCTGCAAGTGTGGACCAGTGGCGGGCCGCTTTTGACTGGTTGCAGTCCGGTTCATCCCGCTGGCTGCTGTTCCCGGACGTGGATGTGCCGGCCTGCCTGGATAAGGCACGGGCCGAAGACCTGGGCATGTTCCACCGCTTGCATTGGTTGCTGGTCACAGCGGAAGCGATCACACCCGCCTGTGATTCTGCCTCGCCTCCGGGAGGTGAAACCGCATGAGCCTTGAAATCAGCATCGTGATCCCGGTATACAACGAAGAAGCGAACATAGGGCCGCTGGTGGCGGAAGTCACGCAGATATTCAGGGGCCGTGAGTACGAGATCATAATGGTGGATGATTGCAGCGCTGACGGCTCCTGGGCTCAGTTGCAGCAATTGCGTTCGGAAAACCCCCAGCTACGCGCCCTGCGGCATTCCCTGCGTTGCGGCCAAAGTACTGCCGTATGGAATGGAGTCGAGGCAGCACGGGCCGCTGTCGTCGCCACCCTGGATGGCGACGGCCAGAATGATCCTGCTGATCTCCCGGCGCTGATCAAGGCCCTCCAGGAAGCCAACGCCGGGGCCAACACTGGGGCCAGCCGCCGGGTGGCCATGGTGGCGGGCTGGCGCACGCAGAGAAAAGACAGTGCGGTCAAGCTGCTGTCTTCACGCATCGCCAATGGCATACGTCGCAACATGTTGCGTGACGGCACCCCGGATACCGGTTGCGGTATAAAGGTTTTCTACCGCGACGTGTTTATCGGCCTGCCGTACTTCGACCATATGCACCGCTTTCTGCCCGCCCTGGTGCAGCGCACCGGACGCACGGTGATCAGCGTACCGGTCAAGCATCGGCCACGGTTGCGGGGAAAATCAAAATACGGTATCTGGAACCGTCTGTGGGTCGGAATCGTGGACCTGCTGGGTGTTGCATGGCTGATTCGCCGTTCGCGCCGCCCGTCTGTCGAGGAGTTAACCTGAGGAAGCTCTGAATAAATCAGAATTTCCCTGAGGAGGTTCTATGAAACCTGAAACGTTTTGGCTGATCGTTGGATTCAGCGGCCAGGCACTGTTTTCTGCGCGCTTCCTGATCCAGTGGATCAGCAGCGAGCGCGCCAAGAAAAGCGTGATCCCCGAAGCCTTCTGGTGGTGCAGCATAGGTGGATCCATGGTTTTGCTCAGCTATGCGATTTATCGCCAGGACCCGGTATTCATCCTCGGGCAGTCGGTGGGTTTTTTTATCTATGGCCGCAATCTGCAGTTGCTGCACCACGAGCGCAAACGGCTGGCCGCCTTGCGGCAGGAGAGCGGCCCGGCGCCCTGACCCTCTGGAAGCTTATTCTTAGGAAATTTACTCGTCGGGCAGCTTGATGTGGTCGAGAATACCTTCGAGTTCATCGGTGGTGTTGTAGCTGATCACCAGCTTGCCCTTGCCGGAGGCCTGGTGCTGAATTTTCACTTTGGCGCACAGAGCTTCCTCCAGGCGGTTCTGCAAACGCTGGATATCCGGATCAGTTTTTCGGGCGGGCTTTTTGGCCGGTAGCTGCAGGCGGCGAACCAGCGCTTCCGTGTCCCGGACCGATAGCTTGCGCGTCACTACTTCCCGCGCGGCCTTGAGTTGCAGGCCGGCATCCAGGGACAACAGGGCACGGGCGTGACCCATCTCGATCAGGCGTCCATCCACCATGTCCTTGACCTCCTGCATCAGCTCCAGCAGGCGCAACAGGTTGGAAACCGCGACGCGGGAGCGGCCAACCGCATCGGCCGCCTCACGATGGGTCATGTGGAATTCGTCAATCAGCCGGCGCAAGGCCGTTGCTTCTTCCAGCGGGTTCAGATCTTCGCGCTGGATGTTTTCGATCAGCGACATGGCCACGGTGGCTTCGTCCGCGACATTGCGCACCACGGCAGGAATTGAGTCCAGCCCGGCCTTCTGCGCGGCACGCCAGCGGCGCTCGCCGGCGATCAGTTCAAATTCGCCCGGCGCTGTTTCACGCACCACCACCGGCTGTACCACGCCCTGGGCGCGAATTGAGCTGGCCAGTTCCTCCAGTTTGTCCTCGTCAAATACCGAGCGTGGCTGGAACCGGCCGGGCCGGATGACATCCAGCGGCAGGTGACGCAGCTCATCACGGGACTCCGTTCCGCCACCTTTCTGCAAGGTGTTCTGGCTGAGCATGGCGCTCAGGTTGCGCCCCAAGGGAGTCTTTTTACGTGTTGTCATAATGCATGTTCTTCAGTCTGAATGAGGCCATCATGCGGTCGCCGGATCGTGCACCGGTTCGTGCACTGGTTTGTTGGCGGTATTTCGTCGCAGCAATTCACCGGCAAGGCCAATGTAAGCCAGCGCACCTTTGGATTCGGGGTCATACAGCAGCACCGGCAGGCCATAGCTCGGCGCTTCGGCAATGCGCACATTGCGTGGAATCAGGGTGCGATACACCTTGTCGCCAAAATTTTCCAGCAGTTGTTCCGAGACTGCAGCCGAGAGGTTGTTGCGTACATCAAACATGGTGCGCAACAGGCCTTCAATCTGCAGGTCCGGGTTAATGCTGCCGCGCACCTGCTCTATGGTGTTGACCAGGCCCGTCAAGCCTTCCAGCGCGTAGTATTCGCACTGCATGGGTATCAACACGCCGTCTGCGGCTGCCAGCGCATTGAGTGTAAGGATGTTGAGCGAGGGCGGGCAGTCAATGATGACCCAGTCGTAGTCAGCGGCCGCGGCCGCCAGCGCCCGCCTCAAAGCATATTCCCGTCCTTCCCGGCCCAGCAAGGTAACCTCTGCCGCAGTGAGGTCCGCGTTGGCAGGCAGAAGATCAAAACCGAGTTCACTCAATTGAAACCGTGCTTGTTCCAGGCTGCGCTCACCCAGCAGGACTTCGCAGGTGGTAGCGAGCAGACCTCGCGGTCGTACCCCACAGCCCACCGTTGCGTTGGCCTGCGGATCCAGGTCTATCAACAACACGCGGCAGCGGGTTGCGGCCAGGGCAGCAGCCAGGTTAACGCAGGTGGTGGTTTTGCCCACACCGCCTTTTTGGTTCGCAACAGCAATGCAGCGCACGTCAGCCCAACCTTGGAAAAGCGAGAGGGCTGGCGGTTTGCGGCCGTTGCGAATCGTGGGGAAAAGACATTCCGATCAGTCAACCAGGGTCATGCAGTGAGGGACATAATGACGAGGTGGCGTTCCTCATGCAATCCCGGCGGAGAAAGTTTTTCCACCCGGTCCACCCGGATCCAGGCCGGCAGCCGGGTTATTTCTGCATCCGGGCGGCGGCCCTTCATGGCCAGCAGCTTTGTATCCGGCCCCAGCAGATGACGTGCGGCGCCAGCAAATTGCGCCAGTTCGGAAAATGCACGGCTGATGATTGTCGATGGAAAACCCGTTGGGGCCGATGGAAAATCCGGGAGCGAAAACTCTTCCAGGCGATCTTGCACCGGAATGATATTGTCCAGTCCGAGTTCACGCTTGACGTGCCGCAGGAAGCGGATCTTCTTGCCAGCACTGTCGAGCAGGGTCACCTGCATCCCGGGCCGCATGATGGCCAGCGGTACACCGGGCAGGCCGGCACCGGTCCCGGCATCCACTAAATGTGTGGGCGTTTGTGCTTCAAGCCAGGGTAAAACCGACAGGGAATCGAGCAGATGGCGTGAAACCATTTGAGCCGGATCACGCACGGCGGTCAGGTTATAGGAGCGATTCCAGTGAACCAGCAGATCCAGGTAGGCCAGCAGAAACGCACAACGTTCAGCCACAAGTTCTTCCCCCAGCATGGCGCGGTAGCCGGCCAGTAGTTCTTCGGCCCTGTCTGATTCAGCCATGCACGGGGTCAGCCATGAACCGCGTTAACCATGCACTTTGGCGTGCTCAGAAGCCCGTCACACCCATCTGCGACTTGATTTTCTTGGCAATTTGCTTGGCTGCATCGGAATGCTCGGTGTCTTTGGTTTCGGTCACGATGCGCCACACCGGTTGCCGGGCCTTGAGGTCGTAATAGGTAGACTCGACAATGGCTGATCTCTGGAAATCGGAATAGCCGGGTCCTTGCTGGACGGTGTATACGTTGGTGAAATAGGGCGTTCCCCAGGCGTAGCCGGCCCAACCAACTGCGGTTCCTTCGTACTGCAGCCAATAGTCTGACCTCTGGTACTCACCACTGACCCCGCCGCCGGTATAGAACAACACGATTACCCCGTCCATGCCGGCTTCAATCAATGCCTTGGCCGCTTTGTCCGAGTTGATCTTGCCGCGGATGCCGCCAAACATGCCGGGGATTTTGCTGCCGGCGACGACTTCCCGGTTTTTCTTTTGCAGAACCTCCACAATCGCGATTTCCACCGCCTCGCGCATCAGCCCATCGGGCAGGACAGCGATTACCGCGATTTTTGCCGGGTCACTCTTGGGCGCGTCCTTATTGACCCACTTGTCCAATTGCTTGGTGCGGGCTTCACCAGCCGATGCCAGCAGCAGCGCCAGCAGGGCAAACACGGTGACACTGAAGATTTTGCGCTTGCCTGGTTTGCGGTGGCTGAGTTTGCGGTTGCCCGGTTTGCAGATGCCGGGTTTGTGGTCAGTTAGGTAGTTCATGAACTTTTCTCGCTTTGGCGGACGGCTATATTAACCCAACACGGATTCCGACAGACGTTCAGATCGAAAGGTCCAGCTCTTCGGCACGGTGGCACGCAACCCAGTTGCCGTTCTCCATGCGTCGCAATGCCGGCACATCAGCCTGGCAGCGCGGCACCTGGTAAGGGCAACGACTGTGAAATATACACCCCCGCGGCGGACTGAACGGAGATGGCATGTCACCTTTCAGCCACGCCTCCTGCTTCACTTCACGCGCCCGCACGGGGTCAGGGATGAGTACCGACTTCATCAGTGCACGGGAGTATGGGTGCAAGGGCCGCCGGTACAGTGCTGTCTTCTCTGCCACTTCCATGCTGCGCCCCATGTACATGACCATGACGCGATCACTGATGTGCCGCACTATGGACAAGTCATGGGCAACAAAAATCAACGCCAGGCCAAGCTTTTTCTGCAAGTCACGCAGCAGGTTGATGATCTGGGCCTGGATGGAGACGTCCAGTGCGCTGACCGGTTCATCGCAGATCAACAGCTTGGGGTTGAGCACCAGGGAACGTGCAATGCCGATGCGCTGGCACTGTCCGCCTGAAAATTCGTGGGGGTAGCGATTGATCTGGTTGGGCAACAAGCCCACCATTTTCATCATGCCCCGGGTGCGTTCCTCGACCTGCAGGCTCTCCATCTGCGGGTAAAAAGTCCACAACGGTTCGGCAATGATGGCGCCCGCTGTCATGCGCGGATTTAGCGACGCAACGGGATCCTGGAACACGATCTGCAGTTCCTTGCGCTTCTGCCGCATGGGTTCGGCTTCCAGGCGGGTGAGGTCCTCGCCCATCCACAGCACTCGCCCGCGGTTCGGACTGAGCAGGCCAAGGATGGCTCGCGCCAAGGTCGACTTGCCGGAACCGGATTCGCCCACTATGCCCAGGGTCTCGCCCGGATTCAGGTCGAAACTGATTCCATCTACTGCACGCAATACACGCTCTTCACGCCGGAACAGACTGCCTGTCCGGCTGCTGAAGTAGACCGCGAGGTCCTGTACGCGCAACACGGGCTCGCTCATGGCGCACTTTCCTCGACGGCCGGCCTGGTTTCCCCGGCGGGGTCATTTTCCACCCGGCCATCCGGCATTTCGAGCACGCAGCGGCTTCGATGACCCCTCTCATCGCGCCACATGGGTGGTGGCTGGGAACAGATTTCCTGCGCCTGCGCACAACGGTCGCGAAAGCAGCACCCCCCGGGCAATGCAAGAAGGTTGGGCGGGTTGCCAGGGATCGCTTGCAGATCTTCGCTGGCATCACGGTCCAGTCTCGGCACCGAAGCCAGCAGGCCGCGCGTATACGGATGGTGGGCACGGTAGAAAATGTCCTCAACCGTGCCACTTTCCACCATCTGCCCTGCGTACATGACGAGAATGCGATCGCTGATGCCCGCCACGACGGCCAGGTCGTGGGTAATGAGGATCATGGCCATGCGGGTTTTCTTGCGCAATTCGCCGATGAGATAGGTAATTTGGGCTTGCACGGTCACGTCCAGGGCCGTGGTGGGTTCATCAGCAATGAGCAAATCCGGTTCACATAACAGGCTCATGGCGATCATGACGCGCTGGCGCATGCCACCGGAGTACTCGTGGGGATACTGGTGAATGCGTTCTTCTGCATCCGGAATGCGCACTGCACGCAACATCTCAACCGCGTGTTCAAACGCTTCATGACGCCCCAGCTTCTGGTGGTACATCACCACTTCGGTCATCTGCTGTTCAACCGTCAGGTAGGGATTGAGGGATGTCATCGGGTCCTGGAAAATCATGGCGATCTGGCTGCCCCGCACCTTGTTCAGTTCGCGCGGGGTTTTCTGCAGGAGATCCTCGCCTTTGAACAGGGCTTGCCCGCTGGCGCGGCCGTTCTGTGCCAAAAGACCCATGATGGCCATGACCAACTGGCTTTTACCCGAACCGGATTCACCCACAATGGCCAGGGTTTCGCCTGCGCTGACCGCGAAGTCGATGCCGTTGACCGCGTGCACTTCTCCCTCGGGCGTGGCAAAACTGACTTGCAGGTCTTTCACTTCCAGCAAGGCCATTTACACCCGATCCTTGGGGTCCAGCGCATCGCGCATGCCATCGCCGATGTAATTGAAGCAGTACAGCGTTACGGCCAGGAATGTAGCCGGGAAGATCAGGGTCCAGGGTGATGATTCCATGTCCTGTGCGCCATCATTGACCAGCGCGCCCCAGGAGCTCATGGGTTCCTGCACGCCGAGGCCCAGGAAACTGAGGAACGACTCGACCAGGATCACGTGCGGGATGGTCAATGTTACGTACACCATCACCACGCCAAGCAGGTTGGGCACGATGTGTCGCACGATGATGGCCTTGTCGCTCACACCACAGGCTTGCGCAGCCTCAACGAACTCGGTGTTCTTCAGGCCCAGGGTCTGGCCGCGCACGATGCGTGCCATGTCCAGCCAGTTCACTGCTCCGATTGCCACGAAAATCAGGATGATGTGGCGGCCAAACACGACCATCAGCAGGATCACGAAAAACATGAATGGCAAGGCATAAATGATATCGACTATACGCATCATCATGCGGTCCGTGACACCACCGTAATACCCGGCCACGGACCCGTAACTCACGCCGATCACCAGGCTGACCAGCGTGGCTACCAGCCCCACCAGCAGGGAAATCCTGCCGCCTTCCAGTGTGCGCACCAGGATGTCGCGCCCCACTGCATCCGTTCCAAACCAGTGGCCATTGATCAGGCTGGGAGGGGATGCCGTGTGGTCCCAATCCGTGAAGTCGGGCGCCCAGGGCGAAAGCATCGGACCAAACACTACCGCCAGTAACATCAGGAACATGGTGATGCCGCTGGCCACGGCGGCGCGATTTTTCAGCAGACGATGCCACGCATCAATCCACAAAGAGCGTCCCTGTATGTCCTGGGTGGCAAATGCTGCGGCAAACGGGTCATTGGCCAGGGCGTCGCCTGCCATCTTCATGCGCGCCATGGCTTAACCCTCATCAAAGCGAATTTTTGGATTAAGCCAGGCATAGAGCATGTCGACGATGAAGTTCATCAGGATGATGATCACGCCATAGAAAATAACCACGCCCATTACCAGTGTGTAGTCTCGATTCAATGCACCCTGCACAAAATAACTGCCCAGGCCGGGAATGGAGTAGATACGCTCGATCACGACCGATCCGGTAATCAGGCCGGCCGTCGCCGGTCCCATGTAGGAAATCACCGGCAGCAGGGCTGGCCTCACCGCATGACGGCCGAGCACGATGCGTTCCGGCAAGCCCTTGGCACGCGCGGTGCGGATGTAGTTACTGTGCAGCACCTCGATCATGCTGCCCCGGGTCAGCCGGGCAATGTAGGCAATAACCGGCAGGGCCAGGGTGATAACCGGCAGCAACATGTGCCGGAAAGACCATTCCCAACCGCCCGCCGGCAGCCAGCCGGCATAGACGGCAAGGACCAGGATCAGCAGCGGTGCAACGACAAAATTGGGAATGGAAATACCCATCATGGCCATGCCCATGATCGAGTAATCGACTGCCGTGTTTTGTCGCATCGCAGCGATGACCCCGATCAGGGTGCCCACTATGAAGGCCAGCAGCATGGCCGTGCCGCCAATGGCGAGTGAAACCGGGAACCCGCGGGCAATCAGCTCGTTGACGGTCCAGTCCTTGTATTGATACGAGGGCCCGAAGTCGAGCGTGACGATCTGGCCCATGTAACGGAAATACTGTTGCAACAAGGGCTCATCAAGATGGTACTTGGCATCAAGGTTTGCACGAATCTCCGGCGGCAGCGGTTTCTCAGTATCAAACGGGCCGCCCGGGGCTACCCGGATCAGGAAAAAAGCAATGGTGATCAGCATCAACAGAGTCGGCACGAGGCCAAGCAGCCGCGATGCAAAGTGATGGCCCAGGCCAGTCTGTTTCATTGCGCCGGTGTCTCCTCTGGCTGGCCCGCCAGGTCCTCTGGCGCCGGACCACCAGGCTCAGCGGACTTGAGCTTGTACATGTGACGCGTGAGATGGTGATCCATGACGTTGTTCTGCCAGCCCTTCACGTGCTGGTCTACCAGGCGCCTGGTCACATAGGTGTAGACCGGCACGATGGGATTGTCCTGTAACAGCATGCGTTCAGCCTCGACCATCATGCGATCGCGGCGCGCCGGTATCCGTTCCTGGGCAATCTGTTCCAGCAGCACGTCAAAGCCGTGGTTGGAATAGTTATAGTCATTGCGCTCATCACCGGTCCGGAATTGTCCGAGGAAACTGAAGGGGTCATTGTAGTCGCTGATCCAGCCCGCCTGGAAAACTTCCGTGACCGCCTTTTGTGCACGGCTCTGCAGGAATACTTTCGATTCCTCGTTCACCAACGTGGCATTGACTCCCAGCACCTGCTTCCACATCGAAGCCACTGCCAGGGCTATTTTATTGTTGTTCTCGTTGGTGCTGTAGCGTATTTCGAGCGACAGCGGCCGCTCTGCTGAATACCCGGCTTGCTCGTAGAGTCTTTTGGCTTCAGCCACGCGTTCATCCTGGGTCCAGTTGGCGTACTCCGGGATTGCCGGTGAGTAGTCGCCAATACCGGGAGGCACCAGTCCAAAAGAAGGTTTTTCCCCGTATTGAGTGACTTTTTCCGTCAACACGCCACGATCGATGGCCAGTACCAGGGCCTTGCGCAGGGACGGGTTTTCGATAAACGGCTCCTGGCCGAGGTTGAAACCAAAAAAATAGGACCCCAGCCACGGGCTGATGACGAGTTCCGGCGCATAGTATTTCTGCAACCAGGCAAATTGGTTGTTGGGGACCTGGTAGGTCCAGTCCAGCTCGCCAACGCGGAACTGCTTGACC
Source organism: uncultured Gammaproteobacteria bacterium (assembly GCA_963784425.1). Classification (GTDB taxonomy): domain Bacteria; phylum Pseudomonadota; class Gammaproteobacteria; order Xanthomonadales; family SZUA-36; genus SHZL01. The sequence continues at coordinate 58,579 of CAWARM010000015.1, forward strand.
TCATTGGACGGGTCTTCAGTTGGCAGGTAGAAAACGCGCTCGATCAATGTCTGCTCAGCGCCGTGGTAGAACGGGTTTTTCTCCAGCTCGATAGACGATCGCATTTCCCAGCTCTTCAGGACATAGGCCCCGTTGGATACCAGGTTACCCGGGCGGGAAAAGCGTTCCCCGTATTCTTCCAGGCTGGCCCTGTGCACCGGGAAGGTAGACGGGTGCGCCAGCAAGCTGAGGAAATACGGAGTCGGCGCGACCAGGGTGATTTGCAGAGTGTGTTTATCCAGCGAGGTCACACCGAGTTCGGATGGCAGCTTCTCTCCGCTGATGACTTCACGGGCGTTGAGTATCGGCAGCAACATGGCGGCAGAATTTGAAGCCGTTTTCGGATCAGCACTGCGCCGCAGGCTGAAAACAAAATCTTCAGCAGTCAGTGGGTCGCCGTTGGACCAGGTGGCATCACGGTTCAGGTACAGTGTGTAGGTTTTGGCATCGCGCGATATGTTCCAGCGGAACGCGGCGCCAGGGACGATGGTGCCATCCGGCGCTTCGGTGGTTAAGCCCTCGAACAAATCGCGCAAAATGTTTGCGGACGGAGCGCCTTCGGCGAGGTGCGGGTCCAGCGTTTGCGGCTCTTCCCCATTGCCGCGATAGAGCACTTGCTGTTCGGCCAAAACCGCCGGATCAGGGCGTCCGTCCACCAAAACCAGCTCTACCGGCTGCGCGCGAGTCTCCCGCAGGGTATCGGGGGCTTGCCCTTTTTCGCCGCAGGCACACAGCACCAGCGTACACATTCCGGGCAGCAGCCAGAGACGGTATGAAAACATCAATGCGCGTCCTTGCTCAGATAACGGGACAGGTGAATGTCGCGGATATTGTCCTTGAACCCCTGCACATCCGATTTCACCAGGTGGCGTGAGACATAATAATACAGGGGTATGAGAGGCATGCTCTCGAGCAGGCGTGCTTCCGCCTGCTGCAGAAACTCCATCCGCCTGCTGCCGCTTGCGCCGCTGGCTACCTCCATCAGGCTGTCAAACTCCACATCTGAGTAAAATGTCGTATTGAGCTCGTTGTCCGTCGTAAACAGGTCAAGAAAGCTGGTGGGGTCGGCGAAATCTGCTATCCAGCCGCCACGGAACACTTCTGTGACCACACCCAAGCCGACGGTTGTTCACAAACACTTTCCACTCTTCACTGACCAGCTCCGTGTTCACGCCCAGCACCTGTTTCCACATGGCCGCAACTGCGATAGCTGTTCGCCGGTGCAAACTGGACGTGTTGTACCGCAACTGCAACAACAGCGGTTGCTCGCGGCTGAAGCCCGCTGCAGCGTAAAGGCGCTGTGCTTCTGTCTCGCGTTCCGCCTGGCTGGCGTCCGCCATGCGGAGTTGTTGTGGTTGATAGCCAGGTATTCCTGGAGGAACCACTCCCCAACCCTGAATTTCCCCTGCACCCAGGACAACGCGCACCAGCGTTTCGCGGTTTACCGCCAGGGACAGCGCCTGGCGCAATTCCCGGGAACGCCCCAGATCAGCCTGGTGCATATTCAGGCCCAACCAGAAACTCCCGAGGTACGGGCTGACCCGTAACTCCGCAGCGTAGTTTTCCTGCAGCCATTTAAAACGGCCGGCCGGAATGGTCTCGGTGATGTCCATTTCACCTGCACGAAACCTGGCCAACTCCGTCGCCGGTTCTTCAATGGGAAAATACTCGACATTGTCCAGCGCCGTTTCGGCATTGGCATGGAACGCCGGATTGCGGCTGAGGCGAATGACTGATCGCGGCGTCCACCCGGACAGCACGTATGGCCCGTTGACGGGGTCGGATTGGAGATCACTGCCCATGGAAGCATGCAGGGGAAAACTGACCGGATGGGCCAGGATTTCCAGCATCCAGGGCGCCGGCCTTTCCAGCGTAATGCGTAACTGACCCGGCGCAAGGGCTGTTACACCCAATTCCGTGGCCGGCTGTTCCCCCCGCATAATGGCTTGCGCATTCTTGATGTCGGTCAGCAAACCAGCGGTAACCGCCAGGCTTTCAGGCGAAACCGCGCGGCGCATGGCCCGCACAAAGTCCTCGGCTGTGACGGTATCGCCGTTGGACCAGCGTGCATCCGGCCGCAAGGTGAATACATAGCGCCGGCCACTGTCTTCAATCTGCCAGGAAGCTGCAACCCCCGGCACGAGTTCGCCCGCTGCATCAAAGGTGACAAGGCCTTCGCGCAGGTCGCGTAACAGGTTTATGGATGCCAGGCCCTGTGCGCGGTGGATATGCAAGGAGTCCGGTTCGGGACCAAGACCACGGCGCAGGGTATCGGCTGCAAGACTTTGCTGGAAGTTACACAGCCAGCCGCAGACCAGCAGAAAAATCAGATTTCTGAAACCCAACGGCATGTGAACATCCAACCTGTTTCGCGGCATGACCAACGTGTATCCTATGAACCACCGGCCAGCTAAGCAATGAGGATTCCGGGTTTTTTTCTCCAGGCGGGTCACCCGCCCTTGCAAGCCAGGAATAAGCCGTATGTCCAAACCACCTGACAACCAGCCGTCCGCGACCATTGAGCAGGTCAATGACATCCTCGACTACATGGCCAGCGGCAGCCGTCCGCCTGAGCCAGTGGCGGCTCGGCACGGAACATGAGAAGTTTGGCTTCACTACCGCCGATTTGCGCCCATTGCCTTACGCAGGTGACCGCGGTATCCATGCCATCCTGGTTGCAATGTGTGAACGCTTTAACTGGAAGCCGGTGCTTGAGCAGGGCCTGCCCATTGCCCTGCTGGATGACACGGGTGCGTCCATTACCCTCGAACCCGGCGGACAGCTGGAGCTGTCCGGCGCGCTGCTGGATACCCTGCATGAGACCTGCCGGGAGGTGAACGCGCACCTGAAGCAGGTCAAATCCATTTGCGCGCCCCTGGGCATAGGCTTCCTGGGCATGGGATTCAACCCCAAGTGGCGCCGGGCGGACATGCACTGGATGCCCAAGGCGCGCTACCGCATCATGCGGGAGTATATGGCCAAGGTTGGCACTTTGGGGCAGGACATGATGAGCCGCACCTGCACCGTGCAGGTTAACCTGGATTTCGGTTCAGAAGCAGACATGGTGAACAAGTTTCGCACGGCGCTGGCCTTGCAGCCCGTAGCCACGGCCCTGTTCGCCAATTCGCCGTTCACCGAAGGCCAACCCAATGGCTATCTCAGCTACCGCTCGCGTATCTGGGAAGACACCGACCCGGACCGCACGGGCATGCTTCCGTTTGTTTTCGAAGACGGCATGGGATTTGAACGCTATGTCGACTACATGCTGGATGTACCGATGTACTTCGTGTACCGGGACGGAAACTACATCGACGCATCGGGGCAATCATTCCGGGATTTTTTGGCCGGCAGGTTACCCGCGTTCCCGGGTGAAAAGCCAACTATCAAGGACTGGGAGGATCATTTGACCACCGCGTTTCCGGAGGTACGGCTGAAACGATTCCTGGAAATGCGTGGTGCAGATGGCGGCCCGTGGGATCAATTATGTGCGCTGCCCGCGTTTTGGGTCGGCCTGCTGTATCACCAGCCTGCGCTGGATGCGGCCTGGGAAATGGCCCGCGACTGGACCATGGAAGAACGCCTGCAGTTACGGCGGGACGTACCGCGACTGGGCTTAAAAGCCGCTGTGCGAGGCCGCAATGTGCAGTCCATGGCACTGGAACTGATCAAATTGTCAGACACGGGTTTGCGCGCACGCAAACGTCTCAATTCATCAGGGGAAAACGAAACCGGTTTCCTTGCGCCCCTGCAGAAAACCGCAGAGAGCGGAAAAACGCCGGCCGAAATAAAGCTGGAGCGATTCCACCAGGCCTGGGCAGGGTCAGTAGACCCGGTATTCAGTGAATTTGCCTATTAGTGGCCTGTAACAGAGCAATCGAAAGCAGCTCGCTGGTTCTGGCGGCGCCTGGCTTGATCTTCACTCGGCCGATAGCTATGGCTATCAACCTCGCTCCAGACCGCCAGCCACCGCCATCCCGTCGCGATCCCTCTTCCGCTTGCTCTGTTACAGGCCACTGGGCCTGTTAACAGGCCCTGACTTCAGTCCTTGACCTTCCACACCACCAGTTTCCAGTCCGTGCGCAAATTGGCACTGTGGTCGTAGCCGAGATAGTAGGTCTTGCCTGCCTCGAAATCGTATTCAATCGGCGTGATGGGGTTATTGCCGGTGTCCAGGCCGGTAACCTTGCAGAATGAATCGTTGATCACGGCGCGCGCGTTGATGGCGTGCTTGCCGGGATCGATGCTGAAACCGAGTTTCTGCACTTTGACTTCCTTGCCGTCAATCTGGTTTACCTCGACAGCAGAAATGCATTTTGCCGGCTGGTCAGAACTGGTGATTATCTTCGCCTGCCTGGCATCTTCGGCCTGAATGACCAGTGGCAGCAACAACAGGGTCAGCAGGGTGTATTTCATCCATTTAATTTCAGTTTCATTTTCATACTCCTTAAGGTGTACATATTCCTGATTCACCATTCTCCGGAACCATCGCCCGGCGCCAATAATGATGTCGAAAGATTGCTCTCTCGTTAGTATACGAAAATACCGGTAACAACGCATTCCGGCACGACCCCACTAGCGCTAGCTTTCGAGGCGCCACTTGCCGGGCTCCAGCCCGCCCAGTTTCCAGTCTCCCACGCGGATTCGCACCAGGCGCAGGGCGGGCAAACCGACGGCCGCCGTCATCCGTCGTACCTGGCGATTGCGGCCTTCATCCAGTGTAATTTGCAACCAGGAGACCGGGATGTGCTTGCGGCTGCGAATCGGCGGGTCGCGTGACCACAGCCAGCCCGGCTTGCGCGCCAACAGAATCACATCCAGCGCCCTTGCCGGACCATCGGCCAATTGCACCCCTTGACGCAGTTGCTGTAACTGCCCGGGAGCCGGCCTGCCCTCAACCTGCACCAGGTAATCCTTGTTCAAGCCGTGACTGGGGTGTGCAATGCGATTTTGCAATTGTCCATCGTCCGTCAGGACCAGCAGGCCTTCGCTGTCGCGATCAAGGCGGCCGGCCGGATAAATTTCTGGCAGGTCAATAAAGTCTGCCAGGGTGGGACGCCCTTCGCGGTCACTGAATTGACTGAGCACTCCCCACGGCTTATTGAATATCACCACCAAGATAAGGGAAGAATGCCGGGTTCAGAAAGGCAGATTGAGGTCCGGGTTAATGGCCAGCATGCGGGCACGAAATACGTTCTTGATTCGCTCCAGTGCCGCTTCGGTTTCACCGTCGAACCGCGCCACGAGAATGGGGGTGGTATTGGAAGCCCGCACCAGGCCCCAACCGTCTTCAAAATCGGCTCTCACACCATCTATGGTGCTTACCCGCGCTCCCTCGAAATGCGCCTTGGCCTGGAATTCATCGATGAAAGCGTGATTTTCACCTTCCTTCATCTCCACTTTCAGCTCAGGTGTGCTGTAACTGGTGGGCAATGAGTTGAGAATGGCCTCGGGTGGCGCTTCAGCTCCGGCGAGAATTTCCAGCAGCCGCGCGGCCGCGTATATGCCGTCATCAACACCGTACCAGCGCTCACCAAAAAAGAAGTGCCCGCTCATTTCCCCGGCGAACGGGGATCCGATTTCCTTCATTTTTGCCTTGATCAGCGAGTGCCCGGTCTTGTACATGACCGCCTTGCCGCCCGCCTGCTCGATCACTTTGGCCAGGTGGCCGGTGCATTTCACGTCATAGATGATGGTGGCGCCCGGGACCCTGTCCAGTACGTCCATCGCCAGCAGCATCATCACCCGGTCCGGGTAAATGATGGATCCTCCGAGAGTAACTACGCCAAGCCGGTCGGCATCGCCGTCCAGCGCCAGGCCAATATCTGCATCCATCAGCCGGACCGATTCGATCAGGTCCTTCAAGGTTGTGCGGATCGCTGGGGTCGGGATGGTGGTTCGGGAATGTTCCGTCCACCTCTTCGAACAATGGCAACACGTCGGCGCCAATGTCGCGCAGCACGTCAGCCGCGCACACTCCGCCAATGCCGTTGCCGCAATCGATGACAACACGCAATGGGCGATCCAGCTTGATGTCACTGGAAATACGTTTACGATATTGCTGCAGGACGTCTTTGTGCTCGACTTGTCCTTCACCCGTGCGAACATCCTGCTCGATAATGCGCCGGTAAATGTCCTTTATCTGGGGCCCGTAAAGAGTATCGCCCGCCACCATGACTTTGAACCCGTTGTAATCGGGGGGATTGTGGCTGCCGGTAATCATCACGCCCGATCCCTTTGCCAGTTCATGGGCTGCAAAATACAACACCCCGGTAGGCACGGCGCCAATATCCAGAACGTCACAACCGCTGGCGGTTATGCCTTCGATCATGCCCTCTACCAGCTCGGGGCCTGACAATCGTCCATCACGGGCAACTACCATCGGGCCCGCGTTTTTCTCCAGCGCCAGGGTACCCAGCACCCGACCTACCTGGATGGCCACTCCCGCGTCCAGCGTCTTGCCAATGATGCCGCGTATGTCATAAGCGCGGAAAATCTCCGCAGTGAGTTCTACCTGGTGCATATCGCTTACCTTTCCTTTGTGTCTTTCCTGGATGTCATAGCGCAACCGCATGGGCGGCGGATCGGGCAACTCTGCCTGGCGTGGCGGTGCCACCGGTGCGCGCGCTGCGGGAGACGTTTCGCTGGATTGATGTTTTTCCGGCTACAGGCTTCGGGACTGGCGCCTGCTCTGCGTCGGGCACCGGTCTGTGCTTCCGGCGACGGGTGCAAAAATTGTCCGCGGCCATCGGCCGGGGATGTTCAAGTGACCCATCGCTTGTTCAAACGATACAAAATGACCGCGCTGACGATGAGTAAAAGCCCCAGCACCACAGCGACTACGAGCACCGAGCCGCTGAGGAATCCTGGCGCCTTCGGTAGTGGCACTTCAATTCTGAACAAGGTTCCACTGACCAGCAGCTTCTCGCTGAAGGTTCCAGCCATAACCGCCTGCCCAACGGTTTTCAGCGTGGTGGATGCCTGCCGTCCATTATTTTGCGAGATACTGCTGTACGCGTCGCCGGAGAGATCCGGGTTGAATTGCGCGAGCACATAAGCCGGATCAATCCTGATGATCAGGAAACCGGCCAATTCTTCCCCCTTTTTTATCGCCCCGACATCCACCAGCATGGGGGGTTGCAAAGCACGAGTGCATCTGCAACAGCGCCTGCTGACCGCCCTGCACAGTCATCATCATTTCCTGCAACGCGAAACCGTCACCCGCGACCTCAGCGGGATGGAACTTCCGACAGGGGCATTGAAACAATCAGCGCTTCCTTGACCTGGGGGATACGCCCGGACAGGTACTGGCTCAGCTCACCAAGCTTGGCTGGATCCGCCAGCGCCTGCAGGGCCAGCGATTGCGTCTGCCCGTCAAGCAACAACTGCTGCAGTGCGCTTGCCAGCTCTTCGACCTGCTTCACGATCCGCTGGCCTTCGGCCGAGACCTGGTCGGCGGCGTGGCGGTCGCTCATATCGCGCAACGCCAGCCAGCTGGGAACCGCTACCAGCAGCAAGGCAAATACCGCCATGAAAATGATCAAGCGAGTATCTACATGGCGAGAAACCAGCATGCTGCCAAATGTTGCCTTCAGATCCTTCATGGCCCGACCTCCCTCCCTGTCAAAGCTTTCCCGTGTGGCCGAATCCGCCCTCTCCGCGGTCTGAGACTCCAAACTCGCTGACCAGCTCCCATTGCGCCTTCACTACCGGCAGGAATACCAGTTGGGCAATCCGGGCACCCGGCTCGATTTCGAAAGCGACCCCGGAGCGGTTCCAGCAGGAAACAAAGACCTGCCCCTGGTAGTCGCTGTCTATCAGACCCACAAGATTTCCGAGCACAATGCCGTGTTTGTGACCGAGACCTGATCGCGGCAAAATAACGGCAGCCAGACCGGTGTCACCCATGTGCATGGCAAACCCGGTAGGAATCAATCGTGTTTCTCCCGGCGCAATGGTTACGGCTTCATCCAGGCAAGCACGCAGGTCCATGCCGGCCGAACCTTCGGTGGCATAGTCAGGCAAGGGAAATTCTGTGCCCAGCCTTTGGTCAATTGCCTTGATTTGAATCGATTTCACTCGTCACGAAACCTCTGATCGCTTAACGCGCTGCGGCTGCAATCATAACAAGCCTCAGTCTTGAAAGCTTCCAGCCAGAACTGTAACACCCGGGCGCTGCGTGTCGGGTGAAAGGCCTACACTGCGCACAGGCAATGTGCGCTGTCGCTGCGCACCTGCAGCGTGCATCTTGAACACGGACTCTGCACGATGCTGAACACATGATGGCGCTGAAGACTGGATCACTGGCACCTGGAACCCTTGCACCTGGAACATTGGCACCGCGGGAAAAATTGCTTCAATCGGGCGTCACCTCGCTCTCGGACACCGAGTTACTTGCGATCCTGCTGCGCACGGGAGCAGGTTCCACTTCGGTGCTGCACCTGGCCAGCGACCTGCTGACGCACTTTGGCGGCCTGCGCGGCCTGTTGCGTGCGGATACCGCAGAGTTGGAGCAGCAACGCGGGCTGGGACCAGTCAAGTCGGCCCAGTTGACCGCTGTCCTGGAGTTATCCAAACGTTACCTGCACGAAGCCCTGGTGCGGGGTTCAGCATTGGAAAGCCCGCAAGCTACGGAACTGTATTTGAAATCCATGCTGAGGGATCAACCTCACGAAGTATTTGCCTGCCTGTTCCTGGATACGCGGCACCGGGTGATTGCCTTCGAAGAGCTATTCCACGGCACCATCGATGGTGCAACGGTCTATCCGAGGGTTGTTGCGGAACGAGCCCTTACGCACGGAGCGGCCGCCCTGATCGTTGCGCACAACCATCCGTCCGGCATCAGCGAGCCCAGCCTCGCAGACCAGGCCATCACGCGACGCCTGAAAGATGCGCTGGCCTTGCTGGACATCCGGCTGCTCGATCATTTTGTGATTGGCGACGGGACGCCGGTTTCCATGGCTGCACGCGGCTTGCTGTAAACCCGTCGCTCTGAATCCTCTTGCTCTGAAGCCTTGCAACCCACCAGCGCATGCGGTATAAAGTGCGGCTGATTTTCGTAGCTTTAATAACTAGCGGGAACTTCCATGTCCAGAGTCTGCCAAGTCACCGGAAAAGCTCCAATGAGCGGCCACAACGTGTCGCACTCCAACATCAAGAGCAAGCGCCGCTTTCTGCCCAACCTTCACCATCACCGCTTCTGGGTCGAAAGTGAAAACCGCTGGGTCAGGCTGCGCCTGTCGAGCAAGGGCATACGCATCGTTGACAAGAAGGGCATTGACGCCGTACTGAGCGAGCTGCGTTCACGCGGCGAAAAGGTTTGAGGAGAGTAGCATGGCCAAGAGTGCACGGGACAAGATTCGACTGAATTCATCTGCTGGAACGGGTCATTTCTACACCACAGACAAAAACAAGAAAAACATGCCGGAGAAAATGGAAGTCAAAAAATACGATCCGGTAGTACGCAAGCACGTCATCTACAAAGAAGGCAAAATAAAATAAGCGCCCACAATTGTAGAAAAACCCGCCGAATGGCGGGTTTTTTTTGCCTGTAGATCGGGCGTAATGTTGCCGGACATCCTGGGAGCGGTGAGTTCTTTCAGGACACGCTGCAAATGTATTCTTGCAAGCCCCTTGCCTGTATTCGGCTTGGGGGCGCAACCCGCCGCCGGTACCCTTTCCCTGGAGACGGCGTGAATACCTCTTTGTCGCCACGAATGCGGCTTGGCCCAGGCCACTTCTCGGCCGCTTCGCGAAGTCTCACCTTCTCCCTGCCGCATGAGCTCCCGGGAAAGGCTCCCCGCCCCGGCTTGTTGTTCTTGACATCGCAGAACCGCACGTGAACTTCTTCCGGAGACACGCCTTGGTTCGTACTCGAGAGATGCCGAGGACAGGGAGCGGTGAGTTCTTTCAGGACCGTCGCCAGCAGGGAGGCTGGCGAGGAGCTTACACGGATGTACTTGCAGCGTGTCCTGAAAGAACTCACCGCTCCCTGGACCGTGCACCGTAGTTAGCGATCCTTTGGCGCGATGCGGACCAAATGGCACCGCATTCTGTAAGCCATCATCCAGACGTAGTACCCTGAACATTCCCTGAGCCTCCTGTTACCTGGATCAAAATTGCCCGAATTACCAGAAGTCGAAACCACTCTTCGCGGAATCCAGCCCAGCCTGCAAGGGCGGGTGATTGAACAGGTGCGCGTGCGCAATGCAGCTTTGCGCTGGCCCATCACCAGGGACGTGCAACAAGCGGTCGGCCAAACAGTCCAGGGCTTGAGCAGGCGGGCAAAATACCTGCTGATCGAATGTGCAAACGGCGGCCTGATGTGCCACCTCGGCATGTCGGGTTCCCTGCGGATTTGCCAGGATGGAGATCCGCCGCGCAAGCATGACCACTTCGACCTCGTGCTCGATTCCGGGGACTGTGTGCGGTTTCATGACCCGCGACGATTCGGCGCCTTGCTGTGGTGGAAACCACCCTGGAATCAGCACGCGCTGTTGCGCGAACTGGGACCCGAACCACTTTCTGCAGAGTTTGATGGCCAGTATCTCTGGCAGCGGTCGCGCGGCCTGCAGGTTGCGGTCAAGAATTTCATCATGAATGGCAAGGTAGTGGTCGGCGTCGGCAACATCTATGCTGCAGAAGCCTTGTTCATGGCCGGTATTCATCCGTCCAGGGCCGCGGGACGTATTGCGCTGGAGCGTTACAAGGGCCTTGCCACCACCATCAAGGACGTGCTCGCTCATGCGATACGCCGCGGCGGCACGACCTTGCGCGATTTTCACAGTGCCTCCGGTGAGCCGGGTTACTTCGCTCAGGAGTTGCTGGTTTATGATCGGGAAGGCCACGGCTGTTTTCAGTGCCAGGCACCCATTCGCCGCAGCGTAATCGGGCAGCGCTCGAGTTATTACTGCCCAAAGTGTCAACGTTAGAAAAAGTCGGGCCAGGAACCCAGAAAATGAAAAAATCGACCAAGGCAGTCCATGCCGGGGGCAAACGAGAGCTCAATTTCGGCGGTGTGAACACACCGGTGTTTTCCTCCAGTGCCATCGAATACCTGGATGAACCGGAAGTTCGCTACCCGCGCTACTTCAATACCCTGAACAGTCTCGTGGTGGCGGAGAAAGATTGCGGCTCTGGAAAATGCCGAGGCGGCCCTTGTCACCAGTTCAGGGATGGCCGCCATCAGCACGGTGATGTTCGGCCTGCTGCAACCGGGTGATCATGCCATCGTGCTGGAAGGCCTGTATGGCGGCACCCACGCCATGGTCACGAACGAGTTTCCCCGCTTTGGCATACGTTGTTCCTTCGTCCCGGCCGACCCGGCTGCGATTGAAGCGGCGGTGGAACCGGAGACGCGGCTGGTGTTTATCGAATCCCCGACCAACCCCCTGCTCACCGTTATCGATCTCGATGCGGTGGCCGGAATCGCCAGTCGTCGTGGATTCTGGTCCGTCATCGATGGCACGTTCGCGACACCCATACTGCAAAACCCGATCGACCATGGCTTCGACCTCGTGGTGCACAGCGGCACCAAGTATCTTGGGGGCCACAGCGACCTGTGCTGCGGGGCCATAGCCGGTTCTGCGGAGATGATCGAACGGCTGCGGCAGCATGCCTTGATGTATGGGGGCAGTCTCAATGCCCAGGACTGTCACTTGCTGGAGCGCAGCCTGAAAACGCTGGACCTGCGGGTTCGCCAGCAAAGCCATAATGCACTGGCAGTGGCGCGTGCACTGGAGAAGCAGGCCCAGGTTGCCAGGGTTCACTATCCGGGGCTTGCGCAACACCCGCAACACAGCATTGCCGCAAGGCAAATGCAGGACTTCGGGGGCATGCTCAGTTTCGAGCTGGACAGTGCTTCCGACCCGCTGCTCTTTCTGCGGGCCTTGCAGCTGGTGCGCTGCGCCGTCAGCCTGGGCGGCGTGGAAACCACCATCTGTCAGCCGGTGGCAACCTCGCATGTGAAAATGGCGGAGGCAGAACGGCAGCGGCTGGGCATCTTCCCCGCCCTCTTGCGCCTGTCTGTGGGCATTGAAGATCCAGAGGACATCATCGCCGATCTTACCCAGGCGCTAGGAGCCTGCCTCCATTAGCTGATCGCCTTGGGATTACTTACTGGTCCTGCTTATCCAGCTCGGCCTGGTGCTTTTCCAGTTCTTTTATGTACTTGTCGTCCTTGAAATTTTGCGCCTTGTTCAGCGGTGCAAGCAAATGCTCCTCGATCAGGCCCCCCTCGGGGTCAGGCGCTACTTTTGTTGAGTGTCCGCGGATGGTTGAGGCGGCTCTTCTTCATGCCAAACGTAATATGCGACCGCGGCAAGAAGCACGATGACAATGATGAGGCGCATGGCAGACTCTCCTGCTTGGTGCTGTATTACTGATGCTTCAATTCAGATGCCACATCGTTCAACGGTTCTTCCGACGCTTGCTCCGGCGGATCAATCATGCGCACCTGTTTCCCGCCAAAAAACACATCCTTGAATGCTTTGCGGCTGACTGAAACATAGCGCTCATTGCCGCCAATCTCAACCTGCGAGCCTTCTTTAAGCGCGTACCCGTCCGCATCAAGCCGCACCACCATGGTTGCTTTGCGGCCGGTATGGCAAATGGTTTTAATCTCTTCGAGCTGATCGCTCCAGGCAAGCAGGTAACGGCTGCCTTCAAACAACTCTCCCTGAAAATCCGTACGCAGGCCAAAACACAGCACAGGGATTTCCAGCCGGTCAACCACTTCGCCGAGCTGGAAGACCTGGTTCCTGGTCAGGAACTGGGCCTCGTCAACCAATACACAGTGCACTTTCCCTTGCTCCAATTCCTGCTGTAGCCGGGCAAAAAGGTCAGCATCGTGGTCGAATACCAGCGCCTCTGCCTGCAGGCCGATACGGGAGCGAATGACACCCTCCCGGCCGCGGTCCGCAACCGCCGGGGTGAACAGCAAGGGGTGCATGCCCCGCTCCCGGTAATTGTGTGCAGACTGCAGCAAAACGGTGGTTTTGCCAGCATTCATCGCCGAATAATAAAAATACAGCTTAGCCATCAGCCGACCCGTGTACCTGGTTACGAAACAGCTGATCGGCCGCATGCCATAGCCGCCATTGAGCGCTGTCCTCTTCGAGGTGCTGCGCCATGAACTGTCCAAACTGCTCCATCAAAGCCCGCGTTGACTCAGGCCTGGCCGGTTCGCTGCAGCGAAGTTGCCTGGCTCCGGCCGTATTGAAACCCAGCGAATAAAGCACCACGGTTGACTTTCCGGTCACCAGCCATTCCGGGCCATCGCTGTTGAATTCCGCAACCAGGTCTCCAACCCGTGTAGTGACTGAACGATCCGGTCTGGTGGTCGGTGCATCCAGCAGAATGACCGGTGTGCCGGGTTCTGTCGCGGCAGCTTCCAATTGCTTGAGGGCTCCCGGCACGGTGATATCACGGCCTGCGCATACTTTGCGGATATAGCGCACCAGTAAACGCAGGTAGAGATAATGAAACGGTGCTGCGCGCCGGATGTCCGGGCCAATTTGCCGGTACACGAAGCGCGGCGCAAGGCCTGCTTCACGGAACAACTGCAAGGCCAGGACGCTCGGCCCCCAGTGCATGCCGATCAATACGAGGCGGTCCATGACCGGCGGCATGCCCTGCTGCCGGACCGAACGCAGCGGAGCCTTGTCGCGCCCGGCCATGAAAAACCAAAGATCACGGGCTTCCGTCAGTTCAACCAGCCGCCAGCGCGCTTTCCATCCGGCTTCATCTTTCACGCGGACAAAACGCCGGGCCGAATCCAGCGCCGCCGCTGAGCGCGCAGCCAGCAGCCAGGCCCGCTGTGCAATGTTCCGGATCAACGCCTGTCCTAGCGCGTAAGGCAACACGACACAGCACAGGGGTAGTAGAATGTAAGTGAGAAAATCACCGGCCTGGCGGCCCATCTGGGTTGTCCTTTTCACGGCGGCAATTATCCACTAATCAAACTGCAAAGTCCGGTACACCCATGCTGCCCAGCCCCATATTGTCTTGTCCCATCCTGACCTATCATTCGCAGAATATCAGCGGCAATGACTATGCGCACAACGACCATGTGGCCTTGCGGGAAGACCTGCAGCATGCTGTACCGGGAAGGCCGCCATATCGTGCCGCTGGACTGGTTGCTCGACGTCCTGGATGGATCGCGCAAGCGGCGCAGACCTGGCACAGGCAGTGGTACTGACGTTTGATGACGGCTGCGATTTTGACGTGCGCGACCTCGACTATCCCGGCCATGGCCAACAGCGAAGTTTTGCCGGAATTATTGCGGACCACATTGAGACGAGGGGAAACCCCGCTCCGCACCTGCACGCCACCGCGTTTGTTATCGCCAACCGTGAGGCACGCCGTGTCATCGACGCAGCGTCGCTGTTTGGACAGGGCTGGATCAGCGACGACTGGTGGCGTGAAACCGAACGGGGCGGACACATCGCCATCGAAAACCACGGCTGGGATCATAATCATCCCGACCTTGGGCACCCTGAGCTTGGGCATCAAGACCTCGCGGGCACCCAGCGCGGAGGATTCCACACCGTGGACACTGAAGCACAATGCCTGCAGCAGGTGGTTGCAGCCGCAGGCGCGATTGAGGCCATCACCGGTCGCTGGCCGCGTTATTTCGCCTACCCGTTCGGTGAATCCAGCGCCTGGATCCGAGCGGAGTTTTTTCCGAACTACACCGAAGCCCACGGCTGCCGCGCTGCTTTGGGCACCGATCCGGGCCCCGTTACAGCAGCATCCGATCGCTGGAACCTGCCGCGCTATGTCTGCGGGCGGGACTGGAAGTCCGCGCAGGAGTTGCTCGCACTGATAGGCGCTTAGGGCCTGGGCACATTTCTCACCGGCAGTTGGCAGATTTTTTTCTGTAGGCCTAAAGGATGCCGAGCGCCGCAGGAGCGACTGATCGGCTGAACAGGGATGTTCAGCCAGGCCCGCAGGGGGCAGGATGCCCCGTCGGGCCGTGTTCACCAAGCGACGAGAAGCGAGGGTAGCCGCAGGCCATCCGTCCGGCTACAGAAAAAAAGTCTGCCAACTGCCGGCTCCGTGGGCAGGATGCCCCTTCGGGCCGTGTTCACCAAGCGACGAGAAGCGAGGGTAGCCGCAGGCCATCCGTCCGGCTACAGAAAGAGTCTGCCAGCCGCCGGGCACCGCAGTCCATTTGATCAGCGATAAAACTTGCCTAGGCAGCGCAGAGTGCTGCAGCCCGACGGTTGTCGAAGGGATGGCCTCAGCCTGGTTTGTAACAATCGTGGTACAGGCTGATGGCCGTCCCGGGGCTGCGCAGGTCGTGGCCGCGAAGTTCGGCATGCTTACTGGTTTGGAAGGTAACCCGCTCGGCGCGAAATCCCGCGCCTGAGGCCAGCCGCGCGAATGTTTCTGCATCGTAAAGGAAGGTGTGGCCCGCGAACCTCATGCCCACATTAAGGATTTCTGCCGCCGTACCATAGCGCAAAGGAACGCCTACATGGTTTTGCCACAGAGCCTTGAGCGTTTCCGGCTCATGCAGGTACAGGCGGGCAAGCTGTTCCACGTCGGGCGTGAGCACGCGGATCACGCCGCCAGGCTTGAGGATGCGGTGGCATTCACCCAGAAAGCGCGCGGCCTGTTCCAGATCCAGCTGGTCGATGAAATCCTCCGTATGCATGAAGTCCACGCAGGAATCCCGCAATGGCAGGCCGGCTGCGAGATTGGCACACACATCCGGACGACTGTCGAGGTCAAGGTCAATATTCACCCAGCCATCAATCTTCCAGTGCCCGGACCCCAGATTGACCATGATCTTGTTGGGGCTCTTGTTGGGCTGATTCACCTTGGATTCCATAGTGTTTCCCTGTCGTTCATCGGGCAAGGCCGTGCAACCGCACCCAGCCTTCCTGTTCAACCACGTCCAGTTTTTTACAACCAGGTCGGTAGGCGTCTGCCACCCACTGCGCCTGCTCCTGCAAAATCCCGGACAGCACGATATCACCGTCCGCTTGCAGGCTGCCCATCAGGATGGCCTGCAACTCAATCAACGGCCCGGCGAGGATATTGGCCAGTACCACCGCGGCCTTCCCGGCGCCCATGCCCTGCAAAAACGCTTCGGGCGGGAGGCAAACGAGGCGGTCTGCAACTTTATTGCGTATTGCGTTGGCAAGCGTTGCTTCCAGCGCCTGGGGGTCATTGTCGATGCACCACACACGGCTTGCACCCTTGAGGGCCGCAGCAACGGCCAGCACGCCCGAACCGCAACCGTAATCCACCACGACCGATCCGGTGAAATCATGGCCGTCTATCCACTGCAGGCACAGCGCCGTGGTGGGATGGGTGCCTGTTCCAAACGCGAGGCCAGGATCCAGGCGCAACACAAGGGCGCTCTCATCCTCAGGATCTCTCATGCCACTGGGCACAATCCACAGGTGATTGCCGAATTTCATCGGCTGGAAGCTATCCATCCAGGCCCGTACCCAGTCCTGGTCCGCCACTTCGCGCCAGGCCAGGGCGTCCGGGCGCTCAATCCCGGGCACTCCCAGCAAGGCCAGCGACACATCGCCGCGATTGACGTCGCCGGCAAATAGCCCGCGCAACTGCAAGTGGGGCCACAAGGGTGCCGTACCGGGAGCTGGCTCAAGCACCGGATCATCCGCGCTGTCCTGCAGGGTTATGGCCAGGGCGCCCTGTTCCTGCAGCGCCAGTTCAGCCTCTGCGACCAACTCACGGGGAATACTGAGGCTTACTTCGGCCCAAGCCACTAAAAGAAGCCCATTATCGGGGGCCCATTAGAAGAGACCTGCGCAATCAGCTTGCGCTGGCTCTTTCCGCGAGGCGTTTTTCCAGGTAATGGATGTTGAAACCGCCCTCAAGGAAACCGGGATCACAAAACAGCCACTTGTGCAGTGGAACATTCGACTTGATGCCATTGAGCACGACCTCGTCCAGGGCCACGCGCATGCGCGCGATGGCCATGTTCCGGTCCTGCCCGTGAGCGATGACCTTGGCGATCATGGAATCGTAGTTCGGGGGCACGCGGTAGCCGTCGTAAATGTGGGATTCGACCCGGATTCCCGGCCCGCCAGGTACGTGAAATCCCTGGATCAGTCCCGGGCAAGGCATGAAGCTTTCCGGATCTTCGGCGTTGATGCGACACTCGATAGCGTGACCGGTGAAGCGGATGTCCTTCTGGCGATAGGACAACTTTGCACCTGAAGCAACCAGTATCTGCTCGCGCACCAGGTCTGCACCCGTGATGCACTCGGTAACCGGATGCTCCACCTGGATACGGGTGTTCATTTCGATGAAGTAGAATCGCCCGGCGTCATAGAGGAATTCGAATGTTCCTGCCCCGCGGTAACCAATGCGCTGGCAGGCTTCAACGCAAACCTGGCCGATGTCGTCACGTTGCTGCTGGGTAATGCCCGGCGCCGGTGCCTCTTCGACTACTTTCTGGTGGCGGCGCTGGGTGGAACAGTCGCGCTCGCCAAAATGTACCGCATTGCCGTGCTGGTCAGCCATCACCTGGACTTCGATATGGCGCGGGTTTTCCAGGTATTTTTCCAGGTAAACCGTGGCATCGCCAAAGGCGCTTTGCGCTTCCTGCCGGGTCAGTTGCAAAGCATTACTGAGGTGAGCCTCGGTATGCACCACCCGCATGCCGCGTCCGCCGCCACCGGCAGCAGCCTTGATGATGACCGGGTAGCCCACCTTGCGGGCGATTTCCAGGCACTCACGGGAATCGGCGGTCAAGGGTCCGTCAGAACCGGGCACACAGGGCACACCCGCTTCCTTCATGGCCTTGATGGCCGATACCTTGTCGCCCATCAGGCGAATGGTTTCAGGCCGTGGACCGATAAAAATAAAGCCGCTTTGTTCCACGCGCTCGGCAAAGTCCGCATTCTCGGCAAGAAAACCATAGCCGGGATGAATGGCTACCGCATCCGTGACTTCGGTCGCAGCGATGATGGCGGGAATGTTGAGGTAGCTTTCCCGCGAAGGAGCAGGCCCGATGCACACCGATTCATCCGCCATCGCAACATGCTTGAGGTTGCGGTCGACGGTAGAGTGCACCGCCACGGTCTTGATGCCCATGGCCTGGCAGGCGCGCAGGATTCGCAGCGCAATCTCGCCGCGATTGGCAATAACGATTTTTTCCAACGCGGCCACGGTTTAGGGCCTGCTAACGAATCACGAACAGGGGCTGGTCGAACTCCACCGGCTGGCCGGTTTCGGCCAGGATGGCAACTACCGTACCTGAAACCTCGGCCTCGATCTGGTTGAACATTTTCATGGCCTCAATGATGCACAGGGTCTCGCCCTCGGTGACTTTCTGACCCAATGAAACAAAAGGATCGGCCTCGGGGCTGGGTGAGGCATAGAAGGTGCCCACCATGGGCGAGCGCAACATCTCGCCTTCGGGTACGTCATCCTTGGCGGCTGCAGGCTCTGCCACACCTGTGGCAGCTTGCGGGGTGGAGAAAGACACCGGCGCGGCTGGTGCCGCGCTTACGGGGGCCTGCATCACGAACTGCGGGGCCGGCTGCGGCATGGCGTAGCCACCCCCGCGGCTCAGGCGCACGGACTCTTCGCCCTCCACAATTTCAAGCTCGGTGAGATTGGACTCTTCGAGCATCTCGATGAGTTTCTTGACTTTTCTGATATCCATGCGCTCTCTGCTCCTGCCTTATGCCATTGAAAACCAGCCCAATGTCTTACATGGCGGCTTTCATGAGGGGCTTTCAGGGGTCGATGCGATTGATGATGGCCTGCAGGGCAAGCATGTAGCTTTCCCCTTTGAATCCACTGATCACGCCGAGGGCGATGTCAGAGAAGTAGGATTTTTGCCGGAACGACTCGCGGGCGTGCACAGCGGAGAGGTGGACTTCCACAAATGGCACGCCCACAGCCAGCAGCGCATCCCGTAGTACGATGCTCGTATGGGTATACCCGGCCGGGTTGATGATGATGTAATCCACCTTGTCCACGGCAGCCTGGTGCACAATGTCCACGAGCGCTCCCTCGCTGTTACTCTGCTCATGGCGCAACTCGTGCCCGCAGGCCCCGGCAAACCTATCGAGGTCCTCCATGATTTCCTGCAGGGTGCGGTAGCCGTACTGGTCCGGCTCCCGCCCGCCGAGCAAATTCAGGTTGGGGCCGTTGATGACTAAGATTCTGGCCACGATGAGCCTCTAGCGCAAGGGAAAGGAAGTCTGCACGACATTATCGACTTTGTCTACAATTCGCCACCGTATTGCAGCAGATCGAAGCGGATTAACAGAAGTATATAAGACAGAGATCTACCCGGGGGCAGGTGATTCAGGAACCGGCCGCCAGCAACTCCTCAATACGCCGGGCCAGTTCCTTTTCCTTCAGCCCGCCAAGGTGGGTCCAGCGCACGATGCCATCGCGGCCGATCAGCACGCTATAGGGTAGCACCCCCGACAGGTTTCCATAACTCTGGGCCATGGCCATTACATCAATGGAGCCCACCAGGATGGGGTAGTCGACCCCCAGTCCGGTGGCAAAATCGGTGGCCTGCTGCACGTCATCGATGGCCACGCCCACGACCTGGAATCCGGAAGGGGCATAGGCCTTGTGCAGACCCACCAGCATGGGCATTTCTTCGCGGCAGGGTTTGCACCACGTCGCCCAGAAGTTGATCAGGGTGACACTGCCATCAAAAGAACTGGCTGAAACCTGTTCCCCGGTGCTGCTGCCCAGCTTGAAATCAGGCCTGGGGCTGCCAACTACACTTGGGTCGGCCCGTCCACTGGATGCTGCTTCAGCAGCACTGAGCACCTCCCCTTCCCAGGGTTGAACATAGACATAACGGTAGGCAAAGGCGCCGGCAAAACTGGCCAGCATGGCAACGGAAAAAATCAGAATGACGTGCCGGGCCCTCATCATTGCGCCGCCAGCACGCCTTCAATGTGTTTGGAGAATTCCTCCGGAGGGAAATATCCCACCAGGCGCCAGGCTTTCATCTCCTCACCCGAGCGATTGAAAAACAGGATGGCTGGCGGGCCAATAATGCCGAATTTACGCATCAGCGCCTGGTCGGTGCTGTCGTTGGGCGTCACGTCCGCCTGCAGCGGTTGCAGGCGAGCGAGCAGCGCCTGCACTTGCGGCATGTGAAAGGTGTTGCGCTCCATGCGCAGGCACTCAACGCACCAGTCGGCATAAAAATCCAGCATGGCGCCCTTGCCTTCCGCGTTGGCCGTGCGCAGTGCCTGGTCCAGATCATCCAGTGACTTGATGCGGTGCAAGGTCACTTGTTCCGGTGCACCGGCTGTAATGGCTCCCGCCTTGAAGCCGTCCAGTGGACGTAACCAATAGTCACCGCCGGCGGCGGCCCCGACCAATTCCGCTGCTCCCAGCAGCAGCAATGCCACACCCAGCGTCTTCCACAGGCGCTTCCAACCCGATGCGCCATCGGCTATGCGCTCCAGTGCTCCCAGGTACACACCACAACCGATGGCCAGCAGTCCCCACAACAGCATGATCACACCGCCCGCAAGAATGCGCTCCAGCATCCAGATGGCCAGCCCCAGCAGTCCCACCCCGAATACCGCCTTCACTGCATTCATCCAGTTACCTGCTCTGGGCGCGAGTTTTCCTGCAGAAACACCGAACAGTATCAGTGGCAGACCCATTCCCAGTGACATGGCAAACAGTGCAGAACCACCGAGTACAGCATTGCCCGAGGCGCCAATCACGATCAAAGCCGCCATCAGCGGTGGAGCAACGCAGGGGCCAACAATCAATGCGGACAGGAAACCCATGACCGCCACGCCCCACCACTGGCCGCCCTGCTGCTGGTTAGAGGCCAGCGCCAGGCGGGTTTGCAGCGAGGCCGGCAGTTGCAGCTCAAACAAACCAAACATGCTCAGGGCCAGCAGCACAAAGATCAGCACGAAACCACTGAGTATCCACGGATTCTGGAATACCGCCTGCAGGTTCTGCCCAAACAGGCCGGCCAGCACACCCGCCACGGTATAGGTCACCGCCATCGCCAGCACGTATACCAGCGAAAGCCAGAACGCCCGTGCGGTGGTCAGGCGCTGCCCCTGTCCCATGATGATGCCGGACAGGATGGGTATCATGGGAAAAACACAGGGAGTAAAGGCCAGAAGGATGCCGGCAATGAAGAAGGCGAAGATGGCTTTTGCGGTATTTTCAGTGAGCAGGCGGGCAAGGCGATCCTGTTCGCTGACCGGCGGTGTTGCATCCGCTGCGGCGGTTTGGGCTGCCGCCACTGGTTGACCAATGGGTTTTAACGCCACGGGCATCTCGAAGCTGACCGTGCGTGTCTGCGGCGGGTAGCAGATATCACCATCCCGGCACCCCTGGAAACTGGCTTCCAGGGAAATCGTGGTTGCCGGGCCGGCAGGCCGGTTCAGGCGCACCGGAATCTCCACCTGGCCGTAAATCACCTGTACCGGGCCAAACTCCGGGTCATCCTTGACCTTGCCTTCCGGCAGGCTGACGTCGCGCACCGTAAAACCGCTGGCGTCCGCCACGCGGAAGCTGAACTTGTCGCGGTAAAGGTAGTAGCCGGGCTGGGCGGTAATCCGCACCAGCACGGTCTCGTCGCTCAAGCCGATGGCTTCATAGACGAATGCTGTGTTTGCATCCAGCGCCGGCGCCTCTTCACCTGACCCGCTTACCAAGCCAGCCAGCGGATTGTCGCCTGGGGCCAGGTTGCCAGGGACTGTGTTGTCGCCGGCTATGGGGGAGGACTGCTGCTCAGCCGGGTTGGTGCTGGCTGCTGGTTTCTCTGCGGAATCCTCCACGACCCCGCCGGCTGCATCCGCCGGCAGTCCAACCAGCACTACCTGGTTGGTTGGCGGGTAGCACAACACACCCTCGAGGCAACCCTGGGAACGTGTGTTCAGCCTGAAGCCGGCGAGGCCAGGTGCAACCGACAGCAACGGCAGCGTTACGGTCAAATGACCGTGGTACTTTTCCACTTCTTCGCCGAGCAGCTCATCAAAACCGGTTTCGCCTTGTGGAATGACGGGCTTACCCAGCTTCACGCCGGGCGTTTGCGCGCTGAACTGGAGGAAGCGGTTGTTGTACAGATAGTAGCCGGGAGCGATGTCCCATTTGACTTCAACCGTGGCACGATCGGGTGCATAAGCTGAGATGACAAACACATCTTCGAAATTGCGCACCTCGTCGGGCTCTATGGCCTGCGCAACGGAACAGGAAAAAAGGCTCAACAACAAAGCCCATCCTGCCAACCCGGTCTGCTTAATGTACATTCTTGGGTACATTCTTGGGTACATTCTCGGGTACATTCTTTGGAAGTGCCATGGTGTTCATTCGCTATGTGAGACCGGACTTGGTGAGTTTACCGTGTACCGGGTAGACAGGCATCAGGCATTGGCGTTCACGCGCCTGTCCCGAAAAAAAACGCCGGAAGACCGGCGCTTTTCTCGAACGCAAAGCCGTCAATCAGAGCAAGGGCACGATCAGCAGGGCCACGATGTTGATGATCTTGATCAACGGGTTGATGGCCGGGCCGGCGGTGTCCTTGTACGGGTCGCCTACGGTGTCGCCGGTTACTGCGGCCGCGTGGGCGTCGGTGCCTTTGCCGCCGAAATGACCGTCTTCAATATATTTCTTCGCATTGTCCCAGGCCCCGCCGCCGGTAGTCATGGAAATGGCTACGAACAGGCCGGTAACAATGGTACCAATGAGCAAGCCGCCCAGGGCCACCGGTCCCAGCAGCACGCCAACCACGACAGGAATGAGCAAAGGCAGCAGTGAGGGAACGATCATTTCCTTGATGGCAGACTTGGTCAGCAAATCAACCGCCCGCGAATAGTCCGGCTTGGCGGTGCCCTCCATGATGCCTTTGATTTCGCGGAACTGGCGGCGCACTTCGATTACCACGGCGCCGGCAGCGCGGCCAACGGCTTCCATCGCCATCGCACCGAAGAGGTAGGGCACCATGCCACCAATAAACAGGCCGATGATCACAAGATAATTCGACAGGTCAAAGGCAACCACACCGTGTTCCCCCTGCTCCAAAACGTGCGTGTAATCAGCAAACAGCACCAGCGCGGCCAGACCGGCAGAACCAATGGCGTAGCCCTTGGTAACCGCCTTGGTAGTGTTGCCCACCGCATCCAGTGCATCGGTGGTCTTGCGCACATCATCCGGCAGGTTGGCCATTTCGGCGATTCCACCTGCGTTGTCGGTGATGGGGCCAAAGGCGTCCAGCGCCACGATCATGCCGGTCATGGATAACATTGAAGTCGCAGCGATGGCGATGCCGTACAGGTCAGCTAATTGATAGGCGCCCCAGATGGAGGCACACACCGCGATCACGGGCAGCGCCGTGGCTTTCATGGATACGCCCAGACCGGCAATGATGTTGGTCCCATGTCCGGTGGTTGAAGCCTCGGCTATTTTCTTCACCGGGCTGTAGTCGGTGCCGGTGTAATACTCCGTAATGACCACCATGGCCGCTGTCAGGGCGAGGCCAATCAGGGCTGCAAAGTACAGGTTCATGGACCCGTCACCCATGACCATCTTGGTCACTGGGTAGAACGCAATCGCGGCAAGAACGCCGGAAACAATGACACCTTTATACAAGGCGCCCATGATCTTGCCACCCGTTTTAATGCTTACGAAAAAAGTGCCGATAACCGAGGCAACAATGGACAGGGCTCCCAGCACCACCGGGTAAATCACCGCGTTGGCGCCAGCCGTTTCAACCATCAGGCTGCCCAGCAACATGGTGGCAACGAGGGTAACGGCATAGGTCTCGAACAGGTCGGCTGCCATACCGGCACAGTCGCCAACGTTATCGCCAACATTATCCGCGATAACGGCCGGGTTGCGCGGATCGTCCTCGGGAATTCCCGCTTCCACTTTACCCACGAGATCCGCGCCCACGTCGGCGCCCTTGGTGAAAATGCCACCACCCAAGCGGGCAAAAATGGAGATGAGCGAGCCGCCGAAGGCCAGCCCCACCAAAGCATGCAGGGCATCTGCCTGCGAGCTACCCATTTTTTGCAGCAGGGCGAAGTATCCCGCCACTCCCAGCAAACCCAGGCCAACCACCAGCAAGCCGGTAATGGCGCCGCCGCGGAAAGCGAGGTTCAGCGCCGGGCTGATGCCGGAGCGTGCCGCTTCTGCCGTGCGCACATTCGCGCGAACCGAAACAAACATGCCGATATAACCTGCCATGCCGGAAAACAGCGCACCCACGGCAAAACCGATCGCAGTCGGCCAGCCCAGGGCGAAACCCACTGCCACGAACAGCACGACACCCACCACCGCAATGGTTGAGTATTGACGGTTCATGTAAGCACCGGCGCCTTCCTGGATCGCCGCTGCAATGGCCTGCATCTTGTCGTTGCCTGCCGGTTGGCTCAATACCCATTTGGCCATGAACAGGCCATAGACAACGGCCAGCAGGGCCGCGCCCAGCGCAAGCGAAATCGCCATATCGTAAGTCATCAGAAACTCCCTCAAGAAATCAGTAAACGAATATCAGGTGCTGCTACCGGCACCCGTCCTCGCCGGGGCCAATACCGCACAGTGCCGAAAAATCGCGCCATGTTAACAAAAAACCGGCGGAAATGCCGACGCGCCGAACCCTTCGCGCGCAGCTTATACCTTGAATTCCGGCAGCATCTTTTTCACCAGGTTCTTTTTCAGCCGCACATACCGTGGCAATCCGCGCTTGTCGTAGGGCGGATAGGACTCGCCGCGGATCAGCGGCTCAAGGTACTTGCGTGCGGCGGACGTGATGCCAAAACCGTCCTTGCTGATGAAGTTCTTGGGCATCAGTTTCTCGCGATTCGCAACGCGACTCAACGATGCCTCTTCGATTTTCCAGCGATACGGGTCTGCGGATACCCGCTTGATCACCGGCATGACCCCGTTTTTGCCTTGCAGGGCCAGTTTCACGGCCGCCTGGCCGACGGCATAAGCCTGCTCGACATCGGTGGCCGAGGCGATGTGCCGGGCGGAACGCTGCAGGTAGTCGGAAACCGCCCAGTGGTACTTGTAACCCAGTGCCGACCTGACCAGTTCCGCCACCACCGGGGCCGCTCCTCCCAACTGGGCATGGCCAAAGGCATCCCGCGACCCGGCTTCAGCCAGGAAACGGCCGTCCGGATAGTGCACTCCTTCCGAAACCACCACCGAACAATAACCATGGTGCTCGACGGCGTGTTTGACCTTGGCCAGAAATGCCGCTTCGTCAAAAACCACTTCCGGAAACAGGATCACGTGGGGCGGATCACCCGCTTCCCGCTGGGCCAGGCCCCCGGCGGCGGCAATCCAGCCTGCATGCCGCCCCATGACTTCCATGATAAAGACCTTGGTGGAGCTTGAAGCCATGGACTCAACATCGAGGCTGGCTTCCATGATGGAAACCGCCACGTATTTGGCCACCGAACCAAAACCAGGGCAGGTGTCCGTTATCGGCAAATCATTGTCGATGGTCTTGGGAACACCGATGCACTGCACCGGGAAACCCAGTTTCCTGCTGATTTGTGAAACCTTGTAGGCCGTATCGGCCGAATCGCCACCGCCGTTGTAGAAAAAATATCCGATATTGTGAGCACGCAACACATCGACCAGGCGCGCATACTCGCGCTGGCTCTCCTCAATGCTCTTGAGCTTGTAGCGACAGGAGCCAAAAGCTCCCCCGGGCGTATGCCGCAAGGCCGCAATGTCACCTTTGCTTTCCCGGCTCGTGTCGATCAGTTCCTCGCGTAAGATCCCGATGATTCCATCCTTGCCTGCCAGCACCTTGCCAATCCGGTCGCGGTGTTTGCGCGCAGTTTCAATGACGCCGCAGGCGGTGGCGTTGATCACCGGGGTCACCCCTCCGGATTGGGCATACAGTATGTTTTTCAGCATGAATATCGACTCATTTGGGCCAGGGAATGCTGCATTGACTTGGTCAAGGCTAGCGGTTAGCGTTAACGCCATATTCTAGTAGACGAGATGCGTATTATGCGAATCGTGTTGCTCGGCGCACCGGGCTCCGGCAAAGGCACGCAGGCCGCCCTGTTGACCAGGCAACTGGGTCTGCCGCACATTTCCACCGGTGTGCTGCTGCGTGCAGCGGTGTCGGCAGGCACTGACCTGGGCAAGAAAGCCAAGGCTGTGATGGACCGCGGCGACCTGGTGTCCGATGACATCATGCTCGGCCTGATCGAGGAGCGCCTTGGCCAGAGCGACGCCCATGCTGGTTTTGTGCTGGATGGCTATCCACGCAACATTGCCCAGGCTGAAGCCCTGGACGCCCTGCTGAAACGCCTTGGCCAACCGGTGGAGGAGGCTTTGCAAATCGATGTGGATGAAGAGCAGGTCATAGCCCGGATTTCCGGACGGGCCGCCGCAGAAGGCCGCGTTGATGACAACGAAGCGGTGGTGCGCAATCGCATGAAGGTGTATGCGGAGCAGACCGCTCCCGTTGTTGCTTACTATGCCAGGCAGGGAATTCTGACCCGGATTCTGGGTGAAGGCAGCATTGAGGAAGTATTCCAGCGCATCAACAGCGTGTTGCGCAGCAGCGCCGCATAGCATAGTGACCACCCTCCCCCGGCCCAGCGGCACCGGCCGCTTTATCCTGCAGTTGGTCGACATCATGCGTCTGCGCAGCGGGCCCCAGGATTTGCCGGCAGGCAGGGGACTGGCTTTCCTGCTTGCATTGCTCTACATGCTTGAGGGTTTTGTGGCCGACAACCTGCTGAGCGAAACAGAAACTGCGCCGCGCAGTCTGGTTGCTGTTTTGATCCAGTTCATCGCCATCGCCGCCCTGCTCGGTTTGCGCCAGATCAGCTCACGCCTTTCGCAAACCATCACTGCGCTGTCCGGCACCGGCCTGATGTTTGGTGCAATTTCCATTCTGCTGGTTCTGCAAGCACGCCCGGGAGCAGCCCAGCCCTTGCTGGTGCTGGTATGGGTGGGCACTTTTGTCTGGAGCATGGTAGTCGATGCGCACATTTACCGCCGCGCCTTGTCCACGAACATGAGCCTTGGCATGCTGGTTGCCGTATTGATCTTTGCGTTGAATTTTGTTGTCGTTGACCTGCTGTTTACAACCTGAGCTGAAACAAGGGCTGATCTCCATGCATATTCACATTCTGGGCGCCGGTGGTACTTTCATGGGTGGCGTGGCCCTGCTTGCCAAGCGCGCGGGACACCGGGTTTCCGGTTCCGATCAGCACACCTATCCGCCCATGAGTACGCAGCTGGAAGCCGAGGGCATCGAGCTGTTTGAAGGTTATGCCGCGGAACATCTCGACCCGCAGCCCGACCTGGTTGTGATCGGCAATGCACTGAGCCGCGGCAACCCGGCGATTGAGTATGTCCTGAACAAGGGCATGAACTACACCTCGGGTCCGCGCTGGCTGGGCGAAAACTACCTGCGCGGCAAGTCGGTCATTGCCGTTGCCGGCACCCATGGAAAAACCACCACCTCCAGCATGGTGGCATGGATACTCGAGCAGGCCGGTTTACAACCGGGCTTCCTGATCGGTGGCGTACCCCATGATTTTGGCACCTCGGCCAGGGACGGAGAGCAGTTCTTCGTGGTGGAGGCAGACGAGTACGACACCGCGTTCTTCGACAAGCGCGCCAAGTTTGTGCACTACCGTCCGCAAATAGCCATCCTCAACAACCTGGAATATGACCACGCTGATATTTACCCGGACATCGCTTCCATCCAGACGCAGTTCCACCACCTCATCCGCACCATTCCCGGCAAAGGCACCATCATCAGCAACGGCCTGGACGACAACCTGGAATCCGTGCTGGAGCAGGGCTGCTGGAGCCGCTTGCAGCGATTTGCATTGGGTAGCGACGCCGCGGAATGGGGGGTGCAGCTGGTCAAGCCCGGCGGATCCGAGCTCAACCTGTACCGCGATGGCGCGGTGTTGGGAAAGCTGAGTTGGGCAATGCAGGGACGGCACAACGCCATGAATGCCTGTGCTGCCATCGCGGCCTGCGCTGCTGCGGGAGTCGACCCAAAGCAGGCGCTGGCTGCCCTGGCAACGTTTCGCGGCGTCAAGCGACGCATGGAGTTGGTGGCGAACATCGACGACATTCGCGTCTACGACGATTTTGCCCACCACCCTACGGCGATCCGGCTAACCCTGGAGGGATTGCGCCGCAATATTGGCAATGCCCGGCTGCTGGTGGCGCTGGAACCGCGCAGCAACACCATGCGCGCAGGGGTTCACATAGATGAGCTCGGACCTGCCCTGGTCGCAGCTGACCGCGTGTGGCTCAAAGCCGGCGAAGGCATCAACTGGGATCCGCAGGAGGCCCTGGCGCCCCTGGAAGGCAGGGGCCGCGTGGTCACCCGCAGCGATGACATGCTGCAGCAGATGAAAGATGCCGTGCGCAGCGGCGATCATGTTGTATTCATGAGCAATGGTGGTTTCGACGCCGCTCCACGCCGCTTTTGCAGCATGCTCGAGGGCGATGAACACATTTGAAATTCCACTGTTCCCTCTGCGCACCGTGCTCTTTCCAGGCGGTCAGCTGCCCTTGCGCATCTTCGAGCAGCGCTACCTGACCATGGTGCGCGAATGTGCCCGCAATGACAGCGAGTTTGGTGTGTGCCTGATCATCGCGGGCGAAGAGGCCATTGCCCCCGTGCGCACTGCGCCCATAGGCACCCTCGCGCGAATCGTGGACTGGAACACGCTCAATGACGGCCTGCTGGGGGTTTCGACCGTGGGCACCAACCGTTTCCTGGTCAGGCACTCGCACAAGCAGGAAGACAGCCTGTGGTTGGGAGACGTGCTGTTGCTGGAGGAACCCGACCCGTGTCCCCTGCCCGCGGCCTATTTCGTACTCGGCCAGGTGCTCGGCCGCTTCCTGGACAAGCTCGGCCCTGGCTACCTGGCGTATGCGCCGGAGCAACTCGATGATGCGGTTTGGGTGGGCTATCGGCTGGCGGAATTGCTGCCGTTGTCCGATATCGAAAAGCAGAACTTGCTGGAACTTCCGGACCCGATGAAGCGTTTACAGGACCTGCTGGAAATCCTGCCCCGCTTCCAGCCGGAATAAGGCCGGGACCACGGCCTATGGACCGGAGCCAGGCTCCCGCAGCAATAGCAAATCAGCGCTGACCGCTTTTTCTTCCAGCTCACTGAGCTCATCCCGCAGCGGTTGCATACCGCCGAGATTAAATGGCGCTGATCGCCAGTAGCTGAACAAGCCCAGGCGTTGTATCAGCTGTTCCTCCGAAACCTGCGCCAGGTAAAGTACCTGCTGGCCCGGCTCAAGCTGCACGCCGGAATCCCACATGCGGATAGTGAGCAATCTGCCCGATTGGGGGTCGTTCCGTCGCATCAACAAGGACTCAGGCCGGCCCCGAAACGCGCGGCCCAGCAAGGGCAAAGACGCCTCTTTGGGTTCCGGATTCAATGCCTTCAATACCCAACGCCAGTCGCTTTCCGGTACACGTTCCCAACCGGAGCGCGACAGGATCTGCGCAATCCGGTCCGGCCCGACAGCGACCTGGGCATTGAACCGGCGGCTGGCCACCGACGACGTGCTGGTGCGCTCCTCGGGCAGATCTTTCCAGCCAGAATCCCACCAGGTGTCCATGGTCATGTGCTGTTGGGTGGCCACGGTTCGCACCGCCAGGACTTCCTGCGCAAGATTTTCGTGCACCTGCCAGCTGAACAAAAAAGCGACGGAGCCATAGAAAATCACGCTGGCTATGGCTCCGGAAAAGGGTTGCAGGGCGCGTTGCCGATAAGCAATGCCAACGATCAGGGTCCATGCCAGCCCCAGCAGCACCCCCATCAAGGCGCCGCTCAACCATTCCAGGCCCAGGTACAGGCGGGCCAGCACCAGCACGGTGAGGATCAGCGCGGCCGCCAGGTAAGGCCATTGGCGGTGTTTACGCCGCACCTCGCGGGCAATCATCACCGCAAAAAACATGAACACGACCGTAGCCAGGCTCATGGCAGAACTTGGGCTGACCACGGCTTCCGGAGGCAGCTCCATGACTTGCGGCGTGGAGCGCAAACCCCAGGCCAATAACAGCTGGATCAGCCAGCCACCGACGATGGCGATCAGCCAGTGGAGCGCGGCTTTCCCCCGCCGTGCACCAAGTAACCAAAACAGCACGGCCGCACTGGAAAGCAGCGCTACCTGCCAGCGGGATAACTGCCCTATCGCCACCATGACCGGATCAGCCAGGTGGTTGCGCAGGGACAACGCCAAAGTTTGCACTGACTGGTCCAGGGCATGGGGTTGACTGGAAAATGGCGAGAGGAACAACAGCATCACCAGGCCCCAGAAAATCAGCACCAGCAGGATGCCGAGGGAAGTAACAGACAGCACCTCCGGCTGGGCCGGGTCCAGCAAAGGTCCGCTGATGCGGCCCAGCAGCGGATGCCGGCGGGTCCAGCGTATGGCGTGGCGCAGCCATTTCGCGGAGCGGCTTGCCAGGGGCTCATACAGCAGCCGCATCAACCACCAGGTCAAAGCCAGCGTACCCAGCAGGATCACCAGCACCCAGGTCAGGCGCCCGGTGTATTCGGAAGTAGCGTCCAACGAGACGCCAAACAACATGCCCGGCAGGAGGAAGGCGGGCGCCCATGCAATGCACGCAAACGCATCGGCCAGCACGAAGCGCGACGGTTGCATATGCATACTGCCCACAATGGCAGGAATGACAGGGCGCAAAGGGCCTATGAAGCGGCCGGCAACCACGCTCTTGGCGCCATGGTCGTGAAAGAATTTCATCCCCCGGTCCATCATCCCGGGGTAACGGGAAAAAGGCCATATTTCGCGCAGGCTTTCGCGAAAGCGCCGGCCAAGACCGTAGCTCAACACGTCCCCGACAAATGCCCCGGTCGATGCTGCGATCCAAACCGGCACCATCTCCAGCACGCCCAGACCTATCAAGGCCCCGACCCCGAACAGGATGACGATGCCGGGCAGGAGAATTCCAACCACTGCCAGTGCTTCCAGGAATGAAACCAGGAACACGAACACGATGCCCCAGCGCGGGTTGGAATTGAGCCAACCCAGCATTTCGTTTGTCCAGCTTGCTGATTCCATGTTGGCTGCGTTCGCAGATCTCAAATCGCCCGCTTATCCGAGCTATGCGCTATAAATTGAGCGGTAGCATGATCCAAGAGTATAGAACGGATCAAAGTGGTTTACGCAGAAACGCAAGGCAACTGAGTACGCTGTATTTTCACCTTTGCGCTCCTCAAAGCCAGTGCTTCTAGCTCTCTGCAACTGAATCCGTCGCCGCTGAGGCTCGATTGCAGCCGGGCGTGTGCGCGAAAGTGAGGAGTAACTTATACTCGTTTCGACAGTCACCCGGAAAAAGCAAAGAATGAATCTGTCAGAGCGTTTCAAGGTCAGCGGGCCGAATATCGTCCACGAAGTCATCGAGGGCGAAGTCGTAATCGTCAACATGAACAGTGGCTACTATTACAGCTCCGAAAATATCGGCAGCGTGGTTTGGCGGCTGGTGGGACGGGGCAGCACTTACGGCGAGATCATCGCAGCGCTGGCTGCGCGCTATCCCGGGAGCAGCACAGAGATCGCGAGCGCAACTGCACGGATGATTGGCGATTTGCGCGATGAAGGCCTGATCATTGGCACTGAAACCGTCCCGGACGGGCCGATACCAACGGATGCATTCGCAGGCCTGGATGATTCCGGATTCGTGCCACCGCAGCTGCACAAGCACAAGGACATGCAGGACCTCCTGCTGGTTGACCCGATACACGAAGTCGAGGCCACGGGTTGGCCAAACAGGAAGGCAGAGCCTGGCGGCGGACCCTAGGGTCCATTCGTGCCCGTTTCACATGTCCTTTCTGCAGATGAAGTCTCTCATCGGTAGTGCCTTGGTAAATACCATCATGCCGGCTTTTAACGGCGAGAAGTACCTGGCTGCAGCACTGGATAGCGCCACCAGCCAGACCTACCCGGCGCACGAAGTGATCGTCGTCGACGATGGCTCGACCGATGCAACTGCGCATATTGTCCGGCAATTGTTCCCCCAGGTCCGTTACTGCCTGCATACCCACGGTGGCACGGCTGCGGCCAGAAATCGAGGCGTGGAACTGGCCACTGGCGAGTTCCTTGCGTTTCTCGACCAGGACGATCTATGGGCCAGTGAAAAGCTGGTGCTGCAGGTGGCGGCGTTTCAGGCCGACCCCCAACTCGACATCGTATTCGGGCATTTGCAGCAGTTTTACAGCCCCGACCTGGATGAAGACCTCAAGGCCAGGATGTACTGCGCACCCATGCCCATCCCCGGCATCCTAACGACAACCATGATGGTAAGGCGGAATGCATTTCACCGGGTAGGTTGGTTTGATTCCACCTGGCAGCTTGGCGAATGGTCGAACTGGTACCTGCGTGCCGTCGAGGCCGGCCTGAAGATGCAGGTCCTTCCTGAGCTACTGGCGCACCGGCGGCTGCACGATGGCAACAAAGGCGTCGTGCAGCGCGAAGCCCTGCGTGAGTATCCGCGAATACTCAAAGCCTCGCTCGACCGTCGCCGGCAACTGGACCTGCCCGATCCGTGACGAACAAAATATTTGGCATAGGGCTTTCCCGAACAGGCACCCACAGCCTGTGCTCACTGATGAAAACCCTGGGCTTCAAGTCCATTCATCTGCCGCTGTCCATGCAGCAGATCGAGGAACATACCTTCGCCAATGATGCACCGGTTGCCGAGCGGTTCGAGGAACTGGATCTGCGCTACCCGGGCTCGAAGTTCATTTACACGACGCGCGAAGCGAAAGCATGGCTGGCGTCCTGCCAGCGATGGCTCGAACCGCAATACAGGCAGCGTTGGTTTGCTCAGCTCCCTGGTGATGCGGAGCGGCACTGGGTGAGTGAATGCGATCGCAAGCTGTACGGCCGAAGCTTTGAGGACATGCCAAGGATCAGTCCCGAGGAGCTCATCGCCGCGCGGGGCCGTCACGAACAACGGGTCATGAGTCATTTTCAATACCGGCCAGAGGACCTTTTGGTACTCGATATCACCGATCCGGAGTCACTGCCCTATACGCAATTGGTGCAGTTCCTGGAGAAAAATCGCCTGTTGATTCCACCGTGGCAGAACCGATCACAGCCTTACCCTGTACCAGCGTCGTCCGAACCGGGCATCGCCGTGAAACTCGTGCACGCAACGGACTCCTTCCTGTTGGCCGAGGAACAGGTGCGCCTTGCCAGGGTGTGGGGCAAACGGGGCAAGCACGGCCAAGCGCGGAAAAATTACGAAAAGGCTCTGTGGCTTGTTCCCCACCACCCGGCTGCGCTCGATGAACTTGGCCAGCTGCTGATCAGGCAGGGTCAGTTGACGGCGGCGATCGAACATTATCGCAGTGCACTGGAATCGCGTCCCAATGAAGCCGCTTTGCACAAGGGTCTGGTCAATGCTCTCGACGCCAGTGGTGATCTGCAGGAGGCATTTCGTTACTACCGGCTGGAACGAAGGGACCAGAAGCCGATTTCGGTCGAACCAGGCGGACTACTGTGCTGCCTCACGGTACGCAACGAGTTCCGCCGCTTGCCGTTTTTCCTGGCTTATTACCGCGAGCTGGGCATCAGAAAGTTTTTCGTCGTTGACAATGACTCTACAGATGGCAGCCTGGGCTATCTGCAGCAGCAGCCTGACGTGCACGTCTGGCAGTCGGCACTCTCGTTCAATCGGGCAAATTTCGGGTCGGCCTGGTTTGAGCTGCTGCTCAGAAGTTACGGGCGCGGTCATTGGTGCCTGATCGTGGACATCGATGAACTTCTTTACTTCCCCGGCTGCGAAAACCGGGGCCTTCCCGAATGGTGCGCGCAGCTGGAGCGCAAGGGCAAGACGGCGTTCCAGGCCCTGATGCTGGACATGTACTCTGAGCTGCCGGTTGATGATGTCCACTACGAGGCCGGCCAGGATTACCGGCAAGTCTGCCCCTATTTCGACCGCGAATTCTACACGGCGAAGTGCGAGAACGCAGGACCTTATCGGAACCAGACGCTTTATTTTGGCGGCGTGCGCAACCGCGTCTTCGGCCAGGACGGCCAGTACCCGTTAAGCAAAGTCCCGTTACTGAAATACGACGACAAAACAGTGCTGGCCGGCGGACAACACTGGACCAACTGCAGCGAGGCTGAAATGGCCACCGAGAGCGGGTGCCTGCTGCACTTCAAGTTCCTGTCGACCTTTCGCGGCTATGTCGCAAGTGAAATCGAGCGCAAGGAGCATGCTGACGACGCCCTGCAGTATCAGGCCTATGCCCAAACCTTGTCCCGCAACCAAAGCCTGAAATTTTACGATCACCGTCACTCGGTAAAATTTCAGGACAGCGCCCAACTCGTGAAATTGGGGATCATGCGGGTCGACGCCGATTCTGATGCAGTAAAGTGGCGAGCGGCCGAAGCAGCCATTGCCGATATCCACCCTGTGGATTCAATTGCTCAACGGCCTTTTTGGTCGGTGATGATCACGGTCTACGATCGCGTGGCCTACTTGCCGCGAGCACTGAACAGCGTTCTGGAGCAGGCGCCGGAAAGCCCGGACATGGAGATCGTGGTGGTCAGCGACGCTGCGGATGACTCCACCCGGGCCGAGATCCAAGCCATCATCGCGAAGGCCGGCAGATCACGGGTCAGCCTTCACCAGACGAGCTCAAATGCGGGCCACCCGGAAATCTTCAACGTGTGCCTTCGCCAGGCTCGGGGCCAATGGGTGCACATCCTGCATGATGATGACTGGGTATTGCCAGGCTTCTACCGCGCAATGGCAAACGGAATTGCGGCAGAACCGCGGATTGGCGCCGCAGCCTGCCGCGGACTCAATTTCGACCGTTGCGGTAACGAAAGCTGGGTATCATGGCTGGAAAGGGCAACGGCGGGCGTCCCTGACAACTGGCTGGAGCGCCTGGCGCTAAGCTGCCGGCTGCAGTTTTCAGCGGTCGTCGTCAGGCGCGAGGTATACAAAAAGCTGGGCGGTTTCGATGCGGAAGCAAATTCAGCCTTTGACTGGGACATGTGGAAACGCATCGCAATTGATCATCCATTTTGGTTCGAACCGGAGATACTTGCCTGCTCATCCAAGGACGGCCACGCTGAAACGGATCGCTTGCGGAAATCCGGGCAGCAAATTGCTGACGCCCGGCACTCGATCGCACGTTCCAATCGCATGTTTCCTGAACTCTATACGGATGAACTCAGCCGCAGGGCTTACGATGGCCTGACTTTGGCTGCCCTCAAGACTGCCGGGCAGCTGTTGGAGTCTGGTGACCATGCGGCCGCTCTTGCCAATATCAGCGAAGGCTTGAAATGCATCAGCACGGACGGTGTCACGAGGTCGCTGCTTGCATCTCTGGCCCGAAATGGCCAATGAAAGACCTGTCCGAAGTGCCGTCGGTCGAAGTACAGTTCAGGCTGGCCAGCGCGTGGCAGGCACGCGGCAACATGGCCGCCGCCAAGTCTGGCTTTGAACAGGTACTGCGCCTCGATCCCGGGCATGCATCAGCTCATTCCAAGCTGGGAGAGGTGATGCTGGAGCGGGGCATGCTCAAGGAAGCGCTGCGCCATTTTGCGCGGGCACTGGAACTCGATCCACATAATGCCGATCTGCGGTTTCGCCGGGGTTACCTGGATAAGCTCTTGCGCAGCTCCCGGTCAATGGCAAGTGATCCGGGTTACGCGCGAAGTGCGCCCGATCGAATTATCCCGGACCAGCCGCAGGGCAAAATCAACCTGAATCGGCAGCGTCGCTTTCATGGCCATCGCAGCGGCTGGAACGGGGCGCTGCGAACCCTGGAAGCGGTGCACAACAGCCAGGGCGTGTGGTTTGACGGTTTTGTGGAAGAAAATTTTGCCCGGAGGCACTGGCGGGAGGGCAAGCGCGACGCCCGGATTTTGCAGCGCCTGCGGGATTCCGGCGCGTTCGAACAACTTGCGACCTCCGAAGAGCAGGGCATCACGCCGTACCAAAAACCATGGGTGGGTTGCATGCACAACCCACAGGGTATGCCAGGTTGGTTCCGCTTCGAGGAGGCACCCCAGACCCTGTTCAAGAAGGCTATCTGGCAGCAGAGCTTCGAACACTGCCGTGGCCTGTTTACGTTTTCGGAATATCACGCCAACTGGCTTCGGGAGAACACCGGCAAGCCCGTATCCGCACTCGTGCTCCCCACTGAAATTCCCGAGAGGCAATTCGATTTCGGGAGTTTCCTCGCCAATCCGCGCAGGAAGATCGTTCAGATCGGCTGGTGGCTGCGGCGCCAGAGCGCCATTTATGAGCTGCCGCTGGCGCGCAACAATCCCATGAACTACGAGAAGCTGCGGTTGGTGCCCATGTTCTTTGACAACGCGGAAGCCTACCTTGAAAAGCTGATCAAGAAGGAAACTGAAATTCTGGGGCTCACTATAGCCGAGGCTTTTGCAAAAAATACCCGCGAAGTGATGCACCTGCCCAACAGTGAGTATGACGACCTGCTGAGCAGGAACCTGGCTTTCGTGTATCTCTTCGATGCCAACGCCAACAATGCGGTCATCGAGTGTATTGCGCGGGCTACACCCCTGCTCGTCAACCCCTTGCCCGCCGTAGTCGAGTATTTGGGTGCCGACTATCCCCTGTACTTTTCGGACCTGGCCGAAGCTGCAGAAAAGTCACTCGATGTTAAGCTGCTGGAGCAGGCGCATGGGTACCTGAAAACCTGCCCCACCCGCGCCAGATTGAGCTACGACGTTTTCCTTCAGTCGTTCACCAGCAGCGAAGTTTACCGGGCGCTATAGAAGAATGATGAGCGTCAGCATAATCATTCCGGCATACAACAGCGCCTGTTTCGTCACGCAGGCCTTGGATAGCGCCCTGGCGCAGACCCAAGCCTGCTGCGAGGTGATTGTCGTGGATGATGGTTCCATCGATGACACGGCAGAACTGCTGGCCTCGTACCAGGGTAAAGTGCAATACCTCCACCAGGACAATGCGGGACCTTCAAGTGCGCGCAACCGCGGGCTAGCCGCGGCGCAAGGGGAGTTCGTGGTTTTCCTGGACAGCGACGATGTGCTGCTGCCGACAAAGGTCGCTGATCAGCTGGCCTGTTTCGCGGCCGACCCAGACCTGGGCCTGGTGCACAGTGGTTGGCAATTGCTTGACCCGTCCGGCTCCTCCGGCAAAGCGATCGAGCCATGGCTGGTGGCACCCAGGCCCAGGGCGCCGGGGCTCGACCTCGAAAGTCTGCTGCGGTGTCATGCGTTCTGTCTTCCGGCGGTCATGTTCCGTCGCGAAGTGCTCGAGGCCGCCGGTGGCTTTGACGCTCAGCTGCGCCAGGCCGAGGACGTCGATCTGATGCTGAGGGTGATGCTGGGTGGTTGCAGATCAAGCTGGCTGAAGAAAACCACCGTAATGTACCGGCAGCACACAGGCAACCTGACCCGCCAAACCCGGCAGCGGGTCGAAAGTGTGAACCGGGTCTTCGCAACGTTCTTCTCGCGTCCCGACCTGCCGCCTGGGATCGCTGCCATCGAAAGGCAGACTTTTTTCCATGTCCTGATGTGGGGCGCCTGGCAATTGTATCGTGCAGGCGACACCGGTGAAATTCCGCGCTACTTGCAGCAAACCTGCGCTTTCCTGGTCGGTTCAAAGAGCCAGATCTTGCATGCCTGGCTGGAGCAGATTATGCGACTGGGCCGGGAAGAGGGGCGCGGCGATGAAATGCAGGCCCTGGGGGAGTTCCTGCCGTGGTGCCGGGCGGCGTTTGCGCTGGAATCATCCCTACAGCCAGGTGCCAGCGATGGTTGACAACCGGCGCATGGATGTCGTCTCTTGACAGTGCGTCATGCGCACATCCCTTCTGCCGGGTACCTGCCTGAGGGCCTTTCGCTGCGCCTCACCCAAGCGGTGTTTGCCGGGCATGGACCTTCGTCTGAGGACCTGCAGGACCTGGTGACAAACCTGGCCCGGGAAAAGATTGACGAGGCAGTGTATCCGCTGCTGCCCCTCATAGCTGGCCGGGCGGGGGTGTTGGGTCCCGACCACCCCATCACGGGGAAGCTGAAGGGTATCCAGCGCCTGACCTGGTACAAGAACCAACTGGTGCTCGGACGCTTTTACCGTGTACATGATCGCTTCATGCAAGCCGGCATCCGAACGCTGCTGCTCGGGGACATCGCTGCCGCGCTGACGCTGTACGAGGACCATTCTGTCCGGCCCATCCATGAGCTGACCGTGCTGGTGGATGCAAGCAATGCGCCGGCGGCCATGGAGCTGCTGCCCCTGGAGGGGTGGAAACCCAAGCAGGGCCTGTTGCCGGCCGATCGGAATGTGCTGCCCGGGCAGAGATTCGTCAGCGAAGAGGCGGAATGTGAATTCGAGCTGCGCTGGCACGTGTTGCCGGCTTGCGGCCATCCCGCTGCCGACCAGGTTTTCTGGAGCCGGGCGCTACCGATGGATTTTGAGAGCGGCTCGAGCCTTGCGCTCGAACCCGCCGACCAGCTGCTGTATTTGTCCGTCCAGGTTTTTGGCTCAGATCCACCTCACTCGAGTCTCTGGATCGCCGATGCGCTGCAGGTTCTGCACACCGCTGGCAGCGAGTTCAACTGGGCGGGACTGCTCGAAGGGGCGGGCTCTCATCGCATCGTGTTGCCCCTCAGAATTCTGCTCGCATACCTGGTCGAACACTTCGCCGTCACAGTGCCAGCGGACACCATGCGCCAACTGCAGGACATGCCTGTGCGCTGGTGGGAACGCCTGGAGGCCTGGTACGGGCGTAAAAGAGCCAATGAGCGCTTGCTGGGCATCTTGCCACTGCTGTGGTTTGATTTCCGTCGGGGCAGTGGCGCTCATGGTACGCATGGCGCAGGAACCGGGTTCGGCCAGTATCTTGCTCGTTATTGGCAGGTGAGCAGCCGGCGGGAACTGCTGACGGTAGTGCTGCGACTGTCCGCGCGTCGCCTGCGGGCGAAGATCACCGGGGTTGCCCGCAGCAGCCGGGTTGGCGGCGTAGCATGACCTTCAAAAGCTTGCTCAGAATGGCCGTGCTCAAGACCAATGCCCATTGGCCCTTCAGGCTGTTGAACCCCTTGCCATACTCCTGGGCCATCCGCCAGTTCGTGAGGACCTGCCAGCATTTCCCCGAGATCCGCAGCGTTTATCTTCGCCATGCCCTGGTACAGGGCCAGTGGACGCCGGGCCTCAGCGACATCGACCTCACCGTCATTATCGACTGGCGAGTTGCCAGGGCAGAGGAATTTGCATTTCTGGCCGCTTTCTGGAAACGCATTGGGCGGCTGCAGCGAGTCTTCCCCATGCTCGGAGAAATCCAGATTTTGAGCGAAGCGCATCTCGATTCCTGGACCAGGTTCGGTTTCGAGGGAAGGGGAGCGGGGAACTGGGAACTCCTTCACGGCGAGGAGACCGTCTCGAAGACCCCGCGCCCCGCAGCCACAGACTTCGCGCAGGATGCATTTGACCTTGCCTTCTGGTTCTATTTGCACAACGTCTCACAGGTGTTCAATTCGCATACCGGGCCACGCTACCTCTCGCTGCAGGACCTGTTGCGACTGAAGCGCAAAATCAGCCGGTGCCTGGCGGCCATCGCCGGAAGCGACGCAGTGGTTGGACCCTCTGCCCCGCAAGTTCGCAGCGATGCGACGCACATTCTTGTGACAATTCTGGCGATGCTGGAGCAGGGACTGCCTGCCGCTGGTCTCGCGCCAGGTTCCGCACAGGCTCCAGATGCGCGCCAGCAGTGGCTCCTGCGCCGGGCGGGCGGACATGCCGGAACGACCGGCAAATCACCCATGGCTGAGGAGTTGGCCAACTGCAGCCAGGTCATTCGCTCTGTCTACCTCGACACGCAGCAACAACCCTACGTTATCGTGCGCGATACTTTCTGGTTGGCAGCCAGCCGCCCGTGCATCGAACAGGTCAAACGCTATTTCTCCACTCGGAACCTGCCGCCCGTGTTCCTGACGGGCAACCTGTTCGCTTACATGCTGCGCGTCTTCGCTCCCCACAGCCATGCGGACTTCATCAAGCGCGCG
Source organism: uncultured Gammaproteobacteria bacterium (assembly GCA_963784425.1). GTDB lineage: Bacteria > Pseudomonadota > Gammaproteobacteria > Xanthomonadales > SZUA-36 > SHZL01. Next base: position 98,617 of record CAWARM010000015.1, read on the forward strand.
ACCCTGGCTTTTGGAGAGCCTTGCATGAATGAAATTGGCCCGCCAGCCGAGGAAGACTGGCAGCGCGACCTGATCAGGCAGATCCCGTTGCTGCTCATGTTCCCTCACAGCCAGGGTTTCATGAGTCCTGGCTGGCTGGAGACTTGTTCACCCGGGATCTTCGAGGTCAGACTTTACCAGGCCCTTGCGCTCAAGCTTTACCTTGACCACGGCATCGTCAAACCCGGAATTGCGGGCACGATTCCGGAATACGATGCCAGGTATCCCGCGCAGGCAGAGGAAATCCGCAAACTGCGGGCTGGCCTGAAGGAAGCGAAAACTCACGCCTCAAGCTTTGAGTGGTTTGACTTCCTCAAGGGTCTTGCGGATGACATCCATGCGGCGCTGTCCCGAAATGAGAATTGAAAATCCCATGGTCAGCGTCATCGTGCCGGTATTCAACGGCGAAGACTTCCTGGCCGAGGCGCTGGACAGCATTTTTCGCCAGCATGGCGTGGACATCGAGGTCATCGTGGTCGACGACGGCTCTAACGACCGCAGTGCAAATATTGCCAGGGCCTCCGTCAAGCCAGTGCTTTATCACTTCCAGGAAAATGCCGGGCCGTCCGCGGCGCGCAACGCGGGACTGAAGCGGGCGCGCGGGGAGTTCATTGCCTTCCTGGATGCGGACGATCAATGGCCTGCAAATAAACTGCAACAGGCGCTCAAGGTGTTGCAGGAAGAGCCGGCAGTCCAGGTGGTGATCGGACGCAGCCAGTTTCTAAAACTGCGAACGGGCGGCACTTCAGGCAACACGTTCGAAGAAGTATTGACCCCGCGCATTTATCTGCAACTGGGCAGTGCGGTGTTCCGCCGTTCCGCATTTGAACGGGTCGGTCCATTCAATCCCGAATTTCGCTTTAGCGAAGACATCGATTGGTTCATGCGTGCCCGCGAACAGGGCGTCCTGATGAAAACTCTCGACAGCATCAGCCTGCTGCATCGCCTGCATGGGAACAACATGACCGGCGCCACCCGCCGCGAGGAACTTCAGCTCGCGGAGGTGTTGAAAAAGTCTCTCGACCGGCGCCGCAAGGCTGCAAGCGGCGAGGTCTCGCCCTTCGATCCACTCGAGCCCCTGCCCATTGCGGAACAGCAGGGCAAGGAAAAATGATGACCCGGGAATTCAGTGATGATGCCTGGCCCGGATCATCGCTACGATGGCCAAGCAGCTTGACGGGTCACATTAACTCTTTTTCCGCCTGCGCATTTCCCTGACGACGCCGTCCATCTCCTCGACCCTTCGGGGATACATGATCGAGCCGAAGGTCTGCAACAGATTTCGCGAAGTCCCGCAGGCTGAAAAGAAAGGCAGATACGCCTGCCTCAACTCCTCGCTCTCCGTATTTTCGAGGAGGATCATATGCACATAATACGAAAACGCCGCTGCTTCCAATATCTCCCGGTCGAGCTGGCGGAGAGTTTCGTAGGAGCGCAGATTCTCGATCATCCGGTCGCGGAATTCCTCGGTAAGGTAGAGATGACCTGCGCCGACATGGGCGATTCTGTATTTCGGCCACCCGAATAAACTTCGTCCGGGTGTTCGCCTGAAGGTTAGCCCGTCATAAATCGCCATTGCCCAGATAAGCTGGAAATCGTCAAAATAATCGAGAGACTCATGCGGAAAATTGCCGTAACCGAGCTTGAGCGTTGCCAGGTGCTCCTCCAAGTGGGGCGGAATGCTCCAGCACCTCTTGAAGCTTATTCGATATTTATCCCTGATGCGTTTGATGACCTGGAGGTTGAAGAATAGCCAATAGGTTCTCGGAAAGGTCAGCTGGGCGGCCTTGTTCGAGGTAACGAAGGGGGTTATCGCGAACTCCCCTCCATGGAAGCGGAGCCGCCTGAAGAAATTGGGATTGAGTACGAAGCAATCCTGATCGAGGATTCCAAAATTTGAATCGTTGTTCTCGACGAGTAAATCGAGAATTCTCGCATACATGATGCTGTCGTTGGTCTCGACAGCGAATTGAGGGATGTGGCGATACCTCGCTTCGATGAAATCCTGCTCCCACTTGTTGAGGCCATTCAATATCAGGAACAAATTCAAATCGCGAGGAAGGAATGTAAGGCAGCATTCCAGGAGATCAAGTGTTTTCGGCACGACCGTTATATAGAAATGATTCTTCAGCTTGCCGCTGTTTTGCTCCTGGAACGCTCTGAATCGCTCCTGGTTCAAACGCATGATGGCGTATTCCGGCGCTTCACCTGCGTCGAAACAGCCCAGTCTCCAGGCATCGTCTTCGTGCCTCATATTGGTCTTGGTCACCGGGCGAGAGGGAGGGGCACGGCATGTCGACCGCGAGGGCTTCGGAGTCCAGCCGAGGCCGTGGTCTCATCCGCTAAATCGACCCTCGCGTTTTTCCCGACCACGGCCACAGCGCCGGCGCGAATGGCGAGCATAAGCAGCATAAAGACTCTTTTCCATTTGGAATTGGGCCAACCCAGCATTTCGTTTGTCCAGCTTGCTGATTCCACGTTGCCTGCGCCCGGAGAGGATGTAATAACGGTGAAGGCGGTTATGATAGTGGAATGAAGCCATCAGGGCGATAAACACGGCCGGCGGCGGTATAAGAGCAACAATAAATTACGGAGAACGCGGCATGAGCGCACAGGTCCCAGCCCCTTCCAGCAAGACCCCTTCCAACCAGACCCTGCTGGGCAGGACCCTGTTCATCACCGGCGCCTCGCGCGGCATAGGCAAAGCCATCGCCTTGCGCACCGCGCGCGCCGGTGCCAATATCGTGGTGGCAGCAAAAACCGAAAGCCGCCATCCCCGGCTGGAAGGCACCATCCACGAAACGGTGGCGGAAATCGAGGCTGCGGGTGGCCGCGGGCTGGCCATCAGGATGGATGTGCGCGACGACGAATCGGTCGACAGCGCAGTGGCCCAGGCTGTGGATCATTTTGGCGGACTGGACATGCTGGTCAATAACGCCAGCGCCATCCTGCTGCAAGGTACGCGGGAATTACCCATGAAGCGCTTCGACCTGATGTTTGATGTCAATGTGCGCGGCACCTATACCACCACCCGTGCCTGCATCCCGCACCTGCTCAAATCCGCCAATGCGCACGTGCTCAATCTTTCTCCGCCGTTAAACCTGAAGCCTTCCTGGTTCAAGGACCATGTCGCTTACACCATGTCAAAGTACGGCATGAGCATGTGCGTGCTGGGCATGGCCGAGGAGTTTCGCCAGCACGGCGTGGCCTTCAACGCCTTGTGGCCGCGCACGGTCATTGCGACTGCCGCGATCAGGTTGCTGGAGGGGTCGGTGGTTGCGGAAAATTGCCGCACCCCGGACATCATGGCCGATGCGGCCTATGAGATCCTCATCCGCGACAGCCGCCAGTGCACGGGCAATTTCTTCCTGGATGAAAACGTCCTGCGGACCAGCGGCATGACGAATTTCGACCATTACCAGGTCAGCCCCGGTCAGCCCCTGATGAAGGATTTGTTTCTGGACTGATCATTGCTCGGCAAAGCGTCCGCTCCTGCTCACGCCCCTTGCCTACATCCATGTAGGCAACCGCTCCCTGCGTTGCCCTCGACAATTGCTCCTGCATTGTTCTACCTTCGCCCATCCCTGGGCTCGTACCTCCTGCATCAACCTCCATGGATGGAGGAAATGCAGAAGGGTTGTCAGGAACAACCCTTGCCCTGCAGTCGTGCCGCGCTTATCACGTGTCCTGCTCCGCCTGCTGCCGCAGCAGACCGCTGGTCAGTTGCAAACGCAAACAAACAGAATGACGGAGCGAAGCCGCGCCATGAAGCCGCGTGGGCCTGGATGAATTTGCTTCGGACATTCCCGCGGGAATTTTTCCTCGAAATCGCTTGAGGTAAATACAGTAACTTGCGGCTCCGGGGTTTTTGGGGTCCGTGCAAAATGTCTTGACGATTAGCTGCGGTACTCGAGTGCTTGCTCTGGCCCAGTGGCACCCGACAGCGCTTGCGTGGCGTTGAAGTGTTGCAAGTGACGGCGCATGTTTGTCAGCTGACTCCAAACGTGAGACCGGGGAGAAAGGGCTCTGCCCCTTTTCGAATCAGTTATTCCATTTATGCGGCAGCGATCCTCCAAATTCCTTATAACGCGGATGTGAGTTTAAAACGATAAGGTTTTCTCGGGTTCTGGTCATTGCCGTGTAAACGACTCTGTCTAACTGCTCCACACCGGAATTGTTTCCCTGGGGAATAAACAAAATCACGTTCAGACATTCCCAGCCTTTAAAGCTATGAATAGTGCACATCTTCAATCGGCCATCACCATTCCAAAACGCCTTCTTATGGGCCTTGTTGGAATCATGGTCCTGGACCTCAAACACGTGGTTGACTCCGACTTTCTTGTCCCGGAAGAATTCGACGCACTTCATGCCGATTCCGTGATTCGGCAGCAGAATGACAATATCTGATGCACTGAAAAGTTTCGCCTTCAGGTGCTCAAACGCTTTCCAAGCGATTGACAAGAGCTGGTTTTCTGCAATCTCGATCCACACGGTGTGGGGATCAAAGCGATGGTGGAAGAAATCGGCTTGCGCGTTCTCGATCACACCGTCCATCTGGACTTCCTGACTGAGTCCGAAAGTTCGGCTGAATTCGTTTACTTGTGTTGCAACAATTTTCGGGAGTCTGAAGACAGTTTTTAGTTCGCGCCATTGACCACGGAATAAAACGTTCTTCATCTGTCCATCTATCCACGACATCTCGCGGTTGTAGATGTTCTGTCTTTTGTCGCAAACCAGAAGCAATTCATTGTGGTCGGTCATGAAGTCCCTGAGAAGGTCATACCATTCCCAGTAATAATCCTGCCCCTCATCAATCATGACGGCATCCCACTTTTCATGGTTTTGCCCGTTGAGGGCCTTCCGAACGGCTTCGACAATGACTGAACGGAATAAATCTTCGCCTTCCCCTTCCGGCCACTTGAATCCCTGGTGATTGAGAGTGTCGTTACAGAAGCCATGAAAATGGTTAAACGTGATGGCCTTCCATTCGAATTCAAACGGTGCCCGTTGCATCATGTCGCGGATGTAATGCCAAAGAGTCATGTTGAAAGTCAGAATCAGGACTCGTTTGCCGAGAGAAGCAAGTTTCGCTGCGCGGTACGCGAGAACTTGAGTCTTCCCGCTGCCGGCGACACCTCGAAGGCGGAAATGACCTCTGAGTGGTTCGGCGTGATCCCGTTGCTTCGGCGAAAGTTTAAGTTGTACTGTTTGTTCAAGCGAATGAAAAGGCGGCCGAAGCCAGAACAGAATCTCTGCATTCCATGTTTCAGGCCAGTAGCTACTCTTGCGGTTTACGTCGGGGACAACTAACGCAAGGTTTTGGCAAGTCAGGGCATCGTGCCCGAGAATAGGAAGCGCGGGAATATCGTGCTCGGAGAAGAACCGTTTTACTGTCGCAGTTGTTTCCTTGTGGAAATAGACCGCCGTTTTAATGAGACCAAATTTCCTTGGTTCGTGATCGATAGTCTCTCCGATCATTGGTACAAGTTGGCCTATGATTTTTTCTCGGTAGTGATTGACTTGATAGACGGGGTTTTTAACCGGATACGTGCCACGACTATCGGATACGTTCAATTCCTTCTGGGTCTTGGGATCGGTCCATGAATATGCGGACAATCTCCAGTCCTTGACCTCGTAGATTGTTATGCCGACTTTGGGATTAAAGACAATTACGTCCGGCCGCGTGCCGTTCAGATACGGCTGGACAAAAATCATCCACTCTGCAGGAAGATTTTGATCGAGGAATCGCAACAAGACGCGCTCACCCTCCGTTAGAGGATTTGGTGTTTTGTCGATCTCATCCCACGTCGGGTATATTCGTGCATGATTCATTCTTCTGGCGAACGCTTCGTTAATAGGCGCCGCTTGCGGCGTTACCATTGATCGGTTTATTAGCAGCTTCCGCCTTGAGACGTTCTACTAGCCAATCCTTGATGATTGATTGCCGCGTAACGCCCACTCGCGCCGCTTCTCGGTCCAAAGACTCGACAACCCAGGAAGGGAAGTTGACATTGATACACTTTTGTTCCTGATTGACTCGGCGGGCTGTGGAAAGATCAAGATCCTCCACGATATCTTTGTTGCCTTCGTCAAACTTTTTGTCAAAGTTCTTGGCCTTCATATAACTCTACCTCCGTCTTGCGGGACTGCCTGACTGAAATCAGGCGAACTTTTTCAATTGACACCATGACTACTCACCCCGCTTGCCAGCTTTCAGACGAAAAGTCACTAGGTACCCCTCAGTCTTTGAAGCAGTGCATTGTATTTGGCTCGTTCTTGCGTTGTTGCACTGAGAAATTTTTTCTCTGCCAACATCACAAACATCTTGCACCTAAGCCACAAGAGATCCGCAGCAGACCATGAGAATGAGTCCAAGGTTGGGCTGACTGAAACCCACCCACCGGCGGGTGCCATGGGGCTGTTAGGTATATCGTCACCAAGCAGAGCGTTTTCATTTTTATTGGTATCGTACTCAAGCCCCTGATCTGTAAACCATCGAATGAGGCGGGACAGGACGCCGTCACCAAATAGTAACTGGTGGCCCATAATGAAATGCGGTTCACCTGCTGGCGTGAAGACTCCCATCGGATCGCTCAAAAGGGCCTCCATATGTTCCAAACTATCTGCAGACACAGGTGTGGTTTTAATTTCTCGGCCAGTAATACCTTTTCCAGCCCAAAAAAGAAAATCGGATCCATACTTTGGATTTGCATCTCTAAACGCAGTCTGAACTGGGTTAGACTGTTCATGGCCGTTGCTGAAAGGAACATGATCTAGATTCTGGCTAAGTTTGTCCAAATCTACAGTTTGAGCCACTACTTCTTTCGGCAAATAAAATTTATTTTCATTACTCTCAAAAATTAGCTCGCCAAAGCGTTCTCCTTCATGTGCTCCATCGTAACTAATCCAAATATCATATGGTTTTGCCCCCAATAGATACCCTTCAAGATCTGGTGATATCGCAACCAATGATTTTTCGAATGCCAGATAAGGACGAGGCATGTTGTCGTGGTCTATGCCTATGAACAAACTGATGACTTCTCTAATGCGAAGATCATAACGGGAACCACTTTCACTTTTGACTACTAATGGATGACCTTCATCGTCCTTGACATCTTCGTCTTTGTAACCCAGCTCAAGGTGGCTTAGACATGCAGTCGCAAGTTCAAACTGCCCTGTAGGAGACAGTTTCCCACCTCTGAATCGCTTATATGCCTGAGCTAAGTCGATCTGTCGGGCTATCCAAGAGACGACTTCATCCAGAATAGTTTTTAGAGCGACTGAGGCATCACTGCCTTTAGTAGATACAGGCGGGGAGTAAGGAGTACTCGCAAACACGCGACGGAGTAATGCACTGCTGGTGCCACTGTAGGGGTGATCTTTAATGTCAGCGATTGCTTCCACAAGCCTGATGTACTTCGGGGCTTGGGAGATGTAATCTCGCTGCTCGCTTCCTTCTGGATTTCTATACTTCCAAAGTGCCTTGGCATCTCGGTCACCTGGATTTCCTAAGGCGGCAGAGCGACATACTTCGTGCATCGCAAGGCCACTGTCTTTTAATTCTTTAAGCAATGTGTCTAGGTTTCTCGCCACGATGGCAGCAACACGAGTACTCATTTTGGGCTGTTTCAAGACTTCCGCACGAATATGTTCCCCTGCCAGTCCATATTGGAATTCATGCAGTTCATTTTCTGAGTGGCTTTCCTTATTCATTTCTATTCCTAATGCTTGATGCGTTTAATGCGGTGCGCAGCTGTTATTACTTCATTATCTGCGACTACGTATACATTTAGCTGGTCCTCAATCCGAGCAAATATTTTGGAACCCAAGTCTCGTTTGAGTGCTCGCCTGCCGGATTTATCTAGATAGTGCACGTCAGCTCCATGGCGATACATACAGCGGCCATAATCCAAAATCAATTCCATAATAAATGGCGGGATTCCGCGTTGCTGTGAGCGTTTTTGTGCATGTTGTGTTAGGTCGTTCATTGTGATTTCTCGCGTCCTGGTTAATTGATGGCAACAGATTACCGAACGTTAAGTAAATCAGTTATCGTTTTGTGAGAGAATTATAGACGAGTATTATATTTATAAAAGAAGAGATTAATAGGAGAGTATTAAGCCAGTAACAGGGACAAAAAAAGACTCCAATTCTAGGTTACCTCACTTGAAAATCGTCGAATTTTCATCAGTCCCAAAATCCTGCGTGTTGATTTGCAGCGAAAATCCACCGACCTTGCCCACTGTGTCGGCGAACCGGCTGTCTGATTCGCAGTCAGGTAAGGTTTGCAAGGTAAACACCTTGCGCCCTTGCTGGGGTCCCAAGGCGATGCGGTAAGTAATGGAATTCCCCAGCTTGGATTCAACTACTTAAGTGCAATGGTTAACGTCCTGCGTCCCACAGGCATGAAAAACTTCGACCACTACCAGGTCAGTCCCGGCCAGCCCCTGATGAAGGATCTTTTTCTGGACTGATACTGCACGTGTCCCGCTCCACCGCTGCCGCCGTAGACCACTCAACTATGGCCCTCTGTTGATTTGCATCGAATACTGATCCAAGCCGTAGGGCCATTTGCAGCGGAAGATCTCCCTGGAACCATTTGGATGGCAGCTGGAGCGGGGTACATTTTTCACTGCAAATTCCGGGTCAGTTGCAAAGAATGGCTTACCGCAGCCGCCTGTGGAGAGGCGTAGGCTTGAATGAATTTAGTTCGGACGTTTCCGCGGGAATTTTTCCTCGAAATCGCTTGAGGTAAATGCAGTAACTTGCAGCTCCGGGGTTTTTGGGGTCCGTGCAAAATGTCTTGACGATTAGCTGCGGTACTCGAGTGCTTGCCCTGGACCTGGCGAAAGGAAAAGGGTCCGGACTAATTTCTGCAATCGAAATTCTGCCCCGCTGCTTTGATTCAGGACATCAGGTTACCTTTGGGAGAAAAGGGCTCTGACCCCTTTTCGACAAATCGCCGGTAAGGGCATGAACCTGTGGCAGAATAGCCCTGCTGCCCCACTCTGGCATAGCAAGGAAAACCGGCCGAGGACACATGAGCTTTTTCCAGGAACTCAAGCGCCGCAACGTGTTTCGCATGGGCATCGCCTATGTCGTCGTCGCCTGGGTGGCGCTGCAGGCCATCGACTTTGCACTGGAAGTGATCGATGCGCCGGGGTGGATACTGCAGGTTTTCGTCCTGACCGCAGCCATTGGGTTGCCCATCGTGCTGATTTTTGCCTGGGTGTTCGAAATGACGCCAGATGGCATCAAGCGCGAATCCGAGATCGATCGAACCCAATCCATCACCCCGCAAACCGGCCGCAAGATTGACCGCGTGATCATCGGCGCGCTGGCACTGGCCGTGGTTCTATTGCTGGTCGATCGTTTTGTTTCCGACCCCTCAGAACAGGCGGCTTCACCGGCCACTGTAGTTCCACCCGCAGTGCCAGCGGTAACCCAATCGGCCGCAGCTGAAGTCGCGCCAGAAAACCTTCCTGCCCAGGGTTCCATCGCCGTGCTGCCCTTCACCGCCATGAGCAAGGGTGCAGATGATGAGTATTTTGCCGATGGTTTGACCGAGGAAATCCTCAACTCGCTGGCGCAGTTGCCCGAATTGCTGGTCACTGCCCGAACCTCGGCCTTTGCCTTCAAGGGCCAGGACCTGCCCATCCAGGAAGTCGCCAGCCAACTGGGCGTGCGCAACGTGGTGGAAGGCTCGGTGCGGCGCAGTGGCGATCGACTGCGGGTGACCGCACAGCTGATTCGCGCAGCGGATGGATTTCACCTGTGGTCGGAGAACTACGACAGCACGGCGGAAGACACCATTGCTGTGCAGGAGGACATCGCCGAGAAAATTGCCCGGGCCATGAACGTAGTGCTGGATGATGACAAACGCGAGGCCATGAAACGTGCCGGCTTGCGCGACGTGGAAGCGTTTATTGCCCTGCAAAAAGGCATTGAAATGTATGAAGCGGCACATGGCGCCGAGGACCAGATAGCAAAACTGACCGAAGCCAACCGCTATTTCGAGGTCGTCCAGCAGCGGGTCCCTGGCTACTCGGCGGCCTACCTGCTTCATGCCGACAAGTACGTTCACATGCTGATGAATGATGCAAGCGGGCAAAGGGAGGGGGATGTTTCGGAAGAAGAGTACGCCACGGCGATGCAGCACGCTGAACGGGATATGGCATCCGGTGTGGAAAAAGCCGCAAACGCAGATGCCCGCTACAATGCTGAACTTGACCTGGCCTACTCGACCTCCAACTGGCAGGGAATGGCTTCGCGTATCGACCGGTTTATATCCCAGGACAGTTGTGAAGAATCCACCTGGGTGCCCAATATCGCGCTCCTGACCGGATTTGCAGATCGCCTGATTGAACGTGATGAGCAATACCTGGAGTGTGACCCGCTGGCTCCATCTTCCTGGCGAAACCTGGTGCGCACCATGTTATGGGCCGGCAATGCGGCGGGTGCGCTGGAAGTGGCCCGCGAGGCGCAGAAAAAGGCACCAGGCTCGTGGCTCAATTTGCAGATGCTGTATTCCCACGTGGCTTTGGGCGATTTTGCAGGCGCCGAGCGGTTTGCTGCAGAATCCATAATCAGTGATTTTGATAAACAGCTAAGCCGCATATTGATTGCTGCGGCGCGGGGCGACCGGGAAGCCAGCCAGCGTTTGTTCGCGGAGTATCGGGCGGAACCGTCCGCCGGCCCGGGCCATTACTTCAACATCATTTTTGGCGCCTGGGTGGGTGAAATGGAGTTGGTCAATCAATCTGCGGCCAGTGTGGATCAACATCCGTTTGGGTCGCCCGCATTGTCCACCATCGCCCTGTGGTGCAATTGTGGCGCGCCCTGGGATATGGCCGTGACGCCCAAGTTTGCCGCCGACATCGCTGAGTCCGGATTGAGTTGGCCGCCACCTTCAGTCATTCGCTTTCCGCTGAAAGACCAGGTGGCCGAAGTGCGGGTCACCACAGGCGGCAAATAAGCCTCACTGAGGTACCTATCGTCTGCCGCAGCAGACAGTTCCGCGATTGCCATGGTTTCCACCAGGTCCACCCCGCGCAGGACCAGGGCGTTGGCCACATCGAGTGCAGTCACTTCATAGGCAACCCAGCGCCACGGACCTGGCCAAAGCGGAGCAGGCGGAGGTGGAAACTTGCGGTAGTTGCAGAACAGGTAACCGGGAGCAAGATCGGTCGCCGTCGCACGGCTTTCTTCCGACCAATGCTCAATGGCCCAGCCAATCTCGCATCCACTCCGGCGCCGCGCTTCCGCCACGGCTTGTGCTGAAAACGAAATCACCACGCATGCTTCCAAAACGGGCGCCAGGGCCTCCAGCACCCGGTCCAGCATGTACCCGATGCCGAAGTGAACGAGGCTCTCCGGTTTGAGTTCGACAAACGCGGTGACCCCCGGCCAGGCCGCGAGATCCGCCGCCACGTCCCGCAGCAGGGGCATACGCACGCCGGTGAATGCCGGGCCAAGGCGCGCGGTTTCATTGACTTCAATGCTCGAGAGTTGCATGGCGTTCAGCTCAAACACCGAACCCGGCTGCCCGGCAGTGCGATCCAGCGTAACGTCGTGCAGCAGTACCGGTACGCCATCAGCACTCAACTGCACATCAAACTCCAGGAACCGGGCACCCGCGCGCACTGCGGCCGCGAGGCTTTCGCGGGTGTTTTCCGGGTAGCGGGCGGCATAGCCGCGGTGCGCCACAGGGAGCAGCTCAATCGTCACGCGCAGCCAATGCAGTAAATGCCTCGCGCGCAGCGCTGATGGTGGCCTCGATGTGTTCCATCGTGTGCGCCGCAGACATGAAGCCGGCCTCGTAGGCCGAGGGCGCCAGGTAGACCCCCCGTTCCAGCATCAGGTGGAAGAAGCGCCGGAATGCCGCAGTGTCACACTGGCCAGCCTGGGAAAAATTGATCACCTGTTTTTCCCGGGTAAAGAACAGGCCGAACATGCTCCCGACCTGGGTGACCAGTAGCGGAATGCCGGCACCTTGTGCCGCGTCCTCGATGCCCATGAGCAGGGTCCGCGTCTTGTGCTCCAGTTGCGGGTAAAAATCCTCCGCCATTACCAGGGCGAGGTTGGCCAGCCCTGCGGCCATGGCCACCGGGTTGCCGGACAGCGTACCTGCCTGGTACACCGGACCGCTGGGTGCCACCATTTCCATATACCGTCGCTTGCCGCCAAAAGCGCCCACCGGCATGCCGCCACCGATGACCTTGCCGAAGGTGGACAGATCGGGCACCACGCCGTACAAGCCCTGGGCGCCACCCAAAGCCACGCGGAAGCCGGTCATGACTTCATCAAAGATCAACAAGCAACCGTGCGCGTCACATAGCGTCCGCAAGCCTGCGAGATAGCCCTGCAATGGAGGAATGCAATTCATGTTGCCGGCCACGGGTTCCACGATGATGGCTGCAACCTCGTTGCCATGCGCCTGCAGCAAGCCCCGGACTGCATCCAGGTCGTTATAGGGCGCGGTCAGGGTCAGGTCTGCCAGTGCAGCGGGAACACCGGGTGAATTCGGCACACCCAGCGTCAGTGCGCCGCTGCCGGCCTTGACCAGGAAACTGTCGGCGTGGCCGTGGTAGCAACCTTCGAACTTGATGATGGCATCGCGGCCGGTAGCAGCCCGTGCCAGGCGGATGGCGCTCATGGTTGCCTCGGTACCCGAATTGACCATGCGCACCTGGTCCATGGCCGGCACCAGCTCACACAAACGCTCTGCCATTTCAACTTCGGCCGGACACGGTGCGCCAAAACTCAGTCCCCTGGCCGCCGCCGCCTGCACAGCGGATACCACGGCCGGATGCGCATGCCCGGCTATCATGGGCCCCCAGGAACCGACGTAGTCAATGTAACTGCGTCCGGCAACGTCATACAGGCAGGCGCCTTCAGCCCGCTGAAAAAACAAGGGGTCGCCACCCACGCCATTGAACGCGCGTACCGGCGAATTAACGCCTCCCGGAATACGCGCACGTGCGCGCTGAAGCAGTTCCGTGTTGCTGGTCATGCTGTGTCCCCTTCAGGAGCCTCTGATCCATTAGTTGAATGCGGTAACAGGTCGTGTGATTCCTTCCACAACCCGCCAAAGCTTTCCACCGCGCGCTGCACATCCGTTGTGTTGAATACGGCTCTGATTACCGCCAGGTAACTGGCTCCTGCGGCCACCAGGGCAGCGCCATTTTCCATGGTGATTCCGCCGATGGCAACCAGCGGCAAACCAAGTTTTTGCGCGGCCGTGAGCGTTTGCACCGGGCAATGAACCGCTTGCGGCTTGCTGGCGGAAGGAAACATGCTGCCAAAAGCCAGGTAACTTGCGCCCGCCGTTGTGGCCGACTGAGCAAGGTCAAGCTGGTTGTAACACGAAGCGCCGATGATACCCTCCGGCCCCAGTTCGGCTCTTGCCACCAGGATAGCGGCATCGTCCCGGCCAAGATGCACTCCGGCGGCCCCCACGCGGGCGGCCAGATCAATGTCATCATTGATAATCAGCGGTACCCGGTAGCGTTGGCACAAGCTATTTAGCTGGCCCGCCATCTCCAGTTGCCAGCCCGCATCTCCCGATTTGTCGCGAAACTGCAGCAGGCTGGCACCGCCCAAAAGAGCGGCCTCACTCTCGGCCAGCAGCCTTGGAGCCTGCCGGTAGCGTGGCGGGGTAATCACATAGAGTCCGCAGGGACGGCACTTTTCCATGGCTGGCATTTTAGGATTATTTGCGCTGGTTGTCTGATCCGTATTTCCCGGACCGTATTTCATGTCGCGCTGCTGCGTGGCACACTACGCCGGGCTTTTAAGGATTCACTGAGTGAACGACGCGAAATACAGAACATACATGTGCATCATCTGTGGCTGGATCTACGATGAAGAAAAAGGCGCCCCCGGTGAAGGTCTTGCCCCCGGCACGCGTTGGGAAGACATACCGGACTTCTGGGTTTGCCCGGATTGCGGCGCAAGCAAGGAAGATTTCGACCTGATAGAACTGTAGGCCCGCCACCTGTGGGTACACGTGTGGGCGCCGCAGAATTTGATTAAGATAACGGCATTGCAGGATGCCAACACCACAGCAGGAGAGTGACCATGGCTGGAACCACTGGAATTCGTCGCTCCACATCCAACGCCATGATCGGCGGGGTCTGTGCGGGTATTGCCGAATTCTTCGGCTGGTCGGTAACAGGCACCCGGGTAGCCTATGTGCTGCTATCCATCCTGTCCGCAGCGTTTCCCGGCATCGTTGTCTACCTGGTGCTGTGGTTGGTGCTGCCGCGCGACTGAAATCCAGGACCCCTGACCTGGTCTTACGCCCCGGTTCAAGCGCTGCGTAACAATCCGGTTTCCAGCATTCCATCTGCATGCAGACATAACCAGCGACAGGCCGGGCCGGCCGGATCGTGTTCGAACTGCCGGGTGGCAGGCAAGCTGTTGGCCGCGCTGGAGGGGCAGGAGAGCATTTGTACATGGCCTGCGGCCGCTGCAAAGGCCTGGTGAACGTGACCCCAGACCACGCCGCGAACCTGTTCATGCGCTTGCAGCAACCGCAACAATTCGCCGGGTTCCTGCAGCATGTAACGGTCTATCCACGCTGCGCCTATCGCCACCGGTTGATGGTGCAAGGCAATGAGAACCGGCCGTTTGGATTCGGCTCCCAGCAGGCTGCCAAGCGCTGCAATGTCCCCGGAATTGATCGCCCCGTCAATCCGTCCGGCGATAGACGTTTTCAACAGCACCAGTTGCCACTCTCCCGCGCAGCTGACATACGGACCGCTCCATGGGCCAGCCGGGAAATACCGGCGCATTAGGGCATCCTCATCGTGATTTCCGGGCAGGGCACAGATCGGCACGGCAAGGCTCAGCAGCGCCTGCAACACGCGTTCGTAGGCCAGCGGGCTGGCATCTTCGCTCAGGTCGCCCGTGACCAGGATCTGCTGGGGTTGCCAGGCTGCCATGGCTGCCAGCAGGGATTCGAGACCCGCATCAGCGCTTTTTCCTCGGTAGCGCGCAGCCACGCTTTCCGACAGGTGGCAGTCGCTGATTTGTAGCAACCTGAATGGCTGGTCAGTCAAGAAATAACTGCAACTCGTCGCCCGGTTTGACCGCAAGCTCCGCAGCCTTGCCCGCATTGAGCTCCAGCACGTACCTGGCAGGCCCGGCACTTGGATAATCCGGGCACTGCGCTACCCGGCACGGTTTGGTGTCCTCAGCCACGCTGACCAGCTTGAGGTTTTCGTCAAAATAGAAAATATCCAGGGGAATGCGGGTGTTCTTCATCCAGAACCTGCGCGGTGCGGTGTCTGGAAAAACAAACAGCATGCCGTGATCATCCGCCATGCTGTCCCGAAACATCAGGCCCAGCTGCTGCTCCTGCGGCGTGGTTGCGAGCTCAACATCGAAGCGTTCCCCCTTGAGTTGCACCTGCGGTTCCGCCGAGCTGCACGAAGTGCACAAAAACAGCGCAACAACACCTAAAACGTGACGCATTTGGCTCATAGCACTGCAATTCCTGACGTAATTCAGTGAGCAGAGTGAATCCTAACTCGCCCACCTTCACAGGTCACGCCCCAACGTGGACTTGAACTCGGGTTTGCTCTGTCTCAAACTGCAGGAAGTTGCCGACCAAGGAGAGATGCAATGCAAACATTCTTAATTATGCGCCGCGGGGCATGGGAAGACGCCTCTGACCTGGAAGATGCCGCCGCAGAATCTACCCGCGTGGCCGACGATGAAATGCCCGGACAGGTCAAGTGGATTCGTTCCTACGTCCTGGAAGAAGAAGACGGCACCCTCGGAACCGTCTGTATTTACCAGGCCGAAGACGCCGACGCTCTCATGGAACATGCCCAGCGAGCGGGCTTGCCGGCGGACGAAATTCTACCGGTTGCCAACACGGTAATCGTGCGCGACGATCCCTGAGCAAAAGCAAAGGCGTGCTGGCCCAGTGGCAGCGCCTTTCCCGCCCTTTCCTGCCCAGCAGTCCAGGCCGGGCCCTGATACTCATCCACCCATTGCCGGAAGCGTTTGCTGGTCATTTGGAGAGTAAACGCCACAAAAGGCGTTTTTTACATAAATCGGCAAGGTGCCCAGCCCTTGAAAGGCCGTTGAGGCAACCCCAACTGCAGGGACAGGCTGTGCCTAAAGCTTAAAACAGGCACAGGCAAGTAAATAACCATCCGGATTGCTCCGGATCTATTAATCAAACTGGTTTGAAATATTTTAGGAGATTCTGAAATGAAACTTCGTCCTTTGCATGATCGAGTAATTGTAAAGCGCATGGAGGAAGAAAAGGTGTCTGCAGGCGGCATCGTGATTCCTGATAACGCAGCCGAAAAGCCCATCCGTGGCGAGGTTCTGGCCGTTGGTAAAGGCAAAATCCTGGACAATGGCGAGCAACGCGGCCTGGATGTAAAGAAAGGCGACAAAGTGTTGTTTGGCAAGTATTCCGGCACCGAAGTCAAGGTGGATGGCGAGGAACTGCTCGTTATGCGCGAAGACGACATCATGGCCGTTATCGAAGGCAAGTAAGACCCTGCCACAAATTTGATTTTCCATTTTCATGACACAGGATTTGCAATTGAGGAATAAAACATGAGTGCAAAAGACGTACGATTTGGTGAAGATGCCCGCAATCAGATGATGCGCGGCGTTAACATCCTGGCCAATGCGGTCAAGGTGACACTGGGTCCCAAGGGTCGCAACGTGGTGCTGGATAAGAGCTTTGGCGCACCCACCGTGACCAAGGACGGCGTGTCGGTCGCCAAGGAAATCGAACTGGAAAACAAGTTCGAGAACATGGGCGCCCAAATGGTCAAGGAAGTTGCTTCCAAGACCTCAGATGTTGCCGGCGACGGCACCACCACCGCCACCGTGCTGGCCCAATGCATGCTGAAGGAAGGGCTGAAAGCCGTTGCCGCCGGCATGAACCCGATGGATCTGAAGCGCGGTATCGACAAGGCTGTGACTGCGGCCGTTGAGTCGTTGAAAGAACAGTCCACCCCTTGCACCGACAACAGCGCTATTGCGCAGGTCGGCACCATCTCTGCCAACTCCGACGAAGAAATCGGCAAGATCATTGCCGAAGCCATGGAGAAAGTGGGCAAGGAAGGCGTTATCACGGTTGAAGACGGTTCCGGCCTGGCCAATGAACTGGACGTGGTGGAAGGCATGCAGTTTGACCGCGGCTACCTGTCGCCTTACTTCATCAACGACCAGCAGACCATGAGCGTCGAGCTGGAAAACCCGTTTGTGATGCTGCATGACAAGAAAATCAGCAACGTACGCGAAATGCTGCCGGTGCTGGAAGCAGTGGCCAAGTCCGGCCGTTCCCTGTTGATCGTCGCGGAAGACGTTGAAGGCGAAGCGCTGGCTACACTGGTGGTCAACACCATTCGCGGCATCGTCAAGGTCGCAGCCGTCAAGGCACCTGGCTTCGGTGACCGCCGCAAAGCCATGCTGGAAGACATCGCGGTATTGACCGGCGCCGTGGTGATTTCTGAAGAAGTTGGCCTGAGCCTGGAAAAAGCCACTCTGGACAATCTCGGCTCGGCCAAGAAGATCACCATCACCAAGGAAAACACCACCATCATCGACGGTGCGGGCGATTCCAAGATGATCGAAGGCCGTGTAGGCCAGATCCGCGCGCAGATCGAAGAGTCCAGCTCGGACTACGACCGTGAAAAACTGCAGGAACGCGTGGCCAAGCTGGCCGGCGGCGTGGCCGTGATCAAGGTCGGCGCTTCCACCGAAGTGGAAATGAAGGAGAAGAAAGCCCGCGTTGAAGACGCTCTGCATGCCACCCGCGCCGCCGTTGAGGAAGGCGTGGTACCTGGCGGTGGTGTGGCTCTGGTGCGTGCGGTGGCCAAGCTGGCGAAGCTTCGCGGTGTCAACGAAGACCAGAACGTCGGTATCGAGATTGCCCGTCGCGCCATGACCGAACCGCTGCGCCAGATCGTCACCAATGCCGGTGAAGAAGGCTCGGTGGTGTTGAACAAAGTAGCGGAAGGCAAAGGCAGCTTTGGTTACAACGCGGCCACCGGCGTGTACGAAGACATGATCAAGGCCGGTATCCTGGATCCGACCAAGGTTGTGCGCAGTGCACTGCAGAACGCAGCGTCCATCGCCGGCCTGATGATCACCACTGAAGCCATGGTTGCCGAACTTCCGAAGGAAGAAGCCGGCCACGGCCATGGCGGTGGCGGAGACATGGGTGGAATGGGCGGTATGGGCGGCATGATGTAATCTGAGCGGCCCTTTTAGCCCGTGGCGTTGTTGCGATTTGATCTCGCATGCTCATTACCATTTTTGGTAAACCACTGCATGACATAAATCGCGCCTAGCCACGAACTAAAATTGCTCGCTCAGATCTGGAGCGAGATTAAAAAGCCCTACTTTGGTGGGGCTTTTTTTTTCAGGTGCTGATATGCTAACAGACAGTCATTGGCGAGTAAGCCCGCCGCCCGCAGTCTTCAGAAAGGGATTTCAATTCACTTAATTTGGGGTCAGAGTAAAAATTCAGCAGGGGGATACCGCTTACTCGTGGCAGTGGCTAAATTTTTACTCTGACCCCAAATTTAGCTGTCACAATCTTCGTGCTGGATGGTTTTAAGGAATTGAAAATGAACGTAATTCTACCAAAATCAAGCAAAGGCCTGAGCCTCATTGAGGTGCTGGTCCTGCTTGCCGTCCTGGCCGTACTGCTTGCTTTTGCCGACCCCATGTTGCGCGACAATTCCGCCAGATCATCCGTAAAAGAAGCCACGGTGCAGGTGGCGCTGGCCTTGCACAATGCCAGGAACTCCGCCCGCGCTGGTAACACCCCTGTCACGGTAGTGATCAGCACGAACCCCTCGCACAATACCCTCTTGTTTGAATATCCAAAGGACGGCAGCAGCGGGACAGTGCCCTCTTTGCTCCCGGTCACGTTGCCGGCCGATATTTCGGTCAGCAGCGATACCACCGCTGTGACTTTCGATCCGCAAGGTACGGTTAGCACCGGCGGCTTCATCAGGCTGACATCAAGCTCCGACACCAACTTTTACGCAACCGTAATGCTCAAGAGTCCCTCCGGCCGGGTGAAGACATCTTACGGATTAAATTAAATTTGGGGTCAGAGTAAAAATTCAGCAGGGGATGCCGCTCGCTCGTGGCAGTGGGTGAGTTTTTTACTCTGACCCCAAATTTACAGACGCTTCCTGAGCAACTATTCGATAGGGTAACGCTGCAATACCGGCCCCAGAGCTTCTTTGAGCGGCCCCAGGTGGGCTTCGAAATTCCGCCACTGCTCCAGGCCCCCCTGGTAGATGGGCTGGCGCACCTGTTCAGCGCTGGGTGTACGAATGGCGCGCTCGGTTTCATAGAAACGCAGGCACTGCTCCTCGAACGGCAGCCCGCAGTGCTCCAGCAGGCGGCGAATCTGGTTTTCGGTATCGGCCACCATCTCTTCGTACTGCACCCGCAGCACCCGGCCCGGCAGCACAGTGTCCCAGTGATCCATGAGGGTGACGTAATCCCGGTAGTAGCGCCCCATGCCTTCGAGGTCATAGGTGAACGTCTGGCCGCGGGCAAAGAGTTGCTTGAAATTGGAAAAGCAGCAGGCCATGGGGTGACGGCGCGCATCGATGATTTTCGCGTTGGGCAGGATCAGGTGGATCAGGCCAATGTGCTGGAAGTTGTTCGGCAGCTTGTCGATGAAATACGGCTTGTCACCACGCTGGATGCGCGTGGTCTGCAGGTAGCTTTCACCCAGTTCGCGGAATGTGTCTGCGGGAGCTCCCGCAGGATCTCAGGGTAGTAAGACGCCGGATTCTCCTTCGACTTTTGCCCCAGCTTGCGTGAAATGGCAATGATGTCAGTCAGCTCCGCCGTGCCCTCTACCTGCGAATGACTGGCGAGGATCTGCTCCAGCAGGGTGGAGCCGGAGCGCGGCAGGCCGACAATAAAAATCGGGTCGGGTGCGGGACAACCCTGGCCAGTGCGGGCCGCGAAGAACGCTGCGTCCAGCGCCTTGATCTGGCGGGCTGTATCGAACACGTTGATGCGTGGATTATGCCGGTGCTTGATGCGGCGGATGGCGTTGCCCCGTTTGTAGAAGCGGAAGGATTCGTCGTATTCCTTGCGATCTTCCAGGGCTTTACCGAGGGCAAAAGCAATGTGTGCCTGGTCATCGGCGTCACCGCCTTCGCTGGTGACCTGTGAGCGCATCAACGCCATGTCCTCATCGCTGAAGCGGAAGGTTTTGAGGTTGGCCAGGCTCCAGTAGGCCTCGCCGATACTGGGGCTCAAGCTATATGCATTTGCGGTAGGCGGCGATGGATTCGTCCAGGCGTCCAACGGATTTCAGCGCATGTCCGTAATTCATTTGCGCCCCCGCCTGGTTCGGGTAGCTTTTCAGTATCCTTTCGTAGATGGCCAGTGCTTCCTCGTGATCGCCACGGCGCACCAGCACAGCCCCCTTGAGAATCAGAAACCGGGGTTATTGGGCTCCAGCGCCAGCAATTTCTCACCTGCGCATAGGCTTCCTCGAGTTTTTCGCTGGCGCAACAGCACCACGGCATAATTGTGCCGTGCGAGATGGAAATCCGGCGCAAGTTGCAGGCAGCGCTCCAGCAATTGCTGGGCGTCCTTGAGCTGATCCAGTTTCAGGGCAATATCCGCGAGGATGCGCATGGCCGACACATCGGCCGGGTGCTGCATGAGGAAATCCTTGGTCAGGCGCTCGGCCTGGCCCAGCTTGCCCTCGCGCACAAGATCGATGGCTGTCGACCAGCTCGGGGTGCCGCACCGAAACGGCATAGTGCCGCTCATAGGCTGCGCGGGAGCCTGCTTCGTCGCCACTGACCGCCAGCAGGTCGCCCAGCGCACGCCAGGCGCCGGCATATTTCGGGTCCAGGCGCACGGATTTCCTGAGTGCAGCGATGGCCTTGTCGCCCTGCCCAACCGCGCCCAGAGATCCCCGTACTCAAAAAGAAAACTGGGGGAGTCGGCATTGCGGCCGGCCAGTGGCTCCAGCACCGTCCAGGCTTTTCCCGTGTTTGCCTTGCCGCCGGTAAGCAGCGGCGAGAATGCGCATGGCGGGTTCATTGCGGGAATGAACCTTGAGAATTTCTGCGGCTTGCTGCTCCGCCAGGCGGGGATTCTGGTTGAGCAGGCTGGTGGCATGCTTGAGTGCCGTGCGGATATCGGCGCTGGGTGTTTCCTGGGATGTGTTCAAGGTACACGTCACCCGTGTCAGGGAATTCTGCTGTATTAGGCCACAAATTTGGGGTCAGAGTAAAACTCGCCACTACCCGCGCAGAGCGGTATCCCGCCGTACGTTTTTACTCTGACCCCAAATTCTGACTTCTTTCTGTCCGGGAAAAGAGGCGAATCGTCCATTCAGGCACATGTACTGTTGGCATTGTTCGTTAAACTTATGTCACACTACAACAAATCCTTAACAAATTCGCTTTGTAACGCAACAGGTGAATTTTCGTATTCGGGCTCAGTCGAGGGCATCATCGTGAAGCAATTCAACCGCAAGCCATTATCCAGCGCCATTTCACTCGCCGTAGCCGGGACCGCCCTGGCTGCGATGGTCATCCTTCCCGCCTACGCTGACGAAGGTGCGCTCGAAGAAGTGACGGTCACGGCAACAAAGCGTACGGAAAACCTCCAGGATGTGCCCATTTCCATCCAGGTGCTGGGCGCCAAGGAACTGGAAGAGCTGGAAATCAAGGGCTTCGATGATTACATCACCTGGATGCCCACCGTGTCCTACCAGTCCAACGGCCCGGGATATGGCATTGTCTACATGCGCGGTATTGCCAGTGGCGGCGATGGCAATCATTCCGGCTCCCAGCCCAGCGTTGGCATGTACCTCGATGAGCAGCCGATCACCACCATCAACCAGGTTCTCAACGTCCACGTCTACGACATCGCCCGCATCGAGACCCTGGCCGGGCCCCAGGGTACTCTGTTCGGCGCAGGGCAGCCAGGCTGGCACCATCCGCATCATCACCAACAAGCCGGAAATTGGCATTAACGAAGGTGGATACGATTTCTATGCCAACACCACCGCGCACGGCGATCCGGGCTACGGCATCGAAGGCTTCATCAATATTCCCATCAATGATCGCATGGCAGTTCGCCTGGTCGCCTGGCACGAATACCAGGGTGGCTACATCGATAACGTTTACAAGAAATGGAGTACGCCACCAGTGACATTGATCATAGACAATGCGGACCTGGTGGAAGACAACTTCAATACCGCCGAAACCACCGGCGCGCGGGGCCTGCTGAAAATCGACTTGACCGACAACTGGACCCTGACACCCGGCATCCAGTGGCAAAAGGGCAAGTCCAATGGTGTCTGGTATGACAATCCCAAGTACGTGGGCGAATACGAAGTATCGCGTTTCGTCGAGGACAAGCAGAGTGAGGACTGGTACCAGGCTACGCTGACCCTGGACGGCCAGATTGGTGACATAAACCTGGTGTATGCGGGAGCCTATCTCGACCGGAATGTCGACAGCCCAATATGACTACTCGGGTTATGCGGAATACCTCGAATACACTTATGCAGGCCCCCAGTACGATGACGATGGCAACATCTACTATCTGGAGTGCATTTACTATCAGGCCGACGGTAGCTGTGCCGACCCCACGCAATACGTGGTCGATAACGGACGAATTCACCCGCTTCAGCAATGAACTGCGCCTGCAGTCCTCCCAGGATCAGCGTTTGCGCTGGATCGCGGGCCTGTTCTACCAGAGGCAGGAACACTTTTACGACCTGCAGTGTACCGTGGACGAAGTGGACCCGGCCAGTCCGTCGGTCGAGAGCGGCGACGTGGTTTGGCAGACCAACCAGAAACGCGTGGATAAAGACTTCGCCATTTTTGGCGAGGCTTACTTCGATATCACCGACAACTGGACGCTCATCGGTGGTGTGCGCGAGTTCAAATGGAATAATTCACTGTACGGCTTCAACGGACTTTTCTGAAGTACTGCACCGGTTACTACGACGAGAATGGCGATTTCGTGCAGGCGCCGGCCAGCGAAGGCGGCACGCCGCAGTATCCCTGCTACGACACCGGCATCCTGGATGACCGGTCCAAAGGGCATGGGATACCGCTTGGAAAGGCAGCACCGAATACCGCATCGATGGGGACAAGATGGTGTATGCCACCTACTCCCAGGGCTTCCGCGCCGGTGGCGTAAACCGCGCCCGGGTAGCCCAGATATATCCGCAAGTACCAACCGGACTGGGTGTACAACTACGAAATTCGGCTGGAAAACCACCTGGGCGGATGGGCAATTCCGCTTCAACGGTGCCCTGTACATCGAGGACTGGAAGGACTTCCAGTACGGATTCCTGGACTTTGCAAACTACGGCCCCCTGACCCTCATCCAGAACGTGGGTAACGCCCGCACCAAGGGTTTTGAGTGGCAAATGGACTGGGCTCCTACAGACAGATTTCAGCCTGAGCTTCCAGGGTTCCTATAACGATGCCAAGCTGCAGGACGACTTCTGGCGGACGTCAAGGCAGAACAAGAAGACGGGCTTACCGCCGAACTCCCCGGACGGAACGGAAATGCCCTACGTGCCGCCACTGCAGATGACTACCATTGGCCGCTACAACTTCACCATGGGTGAATTGGCTTCATTTGCGCAGGTCGCGGTGTCCTACCGGGCTTCAACCTGGACCTCGCTGGATCACGAGAGTTCGCGAGGATCCGGATATTGGCGGGAAAATGCCTGCCTACACCGTGCTGAATCTGTCGGCCGGCTTTGAGCGGGACAACTGGACTCTCACGTTCTACGTGAACAACGCCACCGACAAGCGCGGCCTGACGGACATCCTGAACCCCGGGTATTACAACCCCAGTGGCTTTGACTACAACCAGGTCATCATCCAGCCGCGCAATATCGGCATTCGCTGGACCCAGCGGTTTAACGGCGGCTATGAAGAAGCCTCATCGCCACCGCCAGCGCCGCCTCCACCGCCACCCGCCGCGCCTCCGGAGAATCCGGATCTGGATGGGGACGGCGTGCTCAACGCACGTGACAAGTGCCCCAATACCCGTCCGGGTGCAGTAGTTGATCTTGACGGCTGTGAAGTGGAAGCGGTTATTTCGCTGGAAGGCGTGCATTTTGAGTTCGATAAAGCCACCCTGACCCCGGAAGCCATGGCCATTCTCGACAAGGCCGCTGGCCTGCTCGATAAGCAGGAGAAGGTCGTGGTGGAAGTGGCCGGTCACACCGACAGCGTGGGTTCGGAAGAGTACAACCAGAAGCTGTCTGAGCGCCGCGCTATTTCCGTGAAGGACTACCTGGAAAGCAAGGGAATAACGGCCACCCGGCTGTCTGCCGTGGGTTACGGTGAAGCACAACCGGTAGCCAGCAATGATACCGACGCAGGACGGGCGCAGAATCGCCGCGTGGAGTTGATCGTCCTCAGTCGGTAGTTTCAATACCCAGCGTTATGAAAAAGCCCCGCGTAGTGCGGGGCTTTTTTTGCCAACCGTAAAACCGGGGTCAGAGTACATTTTCTTCCGTGGGTATAAAACCCAACGGAAGAAAATGTACTCTGACCCCAGCCCTGCTACCCCAGCCCTGCTTTAGTTGAAGTCCCTCGGAATCGCTTCTTCCCAGTGCTTCTCCCGGATGATTTTCCCATCCTGTTCCAGCCGGCGCGTATAGCGGTAGTAGAAAAACCCGGCGTCGCTGGTGAATTCGAAAAACCCGGTCCATTTCAACACCCGGCCAGGCAGCACGACCTCGTTGCTGTATTCGCTGTTCACCCCCGCTCGGGCCGGATCGACCACGCTGACAAAATGCTCAAGGTAGTCGCTGTAGTGTTCCTGTCCCCAGGGGTAGGCTGTGGTGCCGCTGTTGGTGGCCGTTAACCGCGTAGTGTCGGCACGGAAATCATGCGTGACCTTGGATATCTCTGCGTAGCCGGATTCCGTCTCTGCCGTGGATTCCCCAAAACCCGGGGGGCTGGGATCGACCGTCGTCGCTTGGGTAAATGCCGGTGGTGGCAGCGTAGCCGGTGGCAGCAGTGGCAGCACCAGGCGGCTGGGCCCGCCGTTAACATCCTGACCACCCACGTCCAGCCGCGTGGTCATGGCATAGGGCGTAGGCCAGAACATCGGCCACATGCTGTTGTTCACTGCGAGGCGAATACGGTGTCCTGCGGGAAAAACCCAGGAGGTAAAGTGCATCTCGATATCGAGATCAACGGTTTCGCCGGGCACCAGGGCCTCGGGATGTTCCGCCGAATTTCGATGTGCGCCATTGAGGGCAGCGCCGGTGATCAGCGTGACCCTGCCGTCAGGCGCCACGTCGGACAGGCGGGCGATCCAGTGCGCCAGCGGTGCATCAGCGGAGGCGCGCAAGCTGACCTCGGGGAAGCCCAGGATGGTGACGGCTTGCTGCAAAGGTGGCGTTTCATACACCAGGCTGAAGGCATCAACCGCGCGCTGGTCCTCCTGCAAGTCGCCCCACCACATGACCGAACCTGCCGCTTCAATGCCGACATCGGGTTTGTACAGCAACTGGTGTGAGCCCGCCTGCGGCGTGGTGCTTGCGAGGCTGTGATCAGCCTGCAGGTAGAGCTCCTGGTTCTGCGTTGCTTGCAGTGGCCAGCCGGCTTCATTACGCCAATGGCCCGGAATCTCCTCGACTTTCAAACCTGGAGGGTGCCAGTCGCGGATGAACACGGTGAAGGCCGGCTCTTGCATGACACCGTTGTCCGCGCCTTTGAGCCAGTGGTCGAACCAGCGCACAGCATCGGCGCGCCACTCAAAGCCTGCACCGGGAAATGGCTCGTTGGGCCAGGTGTGTGACCAGGGACCTAACAGCGCTTTCACTGGAGCTTGCAGGTGCTGCAGCATGCGCGGGATGCTGTCGCGGTAACCGTCATACCAGCCCCCCACGATGTAGGTGGGAATGCGGATCGATTCATAGCGCCCGATCAGGGAAGCGCGATCCCAGAACGGGCCATCGCGCTGCTGGCGCTTGTAGAGGAGGAACCACGGCTCGGTATCAAAGCGGTTGGCAAAGTAGGCATCATCGATCAGGTAGGCCGGCGCACCGGGTATGGCATTCTCGATGTCCTGGCGCATTTCATAGGAATCGGCGTGCATGATGCCATCGGTGAAATGCACATCATCCTCGTAGATATCATCGGTCGCGTCTACCGCGATGATGGCTTTGAGCGCCGGCGGGTTGCGCATGGCCATCTGGATGGAATTGAAGCCACCCCAGGAAATGCCGAACATGCCGACCTTGCCGCTGGACCAGCTTTGCTTTGACAGCCAGTCGATGACAACCTCGCCATCCGCCTGCTCCTGCTCGGTGTATTCATAGGCGATCAGCTTGCCCTCGCTTTCCCCGGTGCCGCGAATATCCACCCGCGCCACCACGTAGCCTTGCGCCACGAAATACGCGTAAAAACCAAAGCGGCCACTGCGTGATTCCATCTTGCGGTAGGGCAGGTATTCCAGCAGTACCGGGTAGCGTTTTTCAGGCTGCATGTCCTGCGGGACGTAGAGGTCGACCGAGAGGCGCACGCCATCAGGCATGGTGATCCACTCAGTCCTGATGGCAGGAGCGGCTGTCTGCGCCTGGGTGACTGGAGGAGCACTGGCTGCGCCTGTTGCCGCAGATTCCGTCACTGAGGGTTCTTCGGGCGGGCTGGCCGAGGCAAGGGCGGAGATCAACATCGTGGTAATGGCAATGGGGCAGACATAACGCAACAGCCAGACGCAGACCCGGCGTGCAAACGGAGTGGTTTCGGCAAGTTCCCCGTCCACGATTGCCCGCGAAAGGCGCCAGCCCACGAATACGCTGGTCAGTAATGCGCCTACCGGCGGCAGGATGTTGGCGGACACGAAGTCCAGGAGATCAAAAAATGTCTTGTCCGCAAGCACCGGCACGAAACCCAGGGGATGCCAGCCGGACCACAGGTTGAACGACAACACCGACCCTATTCCCAATACCCAGGCCAGGCCAATGGTAACGGCTACCGCCCTGGCTCGAGCCAGTTGGCGGTGCTGCTGCAGCCAGGCCACTACCGGCTCCATGCCGGCCAGCGAGGGGGTCAAAGCCGCAAACACCAGCAACACGAAAAACAGCGTGCCAAATAAACGGCCACCCGGCATCTCGGAGAACACCGTGGCCAGTACATCAAAGACCAGTTCCGGCCCCTGTGCCGGATCCATGCTGTATTGAAAGACCAGCGGAAAGATCGTCAGGGTTGCCAGCAGCGACACCAGCAGGATCGAACCGGTGATCGCCAGCGCCGAGCGCACCAGGGAGGTGCCCTTGGCCACGTAAGCCCCGTAAGCCAGCATCATGGCCAGGCCGACCCCGGTGGCGAAAAACGCCTGGCCGACCGCCACCAGCACCACTTGAGGAGTGATGGCCTGGAGGTCGGGTGTAAACGCGAAGCTCAGGCCATGCCGCACATCCCCGGTGATCAAGGCATAAGTCGCAAGAATCAGCAACAGCACCAGCAGCACAGGCGCACGAACTTTGGTGGCGACTTCGATACCACGGCCCACGCCACGCGCCGAAATGAAAGCCACCATCAGCAGAAACATCAGATGCCAGGCGCCGATCTCGATGGGGTTCGCCAGGAAGCTCTGCCACAGGGCGGCAATTTCGCCCCTGGATTGGTGGGCCAGCGCACCGCTCGCGACTTTCCAGGTGTAGGCCAGCACCCAACCGGCTATCACAGTGTAGTAGGACATGACGGCAAACACCGCGATGGTGCCGATGACGCCAATCGCGTTCCATCCCGCACCCAGGCCGGACTCGCGGGCCACGATGCCGGCAGCATCCGCCGGGCAGCGCTGGGACCGGCGGCCGATGGCGAACTCCGCCACCAGCAAGGGTGTAGCAATCAGCAGGCAGGCGAGCACAAAGACCACGAGAAAAGCGCTGCCACCGCTGGAACCGACCAGGTAGGGCAGGCGCCAGATGCTGCCCAGGCCAACGGCAGCACCGATGCTGGCAAGATAAAATGCCGGCCGCGAGGACCATGAGGGGCTGGAAGGGTTGGAAGGTTTGTCGGCTGGCATGGAATTCTCCGCGCTGCTGGCTGATGATGATAACCGCATTACTCCAACTGTTCCTCCCGCACTCCGAACCAGGCAGCGTAGAGCGCTGGCAGAAACAGCAAGGTCAAGCCGGTAGCCACGATCAGGCCACCCATGATGGCCACCGCCATGGGTCCGAAGAATACGCTGCGTGACAGCGGGATCATCGCCAGCACCGCCGCCATTGCGGTCAGCGTTATGGGCCGGAAACGGCGCACGGTCGCGTCGATCAGGGCCTTGTAGGGTGTGCTCCCGGCAGCTATGTCCTGCTCGATCTGGTCAGTGAGGATAATCGAGTTGCGCATGATCATGCCGGACAGCGCAATAGCACCCAACATCGCGACAAAGCCAAAAGGCACCTGGAACACCAGCAGGAACAGGGTGACGCCGATCAGGCCCAGCGGCGCGGTCAGGAACACCATCAGGCTGCGCGAAATGCTGCGCAACTGGAGCATCAGCAAACTGAAGGCCACCAACAGGAACAGCGGCACACCGGCCATCACCGAGCGCGAGCCGCGGCTGGAGTCCTCGACGGTTCCACCCAGCTCCAGCAGGTAACCGCCGGGCATTTCCGCGCGTATTTCATCCAGCGCCGGCGCAATCTGCGCAACCACTGTAGCGGGCTGTTCCTTGCCGTAGATGTCGGCCCGTACCGTCACGGTGGGCAGGCGGTTGCGGTGCCAGATGATGCCTTCCTCGAAACCGTACTCCAGGGTCGCCACCTGAGACAGCGGCACGCTGCGGCCATTGGTGGTGGGTATGGCCAGGCTGGACAGCAGCGACAGCCGGCTACGCTCCTCCTGCGGTCCGCGCAGCAGGATTTCGATCAATTCATTGTCCTCGCGGTAGTAGCTCACGCGCGAACCGGACAGCGAGCCACGCAGAAACTCCGCCAGCTGGGATGAATTTATCCCCAGTGCACGGGCACGATCCTGGTCAAGGCTCATGCGTACCACTTTGCTCGGTTCCTGCCAGTCGAAATTGACGTTGCTGACATGTGGGTTGGCGCGCACCACATCAGCCACTTTCGTGGCCAGGCGATGCACGTCCTCGATGTGCTCGCCGGACACCCGGAACTGCAGTGGGTAACCCACCGGCGGGCCATTCTCCAGGCGCGACACGCGGCTGGTAATGTCCGGGAACTCGTTGCCCAGATAGTTGATCAGCCATGCGCGAACATGTTCACGGGCCTTAATATCGGGCATGAGCAACACAAACTGGGCAAAATTCGGGTTCGGCAGCTGCTGGTCCAGCGGCAGGTAAAACCGCGGCGAGCCGGTGCCGACATAAGCAACATAATTCTCGATGTCAGCGCGGCCTTTAAGGGCCTGTTCGAGCTTGCTGACCTGGGCTTCGGTAGCCAGCAGGGAGGAGCCTTCCGCCAGCTTCAGGTCGACCATCAGCTCCAGCCGGGTCGAGGCCGGGAAGAACTGCTGCGGCACGAAGCGAAACAGCAGCAGGGAGGTAATGAAGGCAGCCACCGTGAGAATGATGACGGTGCGCCGGTGCTGCACGCACCAAACCACCATGCCGCGAAAGAATACATAAAACCGGCTTGCATAGGGGTCGTGGCCTGCATGGCCGGAACCCTCACCGCTGCGCTTGAAATCGGGCAGCAGCCGGTTGCCGAGGTAGGGCACAAACAGCACGGCTGCCAGCCAGGACAATAACAGGGCCAGGGTCACGACCTGGAAGATGGAGCGCGTGTATTCACCCGTGCCGGACTGCGCCGTGGCAATGGGCAGGAAACCCGCTGCGGTAACCAGTGTGCCGCTGAGCATGGGAAAAGCCGTGGCCTTCCACATGTAGCTCGCTGCCTTCAGGCGGTCCCAGCCCTGCTCCATTTTCACCGCCATCATTTCCACGGCAATGATGGCATCGTCGACCAGCAAGCCCAGGGCCAGCACCAGGGCGCCGAGGGAAATCTTGTGCAAACCGATGCCGAAGTAGTACATGGCGGCAAACGTCATCGCCAGCACCAGCGGAATCGACAGGGCTACCACCAGTCCGGTGCGCAGCCCCAGGGACAGAAAACACACCAGCAGCACGATAGCCACGGCCTCACCCAGCACCCGCACGAACTCACCCACACCGGCACGCACCGCCTGTGGTTGGTCGGCTACCTTGGCCAGATCCATGCCCAGAGGCAGATCCAGCTGGATACGCCGGAATTCAGCCTCCAGGCGATGCCCCAGATCGACAATATTCCCGCCGGGCTTCATCGCCACCGCAATGCCAATGGCGTCTTCGCCGAGGAAGCGCATGCGCGGTGCAGCGGGGTCACTGAAACCGCGACGGACAGTGGCGACATCACCAATGCGG
This sequence comes from uncultured Gammaproteobacteria bacterium, assembly GCA_963784425.1. GTDB lineage: Bacteria > Pseudomonadota > Gammaproteobacteria > Xanthomonadales > SZUA-36 > SHZL01. Next base: position 129,055 of record CAWARM010000015.1, read on the forward strand.
AACGTTCGTTCACCGACGCGAATGGGAAAATCACGGATGGCCTCCACCGAATCGAACCGGCCTGACACCCGCAACTGCACGCGATCACTGGGAGTTTCGAAAAACCCGGTCGGGATCACCGCATTTTGTGCCTCGAGCGTCTGCTGCACCTCAAACAAGGACACGCCGAGGGTAGCGAGCTTGGTATTGCTGAGCTCAATGAATATCTTCTCGTCCTGCAGGCCGATCAGGTTCACCTTGCCGACATCGGTCACCCGCTGCAGCTCGAGCTCGATGCGCTCGGCGTAGTCCTTGAGCGTGGCATAGTCAAAACCCTCGCCGGTGAGGGCGTAGATATTGCCGAAGGTATCGCCAAACTCATCATTGAAAAAGGGTCCGATCACATCCTGCGGCAACTCGGCACGGATGTCGGCCACCTTCTTGCGCACCTGGTACCACAGGGGCGGGATTTCAGCGGAATGCATCGAATCGCGGGCCATGAAGATTACCTGCGATTCTCCCGGCCGGGAGAACGAGCGTATGGATTCGTAGTTGCCGGTCTCCATCAGTTTCTTTTCGATCCGGTCGGTGACCTGGCGGCCTACCTCCTCGGCGGTGGCGCCCGGCCAAAGAGTGCGCACCACCATGGCTTTGAAAGTGAAGGGCGGGTCCTCGGACTGGCCAAGATGGGTATAAGACCATGCACCCACCGCCGACAGCACGATAATGGCGTACAGCACGAGCGAGCGATTGTGCAGTGCCCAGGCAGAGAGGTTGAAGTCGATCATGCGATCAGCTCAGCGCGGAGGCAGTACATTTCGCCGGCAGTTCATGGGGATAACGGTTCAGTGAACACCAGGCTCTGCCGCAGCCGGCGGCCCGGACAGCACCACGGGGCGGTTCTGCTTGTCGATGGGCTTGATCAACTGGCCGTCCCGCAGCAGGTGCACACCGGTAGCGACCACCCAATCGCCGGGCGACACGCCGGCGATAACCGGCACTTCGGTTTCGCCGAACGGGCCAATCTGCACGGGCGTCAGTCGTACCCGTGAACTTTGCGGGTCGACTATCCACACCGCCGGTTGCCCTGCGCTGGAATACAGGGCCGCAAGCGGCAAGACCAGGCTGGGTGAGCCGGACCGGGTGGTATAAACGCGGGCACTTTGGCCCAGCTCGATGGGCAAATCCGTCTTGCCGATGCTGACCCGGGCGGCATAGGTGCGTGAGGCCGCATCGGCCGCAGGCGAGATTTCCCGCAGGCGGCCGGGAATGAATTGGCCGGGTGCTGACCATAACTCAACCAGCAGTTCCCGGCCGGGCGTGAACGCCTCGACACTCTGCTCGGGTACGCTGATCAGGACTTCCCGCTCACCTTCGACCGCCAGCAGAAAAATGCTCTGGCCAGCCGCCACGACCTGGCCAGCCTCGGCATAACGCTGCACGATCACACCCGCATCCGGCGCGCGCAGCTGCGTGTAGCTCAACTGGTTGCTTGCCGTCGTCGCCTGGGCGCGGGCCTGGCGCAGGCGTGCCTCGGCAACCTGAAAGGCTGCATCCTGGGCTTCAAACTGCGAGGCGCTGATCAGTTTGCGATCCAGCAAGGTCCGGTGTCGTTCGAGCTCCGCCTTGGCCAGTGCCAAATCGGCTTCAGCCGAGGCTTGTTGGGCGCGCGCAGTCTCGAGCTGCAGGTCCAGATCGACCGGATCGAGCCTGGCCAATACCTGGCCAGCCTGGACCCTGTCACCGACATCAACCTCGCGCCGGATCATCTTGCCGTTAAAGCGGAAGGCCAGCGCCGGTTCGTAGCGTGCCCGCACTTCGCCGGCGAACAGCGTGCCAACCGGCGTGCCGGCGCTGACCTGCACCACCATGGCCGACCGGGCGGGCTCTTCAGTCGGACTCTGGTCGGTACATGCAGCCAGCAGAAGTGCCAGGACGACAACTGCTGCTGGAGTTGATCGAAGTAGATTCATGGGGGAAACGACCAGCCAGGGTAACGAAGAGTCCAACGAAAGACTCCACGAAGGGCCCAACAAAGGAAAGGAGCAGTGTAGGGGAATTCAGCTGGAGCCTCAACCTCAGGTGTTGGCTCATTGGGCGTTGGCACATCGGGTTGTGCAGCGAAATGGCAGTCGGTTTTTCGTGCTACTATTTTTGCCCCACCAGGAACCTGCCCATGGCCACTTCACGCTTGATTCCTCGCTCTGTGTTGTTTGTGTTGCCCTGGCTGCTGCTGGCCGCGCCGGCCCTGGCCGAACGCCAGACCGTGTTGCAGCAGATAGCCCTGCCGCACAACTATTACTTTCGCGAAATGTACCTGCCGCAATTGACCAGCGGGCCTTCGTCCCTGGCCTGGTCGCCTGATGGCAGCAGTCTGGTCTACTCCATGCAGGGCAGCCTGTGGGTGCAGGCGCTGGACTCGCAGAATGCCCGGCAAGTCACCGCCGGCCCCGGCTACGACTACCAGCCCGACTGGTCACCCGATGGCAAGACCATCGTGTTTACCCGCTACCTGCATGATGCAATGGAACTGCAGTTGCTGGACCTCGCTAGCGGCGAAGTAAGGCCCCTGACGGATACGGGTGCAGTCAACGCCGAGCCACGCTGGTCGCCGGATGGTTCGAAGATTGCCTGGGTGAGCACGGCGGACACGGGCCGGTTTCACATCCTGGTAAGTGCTTTCGGGCCAGGCATCCTTGCCGGTGAAAGCCTGCAGGCAAGCAGGAAAAGCGCCACACCGCGAATCTACTACAGCGAGTTTGACCACGAGCTCAGCCCCGCCTGGTCACCCGATGGCACTGAGCTGATTTTTGTCAGCAACCCGGAAAACGCCTACGGCACCGGTGGCTTGTGGCGGCGCAGCCTGGATGCCAATGCCACGCCCGTCCTGGTGCGCGCTGAGGAAACCACCTGGAAAGCCCGTCCCGACTGGTCGCCGGATGGCAAGCGCATCATCTGGTCTTCCTACCAGGGGCGCCAGTGGCACCAGTTGTGGCTGACCACCAGTGCAGGAGACGGCGATCCCCTGCCCTTAAGCTACGGGGAATTTGATATCACCGCGGCACGCTGGGCGCCCGATGGCCGCTCCATTGCTTATGTGTCCAACGAACCGGACCACTGCGGCTTGTGGGTGCTGGAATTGCCGGGCGGACGCAAATACCGCATCGGGGCACAGCAGCTTGAGTATCTGCACCCCATGGGCAGTCTCACGCTGCAGGTGGTGGATGAAACCGGCACTGCCGTTGCTGCACGGGTTTCCATTATGGGCAGCGATGGACGCAGCTATGCCCCGGCGGAGGCCTGGATCCACGCCGATGACGCCTTTGACCGCAGCGACCGTGAGTTTGAGGTCCACTACTTCCACGTTGCTGACGCAGCCACGGTCCAGTTGCCGGCAGGGAAAACGGAAGTTAAGGTGTGGCGCGGGCTGGAACACGCCATCGCACGGCGCACGGTTGAGGTCAGCTCCGGCCGGGATAACAGCCTCACGGTGCAGTCTGTGCCCCTGGCCATACCGCAGGACTGGAAGCATCAATGGCAAAGCGGCGATGTGCACGTGCACATGAACTACGCCGGGACCTACCGCAATACGCCCTCACACCTGGTGGCCCAGGCCACCGCAGAAGACCTGGACCTGGTGTTCAACCTGATCGTAAACAAGGAGCAACGGATACCGGACATCGCGTATTTCTCCACGGCTCCCGATGACTCCAGCACCGCCGCAGTGCTGTTGCTGCACGCACAGGAATTCCACACCGGCTACTGGGGCCACCTCGGCCTACTGGGCCTGCGCGATCATTTCCTCCTGCCCGGCTACTCAGCCTACCCCAATACGGGCCTGGCCAGCCCTTACCCGGACAACGACACGGTGGCCGACCTGGCCCACCAGCAGGGCGCCCTGGTCGGTTACGTGCACCCCTTTGACGTCTTGCCCGACCCCGACCATGACACTGCGCTGACCAATGGGCTGCCCGTAGACGTAGCGCTGGGCAAAGTGGATTACTACGAGGTCAGCGGTTTTGCCGACTATCGCCCTACCCAGGAGGTCTGGTATCGCTTGCTCAACTGTGGATTCAGGCTGACCGCCGCTGGCGGCACGGATGCCATGGCCAACTTTGCATCCCTGCGCGGCCCGGTCGGCCTCAACCGGGTATACGTGCTGACCGCAGCGGGACCCCCTGATCCCGCCTCGCGCCGTGATCGCTGGTTGAGCGGTCTCAAGGCTGGCCATACCATGGCCACCAACGGGCCCATCCTGTCGTTTACCCTTGCCGGCCAGCCACCGGGCGGCGAGCTCAGCCTGCCAGCAGGCGAGCATACGCTGGATCTTGCCGGCTTTATGCAGTCGCTGGTTTCCATCGACCACCTGGAGGTAGTACAAAACGGCAAGGTAGTGCAAACCCTGAAGATGAACAAGGCACGCAATGCGGCACAATTTACCGGTCAACTGAAGCTCTCCGCCAGCGCATGGGTGGTGCTGCGCGCGTGGAACGAAGACAGCAGCCCGGACATTTTCGACCATTTCCCCTTTGCCACCACCAACCCGGTATTCGTCGAAGTAGGCGGGCAAGCACTGCGCTCGGCTGAAGATGCGGACTACTTCCTGCGCTGGATTGCCCGCATGCGGGAGCAGACCGTGGCGAACACGGCCTACAACACTGCAGCTGAGCGGGAGGATGTACTTTCCTCCATCGATGCGGCATCCGCGGTTTTTGAGCAACGAAAGTGACCTGTAACAGGCCGCTAGTGATGGCTGCTGCGGCATTGTGCACACAACGATTTGCCAGCCTCTGCGGGATTTTGTTTGCCGCTCTGATGCTGGCGCCGCTCCCGGCTGTGGCCTGGCTCGACCTGTCTGCCGCCCGCGTTGAACACCTGCAAAACGGCATGACGCTGATCGTTCTGGAAGACCACAGCCTGCCGGTGGTGAGTGTGCAAATGCTCTACCGGGTGGGAGCGCGCAACGAACCGGCGGGTGCGACCGGCCTCGCCCATTTCCTCGAACACATGGCGTTTCGCGATTCAGCCAATTTCCCTGACACGCAGTTGGTGAGCTCGATCTATGCGGCCGGCGGCGAATGGCATGGCTATACCTGGCTGGACCAGACCACGTATTTCGCCACGGCACCCAAAGAGGATCTGGATTTGCTGTTGCGCATCGAAGCAGACCGCATGACGCGGCTGGATATTTCAGCCAAGGACGTGGACGTGGAGCGCGGCGCAGTCCTTACCGAGATGCACAGCTACGAAAATGATCCGGCTTCGGTGCTGCAGGACAACGTGATGTACCTGGTTTTTCTGGCCCACCCGTATCGCAACAACACCATAGGCTGGGAAAGCGATGTCGCCGCGATCAGCCGCGATGATATCTTGGCTTTTTACCGGCAGAACTACCACCCGGGGAACGCCGTCCTGGCCGTGGTGGGCGATGTGAACAGCAAAGCAGTGGTGCAGCAGGTCAATGCCCTGTTCGCCGAAATTCCTGGCAAGCCTGCAACGCCGCTGCCACATACCATCGAGCCAGTGCAGAACGGCGAACGCCGCATTCGCCTGCAGGGCGAGCTGGACAGGAAATACCTCAAGATCGTCTACCGTGCACCTGCAGCCAATAGCCCTGACTATGCCGCCTTTCTGATCGCTCAGGACATCCTGGCTGGTGGTTCGGGAGTCAGCTTCCTGCAGAACGACTGGGGAACACCAGTACGCGCTGATGCGCCGCTGGCCCAGATTGCCAATACCGAGAATCCGGGGGCTGGAAATGGCGGTGAAGTCAGCACGTGGTTTCCGCCTTCAGCGCAGGACTATGTGTTTGCCATCAACGGCCTCTTCGCGCCGGACGCCGACGAAACCGCCATTGAATCCGCCATTGAGCAGCAGATTCGCGCCACGCAGCAGTGGATGCAGGCGGGTGAAGTGAGCGCGCAGAATGCGCTGGACCTTGCCAGGCAACGGGTGCAGCGCGAACTCGTTTTCGATGTAGAGACTACCGAAGATGCAGCCCATCAACTGGCATTTTTTGCCGGACTGGATGCACTGCAGGCCCTGGAGACCCTGCCCCAGACCGTGGCCACTATCAGCACCCTGGATGTCGCCCGTGTCATGGCCAGGTACCTGCGCAGCGATAGCAGAAACATTGCCTGGTACGTGCCGCACGAAGCCTCTGAGCTGGCCAGCTCCGGACCCCCGGTCTCAGACTCCAAGGTCCTGGCAGCCGAAGCCACAAAACCCCAAGGCCTGAAACCTGAAGATTCAAAGTCTCAGGATGCAAAATCCAGGGGCGCAAAATCCGCACGCTTAAGTGCTGCGACAAACAGTGAGCCGGAGCTGCGGCAGTTAAGCAATGGTGTGCCGGTCCTGCTGCAGCACTCCGCCCTGTCGACTACGCTTAGCCTGAGGGTCATAACGCCAGGGGCGGATTTTCCTGCAAACAATGCGACTGAAGGGCCAGTCCAGACAGTCATAGGGTCCAACCAACCAGGCTGGGGTTTGTCCTCTCTGGGATTTGATGTGTTACCGGATGAACTCGGGGTAGCCATCGACGAGGCGCGCAGGGTGCTGGAGTCAGCGGTCAGTGCCGCTGCTCCTGGCTCAACAGCAAGCCGGTCCGCCAGTAACCGCGACCCGGCCGAGGTTCTGCAAGCGTACTTCAGCGAGATCCTGGGTCTGAGTCCTGGTGCGGTGGCCGGTGCACCGGTGGGTAAAACTCCCCTCGCCCCGCTGCTGCTGGTGCTCAGTGGTGATTTCGCTGCAAGAGACGCGTTAAAGCAACTCGAAAAAGGCTTTGGCGATTTCGCTACCCCGTCGTTCACCGCCCCGGCTGAACCGGCTGACGTGCAGCCTGCAAACGCGCTGGCCATGGACATCGAGTCCACCCTGCCGCTGCCAGTCGCTCAGGTGCAACTGGGTTACGTGGTGCGGGCGCCTGCGCCCGGCCAACCCTTTGCCGCCGCGTGGCAAATGGCCTTGTACATTTTCAGCCACCAATACGAAGGACGGCTGGGACATGAAGCCATCGCCAACCGGGGCTTGATTTATTACATCGACAGCGACTACCAGACCGATGGCCGCACCGGCTGGATCACGCTGAGCATGGGGGTGGACCCAGACAAATTGCCGGCAATGCAGCAATTGCTGCGCGCCACGCTGAACGAACTGGTGGATCGCCCGCCGTCACAGCAGGAAGTGGACGAGGCGCGCCATCATCTGCTGGGCCGCTACCGCAGTGCCGCCCAGAGTAACCCCGAACTGGCAGACCGCCTGGCGCGTGACTGGTTATGGTATGGCCAGCCTCTCACCTATAAAGAATTACAACACCGGCTGGACACCGTGCAGCGGCAGGACATTATTGACCTGCTGCCGGCCTTCACCCTCGGAACCACAGTATCGATCCTCAACCCCCAGGCGGAACCCTGATAACGATCCCGGACCCAGGGAATTGGCGCTGCTATGACCATGCACAAGACAATCCTGCTACTGGCGTTGGCTGCACTGGGTGGTTGCGCCTCTGCCGCTGGTGAACGTTCAGCCGCCAACACTTGCGGTGGCAGTAGCATGATTGAGACCCAGCTGTTTTTTGGCCTGAGCCGGCCAGGGGGTGGCACGGTCAGCGACAGCGACTGGAATGAATTTCTGCGGGCAGAGATCGCCCCTCGCTTTGCCGAAGGCTTCAGCGTGATCGATAGCAGGGGTTTCTGGCTGGACGGTAAGAGCAAGCAGACTATCACGGAGGATAGCAAAATCATTTCCCGCCTGCTGCGGCCGGGCGATGCTGAAGAAATAGCGCAGATCATCGATGCCTACAGGAAGGAATTTGAGCAGGAATCTGTCCTGCGCGTTGACACGCCGGTTTGTGCAAAATTTTAGGTGTCAGCTCATGAACCCGGGAATTGCTGTCAGGCCAGGGTACTCAAAGCAAGCTACTCAAAGCCGTTTTTGAAGACCATTTCGGGCAAGGGTACCGCCAGCAGGACATCCGCCAGCGCCTGTTCTTCGAACGCTACAAAGGCAGCGCCGGTTCCATCCAGCCCGAGCGATCCCTGGTAATTGACTGATGTCTCGCTGTTGCTCAGCAACACGTTATGCTGCGCGGTTGCGCAATTGGAGTCATCACAAAGAGAAATGTAGCCCAAACCGCTGGTTCCGGATGCATAAGCCGGGCGATCACCGGCCAGCAATTGCAGGGTGTGGATGATGCCGGGCACGTCGATCGGAGACCGAACCGGGGCTGCGCAATCGGCATCGTTGCAAATGGCAAGCTTATTCGGCCCGTTCTCGATAAACACGGGGCGGTTATCGCTGCGCAATGCCAGCGGCGTGGCATAAAATGTGCTGCTGGTGCCAACCGTGCTGACGCTGGCGCTGAGGCAGGCGCTGTCGTTGCAACGCACATAGCGCTGCTGGCTGCCCAGGTTGCTGTTGAGTGAATACATGATGATCGGCCGGTCACCGGGCCCGATGATGATGGCGTAGTTCGCTGTATATGCGCTGTTGGCGGTCGGCTCGTCGACCAGCAGGTGTGAAGTGCCACTGCTGCAATTTACATCGGCACAGTCGAATACGTAGACATCGTTCTGATTGGAAACGGCATACAGCAAGACCGGCCGGTCATCGGCACGCAGCGCCATCTCGATGAAATCGCTGGTGGAGTTGCCGCTGCCGCTAACCGTGCGCGCGCTGCCGCTGGTGCAGTCGGCGTTGGCGCAATCATAAAGCTCACTGCCACCTACACTGGAGTAGTAAACAACCGGGCGGTTGTCGGAACGCACCGCAACCGCCGGCCGGGTATCGCTGTTGGCGCCGGGTAAGCGAACCTGGCTGACGCTGGTGCAGAGTGTATTGCCGCACAGTGCCAGCCAGGGTTGACGGTCACGGATGTAGGCAACCACACCACGGCCATTCGGGCGCATTGCCAGGCGGGCGGCGCCGACTGAGTGGCCATTGATTGCAGTCCGTTTGACCATGTTGGCGCAAGCGGCGCCGGTGCATTGCACGGAACGCACATCCTTACGCAGCGATTCCTGGTAAAAAACCAGCGGGAAGCCACTGCTGACCGTCATGAATGACTTGCCAGCAATGCCCGCGCCGGTGTCAAACAGCAGCGCCTGCGGACTGGTGCAGGGCAGGTCCGTACACTGGGTGCCGCGCAGGCTGTTGCTGGCAGGATCAAATTGGGAAACCAGCAGGTTACCCGCCGCCGAACGGGTGGCCGACGGCCGATAGCCGTGGCCAGCCGCACCCAGTTGAATTTGACTGCTGGTGGTGCAGGTCGCATCCAGGCACCGCAGCCGTTGCAGCGAGTTGCCAGCGGTTTCCGCCACACCATATCGAGAAAACCACTGCCGTCCACGCTTAGCGAAGGTTCCGCAGCATTGGCAATGGTAAAAAAGGAGAAGGTGGTGTAAGGCGACTGAGTGCTGGCTACGATCACTGCACCCGTGGTGCGGTCTTCATAGGCAATCCACAGCGTGGTGCCACCGAACACCATGCTGGAATTGTGGCCGCGATCATTGGTCCCGTTGACCAATACCGAACTGCCGGAATCGCAGATCGCCGTGGCACAGCGGTAGAGCCGCATGTCGCCATTGTCCACGTCGTAGTAGCCGATCAGCCCAAACCCGGTAGCGGGATCAATCACGACAGAGGTGTCCTGCCCGACATTACCGCTGCTCTCCAGCGTGCGCTCGATACCGCCGACAGAAGAACAATCGACCGATGAGCATCCAGGGCCATCAGGTCGCCGTTGGTGGCATCGTAATAGGCAACCAGGGGGCGATTATTGAGGGCGCTGCGAGTTGCCGCGCTGACATAACGCCCACGATCCTTGCTGGTATCGGTCAGCGTGCGCGTGCTGGAACAGACCTGGCCGTAGCAGGTCGATCCGATCAGCCGCCTTGGTCCGCCAGGTAGAAAAAGCCATTGAAGCTGCTAGGCCTGGGGGTCAGCGCGAAGTGTTCACCAAGATCATTGTCGCCATCGATGGCCTGCAATCGATAGCCATCACCGGGTACTGGTTGTGCAAGCGCTGCGTGCAAGGGGAGCACTGCTGTCGCCAGCAACAGGCTGCGCCAACACAGACTAAAGTTCACACGGCACCTCCACCTTCAATGGCAGCTGATCACTCACACAGAGCCTACGAGTAGTAAGCAGAGTAGAAGTCCTTTCACGCGATAGCAAGGGGGATTTGCGCGAAAACTCACTGAGAAAGCACTCGACACAAATCCTTTGATCTGCGGCGCGATGGCGGTTATTCTGCTGCGTACTTGCAGAGGAACCCGCACAGCATGATTCTCAGGATTCTGGTCACCGCGTTTTCGCTTTGTTTGGCACAGACCGCGTAGTAGTGTAGACCTTAACGCCTGCGTGGGCACCGCGGCGGAACTGGAAGCAGCCCTGGTGGCGGCCGTCAGCAACGGCAGTTCGATTGACACCATCAAGATTCGCATCGGCACGTATAAGTCGGCCACTAACCCCTTTGGCTCCAGCGGGTCATTTCCCGGCGGAGACTCGATCACGATTGAAGGGGGCTGGTCGGGCACCATGGGCGATCCCTGCCAGACACAGTCCACTGATCCGTCGCTGACCGTGATCGACGGTGAGGGCGTCCGCGGCGGCATGGAGCTGTCGCACTGGGTGGGCGCGGGATCGATCACCGTGCGCAATCTGACTTTTCAGAACGGCCACCGTGAAAAAGTGAACAACATCAATGACCGTGGTGGTGGCTTGTACATCACGGGTTCGGCGGGAAATACGGCCGACGTGCTGGTAGAGCGTTGCATCTTTCGCAACAACTATGCTCGTTACTGGGCGGGGGTTTGCGTGCGCTCAAGCGATGGCGGCACCATAACGGTGCGTAACAACCTGTTGGTGGGCAACACGGCGCCGAAAGGCGCGGCACATGCTACGTATTTGGAAACAACGGCTCTCAGCTACGTTTCAAACAACACCGTCACCGGCAATATTGCCTCAAGCCGGAAGTCACGCAACGCGACTCTGGCGATTCGATGGCAGCAACACAGTGACAGCTGACCAACAATATTTTCTGGAACAACACCAGCGGCGCGCAAACCGACCTGTTCGGGCCCACAGTGCTGTTGATCAGCAACGACATCCAGAAGATCTCGCAGACGCCTGCCGCCGGCAGTAGTGGCAACATCAGCGTCGATCCGCAGGTTCGTTGGCGCAAACGATTTTCGGCCTGTCAGCAGCTCACCGCTGATCAACATCGGGGTGAACGTCCCGCTCGGTGGCCTGAGCTTCGCTTGATCTGGACGGTCTGGCGCGCGTGCAGACGGCCACGGTAGACCTGGGAGCGTACGAGTTCTCCTTCTGTTTCTTGATGGTTTCGAATAAACTGGCCGGAATAATGAGCCAGCAGAACTTGCACTAATGCGCCACACCCGATGCAGCCCCTTCATCAATCAGCCGCCCGGTGGTGAAACGTTCTAACTGGAATGGCCGCAACAGGGGATGGGGTTCATCGTTAACAATGGTGTGCGCCAGCGTGTCGCCACCCGCCGGAATGGCCTTGTAGCCCCCGGTACCCCAACCGGTTGAGACATAAAGGTTTTCAATCGGTGTTTTACCCACGATGGGACTGACGTCGGGTGCCATGTCGCATATACCCGCCCATTGCCGCATCATGCGCAAGCGGCTGAATACGGGCAGCAATTCCATCAGCGCCTGCATGCTTTCCTGCTGTACCGGCAGGCCACCTCTTTGCGCGTAGGAGTTATACAGGTCTGCACCACCCCCGATCACCAGCTCCCCCCGGTCCGACTGGCTGACATACACATGAATGTGCCCGGACATCAGGCCGACATTGAGTATGGGCTTGACCGGCTCGGTCACCATCGCCTGCAATGCCACGCTGGTGATGGGCAGGCGCAGGCCGGCCATCGCTGCCAGGTGCCCGCTGTGACCGGCTACGCACAGCGCAATGCGGTCGGCAGATATCCTGCCCCGGGTAGTTTCCAATGAAGTTACGCGACTGTCCGAAGTGTTCATGCCGGTTACTTCGCACTGCTGCACGATATCCACGCCGGCCGCCGATGCCGCACGGGCATAACCCCACACCACGGGATCGTGCCGCGTGATACCTGCACGCTTCTGGATAAAACCGCCATGGACAGGAAAGCGGCAATCCAGGTTGATGTACGGTATGTATTTTTTTATGTCTTCACGTGACAGCATTGCTGAATCAATGCCATTCATGTCGATGGCATTGGCCCAGCGGCGACACAGGTCCATCTCGTGGGGGCTGTTGCACAGCACCAGGATGCCACGCTGGCTGAACATGACGTTCATGTTGATTTCACTGGCGAGATTTTCGTACAACTGCAGCGAGTGTTCGTAAAAGGCGCCACTTTCGGGATAGAAATAATTGGAACGGCACACCTGCGTATTGCGCCCAGAATTACCGCCGCCAAGGTGGCCTTTTTCCAGCACGGCAACGCGCTTCATGCCGTGGTACTTCGCGAGGTAATACGCCGTGGCCAGGCCGTGCCCGCCCGCACCCACGATGACTACGTCGTAGTGAGCTTGCGGTTCTGCATCGCGCCACGCCCGCGGCCAGTAACGATGGCCAGCCAGGGCGCCACGCAGCAGTGAAAAGCCGGAATACGCGCGCATGTGCCTCCGGGCTGAAAGGACTGGCTATCAGCCGTGGACAAAAATGGCGTAATAAATCACGTAGAACCAGCCAAACAGGCCGTGGAGGATCGCCCAGCCCAGGGAATGGTTAACGTTGAAAGATACCGCCATGGCCAGTGCAGAACCGAAACCCACACCGTGCCAACCAAACTGACTTACCCTGATCTGGCTCATACCTGACTCCCGTTAGCGTTGTGAGACTTTAATGTACCCCAACTACAGCCGGAACCGCCATGGTGGGGACTGCCCTGGCCGCCGCCCGGTCCACGGGAACGCCCCGGCCAGAATTACTTTGGCGCAAACAGGTGCTCGATCTTCACCACTGTAAGCGGATGGTAACCGCCCTTGAGTTCTTCGAACGTGGCTCTGGCCCACTCGGCATCTTCGCCATTGGCAACGAGCGCGGCGTATACCGGTTCGATCAGGCGCGTACGGCCGTAGCGGCCAAGGTAAGTGCGCATGGCTTCGTAGGCGGGAAGGTGCCGCCGCGCCGCGACCTGCGTGAACCAGGTGCGGCCGATTTCCGCGTTGCGCGACTGGCTAAGGCCCAGCAGTTCATCCAGCTCGGTCAATTGCCCGGTCGACAAGTCAGGCGGCAAAGCCTTGATGAAATACACCGTTGCCTGCGGGCTCCACGTGTCAAATGGCAGTTCGCTTGAAGGCAGTTCTCCGCTGGACCAGTTGCGCGCCGCGGCAGCAGCACTATCGAGGCTGGCGGAAGTTGGCAAAAGGGCGGTGGCAGGGACGCCCGGCTGGTACAACCACTCTTCCACCTGCTCGCGAGTATAGATACCCGGGTGTTGCTGCAACAGGTTTGTATCGATGTAGTCGAGGAATTGTTCGCTGCTGATGCTCTGCATGGCGAAATGATTGAAGTACGCGGCCATGTAAGCATCGAATACCTCGCGGCCAAACCGTGCTTCCAGGTTTTCCAGGAACAGCGCCCCCTTGGAGTAATGCAGCGTGCCCTGCCCCACATCGGGATCGCCCTGGGAAAACACCGGCGCCAGGGCCTGCATCTCGCTCGGCACCGTGGCAAGGCTTTCCTGCAGGTCCTGGTAGGAAAGCAGGCGTTCCTCATCGCTGCGTTCTTTGCCGTACAACACTTCCATCAGGCGGGATTCCACGTAGGAGGTGGTGCCCTCATTCAGCCAGATATCACGCCAGGTCTTGTTGCTCACCAGGTTACCGGACCAGGAATGGGCCAATTCGTGGGCAATGACGGAAACCAGGCTGCGGTCTCCAGCCAGCAACGATGGAGTAATGAAGGACAGGCGAGGATTTTCCATGCCACCGAAGGGAAAACTCGGCGGCAGGATCAACAGGTCATAGCGTCCCCAGCGGTAGGGGCCATACGTGGCTTCAGCCGCATCCAGCATGTTCTGCGTATCGGCGAATTCCCAGGCTGCAGCCGGCAGCACTTCCGGCTCGGCATACACGCCGGTGTCCGGGCCGAAGGGCGCAAAAGACAGGTTACCGACCGCGAGCGCCAGCAGGTAGGAAGGAATGGGCTGGGGCATGGAAAAATGATACTCGCCCTTACGTTCCGCGCCCGGCACTCCAGCCAGGGGGTCATTGTCTGCGCTCATCACGGCCAGAAGTTGCGGGGGCGTGTGTATGGTCGCCTCGTAGGTCACGCGCATGCCCGGAGTGTCCTGCAGTGGCACCCAGCTGCGCGCATGAATGGACTGGGACTGGGTGAACATGAAAGGATGTGCGCCGCCGGCGGTCAACTCGGCCGGCAACCACATCAGGGCCGATGCATTGGGTCCGGTGTGGTATTCAATGCGCAGCCGGAACTCGCCGGGAGAGGTAAAATCGTCCGGCAGCTCAATGACCAGTGGCTCACCCATCACCGGGTCGCTCTCGCCCAGCCGGTAGTCAAGATCAAGCGCATCACCGCCCGGTTGGAGAAGTTGCACCGCACCGATAACCAGTCCCCGACTGTCGAGCACAAGCTGCTTCGCCTCAGGAACGATCCGGTTCATGTGCAACACGACGCTACCGCGCAGTTCGGTGGCAGCGAAATCCACCTCGAGGTCGAGATCCAGGTGGCGGGTGGAAAATTCACGCGTGTTGGCAAAAGAAAAATAATCGTGCGCAGGATCGTAAGTGTCAGCCGGGTGCTCCTGCCCACAAGCCGCTGTAAGCACACAAGGGGCATCATCAAGACGACCAGCAGAGGCCAGGCGTTGCGCATGTGAAAAACTCCTGCTTGGAAAAACGTGGAAACCCTATAATCCCATGATGTCCGGCAGCAACACAATTTCGCATTGGCACCAGGTTCCACCAGCCAGTCGCTGCCTCACAGCGACTGGCACACGTGCGGTATTGCAGCCCGTTTGCCGCCGGCATGCTCGACCGCTATCCCCAATGGGCTACGGGCCTGGACGAACACCAGCCTCCCCGCCGGGCTGCCCTGGATGAAGAGATAAGGGAATTTGGGCTGGATGCCGGCCTGCGGCGGATTCGTAACGTAAGTTGCTGCGCATCATCTGGCGCGACCTGTGTGATCTGGCGGCGCTGGATGAGACTTTTGCCGACCTCACGTCCCTGGCTGAGTTATGCCTGTCCGCCGCCATGGAATACCACAACCGGGCGCTTGAGGAAAAATTCGGCACTCCGCTTGATAGCGACGGAATTGAAC
This sequence comes from uncultured Gammaproteobacteria bacterium, assembly GCA_963784425.1. Taxonomy (GTDB): domain Bacteria; phylum Pseudomonadota; class Gammaproteobacteria; order Xanthomonadales; family SZUA-36; genus SHZL01. Next base: position 144,329 of record CAWARM010000015.1, read on the forward strand.
AAGGCCTGGCAGTAATCGGCTTGGGCAAGCTCGGCGGCGGGGAGCTCAACCTGTCGTCCGACATCGACATCATCTTCTGCTATCGCAGCACGGGTGAGTGCCGCGCAGGTGGTCCGCGCAACTTGTCCAGCGAGGAGTTCTTCATTCGCCTCGCGCGGGCGGTGATTAGCAGCCTCTCGGACGTGACAGCGGACGGTTTCTGTTTTCGGGTCGATACCCGTTTACGCCCTTTTGGTGATTCCGGGCCGCTGTGTTCCAGCCTCGCCGCACTGGACCAGTACTACCAGCGTGAAGGCCGTGATTGGGAACGCTATGCCCTGATCAAGGCACGGCCGGTAGCGGGCGACCTTTCATTGGGCAGGGAGCTGCTGCGCCAGGTTCACCCATTCGTGTACCGCCGCTATATCGATTTCACTGCCATTGAAGCCTTGCAAGACATGCATGCTGCTGTCATCGAGGATGCACGCCGCCGTGACCGCCTCGATGACATCAAGCGCGGGCCGGGAGGAATTCGCGAGATTGAATTCCTGGCCCAGTGTTTCCAGTTGCTGCGCGGCGGACGCGAACCCGTTCTGCAAACCCCCTCACTGGTGCAGGCACTGTCAGGTATAGCGGAACTGGGCCTGATCAACGCGGAGACACTGGTGGACATCCGCGCCGATTATGTCGATCTGCGCCGCCTCGAAAACCGCATCCAGGCCCAGCACGATCAGCAAACCCACAGCATTCCAACGGGTGATGATCTGCAGCGCCTTGCCTGTGCCTGTGGCACAGCCACTGTATCGAACCTGATGGACCAGGTTGCGGCAGTGCGCCAACGCGTTACGCAACGCTTCCACGCCATATTCCCCTCGCAGCCAGCACCTTCCGCTGAGCCGAAGTGGGTCGAAGTCTGGCGGCATGCGCAAACCGATCAACAGGCTTCCGGCACGGACGAGGCGCTGCATGATGATCAGCCCCTGGCGGTATTCCTGCGCAGCCTTGAGCGCCTTGCACTCAGCCAGCGCGCACGGCGACGGCTGGACCAGTTCATGCCGGTCCTGCTGCACCGGCTCGACCGGCTGTCGCTGGAAAACCGCATTCTGCACCGGGTGTACGACCTGGTGCTGGCCATCTGCCAGCGCAGCCCTTACCTCGTGTTGCTGGTGCAAAACGCGGCAGCGCTCGACCGGATGGTTGAGCTGTTTGCCCGCAGCGAGTGGATTGCCGCCAGCGTGATTCGTTTCCCTGCGTTGCTGGATGAGCTGATTGATCCGTCTTTGGGTCGCCAGATTCCGGCCGCCGCGGACCTGCTGCAGAGTGTCACGCGCCTGCTGAGCGCGGGCCAGGAGACCGAAAGTGTGCTGGCTGGCTTGAACTATCTCAAGCTGGCAACCTCCCTGCGTATCGCCGTTGCGCAGCTGGCTGGAACGATTGACAGCCAGGAGGCACAGTCCGGCTTATCCAGCCTGGCGGCAGCGGTATTGCATGGAGTGCTGCGTCTGGCCACCCGGGAAATCGAGTCACGGCATGGCCACATGGAACGGTACCAGATGCAGATAATTCCGGGGATGAGCCCGGAAATGCGCCGCGTAACACCCTGGCTATCATTGCCTACGGTAGCCTGGGCGCAAGTGAGCCCGGGTATGAATCCGACCTCGACCTCGTGTTCCTGTTCGCGTCCCCGCTAAGCGTCTCCAGCGGCACGCCGGCCGGCAAAGGCAGCCTTCCCGCCGAGCGCTACTATGCGCGACTGGCCCAGCGCGTTCTCAGTCTGCTGACGGCAATGAGCCCTTCGGGCAGGCTATACCCGGTCGATACGCGCCTGCGACCTAACGGGCGGGCCGGTTCACTGGTCAGTTCACTGGATGCTTTTGCCGAGTACCAGCTCAACCAGGCCTGGACCTGGGAGCTGCAGGCGCTGACCCGGGCCCGTTTCGTTGCCGGCGCCAGGTCAACTGCGGATCAGTTCTGTCGCATACGCCGCCAAGCCCTTATGCGACCAAGACAGGAGGCGGAGTTGTGCTTTGAACTGGCCGACATGCGTAACAGGATGGTGCTGGAACTGGCGGGCAAGGAGGACTCTGCTGACCCCAAGCACCAATCGGGCGGCCTGGTCGATATCGAGTGGGTTGCGCAACTCGGGGTCCTGGCCAGGGCATCGGACTCACCCGCGCTGGTGCAGGAAACCAGCATACCCGGGCAGTTGCACGCCCTGGTTGAGATCGGCTGGTTGTCGGCTGCCGATGCACACACGCTGCAAGTGACCGCGCAGGCTCTGCATCAACAGCGCATGCTGCAGACCCTGGTCCCTGGCGAGGAACGCACAGCCGTTGATACCTCCGCTTCAGCCGCGATATTTGCCCGGCTGCTGGGAGGCAAAACCCGCCGGGCTCCCGCTTCACCAGTCTGACGCCGATACGCCCCGCTGGACAATTCCCTGACATTCGCCACGGCCCGTGCCGTAGAATAGGCACAGAAAACCAAGTGCTACCGTTTCTGGAGATTCCACCGTGACCAACGCCACCGATGCAGCAGACGCAAAACTGCACAACGCCAATACACAGAATATCTTCCAGGTAAGCCGCGTTGACCTGCCTTTGTCCTGCCCTACGCATGAGCAGAGGCTGTGGAATTCACATCCGCGTGTTTACCTCCCCATCGAGAAAACAGGCCAGGCCACCTGCCCTTATTGCAGCACACGTTACGTGCTGATTGACTAAAGCGCTTTACCCGCCACTCCCATGCATGTTGTCCAAGCCCTGGCATCGCTGAATCTGGGCGGATCAGAGCTGGTTGCCACCGAGCTGTCGGAGCACCTGGTGCGATGCGGACACCGGGTTACCGTAATTTCTGCCGGTGGCCCTTTGCAACAGCGCATTGATGCATGCGGTGCGGCGCGCCTGCCCTGGCCGATTGGAAAGAAAAGCCTCGCCACGCTGCTATACATCAAGCATCTTGCGGCCTGGCTCGAGCGCGAGCAGCCCGACGTGCTGCATGTACACTCAAGGCTTCCGGCCTGGATCTGCCGCCTTGCCCTGCGCCGTCTTGATCCATCCCGGCGACCGGTTTTCATCACCAGCATGCACGGGCACTACTCAGTCAATCGCTACAGCGCCGTGATGGCCCGGGGTGATCGCGTCGTGGCGGTATCCGAACACATTCGCGAATACGCATTGTATAACTACCCGGTGGCCGACCCGGCGCGGGTGGTCACGATTCATGGCGGTACCAGCCCGGAGGCTTTTCCCTACGGCTACCGCCCTGAGCCGCAATGGTTCAGCCGCACCTTCGCCGAGTTTCCGCAATTGCGTGGTAAGCGCCTGCTGTGCCTGCCGGGCCGCCTGTCGCGCTACAAGGGCCACAGTGTTTTTCTTGAACTGATTGCTGCACTGGCAATTGAATTTCCCGATATTCACGGGGTGGTTGTGGGCATGGCCAGGCCGGGTTCGCGCTTTCGCAGTGAACTCGAAGGGCTGGCCTCGCGCAACGGCATTCCGGACCGGATTACCTTCGTTGGCGCACGCCTGGATATGCGCGACTGGATGGCGGCATCAGACATCGTCTTCAGCCTGTGCAGCGATCCGCCGGAAGCGTTTGGCCGTACCGTGCCGGAAGCCCTGCGTTTGGGCGTCCCGGTGATCGCATGGAACCACGGAGGAGTACAGGAAGTGCTGGCCGAAATGTTTCCCGCCGGGGCAGTCTCACCGGACCAGCCCGCCGAGCTGTTGCTCCGCGCCCGGTCATTTCTGCGCACCCCGCCGGCGGTTTCACCCAACTCCGCATTCCTGCTGGAGGATTCCATGAACCTGACTTTGCACCTGTATCAGCAAGCCATCCAGGAACGCACCAAGGAGGCCAATGCATGAAGCTGCTCATCCGTCGCTTTCAAGATGAATGGCCCAGTTGGGCTGCCGTGTCGTTCATCGCCTTGCTGCCCTTTCACCGCCTGGCAGAAATTCCCCTGTCCTTGTTTGCGCTGGCCCTGCCCTTTTTGCTGGCCAGGGAGCAGTACCGCCAGTCATTACGAAAGGCTGCGCATTTCCTGGTTCCGCTGTTCCTGTGTTTCTGGTTGCCGATGGTGATATCCAGCCTGGATTCCATGGCACCACGGGTAAGTTGGCTGCACTGTCTTGAAGATTTGCGTTTCCTTGCCGCAACGCTATCCATGGCTGCGCTGTTGCACTCATCCTCGGCGCGCTGGCGCGTGCTGCGCTGGACATCTTTCCTGCTGCTGTTCTGGGCGGCGGACGGCTTTGTGCAGTTGCTGCTGGGCCGTGATGTCTTCGGCATAGCCATGCACGCCGACCGGCTTAATGCCCTGTTCATGGAAAAATACCAGTTTTACGGCCCCACCCTGGCCATGCTCTCACCCTTGCTGCTGGAATATGCCCGCCGCGAATGGCGCCCCTGGGCCTGGGCCGCTTCATTTACCCTGGTGCTCGGCGCCGTGCTGATTTCCGGCATGCGTTCGGGCTGGCTGAGCATGGCCATCGTGCTGGCCACCTATTTTGTGTTGATGCTCAAACGGGAAAACCTCGAACTCAGGCGCACCATGCTGATAGTCCCCGTCCTGGCCGTACTCATAGCCGCGGGCAGCTATTTCGCCTCACCCGTGTTTCAGCAGCGCGTGGAACTGACCCGTGCCTTGTACGAAGGCACGGGGGAGTCGCTGGACTATGCATCATCCTATCGTTTACCAATATTCATCACGGCCATCAAGATGTACCAGCACCACCCGGTGAACGGCGTGGGGGTGCGGGCTTTCCCGGTGGCCTACATGAAGTACGCCGCCAAGGATGACATCCATATCGCCAAATCCGGCGGTGTTTCCGGCGCCGTGCATGCACACAACGTGGTGCTGGAAGTCATGTCGGATACCGGCAGCATCGGCTTGTTCGGCCTGATCCTTGCGTTTGTACTGGCCATGCGCAGCTGGAAGCACACCAGCCCGGCGCAACGCCAGGACGCTTATCCGTTTGCGCTGGCGATAGCACTTATCCTGTTCCCGCTGAACTCGCACTTTTCGGTATATGGCACCTACACCTCATCTCTGGTGTGGTTCCTGGTGGGATTGTGGGCTGCTAGCCTGCGCGACAGCGTGGCCCTGGCAGGGTCACAGCGATGAGCGCAGGATAGCCGCCGTGATAAGCGCTACAGTGAGTGCGAAAAAAAGTCGCAGCAATGTCCTTGTGATGCCATTCATATTCTGCTCCCGTGGTTTTCCCGCACATCAGGCATAAAACCCTTCCTCTCCGTCAGGTCGTGTCTTGAAGCGACGATGAATCCACCAGTATTGCTGGGGCGCAGAGCGAATGTGCTGCTCCATGATAGCGTTTACCCGTGTCAGGTCTGCTGTGGCATCCGGCCCCGGAAACGACTCCAGGGCCGGCAGGAACCTGATGGTATAGCGCCGCGCTGCTTCATCATAAACCGGAAACATGGGAACCACTGCACAGCCAGTTATTTGTGGCAGGCGGTGTGTGGCCAACAAGGTCGCAGTCTGGATACCGAACAGCGGCGCAAACACGCTTAGTTCGCGACCAAAGTCCTGGTCAGGCGCGTACCACACCAGCCCGCCATTACGTAGCAGCCTGATGGCATGGCGCATTTCGCGTTTGCTGATCATCGAAGCGGCAAACAGCCGCCGCCCGCGGTTCTGGTACCACTCCAGCACCGGGTTTCTCAGCGGACGGTAAATTCCGCTGGCGGGCCGGTCCCGCCCCAGGCTAAGGGCCATGAGCCTGGCGCCAATTTCGAGGCAACTCACATGTGCCGTCACCAAAAGGACTCCGCGGCCACCCGCCCTGGCCGCGTCGACATGTTCCAGGCCCTCGCTGCGGCATATGCGGCGCATTCGCTCATCGGAAGCCGACCATGCCCAGGCAATTTCGAACACCGCCCGGGCCAGTGCGCGGAAGCTGTCAAGCAGCAACCGCTCCCTTTCGCTTTTCTGCATAACAGGAAAACAGCGTTCAATGTTACGCCGTGCAATCGCGCGCCGACCCTTCATCAGCATACGCATCAGGGACGCCAAAGGCACGGCCAGTGCCAACGCCAGCCACTGCGGTGTTTTGCCCAACAACCAGAGTAGGCCCACGGCCAGCCACGTGGGCAGGTTGCGCAAAGTGCAGCGGGGCCGGGGTGGGTCGGTTGGTGACGGAGACATGGCTGGCACAATCATAGGCATTGGCATATTGTCCTTGCTTACGCTGCTGAGTCCAAGCGTTGGCGCTCACCCCTGTGTTTTGTCTGGGCCCCGGCCTGCAACGCCCGGTGATATACCCCAGTGATATACTTTTTAGGGAACAGGCGAGACAAGGGCCACTAGACGTGTACACGGTGTATAAACTCGCCAGCTACTTCTTCGCGCCATTGCTGTTGTTGCACCTGGGATGGCGCAGCCTGCGCGAAGCGGAATACCGCCGCCGCTGGCGGGAGCGTTTTGCCCTGTCCCCTCAGGCGCTGACGCCCGGGGGCATCGTGGTACATGCGGCTTCCGTGGGCGAGGTTAATGCGGCAACGCCCCTGGTCCTTGCGTTGCTGTCACGCTACCCCGGCCTGCCTTTGTCGCTTACCTGCTTTACCCCGACCGGCTCAGCCCGGATCCGGGCAGTGTTTGGTGCGCAGGTGCAGCATGTGTATATCCCGCTGGATCTGCCGGGTTGTGTGCAACGCTTTTTCCGCCACGCACAACCCCGCTTGCTGATCGTCATGGAAACAGAAATCTGGCCCAACCTCTATCATGCCGCGGCGCAACACAACATAGCCATATTGCTGGCCAATGCCCGCATTTCCGACAAATCCTTCCCCCGCTTCCAGCGCGTGCGCAGACTCATGGGCGATACCCTGCTGCAGGTCAGTTGCATCGCAGCGCAAAGCGAAAGCGACGCCAGGCGTTTTGCCGCGCTTGGCGCCGATCCTGCCCGCATCACGGTTAGCGGCAATCTCAAGTTTGAATCAAAGCTACCCCCCGCACTGCATGAGCAGGGACAGGCACTGCGGCGGGCCTGGGGTGAGCAGCGGCCCGTATTCCTTGCTGCCAGCACCCATGAGGGCGAGGAAAGCCAGGTGCTGGAAGCCTTCCAGGGGGCGCTGAAACGCTTCCCGGCAGCTCTGCTGATCCTTGCGCCGCGTCACCCGGAACGCTTCCCGCAGGCAGCCCAGCTCGCCCGTGCAAGTGGTCTGTCGGTGCATCTTTTCAGTGCAGGCCTACCCTGTCCTGCTTCGGTCCAGTGCCTGGTACTAGACGCCATGGGGGAATTGCTGCGGTTTTATGCGGCTTGCGACGTGGCATTTGTTGGTGGCAGCCTGGTTGCAGTCGGCGGCCATAACATGCTTGAGCCGGCGGCCTTGTCGGTACCGGTGCTGTTGGGCCCACACACGTTTAACTTTGCCGATATCAGCCGTGAATTGCTGGCTGCAGGTGGTGCGAAACAGGTTCTCACTGCAGCGCAACTGGAGCACTGCGTGTGCGAGTTGCTGGGTGATGCCGCCTTGCGGCAACGGATGGGATCTGCCGGACTGGCGCTGGTTGCACAAGGCCAGGGTGCGCTGGCGCGTACCCTGGAAATTACCGACCGCCTGCTGGTAGGCGGTCGCAACCCGAAGCTATTGCAATAGGGGCCTACTGCAATAACTGATTGACCACCCGCAGATCGTCCTCGGTCAACAAGCCGGCAACCAGCTTCAGCCTGAGGTGGCTCAGAATATAGGCATGCCGGGCCAGGGAATTATCCCGTTGGGCCTGGTAAAAATGCTGCTGGGCGATCAACACATCCACGATGGTGCGGGTACCCACTTCGAAGCCCGCCTGGGTGGCATCGACTGCACTTTGCGCTGAAATCACTGCCTGGCCATACGCTCCGACTTCTTCAATGCCGCTGAGCACGCCACGATAGGAATTTCGGGCCTGGCGCACTGTGGTCCGCTGAATATCATCCAGATCCTGTGACCGGGCATCGAACAAATAACTGGCCTGGCGCGTACGCGAACTGACGGCGCCGCCCGAGTAAATGGGCACTGCCAGCAACAATTCTACCGTGGTGTCATCTACCCCAAGGGAGGTGGTTCCAATAGGCTGCTGGAAGTCGTCGCGCACCAAATACTTATTATTGGTGTAGTCATTATATTTCGCCACCAGATCCAGCGTGGGGAAGTGGCCGGCACGCTGGAAGCGCACGTCGGCTTCGGCAGCTTCAACACTGGCCTGCACGGAGCGAATGGCCGGATTGCTGGCAAGGGCCATCTTTACCCACTCTTCCGCATTGGCCGGAGAGGGCTCCACCAGTGGCAGCACAGGCTGGAGGCTGTCGTAATCTTCAAAGTAGGTGCCAGTCAGCTCACGCAAGGCTTCCTTGGCATCCGCCAGATTATTGCGCGAAACGATGGCGCGGGCACGTGCACTGTCATAACTGGCTTTTGCTTCATGTACATCGGTTACCGCCGTCAGTCCCACTTCAAAGCGCTGCTCGGCCTGTTCGTATTGACGCTGAAAAGCCGTTTCCTCGGCCTCGGCAAACGTAACGCCGTCGGTCAGCGTCAAAACCAGGAAGTAGCGTTCGGCAACGCGCACGAGGAAATCCAGGTAAGCAACCTGGTACAGTGCGTCGGCCTCGGAAATCTGTGCACGGGCAATGTCCAGGCTCTCGTAATTCTCCTGGTGATAAAGGCTTTGCCGCAGCCAGACGCTGTAACTGTCATTGCTCAGATCGCTGTCTGAAACCTCGGTGTCAGCCAGCGTTACTTTGGAATTGCCCCGATCATAAGTGGCGCTTGCCCCGAGATGTGGCAGCAGGTTGGCCACGGCCTGGGTCTTGTTCTCAGCAACCGCATCGCGGCGATATGCCGCAGCCCGCAAGCGAGGATCATTCTTCAGGGCAAGATCGAGAACGCCATCGAGATTAACTGCAAACGCCGGTGAGGTTGCCGTCAAACAGCAAACCACCAGCCAAAACGGACCCCGAAACGACAATTTTCTATTCAACATGTCCCACTCCCTAACACTTTGGCTGCACCCCGGATATATGTCCCAACCTCGTGTGCGGGCCGTTTATCCAGCTCCCGCCGGATCAAAAATCAAAATTAGCCGGTGGAGTTGAATTCACCAACCTGGGCAAATCTGTTTCAAACAGGCTCTCTTCACGCCAGTCGCTGAATCCCACGCGAGTCAACAACCGGGCCTCCATCGCGGGCGATTCGCCAACAACCACGAACATCCGCCCGCCGGGATTGAGCCAGTCGCGAAACGACTCCGGAACAGCGGGAACCGACCCGGTGACTACGACAACATCGTGCGCCTGTTGTGGTTGCCAGCCTGTCATAACATCGCCGACATACAACTCCACGTTGTGCATGTGTTTGTCACGCAGGCGGATTTCGGCCTCAAGGTATAACTCCTCGAACAACTCCACGCTGACCACGCGCCGGGCCATGACGGACATGCACGCGGTAATGAAACCGCTACCCGTTCCAATTTCCAGTATTGAATCTTCCTGCTGTAAGTCCAGCGACTGCAACATGCGCCCCTCTACCCTGGGGCACATCATGGCTTGGCCCATGGCCAGCGGAATCGACAGGTCGGCAAAAGCCAGTTTGCGATAGCGCACCGGCACAAAATCCTCGCGGTGCACGCTCTCCATCAACCCGAGAACCTTGCTGTCCAGCACTTCCCAGGTTCGCACCTGCTGCTCTACCATGTTGGTACGGGCGCGTTCAAAATTCATGTTCAAGTTCCTGATCTCCGGCCTGTTCCGGCCCCTTTGCCTGGCCTGCATGCCAGCCCGCTAGGTTAAGGCTTCAAATGGCTTGCAGCAACACCAGCCTGAGGTTTTGCCGCGGGTCAATTAAGTGCCATTAGTCATTTCCGGGCGCCAACTCTTCACCGACCTGCCCGCAATGCGCCAGCCACCCGGGCCCTTAGCAATCCGGGATTATACAGCGGCATGATTAGTCAAATCGTGATCCCGGCTATATCATGCTAGGTATGCCGGCGTGTTTCACCCCTGAGCCCGAGGAAAACAGATGAACGCAGTCCCAGAAGACCTTGTACAACAGACCACGCGACTGAGCAGCGAGGTCACCAGACCATTCCCGGCCTCGCGCAAGGTGTACCTGACAGGCAGCCGTGATGATGTGCGGGTTGGAATGCGGGAAGTCGAGCAGCAGGACACACCTGCCATGTTCGGGGTGGAGAAGAACCCCCCGGTTCTGCTGTACGATAATTCCGGCCCTTACACTGACCCGGCCGCCAGCATCGATCTGTTACAGGGCCTGCCTGCACTGCGTGCAAACTGGATAGCCGAGCGCAATGACACCCGGGCCATGAGCGGACCAAGCTCGGAATTTGGAGCTGCACGGCTGGTGGACGAGAAAACTCGTCATCTGCGTTTCGGCCAGCGACGTTCACCACTCCAGGCCGTAGCGGGCGCCAACGTTTCCCAGATGCATTACGCCCGGCGCGGGATCATTACCCCGGAAATGGAGTACGTGGCTATTCGTGAGAATCTTCGGCGCGCAGCGCTCAATGATTCAGCGCAGAACCAAAAACTCTATTTCCAACACCCGGGACAGTCCTTCGGCGCCTCCATACCTGAAGTAGTAACGCCCGAGTTTGTGCGCTCGGAAATTGCCCGCGGACGCGCCATTCTGCCGAACAACATCAACCACCCTGAATCCGAACCGATGATCATCGGCCGTAATTTCCTGGTCAAAATCAATGCCAACATCGGCAACTCGGCAGTCACCTCGAGCATTGCCGAAGAAGTCGAAAAAATGGTCTGGGCGCTGCGCTGGGGCGCGGATACCGTGATGGACCTTTCCACTGGCCGGCACATTCACGAAACGCGCGAATGGATCATTCGCAATTCGCCGGTGCCCATTGGCACGGTGCCCATCTACCAGGCCCTGGAGAAAGTCGACGGCCGTGCCGAAGAGCTGACCTGGGAGATGTTTCGCGACACCCTGGTGGAACAGGCGGAGCAAGGTGTGGATTACTTCACTATTCACGCCGGCGTGCGACTGCCCTGGATTCCGCTCACTGCCAACCGCGTGACCGGCATCGTTTCGCGCGGTGGCTCCATCATGGCCAAATGGTGCCTGGCCCACCACAAGGAGAGTTTCCTGTACACGCGTTTCGCAGAAATCTGCGAAATCATGCAGGCCTATGATGTCAGTTTTTCGCTGGGCGACGGTTTGCGCCCCGGTTCCATCGCCGATGCCAATGACCAGGCACAATTCGCTGAACTGGAAACACTGGGCGAGCTGACTCGAATCGCCTGGGAACATGACGTGCAGGTGATGATCGAAGGGCCGGGACATGTGCCGATGCAACTAATCAGGGAGAACATGCAAAAGGAATTGAAGGACTGCCATGAAGCGCCGTTCTATACGCTCGGCCCGCTGACCACGGACATCGCCCCCGGCTATGACCATATCACCTCGGCTATCGGTGCCGCGCAGATCGGGTGGTATGGGACTGCGATGCTGTGCTACGTCACGCCCAAAGAGCACCTGGGCCTGCCGGACAAGCACGACGTGCGCGAAGGCATTATCACCTACCGGATTGCCGCCCACGCCGCTGACCTGGCCAAAGGGCATCCGGGTGCGCAGATTCGCGACAATGCCCTGTCCAAGGCGCGATTCGAATTTCGCTGGGAAGACCAGTTCAACCTCAGCCTCGACCCCGAACGGGCGCGCGAGTTTCACGACAAAACCATGCCCAAGGAAGCACACAAGCTGGCGCACTTCTGCTCCATGTGCGGACCACATTTCTGTTCAATGAAAATAACCCAGGACGTGCGTGACTACGCCCGGGACAAAGGCCTGCAGGAAGACTCCGCATTGCAATTGGGTATGGCCGAAAAAGCTGAGGAATTCGTCAAGCAGGGCGCGGAAGTCTATCGGCGGGCGTGATTCATGCGGCTCCTGGCCATCCAGATTTTTGCAATGACACCGCTGGCATTCCGGTCATGAGCAATGCAACCCGGCGCCAGGAGAGGTTCAATGCCCTGGCCAACGCGTATGGCACAGACCTGTATCGATACGCACTGTGGATGTGTGCTAACGATGCATTGGCCAAGGACCTGGTTCAGGAAACCTACCTGCGCGCCTGGAAAGCGCTGGACCGGCTGAATAACGATGCCGCAGGAAAGAGCTGGCTGATAACCATATTGCGCCGGGAATTTGCCCGTACTTTTGAACGCAAGGTACCGAAATTCACCGATGTTGACTCAATAGAAGTGCCGGAAGATTCTGAGTTGGAACCAGACGACCGGGTAGAAATTCAGCTGTTACGCAGGAATATTCAAAAGTTGCCGCCACGATATCGGGAACCCTTACTCCTGCAGGTGGTGATGGGTTATAGCTGCGATGAGATTTCCCAGCAGCTGGCCATAAGCAAGAGCGCGGTGATGACCCAGCTTTTTCGTGCCCGCGAGCAACTCACACAGCGCTTGCAGAAAGATGGAGTAACAGGAAATGTCCATGAACTTGTCTGAGTTCATTCGCCAATTGGGCGCGGATCCCAACAGCCAGGATCCGGAGTTCCTGCGTGTTCGCAATTCCGCCCCGGAGTTCATCCAGGCAGCTAATGAGTCCGCACAGTTTGAACGCAAGCTGGGCCGCGCGTTAGCAGTGTCCGTACCCGTGAATGTGCTGGCCGATTTGAAGGAAACAGCCCGAACGACAGCAGGCGGGGCGACACGCTGGCGATACTATGCCATGGCAGCAGGCCTGTTACTGGTAATTACGGCAGCGGGGATAACGTGGCGCATGAGCGCCGTTAAATTCGACTCGGTCGAACAGTACGTGGCCTATCACTATCACCACGATGGCGAGGATGTTCTTGCCAGGGCTTACGGCCAGCGCGCGGACAACATCGACGAGGTGCTGTCCGGCTTCAACGTAAAACTTGCGCCCGGCCTGGCGGGCATGGTGAGCCTGATCAAGTTTTGCCCGACACCTGCCGGCATGGGCGCCCACCTGGTGGTAACGACTGCCAGCGGCCCGGTAACCATTATTTTCATGCCGGACACACTGGTCGCTGATGGCGAAATGCTGGCATTCGATGGCATGCAGGCGCAACTGGTTGGTCTGGGCCGGGGTTCGGCCGCTGTAATCGGCACCACCAGCCAGAACGTCGCGGAATTTCACTCCCTGGTGCAAAGCTCGTTCATCCCGCTGGGCAGCGAAGCCTGAACAGCCAGCAAACCTGCTAAGCTCTGCTCCCCATGCAAATCCCCCGGCTTTTCAGCACATCCCGCGCCCGCACCGTCTGGGCGGCCTGCCTGGGACTGTTGCTGTTGCTTTGGGCCATCATGATGTTCTGGCTGGATCACGAACCCGCCCTGTTTGACCCGGTCGCGAGCAGCGCAAGCCACGCCCAGGCGCATGGCCACGAGGTAGTCACCGGCTACACCACAACGGCCACCCTGATCGAAACCGCCGACGTGTTGCTGAACAAGCGCGGCGGCTACCTATCGAACGACATCATGCCGCCATGGGTGTTTCTGGATAACGTGCCCAATTGGGAGTTCGGAGTGCTGACCCAGGTACGCGACCTGACGCGGGCGCTGCGCAATGATTTCAGTCGCTCACAAACCCAGTCCACTGAAGAAACAGACCTGGCTGCGGCGGACCCTCTGTTCAATTTCGACAACGCCCGCTGGTTTCCGCCGGACACCGAGGGCCATTACCGCAAGGCCAATGCAGCGCTGGAAGCTTATCTGACCAAATTGTCTTCTCCAGAGCATCCTGCGGCACAGTTTTATGCCCGTGCCGATAACCTGGCAGACTGGCTGGCCGTGGTGGAAAAGCGCCTCGGCTCCCTGTCACAAAGGCTCTCTGCCAGTGTCGGCCAAACGCGGCTGAACACAGACTTGTCAGGTGACAGCAGCGCCCGCCAATCCACTGACGCGCCCGGGGAAGTCGAGGTCAAGACCCCCTGGACCGAGGTGGACGATGTGTTCTACGAAGCTCGTGGAACCGCTTGGGCACTGGTGATGTTTCTGCGCGCCATGGAAACAGATTTTGATGAGGTGCTCAGGAAGAAAAACGCCCAGGTCAGCTTCAGGCAAATCATCCGGGAACTCGAATCATCACTGGGCCCGCTGCAGGCACCCATGGTGTTGAACGGAAAACAATTCGGTTTATTTGCCAACCATTCTTTGATCATGGCCAATTACATATCCCGCGCGAACGCAGCCATTATCGATTTGCGCAATCTGCTGCAACAGGGATGATGACAGGGAAGATTTGGGGGCCTTTGCGCCACAGTCCGGGCGCCGGCGTATACTTGGGAAAACGCTGTACATCACAGGTGGAGACCATGAAACGAAACACGTGTTCACGCTGCACCGGGGACCTGATCCTGCGGGTACGCTTCGGGCTTCGTCCGCGCGGAATCGGGCGACGCAGCATGGCATGTGTTTCCTTAAGTTGCGTGCTGCTGGCATTGGTTTCTTGTGCTGCCGACTCGATCAACGATCGCCGTGAAGGCCAGTTGATTGTGTGTCATAAGGGCAAGCACACCATGGCGGTTTCGAACGCCGACAGTTTCTTACATCTGGATCACGGGGACACGCTAGGACCTTGCCCGGAACAGAAATAATTTCCGGCCGGTTAGTGTGACGACACCGCACATTGATCACCGCCCCCTGGCTTACGCACCGGCACTCGCAGCACGCCTGGAATCTGCCATTGACCTGGTCGTAATCCATTGCACCGAGTTACCCGATCTTGCAACGGCGCGCAGTTTCGGCGAGCGCGTGCTCTACCCCGAATCCGGCAGCGGCAACTGCGGACACTTTTATATCGATCGCGACGGCCGCATTGAGCAGTGGGTGGAACTGGATCACATTGCCCATCACGTACGCAGGTACAACGAACGCAGCGTGGGCATCGAGCTGGTGAACCGCGGTCGTTACCCGCATTGGTTGAGCACAGCGCGGCAACAGATGGAGGAGCCTTACGCAGAATTGCAGATCATCAGTCTAGCTGGCCTGCTGAGGTATCTTTGCCATAGCCTGCCCTCCCTGCGCTGGTTGGCCGGCCATGAAGACCTGGACCGCGAGCTGGTCCCCGCTACAGATGACCCCGCCACCCTGGTGCGGCGCAAGCTGGATCCCGGGCCACTGTTTCCCTGGGAGCGTATTCGTCCAACAACATCCCTGCTGCGATGGCCAGAGCTCACTTAGGCTTCAGCAGCGCGCAATCAGCAAGGCCCGCATTGGTGCAGGATATCCCTCCACCGTCTGCCGGGCATCCTCGGGGTGCAGCGCCTCGGCCAGCGAATCAAAACGCATCCACTGCGTGCTGCGCTGTTCCTGTACGGTAGTTACCGTGACATCCACGAGTTGGGACGTCTTGAAACCAGCTTCTCTGAGCCACGCAAGCAAGCGATCAATGGTGGGAATAGCCCACACATTTCGCATTCGTGCATAACGGGATTCCGGGACCAGCACCGGGCCATACTTTTCATCGGACACCACCAGCGTTTCGAGTACCAGTGCGCCATCCGGCCGCAGCAGCGCCCGAATCTGCTCAAGGTGCTCCACCGGATTCCGGCGATGATAGAGCACCCCCATGGAAAACACACAATCGAAGTCGGCTGGGCCCACGGGCAATTGTTCAATACCCAGCGGCAGGACAAAATTGGGCGCACTGCCGGCGAAATGCCGGCAGGCCAGCCACTGCATGACATACACCAGGGTTGGATCGACGCCCACCACCAGACGCGCTCCGGCAGCCAACATGCGCCAGCCGAAATAGCCGTTGCCACAGCCGATATCGAGTACTCGCTGAGCTTCAAGGTCAAGGTGCGATCGAATGCGCTCCCATTTCCAGTCCGAGCGCCATTCGGTGTCGATCAGCACGCCGCCAAGCTCCAGCGGACCCTTGCGCCATGGGTGCAGGCGCATCAGCACCTCACGCAGGTGTTGCGGATCTGTTGTGCCCTTGCCCATGCGAGGTGCCGCGCGATCCGCATCCATGGCACAGTCCACAGCCGGCAGGGACCTGAGCGCCTCCTGCCATGCGGGTAAATCGCCATGGGGATGCTCGTCCAGTAAGACTTGTGCCCTGGTGGCCGCGTCCTGCAGCCAGGTATTTCCCTCCCACAGGTGGGGTAGTGCAGCGTAGGCCTGCCCCAAAGTGTCTGCAAAAGGCGGCGGGTCAGCGAGAGGCGAGGTAGGTGACAAAGTTAAACGCCTGGAAACAGCACACCACCTGCCGCCAGCCTGCTTCCATCAGGCGGCGCCTGTGCACGGCGTCTGTATCCGGCTGCAATACCCGTTCAAGTGCGTTACGCTTGCGCGCTATTTCCAGTTCCGAGTAACCCTGGGCGCGCTTGAAATCGTGGTGCAGTTCCGTTTGCAGTTCCTGTTCCACGGGTTGTTCAAAGCAAATTTTTTCGGACAAGAGCAACACACCGTCCGGTTTCGTCCCTGCAGCAATGCGGCTCAGGAGCAACAACCGTTGTTGTGGGTCGATGAATTGCAGGGTGTAGTTAAGCACCGTCATGGATGCATTGTTCACATCCAGACGGCAAACATCTTCCAGTATGCACTCCACCGGCGCCAGGCCATCTTCCGGCCCCAATCGCCCGCGACACTGCGCTATCATCTCGGGGGAGCTATCGACCGCGATGAAACGAACCCCCGGAGCGCTGACTGCCTGGCGCATGGCCAGCGTGGCGGCCCCCAGTGAACAGCCCAGGTCGTAAACACTGCTGTTGGTCTGCACGTAGCGCCGCGCCACCACACCCAACATGTGCAGCACCAGGCCATAGCCCGGCACCGACCGCCGTATCATGTCGGGAAAGACCCGGACAACATGTTCATCGAACACAAAGTCCTTGGCGAAGTCCTTGGCGAAATCCCCCGAATGGTCGGGTAAGTCCTGGAACAACGTGTCTTTTTCACTCATCCGGGAATTTCCGTGGGGCGCCCAATCACAGCACTGCGCGGGCAAATTACTTATGGATCATCCGTTTCATTTCATGTTCTGCTAACGTAGTGCTGGAGAATTACTGCTGGTAAGCCGCCTTGCACCTATACATGCTCCTTTATGGTACAGGATATGCTCTTTAACGAATTCTGGAAAATTGGAATCATGGAGACCCGCCATGTTTAGCAACCCGCTGATTTGGGCCATAGTCGCCGCCATTCTGGGTGTGACCGTGGTGCGCAAAGCCGTCATCATCGTGACCCAGGGCTACGAATACACCCTGGAGAGGTTTGGCCGCTATAGCGAAACCCTGCGCCCGGGTTTTCATTTCATTATCCCGTTCATGAACCGTGTCGGCCACCGCATCAACATGATGGAGCGGGTGGCGGACGTACCGTCGCAGGAAGTTATTTCACGCGATAACGCCATGCTGACGGTGGATGGTATTGTCTTTTTCCAGATTCTCGATGCCGCCAAGGCAGCCTATGAAATACACCAGTTGGAACACGCCATTCTGAACCTCGTCATGACCAATATTCGCACCGTGCTAGGTGCACTCGACCTGGACGAGGCCTTATCCAAGCGCGATGTCATCAACACCCGGCTATTGAACGTGGTGGATGAAGCCACCACCCCCTGGGGTGTCAAGATCACCCGCATCGAGATCAAGGACATCAGCCCTCCCATGGACCTGGTTGATTCCATGGCCAGGCAGATGAAGGCGGAACGCGAGAAACGCGCCAATATTCTTGAAGCAGAAGGTTTTCGCCAGGCGCAGATTCTCCGCTCCGAAGGTGAAAAACAAGCTGCGGTTCTGCAGGCAGAGGGCCGTAAAGAGGCCGCATTCAGGGATGCCGAAGCGCGTGAACGCCTTGCCGAGGCTGAGGCACGCGCTACCACGATGGTGTCGCAGGCCATCGGTTCGGGCAACATCCAGGCCATCAATTATTTTGTCGCACAAAAATACGTCGAGGCACTGCACGCGTTTGCCACCGGACCTAACAACAAGACCCTGCTGCTGCCAATCGAAGCGACCAGCATTCTATCCAGCCTGGCCGGCATCGGCGAGGTAGCAAAACAGGCGTTTGGTAAAGACGCGGGCGACCGCTGAGGAGGCCGTCATGCACTGGACCGAACAAGTAGTTTTCTGGCATTGGTGGATACTGGCCGGTGTCCTGCTGATCCTGGAGTTGACCAGCCCGGTGTTTTTCTTTCTCTGGATTGGCATTGCAGCGGCGGCAGTCGGGCTGTTGCTGTTGGTCATTCCTTCCCTGACCATAGAAATGCAGCTGGTGCTGTTTGGCGTACTTTCGGTCGTTGCGGTGCTCGCCTGGCGCAAATACCGCGAGTCCCACCCGCTGGTATCGGATCAGCCTTTGCTGAACCAGCGCGGCCGCCAGTACGCGGGTCGGGTGTTTACGCTGGATCACGCCATTGTCAATGGCGTGGGCAAGGTCGTGGTAGACGATTCCACCTGGCGGGTGAAGGGACCCGACTTGCCATCCGGTAGGCGCGTCCGGGTGGTTGATGTTGAGGGCGTGGTCTTCGTAGTGGAGCCGGTCGGCGAGTGACCTTCCAGGATTTCCCATGACATTCCAGGATTTTATCAAGCAGCTGAGTAGCTTCTGGTCTGAACAGGGGTGCGTGCTGGTGCAGCCCCTGGACCTGGAAGTTGGGGCCGGCACGTTTCATCCCGCCACTTTTCTGCGTTCGATAGGGCCGGAGCCCTGGAATGCTGCCTATGTCCAGCCCTGCCGCCGCCCCACTGACGGGCGTTATGGACAAAATCCCAACCGGATGCAGCATTACTACCAGTTCCAGGTGGTTATGAAGCCCGCGCCGGAAAACATCCAGGAGCTTTACCTGGAATCCCTGGCCGCCGTTAATATTGATCCGGAAGTACACGATATCCGGTTTGTTGAAGACAACTGGGAGTCGCCCACCCTGGGGGCATGGGGCCTCGGCTGGGAAGTCTGGCTCAATGGCATGGAGGTCACCCAATTCACTTATTTCCAGCAGGCCGGCGGGCTTGAGTGTCGGCCCGTACTGGGGGAAATCACCTACGGGACAGAACGGCTGGCCATGTATCTGCAGGGTGTGGACAGTGTTTTTGACCTGGTGTGGACCGACGTCGGGGGCCGCAACATCACCTACGGTGAGGTCTTTCTGCAAAATGAAATTGAGCAGTCGCACTACAATTTTGAACACGCCAATGTCGCAGCCCTGTTTGGCTGGTTTGATACCTGTGAACAGGAAGCCCGAAAGCTGGTAGATCTCGGTCTGCCGCTGCCAGCCTACGAACAGGTATTGAAAGCGTCGCATACCTTTAACCTGCTGGATGCGCGCCGCGCCATCTCGGTAACAGAACGCCAGAGATACATTCTGCGGGTGCGTGAATTGGCTAAACGCGTTGCGGAAACCTACTACCAGCGCCGGGAGGCTCTGGGCTTCCCCGGTCTTGGAGGTTCGCAGCATGGCTAGAGGTCACAGCACTGCTGCCGCAAACATGGAGAACCCGAAGACTACCCGGGAGGGACATGGGAACACTGATACCGCCGACTTATTGATTGAAATCGGCTGTGAAGAACTGCCACCCAAAGCGCTGGACGAACTTAGGGAGGCTTTGTTCGCTGGGGTGCGCGAAGGGCTCGAACGGGAAAACCTGGCCTTTGATGCAGCCTCCAGCCGTTCGTTCTCTACCCCACGCCGGCTTGCTTTGTTGTTCAGCGCAGTGCCGGCGGCTCAGGCAGACCAACACCAGACGCGGCGGGGCCCGGCTGTCGCTGCTGCATTCACCGCGGAAGGAAAGCCCACGGGGGCAGCGCTGGGCTTCGCAAAGTCCGTTGGTTTGAGCGTGGAGCAACTCGAAAGGCTGGAAACCGACGCGGGGAGTTGGCTGGCAGCGCAGATTCACGTCCCGGGCAAATCCCTGGCGCAGCTGGTTTTCCTCATTCTCGAGCAAGCGGTGCGCCAACTACCGGTACCACGACCCATGCGTTGGGCCAGCCATGACTTCAGTTTTGTCCGGCCGGTGCACTGGCTGGTCGTCATGCACGGCTCGCATATCCTTCCCGGCAAGCTCCTGGGGCAACTGGCAGGCAACACCACGCGCGGGCACCGCATCCACGCCCCCGGCCCTCATCAACTCATGCACGCCAGTGACTACTTGCCGGTGCTGGAAAAAGCTCGCGTGCTGGCGGATCAAAACCGGCGCAAGGAGGTTATCCGGCTAGCATTGCTCGCGGCTAATCCCGCCACGCGGATAGATCCTTCCTTGCTGGGCGAAGTGAATAACCTGGTGGAATGGCCAGTGGCCATTGCATGCAGATTTGACGCAGAGTTCCTGTCGGTCCCGCACGAAGCTCTGGTTGCCAGCATGCAGGATCATCAAAAATTCTTTCCGGTGGAAGCTGAGGGCAACACGCACGCAGTCGACAATCACTTTATCGCGGTTAGCAACCTTGAGTCGAAAGACGTGACGCAAGTCCGCAAGGGGTTTGAACGCGTCATTCGGCCGCGGTTAGCCGACGCCCGCTTTTTCCTCGAGCAGGACCAGAAGCAGCCTTTGGAGCACACTCTGGCGCTTCTGGACCAGGTAATTTTTCAACAGAAAATAGGCTCTATTGGCGACAAATCGAGGCGAATAGCTGCAATTTCTCAGAAAATAGCCGAAATTCTCCATTTAGACGGCGCCACCTGCCATCGCGCTGCCTTGCTGGCCAAATGTGACCTTTTGACGCAAATGGTGGGCGAGTTTCCCGAACTGCAAGGCATCATGGGCCGCTACTATGCGCTCCATGGCGGCGAGCCGGTCGAGGTCGCCGACGCCATTGAGCAACACTATCTGCCGCGTTTTGCGGGCGATGCCCTCCCGGCAGCGGGCGCAGGCCAGGTGCTGAGCCTCGCTGATCGGGCCGACACCCTGGTCGCCATATTTGCTGCCGGCTTGAAACCCACTGGCAACAAGGATCCGTTTGCCTTGCGCCGTTCTGCCCTGGGCCTGGTGCGAATACTGCTGGAAGGGCGACTGGATCTGTCCCTCGATCGCCTGCTGGCCATAACCGCAAATGAACTTTCTGCCCAGGGGGTCCGGGTCGAGCCTGCCTTGCTGGCGGAACTGCGTGATTTCATAGCTGAGCGTACGCGGAATTATTTCCGCGAGGGTGGGCACAGCGCAGAAGTAATCAATGCCACCATGGCGTCCGGCTGGACTACCTTACCCGACCTTCAGGCCCGTCTCGAGGCCCTGACCATGTTCCTCGGCCAGGAGACCGGGGTGAGTCTGGCGGCAGCCAACAAGCGCATAGGTAATATACTGCGCAAAGCAGAACAAGGCTTTGGCGCCACTATTGACCAGGATTTGTTGAATTTGGCTGAGGAACAGGATCTCTTCATGCAGATCGAAGAAACCGGGAAAGAGTTGCAGCCCCTGCTGCACCAGGGCGACTACGCGGCCAGCCTGCAGCTCTTGTCGCGTTTGCGACCCGCGGTTGACCGGTTTTTCGACGCCGTCATGGTGATGGATGAAGATCCAGGGCTGCGCAACAATCGCCTTGCCCTGCTCGGGCGACTGAAAAGCCAGTTTGACCAGATTGCCGATCTGTCCGTGCTCGCCTGACCATGCAAGGTAACCGCCTGTTACTGATCAGTCGCGACGACCTGTTGGCCGTGATGAACAGCAGCATTGGAGACCGTGCCTTCCGCCTGCTGTCAACCCTCACCAGGCATGGCTTTCACTTGCTCGCCACAGCCCCCCAACCCGACCAATGGACCGGTGAGCATGGCAGCCCGGATGATGCCCTGCTGGGCCCCAACAGCGTGCGTAAACGTCTGTCTGATGCGGGCGGCGTGCTGGGTGGAGTGTATTACGTGCGGCGTTCGATGCTTACGCAAAAGCGTAACCGTGCCGATGCCCTTGAGGACATTCTTAAACGCTACAGCGTCGAACCCGGTGCAACCGTTCTGTTGAGCTCCAAGCGCAACTGGGTGAAGGCCGGTAAGAAAATGGGCTTGCAGGCTCAGCTGCTGCACAGTGAGCTTGAGCTGCTGGAAAAACTGCTTGAACTGGTTGAGGCGCGCCTCGAAGCCGATACTTAAATATCGAGGTTCGTCACATCCAGTGCATGGCGCTCGATGAACGCACGGCGCGGCTCAACCTCGTCACCCATCAATGTCGTGAAAATCTCGTCGGCCGCCACTGCATCCTGGATGGTGACTTGCAATAGCCGCCGGGTTTCCGGGTTGACCGTGGTATCCCAGAGCTGTTCAGGGTTCATTTCACCCAAGCCTTTAAATCGTTGAATTGTGCGACCTTTCCTGCTTTCTGCCATCAACCAGTCGAACGCTTCGCGAAAGCTTGCAATGCCCTGTTCTGCCTTGCCGCGAACAACCTTGGCGCCGGGCTGCACCAACCCGAACAGGGTATCGGCCAGACGGCCTATCATGCGATATTCGGGGCCAAGGAAGAAATCCTGTCGAATGCGCTTGGTACGGGTTACGCCGTGAGTGAATTTGCTCAGATTCAGATCAAAACCTTCCTCGCCTTTTTCTACTTCTATTTCAAAATGCACGCTGTCCGGGGAGTCCTGATTCAGTCGTGCACACAGGGCTACAGACCACTGTTCAATTCTCTGCCTGTCCCATTCTGTACTATATCTTTCAGAATCAATTAGATAGTTGAGAAACGCAGCGTCGTAGCGCTGCGAAAGCCGGAGGTTTGTGAGGTTTACCACCATGAAGTCGCGCAGCAACTGTTCCAGCGCTCCAGCCTTCAACGCGGGCGCATCCGGATCAAATACCAGGGCGGCATCATCCATGGCGCGCGCGAGCAGGTAGTCGTTGAGTTCTGCGTCATCTTTCAGGTACTGCTCCTGCTTGCCTTGCTTGATCTTGTATAAAGGCGGCTGGCCTATGTAGATGTGCCCACGCTCAATCAGCTCGGGCATCTGGCGGTAGAAGAACGTCAGCAACAAGGTCCGGATGTGCGAGCCATCGACGTCCGCGTCGGTCATGATGATCACGCGGTGGTAGCGCAGTTTGTCCACATCAAACTCATCCCGGCCAATACCGCATCCCAGCGCCGTGATCAGCGTGCCCACTTCAGCAGAGGAAATCATTTTGTCGAAGCGTGCTTTTTCCACATTCAGAATCTTGCCCTTGAGGGGCAATATGGCCTGAAATTTTCGATTGCGCCCTTGTTTTGCAGACCCGCCGGCGGAATCCCCCTCGACCAGGAAAATCTCCGACAAGGCGGGGTCTTTTTCCTGACAATCGGCCAGTTTTCCCGGCAGGCCGGCAATATCAAGGACTCCTTTTCGTCGGGTCATTTCGCGAGCCTTGCGCGCGGCTTCACGTGCCCGAGCGGCCTCTACAACCTTGGCCGTAATGGTCTTGGCCTCGCTGGGGTTTTCCATCAGGAAATCGCGCAAACAACTGCTGATTATCGATTCCACAACGGGTTTTACATCCGAGGAAACCAATTTATCCTTAGTCTGAGAGGAAAATTTGGGATCCGAAATCTTGACAGAAAGTACCGCGATCAAACCTTCGCGTGTGTCATCGCCAGAAGTGGCTAACTTGTCCTTTTTGGCGATTCCTGATTCTTCAATATACTGGTTCAAGGTCCGGGTCAGGGCGGCGCGGAATCCGGCAAGATGGGAGCCTCCATCCTTTTGCGGAATGTTGTTGGTGAAGCAAAATACTGCTTCCTGGTAGGCGTCGGTCCATTGCATTGCCGCTTCGACCGACACACCGCCAGCGTCGGCACAAAAATACATTACGGTCGGATGCAATGGCGTCTTGTTACGCCCCAAATGCTCTACAAATGACCTGATTCCCCCTTTATATTCAAAGAGATCCGATTTCCCGGTTCGCTCGTCGTGGATCTCGATGCGAACACCGGAATTAAGGAAACTCAGCTCGCGCAGGCGCTTGGCAAGCACTTCGTAATGGAATACCGGATTGCCAAAAATTGTACGGCTGGGCCGAAAATAAATCTTGGTGCCGGTCTTGTCACTGTCACCCGTGGCTTTGAGCGGCTCCAGCGGTACTCCCATGTGATAGGTCTGGCGCCACACGTGGCCGTCACGCCGGATACGCAGCAGTAACTCTTCGGACAAGGCATTAACCACGGATACGCCCACCCCGTGCAGCCCGCCGGAAACCTTGTACGAGTCGTCATCGAACTTACCACCCGCGTGCAATATGGTCATGATTACTTCGGCTGCGGAGCGGCCCTCTTCCGCGTGCATGTCGACGGGTATTCCGCGGCCATTGTCTGAGACGCTTACTGCATCATCGGCGTGAATCGTTACGTTAATGTAGTCGCAGTGTCCGGCCAGCGCTTCGTCAATAGAGTTGTCCACGACCTCAAACACCATGTGGTGCAAACCAGTGCCGTCATCGGTATCCCCAATGTACATGCCAGGGCGTTTGCGAACAGCGTCAAGACCCTTTAGTACCTTGATATTCTTGGAACTGTATTCTGAATCAGTCATCTTCAAATCCTGTTCCAGCCAAAGCGGGAACCATCAGTTTTTGGACATAACCCGGGCAGGTGCGCCGGCGTTCATGGCGGCCGCGTGACAGGACACTAGCGCAGGGTTTAGCAAGAGCCGGAATTATAGCAGCTCCTGAACGCTCCCGTGTTTCACGTGAAACACCTTGTGCTCCGGCGCGAGGCCAGGTGCGGAAGTGCCCGTGACCCAAACTTGCCCGGCACATGCGAGCGCCCGCACCAGCACTGAAGCGAAGTGCTGCTGATCAAATTCCGAGGCAAGATCATCCAGCAAGACCAGCGGTGGTTCACCCTGTGCCGCGAGAAGCTCGGCTTGTTTAAGCAACAGGCTGGCAACCAGGCTCTTTTGCTCGCCGCGAGAAAATACCGAGCGCACGGCTTTCTCGTCTTTGGTAAACAGCACATCCGCCCGGTGCGGGCCCTGACTGGTGGCACCACTTTCTACGTCCCGCTTTCGGGCCCGCACCAGCGCTTCGCGTAAGGAGTCACCTTTCCAGCCCGGTTGAAACTCAAGCATTACATTGTTGAGTTCCGGCGCGCCTTCCACTTCTTCCTGCTGTGAGAACGCCTCTGCCAGGCGCGAGAAATAAGCCAGTCGATACGTATTTAACTGCTCCCCTAATCGCGCAGAAAGCTGGTCAAGACTATCGAGCACACGTGTTTGCCCGGCCCGCAGTGCGGCATTGCGTTGCTTGAGTGCGCGAGAATAGCGTCGCCAGCAATCCAAAAAGAGGGGTTCCACGTGGAACACACCCCAGTCAAGAAATCGGCGACGGCCATCCGGTGAGCCACTGATCAACAGGTGGCTGTTCGGCTCCATCAACACCATCGGCAGATGGCGCGTCAATACACTCAGCATAGCCACGTCCTGTCCATCCATGCGGGCTTTCCAGTTTTTCCCGTCGCGTTCTAGCCCCATTTTGTGGTCCTGACCGGCGAACCGGGATTCCAGGAACACGCGGAACGGAGCTGCATCCACGCCACTCAGTTCCTCAATATGCGCTGTCTTGAAGGATTTGCCGCGAGAAACAACCACCAGGGCTTCAAGCAAACTGGTCTTTCCCGCACCATTGTCACCGTAGTAAAAGTTCAGTCGCGGGTGCGGTTCAATGCCTACGCTCTTGAGGTTTCGGAAGTTTTCAATTCGCAGAGACTTGATGTGCATGGACTGCGACCGTCAGTCGAAAAAGCGAGCACGTGACGAAACTGGGGGAGCCCTGCCGGGCTGTAAGATGGGATCAACCCATTCCGCAGCGACAGCTCCGCCTAAAGTTTTAATGGCATAACGACGTGCCGGTCGCTACCACCGGCACTCGCGGTAATCAGGCAGCTGCTGTTAGCGTCGCGCATTTCCAGAGACACCTGCTCGGATTCAATGGCGTTCAGCGCATCAAGGAGATACAACACGTTGAACCCAATCGACAATTGCTCAAAATTGAGCTTGGCCTCCAACGTCTCTTCTGCCTCTTCCTGTTGCGGATTGTGCGCAATGATTTTTAACGCCTTAGCGCTGGCCTCAAGGCGCACGCCCTTGTACTTTTCGTTCGAGAGAATGGCTGCCCGCTGCAGCGCAAGAATAAAGCCAGCACGGTCAACCTCAATTCTTCGGTCTGCCCCAACCGGAATAACCGCCTGGTAGTCGGGAAATCGGCCATCAATCAACTTGGAGGTCAATGCTGAACTTCCTTTTTGCAAGCGCACGTGATTTTTGCCCAAGCCAAGCAACACGATATCTTTGCTGTCAGTCAGCATGCGACCCAATTCCAACACGCCCTTTCTGGGAATAATGATCTGCCGGTCCTGCTTTAAACTGATTGATCCGTCCAGATCACATACGGCGAGACGATGTCCGTCCGTCGCCACGGTGCGCAACGCACCATCCTTGAATTCAAGCAGTAACCCGTTCAGGTAGTAACGCACATCCTGGTTGGCCATGGCAAAGGATGTCTTGTCCAGCAAGTGCTTAAGCTTATCTTCTTGAATTTCAACGTTTTCTATTGTTTCAAACTGATCTGTGGCAGGAAAATCCGTGGCCGGCAAAGTTGCCAGGGTATAGCGGCTGCGGGCT
This sequence comes from uncultured Gammaproteobacteria bacterium, assembly GCA_963784425.1. Classification (GTDB taxonomy): domain Bacteria; phylum Pseudomonadota; class Gammaproteobacteria; order Xanthomonadales; family SZUA-36; genus SHZL01. Next base: position 170,836 of record CAWARM010000015.1, read on the forward strand.
GAAGAAAGGGTCAGTTTGTCGCCGTCGAGTACTACTCCAATGTCCACGCCATCCGGCAGCATTCGGACAATGTCCAGCAGTTTCCGCGCGGGAACGGTAATTTCTCCCTGGCGATCAACCTTGGCCTTGACCAGGGCGATCAGCTCAACTTCCATGTCAGTACCCGTGATGGAAAACTTACCATCAGTCTCGGCCTGAAACAGAAAATTGGCTAAAACGGGTAAGGTCTGACGACGCTCCACCACACCTATCACTTGGCTCAAGGGCTGCAGGAATACTTCTCGCTTGATGCTGAATTTCATGACTGAATTCCTATCAGTAATTATTTATTAGTAACAAAAATAGTTATAGAACAGTAGTAGTAATAGGTCCTGTGGGTAATGAGCTTTATCAGTATTTATCTATAACTATCAATTATTTATGTTAATCAAACTATGTCAGGAAGTAGCCCTGTGGCCTGTGCACGAGCTGTGGATAAGTTTAGCAACTAATGCGCCCCAAGACTTATCCACAACCTGTCCAATGCATGCTCACCGTATGTACACATTCATCCTGTTAGTAAGCGCACGAGTTGGGCTTTATCTTCCCGGATTCGTCCATCGGTCGCACATAAGCCCTCGATTCTACGGCATGCATGCAGCACCGTGGTATGGTCGCGCCCGCCAAAAGCCACGCCGATTTCCGGCAGGCTGTGTTCCGTCAGCTCTTTGCACAAAGCCATGGCCATTTGTCGCGGGCGCGCCAGGGTGCGTGTACGGCGCGTCGACAGCATATCGGATACCTTCAGCTTGTAGTATTCCGCGACGGTTTTTTGCGTGTTTTCAATAGTTATCAGGCGATCGTGCACCAGCAAGAGATCGCGCAGCACTTCCTGGGCAAACGCCTCGGTAATGGGCCTGCCGGAGAAGCGGGCATTGGCCGACAGGGTGTTGAGCGCACTTTCCAGGTCTCGCACGTTCGAACGCAATCGTTTGGCGATGAGGAAGGCTATGGACTCGTCCAGCAACAAACCCCGCTCCTGGGCTTTGTTCATCAGGATGGCTACCCGGGTTTCAAAATCCGGTGGCTCGATGGCTACCGTCAGGCCCCAGCCAAAACGGGAGCGCAGCCTCGCCTCCAGGCCAATTACCTCCTTGGGGTAGCGGTCGCACGTCAGAATAATCTGCTGTTTGCTGTCGAGCAGGGCGTTGAAGGTGTGAAAAAACTCTTCTTGCGTGCGGTCCTTGCCGGCAAAAAACTGGATGTCGTCAATCAGCAGTGCACCAGCGGTCCGGTAATGCTGCTTGAACGCTTCGATGCTGTTATGTCGCAGTGCCTGAATCATTTCGCTTACGAACTTTTCTGAATGCAGGTATAGCACCCTGGCATGACGATTATGTTCGTAAATCAGGTTTCCAGCAGCGTGTAACAGGTGGGTCTTGCCAAGACCGGTTCCGCCGTATAGCAGCAGCGGGTTGTAGGCCGCTCCAGGTTTCTGCGCAACCTGCTGGGCTGCGGCAAAGGCCAACTCGTTCGATTTGCCCTGTACAAAATTGTCGAAACGATAACGCGTATCAAGGCCAGTGTTATGCTGTTTTGTAGTGACGCTATCCTGCGGCCGGGTGGGTGCGCGGCCGGCTGAGACATCTACCGTTACAGATTCGCGCGGTACTCCGAGGTGTTCGAGGATATCGCGGATGCGCTCGAGGTGATTAAGCGCAATGTAGTCCCGGACATAGGCATTGGGCGCCAGCAGCGCGGTTTGTCCTTTTGCGCTGCGCGGCTGTAGCGGCCGGATCCAGGTGTTGAAATCCTCCGCCGGGATTTCGCGCTCCAGATAGGTTAAGCAGGTTTGCCAGGGGTTTTGTGCCATTTATTCGGGTATGGCCCGTCATTATTGCGATTGTAAGGGAAGTCACGCTGACCATGGACAGCTCCGTGTTGCGAAGGCATCGAGGAGTACAAACGGGACGTCCTAAGTCTAGCGCGCTGTGGATAACTTGACCACACCGGAATAAAATCAACCCGCCTCTTCCTGGCTTTTCACGGTTCAGCTTGTCGAGTCTGTGCACAAAAGATACAATTCGCCTCTTGTGTCGATCGTCTAGAGCTTGCGTGGAGACCGGTTATCTGACTGCTCCAGGTTGGGCTAAATCAGTGTTGAGCCCAATAAGTGTAGAGCTCAGCCAGTCTCGGAAAGGATTACTGCCATGAAACGTACTTTTCAACCAAGCCTCCTGAAGCGCGCCCGCCGTCACGGATTTCGTGCACGCATGGCCACCAGCGGCGGCAGGGCTGTGCTTTCTGCTCGTCGCGCCAAGGGCCGCAAGCGCCTGTCTGCCTGAATTTTCCAAACGGACTGGTTTCCAAACGAAAGGGCCCGGACTGCTGATGAGCAGGTGTGGCAGTTCTCCAGGAACAGCAAGCGGTGAACAGTCAGTAGGTATGGCACTTTCAAGCCAGTTTCGCTTGTGCGGACCCAAAGAATTCTCCAGGGTGTTTGAACAGGCCGTGGTATCAGCGGATGCCGGTTTCAAAGTGCTGGGGCGCCTGGCGGAACAGCAAAACTCCCGCCTGGGCATGGCTGTTTCCCGCGAAGTGGACAAGCGGGCCGTGCAGCGTAACCGCTTGAAGCGGGTTATCCGGGAAAGTTTCAGAACGCACTACCTTTCTGATCCTCCCCGGCACCCCGCGGCGGATATCGTGGTGTTGCCCCGGCGCCAGGCCGTCGCCACATCCAACGAGCAACTGTTCGATCAATTGGCCAGCCATTGGGCACGAATTGATGAACGGCTGCGCAACGTCAAGGACGGGGCAATAGACGGGGCAAACCGAAATCCAGCGGCAGGGCACGTCTGAATTCAGGGCCGGAATCGGGAAACAGACGAAAGCAACGGCTTAACAGGTACAGGATCTGGAACACATGGGAAATCTTCGACCGGTATTACTCATCAGCCTTGGTTTGCTGGGTTACATGTTGTGGATCGAGTGGCAAAAGGACTACCCCAAACCACTCCCCAAAGCCCCCACCGAAGCGGTGTCCAAACCACTCGCATCAACCAGCGCAGGCAATGGTGATCTACCCGCGGGTGCCTTACCCGGGGATGTCGGACAGCAGCCACCCGCAGATGCACCGGACTTACCACAACCGCTGGAACCGATCCAGGGCGCAGCGGGGCAACACCCCAGTGCTGCAACGGCAGACGGACAAGAGGTCATGACTGCCGCGAGCCCAACCACAAGTCCGACCGTGGCGGTCAGCACCGATCTTTTGAGCCTGCAGATTACCCTGCAGGGTGGTACGGTAGTGAGCGCGCAGTTGCTGGATTACCCGGCCGACGCTGCCGATCCGGACATCAAGGTAAACCTGCTTGAGCCGCAGGGTGAGCACCTATTTATTGCGCAATCCGGCCTTCTTTCGCACCAGAGCGCGCCAAACCACACAGCCCCGTATGAATCCAGCCAACGTGAGTATCGACTGGAGGATGGAGCGGATGAACTGACTGTGCCGCTGACCTGGCACTCCGCGGACGGCATCCGGGTGACAAAGACCTTTGTCTTTAAACGCGGCCGCTATGATATTGAAGTCCGTCACCAACTGGAAAATGGCAGCGCGCAAACATGGTCAGGCAGCCGCTATGATCAGTTGCAGCGTTCCGTAACCCCAGACCAGCAAAAACGCGGGTTTGCCAACCCGTCCTCTTACAGCTTCCGCGGCATTGGCTTTTACAGCCCGCAGGACAAGTTTGAAAAAATTGCGTTTGACAAAGTAGCAAAAGAACCGGTTAACAAGACATTCAGCGGCGGCTGGCTGGCGATGATCCAGCACTATTTCTTTGCTGCCTGGATTCCCGCAGCCACGGAAGAAGCAAGCTACTCCACCCAGGTAATCAACCCCAGCGGCGGAGGATTGCCACGTTACATAGTGCGCGATGTTTCCCCGGTGCAGAGTGCTATTCCTGGCAGCCACGTTGAATTTGACAGTCGCCTGTACCTTGGTCCCAAGTTGCAGGATCATCTGAGCCAGGTTGCCCCCGGCCTTGAGCACACCGTCAACTACGGCATTTTTACCGTGTTCTCAAAGCCCCTGTTCTGGCTGCTTTCGCACATTCACAAGCTCGTGGGCAATTGGGGTTGGTCAATTGTATTGCTCACCGTCCTGGTCAAGGCGGTGTTTTTCAAACTTACTGAAACGCAATATAAGTCCATGGCGCGCATGCGCAAGTTACAGCCGCGCATCGAGCAACTCAAAGAACGCTATGGCGATGACCGGCAACGCATGAGCCAGGCCATGATGGAGCTGTATAAAACCGAAAAGGCCAATCCGCTCAGCGGTTGCCTGCCCATGCTGGTGCAGATCCCTGTGTTCATTGCGTTGTACTGGGTATTGCTGGAATCGGTGGAGTTGCGCCAGGCGCCGTTCATTCTGTGGGTGACCAATCTGTCCGTTCGTGATCCGTATTTTGTGCTGCCCCTGCTCAACGCCGGCTTCATGATCGCTACCCAGAGGCTGACGCCCATGGCCGGCATGGATCCTCTGCAGGCCAAGATGATGAGCCTGATGCCCGTGGTATTTGCCGTGATGTTTGCCTTTTTTCCGGCAGGCCTGGTTTTGTACTGGGCAACCAACGCGGGACTTTCGCTCGCGCAACAGGTGTATATCACGCGCAAAATCGCTGCCGGAGACAAGTGAGAAAAGCGGGTACGGACACCATTTGCGCCATTGCGACGCCGCCCGGGGCGGGAGGAATCGGCATCATTCGTGTCAGCGGCCCGGCCGCACCCGCACTTGCAACGGCTATTTGTGGCCGCTTGCCAGCAAATCGCCTGGCTACCCATGTCGGTTTTCGAGCTGCTGATGGCAGCAATATCGACCACGGCATTGCTGTGTATTTCCCTGCACCGCACTCATTCACGGGTGAGGACGTGCTGGAACTTCAAGGCCACGGTGGGCCTGTGGTGTTGCAGATGTTGCTGCGAAGGGTAATGTCGCTGGGCGCGCGCGCAGCGCGCGCAGGTGAATTTTCTGAACGCGCCTTTCTCAATGACAAACTGGACCTGGCACAGGCGGAGGCTATTGCTGACCTCATCAGCTCCGGTACCGAGGCTGCCGCACGTGCCGCACACCGCTCGTTGTCCGGGGCCTTTTCCCGGCGTATTGGGGAGTTGCAGGAACGTCTTACCGGCATTCGGGTGTACGTCGAAGCAGCCATTGACTTTCCCACTGAAGAAATCGACTTTCTGGCCGACAGCGGGCTGCTGAAGCGTTTGCAGGAAACGCAACAGTGTTTGCGCAACTTGCTGGCTGAAGCGCAGCAGGGTCGCTTGTTGCGCGATGGCATGGTGCTGGCCATTATCGGCCGGCCCAATGCCGGCAAGTCCAGCTTGCTCAATGCCCTTTCCGGGCAGGACAGCGCCATCGTCACTGCTATTCCCGGTACCACGCGCGATGTGCTGCGCGAATGGATAGACCTGGACGGCATACCGGTGCATGTGGCCGATACCGCCGGCATTCGCGATACAACTGACGTTATCGAAGCAGAAGGAGTCAGGCGCGCCCGCCACGCATTGCAAGCTGCCGATATCGCCTTGTTAATCGTGGATGTCACTGCCGATATGGATGGACAGCTTGAGTTACTGACAGAGTCGCTGGACCCGGAAAGGTGCATCATCGTATACAACAAGATGGACCTGCTCGGGCAGTCACCGGGCGCATGGCCCGATCCTACGCAGGGACAGCGCTACCCGGCCGGTGTAGCACTTTCTGCACGAACTGGCGAAGGACTGGCCACCCTGAAGGCAAGGATTCGGCAAACGTCAGGGGCTGCAGAACAGGCAGAGGGTGGCTTTTCTGCCCGGCAACGTCATGTGGATGCCTTGAAACGGGCTGAACACCACTTGCTGGAAGGTGAATTGCGCCTGACCAAGGACCAGGCGGGCGAATTGCTGGCTGAAGAACTGTGCCTGGCCCAGCGCGATCTGGGAGAAATCACCGGTGAGGTGCTGCCGGATGACTTGCTGGGGTCAATCTTCTCGAGCTTTTGTATCGGTAAATAGAACTGCTCAGACAGGGCAGTAAATATCGTGTAATAGGTTGATGATTTTCAGCGCTGGTGTTTCAGTCAGGCGATAGAAAATGGTCTGGCTGACGCGCCGGGTCTGCACCAGGCCCTGTTCACGCAGCACGGCAAGATGTTGCGACAGCGCAGACTGGCTGAGGTCAACCCGTTCGTTCAATTGTCCCACCGAGCATTCACCTTCAGCCAGCACGCACATGATGATCAGACGGCTCTCGTTGGCCAAACCCTTGAGCAGGCTCGCAGCATCGCTGGCGCTGCGCCGCATGGCGCCCCAGTCCAATCCGGCCAATTTTTTCCTCGCCACGCTCATCTCTGCCAAGCTTTTCTTCATTGAAGCACTTATCAGGCTTTGAATATTATTTGCAAGCAAGCTAAATTACAATTGTCTGTATAAGATATTATGAATGTAAATAGAGGGGCTTGCCCTTGAGCGTGGAAATTACACCCAGCTACGAACCGGAGTCAGGCACCTGGACTTATCTGCTTGCCGACCCGGTTCAGTCCATCGCAGCCATCATTGATCCGGTGTGGGTATTTGACCCGGTTTCAGGCCGGGTTAGCACGCAGTTGATTGACGGCCTGCTCAACATTGCGCAGGAGCGCAACTACCGCATTGCATGGATCCTGGAAACTCATGCCCACGCTGACCACCTTTCGGCAGCCGGGTACATTCGCGAAAAAACCGGCGCCAGGATAGCCATTGGCCGGGGCATTTGCGCCGTGCAGAAAACCTTTACGCGGGTATTTAATCTCACAGACGTAGCTACCGATGGCAGCCAGTTTGATCGTTTGCTCGATGACGGCGACATCATCCCGCTTGGCTCTCTGGACATTCGTGTCATGGCCACCCCGGGGCACACGGGTGACAGTATTACCTACGTGGTGGAGGATGCCGCATTTATTGGTGATACCTTGTTCGCCCCGCGCTCTGGAACGGCGCGGTGTGATTTTCCGGGCGGTAATGCATCAGACTTGTTTGATTCCATCCAGCGCATTCATGGCTTGCCGGACAAAACCCGCTTGTTTCTCTGCCACGACTACCCCAAAGAGGGCGCACAACCGGTCAACATGGTTCCGGTCTGCGAATCCCGCCAGAACAACATCCACGTCAAGACGGGAACCGACCGTGAAGCCTACGTATCCATGCGCACACAGCGGGACGCAGGACTGTCCCTGCCACGGTTGATCCTGCCCGCGCTGCAGGTAAATATCCGCGCCGGATCGGGCCCCGCAGCGGACGACAACGATGTGCCCTACTTGCGCCTGCCCTTTAACCGCACGATCGCACAAATACTTGCCGGGGAGCGGAGCTGAACAACCTCGTCTGCCGCCGCTGGCAGTTGCACTAATTCGGCTGCGGTAACAGCACTTCACCTGCTTCCAGGCCGGCAACGACTTCCACCCGGTCGGGCCCCATTTGCCGCCCCAGCCGGATGAAGCGGCGTTCTGCCTGTGCATCGCGTTTTACCCAAACCACGTCAAGCTGGCCAAAGCTGGAAACCAGGCCAGCCGGTATGATGATCAACATTTCCTCACCGGCCGGGAGCAACAGGCGGGCATACATACCGGGCAGCAGGTTTTCCTGGTATTCGATCCGGGCTTTGACCAGGAAACTGCGTGATCCGGGGTCTGCAGCCGGCACCAACTCTTCAATCTGTGCGGACAGCACTCGTGCCTGCGCCGGGATTTCAACCTGAACAGCCTGCCCCAGCCGCAAGGGCAAGGCGAGGCTTTCCCGAACCGCGGCCTCAACCCGCAAAGACAGGGGATTGTACAGTGACAGCAGCCGTTCCCCGGGAGACGCCGTATCCCCCGGCTCGGCAAAGCGATCCACTACCCGGCCATCAATCGGGGCGCGGATTTCCGTGTAGCTTATGGCCACTTCAGCCTCTTCCACCGAGCGCTGCGCTGTGGCCAGATCCGCTTGCAGGGCATCATGAGTGGCGCGTGCTTCATCCAGCGCAGCCTGGGCCACCAGGCCGCGTTTTTGCAGGTCCTGAGCCCGTTCCAGGCTGAGACGGGCCTCGGTAAGACGGGCATCAATCGACGCGGCACGTTGTTTGGACTGGGACAACCTGGATTCGAGGTCGGAGCGCTCAAGCTCGAGCAGCAACTGGCCCTCACTCACCGAATCACCCGCCCGCACCAGCACTCGTGTTATTCGCGAGAGGACGCGCGAGGAAATGGTCGTGGCTTGTCGCGCCCCGATGGTTGCCGGAACCGACTCCGTGGCGGCCACCGCGACGCGCTCAACCACGAATAGCTGATCGTCAGGTTGAGCTTGCCCGGTCACAGGCAGGACACCCGGCCTCACCTTGGCGTGAAAAGCCCCTGCCATCCAGGCAATCATCAGCAGCAAGAGCGCAACTGCAAGCAAAGCAAACAACCATTTTTTCAGTTCAGGTTTCATGAATCAGAGGCTCCCTTGATTCAGACTTTCGGCAATCGCTTCCTGGCCGGGCGGTTTATCGAATACCAGCAGGTACACCACGGGCACCAGTAGCAACGTAAACAGTGTAGAGGCAATGACACCGAACATGATGGCCAGCGCCAACCCGCTGAACACCGGGTCCAGCGTGATGACCAGGTTGCCCAACATGGTAGTGCCCGCAGTCAGCAGGACAGGCCGCGTGCGCGCTGCACCAGCCCGCAACAGCGCTTCCTTCAGCGCCATTCCGCTGGCCCGCGCCTGGGTAATGAAATCAATCAGGATCAGGGAGTTGCGTATGACGATGCCGGCCAGGGCAATCATCCCGATCATGGCCGTGGCGGTAAACAGGACCGGGTCCGGGGCATCGGCGATCACGCGCTCTCCAAACAGGTTCATCAACCAGAACCCCGGCATGATGCCGATAATAGTCAGTGGTATCGATGACATGATGATCAGGGACAGGCTGGTCGAGGCGGTTTGGATCCGCAGCACAAAGAAAATAGCGACCAGGGCGAACACGAACGCCAGTCCCATGTCGCGAAAAACTTCCAGAGTAATGAGCCACTCACCCTCTCCGGACCACGTCACTGCAATACCTTGCGGCAAGGACCAGGCATCACCACCACCCGGGTTCAGGTAGCTGCGACTTTTCCACGGACGAATGCTGCCATCTTGCCTGGGCACCGCGTTCAGATCTGCACCCACATCCATGATGACCTCAGCCGGGGTGCGCCCCGAAATCTCAGCGCTTACATAAACCACCGGACGCAGATCCTTGCGATGGACCGCACGGTCGGCCCAGCCGGACTCGAACGTACCCAGCTCTCCCAAGGCCACCAGGGGCTGGGCCGCGCTGTCCAAACCTTTAGTGGAGCTTTCCTGCACGATGCCGGGCCGGGCCTTGACGTGGATGCGCAGAAAGTCGGTTTCTGAGGCCCGGTCGGCCCGGGGCATGCGTAACTCGATGGGCAGAGGTGCTGATTCGCGCGGAAGCTGCAGGTAGCCGGCAACCAGGCCTTCATTGGCCATGCCGAGCGTGGCGTTGATATCCTCTGTCGCCACACCGGACAAGGCGGCTTTCTGTTTATCGGTGACAAAGCGCAAGCGTTGCCTGGGCGCTTCCACCGTTGAATCCACTTCCACGACATGGGGTTCGCGCCGCAGCCGATCCATGACTGCACCCGCAGCCTCTCGTTGTTGTTCGTAGGGCACCAGGGCATCGGCATAGATTTCCGCTACCAGCGTGGCCAGCACCGGTGGACCCGGCGGTACCTCGACCACTTTGATGCTCATGCCGTCACGCTGCAGGGGCGCAAGAAGTTGCCGCAGGCGCAGCACAATCGCATGGGATTGGTGGCTGCGCTCGACCTTGTCGATCAGAGTGATTCGAAGGTCGGCCATGTTGGCGCCATAGCGTTGATAGTAGCGCCGCACCATACCGTTAAAATCAATGGGCGATGGCAGCCCGACAAATGCCGCCACGGCACTGATTTCCGGAAGTTGTCGCGCGATGGCGCTCACCTCCTGCGTAATGGCTGCGGTTCTCTCCAGGCTGCTGCTTTCGGGCATATCAATGACGACCTGGATTTCATTCTTGTTATCAAAGGGCAAGAGCTTGAGCGGTACCAGTCGAAACACGGGCAAAACGGCTGCCGCCAGGAACAGGGCCAACACGCTCCAAAGGACCCACTTGAGCCTGCGTCGGCTGTGCAGGATCGGTCCCAGTACCCGCCGGTAAAGTCGCAACAGTCCCGTGTCTTTTTCCGTGTCATCTGCGGTGCTGGCTGTTGCCGGCCGAATCATCAGCTTGCTGGCCAGCCAGGGCGTGACCACGAACGCCACCAGGGTCGATACGGTGACGCTAACAGGCACATTAAATGCCATGGGAGCCATGTATGGTCCCATCATGCCGGTGATGAAACCCAGGGGAATGAAGGCCAGCACAATGGTCACCGTGGACATTACCAGCGGGGCCCGAATTTCCGTTATGGCCGCAACGATAAGGCTGTGGAAATTGCTGCCTTTGCGGCGCAAATAACGCTCGATGTTATCTACCCCGGTAATGGGATCATCGACCAGCAGACCCAGCGACAGGATCAAGGCGAACAAGGTCACACGATTAATGGTGTAGCCAAAGGCCAGGTCCAGGGCGAGGGTAAATCCGTAACAAATCGGTACGGCCAGACTGACCACCAGCGCCTCGCGCACGCCCAGGAAGACACTGATGAACACCACCACCGTGATGATGGCCAGGGCCAGGCTGGAGCTCAGGTCATTCACCTTTTCATTGGCCGTCTGTCCATAGTCGCGCAGCACCTCGACGCGCACTTCGGGCGGCAGCAGGCCGGACTGCAGCTCAGCGATTTTGGCGTGGATGTCGCGCGCCACGCGCACAGCGTTACTGCCACGCTGCTTGGCAATGCTGAGCGTTACCATGGGATAGTCGTCCCTGGCGCTGCCGGACAAAGGATGCGCCGGCCCAAAGGTTAACCAACTGAAGTGGTCGGCTTCCGCCGGACCATCGACAATGGTCGCGACGTCCCGCAGGAACACCGGCAAACCATTGATCACGTTGACCGGCAGACCTTCAAGGTCAGCTGTACTGCGCACAACATCACCGCTTTCCAGCGCAATGGATTCATTGCCGTAGGACCAGTCACCGGCGTTTTGCAGCAGGTTGGATAGCTGCAGGGCCCGGGCGACTTCAATGGCCGTGGTCTTGCGCGCAGCCATCGCTTCGGCGTCGAGCTCAATGCGGATCACGCGGGGACGCCCTCCGCTGATGCTGACTTCGCCTGTTTGGTCGACACCTTTGAGCACGGTCGAAAGTTCGTCGGCCATGCGCCTCAGTTCAAAGTCACCGTAGCGTGCCGGGTCGTCGCTCCAAAGCGCCAACAACAGTATCGGCACATCGTCGACTTCGACCGGCCGCACCAGCCACTCGGTAACTACGCCTGGAACCCGGTCCTGGTTGGAATACAGCTTGTTGTACGTGTTGAGGATGGACACTTCACGATCTTCACCAACAAAAAAGCGCAGCGTCACGGCCGACTTACCGGTGGAGCTTGAGGAGTAAATGTGTTCAAGCCCCGGAATCTGGGACAGAAGCTTTTCCACTGGCTCGGTAACCTGGCGTGCCACCTGGTCGGCGCTGAGTCCCGGCGCCGAGATCAGCACATCGAGCATGGGTACAACGATCTGGGGCTCTTCCTCGCGCGGTGTATAGATCAATGCCAACGTGCCGGCCACCAGCGATGTCAGGAACAGGAACAGCGGAATGCCGCCTTGCAGTGACCTGGCAACCAGGCGATCGGTAAAATGTGTGTAGTGCTGAGTCAAGGGTAAAGACAATCCGCAGGCAGGAGGGCGCTTAATGGGCAATTACTGTTTTGGGGCAGCCGGAGTTTTTTCAGCTTCCGCTAGCGCGGCTTCCAGCCCGCCGACATTCACCACCCCGGTGTAGCCCAGTGCATCCAGGGAAGCTTTGGCAATGCCCGATCTTCGTCCGGTGCGGCAATACAGATAAATCACGGAATCCTTTTCCAGGCGCAGGCCGGCAATCCCGGCATCGATTTCTTCATAGGGAATGTTCACCGCCCCCTCGACATGCTGCTGCTTGAATTCATCGGCGCTGCGTACGTCGATCCAGGTAATTTCTCCCGCGAGCGCGATGCTTGTTACAACGGCGGCCAGCGCTAGCGAAACAGTGCTAAGCAGTTTTTTGAACTTCATGGCTCATTCTCCCAAAGCCTGGATTAAATAAACATTTTCTAATGTATAGTACTCTAATATAACCGGCCATGGGAAAGGCCATGTTGAGGATAGATGCTTGATGAACATTATTCCCGGATTGATTCTGGCGCTGATGCTGGCACTCGGAGGGGGCTACCTCGCAGACCTGGTCGGCGTGAGCTGGATGGGCCTGCCCAAAAGCCCCATCAGCCCCATCATGATGGCCATCCTGTTGGGCATCCTGGTGCGCAACACGCTGGGCCTGTGGCAACTGTTTGAACCCGGCGTGCGATTCTGCCTGGAGCGCATTCTGCGGCTGGGCATTGTGTTGCTGGGCATTCGGCTCAGTCTGGGTAAGGTTGGGGAAATTGGCCTCAAGGCCCTGCCGGTGGTGATCGTGTGCGTGACGGTTGCGCTGCTGGTGGTCACATGGTTGAGCCGTCGGCTTGGCCTGCCAGGGCGCCTGGGCACCCTCATCGCGGCCGGCACGGCGATCTGCGGGGCAACAGCGATTGTCGCCCTGTCACCCGGCATTAACGCCAAAGATGATGAAACCGCTTATGCAGTAGCCTGCATCGCCCTGTTTGGCATCCTCGCAATGCTCACTTACCCGTTCGCAGCATACTGGCTGTTTGCCGGCGATGCATTTCGCGCCGGCCTGTTCCTGGGCACATCCGTGCATGATACCTCGCAGGTCGCAGGAGCTGGCCTGGTATACCAGGACTACTTCGGTGATGCGGCCGTACTCAACGTGGCGACGGTGACCAAACTGGTGCGCAACCTGGGCATGCTGATCGTCATACCCTTGCTCAGCATCCTGTATCACCGCAAGTCCGGTACAGATGAAACCCGCCCCAGCCTGTGGTCCATGGTGCCGCTGTTCGTTATTGGCTTTGCGCTGATGAGCCTGCTGCGCACCGTGGGCGACATGGGTGAGCGCCCTTTCGGCTTGCTGGATCCAGCCACCTGGCAATCCGTGGTTTCCATTAGCACGCAGACCGCGGAATACTGCCTGAGAATCGCCATGGCGGCCGTCGGTCTTGGCACCGGCCTGGCCAGCCTCAAAGCGATCGGCGTCAAGCCTCTGGTTGTCGGTTTGTTTTCAGCGGTGCTGGTAGGCGGCGTAAGCTACACTCTGATTTCGCTGCTCTACTAGGCCCTGAATCCACCGGAGTCCGGTCACGATGGCATACATTACGGTAATTGAGCCCGCTGCGGCTGAGGGCAAACTGGCAGAATTGTTTCAGCGGGTGCGGGCTCCCAATGGCCAGGTTGACAATGTGTTACAGATTCACAGCCTGCGGCCGCACACGATGCAAGGCCACATGGCTTTGTACAAGGCCGTTCTGCATCACTCCGGCAACCGCCTGCCAAAATGGCTTCTCGAGTCCGTGGGTGTGCTGGTCAGCATGCTCAACGGCTGTGGCTACTGCGCACGCCATCACAGCGAGGGCTTGAAGCGCTTGCTGAAGTCCGAACCGGGTCGCTACGAGGCGTATCTTGAGCAGTTGCAATCCGCAGAACCTGGGCCACCCTTCACTGCGGCACAAAGTGCGGCGCTTAACTACGCGCGCAAGTTAACCCTGTCGCCTGGGGATATTGTGCAACAGGATATTGACGCCCTGCGGGGCGCTGGGATCAGTGATGGTGAAATCCTCGAAATCAACCAGGTGGCGAGCTACTTCGCCTACGCCAATCGCACGGTGGCCGGCCTGGGCGTAAACACAGCGGGTGAGCAACTCGGTCTGTCGCCGCAGGACGCGGCGGACCCGGGGGATTGGCACCACTCCTGAGGTCTCTCACTCCCGCAGTTTCAGGCGGGCTTTCGCAAAAGGAAGCGATAAACGCCGCCTTCTTCGCTGTGTTCCACCAGCTCATTTCCGGTGATGCGGCAAAACGCCTGAAAATCGGCCACGGCTCCAGGATCGGTCGCGAGTATTTCCAGGGTGCCGCCGGACAGCACGTCTTTCAGTGCTTTCTTGGCCTTGAGGATGGGCAGCGGGCAATTGAGCCCTCTTGCGTCCAGTAAATGATCAGCCATGGTCTTTATCCTAGGGTCTAGATAAACAGATTGATATCCGACCGGGCGGCCACCTCGATATACGTAGCTGCGCCACCGAGTTCCGGCCCATCAATCATGTCAGCGAGCGTGTATTCAAACAAATCCATCGTCATCTGGCAGGCAATGAGGCGGACATCGGCCTCGACTGCCAGTTGGCGCAAGTCCTGGATGCTGGCCACACCTTTTTTCTTCATCAGGCTTTTCATCAGCGTGGTCGCGGCCCGGTCAACGCCCGGAATCATCGATACCACGTTCGGCATGCCCATATGGGCGCCCATCATGGGCATTTTCATGGCCGGGTTACCCAAAGATGAAAGCTGGGGATCAAGGTCCTTCAGCAGCAAGGGTAAGCCGTAGAAAGTGAAAAACATGGTGACATCCAGCCCCATGGCTGCAGCCGTGGTGGCCAGGATGAACGGGGGATAAGCCCAGTCCAGCGTGCCCTTGGTGACAATGAGGCTCATGCTTTTGGCGCCGCTTGCGCTAACTTCGTTTGCCATGTTGTTGCTCCATGTCCCTTGGGAATCTGCGGATCATTATCGGGAGTCGCAGGCTTGCAGCACCGTGAAAAACTTCAACTGATCCAGTTCAGGCTCCAGCACCATCTCCGGCCGCGGTTCCTGCTTGGCCAGCGCGGCTGCCAGTTCCTGTGCTTCTTTCAGGAATTGCGCATAGTGGCGTCCCCTTTCGGCCGCGCTGAGCGCGGTTGGCTTCGGGCCGCAGCATTCCAGCGCGGCATCCAGTGAGAACGGCTCGAGGCATACGCAGTCGCGTTTATGCAGCCAGGTGCCGGTGCACAGGTCGAAATCATATTCGCGCAGGAACTGGTGCCCGTGCGCGGCGACAAACTCCACCGCATCCATGATGAACCCCACTTCACTATCATCCATTACGTAATGCAGGCTGATACGGCACCAGCCCGGCTTAATGCCGAAAAACCCCCTGGTGATCCATTTGCGATACAGCTCGGACTGTTCCAGGCCAATGCCCAGCAGGCGGTGCCCGTAAGGGCCGGCACAGGAACAGCCGGCCCGGGACTGTATGCCGAACAGGTCATTGAGCAGGGTTGTGACGAACTTCGGGTGCAGATACCTACCGCGGTGATCTCTCAGGTTGAACGAAATAATACTGACGCGAAGATCCGGGTCTGGGTTGCCCAGTATCTCGATATCCGGGTTGGCCTGCCAGCGCGCAAACACGCGGTGCAACAATTCCCTCTCACGTCGTTCGATGGCCGCAACACCAATCCGGTCCTTGATTTCAAAAGCCAGTCCGGCCTTGAGGATTTGCAGCACCCCGGGAGTGCCGGGTTTCTCGCGCTCCTCGATATCACGGATGAAATCCTGGCTGGTGGGCCCTACGTAATCGACGGTTCCACCCGCACTGACACTGGGCGGCAACTCGCTGTGATACAGGCTCTCGTTAAATACCAGCACACCGGTTGAACCGGGGCCGCCGAGAAACTTGTGGGGCGAAATGAAGACCGCATCCAGTGCGGCATCGCCCGCGTAACGACCCGGCGCGGGGTTCATGTTGATCTCGACGTACGGAGCGCTGGCCGCATAGTCAAAGCAGGCTATGGCGCCGTAGCGATGCAGCAGCGCAGCAACTTCATGCACGGGTGCGCGCATACCCGTCACATTCGATGCGGCGGAAAAGGAACCGATGCGCTTGCGCCCCTGGTAGGCCGGCTCCTGCAACAGTTCTTCAAGATGCCCAAGGTCGATATTGCCGGCATCACTCAGCCTCACTTCAACCACGGATGCGAGACCTTCCCGCCAGGATATTTCGTTGGAATGGTGCTCGTAAGGCCCAACGAAGACCACCGGTTGATGGGTGCAGACATAGTCCTCGAAGTTTTTCCTGGCGTCGCTGCCCAAAGCTCCTTCCAGCAGCTGGCCCAAGGTCAAACGGGTCGCCGGTGGCAGCATCACGCCAATGATTTGCTGGAATTTGTCGATGGCGCCGGTGGCGCCACTGCCTACCGGCACAATGCGGCCTTTGGGTCCGGCATTTACCGATCTCTTGATGGCGCTCTGCGCTTCCTCCAGCAGGTGGGTCATGGAGCGGCCACTGATGTCATCTTCCGTGTGCGAATTGGCGTAGATGCGCTGCAGGTTTTGCAGGTAACGCTCGACCAGCGTGAGGCAGCGGCCCGATGCGGTGTAGTCGGCATACACCATCAGGCGCTCGCCGTAAGGCGTCGTTACTGGTGCATCGGCACCGACCACCTGGTTGCGCAAGAATTCAAACGTCAGTGGTGGCATCAGGCTCATAGACCCCATTCTAACCGCCTTCGGCGCCAAAGACTCAGCCGCGCATGTCCCGTGCGCATTGACATTTCCTTGCGGAGACGCCAGTTTGTAGCAATGCATTTGTACTAAAAGCCATAGTCTTCTAACCGATAGCGATAATTCGCGGGATTCCATCATGCTGGACAAAATCAAGACCCCATTGAAACTCAAAAACCCCGATCTGCTGCGCGAGCAGTCTTATATCAATGGTGAATGGGCTTCTGCAGCCGATAAGGGCACTTTTGCCGTAACCAATCCGGCCGATGGCAGCCTGCTGGCCAACGTGGCCCAGCTCGGTGTTGCCGAAACCCGGCAGGCCATAGCCGCCGCCAGTGCCGCCTGGCCGGCGTGGCGCAAGCGCACGGCCAAGGACCGGGCGGCCATTTTACGCCGCTGGTACGAACTGATCCTCGCCAACAAGGACGACCTGGCCGTGCTGATGACCGCCGAACAGGGCAAACCACTGGCTGAATCCGCCGGTGAAGTCATGTACGGCGCCTCGTTCATCGAGTGGTTTGCCGAGGAAGGCAAGCGCATTTACGGCGACATGATACCCACCCACCTGCCCGACCGGCGCATCATGGTGATCAAGCAGTCCGTAGGCGTGGTGGCAGCCATTACACCGTGGAATTTCCCCAACGCCATGATTACGCGCAAGGCGGCGCCCGCCCTCGCCGCGGGCTGTCCCATCGTAATCAAGCCGGCATCCGAAACGCCGCTGTCGGCGCTGGCGCTGGCTGAACTGGCGCACCAGGCAGGTATTCCGGCCGGTGTATTTAACGTAGTCACTACCACGCATTCACGCGACGTCGGCAAGGAAATGACCGAGAGCCCGCTGGTACGCAAGTTTTCCTTCACCGGCTCGACCGGTGTCGGCAAAATCCTCATCCAGCAGTGCGCCAGCACGGTAAAAAAGGTTTCCATGGAACTGGGCGGCAATGCCCCCTTTATCGTGTTTGACGATGCTGACATTGAAGCGGCCGTCAAAGGCGCCATCATTTCCAAGTACCGCAATGCCGGCCAGACCTGCGTGTGTGCCAACCGCATCTATGTGCAGGCCGGGGTATACGATGAGTTCGTGGAGAAGTTCACCACTGCTGTACGAGCGCTCAGGATTGGCCGGGGTGATGAAGCCGGAGTGAATATCGGCCCCATGATTTCCCCCAGTGCGATCCAAAAAGTGGAAGAACTGCTGGAAGATGCGGTGAAAAAAGGCGGCGCCGTGGTTGAAGGTGGCTCACGCCATGCCCTGGGAGGGCTGTTTTTCGAACCCACCGTGGTCAGCAACGCCACCGCCGACATGGCTTTTGCCACCGAGGAAATCTTCGGCCCGGTCGCCCCGATCTTCAAATTCGTCACCGAGCAGGACGCCATTGACCTCGCCAATGCCACTGAGTACGGCCTTGCGTCTTACTTCTATGCGCGTGATCTCGGTCGCGTGTTTCGCGTGGCCGAGGAACTGGAATATGGCATGGTGTGCATCAACGACGGCATCCTGTCGACCGAAGTGGCGCCGTTTGGCGGCATGAAAGAATCCGGTTCCGGCCGCGAAGGCTCCAAGTACGGTATCGATGAATACGTCGAGATCAAGTACATCACGCTGGCCGGACTAAACAGTTAAACAAGCTTTGTCCTTCGTCATCCCGGGCCTGACCCGGGATCCAGGGGGACGAGGTGAGCAGCATGTACCATGAACTTTACCCGGGAAAACGATAGAGCCACACTCAATTGAATCAGGATTCCCGGATGAAACCCGCCACCACCACGCCAGCCCGACTGACCCATTTGCAACGGCTTGAGGCCGAGAGCATCCACATCATGCGCGAGGTGGTGGCGGGAACCGAAAAGCCTGTCATGTTGTACTCCATGGGCAAGGACTCCGCGGTAATGCTGCACCTGGCGAAAAAGGCTTTTTATCCCTCCTCACCGCCGTTTCCCCTGCTGCATGTGGACACCACATGGAAGTTTCGGGCCATGTACGATTTGCGCGACAAGGCGGCCAGGGACGCCGGGATGGATTTACTGATCCATCAAAACCCGGAGGCCCTGGCCCGGGGCATCAACCCGTTTGATCACGGCATCTTGCACACCGACCTGTGGAAGACCGAAGGTCTCAAGCAAGCGCTCGATAAATACGGCTTCGACGCGGCCTTTGGCGGCGCGCGGCGTGACGAGGAGAAAAGCCGGGCGAAGGAGCGCGTGTTCAGCTTCCGTTCGGCCAGTCATCGCTGGGACGCCAGGAACCAAAGGCCGGAACTGTGGCGGCTCTACAATGCCCGCAAGGCCAGAGGCGAATCCATGCGCGTGTTTCCCCTGAGCAACTGGACCGAGCTCGACGTCTGGCAATACATTCATTTGGAAGGCATCGAAATCGTACCTCTGTATTTGGCCGCAGCACGACCTACGGTAACGCGCGATGGCCTGATCCTGATGGTGGATGATCAGCGCTTTCGCCTGCGGGACGGCGAGACGCCGGTTGTACGCTCCATCCGTTTTCGCACCCTGGGCTGCTATCCGCTGACCGGGGCGGTGGAAAGCTCGGCGGTCACCTTGCCGCAGGTCATCCAGGAAATGTTGTTGACCACCACCTCGGAGCGCCAGGGCCGGGCCATTGATCACGATCAGGCCGCTTCCATGGAAAAGAAAAAGCAGGAAGGGTATTTCTGATGAGTACGAATCCCGATGGCAAGGCCTACCAGGCGGAAGCGCTGATTGCACAGGACATTGATGCCTACCTCGAGGCGCATCAGCACAAAAGCCTGCTGCGCTTTATTACCTGCGGATCGGTGGACGATGGTAAATCAACACTGATTGGCCGACTGCTGTATGACAGCAAGCTGATCTTTGAGGACCAGCTGGCCAGCCTTGAAGCGGACAGCAAGCGCATGGGCACGCAGGGGCAGGAGATCGATTTTGCCTTGCTGGTCGATGGCCTGGCCGCCGAGCGCGAGCAAGGCATTACCATCGACGTGGCCTACCGCTTTTTTACCACCGAACGGCGCAAATTTATCGTCGCTGATACGCCCGGGCATGAGCAGTACACCCGCAACATGGTCACCGGCGCCTCCACCGCTGACCTTGCCGTTATCCTGGTGGACGCGCGCCAGGGCGTGCTGAGGCAAACCCGTCGCCACAGCTACCTGGTGCAATTGATTGGCATCCGTAACGTCGTGCTGGCCGTCAACAAAATGGACCTGGTGGATTACAGCCAACAGCGCTTCGACGAGATCGTCGCAGACTATCGGGATTTCGCCAGCAGCCTCGGCATGGAGAGCTTCCTGCCCATCCCGATCTCAGGGTTGAAGGGGGACAACATTATCAGCCTGAGCGAGCAGACTCCGTGGTATAGCGGCCCCAGCCTGCTGGCTCATCTTGAAACGGTGGAACTGGACACTGAGCGCATGGCGCGACACAACTTCCGCATGGCCGTGCAGTGGGTCAACCGGCCCAACCTCGATTTCCGGGGCTTTGCCGGCCTGGTCAGTTCAGGCAGTGTCAAACGCGGGGATGCCATCCGGGTCCAGCCGTCGGGCAGGACCTCAACCGTCAAGGCCATCGTGACCTACGATGGCGAACTTGATGAAGCGGTAGCGGGCCAGTCAGTGACGCTGAGCCTCAGTAGCGAGATCGATTGCGCACGCGGGGACGTCATTACCATGGCAGATGCACCGGTCGAGGTGGCCGACCAGTTCGAGGCAACACTGGTGTGGATGGATGAGCAGGAAATGCTGCCCGGCCGTCCTTATTGGCTGAAAATCGGTACCGCGATGGTGTCGGCCAGCATCACCAGGCCGAAATACGAAGTTGACATCAATACCATGGTGCACCGGGCGGCCGAAACCCTGGCACTGAATGCCATTGGTATCTGCAATATTTCCCTGGACCGGGCCGTGCCATTTGAATCCTATGCGGATAATCCCGATCTTGGTGGCTTCATCCTGATCGATCGCATGAACAACCGCACCGTCGCTGCGGGCATGATTCACTTTGCGCTGCGCCGCTCGCAGAACATCCACTGGCAGTCACTGGAGATCTCGCGCGAAGCGCACGCGGCGCAGAAAAATCAGCAGCCAAAGCTGCTCTGGTTCACCGGCCTGTCAGGCTCGGGCAAGTCAACTATTGCCAACCTGGTGGAGAAGAAGCTGCACGTCCTGGGCAAGCACAGCTTCCTGCTGGACGGCGACAATATCCGCCATGGCCTTAATCGCGACCTGGGATTTACCGATGCGGACCGGGTGGAAAATATCCGCCGCGTGGGCGAAGTCGCCCGCTTGATGACCGACGCCGGCCTGATTGTTCTGAGCGCTTTTATCTCCCCGTTCCGCAGCGAGCGGCGCCTGGTGCGCCAGATGCTGCCGCCCGGTGAGTTTATTGAAATCCATGTGGACGCGCCGCTGGAGCTGGCGGAGAGTCGTGATGTAAAAGGGCTTTACAAGAAAGCGCGCGCCGGGCAGCTCAAGAACTTTACCGGCATCGATTCCCCTTATGAGGTTCCGGAGAATCCGGAAATTCATATCGATACAACCTCGTGCACGGCTGAAGCTGCGGCCGAAAAGATTGTCGCCTTCTTGTTGGGTTGACAGGAGCCGGCACTTACTCTGTGCAGACTGCTATTATCGCCGCTGGTTTCCGGGGGTAATTCGATGGCCGAGCTTGACCTTGATTTTGTTCGCAGTCTTTTTCCAGCGTTTGCGGAGCCCTCGCTGCAGGGTTTTGCGCATTTTGAAAACGCCGGCGGTTCCTACGCCTGCGGGGCGGTGATCGAACGCCTCGACCGCTACTACCGCCAGACCAAGGTGCAGCCCTACTACGATTTCCCTGCTTCGCGGGAAGCAGGACACCAGATGGATTCCGCGCGCAGCCGCATGGCGGCCTGGCTGAACGTGGCCACCGAGGAAGTGCATTTTGGCCCGTCCACCTCGCAGAACACCTACGTCATTGCCCAGGCCCTGCGCCAGCAGCTCAAGCCCGGTGATGAGGTCATCGTCACCAACCAGGACCATGAAGCCAATATCGGCGCCTGGCGCCGGCTGGAAACCGCAGGCATCGTGGTGCGCGAATGGAGGATTGATGCGGACAGTGGCGAGCTAGATCCTGATGAACTGGGTACCTGGCTGGGGCCGCGCACCCGTGTTGTTGCCTTTACCCATTGTTCCAACGTGGTTGCCAGCATCAACCCGGTACGTGAACTCACCGACCGTATCCATGCAGCCGGGGCAATCGCCATTGTCGATGGCGTATCTTACTGTCCGCATGGGCTACCGGACATCCCGGCGCTGGGTGCGGACATTTACCTGTTCTCACTTTACAAGGTGTACGGCCCGCACCTTGGCGTGATGTTCATGAGCAGTAAACTCAATGCGGAGCTGCCCAACCAGGGTCATTTCTTCAATGCAGGGAAACCCACCTCGCGCTTTACTCCCGCCGGCCCCGACCACGCCCAGATTGCCGCGACCAACGGGGTCATCGACTACTTTGAAGCGGTGTACCAGCACCATTTTGCCAAGCCAGCCTCTGCGACGGAACAAGCCGGCGCGGTGCGCAAGTTGCTCCGGGACCAGGAAATCCGCCTGCTGCAGCCTTTGCTGGATTTCATGCACGAACATCCGCGCATTCGCCTGGTTGGCCGCCGTGCCGCCACGCAGCGCGCCCCGACCGTGGCCTTCACTGTAGCTGGAGTTTCATCCGTGGATCTGGCGACGCGCCTGGCCGGTAAGAAGCTGGGCGTCGGAGCAGGAGACTATTACGCCAATCGCCTGCTCGAAGCCCTGGGCATCGATCCCAAAAAAGGCGCCCTGCGTGCCTCCTTCGTGCACTACACAACGGCGGACGAGGTTGCCCGGCTTAATTGAAGCCTTGGATGCTTTGATCTGAAGGATTGCGCAGCGCAGCTGGGTGCGGAACGCCTTGCTGACTCCGGCTTCGCGGTCGCCGGATTGCAGGCAGGACTGCCCTTAGCATACAAATGGGCGGAACGCGCCATTGAGGCCATACAGGGCACCCGCCCTGTATGGCCGATCGCGTCAAGACAACTTGAATGCGAGGGAAGTCCCGGATGCAAATCCGGGACCGCTGCGAAGCCGGGGAGTCAGAAGGCGTTCCCACCCGCTGCTTACCCTCGACTCACTGACTCACATCACCAACACATGCCAGGCAATGCACATGGTTCCACCCCAGGCAACCGCGAACGTCAGCGTGCGTAACCAGGGTATGGCCAGCGTGTAGCACACTGCGTAGGCAATGCGTGCCCAGAAAAAAGCGGCTGCAGCTGCAGCAGTGGCTGCGTTGGAGACGCCCGCTGCGTGGGCTACCAGCACAATAGCGGCAAACGGAACCAGGTTTTCTATGGAATTGTAGTGTGCCTTTTTCAGCCGCTCGGCCCAGGGTGATCTCCCAAGAGGGTTTGCTGGATAGCCCATCGCATCGGCGATCTTGTTGCGCACCAGGACGTCAAGGATGTAGGGAATCCACATAAGTGCCGCAAATGTGGCGCTCAGGGCGAGGTATTTGAGCTCGGGGGTCATGGGTGTTCTCCTTGGATTGAAGCCATCGGTTTTGGGGCAGGAGTTGTTCTTGTGCGGCTTAAGTATAGGCCACTGAAGGCAGTGCACAAACGAGGGATGAGAGTGAACTGGAATTTGGACAAATTAACATTCCTGTGTATGCTAAGAAAAAATGTCCCGTGATGCATTTTAAAATCTTTGCACGTTTTCAAGAGAAGAAAAGCGATTTCAACGTGCAGCGTTTTAGTTCTGGCCAGACCAGGATATTTATTGATGTTCCCTTTTAAACTTGCAGTGGGGGTTTCTTACTCATGTCAAAAAAGCCGCTTGCTATGATGAATTCTGTGCCGGAAGGTCGTGAAGAAGATTTGGCTGGAGGTGGCTGGCAGCTGAATGCGCTGGCGCCCCTGGCGGCAGCCATTGTTGGCGCGCTTCATCCAGGCGCATCGGCGCAAGCGCAAGTGCCACCGATGTCAGATGAAGATGAACTGGGTATCGAGACAGTGATCGTCACCGCGACGAAGCGCTCCATCAATCTGCAAGACGTGCCGCAGAGTATTACGGCCTTCTCGAACGCCGACATTGCGAAAATGGACTTCAAGAGCATGGAAGACTATATGAAGGCCATTCCCAGCGCCTCGTTGGTCAACAGCATGCCAGGGCGAAACTCCTTGTCTATGCGGGGCATCTCGACCGGGTCCAATGAGTACCGGACGGATAGCCAGGTCGCAGTCTACCTGGATGAGCAGCCGATCACTTCCATCTCGCAACAGCCCGAAGTGCGCATGGTCGATATCGCACGGCTCGAAGCCCTGCCTGGCCCGCAAGGAACATTGTTCGGCTCCAGTTCGCAATCGGGTACCCTGCGCATTATCACCAACCAACCGAATTTCGAGGGATTTTCCGGCCAGGCCGAAGGGGCTCTCTCCGCAACCAACGGTGGCGCGCCGAGTTACGAAGGCAACGGAGTCCTGAACATACCCGTTGTTGATGACAAGCTGGCCATCCGCCTGGTCGGTTTCTACTCACACGATGGTGGTTATGTCGATAACGTTCTCGGCGACACCATCTCCGGAAATCCGGGTGCGTACGAGAGTCCACTCACCAATGTGGCCGTCGCGCAGAACAACCAGAACACCTACGACGAGTGGGGTGGCAGGGTTGTTGCACTCTGGCAAATCAGTGATAAGTGGCAGTCGAACATCAGTTACATCATGCAGAACAGCAAAGCCGACGGGACCTGGGAGACTGATCCCTATCTCGGCGATTACAATGTAACCCGATTCTTCGACGAATTCCGCGATGACAAATGGTGGCAGGCTTCAATTAACTTCAATGGTGACCTGGGGTTTGCCGAGTTCGTTTCAACCACGTCCTACTTCGACCGCACCTCGTCCTATGAATGGGACAACCAGGTGTACAACCAGTGGCAAACCAGCTACTACGGCATTTACAACGGGTTTTTGCCTTACGATTTTCAGTACGAATTTGGCACCATTTTCAATTTCCAGACACAAAAACGTTTTGCCCAGGAATTCCGCCTGACCTCACAGAGCGAGAGTAAACTGCAGTGGATGGTGGGCGCGTTTTATGACGAAGTGAAGGACGCCTGGAACTATGGCTCCCAGATTGACGCTCTGACTCAAACGACCGCATGGGAT
The DNA here is from genome assembly GCA_963784425.1 of uncultured Gammaproteobacteria bacterium. GTDB lineage: Bacteria > Pseudomonadota > Gammaproteobacteria > Xanthomonadales > SZUA-36 > SHZL01. The sequence continues at coordinate 195,578 of CAWARM010000015.1, forward strand.
GCGATCAACAATGGCTGGGAGTACACTTACAACGGTTACACCTACCACCACTATGGCGCCTGCGACTATGCGGCTGCACGGCTATGATGTAGCGTGCCCCTTGCCGGACACCACCATAACCTACGTCAACGACTACAACAGAAAAATCAAACAACTGGCGTTTTTTGGTGAGCTGACCTACAACCTGACGGATAAGTGGACGGTCACCGGCGGAATGCGCTGGTTCCAGTTCAAGCGCAACGACCTGCAGGTTTACCAGGTGCCCAAGGGACTGCCACCGCTCGGCTCCTTCGGTAAAGGCGAAGGTATTTACGCCAGCGACGGCAAGGACAGCGACGTGGTCTGGAAATTTAGCACCCAGTACAATTTCACCGACGACACCATGGTCTATGCCCTCTTCAGCGAAGGATTCCGCCTCGGTGGCAACAACAGTCCCAGGGCCGCGGCTACTGGTACCATTCCCGCAACCTATAACCCGGACCTGCTGAAAAACTATGAGTTGGGAGCAAAGACCGAGTGGCTGGACAACCGGCTGTTACTCAACCTGACGCTGTTCGATATGCAGTGGTCTGACATACAGATCAACAGCCGGGTTGGCGACGGTCCGTGGTGGCTGCGCGGCACGTGGAATGGTCAGACGGGAGAGAGCATTGGCGCCGAGTTCAACTTCGAATGGCAGGCAACCCACAATCTGTCCTTTGAAGGCAGCGCTTATTTTGCGGACTCCAAGTACACAGCCGACAGTTATGACCCAAGGGGCAACCTGTATCTTCAGGACGGCGAGGATATGCCGAACGCACCCAAGGTGAAATACTGGCTGGCCGCGGAATATACCATTCCAGGTTTTGCCGGCTTGAATGGCGATCTCTGGATCCGCTACGACACCTCCTACCAGGGCAAAACCTGGGACAACATCGATGCGGCGATCGATGATGATCCGGAAGGCATCGTACCTGCCTGGCATTCCAGCAACCTGCAGATTGGCCTGGACATGCAAAACAATTGGGACTTGACCTTGATGGTGCGCAATATCTGGAACAACCATGGCCTCACGTCCCTGTACAACAGCACCTATGCCTCCGACTGGTTCGGCGACCCGAGATGGCGCAACGAGCGCACCCTGGTGCGGCCGCGCACGATTGCCCTAAGCGTTACCAAACGCTTCTGACGGTGACCCGCCGGCGCGGTGCAGGCGGGTAAAACGCAGTTGGGGCAGTGAAGCTTCTTACCACTTCGGTCGTGCGCGGCAGCCACACGCTGCGGAGCCACGGTGGTGTCTATCTCATCGACCTGGAACATCAGTCGGTCATGCAGACCACTGGACTGGAATAAATCGGACATCGACTGGCAGGCCCGCGGCTGGGAGCGCGGCTTCCGCGGCATTGCCTTTGACAAGGAGACGGTTTTCCTTGCAGCCGGCGATGAGCTGTTTGCCTATTCGCCGGATTTTCGCCGCATCGGGTCCTGGCGTAACCGCTACCTGAAACACTGCGATGAAATCGTTGTTTATGGGCGCACGCTGTTCCTGGCCTCTACCGGCTTCGACAGCATTCTGGCCTTCGACCTCGACACGCATGAATTCAACTGGGCCATGCAGGTCAAGGAGAAGGACTTCCACTACCAGGGATCAACCTTCGACCCGAAGCTGGATGATGGACCGCTGATGCTGAACAAGCTGCACATCAACAACGTGCATTGCGACAGCAATGGCATGTACATCTCGGGCTTGCGTACCGGCGGCATGCTGCATTTCAACGGCAAGACCGTGTTGATGTCGGCGGAATTACCGCCGGGCAGTCACAACGCGCGGCCCTTCCGCGACGGCGTGCTGTTCAATGACAGCGAAGCGCACGTGTTGCGTTACTCGGGCCGTAACACCGACGCTGAAGACCGCGCGATGGCAGTGCCGGCATTTGCGGCCAAAGACCTGTTGCATACGAACAGACGATGATGCGGCAACCGGGGTTTGCACGCGGGCTGTGCGTACTCTCCAATACCGTGGTCGCCGGGGGATCGTCACCCTCTACCGTCAGCCTGTATGACCTGGCAGCAAACTGCCGCCTGCTTTCCGTCAACCTGAGCATGGACGTGCGCAACGCGATACATGGTCTTGCGTGCTGGCCGTACGACTAAGCGAAACGACTACAGTCCGGCGTTCCTGACGGTTTCGGGCAACTCCCGGACGATGTCGTCAAGCACCTCCTGCCACGGCCCGAGATGCTTTTCATAGCGGCGCCATTTTCCCAGTGCGCCACGATAGATGGGCTGGCGCACCTGCTCGGAGCTGGCCGTTTTCACGGCCCGCTCGGTGGTGTAGAACTGCAGGCACTGATCCTCAAAGGGCAGGCCGCAAAACTCCAGTACCCGCCTGACCTGGCCTTCGAGATCTGTAACCGTTTCTTCGTAGTGCACATCCAGAATCTTTCCGGGCAAGGCGGAATGCCAGTGCGTCATCATGGCGTGGTACTGCCGGTAATATTCAGCGATCTCAAACATGTCGTAGGTGAAGTTCTGGCCCTGGCCAAACAACTGTTTATACGCCCCAAGGCAGCTGTCCATGGGATGCCGCCGTGTATTGATTATTTTTGCGTTGGGTAATATCAGGCTCACCAGGCCGATATGGGAAAAGTTGTTGGGCAGTTTGTCGGTAAAGTACGGCCTGTCCGTCGACCGGTGGCGGCGGGTGTCGTCCAGATACTGCTCGCCGTAGGCTTTGAGGTCCTTGGCGCGCAGATCCCGGACGGCTTCCGGGTACTGCACGTTGTCACGCCGGTAACGCCCAATGGAGCTCGCGATCTTGCTCAGGATCGGCAGCTCGGCCGTTCCTTCGACCTGGCTGTGGCTGGCCAGGATCTGCTCGATCAGCGTCGATCCGGAGCGCGGCAGGCCGACGATAAAAATGGGATCAGCCGCCTGGCAGCCCTGACCTGCGCGCTCCGCCAGAAACTCCCGGCTGAATACCTCCATGATCTTTGCTTGCCGCAATTCGAATTCGTTGAGGTCGTACTGGATCTGGGTGCGCTGCAGCTGGTTGCCGGAATGATAGTAATGCCACGCCTTGTCATAATCCCGGCGGTCCTCATACGCTTTTCCCAGCGCAAAGCGGAAATGAATCTCCGGGCTGGTTTTCAGGTCCTCGCGTTCGAGCTGTTGCTCCATGGCCGTGACTTCGTGTTTCTCGAATTTGAATACCTTGAGGTTGGCCATGCTCCAGTACACTTCCCCGAAATCCGGTTTTTCCCGGATGGCGGCCCGGTAGGCCTGCAGTGCACCCGCCTGGTCGCCGATGGTTTTCAGTACGTGGGCATAGCCCATCTGCATGCCCGGAGCATTGGCATCCAGTGCTACGGACCTGTGCAAAAGCCTGTACGCTTTCTTCCACGTTGCCGGCGCGGGCATGGGCATTACCCAGCCCGCCCCAGGCCTCGGCGTCTTCGGGAGCAAGCCGGGTTGCTTCGCTGAAAGCGGCTATTGCATCGAGGAACTTGCTGCGCTCCATCAACACCGGGCCAAGCAACATCCAGGCAGCGACAAAGCCCGGCGCTATTTGCGTGGCGTGTCGTAGCAGCGCCTCCGCATCGTCCAAATGGAGTTTCTTGCTGTAGTAGATACCGGCCAGGTAGCGCATGGCATCAACATTCTCCGGATTGTCCCGGAGGATGTTTTTCAGGCGATTCACCGCTTCGTCGAAATGCCCGGCCTGCATGTGTTCAACAGCGCCGGCAACCAGCCCCTTGTCGGTATCGAGTTCCAGGTATTCCCGGAACTCCTGGTCGGCTTCCTTGCCCTTGCCCAAAGCAGCCAGCGCCTGGCCGAGCTTCTTGTGGACCAGTGGCAGCCGTGGCTCGTGCTTGATCGCCGCCTCGAACCAGGGAATCGCTTCAGCAAACCGGCTTCTGCAGGGCAAAGATGCTGCCGAGGTCTTCCAGCAGCAAGGGCGACTTGGGTTCCATGGACAGGGCAAAGCGAATCTGCTCTTCAGCTTCCTTCAGCCGGCCCTGCTTCATGAGCGCGTGCCCGAGGAGCCTGATGTGATCCTTGCAGCCGGGATTGAGTAACAGGTAGTCGCGGCAGGCTTCTTCGGCGCGCAGCGGCCGGTTAGCCTGCAGGGCCGCGAGGGCGGAAGCCAGGCTTTCTTGTCTTTTTGACGGCGGGTTGGCGTCATGGTCATTGCAGGCTGGCAGCGGATCTGTGTTGACGGTCATATTTACATTAAAAAGGCCGGTAAACGGAAAAATGCCGCAATCGAAATATACGCTCCCCGCCCCTCGGCGAAAGTCTCAAGGCCGGTTAAAACCGCCGCATAAATCTCGATGGCATCCCACAGGTTCTGCAGCCGCAGGTTCTCGTCCTTGCCGTGCTGGTTATTGTCGTGGTTGGCGATGGGCAGGATCAGGATGGGCGCGCCAACAGCTTCCTCGACCAGGTACAGCGGCAGGCTGCCGCCGCCGGTCGGCAGCTGGATCAGGCTGCCGTCGGCCAGATCGTTGACGATGGCAGCCACCTTTTGCGCAATGGGCAGGTTCATGGGCGCACGGTAGGCAGGATAGCCGGAGTTCTCCCATTCCAGCCGCGCAATGTGTTGGTGGCTGGCGCGCTCCTGTGCAGTTGGGTCCTGGTACACAATGAAATAACCCTGCTCGCGGATATGCTGCTCTATGGCCGCGCGCAGGAAATCAGGGGTTTGTGCCGGCACCAGCCGCAGGTCGATTGAGGCCGTGGCTGAGGTCTGGATGGTGTTGCTGGCCTGCTCGCCCACATCGCCGGAGCGAATACCACGCACATTGAGGGCCGGGCGCATGATGGCCAGCTCCAGGCGGTCGGGAGTTTCGGGCCGAACGATGCCCAGCTCGCTGATCAGTGCACTGTCCACATCGGGCGCAGCGGCAATGGCTTCGAGTTCGCCCAGGCTGGGCGGCACTACCTGCCCGTAGTAGTTGGCAATCAGGATATTGCCGGCCGGGTCACGCATGGACGTGAGCAGCTCCGCCAGGCGCATGATAGGGTTGGGTGCCCAGTTACCGTAATGCCCGCTGTGCAGTGGCCGGTTAGGGCCGTAAACGGTCAGGTTGAAACCGTAACTGCCGCGCACACCGTAGCTCAGTTGCCAGCGGCGGCTTTGATGCACCGGCCCATCACAAAACAGCCACAGGTCGGCTTTCAGCAAATCCCGGTTTTGCGCCAGTATTTCCGCCAGGTGCGGTGAGCCCGCTTCCTCTTCTCCTTCGAAGAACAACTTGAGGTTGACCGCCAGCGCAATGTCGTTGGCATCCAGTGCATCCAGCGCCGCCAAAAGTGCAGTAATGGGCGCCTTGTCGTCACCGGCGGAGCGGGCAAAAAGGCGGGATTCGGGGTTGAACGGGGCGGTCAGTGGGATGACCTTGCCGCCCTGTTCGACCGGCGCATCGCGCAGCAGCGGTGTCCACGGGTCAGAGGCCCAGTCCGCGGCATTAACCGGCTGGCCATCGTAATGCACATAGATCATCAGGGTGGTGCCAGCTCCGGGCGTAAGCCGCTCGGCCAGAACGGCCGGGGGGCTGCCGCTCACTTCCAGCAGGCGCACCGCGAAATTACGTGACTTGAACAGACCGCTGATGTAATCAGCATTGCGGCGTATGTTTACCGTGTCGCTGGCCAAGTTCGGGATGCTCAGCAATTGCACAAATCCGTCCACGATGGCCTGTTCGTTTTGCCCGCGCCACTGCCGCGCGGCAGCAACGGGATCGGCCACGGAATTCACGGGCGCAAGGAGCGCCAGGTTCAGGGCAAGGAGAGTGGTGACATGTCGGTACATTGCGTGCTCAATAGGCCTTGCAAGAAAGGCACCCACAGTAGGACTCACGCCGCCTGACTGCAAGCGATTCAATGGCCACCCGGCTGTTGTGCCGGGGTGCGGGCGGCGAGGCTGGGCGCACGCCGCGAACATTTTGTATATTAATTAATGCACCTCCGGAACAAAAACGTTATCCTTGCGCCAAACTCCGCGTGGCTTATCACTTTCGTCAGGATTCCAGCAGGTTATGAAACGGACGGACACTTCAAATCCGGACTACTATCACAGGGTCGTGGACTGCCAATGGGGCTGCCCCGCGCACACCGATGTCCCCGAATATATTCGCCTGATCGCCCAGGGCCGCTTCACCGATGCCTACATGGTCAACCGGGAAAGCAACGTATTTCCCGGTATCCTTGGGCGGGTTTGCGACCGCCCGTGTGAACCGGCCTGCCGGCGGGGGCGCATGGACGAACAACCGGTGGCGATCTGCCGCTTGAAGCGCGTCGCCGCTGATCACAAGGACGACATCCAGGATCGTCTGCCGGTCGTACCGAAGAAGAAAAACGGCAAAAAGATTGCACTGGTCGGCGCGGGCTGCGCGTCCCTGACGGTGGCCAATGACCTCATGCCGCTGGGTTACGACTGCACGATTTTTGAAGCCCAGGCCGTGGCCGGTGGTTTGATGCGCTACAACATCCCCGCCTTCCGCCTGCCGGCAGAGGTACTGCAGGAAGAAATCGATTACATCGTCAACATGGGCGTTGAGGTGAAATACAACCACCGCGTTGAAAGCCTCAAGGACTTGCTGGATGAAGGTTATGACGCGGTTTTCGTTGGCACTGGCGCACCACGTGGCAAGGAGCTCAAGCTGCCCGGCCGCTATGACACCGAAAACATTTACATCGGCATCGACTGGCTCGAATCGGTCGCCTTTGGCCACATCGAGTCCATCGGTGAAAAAGTTCTGATCATCGGCGTTGGCAATACCGCCATGGATTGTTGCCGTACTTCGCTGCGTTTGGGCGCCAGGAGCGTCAAGGTGATGGCGCGCAAGCCGCGCGAGTTCTTCAAGGCCTCTGCCTGGGAGCTGGAAGACGCCGAGGAAGAAAACGTTGAAATCATCGTCAACCACTCGCCCAGGGAATTCGTGGTGGAGAGTGGCAAGCTCAAGGGCATGACCTTCGAGATGATGGAATACGTGATCGAAAACGGCCGCATTGCCGCTGAGAAGATCACCGGCGAGGTGTTCATACCCTGCGATGATGTGATATTGGCCATCGGCCAGGAAAACGCTTTTCCCTGGATTGAGCGCGATCTTGGCATCGAGCTCAACAAGTGGGAAGAACCAACGGTCGACAAAATCACCTTCGAATCCACCCGCAAAGGAGTGTTCTTTGGGGGCGATTCCGCGTTTGGCCCCAAGAACATCATCTGGGCGGTGGAACAGGGCCACCAGGCAGCTATTTCCATACACCGCTATTGCCAGGATGAGCCGCTGCACGAGCGCCTGCCTCCAACGCTCAACCTCGGCAGCCGCAAGATGGGCATGCACGAGTGGAGTTATTCCAACGATTTCGACCCGGCCGCGCGCCGCAAGATGATGCACGTATCGCTGCAGAGCCGCTTCAAGGAACTGGGCCGCGAAGTCGAGCTGGGTTTCGATGCGGAACAGACCGCGAAAGAAGTTGAACGCTGCCTGAACTGTGATATCCAGACGGTATTTTTCGATTCCCTGTGCATCGAGTGCGATGCTTGCCTGGATATTTGCCCGACCCAGTGTCTGACCATCACGGCAAACGGTGAGAGGGAAGACCTGTTGCAGCGGCTGAAAGCCCCGGTACTCGAAGCCGGGCAGCCCTTGTTTGTTTCCGACGCGTTGAAACAGACCGGACGCGTCATGGTCAAGGATGAGAATTTCTGCATTCACTGCGGCCTCTGCGCCGAGCGCTGCCCCACGGCTGCCTGGGACATGCAGAAGTCCTTCCTTCAATTTCCCCAGGCCGCTGACTACACCAGCGGCAGCCACAGTGGTAAGAGCCCATGCCAGCAACGCAAAGCCGGATAAATGACTTTGTCCTGAAAATCGCGACGGTGAACGGAACGGGCTCGGCCAGTGCCAACGGCCTGCTGATGCAGGCTCTGTTCCGCATGGGCATACCCGTCACCGGCAAGAACATGTTTCCCTCGAACATCCAGGGATTGCCCACGTGGTACGAGATACGCGCCAGTCGCAACGGGTACATGGCGCGTTCCGGCCGCGTGGACATCATGGTGGCGATGAATGCGCAGACTTACCAGCAGGACATGAACAACGTCAGCCCTGGTGGCTTCCTGGTATACGATTCAACCTGGCCGCGTGAGCGTTCCATGACGCGCAATGACATCACCATTCTCGGCGTGCCATTGTCGAAATTGTGTAACGAAAACTTCAGCGTGGCGCGTATCCGCATCCTGATGAAAAACGTGGCCTATGTGGGTGTGCTGGCGGCGTTGCTGGATATCGATCTCGACATCGTGCACGCCCTGCTGGAAGAGACATTTGCCGCCAAGCCCAAGCTGGTGGAAGGAAATCTCCAGGCCATCCGCGTGGGATACGACTATGCCAGGGAGAATTTTACCTGCCCCTTACCGGTACACGCAGAAAAGATGGGGGATAATGCCGGCAAGATTCTGATTGATGGCAACGCGGCGACGGGTCTCGGTTGTGTCTACGCCGGAGCGACCGTAGGTGCCTGGTACCCCATCACGCCCTCCACCTCTGTCATGGACGCGTTCACGCACTATTGCGAAATGTTCCGCACCGATGCGGACACCGGTGAGAAGCGCTACTGCATCGTGCAGGCCGAGGATGAGCTGGCCGCCGCCGGCATGGTGCTGGGCGCCAACTGGGTCGGCGCCCGCGCGTTCACCCCAACATCCGGGCCGGGCATATCGCTGATGAGCGAATTCATCGGGTTTGCTTACTACGCCGAGATCCCCTCGGTGTTTATCGATGTGCAACGCGTTGGCCCGTCCACCGGCATGCCAACCCGCACCCAGCAGTGCGACCTGATGCTGTGCGCTTACGCCTCGCACGGTGACACGCGCCATCCCATGCTGTTTCCCGCCAATCCGGGTGAGTGCTTCGAATTCGCGGTCAAGGCATTCGACCTCGCTGACCGCCTGCAGACTCCGGTCTTCCTGATGTCTGACCTCGACATCGGCATGAACGACTGGATGGTTCCACAGCTTGAGTGGGACGACAGCTACCGGCCGGACCGGGGCAAAGTGCTGGGTCCGGCGGATCTGGACAAGATGGAGCGGTTCGTGCGCTATACCGATACCGATGGCGATGGCATTACCTACCGCACCTTGCCCGGTGAGGATTCACGGGGCGCCTATTTCGTGCGCGGCTCGGGCCACAACCGCCAGGGGGGCTACACCGAAGATTCGAAGGAATACGAGGATGTCATGCAGCGCCTGCTGGTCAAATGGGAAACGGCCAGAAAAATGGTGCCGCCCGCCGTCATGACGCGGGCGAAAAAGAAGACCCGAGTCGGTATCCTGGCGTTTGGAAGTTCTGATGGCGCGGTAATTGAAGCGCGCGACCAGTTGGCACAACAGGGCATCCATACCAATTACCTGCGCATCCGCGGTTTCCCCTTCGGCACCGAAGTGCTGGATTTCCTGCACGATCACGACACGGTGTTCGTAGTGGAACAGAACCGCGACGGGCAAATGAAGTCGTTGTTGAAACTGGAAACCAACAACCCGGCGGACAAGCTGGTCTCCATCCTGCACTTCAACGGCATGCCAATTACCAGCGATTGCGTGGTGAACGGCGTTTCCAAACACCTGGCTTCCGAGGCTGCCGCATGACCTACATTGCCAAACCAAAAATCGATCTGCCCGGCCAGAAGCGCAACGCGCTGGGTCTGTTGCAGCGTGACTACGAAGGCAGCATGTCGACCCTGTGTGCCGGTTGCGGGCACGATTCCATCACTGCAGCGCTGGTGCAGGCATTGTGGGAGATGGCCATCGCCCCGGAAAAACTCGTCAAATTATCCGGCATCGGCTGCTCATCCAAGACCCCGGCCTATTTTGTGAAGGGCGCACATGGTTTTAATTCGGTGCATGGCCGCATGCCCTCGGTGGCCACCGGCGCACACGCCGGCAACCGTGACCTGATTTGCATCGGGGTATCGGGAGATGGCGACTCGCTGTCCATCGGCTTTGGCCAGTTTGGTCATGCCATCCGGCGCAACCTGAACATGCTCTACCTGATCGAGAACAATGGGGTCTATGGCCTGACCAAGGGGCAGTTCTCCGCCTCCGCCGACCCCGGCAGCACGGCCAAGAAAGGTGCACCCAACCTGATGCAGAGCATCAACCCGGTGGCTACGGCCATTGCCATGGGCGCCAGTTTTGTCGCACGCAGTTTTTCCGGTGACCGTGAACAATTGGTTGAGCTCATCAAGGCCGGCATTGCTCATCCCGGTTGCGCCCTGCTGGATGTCATTTCACCCTGTGTCACGTTCAATGACCACGAGGGTTCCACCAAGAGCTATGCCTATACCCGCCTGCACAAGCACCAGGCCACCGCCGCGGACTATGTGCCGGCAGCGGACGAGATCACTGCGCAGTATGCCGAGGGCGAAGCAATCAGCGTCAAGCTGCACGACGGCAGCAGCATCGTGCTGAAAAAGGCCGATACCGATTTCGACCCCACCAAGCGCAGCTCAGCGCTGGGCTACCTGGAAAAACACCGCGACCTCGGTGAAATCCCCACCGGCCTGCTGTTTATTGATGAAGACTGGCCGGAAATGCACGCCATTTATGGCACCGCCGCAAAGCCGCTCAAGGAATTTACCTTTGCAGAACTCAATCCCGGGCGCGATGCGCTGGAAAAGCTGCAGCTGGGAATGCGCTAATTTCTATTCTATTTCTTGGCGCATGGGCTGGAAGTCCGTAATATTGTCGGTTCAGTCGAAGCGTTTCGTGAGTTTGAGCGCGGCGGCGGAGTGATGCTGAGGCACTGATATTTTATAGGTTCCGTTAGAGAACCTGCCTCCCTGATAACCCGACAACTTTACGAGGACGCCCCATGTGCTCGATTTTCGGCGTGCTGGAGCTACGCCAGGACATAGCAACTGTCCGTAAAATGGCTCTGCAACAATCCCGCTTGCTGCGGCATCGCGGTCCCGACTGGAGTGGCAGTTACACGTCCGCGAGGGCGGTGCTGGCGCACGAACGCCTGGCCATCGTGGACATCAACACCGGCGCCCAGCCATTGCTGAGCGCCAACGGCAAGCAGGCATTGGCGATCAATGCCGAGATCTACAACCACCAGGAAATCCGCCACGCGCTGAAAGCGTCCTATGCCTTTCGCACAGAGTCCGATTGTGAGGTCATCCTGCCGTTGTACCTCGAACACGGCCCCAACTTCCTCGACCAGTTGCGCGGCATGTTCGCCTTCGTGCTGTACGACGAAGTAAAAGACTTCTGGATGATTGCGCGCGATCCCCTCGGCATCATTCCCTTGTATTACGGCCACGATCAGCATGGCCAGTTGTTTGTTGCCTCCGAAATGAAAGCCCTGATGGACGTGTGCAACCAGGTGCACGAGTTTCCCCCGGGCCATTATTGGACCAGCGGCCAGGCCGAACCGCAGCGCTGGTACCGGCGCGACTGGGAGCACTACGAAAACGTTGCCAATGCCGTCACGGACCGGGCCGCCTTGCGCGCCGCATTGGAGGACTCGGTTATCAGTCATTTGATGACGGACGTGCCCTACGGCGTATTACTTTCCGGCGGACTGGATTCATCCATCACGGCTGCTCTCGCTGCCCGTCATGCCGCCATGCGCGTGGAAGATGACGAGCAAAGCCCGGCCTGGTGGCCGCGTTTGCACTCGTTTGCCATTGGCCTGGAAGGCTCACCCGACCTCAAAGCAGCGCGCAAGGCAGCTGATCATATCGGCACCGTGCATCACGGTTTTACCTTCACCATCCAGGAGGGTCTTGATGCGCTGGACGAGGTGATCTACCACCTCGAAACCTATGACGTCACCAGCATACGTGCGGCCACACCCATGTACCTGATGGCGCGTAAAATTCACGCCATGGGCATCAAGATGGTGCTATCCGGCGAAGGCGCGGACGAGATTTTCGGTGGCTACCTGTATTTCCACAAAGCGCCCAACCCCCAGGCCTTCCACGAGGAAACCGTGCGCAAGCTCTCGCGACTGCACAGCTACGACTGCCTGCGCGCCAACAAGGCCATGGCGGCCTGGGGCGTGGAGGCACGCGTGCCGTTTCTCGACACCCGTTTCCTCGATGTGGCCATGAGCATCAACCCGGCCGACAAGATGGCGGGGAACGGCAAAATCGAGAAATTCATCCTGCGTGAAGCCTTTGCCGACATGCTTCCGGAGGAAATCGCGTGGCGCCAGAAAGAGCAGTTCTCCGATGGCGTGGGTTATGGCTGGATCGACGCGGTGAAAGACCACGCCGGGAAACAGGTCAGCGACGGGGAAATGAGCCGCGCAGCCGGGCGGTTTCCATTCAATACGCCGGTGTCCAAGGAGGCGTATTACTTCCGCAGCATTTTTGAGCAGCACTTCCCGCTGGCCTCGGCCGCCCAGACGGTGCCCGGTGGCCCAACCGTGGCGTGCAGTACGCCCGAAGCGATCTTGTGGGACAAGTCCCTGGCAGAAATGAATGACCCATCGGGGCGCGCCATGCGTTCCGTGCACATCGATGCCTACGCCGGACCCAGTGTCGGGGAGCACAAGCCGTGAGCATCAGTCCTTCACTGGTAGTGCAGAAGTTTGGCGGCACCTCGCTGGCGGATTACGCCGGGTTTTGCGCCAGCGCCGATGTCATTGAGAAATACGGCGGTGATGGTCAGGTCATCGTGGTTCTGTCCGCCGTTAAAGGGGTAACCGACCTGCTGATTACAGCCATCGACCGGGCAGTGGGCGGTGAGAGCGGTCAGTCGGAAATGGATGAGGCGCTGCAGCGCGAGCGCAGCATTATTGCGGCCATGAAGGCGGACGGCATACCCACTCCGCTGGGAAGTGCTTTCCTCAAGGAGCAGACCGACTTGCTGGCGCAGCGCATCGAAGGCGTGCGCATGCTGGGCCAGTGCCCCGACCGGATCCGCGCGCGTGTGCTCGCCACCGGCGAAGGCTTTTGCAGTCGCCTGATGGTGGACTACCTGCAACACCGGGGTGTGGCTGCCGCCTGGTCCGATGCCGATGTATTACCCCTGGCCAACGACAGCTGGCTGGATTCCCTGGTGGATATCGAGGCCGCTGCGCCTCTATTGAAAAAGCGCCTTACCAAAGACATCAAGGTATTGGTGCTGCCCGGCTTCTATGGCTGCAATTCCGCCGGTGAGATCCAGTTGCTCGGGCGTAACGGCACTGACTATTCCGCCGCCGCCATTGCGGCCGCCATGGGCGCCGGGCGTTGCCAGATCTGGAAGGACGTGGATGGTTTTTTCACTGCAGACCCGCGCATCGTGTCCAATGCGCAGTGCCTGGATGAAGTGAGTTACGAAGAAGCCATGGAGCTGAGCTATTTTGGCGCCAAGGTCATTTCAGCCAAGGCGCTGACGCCGCTGGCTGCCAATAACATTCTGTGTGAAATCCGCAATACTTATGAGCCGGCGGCCCCGGGCACCCTGATTCACCGCGAGGCAAAGCGCACTCACGTGGTGCGGGGCATTTCCCACCTCGACAACATCGCCTCCATCACCCTGCAAGGTGGTGGTTTGCGTGGCCGCATCGGCATCGCACGGCGGGTCATGGATGCACTGGCCAGCCAGTCAATATCCATCCTGTTGATCGTGCAATCCTCATCCGAGTACAGCATCACCTTGTGTGTGCGCCAGGCGGATGCCGAAAGCGCCCGCAAGGCGCTGGAAGAAGAGTTTCATTTCGAACGGCTGCACAGCCTCATCGGTGAAATCATGGTGCAGGGCAGACGTGCGGTTATCTCGCTGGTCGGCGAAGGCATGAAACATTATCGGGGCATTGCCGGCCGTTTCCTCATGGCCATCTCCTCGGCCGGTGTGAACGTGGAAGTCATTGCCCAGGGTTCCACCGAGTGTGCCATCGCGGTGGTGGTCAAGAGCGAGGATGCACAGTCTGCTACGCGCGCCTGCCATACCGCCTTTTTCAGCCACACTGCCCATGTTGATGTGATCCTGCTGGGTTGCGGCAATGTCGGCGGGGAGTTGCTGCGCCAGTTCCAGCGCCAGGCCGCCAGCCTGTTGAAGCACGGCACGGACCTGCGCGTGCGGGCCATTGCCAACAGCCGCAAGCTGTATGTTGCCGCCAACGTGGTGGACCTGGATAACTGGGCGCAATTGCTGGACAAGGAGGGCAAGCCCTGGACCATTGACGATGTCATTGCGATCCGTGAACGCCTGGGCCTGCTCAATTCCACGGTGGTGGATTGCAGCACCAATGCCACGCTGGCCGGGGAATACGTGCGCTTCCTGGAAAACGGTTTCAACGTGGTCGCCGCCAACAAGAAAGCCAATACCGCATCGCTGGAATACTATCGCGCCATGCGCACGGCCGCCGGGCGCAATTTCCGGAAATTTCTGTACGAGACCAACGTGGGCGCGGGCCTGCCGGTGATTGATACCCTGCAAGCACTGATTCGCTCAGGCGATGAACTCAAGTCGTTTGATGGCATCCTGTCCGGTTCCCTGTCGATGATTTTCGGCTTGCTGGAAGATGGCATGGCCATGTCTGCAGCCGTGGGGAAAGCCATGGAGTTGGGCTATACCGAACCGGATCCGCGCGATGACCTTTCCGGCATGGATGTGGCGCGAAAACTGCTGATTGTTGCGCGTGAAGTTGGCCTGGAACTCGAACTCAGCGATGTGGAAGTTGAGCCTGCGGTGCCCATGGCTTCCATCGCCAATGTAGACAAGGCGCACCTGATCAAGGCGCTCCAGGGCCTGGATGCAGGCGTCGCAAAACGGGTCAAGGAGGCTGCGGCAGCGGGCAAGGTGCTGCGCTACGTTGGCCGCATTGCCGAGGGTAAGTGCCGCGTGGCCGTTGAAGCGGTACCCAAAGACAAGCCGCTGGGCGCTGTGCGTGACGGCGAAAATGCACTGGTACTTCACACCCGCTATTACCAGCCCATACCCATGGTGCTGCGGGGTTACGGCGCCGGCGCGCAAGTGACGGCCGCCGGGGTGTTTGCCGACCTGTTGCGCACCGTGTGGCAACCGCTGGATCAGCGTGCATGAACCCCGCGCCCGGTACTAAAGAATCCGGCTCGCAGCGCCAGCCGTTGGCGGTATTCGCTCCCGCGTCAATCGGCAACGTTTCCGTGGGCTTTGACGCACTTGGGCTGGCACTGGCACCCATAGACGGCACTTTGTTGGGCGACATCGTGCAACTGCTGCCGGGTCCCCTCCCTGACTGGAAATTGCGCACCACCGGGCCCTTCGCCCATAAGCTGCCCAAGGACGTGGAAAAAAACATTGTGCTGCAGTGCTGTCGCCTGTATCAGCAGACGCTGGCGCAGCGCGGTATTGCCGTGACAGCTATGGAAATTGTGCTGGACAAGCGCTTGCCTATTGGTAGCGGCCTTGGCTCCAGTGCGAGTTCCGTGGTGGCGACTCTCGAAGTGCTGAACCGCTGGCACGACAATGTGCTGAGCTCGCGCGACCTGTTTCGGCTCATGGCTGAAGTTGAAGGTGGCATCAGCGGAGCAATCCACCTGGATAATATTGCCCCCTGCCTGTTCGGGGGCTTGCGCCTGTGTCCGTCCGGCAATCTGTCCGAGTATGCCTTGCCCTGGCCTGCCCGCTGGTTGGCCGTGGTGTGCTGGCCTGGCACCGAGTTGAATACGCGCGATGCACGCGCTGTGCTTCCCGCGCAACTGCCGCGGGCAACCGCTGTGCAGCATGGCGCGCAGTTTGCGCAGTTTGTGTACGCCTTGTACACCGGCAAGACCGAGCTGGCTGCTGCCTCCATGGTGGACTTGATTGCTGAACCGTCGCGCCGCAGCCTGTTGCCGGGTTTTGAGCGGGCGCGCGAAGAGTTGCCCGCACTGGGTGCCCTGGCTGTGGGTATTTCCGGTTCCGGCCCCACGGTTTTTGCTTTGGCCGATAAGCCTGCAGTGGCGCAGGAACTGGGGCATTGGCTGGCGGAAAATTACCAGCAGAACGACAGCGGCTTGACGCACATTTGCCGCGCCGATCTGGGCGGAGCCCGCAGCGTTAGCCCCAGGCACTGACAGGCCGTCGGCCGACATGATGGAACTGATCAATATCAAGGTCCCTTCGGAGCAAGTCAGTTTCCGCGAGGCAGTTTTGACCGGCCTGGGGAGTGATCAAGGGCTGTACTTTCCCCGGCACTTTGAGCTCCTGCCTGCGGTGCAGGACTTGCTCGATCTGGAGTTCGTGCCCCGCAGCGTTGCCATATTGCAGCACTTGACCCAGGGCGAAATAGCACCAGGCGTTATGCAGCGCATGGTGGAGTCTGCCTTCAATTTCCCCATCAAGACAGCTCGCATTGCATCGGCAGGCACGCCAGTGATACGCGCGCTGGAGCTGTTTCACGGCCCTTCGCTGGCATTCAAGGATTTTGGCGCCCGCTTCATGGCACGTTGCCTGGCCGAGTTCCATGACGGTGGGCCCATGACCATACTCACCGCCACTTCCGGTGATACCGGCGCGGCAGTTGCCCATGCCTAT
Organism: uncultured Gammaproteobacteria bacterium; assembly: GCA_963784425.1. Lineage (GTDB taxonomy): Bacteria > Pseudomonadota > Gammaproteobacteria > Xanthomonadales > SZUA-36 > SHZL01. Next base: position 212,058 of record CAWARM010000015.1, read on the forward strand.
TACGGTCAGCCGGGCGTCGAGGTGGTGGTGCTCTACCCCAAGGGCCGGATTTCGCCGCTGCAGGAAAAACTGTTTTGTACTTTGGGTGGCAATGTGCGCACCGTGGCGGTTGAAGCTGATTTCGATACCTGCCAGCGCCTGGTCAAGCAGGCTTTTGACGACCCCGGGCTCAAGCAAACTTTGGGGTTGAACTCTGCCAACTCCATCAACATCGCGCGCCTGCTGGCACAGGTGTGCTATTACTTTGAAGCTGCGGCAAGGGCAGACGCGGTAGACAGGCTGGTAATCAGTGTTCCCAGTGGCAATTTTGGCAACGTCACGGCCGGCCTGATCGCGCGTGCCATTGGCTTGCCCTACCGCCGCATCATTGCGGCCACCAATGCCAATGACACAGTGCCGCGTTTTTTTGCCAGTGGCCAGTGGAATCCCCGCGCCACGGTGGCAACTATCACCAATGCCATGGATGTGTCACTGCCCAATAACTTTCCCAGGGTGCTGGAACTGGCGACACGCCACGGGTTGGATCTGAACCGCATGCTGGGCTCGATTGCACTGGATGATGAGGACACCCGCGCCGCCATGCGTATCTTGTATCAGCGCGGCTACCTGGCGGATCCTCACAGTGCGCTGGCCTGGTCGGCCCTGGAGCGGTCTTTGCGCGGCGATGAAGAAGGTGTGTTCTTCTGCACTGCGCACCCTGCCAAGTTCAGGGAAGTTATCGAGGAGACTCTTGCTATAGAGGTATTGCTGCCGCCCGAGTTGGAAGCAGTGCGTGACAAACAAATTCTATCCAGTACTATCCTGGGAGATTTTCTGTCACTGGAAACGTTCTTACTAGAAGGATCAGCAAAATGAGACTATTTTCTACCGGATTTTTGCGTTGGGACCGTGATCCAGCAGTGCCGGCAATCAGAATTTTTCTCGCAAGTCTCTTGCTGTTTCTTTTGGCCGGAGCCGCGCAGGCCGACGCCCTGGTGCGCAAATACGACTGGATGACTGCGGACCAGGTGTCGGGGTCGCTTAACCTGGGCGTTGTGGAAGACGGAAGCCGGGTGGTTGACTTCGAGTTCAATGACCGCGGTCGTGGCCCGAAACTGCATGAAGTCCTGCGCGTGGATGAGGCCGGTTTGCTCACCAGCGTGGAGATCAGCGGCCATGCCTACATGGGCGCACCTGTGGATGAGCGTTTTGCCGTGAAAGATGGCACGGCGAGGTGGACCAGTACGCTGGAACAAGGGACCGCGCCCGCCGGAGCCTTCTACTGGTCCAATGATGGCACGGCAGAGGAAGTGGCAATTCTCGCGCGTGCCTTGCTGGGCAGCGAAGCAGGCCGTTTGCCGCTCTACCCGGCAGGCTCCGCAACGATAAAGCGGGTGGCAGAGTATAGAGCGGCGGACAAAAATGAAGTCACTGCAAGCCTGTATGCAATCAGCGGGGTGGACCTGGAACCCGTTTACGTCTGGCTGGACTCAAACAAGGAACTCTTTGCGCTCACCCTCGGTTGGATGGGGCTGATTGAACAGGGACAGGCAGCAATTCTGCCGCAACTTCAGAAATTGCAGGATCAGGCCGAATCAGCGTGGAACCGCGAACTTGCCGCGCAATTGAGCGAGACCATGCCGCAGGCCTGGCTGCTGCGTAACGTCACCATCGTGGATGTCGAGGCAGGGGTTTTGCAGCAAAACCGGGCTGTGGAAGTCCACGCTGGCCGGATCACGCAGGTGCTCAATGATAGCGCTGTCGCGGCCCTGGTCGAAAGCCAGCCAGGTCTACAGATAGTGGACGGCGCTGGGCACTTCCTGGCACCCGGTTTGTGGGATATGCACACGCACCTGTCCCTGGGAGATGGCTTGTTGCATATTGCTGCGGGCGTCACCACGGTGCGCGACCTGGGCAATGAGCCGGCACGACTGGCAGAAATTCGCGCCGCATTTGATGCCAACGAGGTAATCGGCCCCCGCTCGTACGCGGCTGGTTTTATTGATCGCAAAAGCCCTTTTTCCGCGCCGACTGGCCGCTTGGTTAACAGCCTGGAAGAAGCGCTGGCCATGGTGCGGGAATATTCAGACATGGGCTACCCGCAGATCAAGATCTATTCATCCATCGACCCGGCCTGGGTTGCGCCCATTGCTGCAGAAGTGCACAAACACGGCATGCGCCTGTCGGGCCACATCCCGTCCTATATGACCGCTGAGCAGGCGGTCAAAGACGGCTTTGATGAAATTCAGCACGTGAACATGCTGTTCCTGAATTTTCTGGCTGGCCCTGAGGACGACACGCGCACCCCGCTGCGGTTCACGCTGGTGGCTGAAAAGGCCGGGGATCTGGACCTGGCTTCGCCTCAGGTCACCGCATTCGTAGCCTTGCTGCAAAAGCGTGGCATTGTCATTGACCCGACCGTGGCCATTTTCGACAGCATGTTCCGGCATCGCTCCGGTGAGGTGGAGCCCGCATATGCCGTGGTCGCTGCCCATATGCCGCCATCCGTTCAGCGCTCCATGCTGGCGGGTGAAATGGACATCAACGACGGTAATGCAGAACGCTATGCACGTTCGGCCCAGGCTTTGCTGAATATGATTCTGCTGCTGCACCAGGCGGGCGTGCACCTGGTGTCCGGAACCGATGGCATGGCGGGGTTCACTCTGCATCGGGAACTGGAACTGTATCAACAAGCCGGCATCAGCGCGCCGGATGTGCTGCGCATTGCCACCATTGGCGCAGCGCAGGTTGTCGGCGCCGGGGACAGCAGTGGGTCCGTTGCCCCCGGAAAACAGGCGGACTTTGTCCTGTTGGCGCATAACCCCTTGCAGGACATCAACGCAGTGCGCACGCCCATTGCCGTATTCAAGGGGGACCGGCGGTTTGATCCGGCAAAACTGTATCAGGCGGTAGGGATCAAACCTTTTGTGAACTGAAGTCCGGGCAGGGGAAACAGTTCGCTTAGCCCAGCTATTTCCAGCCGATTTGAAAAATGAAGATCCCGACCATCAAAAAAGCGATGGCGAGCTTAATGGCTGTGGCGAACAGCATGCCCAACCAGGCCCCCAGGCCGGCCCGGCTGGACTGGCGCCAACCGGCTCCGCTGCTGATTTCGCCCAGTACGGCGCCGACAAAGGGACCCAACACCAGACCCGGGATCCCAAAGAACATGCCCACCACTGCCCCCAGGCTGGCGCCCCAGAATGCGCGAACACCGGCACCGGTGTAGCGCACGCCGAACGCACTGGCAAGAAAATCCACCACCTGTGCAAACACGGTTAACAGGGTAAAGATACCCAGGGTCAACCAGCTGACCGACTCAAAATTGCCGATCCATGCCCCGATAAAAAGCCCGGCCATCACCAGTGGCACGCCGGGCAGGGCCGGAACCACGGTGCCAGCCAATCCTGCTACCACCAACAAGGCCACCACGATCCACCACAAAATCATCCAGTCCATCGAACACCCGGTAGCTGATCTGTTGGCGGGAATGATAGCCGGGTGGCCTGTAACAGCCAAATCAATACTGTCTGGGCGCGCCTCACGCACCGATGCGGCGTTGATCGTCGTCGCAATAGCGCTTGCTGTGACTCCTCCTCGCGCCTCGGTACGCGATCCATCACCCAGATCAGTGCCGATTTGGCCGTTACAGGCCTCTAGTGACAGGGATCATTGTTACTGCAACGGTTTCTATCTAGGCTGTGGTGGCGTTGGCCAAACAAGGAGTTCCGGTGCTTTCACCATCTGACCAGTTGCGTTTGGATTGCTTTCTGGATGAACTGAAAGGTTATGCGCAAACCGAGCTGGGCTTCCCCAGCGCGCTTGACCTTGACTACAGCACGCTGGCGCCGTTCCTGGGCATCAGTCTGAACAATATTGGCGATCCTTTCACCGCGCCCACCTACCAACTCAACTCGCATTCATTTGAGCGCGAAGTAGTTTCGTTCTTCGCTGAACAGACACGCGCGCCCAAAGACCGGTGGTGGGGCTATGTGACCAACGGGGGCACGGAAGGAAACCTGTACGGACTTTACCTGGCGCGCGAGTTGTTTCCACAGGGCATAGTGTATTTTTCCCAGGATAGCCACTACAGCGTGGGCAAGAGCCTGCGTTTCCTCAACCTCCGCAACATCATGATCCGTTCCCGGCCCAATGGCGAAATCGACTATGACGACTTGCGAGAAACCGTCCGGATTCGCCGGGATGTGCCGCCCATCGTGTTTGCCAATATTGGCACGACGATGAAAGAAGCGCGCGATGATGTGGGCCGGATCCGCAGTATTCTTGACGACCTGGCTATCGAAAACCGCTACATCCACAGCGATGCCGCACTGTGCGGTGGCTACGCAGCGTACCTTGACCAGCGGCCTTCGTGGGACTTTGCCGACGGCGCGGACAGCATCGCGATCTCCGGCCACAAGTTCCTGGCGTCGCCGATTCCGTGCGGCATCGTGCTGGCGCGTCGCGCCCATGTCGACCGCATTGGTCACGCGGTGGCCTATATTGGCAGCATGGACACCACTATTTCAGGCTCGCGCAATGGGTTCACTCCACTGGTGCTGTGGTATGCCATCCGGACTTTGGGCGCCGAAGGTTTAAGGCGCCGCATCAACCAGGCGCTCGAAGTCGCGAGCTACGCGGAAAAACGTTTACGTGAAATCGGCCTGGCGGCCTGGCGCAACCCATCTGCCTTGACCGTGGTGTTTCCGCAGCCGGCGCCGGCCATTCGAAAGAAATGGCAATTAGCCACCAGTCACGGTCTGAGCCACGTCATCTGCATGCCCCATGTGACGCACGCGAAGATTGATGAGTTGATCGCAGACATTGCACAAACTGCGGAGGATCAGGCGTGAAAGTCTTGACCATCATCGAACAGGATCACCCGGCTTTGCTCGCTGAAATCACCGCTACGCTTGAGCAGGCGCATATAGAAATCCTCGATTTCAATGCCCAGGTGATCGGGGGTACGGCGGCCATCAGCTTGCAGGTTAAACCCTACCTGGCAGCGTTCCGGCTTTTGAGCGGGGCAGGTTACCGGGTCATATCCCACGAGCATCTGCTGGTTCGGCTGGCTAATCATTCCGGAGCGCTGGCGGAGCTGTCACGCCGGCTTGCAATGGCCCATGTGGATGTGCGTGGTATGCATATCGTCAACCAGGACGAATCAGCTGGCATCGTTGCGCTTGAAACCAGCGATACAGCAAAGGCACGCGAGGTGCTGTCCGACCTGCTGCTGCCCGGCTGACTTCCGCACCTCTTTGGGTTAACTGATCCAGGTCATTTTAAATTCAGCCTGTGAGACCAAACTAGATTTGTAGCTGAGGGTTTTTTCAGCTTCAAATGTAGTTTGAGAAGGAGGACTGACATGAACATTACACGTTACAACCCAACACGGGAAATTGAGGATTTCTTCGAGCGGTTCAATTGGCCGACGATGCGGGAAGGTGGCTTGGAAGCAATGACCAGGGCGGACTGGATGCCGTCGGTTGACATCAGTGAAACTGACAAGGAATACCTGATCAAAGTCGAAGTGCCCGAAGTAAAGAAGGAGGACATCAAGGTCCAGGTAGACAATGACATGCTGTGCATCAGCGGTGAGCGTCGGGATGAAAAAAAGGACAAGAAGAATCACCGCGTCGAGCGTTTCTATGGAACGTTCTCACGGAGCTTCACCCTGCCTGACGATGTTGCCGAAAAGGACATCGATGCAGAGCAAAAGGACGGGATGCTGTATCTGCACCTGAAGAAGTCAGCACAGAAACAGCCCAAGGCGGTGGAGGTCAAGGTTCACTGAAAATAGCAAGCGTGAACTTGGCTGAACGCGATTTAGCACCATGCAGTTGAGGCGGGTGGCGGGATTGAGGACCATCCCGCCACCCGAAGGTTCTAGAACAGGCTGGCGATCCGTCCCAGGTGGCTGGTGGCCTGCTCGCGGTCACGGGCACTGAGTCCTTGAAATTGCGTTCTGAGCTTTTCGACGTAGCGCGGGTATTCACGCTGAAACAGTCGGTCGCCTGCGCGGGTTAAGGCCACGATAATGATGCGACCATCATCTGCATCGCCCCAGCGCTCAACCAGTCCTTTTTCCTCCAACCGGTCAATGACGCCGGTCAGGGTGCCCTTGGTGATGAGGGTCTGCCCGGTTATTTCACTGCAAGTGAGGCCGTCCGTGTTACCCAGGCAGAAGATAACCTTGGCTTGCGGGGCGGTAAGGCCGGAGCCGGACAGACGATGAATTTCCGCGTCGAAAAGTGAAAACCGGTGATGAGCCCGCGCCAGCTCGTTCATCAAGGTGATGAAATCCTGCTGCTGCGCGTTGGGTGTCGTATTTTGGGCCATTGAAACAATCTCCTGTAATACTTACTCTTCCAATGAGAACTATTGTAGTTCCAACCAGAACGTTTATGCAAATTAGCCCCGCGGGCTTTTCATGAGTCCGGTACAGTACCGCGCAGCAGCTTCAGGCGACCCCGCCGTACTTTCCCCTCCAGCCTGCGTTCACCGGACGAACGGGTGGGACGGGTGGCGATGCGGTTCCTGGGCTCAACCAGCGCCTGCTGGATCAGCACCCGAAGGCGCGCCAGGGCATCAGCCATGTTCTGTTCCCGCGTGCGGAATCGCTGCGCCTTGATGACCATGATGCCCTGGTCATTGACGCGGCGGTCCGGCAGGGCCAACAGGCGTTGTTTGCAAGCCTCGGGTAAGGACGAAGCGGGAATGTCAAAGCGTAAATGCACCGCAGACGAAACCTTGTTGACATTCTGCCCCCCTGCACCCTGGGCGCGAATGGCGCTGAGGTGGACTTCTTCATCCGGCAGGGATAGCGTTTCAGTAATCTTGAACATGGCTGCTCTGCAGATACCCCGTCATGCCCGCTTCTGCTGGGGTTGTCTCATCCGCAGATGCTGGATAATAGATTTTGCCGCCTCGCGGGCGTCGGCGATGGCGGTAACCACCAGGTCAGAGCCGCGCACCATGTCGCCGCCGGCGAATATCGCTGGATTGGTGGTCTGGCCGGGCAGGTGCGAACTGGTCTCCACCAGGCCACTGGCCTGAGTAGCAACGGACAGATCCTGAAGCCAGTGCGGCGGGCTGGGGCGATAACCAAATGCAAAAATAACCGCATCGCCCGGCAGTACTTTTTCGCTGCCCTTGATCAGTTCGGGCCGGGGACGTCCGCTGCCACCGGCATTCTTCACCAGGCGCGTACGGGCCACGCGCAGGCCGTGGAGTTGCTCTCCTACATGCAGCAGGTCCAGCGGCAGGGTGTTGAATTCAAACTGCACACCCTCCTTCATCGCGTGGTCCACTTCCCGTTGCGAACCAGGCATATTCTCGCGATCACGGCGATAGACGCAGTGCACGGATTCTGCGCCCTGGCGTATGGCGGTGCGCACGCAGTCCATGGCGGTATCGCCGCCGCCCAGCACCAGCACGCGTTGGCCAGCCAGGCTGATGTGCGGGTAGTCGGGTAAATCCAGGTTGTACAGGTATCCGGTTTGGCCAATGAGGAAGGGCAGGGCTGGAACAATTCCGCCTTTCTCCATGCCGGGCAGGTTCGCTTCCACCGGCGTGTAGGTGCCGGTGCCAAAAAACAGCGCGTCGTGCATGCCCAGTAATTCGTGAGCCTGGATATCGCGGCCAATTTCGCAGTCAAGGCGAAAGCGGATGCCCGCTTCCTCAAACACCTCTCGCCGCATGCGCATGACCTTGAGTTCCAGCTTGAAATCCGGGATGCCGAAACTCAACAGGCCGCCGATCTCAGGATAGCGGTCGTACACGGTCACGCTGATGCCATTGCGCGACAGCACGTCGGCAGCCGAGAGCCCGGCCGGGCCCGCTCCCACCACGCCAACACTCCAGGGTGTTGGCCGAACCCGTGAAAGGTCGGGCCGCCAACCGAGTTTGAACGCTTCATCGACGATGTAGCGCTCCATTGCACCAATGGTTACGGCACCAAAGCCGGTTTGCAGCGTGCAGGCTTGCTCGCACAGGCGATCCTGCGGACAAATGCGGCCACAGACTTCCGGCAGGCTGTTGGTTTCGTGGCACAAGGTGGCTGCTTCCAGGATGCGGCCCTCGGAGGCCAGTTTCAGCCAGTCAGGAATGTAGTTATGCACCGGGCACTTCCATTCGCAATACGGGTTACCGCAGTCCAGGCAACGCTCGCCCTGGTCAGCGGCTTCCCCGGCTGCAAATGGCTTGTAAATTTCGCGGAACTCGCTGCGGCGGATTTCCAGCGGATAGACATCCGGATCGCTGCGGGCGCGATCCAGGAAGGCGAAATCATCGTGCTGCCTTTTCATCGTGACATCTATCCTGTATTCAGGCCTTCACCAGCCGCAATGGCACATCCTGCTGCGAAATGTCCTTACTGGCCTGCAGGTTGCGCGGCCTGATGTACACCCAGTGCGGCAACATCAAGTCAAACTGGTCCAGCACTTTTCTACCCCACTCGCTACCTGTGAGGTGGACATGAGTGGTTATCAGGCTCTGCAAATGCCGTCGTGGAGCATCAAATCGCTGGTCTTCCAGCAAGGTAGCCTCGACGAACTCGCGATTGAGCAAGCGTTCGACCTGCCGGTTAGGGTCGAGCACAAACAACTCGCCCCCGGTCATTCCTGCCGCGAGATTAGGCCCTACCGGACCGAGTATGACCACGGTTCCGCCGGTCATGTATTCGCAGGCGTGGTGCCCGGCGCCCTCGATCACGGCCAGGGCTCCTGAATTGCGCACAGCGAAGCGTTCTCCGGCCTGCCCCTGGGCGTAGAGTTCACCGCCGGTGGCTCCATACAGGCAGGCATTGCCGCAAATGATGTTGCGTCGCGCCCTCTGGCGATCCGGGTCGGCGGTGCACAGCACGATGCGCCCTCCGGACATGCCCTTGCCGACATAGTCATTGGAGTCACCAATCAGATACAAACTGATACCGGGCATGTTCCAGGCTCCCAGGCTTTGGCCGGCTGTTCCGGACAGGCGCACATGCAGGGTATCCGGCGGCAGGCCCTCACGGCCATGGTGCCGCGCCACCTCACCCGCCAGCATGGCGCCTATGGAGCGGTCATAGTTGTGGCTGACAAAGTCGCCCGACCAGCTCCTGCCGTGCGCGACGGCCGTGGCTGCGGCTGCGAGAATTTCATGGTTGAGACGTCCCTGGTCGAACGGCGGGTTGCGCGGCTCGGTACAAAACACCGGCTCGCTCTTGCGCGTGGCGGCCGAACGCAGGATAGGTGACAAGTCCAGCGCGCGCTGCTTGGGTGTGATACCGGGTAACTGCTGCAGCAAATCGCTGCGGCCGATCAGGTCGGTAAATTGGGCAATACCCAGTTCTGCCATGATTTCACGCACATCGCGTGCAAGGAAACGGAAATACGCCATGACCCGTTCCGGCAGCCCATGGAAATGCGCATCGCGCAAGCGTTTGTCCTGGGTGGCAACCCCGGTGGCACAGTTGTTAAGGTGGCAAATGCGCAGATATTTACAACCCAGCGCCACCATGGGGCCGGTGCCGAAGCCAAAACTCTCTGCACCCAGAATTGCGCCCTTGATCACGTCCAGGCCGGTCTTCAGGCCGCCATCGACCTGCAGGCGAATTTTGTGACGTAAACCGTTGTCCACCAGCGTCTGGTGGGTTTCAGCCAGGCCCAGTTCCCACGGAGCGCCGGCATACTTCACTGAGCTTAAGGCGCTGGCCCCGGTGCCGCCGTCATAGCCGGCAATGGTGATCAGGTCGGCATATGCTTTGGCCACGCCCACCGCGATGGTGCCCACACCGGAGCTGGACACCAGCTTGACGGAAACCAGTGCCGTGGGATTCACCATTTTCAAGTCGAAAATGAGCTGCGACAAGTCTTCGATGGAGTAAATATCGTGATGCGGGGGAGGTGAAATCAGGGTGACCCCCGGGGTGGAGCAGCGCAGTGCGGCAATTTCCGCACTGACCTTGTGACCCGGCAGTTGCCCGCCCTCGCCCGGCTTGGCGCCCTGGGCGATCTTGATCTGCAGCACATCGGCGTTGACCAGGTAGTGGGCATTGACACCAAAACGTCCCGAGGCCACCTGCTTGATACGCGAATTGCGTTCCGAGTTGAATCGCGCCGGGTCTTCACCGCCCTCACCGGAATTGGAGCGTCCGCCAAGCCGGTTCATAGCCACGGCCAGTGCCTGGTGAGCCTCGGGCGAAAGAGCCCCTATGGACATGCCGGCAGAGTCAAATCGCGGGAAGAGTCTTTCTTCGCTTTCGACCTGGTCAAGGGGCAAGGCTGCGGCTACTGGCTTCAATGCCCACAGGTCACGCAGGGTTAAGGGCGGCCGCTGGTTAACCGCATCGGCATAATTGCGGTAGTCGGCCCATGAGCCACTGCTCACGGCTTGCTGAAGGTTCATGACCACACCGGGGTTATAGGCATGTTGCTCGCCACCATGCACATACCGATAAATTCCGTCGCGGGCGGGCGGCGACTGGTCATCCCAGGCCAGTTCATGCACCCGGCGCATGTCTTCTTCGAGCTCGGCAAAACCGGCCCCGGCAATCATGGATTTCACTTTCGGGCAGCACAGGCTGGTGACTTCCCTGGAAATACCGATGGCCTCGAATAATTGGGAACCGCGGTAGCTGGCCATGGTGCAAATACCCATCTTGGACAGGATTTTCAGCAAGCCTTTACGGATACCGCGGCGATAATTCTTGCGCAGCTCGATTGGATCACCGTGCAAGGCGCCGCTTTCAATCTGCTGGTTGATGCTTTGAAAGGCCAGGTAAGGATAGATGGCGGTGGCGCCCAGACCGAGCAACACCGCGTACTGATGGGGGTCGCGCACTGATCCGGTTTCTACCACCAGGTTGGCGCGGGTGCGCTCATGGGCTCGCATCAGCGCCTGGTGCACCGCGCCTACCGCCAGCGGCGCCGGGATGGTTAACCGTTCGTAACTGATGTCGCGATCGCTCAGGACCAGGATAGTGACGCCGCTTTTGACCGACGCCAGGCAGTCCGCCACCAGGGCCTCGATGGCGCTGCGCAGACCATATTGCTGGGGGTCATAGTTGAGGCTGTAACGCTGGTTGCGATAGTGCCTCTGATCCAGGCCGAGCAGGGTCTGATATTTAACATAATTGAGTACTGGCCAGGGCAGGACTACGCGGTGCGCATGCGAAGCGGTTTCCTGGAACACGTTGTGCTCCCGCCCGATGCTGGTTTCCAACGACATCACCGCCGATTCCCGCAAAGGGTCTATCGGCGGGTTGGTGACCTGGGCGAACCCCTGCCGGAAATAGTCGTAGATAGAACGATTGCGCAGCGACAGAACGGCCATGGGCGTGTCATCGCCCATGGAACCCACGGGCTCCTGCGACTGCAGTGCGGTTGGATTGATAACAGCTTCGCATTCTTCAGTGGTGAGGCCAAACAGCTTGTTGAAAGTGGGCAGCAGGCCAGCTGATTCGCGCATGAACTTGTTGGCGGCTTTGCGTTCCTGCTCGTCGTTATTCCATATCCTTACAACGTTCTCGGTCATCCATTCGCGGTAGGCATGGCGGGCCTTGAGGTTGTCATCGATGGCGGTGGATTTCCACAGTTTGCCGCTGGTCACGTCCACCGCGATCATTTCACCCGGCCCCAGACGCCCACGCCGCTTGATGCGGTCGGGCGGGCAGTCCCACACGCCGGTCTCCGAAGCAGCAGTGAAAACACCGTCATGGGTAATGCTGTAGCGCGCCGGGCGCAGCCCGTTTCGATCCAGGGAGCAGCAGGCTATTTCGCCGTTGCTGGTTACCACGCCAGCCGGCCCGTCCCAGGGCTCCTGGTGCATGCTGTTAAATTGCAGGAAGGCGCGCAGGTCCGGATCCATGTCTTCCCGCACAGCAGGGGGAATCAGCAGGCGCATGGCGCGGAACAGGTCCATGCCTCCGGCCAGGAAAACTTCCAGCAAATTGTCCAGCGATGATGAATCCGAGCCGGTCTCATTGACCAGGTGCGACAGCGACTCCAGCGCAGGCAACAACGGAGACTGCAGGATTCCCGCTCGGGCGTTGGCCCAGTCGCGGTTGCTGTTGATGCTGTTGATCTCGCCGTTATGCGCCAGGAAGCGGAATGGCTGGGCATAGTTCCAGCGCGGCAGCGTATTGGTGGAAAAACGCTGATGGCACACGCCTATGGCCGAGGTCATGCGCGGATCGCGCAGGTCGTGATAAAAATCCGGCAAGTGCGCCGCCTGCACCAGGCCCTTGTAGACCATGGTCAGGTTCGACAGCGTTACCACGTAATACAGGGGATCAGGGTCCGCCAGGGCCCGGTGTTCATCAAACGCAATGCGCCGGGCAGCAAACAATTGGCGCTCGATGTCGTGCTTGCGCCAGCCGGGCGGCGCATTGACAAACACCTGGTAAATGGCCGGCATGCTGGCCAGGGCCTGTGCACCCACCACGGCGGGGTTGGTCGGTACTTCGCGCCAGCCTGTGACCTCCAGGGAGCGCCGGCCAAGATGGTCAGTGAGTATGCGTTTGCCACGCTCGATCAGGGCATCGTCGGGGGAGAAGAACACCAGCCCGGCAGCGAAATATTCGGCCAGGCGGAATCCGCAATCGGCGGCAACGGCTCGCAGGAAGGGTTCGGGGAACTGCAGCATGATGCCGCAACCATCGCCCGACTTACCATCGGCCGCGACTGCTCCGCGGTGGCTCAGCCGGGCCAGCGATTCCAGTGTCGTTTCGACCAGCCAGTGGCTTTTTTGCCCGTCCATATGGGCAAGCAGGGCAAAACCGCAGCTGTCCCTGAAGTCACGCTCCGGGTCGTGCAGTTTGTGGATGGCAATCGGGTCCAATGGTCGCATGATTTACCCCGCAGAGACGTACGCCACCCCCGGACGGCGTACCCCAATAGTGAATCTAGTTCACAGGGTATCATTCTGGAAGTTAATATTTTGAATGAATGAACTCCGGAAGTTTATAAAGCCCGGTTTCGCTGGCATGCTGAACAGGCAAGCACCGCAAGCGTTCATTGACACACGGATACAATCTCGATAGGGTAAAACCTGAAGCGGGTAGTGAGCTGCAAGATGCTACCCGACCAGGGATGGATCGTTGGCTCAGGATGAGCGCACTCTGACGCGTTGTTTAAAACCCGGCCTGATTCCATCCCGACGTGTTTAGGGCCCCCGGGGGAATGGGCCCAGCGGATGCTTTTCAACCCCAGGAACACGCAACCCGATCCGGGATGGCCATGAGCTTTCAAGGCCATGAGCTTCCAGGGATGAGGTCGGGCGGAAAAACCATGCGTGGTGGTGGAGCAGGCGATGTTCGGAACGAGGTGGGTGGCCCTGTCCACCAACCGCTTTTCCCGGGGGCCGTTTTGTTTGCAGAGCGGAATTTCGCCTAAGGGGCTGCTGATGCCGCCGCTTGCGTGTTGAATGGGCCGCCGTCGTTGCGCATGGCCAGCTCTTGTTCCAGCTGGCGGATGCGCTCGTGCAAGTGGTCAACATTGTCGTCCAGTATCTTGGCCAGGATCACGCCCGATTCCTCGTTGAACCCGTCGTTGGCAAGCAACAGGCTGATCAGCAGCCATAAACTGCCAAACAGCAGGACAAACCCCCATTTCGCTTGGCCTGCTTGCCACAACAGGGACGAAGCGAAGACCAGTGCGCTCAGCCCGGTTGCAATTATCAGGCCGTTGCGCCAGGGGTTTCGCAGTCTCAGTGTGTGCATGATGTTCACCCGGAAAGCAACCGGTCCAACAGAAAGTGGGTGAACAATACGGGTTCAGGGCAATGCGTGCTTGTCCGGGGCGGACAAGGTGTTGACTCCAGGGGGGCAGTTTAGCTTGCGGTTATCTCGCTGCCGAACGATTCCAGGTCTGCCAGTAGTTTCCGATGCACTTTTTCGCCCTTGCTGCTGAGGTAGAGGCGGCGTACACGTCGATCGGCCGGGTCGGATTCCTGTTTGATCCAGCCGCGACCCTGGGTGGTTTCACCCAACAGGGAAATCACCCGGGAAACAGTCTTGGCGGAAAGCCCTGTAAGATCAGCGACTTCAACCTGTGTGCTGCCGGCGTTGTAGGCCACGCACCAAAATACGGCATAACTGGAAAGCGACGCTTCACTTTGTCCGAGGAGTTTGAGGGGCTGTGAAAAAGCGCGGCTGAATAAGCCGGTCATGGCCCGTTCGGACATAACCTCTGTAGCGCGTTTTCTGGAGGAATCCGAGCTCAACACCCTCTCCTGTCAGCGAGTGAACCTTCCTGGCTATTATCCACAATTGAGAATGATTGGGACAGAACTATTACATCCAATGCGCGATTTTGCGTTGAGTACCTCAAAACGGGAATCCTTGAAGTGCCCCGGCGACGTTCGTAGACTGCGACGATGGCCCAGAGAAAGCATTCCCGCGCGCAGCGATCATCTCCCGGTAATGCCGCTACCCGGAACCTGCGGCCGTTCAGCCAGGTGGGCTTGAGTAACGGGCTCGCCTATGCGGTGCTCATTGTTTTCACGCTGATTGCCTATGCCAATGCCTGGCCGGACAACCTCACGTTCGATGACAGGGTTTTTGTAGACAGCAGCCGATTCTCAGGATTGAGCCCCGGCGACGTCTTACGTTTTTTTACTGAGGATCTTTGGGCTGCAAGTGGTAGTAATTCCCATCTCTACCGACCTCTGTTGCTGCTACTGCTCGCCGGTGAGTCACAGGTATTCGGTAACTGGAAGGAGGGATATCACCTTGTCAACATCGGGTTGCATGTGTTGGCGACCCTGCTCGTTTACGGATTCGTTAAGCAGTTGTTGCAGAATTCTGGACACCAGCGCAACGCAGCCGGGCAATTTGCACTTCTGGCAGCCCTGCTTTTTGGTGTGCACCCAATACACACAGAGGTGGTTAACTCCATATTCAATGGATCCGAAATTCTCGTCACCATTGGCGCTGTTGGCGGGCTGAGTTGGTTTCTGAACTGCTCAAAGATCCAACCCGGAAAAGCATGGTTGGGGCTGAGCCTCATTTATCTGCTGGTACTGTTCTGCCGTGAAAGCAGCGCTTCGCTCCCGTTGCTTGCGGTCGCCATGCTATGGTTGACCCGCTCCGATTCCTGGCAACTGCGGCTGCGAGCATGTATTCCCGTTGTATCGCTGCTGCTGCCATTGGCCATCTACCTGGCCCTGCGTTCGCATGCACTGGGGCAGGACGCGATAGTGCAAGGGTCCGATTTGCAGAATCCGGAGAAGCTTGCCCACCTTATCCCCCTGGCTCATTACGGCCCAGGTTTCGGGATGGCACGAGCACCGTCGGCGCTTGGCACATGGTTCGGAGCTTCGAAAGTTCAACTGTGGCCAAACCTGCTGCAGGTCCACTGTAATTGGCCGGAAATGACTGCCCGGCTGGCGCTTATCGCGCAGGCTATCCTGGGCCTGCACTTCGGGCTGGAACGAGTGTTACCAGCGGTTGTCATGTGGTTCGAAGCCCTGAAAATTCAACTGTGGCCACACCCGCTGCAGGTCTACTACGATTGGCCGGAAGTGAACCCTTGGCTGGCGCTTGCTGCTCAGGCCGTGCTACTGGCCGGCGCCTTGGTGGCGTACCTGCGTAAGCGTCCCACGTTCCTGATTGGACTGGCCTTTTTCTATTTGGCACTGCTCCCCTCCAGCAGGATCTTCGGGCAGGATGACATTGCGCCTGATTTGTTTGACCGGTTCCTGTATCTGCCATCGGTTGGTTTTACCATCATGCTCGCATTCGGCTTCACGCTGCTGGGGCGCAAGTTCAGCCCGAATGCAGCCGTGGTCGCTGCCCTGATCATCACCGCTGTCCTGTTGCCTCTTACCTGGGCGCGAAACGGAGATTGGGCCAACGACATCCTGTTGTTGGAGACCGACTACCAAAAGCTGCACCACAAAGGACCTATCCTTAACGCCCTGCTTGCCGCCCACCTGCAACAAAAAAACCCGGTCCGTGCCGCTGAGATCTGCGATGCACACCTCGAGGCCATTCACGCCGGTGCGGACATGGGGGCGCATTGTGGATCGGCTTATGGGCAGCTGGGCCGATTTCGGGACGCCGAAAGGGCCTACCTGTCTGCTGCGCGAAACCCAACGTCAAAGGTATTCGCTCATTTCAACCTGGCCATGATGTACGTTCATCTCGGCCGCAAAACCGAGGCAGAGGAGAATTTTGCCCTGGCGATCGAAGCTGAAAAAAAGCCCTTCCTCAGGGACTACTTCAAGGCACTGTCGTTGATACAGTTGCATCCTTCTGACCGCGGCAGCCTGCTGGATGCAAAGTCTCTTCTGGAACACGCCTTGAAACTGCAACCTCAGCATGTCGAGTCACGCAAAGAGTTGGATTCACTCAACCAGCAACTTAGTCAGATGCCACTTGCCCGCTGAGTGCCAGGGTGCGCCACCGCCCCTGACCAACCCGGCTTGTTTGACTCTCCCTGATCAGGGCCCCATGCTTTCCTGATTCACCATCTGAACGGTGTTTCTCATGCCGCTTCGTGACCTGTTGCTGATCTTGCTGATATGCCTGGTGTGGGCATTCAACTTCGTTGTCGCGGCTGAAGGCATGCAGTATTTTTCACCGTTTGTGTTCATGACGCTGCGCTTCGCGCTGGTATTGCTGGTGTTGTTGCCCTTCCTGCGGCTCCCGCCAAGGGGGCAGTGCGGCCGGCTGGTTTTTGTCTGCCTGTGCATCGGGGCGCTGCACTTTACTACCCTGTTCTGGGCTATTGCCCGGTCGCATGACCTGTCCTCCATCGTCATCACGCAACAGACCTATATCCCGATGTCGGTGATCCTCGCCATGGTTGCGCTGGGAGAGAAAGTGGGTTGGCGGTCGCTCACGGCCATTGCAGTGGCGTTCTCCGGGGTGGTGGTCCTGAGCTTTGATCCGCTGATGCTGGATCAACTGGACATACTGGCCCTCGCGCTGCTGTCCGCCCTGTTCCAGGCCATGGGCTCGGTGTTCATGCGTGGCATCAAGGGCATAGGCGTGTTCAGCTTCCAGGGCTGGACCGCGCTCATATCCCTGCCGGTCATGTTGCTCGCCTCCTTTGTCCTCGAAACCGGCCAGGTGCAGATGATGGCCAGCGCACCCTGGCTGGGCTGGGCCAGCGTGGCTTACACCGGGCTGGTCGCTTCCATCGTTGGACATGGGGTATTTTTCACCCTGGTCCAGCGGCACCCGGTGTCCTCCATCATGCCTTACCTGCTGCTTACCCCGCTGACGGCCGTGATGTTTGGTGTGTTGCTCTGGGGTGACAGGCCAGGATGGCGATTGCTGGTGGGTGGGGCCTTGGTACTAAGCGGAATCTTCGTCGTCACCATCCGCGCCATGCACAAGACCCGGCAAAAAACCCCATAAGGAAACTTTGATTTATTCAGAGCTTCTCTAAGAAAGACCCGTCAGAAAAGCCAGGTCTCAGAATGGCCAAATCATGGGCGCCAGTATTACCGCTACAATACCCATTACGATATTGAGCACGATGCCGATGCGGGCAAAATCCGTAAAACGGTAGCCGCCCGGGCCAAGAACCATCAGGTTAGTCTGGTAGCCTATGGGCGTGGCAAAACTCGCTGACGCGCCCATCATGATGCAGGCTATGAACGGCCAGGGACTGACCCCGAGCCCTTGCGCGGTGGCTAACGCGATGGGCAGGATCAGAACCGCTGCAGCATTGTTGGTAATCACCTCGGTTAGGAGCGTGGTCACGGCATACACTGCGATCAGGGCTAACAGGGGGTTATTGCCGGCTTGGGCCAGCCAGCCATGGGCAATGCTTGATGCCGCGCCCGAGACCGACATTGCCTCGCCGATTCCCAGCGCCGCGCCGATCATGATCAGGACATTCCAGTCAATGCTGTCCCGGGCGGAGTTGATGCTGGTGCAGCCGGTCGCCACCATCAGCAATGCGCCAACCAATGCCGCCTCCAGCATGGAAGCTACCCCTGCGGCGGCAGCAAGCACCATGGCTGCGAGAATCGCCGTGGCCCGCCAGGCCCGGTCATGCCGTGGCAGCTTGGCATGGGTCAGTTCTTTGACGAGGAGAAAATCGCGTGAATTCTTGTTCAGCTTCTGGAACGTAAGCCGGGTTTCCAGCAGCAGGATGTCGCCCGGCTTCAAGACAATGTCGCCAATCTTGCCGGACAGGCGCTCGCCGTTACGCGCCACCGCGATGACCACCGCTTCATAACGGGAGCGGAAACGGCTGGCGCGGATATTGTGTCCAATGACCGGACTGGATTCCGACACCACCACTTCAACCAGCCGTCGTTGTGCCCGTGGTTCGTCCAGTTTGAACAGTTGATCGGGAGCCGGAATCAAGCCCCGCATGCGCAGGATATCAATTACCGAATCCACTACGCCGATAAACACCAGGCGGTCCCCGGCACGCAATATCTCCGACGAAGAGACAGCAGGCAGAAGCCCTCCGGCGCGTTCAATTTCAGCCAGGAAAGCGCCCGGAAGGTGGCGCAGACCGGCTTTCTCCACGGTTCGCCCTACCAGCGGGCTGTCCGTTTCGATGAGCATTTCAATGGAATACTCGCGCGCTTCATCTTGCGGGCGCAAGGGTGGTATCCGATCGGGCAGCAGCCAACGGGAAACCAGCAGGACAATGGCAATCCCGACAATCGCCGAGGGCACGCCCAGCGCACCAATTTCGAAAAAGCCCATGGGGTGGAGGTCGGTTGTACTCATGACCATGCCGTGAACGACGAGGTTGGTACTGGTGCCGATCAGGGTGCACGTGCCGCCCAGGATGGCGGCGTAGCTCAGCGGAATCATCAGTTTCGATACGGAAATTCCGCAGCGGCGCGCCCAGTCCTCCACCACCGGAATCATCATTGCGACTACTGGCGTATTGTTCAGGAAGGCGCTCATGCTGGTGACGGGCAACATCAGGCGAAGTTGTGCACCGAAAGCGGTTTTTGGGCGTCCCAGGATGTAGGTCCCAAGGGCGTGCACGGCACCCGTATCCACCAGGCCAGCCACGATCACGTACATCACGCCTACGGTCACCAAGCCGGGATTGGCCAGCCCGGACAGGGCCTGGGCAGGGGACAAAACGCCGGACAGGAGCAGTACTGTCAGCGATGTCACCAAAACGATCTCAGGAGCCAGGCGGGTCCTGACCAGCACGGCTACCGTGACCACTACCACTACCACTGTAAACCAGGCATCAAATCCCAAGACAGAATCCTCTCAAGGCGGTCCGGTTGCTAAGACAAACTAGCCCCGCAGGGGCCGGGTAACAAAATCAGGGAAAAGGAATGCACAGGGAAGTTGGCGTAAGCGCTGACAATACCCCGCCAACCGGATAAATTCAATGGCATCCGGTGGCCACGAAAATGCCCCAAAACAGCCACCATATGCTGGCATATAGCATCCAATTGGGCCACCCTATGTGCATGGACTGGACGGTGTACATCATCCGCTGCACGGACGAGAGCCTCTATACCGGGGTGACCACTGACCTTGAGCGGCGATTCGCCGAGCATCTGGGTCAACCGCGCGGCGCCAGGTATTTCAATGGCCGTGAGCCGAAAGAGATCGTGTTTGCAGAAAAAGGCCATACCCGCAGCAGCGCCTGCCAGCGCGAAGCTTGCATCAAGAAGCTCAAACGCAATGAGAAATTACGCCTGATTGCTGCTGCCGGGTGAGCGCATGCCCGTCAGCAGGGCCTGGTCAACAATGGGCGGCTGCCTTGGCTGCGGCAATGGCGTCGATCAATTCGAAATATTGCTCCATCCAACGTGCTTCCGAAAAATATTTCAAATAGCCTGCGCTGGCCCTGGCTGCCAGAGTACGCCGCAGTTCGGGGTCGCCGGCGATGCGGTCAACCAGCTGCAACAGCTCTCCCGGTTGGTCATAAATCAGTCCCCCGCCGGTGCGCTCAATGGACTCCACGCTGCCGCCGCCCCGCCGCGCGATCACCGGCGTACCACAGGACATGGCTTCGATGTTTACCAGCGCAAAGGTTTCGGGCCCCCAGCAGGGGCTGACCACGGCAACGGCGTCACGCAACAGAGCAGCAAGTTGGCTTTTCTGCATGACCCCGAGGAAATGGATATGCGCGCAGTCTGCATAACGGGACCTGAGCGTGTCGGCCAGCAAGCCGTTTCCAGCGATCAACAACTCGTAACCGGGGCGCTCCCGAAAAGCTTCCAGCAGCTGCTCAATTCCCTTAGACGCTTCCAGGCGACCCGCATAAACAAACAGGGGTCTGCCGGGGCGATGGTTGCCGCTACCAATGCCCCGGCCTTCATCCCGAGTCTCATTCTGCTCCAACCTGGAAAATGGGTTGAGCACCTGCATGGGACGGCTGATGCCAGCTTCGCGATGTTTCTGCGCTGCATACTGGCCGGGCATCAGCAGCGTATCGACGTGCTCGAGGCAGCGATCCAGTAACTTCGTATAGCGCCACAGCTGGGGCGGAATGCCACTGACAATCGAGCAACTGAAGCACTGTGGCCGGTCACAGGGCCGTTTGCGATACTTCCACAACACGTGCGCCGGGCAGACCAGCCAATGGTCGTGGGCGGTATACAAAGTGACCGCTGCGCGGCTCAAACGCAGTACACCAGGGCCACCGACCAGCGAAATATTGTGAAAGTGCACCACGTCGTACGGAGCGGACAGGATCTGCTCAAGCGCGTGCTTTTTGAGCCCGGGCTGGCCCGTTTGCTGCGTTATCAAGGGAGACAGCAAGCCCCAGCCACTGTGCAGGCTGTGACGGTGAATGCGAGGTGGATCAGTCACGACGTGTGCGACCGGCTCGCCCCTGAGGTGGTAAGCGTCCACGCAATGAATCACGTCAACTTCGTGCCCGCGCCTGGCCAGCCCTTCGCAAATCTGCTGCACCAAAATGCCATCACCACCGAAATTGTGCGGCGGGTAAAACGTCGTGATGTGGCAGAATCGCATGGGTCAGCACCTTACAGCGAAGACGCTGCAAGTTCATCATAATTTCTCTGCAGCGCGTGGGTCGGCTCCATCCACCGTTCAGTCGCCGGACAGCATTCTTTCCAGGGCTCTTTCCAGTTCGGTGATGTCAATGCTGAAGTCCTCAAGGCGGTTCTCCGGGCTGCCCAGCAGAAATTCATGATCAAGCCCCAGAGAACGAGCCAGGAAAAAGTACAGCGGCTTGAATGCGTCCGCGGCAAACAGTTCCAGCACCTTGGCATGGCTGGCGAACAGCATGTTGGCAAATGCAGCGCCGTGAGCCCCGGCGATGAACTCCGCATCATGGAACAGACGGACTTGTTGCTCGAAGGTCAGATCTTCCGGATGGACGTGCTCGAATCCAAAGCGCGCCAGCACCTGGGCCGCTTCGTCCTCGTTGACCAGCCGTCGCATGGCCGCCCCGGAACGCGAAACATAAATGCGCCGCGTCGGTTGCCTGTTGGGATCGAGGCCGTATCGTTCGAATACCTTGCCGCGCACGTAGTCCCGCTCGCTGGGCGCAAGCCATCCTGCCCAGCCGGTATGACCCGGGGAGATGAATACGAAATGCTGCGGCCGCACCCAGCCGGTGGCGCGCTGCACGGCCATGCCGGCAGGCAGGCAACAGCCCAGGGAGTCCTCCCAGGCGGCCGGCATGGTTTGAGGCAGCAACAGGGTAATTGGCGGAGAGTCACCAATCTCGCCCAACCGCTCAAGTTGTGGCAGGCAATCGATCAGCCAATGGTAATAGTTTACATGAGCCCATTTTCCCCAAATCGAAGTGAAGTGACCCTCCAGCAGCGGCGCGTTGCGTGGTTTGGCCCTGCCATAAGTCGCTGAATTCCACTTAGCCGTGCCTTTACGGTTGAGGAGCAGGTAATCCATCACCATGGATGTGCCTGCAGTGCACAGGCTGGCGCCGCGCCGCAGATCAATATAGGGCGCATGCAGCGTGCAATGGTAGCGTTGCGGGGGCTGGTAGTTGAGGCCTGGTGAGGGTTCCGTAATGGCCACGATGTCACGCCGCAACGGCAAACTGTGCCTCACTTCGGGATGGTCGGAAAGTCGCACGTGCATGCCGTCGAAAAACCGGCCAATCGCTTGGATCACCGGACCATATTCAGATCGGGGGAAGTGGACCGGACCGGGTGTTGGATCCATGGTTAGTTTCGACACTCCATGAAGCGCATCTCCCGCAACGTTATACAGTATCACCTGGTCGATAAGCAGTGCGTAGCGAGTGAACCGTCCTACCAGGGGCAGCTCGGCCAACAGGCTGACTACGGCCACCCATAAGCGGCGAAAGCGGTTGTGTAGTGCAAGCGTCACGGTCCGTGGAGTCAGGCGTTTAACCAGCCGCAGTGACCGCGCAACTAGCAATCTGGAGCCCGCAGGAAAGAGCATGGTTGGCGGTCAAGCTCAACCTTTTTCATTACGCCAGAGCTGGTGTCAGGAAGTGCCGACATCATAGCCGCAAATTTCCACTCTGCTGGAATCGGAAGCCACCAGCGAGCCGAAGATGAACAGATTCAGCACGGTATTCACGTTCACCGGCCCAACTGCTTCACCGCACCCGCGACCCAGGAAGAAAACTGCAGCCAGCACAGCAGGGAAGGGACCGGATCCTGAAAGAAATACTTCGAATAGGGATCCCATACCTTGCGCTTGGGGCTTCGGTACGTGCCGAAGAATGATCGGCACTGCTCAAGGAAAGATAGTGCCGGCAGCGTATGGTCAAGCGCTGGACGCCGCGCCAGTTTCGTCCGAAGATTGTAGGCCAAGAGATCGAGCAACTGCAGACCAAAGAGTTGGACATCCTCCACGGGGTTTACGAAAAGCACGCCAAGCGGATAACCGGAGACCGGCTCCACTGGTTCGCCGCGCGCAATCTTTACACAGAGCAGCGGTTCATTAATTCCCAGTTCCGTTCGATTCCAGAGCTGGCGAGGAAATCGGGGATTGACCTCCATCAACTTGTCGAGTCCATCGCGCGGATCGCGGATGGTCTCGATGCCCAACGCGCCCCACCAACCGAGCTTCCCCAGCAACGGCGCCGAGTTCAGTACGCGTTTCTCGGGGCTCGCCGATTCAGAGACAGTGGCCAACCGGGCCGTGCGCTTGAAATTCCGGTGCCGGAGCTTGTGAAATGCGAAGACCACAGCACCGTCCTTGCCAAGCACCATCTGCACTGAAGTGCGATCTCCTCCGGGGATATACTCCTGGATCAGCGGGGCGCCGTGATGTGTGATTATCCTCGGCAGGGCGGCATCGAGTTCGGAGCGGTCGCGGACGATTGCCATGCCACGGCCGCCGGACGTGAACCGGGGTTTGAGGACCAGGGGAAACCCCTCGCGCTCTTCGATTTCGCGCACCTGTTCCGGCGATTCATAGAGGTATGTCCGGGGACAGGGAAAACCCACCGCCTGCGCAGCTTTGATTGTTAGATGCTTATCAAGCGCCGTGATTACCGTATCAAAATCAGGCACGGGTATCGTCACACCCATCTGTTGGAAGTGCTCGCGGTTCCTGGACAGCACACAGACGAAGGGATCCCACGAAGGAAAAATCACGTCTATGCGTTCCTGGCGACAAATGTCCGTTACCGCACTTATGAATTCCGCCTCGCCGGGCGTGTTGTCCCGGGTCACTTGTCCCGACAACCACGCTTCACTCGGCGATGGGACGCGATAGGTGGCGTCCACCAGCCGGGAATGGCAGAGTGGCGAAAGTTTCGCGCCAAACCCCTTTCCTTCTACCAGTGCCACGATGCGCTCGGCATGTGGCCGAAGTGCACGAACAATTGCGTATGCTTGAGGTGCCAGCGTGTTGGTGACGAGTAGGCGCATTGTCAAAAAGTAGGAGGCTTCTGCTTCATTTCACTTGTGGGAAGAGTGACCAGAAAGATCTTGTGCGTAAGCACAAGTAAAAGTAAAGCGTTAGTTTGACCATATAAATCCGGACCAGCCGGAAATATGCCGACAGGATTACGTTATGATAGCGTCAACTCCCCGAGCGGATGCAGAGCGGTTGTCGAACGGACTGAAAATTCTCGCTGGGCTTGGCGTATCTGCACTGGCGATCGCCATATTTCTTCACACGGGCCTTGCCCGCAGGGCGTTTTTTGAATTGTTCGCCTTTGTGAAGGGTGTGGAGGTGCTGGGACCGACGGTGGTCCGGGAACCACCAACGGATTCCCCCTACCAGCTTTGGTTGGCGGCTGCCCGGGAGGAAATACCGGTGTTCGAGGGATTGGTGATCGACGACGTTGCCAGTATCCCATTGCGGCCCTGGGGGCAAATGGGCGAAGGCGTCACCGGCCTCTATCTGCGCTTCGCCGATTACCAGATGACCGATGGCCGGATTCTCGAAATCCCGGCCGGGGGACAAACAACGAGCGAACGACGCTTCTACGAGCAAGGCATCTACTTTATCAGTGGGAGCGGTTACACCCTTCTGCAGCAGGAAGGCAAACCGCAACAGCGCGTAGAATGGCGGACGGGAGACTTAGTCTCAATACCATTGAATGTGCGCCATCAGCATTTCAGCACGGGCGATGCCCCCGCCAGGATGCTCATCGTCACTTCATTTCCGTTGCTGCTGAATGTCATGGCCAACGAAGCCTTCATAGCTGACAACCCCTTTGCATTCATGGACCGTTACGATGGTTCACCGGACTATTTTGAACGCGTTGAGAGCGACGACGGCCACCTCGTTACCAGCAATTTTGTCGAGGACATTCGGCACACGGAAACCTTGCCATTGGACTACCGCGGCAAAGGCAATCAGGCGGTGGCATGGTTGATGGCCGCAAATAGCATGTTGCGCCTGCATATCTCCGAGATGCCGCCAAAGATGTACAAGAAAGCGCACCGGCACTCCAGCGATGCGTTCATTCTGATACTGTCCGGGGAAGGTTTTTCCCTGACCTGGGCAGAAGGTGCCTACGACAAGAGAAGACGGGTCGACTGGAAAGCCGGAACGCTTTTCGTACCACCCACTTACTGGTATCACCAACACCTGAATACAGGCTCGACTCCCGCTCGATACCTGGCGATCAATGCGCACAACCTCGTGTCGAACATCGGTTTGCGATTCAGCGACCAATTGGAAGTCGACATCGAAGAAGTCAAGGTGGAATGGGAAAAGGAGCTGGAGAAGACCGCACGTGAGCATTGATGGCGCGTTACCCGTCATCACCTACCACGCAATCGACCGTCGGCCATCCGTCATCTCGCTGTCACCGGAACTGTTCCGCTGGCAGATGGAGACGCTCGCGGCACGCGGTTTTGCGGGCATGAGCCTGGCGCAAGCCTTTGGCCACCTTGAGCTTACTGGCCGCTACCCGTCGAACGCCGTGGTGCTGACGTTTGATGACGGTTATCTCAGCATGCTGGAGCATGCCCTGCCCGTCATCGCAGCGCAAGGCTTCGGTGCTACTGCGTTTCTGGTCACCAGCCTGGTGGGAATGAGTGCGGCGCAAGCCAAAGCTGTTCACCCGGAATTCGATCGGGACCTGCTGACCTGGCACCAGGCTGAGACATGGGTGCGCTCAGGCTGTGAAATCGGCTCCCACACGCTCAACCACCCCGACCTGACCCGTCTTTCATCTGATGCACTGGAGCAGGAATTGGGTCAGTCCAGGGAAATTCTCGAGCAGCGCCTGCAAACGCCAGTGGACGCACTGGCGTATCCCTACGGGTACTTTGATGCCACAGTAATCACGTCGGCTGCCCGGCATTACCGGCGCGCCTGCACCACGCGCTTGGGTCGCTGTGCGGCGCAGCCGGACCTGCTGCAACTCCATCGTGTTGACGCGTATTACCTGCAGCAACCAGGGCGATTTCTCAAGCTGCTCGACGGTGGCCTTTCTGGCTGGTTGCAATCACGCCAGTTCCTGCGCGATGTGAAACGGGCGGTGGGCAAAATCGGCTCTGCACCCAGCGGTGCCCGACAACCTTGAATTTGCTGATCACCAACACACGGGAGGAACAGTCCTACCTGGTGCTGCAGTGCCTCTGCCCTGTGGCCGACCGGATCGTGGTGACGGTGAGTGAAGGCAATGTCATGCAGCGCTGGGCCGGAATATCCGCCTGGTCCCGTCACGTCAGCAAGCGCTATACCGTCCCCGATTGTTCAGCAGACTGGCGCGCCGGACGCATCGAGGCCGATAACACTCCAAATGAAGAAACGTATATCCAGCGCATTGAAGCGATCTGTGCGAAGGAGAAAATCGACACCATTTTCCCTTCGTATGATGCCGAGGTTTTCGTTTTTGCCAAGAACAAAGCACGCTTTGGCGCGCAAGGCATCGTCACGGTCGTGCCCGGGTATGCTGCACTCACCCGCATCCTGGACAAGAGCCTGACCCTGCAGGCGGCACAAACGGTCGGGTTTCCCACTCCCGCGACCCATATTCCTGCAAGCGTCGATGAGTTGCTGACCGCTGCGGCCAGCATGGAATCTCCCTGGGTGCTCAAACCGCGTTGCAACGCTCACGGCGCCAACATCCGGTGGGCGAATGACCTGGAAGAGCTCGAAACGGCATTCAAGGCACTCAGCGCCGTCCAACCCAGGCCCCTGCTGCAGGAATACGTTCCGGCGCTGGCCAAGCGTAACTACTACCTGATGGTCAGTCCTGAACTTGAGATCGTGTCGCTGTTCTCACCCCGGGTTCACCGCTATCGGCGGGTGGGAGTACGCACCCCGAGTGCCGCCGCCGAGACCACGAACGACGTGCCCTTTGTAGCTGAAGTTCGAGCACTGATGCGGGAGCTTGGCATCTGGGGAGCACTGACCCTGCAAACGATCGTGGATGCACGCGATGGTGTCCCGAAGCTGCTGGAGATCAATCCACGCTTCGGCCATAACCTCTGGTATCGCACCGAACTGGGCATCAATGAGCCCTTGATCTACCTTCGATTTGCGCAGGGAAGAGATGCGGGCGAGATCCCGGCTTTTCCTGAGGGTGTGTTGCTGCTGGACCCCTTGCGGGACGCCCTGCATTTGTTGGGTCAGTCTCTGGATCAGGGCAAAACCTGGTTGTGCGCCCGTTTCGGGGGTAAAGAAGCTGTCTCAAAACCCTATAAAGAAGATTCAATTTCGCACCTGCTGCGTGCCTTCAGGTCAGAATATTTCGGCCGGACCCCGCGCGTTACCTGTCCTTTGAACCGGAGCTGGTTTTCTGATCCTTTGCCAACGCTGGTGCGCATCTGCAAGGTCTTGCTCGAATCTCTCCGGCGTCGCCTGGCGTGAGCACTTCAACGTTTTCCGACCAGGCCCGGCGCGTTGCGCGAAATTTCTCCTGGCTGACGCTCCAGGAGCTGTTGATCCGGCTGATTGGCCTGGCAACCGCCATGTACCTTGCCAGGGCCCTCAGCCCCGGACAGTATGGCGCCCTCGGCTTGGCGCTGGCCATCGTGAGCTTTTTCGCAGTATTCGTGCGCGCCGGTACCGGGTCTCGTGCCAACCGGCTGACTGCACGCAATCACGCTGCCGTGCCGGCCATCTACTCCGACATGACCGGTCTCCGGCTCACTGCTGCTGCTTTCGTTGTCACCGGCCTTATAGCATTTGCCGGAGTGATTGCGCCTGTGTTTTCCATTCCTCCGGTGCTGCTGATCGTGTGTTCCCTGCTGCTGCTGCGGCCCGCGCTGACGGTGGTGTGGGCATTCCGCGGACTGGACCAAATGCAGATCACCGCCATTGGCGACGTCACCGAGAAAATTCTGACCCTGCTCGGCTTAATTCTGCTGGTGCACGGTGTCGGGGATGACGTGCTGTGGGCCCCGGTGGTCGAGACTGTTGCTGCGTTGCTGGTAATTGCCTGGATGGTCCGGCGATTGGGTCGACTCTATCCTGGCTTGCGCATCAAGTTCCAGTGGCGCACATGGCCAGCCATTGCGCACGAGGCCGTGCCGCTGAGCCTGGCCTCGATGCTGGGTTCCGTTTATCTCAACGGCGGTCCACTCCTGCTGGGCGTGCTTGCCACCGCGACAGCGGCAGCTCAGTTCCTGGTGGCGCAAAAGTTGATGCTGACACTGGCCATCCTGCTGGAGGTCATCAACACGGCTGCATTTTCGTCTATCAGCCGTTTGGTGCACAAAGATGCAGCGGCAGCGTTGGCGCTGGCTGCGCAACTGTTGCGCTACTATTTGGTTTTCACCGTCCCTCTATTCCTGCTGGTGGCCTTCCACGCTGAGGAAGTACTCGCGCTGTTGTTCGGCCCTGGCTACGCAGCAGCCGGGCCGGTGCTGATGGTACTTCTGACCCAGTTACCTTTCCTTGCAATCAGCGGCAGTTTACAGCTGGTACTGATGGCCATACCTCATCCCATGGCCGTGCTGGGCAGCAGGGTAGCCGGTGCCGCAGCACTGCTCGCGTTCAGCTTCTGGTTGATCCCTGGTCTAGGGGCGGTGGGCGCCGCAGCGGCCCTGGTCGTGGGTGAAATAACCAGCTGCCTGCTGCTGTTCTTGTATGTCAAGCGTGCCACTGGCGGGGTACCGTGGACCACTCGTAGTGTTTCGCCGCTACTTGCCGGGGCGGCAACTGCTTTGTTCTACAAGGCGATTTTTGCCTGGCCCCTGCTGCTGAAGTTGCCATTGGCTGCCTTGACCTATGTTGGTTTGGCCATACTGTTGCAAGCCATCACGTTGACAGAATTTCAGCACCTGCCGGCCTTGTTGCGCGCAGTTGTCAGGGGTGAAGAAAAGTCAGCGGGGGGGAGCCAGACGCAGGAAGACCCGGCGGCCGAAGAATCAACTTAGGTACGGCCAGAGTGCACCGGCGTAAAGGCCCATACCGAGAAGGACCGTGAACAGCAGCCATAGCGTGATACCAAGACCTGCTGCAATGGCCAGGCTCAGTGGCCAGTATTCGCCGGCGTGCCAGCGCAGCCAGGCGCAGCAGAACAATGCACCGCCCGGAGCGGTGCCAAGCAACCAGGTAAGCAGCAACAGCGCGCCCAGCCAAACCAAGGCGGCCATAGCCCTTTTGTGCCGTCCGTCCGAAGCCTGCATCCGCGTCTGTGCCGCAGTATTGAGTGCAGCCAACAGTTCTCGCGCCAACTGAAGCAGCAGCAGAATCAGGGTAATCGCCAACACCCACCGCGGAACCCAGGCGGAAGCGCGGCTGAGGCCGAACGAAGTCCACAGCATCAATGACACGCCCGCGGCAAACACAATGGTCAGCCAACTGCCCGGAGGAATGCGGGATGCTCTCACCGCTGGCGGTTTCCACGCAGCGTCCGCAACCGCCCCAGAAAGGCGGGCAGAATCAGGTTGACTATCGTCAGCACCACCAGTCCCAGGACCACCGGCCGCGACCAGAAGTCGATACGCCCCAGCTGCTGCAGCCGCAGGGTAAGGTGCAGGTTGGTTTCGAACAGGGGCGCCAGCGAGAGTGCAATGACCAGCGGAATGCGCGACCAGTTCAGGCGCTTCATCAGGTAACCGAGCAGTCCGAAAACAGCAGCACAGATCACGTCAGCCATCATGCCCCGAAATTGCAATGCACCCAGCACAGCCAGGACCAGGATGACGGGAACCAGGCGCGAAGTCCGGATGGTGCTCAAGTGAGCCATCGGGTTGACCAGGGCCAGGCCCAACAGCGAAGTGATCCAGTTGGACAGGAACAAGGACCAGATCAGTACGAACACCAGCACCAGGTTTTGGGTGAGCATTTCCTTGCCGGGAGTGAGGCCGTGCAAGGTGAGTGCACCAAGCAACACCGCGGTGCCGGTACCTCCGGGTATGCCCAGGGCCAGCGTCGGGATCAGCGCGCCCCCGTCCTTGGCATCGATCGCGGCCTCCGGCGCCAGCACCCCGCGGATGTCGCCACGGCCGAACTGTGAACGATCACGGGCTGAATGGCTGGCATGGCCGTACGCGATGAATCCCGCCACCGTGCTGCCAATGCCGGGAATGGCGCCGATCACGGTGCCAATAATTGAACTGCGCAGGAACAGGCCAAAATGCCGGAACACCGACAGCACACCGTCGCTGACACTGCCGCCAAGCTCCCGGGTCTTGGGCCGGCCCGACATCGTCTCACGACCGCTGGCAATCAGGTCGATCACTTCGGCGAGGGTGAACAGCCCCAGGAATACCGGCACCAGGCTGAGTCCATCGCGCAGGTAATCCAGGCCGAAAGTGAAGCGCAATTCAGCCGTGCGCGGGTCGTAACCGATCATTGCCAGCGCCAGCCCGATGCCGGCTGCAGCCAGTCCTTTAAGCAGGGAATTGCCGGTCAATGCGGCCAGCATGGTCAGGCCCCAGATCGCCAACATCAGGTACTCCGCGGGGCCCAGGGCGATGGCCGCCTGGCGCATCAATGGAATCAGCGCTATCAGGATGAAAATACCAAACGTCGACCCCAGCGCGGAGGAAGTAGCAGCGCAGCCAATGGCAGTTTTTGCCCGGCCCTGCTCCGTCATGGGATAGCCGTCCAGCAAGGTTACGGCGTTCTGCGCCTTGCCCGGGATGTTGAACAGGATGGCGGTCATGGAACCCATGAACGTGGCGCCGCCCACAAACGAGCCAAACAGCAGCATCACGGCCAGCGGGTCCCAAGCGTAGGTTACCGGAATGGCGAGCGCCATCAGGCTGGAACTGTTCAAACCCGGACTGGCCGAGAACACCATCGCCAGCAAAGTGCCGGCCAATGGATACAGGATGTACGGCCAGGACAGCACCAGGCTGAGCCCTTCATGGGCAGCGGAGAGTACCGATGTGTCCATGTCGGGCGGTTCTACTCCCGTGCCTGTTCAATGGCAGCCTGGATAAGGTCGTGGAACTGCTCCACTCCCCGGGAGCCTGCCAGCAAACCCTGGTGAGCCACTGCACTGTCCTGGTAGTCGATGCCCAACTGTGCCCGCTGCGCTGCAGCCATAAGCTCAGCACTCTGGAGGATTTGCTCCAGCGATTCTGCCAGGCATGTCGCAATCGGTTGAGGGAGCTGCGCGGGAGCGACCACCAACCGCCCCGCGCCGATAACGGCAGACAGGTCATTGGCCCATTGTTCCGCTTGCGCCGGCGTTCTGCCGGTAGTGACGGCCCGCTGGCTTGCGAGCCCTTCAGGGCCACCGAGCTGGGGTACTTCCAGGGCGTTGTCCTGAGGCACAGTCAACTGCAGGAGCGGGATGAGTTCTCCCGCCTGCACCTGGCTGCTCACGGAGTCGAAATTACCCACGAAGATGTCAATCTCACCACGCATCACTGCCAGGGTGCGTGCCGGACTGCCGACATAGCCGCTAACCAGCGCGTATTGCATGCCCAGCAGTTCGGCGAGAACCGGTACTGCGAAGAAACTGGCGGAGCCGGCATCGCGCACCCCCACGACAATGGGGCGCGATTGCGCTACCCGCAGCAAGTCTTGGATGTCCTTCAACCCTGAATCCCGACCGCTGAACACGACCATGTGGTTGCTGACGATCTGCCCAAGCAGGGTGTAATCGGTGGCGGGATCGGGTGCAAGCTGACCTTCAATGGCATGTGCAGCGAGCAAGCCGGAAGCATTGATGATGCCGAGAGTCGTTCCATCCGCTGCAGCATCGCGAATGGCCACGGCGGCAACAATGCCGCCTGCATCGGGCAGGTTATCGATAAGCACGTGAGCGTCCAGCAGTCGCTCGAGGAAAGGTTGCAGTAACCGCGAATAGGCATCGTATCCACCGCCTGGCTGCGTGGGTACGATCCAGCGAATGGTTTTTCCGGCAAGCGGCGCACATCCGGCCGGGGCATCACTCGCCCACAGCGGGAAGGCAGGGCCTGTGGTTAATAACAACGCCAGGGCAAGGCGTAAGCGGAAATGGCAGAGATCCGGGATTGGGTTCAGGTTCAGAATCCGCAATTGACTCCCACCATCAGCCGGCGGCCTTCCCGCGGGTCGCCCAAGCGTTGCATGTAGTCGGTGTCACCGAGGTTTGACAGGGCGACGTAGGCTTCATAGTGATCCGTAAAAGCCCAGGTCGCTTTGGCCGTGGCAACGAAGTAAGCCGGCAAGTGTGTATAGAGTCCGTCGGGGTCCAGGTCGTATAGTCCGGAGACATAAATGCCGCTGAGGGAAACAGTCACCTGCGCCGGAAAAAGATAACGCAGCTCTGCAATTGCGGTGTGCTTTGGCCGGCTGCGCAGTTGGCGGCTGCCGCCGTCAGGCAGGTCTTCACTTGCGTTGATGTAGGTATAAGCCAGTCGGGTAAAGAATGCATCGCCAATCCAGCCACTGGTTGCTGTCTCGATGCCGTCAATGGTGACCGGCTCGAAGTTGGTGTAGAGCGCGCGCCGGTCTGCACGTTCGATCAAACCGTCGATGTTGCTGTGAAACAAGGCAAAGTCTGTGGTCCAGCTACCACCGTACTGGAACAGCACGCCAAGCTCGGAGTTGACGGAAGTCTGGGGGTCCAGGTCGGGGTTTCCGTAACGCCGCCGGTATAATTCGCGCAGTTTCGGGAAACGCGTGCGTTCAGCGATGGAAGCATGCAGTGACATGCGGGGAGTAGCCTGCCAGCCCATGGCGATCTGCGGGTTGAACTTACTGGTGGCCTGGTCCAGCTGGGTTTGATCGAAGTAGGCGAAAATTCCACCGGCGGCCACCGACAGCTTCTGCGTGATCCAGTATTCGTCTTCGGCCGCCAGCGTGTACGTGGTCAGCTCGGCCTTGTTGCCGTCTTCCAACTGGCCTTCACCTATAAAAACGTCGGTCTGCGCACCGGCACTGAGGATCAGGCTATTGGTCTTCGATGTCTCAAGCGTGGAATACAGATTGCCTCCGTAGGAATAGTCCTCGTTGGCTTCCACGTCATCAATCTCGCTGTAGTCCGGGTCACTGTAGGTGGTCAGTTCGCTGTCGTAGGAGTTGTAGTAGAGCTTCAGTGAAAGAGGTATCACGCTGAACTGGTTGGACAGGCCCACTGTTTGCCGCTTTGAATCCGTCAGGCGCTGATAATCCGGATCCTCAATGTCCGATTCAATCGGCAGGCCCTTGTGCCCGTTCGCCAGGTTGTAGAAAAACGAGGTGTGTCCCAGTGGGGATTCCAGTGCGTCGAGCTGAAGAAACACGCTGCTGCGTTCATAGTCACTGTTGATGCGGTCACCCTCCGGCTGGCTGATCTCGGGCGCGTAGTCACCAGACAGGGAATAGTCATCCGCCGACTGGTATTGCGCCGACAGCGCGAAACTGACATTGCCGTTCCCGCCCCCGCCGCTGGCATGCGCAAACCGCTCATCATCAGCACCCAGCTCCAGCGTGCCATCGAGGAAAGATCCGCTGACACCGGTCTCGGGAACCACGGAGATAACACCGCCTACCGCGTTGGTGCCGTAAATGACAGAGGGCGCACTCTTGATCACGTCGATGGAGGCAACCCGTTGCACGGCAATCTCGTTAAGGTCAATCGTGCCCTCGAATCCGGATGCTACCGGAATGCCGTCAAATAACACCAGTACGTCGCGGTCCCGATAGCCGCGAACCCAGGCGCGTGCGTCACCCGAAGTGCCTCCAACTTGCACGTTTACCCCAGGGACGTAGGTCAGCGCCTCGCCAACGGAGTGGGAATTGGTGGCAACGAAGTCCTCAATGTCCAGCTTGCGCACGATCAGGGACGGTGGTGCCTCGGGTCTTTTGCCCTCAACGATGATCTGCGGTAATTGGAAAACCACATCATCCTCGTCTTCGGGCCTCGTGGCGGCGGGGACATCTTCACCTTCGGGCTGTACCCCGGCCGCAGTCGAGTTTGGGCTTGAGGTTGAGCCTGAGGTTAAGTTTGAGCTGGAGCCTGCCATGACATGGCCTGGCAGCAGGGTGCAGACCAGCACGGCCAGCACCACTGATTTCCAGCATGGATCGTTGAGTCCTGGTTTACTCATTGTCACGAGCATTCGATTTAGCTTCATGGTAATGGCCCGTCTACGTATTTTTTTGCTGGTGCAGGCACCCGCCCGAACTGATGCATGATGATCCCCAGGGGAACTGCGGCCGCACAGCCGAGGAAAAACAACACCTGCATGGGTACTACGGCAAAGGCAAACGCGCCACTGCGTTTTTGCACAAGGTAGCGGTAAAAGGCCAGCTGGGTCCAGATCATGGCCACAATCAGAGCCAGCGGCACCACGGCCCAGGGATTGGGTGCCAGCCAGTAGGCACCGACAGGCAGCAACACAGCCAGAACTGCACTCAACGCAGAGCCTGCACTGCTACCGGTCGGGTTGACGCACCATGCGCAGATCGCCCCAGCCAGCAGGAATGCCAGCGCCGGCCAAATGGCTGCATGCTGCCCGGTGAGAAGAAGCACCAGCAGGGACAGGCCAAACAAGCCGGCCAGAAACGTGGCGATTCTTGAACTGAGGCTGAGGTTCAGGTCGCTGGACGCGCGGCCTTCACGCAGCACCAATCCTACCCACGGGATACCGCGATGGAAAATGTCCGTCTTGAGCAGGTTCCAGAATGTCCAGCGTTTCATGTGCTGCCCAAGCATGGTCTTTTCCAGCCGGATCCTGTATCCGGACGCGCGCAGGCGTGCGCCCAGTTCAATATCCTCGATGCTTGGGCGTTCATAGTCTTCGCTGAAGCCGCCTACCTGCAATAAGACCTCGCGCCGGATCGCGCCGCAGCCTGTCCAGAACGTAAAGGCCTCCTCGTTACCTGTTTGATGTACCCAGTGATGCAACAGGTTGCGATATTGCGAAAGAAAGGATGCGTGTCCGGGTTGGTCATCGTAACTGCCAAACACGGCACAGACTTCGGGGTCAGCGTCCAGCGTTCGCACCGCCATGTTGATGGCTGCCGGATCGAGAAGGACATCGGCATCGGTGAAAAAAATAATGTCGCCGCGTGCTTCCCCGACCCCCAGGTTGCGTGCACTGGCTGGCCCGAGCATTTGCTCACGCCTGATTAACCGAGCGCCGCGACGCGCTGCCGCAGCGTGTGTCATCCCGTCGGTGGAGCCATCGTCCACCAGGATGATCTCGTGTAATGGATAAACCGAGGCGGCAATCGCAGCCAGGCACTTTTCCAGGTCAGATCCTCCGTTGAATACGGGGATTACCACGGATACACGCGTTTGGCTTTGAATCTCCACTGCAGGTCCAGATGAGGTTTTCATTCGATAACCAAGGGTCGGGATTCTGATGATCCGTCAATATACCAGATCAGCTCCATGGTCGATTGCTCAAGGGTGGGCGCAACATAGTTCTTTGCCGTGCCGACGCGGGTACGACTATAATCCCCAACATGCTGCATCACCTCCAGATGAAAGGCGTGATCATGGGCGCACTGCTGCTCGCCTGCTCCACTGCGCCGGCTGCACCCATATCGCCCTCGCAGCAATCATTGGCGGATAAATTCGAAAGCTGGTTCAGGCAGCAGGTTGAGCAAGATAAAATCCTCGGTGCTGCCTATGCTGTGGTGTCAAAGGAAAGCGTGATCCGCATGGGCATCGCTGGTTTCACCGATACCAGCCGCAAGCAGCGCATCAACACCGACACTGTTTTCCGGCTGGCCTCGGTTTCGAAAACCTTTGCCGCTGAACTGACAGCACAGATGGTGCAGGAGGGTTCGCTGTCACTGGATGATCCGGTTACCGAGTATCTGCCGGCGTTTCACATCAAAGGTGATGCCAGCAAGATTCACATTCAGAATCTGCTTGGGCAAAGCACAGGGCTGGTCTCCCATGCCTATGACAACCTGATTGAAGAGGGCGTGCCTGCGGCGGAAATCCAGCAAAGGATGGCGGAACTGACCCTGACCTGCATACCGGGCGATTGCTACACGTACCAGAACAGCGTCTTTAGCCTGATCCAGCCGGTGGTGGAAAAAGTGGGCGCCAATTCCTATGCCAGGCTGCTGAATCAGCGCATCTTCAAACCCCTGGATATGTACACCGCGTCCGTTGGTTTTGATGCCTTCATGGCCAACCGTAACCGTGCGCAGCCGCACGTTATGAGCAAAGGCAAGTGGAAAACCGTGAAGGTGCTGCCCAATTACTATAACGTCGCGCCCGCAGCCGGCGTGAATGCCAGCATAGACGACATGAGCAAGTGGCTGATGGCGCAGTTGGGGGCAAACCCGCAGGTCATAACGCCGGAAGTAATCAACATGGTGGTACAGCCCAGGGTAAGGACTCCGCAAAGCCTGCAGCACAAGGATTGGAAGAGTATCCTGACCGACGCGCACTACGGCTTGGGTTGGCGCGTGTACCAACTGGGTGACGAGCACATTGCTTACCACAGCGGCTGGGTATCCGGTTACCGCGCGGATGTAGCCTGGTCGGCCAGCCACAACATCGGTATCGTCGTACTGATGAATGTTGAAAGTAACAACATCAGCGCCCTAACGGAGAGGTTCTGGGAGCTGGCTTTTGCCAGGGGGGGGCCTGCGGCGAAAAGCGCTTCAACCGTGGGATCGTCGGCTAACCCCGTCGGCAATACCTACTAACTCATGGACTGACGGAAACCGTCACACTGTTGCTCGGTGCAGACTCAGCAACGGCATTGAACGCCGTTACCCGGTAAATGTGCTGCCCGCTCGGGGCGCTGTCAACGTAAGCGGTTACACCCGCCGCCAGCGTAGCGACCACCTTGAAATCCGCGCTGGCCTTGCCCTTGGGCTTCCAGGCACGATATACCCTGTAACCCGTTTCGTTGTTGGCCGCGTCGGTCCAGCTGAGGTTCACATGGCTGCCATTGACACTGGCAGACAGATTGGTGGGTGCCGCGGGTGGACCGGGATCGACCGGACCACCACCCAGGCGCGTGACCATGATGTAATCAATGTCCCAGGTAAAGCGCTGGTTTTGAGCCGGGTTGCTTACCGGCGCCAGCGACGCGTCAAAGGCATCCGGCCAGGTTGTTCCCCCGGCCCACAGGCTGGCGCGGGCGGGTTGCAGCTGGTCCGGAACGGGGGTGGTATGGGTCTCCACCAGGACGTCGTTCACGTACCATTCCACCCGGTCGGGGTACCAGCGCATGGCATAATCATTCCAGTTCTGCCAGTTGTAGCCAGCGAGGTAGATGTACCCACCGAGGTTATGGGTGCCGTCCCCGTAGGTGCTGCCCGGCGCACCCCAGTCATTCCAGCTGGTCACCAGCACCTGGTCTGGTCAACTGCTTGCTCAATACTTCGAAGTCAATCTCATCCGACAGCCAGCTGCCTTTCTGGCGCTTCTGGTTGTAGGTGAAAAAAGCCGCAACCAGGCCCGGCTGGTAAGTGTTCAGCCGCGCCCGCGCCAGGTATTCCACGCCCCCGGTGTTGTCAAAATTCGTCAGCGAATAAATTTCTGTTCCCAGCACGCGCTGCCCAGGCAGACTGGGGTTAAAGGTATCCAGGGGCAGCGAGATGTACTTCACGACCCCTTCGGCGCTGAACACGGGCGTATTGCCGAATTGCGTCCGGTCGCCGATCGTCCAGGTGGCCAAACCCCAGGTTGCCGTGTCGAGTCCCGGTCCGGAAAAATCATCGAACAGGAGGATTTGCTCAGCCTGTACGTTCAGGCTGCACGCCAAAGCGGCACAGCAACAAAGCCACCAGGCTACCACTTGCTTTGGATGTTTCTCCGGCATTTCCTGCGCCCCCCATGGCTGATTCGCAGCACCAGCATAAGCGAAATTCAACATTAAAGCTGGCTGATATGGTAAAAATGGGCTACCCCTTTTTACCCCCGGTGAACCCATATGAGCCGAACACTTTCCCAGTTGATGGCCTTTTTGTTTTTTGTCTTGCTGGCTGGCTGCGGTCCGCGTGAGGAGGCCAGTGCACCGGTTGAAGCAGCTGCTGTAATGCCGTTCGCTGATGTCGTCATCCGGGACACTGCAGTTTATACACTGAACCCTGATCAGCACTGGGCAGAAGCTGTGGCCGTCCGTGATGGCCAGATCGTGATGGTGGGCAGTAACGAGGAAGCGGAACCATTCACCGGCCCGGACACCACCGTGCTATCCCAACCCGGGGGACTGGTTCTGCCCGGCTTCCAGGATGCGCACGCCCATCCCTACACATCGGGCCTGGATTATTTCGATTGCAGCCTGGATATCCTGCCGTCAACGGTGCAGACCTACCTCGACAAGATCAGCGAATGTAAATCCTCCATGGCGGATCGAGAGTGGATCATCGGTGGCGGCTGGCAGCTCACGGCGTTTGCGCCCAGCGGCATACCCAACAAGACTCTGTTGGACGCAGTGATCAGCGACCGCCCGGTGTTGTTCTACTCCAGCGATGGTCATACCGCCTGGGCCAACAGCCGCGCACTGGAGATCGCCGGGATCACAGCCGAGACCCCCGATCCTCCCCATGGCCGCATAGACCGCGATCCGGCTACGGGTGAGGCGGTCGGCAGTTTCCAGGAATCCGCGATGGATCTGATCCGGTCGCATGTGCCGCCGCCTCCAGCCAGCCAGCGTGAGGCGGGCATGCGCCGTGCGATCGACTACCTCCACAGCCTTGGTATTACCGCCATGCAGGAGGCCGCCGCCAGCGCGGACCCGCAAGATCCGCTGCAGGCACTGGAAACCTACCGCAGCTTTGCCGACAACGGCGAATTGCAAATGCACACGGTGATTTCCCTGTTGTGGGACGATGAGCAAGGCTTGGAGCAGATCCCCCGGATCGTCGCCGCGCGAGACCGCTACACCGGTGGACTGATCACTGCCAACACGGTCAAGTTTTTCCTCGATGGCGTGGTCGAGCCCCGCACGGCGGCGCTGCTTGCGGACTATACGGACCAGCCGGGCTACAAAGGCGAGCTGAAAATGGCGCCCGAAGTCCTCAACGAGGCCGTGGCGCAGCTGGACGCGCAAGGTTTCCAGGTGCATATCCACGTGATCGGGGATGCCGCCGTGCGCGCGGCCCTGGACGCGTTTGAATTTGCCCTTAAACGTAACGGTCCGACCAATGGCCGGCATCACCTTGCGCATGTTGAGTTCGTCGACCCCGCTGACATCAGTCGCTTCGCTGAGCTCAATGTCACGGCAACCTTTTCACCACTATGGGCCGTGGAGGACAGCTTCCTGACGGAGCTGACCCTGCCCCGGGTTGGGCCG
Source organism: uncultured Gammaproteobacteria bacterium (assembly GCA_963784425.1). Lineage (GTDB taxonomy): Bacteria > Pseudomonadota > Gammaproteobacteria > Xanthomonadales > SZUA-36 > SHZL01. The sequence continues at coordinate 250,986 of CAWARM010000015.1, forward strand.
GAACGGTACCGCTGGACCTATCCCATCAACAGCATTGTGCAAGCCAAAGGCCGCGTTGCCTTCGGTTCGGATTGGAACGTGTCATCGCCCGACCCGCTATTGGCCATCGAGACGGCCGTCACCCGCATTGAGCCCCTGGAAGGCAAAACGCCCGTGTTCATGCCGCAGGAACGCATTACACTCGAAGAAGCCCTCGCAGCCGCGACCATCAATGCGGCCTACGTCAATCATCTCGATGACAGCACGGGCACTATCGAGCCGGGTAAGCGGGGCGATCTCGTGATTCTCGACACCAACTTGTTCGAAATTGAGCCAGCGGGCATTTCCGATGCAAAAGTCGTTGCCACGCTGTTCGGCGGGGAAGTAGTGTATTCGCGCCAGGAGTAATTATGTCTTTTTTTGAAGAGCTCAAGCGCCGTAACGTGATTCGCATGGCCGTGCTGTACGGCATAGCCAGTTGGCTGATCCTGCAGATTGCCGATGTGTTGTTTGACCAGCTCCAGGTGCCGGGCTGGGCGTTTCGCTTTGTGCTCGGTCTGCTGGCTCTCGGTTTCCCCTTTGCGCTGATTTTTTCCTGGGTTTTTGAACTCACGCCGGAAGGCATCAAGCGCGAGCGTGATATCGATCGCCAGCAATCGATCACCCACGAGACCGGGCGCAAGATCAACATCACGATTATCGTGCTGTTGGTATTGGCCATCGGTGGCCTGATTGCTGACCGGCTGATTCCTGAGCAGGCATCCGCCCCGCCTGGTGCCGGCGAGGTCAGTGGCGCAGCAACTGCAGCCGCACCCATCACGTCGTCGACCCCGGAGGAGAGCGAGCTTTCCATTGCGGTGCTGCCGTTTGTGAACATGAGCGGGGACCCGGAAAACGAGTATTTTTCCGATGGCCTCTCCGAGGAATTGCTCAATACCCTGGTGCAGATCCCCGAGCTGAAAGTCACCGGACGTACCTCCTCCTTCGCCTTCAAGGGGCAAAACGTCGACCTGCGCGAGGTGGGAGAGCGGCTCAACGTGGCCAACGTGCTGGAAGGCAGCGTGCGCAAGGCAAACAACCGCGTGCGCATCACCGCACAGCTGGTCAAGACCAGGGATGGTTACCACCTCTGGTCGGAAACCTTTGACCGGGACCTGGACGATATTTTTGCCATACAGGCGGATATCGCTGAAAAAGTGGCGCAGGCACTGAGCCTCACCTTGCTAAGCGGGGGTAAACAGGCCGCTGGCGGGACGCACAACGCCGAGGCCTATGAGGCGTACCTGCGCGGACAACACATTTATCAGGGGTCTCCGGATGACCCGGTCGCTCTTGCGAGCGCGAGGCAATTTTTTGAACAAGCCATTGCGCTGGACCCCGCGTACGTCGCTCCCTGGTATGGCATGTACAGCTACTGGGACCGGATGAACCGTAACGGCCTGGAGGCTTTTGATGTCAGCGCCGCCAAGATGCAAGCCCAGGCTGACAAGCTGGAACAGCTTGCACCCACCAGCGCCGAGGCTCTGCTGGCAAAGGCGCGCAGCGCCCAGCTGGCTCTCGACTGGCCCAGGGCATTTGCACTATACAAAGACGCGCGCGACAAGTTTCCCGGCAGCGTCGAAACAAATACTTTATTTGGAACGGCGGTGGGTTTGACCGGCCACCCGAAGGAGGGGCTGGCCATTATCGAAGCCGGGGGCAAGCTGGACCCCCTGTCAGTCGAAGCGCTCATCCGCTATAGCATCATCGCCTATCAGTTGGGAAATTGCAGCGAACTCCAACCCGTCGTGGAACGGGCATTGGAACTCTCGCCGGACACCAGCCGGGTGCGCGGCTATATGGGGTATTGCCTGCTGAACGAGGGTGATGCAGGCGAACAGGCATTGACCTGGCTGGCGCAGGAACCAATTGGATTCATCCGCTATACCGGCAACGCCATTGCACTGCACCGCTTGGGTCGACTCGATGAAGCCGCCAATGAACTGAAACTGTTGCAGGCCGATTCAGGCGATTCAGCTGCCTACCAGTATGCGCAAATCCATGCCCAGTGGGGCGAAAACGTGCAGGCGCTGGACGGGCTGCAAAGGGCGCTGGACGTTCACGATCCGGGGGTACTTTTGATGGGTATCGATCCTTTCCTCAACCCCTTGCGGCAGGAACCGCGTTTCCAGGAATTGTTGAAGGAGGCGGGTTTGGCCGACTGTTGCGAGCTGAACGAGTAGATCGTGGTGTTCAATTTTCGCACACCGGTAGTGGCATGCGATCGCCAGGGCCGGGATTGATCACCGGGGAGCCTCTCATGCCAGCGCAATCTGCTTCGGGATTAAAACTGTTCCGTATACTGGGCTGGGTGCTCGCGATATTCATTCCACTTTATTGCCTGCTGCTTTTCCCCGCGTTTCACGAACTGGGGTCAGCCATAGCCGGAGCGCGCCAAAGTTATTTTTCCTGGCCGGAGCTGGCATTGATCTCGCTGCCGCTGAACCTGGCCGCAGTGGGGTTCGGAGTGGCTGCACACGGATTGAAACGGCAACATCAGTGGGCGGCCAACTGGTTTGTGGCTTCCCTGTTGCTACTGATCGTGGTGGACGCGCTGATGTATTTTTGTTACGACCTGGTCAAGCCCTGGTACCGCATGGATGGCATGCACGTGCTGGGCCTGGGCGCGAGTTCGTGGCGGTTTCTAGATTCGATTTACTTCAGTGCCGCTATCACCGGCGTGATTTTCCTGGTGATGCTTTTGGCCTTCATCCTGTGGTACTTCAACGCCAATCGCAACCGGCAATTAGTGAATATTCGAACTGACAGTCCAGGAGTCCATCCAGCAAGAAATAATTGGGGTCCGGAGTTAAACTAATCGCTGCAGCCCGGGAGCGGGGTGGAACCTTCGCCTTACCTGGACTTGGCGACGTGGGTGGCAATGGCATCCATCAGGGGTGGAGAGAGGCAGTCATACGGCTCAAGACCCAACTCTTTCAGGCGTTTGCGCACATCACCCATCTGGGCGGGATCGGCTCCCGATTCTATGATCGAGGATACAAAGGCGGCAAACTCAGGCGCTGACCAGCCCTGCTGGTTTGAAAGCTCGGTGTGAATGAAATCCAGACCGTAAAACGGATGACCCTTGTTCTCGATGCGGCCATACATGTGTACGCCGCACTTTTTGCAGGCGTGACGCTGAATGGCGGCTTTTTCATCGACGATAGTCAGCTTGTCCCCATTAGCCGTGACCTTGACCTTGTCCCTGGACACCACCGCAACCTGGGAAAACTGAGCGCCGGAGGGCTTCCAGCACTTGGTGCAGCCGCAAACATGGTTGTGAGCGGTCTGGGCACCGACGGTAACTTCCACCGGGTCCGACTTGCAATGGCAATGCAGGGTGCCACCGGTAAAACTTGCCGAGCCTTTCTTGACGCCGTCATCAACGGCGGGATGAATCGATACTTTTCCACTCATAAATTTCACTCCCGGTGCGTGGTTAGGACAAATCACTTGCGCTAAGGCAATGATAGCCCAAATTCCGGATTTTGACTGCCGGTGCTTGAGTTCCGGAGCGCAGGCCCCGGGGTAAGGGAACTCCCAGACGGTTGCATCGGATCATTTCTCAAATCCGCCTACAGGCGTATCATGCCCACTTCATGGAATTTTTCCCGGATGGAACCGAAAAAGGCAGTCAGCAATGAAACGAATCACCCAACTGGCCAGCATGCTTGTGCTGGCCCTGCTCACCACTGCAGCCCATGCTCAAACCGTCACTCGCGGGCCCTATCTGCAGATGCAGTCCGACCATGGCATCAGCATTCACTGGCGTACCAGCGTGGCCACCGATTCCGTGGTGCGATATGGCAGCGCCCCGGGCAACCTGGCGAGTTCGGCCGTGGTTGCGGGATCCCGCACAGAACATAGCGTCAACCTGACAGGTCTCAACGCCGCGCAAGAATTTTTTTATTCCGTTGGCACCAGCAGCGCCACCCTGGCCGGCGACAGCACCTATCATTTTTACACTGCGCCCACAGCGGGCGTGCCGGCTGACACGCGCATCTGGGTGATCGGCGATTCCGGCACGGCCAATGCCGATGCCGTCAATGTATACACCGCGTTCAAGGCCTGGTCGGCTTCCAATCCCGCCGATTTCTGGCTGATGCTGGGAGACAACGCCTATAGCACGGGCACCGATGCCGAATACCAGGCGGCAGTATTCAATATCTACCCCGAATTCCTGCGCCAGTTGCCCTTGTGGGCCACCTTGGGCAATCACGATGCCGGTTCCGCCAGTTCAGCGACACAAACCGGGCCGTACTACTCAATTTTCGAATTTCCCAAGAATGCCGAAGTCGGTGGCTGGCCTTCCTTCACAGAAGCATACTATTCCTTCGACTACGCCAACATCCATTTTATTTGCCTGAACTCCCAGGACGTCGACCGGTCGGTCAACGGCAGCATGATGCAATGGCTGGAGGCAGACCTGGCTGATAACAACCAGCCCTGGGTCATCGCCTTCTGGCACCATCCGCCGTATTCCAAGGGCTCGCACAACTCCGACACCGAAGCACAACTGATCGAGATGCGGCAAAATTTCCTGCCCGTCCTGGAAGCCTGGGGCGTGGACCTGGTGTTGACTGGCCACAGTCATTCCTACGAGCGGTCTTATCTGCTCGATGGTCATTACGGACTGTCTGGAACGCTTGATCCCGTGAACAACGTGCTCGACCCGGGTAATGGCCGCGTAAGCGGCAATGGCGCCTATGAGAAACCGGCTGCTGTGGCAGTTGAACATGCCGGTGCCGTGTACGCAGTTGCGGGCAGTTCCGGCCAGGTTTCCGGCGGCATGTTGAATCACCCGGCCATGTTTATTTCGCTGAACGCGCTGGGTTCAATGGTGCTGGATGTCTCCGGCAATCGCATGGATGCGGTGTTCCTCAATCAGGTGGGTACTGTGCTGGATGAATTCACCGTGATCAAAACCCCGGATTCCGCGCCTCCCTTGATCTCCAGCGCCAACGCCCCGGATGCGACCCACGTGCTGGTTAATTTCAACGAACCGCTGAATTCAACCCAGGCCATCAACGCTGCCAACTACGCGATTGCGGGTCTGACCATCAGCCAGGCGGAGCTGCTGGCGGGCGCACGCACGGTGCGTCTGACCACCAGCTCAATGACCAATGGCGCCGCCTACACCCTGGTAGTGAACAATCTGCGGGACCTGGTGGGTAACACCATCGTGCCCGGAAGCAGCGTTAATTTTAATTTCTTCCAACTCCTGGACGTGGCGTTCCAGGATGGGCTGGCTCCCAGCCCGGCCTACAGTGGCACTCGCGATGGCTATATTCGCCAGGCTTCGGCCACCACCGTGCATGGCTTGGAAACTACCTTGCAGGTCGATGGCGATGAACCGGTGGATACCGGTAACGACATGAACATCCTGCTGTCCTGGGATACCAGCTCAATCCCTGTTGACGCCATCATCCAGGCAGCTCACGTTGAGCTTGAAGTAACTAATGTCAGCACGGGTGCGTACACCTGTTACAGCCTGCTCAAGGCCTGGCAGGAATCCCAGGCCACCTGGAATCTCGCATCGAGCGGTGTGCCCTGGGGTGCGGCGGGTGCCGCTGGAGTGACCGATCGAGGCACCCAGCCGCTGTGCACGGTGAGCGCAGGCAGCCTTGGCCCTATCAGCGTCAACTTCACCCAGGCGGGCCTGGACCTGGTGCAATCCTGGATCGCTACCCCGGCCAATAACCACGGTCTCATTATCAGCAACACCAGCACCACAGACGGCGCTGACTTTCACTCGCGGCAATCGGCCACGGCGATGGCGCGGCCCAGGCTGGAAGTGACCTACCGCGTGCCGGTCGTGCCGGCAAATATCGCTCCAGTGGCGAACTTTACCCAGTCCTGCACCTACCTGACCTGCAGTTTCACCGACACCTCCACGGACAGTGATGGCCTGGTCGCCTCGTGGTCGTGGAATTTCGGGGACGGCACGTTCTCAACGGCACAGAGTCCGGCGCACACCTTTGCATCAGCCGGAAATTACACGGTCAGCTTGACGGTAACTGATGATGATGCGGCCAGCGACAGCTTCAGCACGGTGGTTTCGGTCACTGCACCACCCGCCTTTGTCGATCAGTTTGCCACTGCGGATCTGCCTTCGGCCGGTACCGTCAGCGGCACGTTTGCCGCCACCCAGGTCGATGACGGCAGTGCAGAGTCCATTACCGAGCGGCTGAGCGGCGGAAAACCGGCCAAGAGTTACAGCTATTTGTCACACACCTGGCAGTTCAGCGTGGCACCGGGCGCCTCTATCGCCTTGTACGCTAATGCCTGGTCTGGTGGCTCCACTGACGGAGATAGTTTCAAGTTTGCCTGGTCGAGCAACAACAGCACATTTACCGACCTGTTCACGGTCACGTCCGGCGACAGTGCGAACCTGCAGAGCGCGCCTATTCCTGCCAGCGGCACCATTTACATTCGGGTGACCGACACCAACCGGCTTGCCGGCAAAACCAACCTGGACACGGTATTTGTTGATCAGCTGTATATTCGTTCGAACAACGGGCCACCACCCAGTCCGCCGGCAGCGCCCACGGGCCTGCAGACCGGCAGCCCGACCAGCAGTTCACTCACCTTGAGCTGGCAGCATCCAAGTACAGACGAAACCAGCTTTGACCTCGAGCGTTCTCCCGCTGGCAGCAATAATTGGACGCAAGTGGCCAGCCCGGGAGGCGGGAGCACGAGTTATACCAACACGGGCTTGAGTAGCAACACGGCGTATGACTACCGCATCCGCGCGCGCAATAGCGGCGGGGCATCGGCCTGGTCCAATACCGCCAGCGGCACCACCAGTCCTGCGCCTGCCATTGCGCTCACCGCCACTGGCCGCAAAGTCCAGGGCGTGCACGTCATTGACCTCAGCTGGAGCGGGGCCAGCGGACTCACCGTTGACATCGTGCGGGATGGATCACTCCTGCTCAATACACCCAACGACGGTGCACATACCGACAACACCGGCAACAAGGGTGCTCGCACCTACGTCTACCGGGTCTGCCAGGCCGGAAGCAGCACCTGTTCCAATGACGCTGTCGTGGTGTTTTAAGAACGGCTGCGTTCAGATTCCACGCCTCGCCAGCCTGCTGATTATCCTATCCGCGCTGGCAACCCCGGCGTGGAGCCACCCCGACCTGCTGTTGCAGATCGAGGAACTGGACCTGGAGCTGGCAGCGCGGCCGGCAGACGCTGATTTACTGGCACGGCGCGGCGACCTCCACCGGCAGCACGAGGACTATGCGGCCGCGGCAGTAGACCTGGCCGCAGCGCGGGCCGCGCAACCCGATTACCCCCTGCTCGATCTCTACGAAGGCATGCTGCAGCTGGATATCGGTAATCCGGCTGGCGCTGAAGAATTGTTTTCCCGTTTCCTGCTGGATCACCCCAAGCTGGCCAGCGCCTGGATCCTGCGCGCCCGCGCACGGCTGGCCCTGGGCCTGGCCTATCAGGCCGCCGCGGATTATGCCCAGGCCATCCTCTACGCGGACCTCCCGTCCCCGGAACTCTACCGGGACTGGGCACTGGCCCTGGTGGCTGCTGGCGAGGATCATTGGAATGAGGCCCGGCATGTCGTGGACATTGGCCTGGACCTGTTCTCGCAGGATATTGCCTTGCTGGCGTTGGGAACGGACATTGCCCTGGCTGAAAATCAGCCGGGCGAGGCAACGGTCTATGTACATCGCCTGCCGCCAACAATTACCCGGCTCGACCAATGGCAGGCCCGTCGCGAACTAGTGGATTGCCTGGAACAGGAAAATACGGCAGGTGGAAAAGAGGGCTGCCAGGAAACCGCGATACGCCTCCTGGAGGAGCAGGTTGGACCGCCGGATTTGTGAATTCGAAGCCGGGTTCAGCGCTTTTCGAAAGGAATACGGATGCTGACGGTCAGGCCATGAGGTTGGGTGTTGCTCAGCCGGAATGAATGCCGGCCGCCATAGAGCTCGAGCAGGCGTTCGCGTGTATTGCGCAGGCCCACCCCATTGGAGCCGGGGATTTCACCGTTGCTCAATTCCGTGCCGGGGCCGTCATCGGCAAGCTCCAGCAACAGGTCACCGGCGAACACCCGCGCCGCAATGCGCAGGTGGCCGCCTTCTTCGGCACGGGCAATGCCGTACTTGATGGCATTTTCTACCAGGGGCTGCAGCAACAGGCTGGGGATCATGGCTTCCTGCGCCTCGTTGCTGACATCGACTTCCAGGCTCAGGCGCTCCTCAAAGCGCACTTTTTCGATATCGAGGTACAGCTGCAAGGCCGCCAACTCCTGCTTCAGCGTAACCTTCTGCATCGGATCATTGTCCAGCGAATAGCGCAGGAAACTCGACAGGCGGGTAACCATGCGGTTGGCCAATTCGGTTTGCTGCTCCAGCACCAGGGTGGAAATGGCATTGAGGGTGTTGAACAGGAAGTGGGGATTGAGCTGGTAACGCAGCATTTTCAGCTGGGCCTCGTGGGCCATGGAGGCGGCTTTCAGCGCGCTTTCCCGTACTTCCTGGAATATGCGGTAGTATTTTATGGCGAAATACAGCGCGCTCCAGGCCAGCATGACGGTCCAGCCGGAAAGATAGCCTTCCAGGAAATTGACCTTCTCATACATCTCCATGGCATCGGGTCCGATTTTCTTGGCCCATTCTTCCATGTCCTTGGTGGTTTCGATCCAGTGGTAATACAGGTAGGCGCGGCAACTCATCCAGGCGTAACCGGCAGCAAAACTGCCGGCTAAAAAGCCCACGATCTGGATCCAGGCAGAGCGTTGCCACAGAAAGCGAAAGAGCAGGCGCAGTCCCAGGCTGAGAATGACCGCTATGGAAGTGATGGCCGCCACGTAGTAACCGTAATCCGGGGCGGTCTCTTGCAGCACGAACACGGAATAACCGTACTTGCCAATGAGGCCCCAGGCCGCCCAGCCACCCAGTTGCAGCACCCAGAACAGGCGCCGCGGTTGTTCCAGCCAATTGCTGATTTTCATCCAGCAATTCTACAGGCTAAGGTCGGCCGAAAGGCCGCATTTCGTCTGGACAATGCGGCATTTCAACCTGTTGGCGGCTCGT
>CAWARM010000016.1:0-76562 GCA_963784425.1 uncultured Gammaproteobacteria bacterium
TTTGGCGAAGGAGGTTGGGGTCAGAGTACAATTTCACGAGAGATCTTACAGGCCCGAGCTAGCCGTCGTGAAATTGTACTCTGACCCCAAATTTCTTAATAACCAGCTTTCAAGGGCTTGCGGAACTTGAGCGTCATGCGGTTGGACTCACCAATCGCTTTCATCTGCGCTGCGAGCTCCGGGTTGTCCTTGCTTGTGCCTAGAGAGGGAGGTAAGCGCCAGACGATATCGTCCGGTCCGGGCTGGTCCTTGGGGTTCTCATTGATAGCGCTTTCCGCCACGAACTCAAAGCCTGCATCCTGCATGGCCTTCATGACGAAACTCTTTTTCAGGTAGCCATGAGATCCGTCGGCAAATGCAGCGGAACTGTCTTCCGGCGCCTGGTGCTGGACGATGCCTACGATGCCGCCAGGCTCCAGGGCGTCGAAGGCGTTTTTCAAAGCCGTGTCGAGGTAAGCCCCATCGGCATTATATGCCGCCAGGTTATGCAGCGCGCGGATGAACAGCACGGCATCAGCTGTGCCTTTGAATGCAGGTGGCATGTCACCGAATACAAATGCTGAAACCACGGCGCCGTCATTGCCTCCCCAGGTTTGCGCTTCGGCAACCCAGGTCGTTACCCAGGTCTTTTTCTCTTCCATGAATTCCGGGGTGACGGATTCCATCTTGGGCCACATGCTCAGTGCATAATCAACCCCGACCAGCGAGCCATCCTGTCCCAGGTAGGGCAACAGGATTTTCGTGTACCACCCACCGCCAGGAAAGGCTTCGACCACGTTCATGCCGGGCGTGATGCCGAAGAATTCCAGTGTTTGTTGCGGATGGCGCCACTCGTAGCGCGCCTGCACTTCCGCGGGCTGGGCGGCGAGAATCTGCGCCAGACGCTCCGAATCGGCATCGGCGGCAAACAGGCTGGCGGAAAACGCCAGGGAGATGAAAAAAGCAGAGATCAGTAACGCGGGATACTTGCTCATGAATGAATCCTCAGTGCGAAATTTGGGGTCAGAGTAAAAATTCCTCAGGCGAAGAAGCGGAGTTATGTAGAGTATGAAGGAAATTTTTACTCTGACCCCAAATTTTTTCCAAGTGTAAAGCAATTTGCTCTTCGCGGCCGCAGGCTACGGGGCGCGGTAGATTTCCTTGCCGCCCAATACCGTCAACAGCACCCGGGTTTCGCCAATCTGGTCCGGTGGTATGTCGAATAACTGGCGATCCAGCACAATGAAGTCCGCCTCCTTGCCCGGTGCCAGCGAACCGGTTTCGGCTTCCAGATACAGGGCCTCGGCGCCGGCCAGGGTGAAGATACGCAAGGCCTGGGCAAGCTCAATACCCTGGTCCACGCCCTGGACGCCGGGATTCACACCATAGGGATCCGCGCGGGTCACCATGGCCTCGACGCCCGGCCAGGGCGAGGGTGTTGGCACCACCGATGGCCAGTCCGATCCATACGTTACGCGGGCACCGGATTCCAGCAATGCGCGGATTGGCCACCATTTCTGCAGGCGGTCGTTGCCCACCATGCTGTCCATGAAGGTTATCAGTGGCGATGGATACCACATGATCGGCGACATCTCCGCGGTGACGTTCAATTCAGCAAAGCGCGGCAGATCGGCGTCCGAGATGGCCGCGGCATGGGCGACTTCATGCCGCAGATCCATTTTGCCGCTGGCCTTGCGCGCCGCTGCGAAGGCATCCAGCGCCACGCGCACACTGCGATCACCGGTAGCGTGGATCTTGATGGTCAGCCCCTGGGCGTCCAGCGCGGTGACATCCGCGGCCAGTTCTTCCGGCGTAAAGTTCAGCTTGCCGGTATCCGGATTCGGGTGGCTTGCGTCTGCCAGGTAGGGTTCCAGGAATGCCGCCGTGCGCGTGGGCGGAATGCCGTCCAGAAAGATCTTGGCGAAGTTGTTGTTCACCAGCTTCGATTGCAGCTTGCCGCGGTTGGCTATGTCCTCCTGCTGCTGTTCCGGAGTTTCCGTAAAGGAATTTTTCCAGGGCAGACTGGCGGCAACACGCATGGTCAACACGCCCTTCTGCTCGGCCGCGCTATAGGCGTTAATGGTGTAGCGATCCGCCTGCGCATCCTTCATTGCAGTCACGCCCAATGCATTGAGTTTGGCGATGGACCAGAGAACGGCGTCTTCATTCTGCTGCGGCGAGTAGAGCGGCAGGCGCTGCATGGCCTCGTAGGCGGCCTTGTCCAGCAGAATGCCCGAAGGTTCACCGGTGTTCGCGTCGTGCACAATGGTGCCGCCGTTGGGGTCTGGCGTATCGCGCGTAATGCCCAGCAGCTCCAGTGCCTTGGAATTGAGCCACGCATTGTGCACCGTGGAGTCCATCAGGAATACCGGCTGATCGGGAATGATAGCGTCGAGCAGGGACTTGTGCGGCGGTTGTTCTGCGCCCAGTAATTCCGCTGACCACTGCCCGCCCCGCACCCATTCGCCCTTTCCCTTGGCCGCGGCACACTCCTGCACCCGCTTGAGTATTTGTTCCATGGTGAGGCTGAACGGGAACCCGCACTCAAGTAATTCCGTGCGCCCGGCCTCCATGGGGTGCACATGGGTATCAATGATCCCGGGCATGACCATGCGTCCTTCCAGATCCACCGTGCGAGTGGCTGGACCCGCTACCGCCTGCACGGCGGTCGCAGTACCGACCACCAGCAATTTTCCATCCTTGACTGCCAATGCCTCGGCCCAGGGGTGCCCTGGATCCAGAGTATAAATGTGCGCGTTGCGGTAGATCACATCCGCATAGTGTGGTGCTGGTATGGCCGGCGCCGGGGTAGCCGCGGGTGCAGTTTCCGCAGCTGCGGTGGTGGGCGATGCAGTATCCTTATCACAAGCAGTGATCGCCGCGGCGGTGATCAGGGCCAGCAGCGCCCGATGGGTAACGGAAAAACATCCCGGCAAGATTTGCGTCCGCATGTTGAAGCTCCTGTTTGGACCTGAATTCAAAACATAAGGCATTGACGGTACAAGTGTACTGCAATCCTGACCTTCTTTTGGCGGTTCGCCTGCGGCTCTGGTGCCGGTCGTGTAAACTCGTGGCTGCCTGGAACAGCGGGCCTGGCGCAAGTTATGGTTGAGGGCGTGAGGGATGGCGGGGTACAAGACCATTGAATGGCTGGATGCTGGCAAGGCCGTGCGCTTGCTGGACCAGTCGCTGCTCCCCGACCAGGTCGCCTACGCAACATTCTCCGATGTCGCGGGCCTGGCAGAAGCCATCAGGAACATGACCGTGCGTGGCGCCCCGGCCATTGGTGTGACGGCAGCTTACGGCCTGGTGGTCGCGGCGTATCGCGAATCCTCTGACGAAGTTGCAGATATTCAACGCGCAGTGCAGGAAGCCACGGGGGTGCTCAAGGCCTCCCGGCCAACGGCCGTCAACCTTTTCTGGGCGCTGGATGAAATGGCGGGCGAGGTAAACCAGGCTGCTTTCGCCAGCGGCGCGGAGTACCGCGAGGCCCTGCTGGCCTGTGCCCACCAGATGGCAAAAGACGATATCGACATCAACCGGGCGCTTGGCCAGGCTGCCATGGAACTGATGCCGGCAGAAAAAGTGACCTTTATCCATCATTGCAATACGGGTTCTCTGGCTACGGTTGAGTTCGGCACTGCACTGGGTGTTATTCGCACCGCGCATGAAGCGGGCTTAAAGGTACACGTCTTTGTCGATGAAACCAGGCCGCGCCTGCAGGGTGCCCGACTGACCTGCTGGGAATTGGAAAACCAGGGAATTTCCCACCAGTTGATTGTCGATGGCGCTTCCTCGCAGGTGATGAAAACATTTGCGGTGGACATGTGCGTGGTCGGCGTCGATCGGGTAGCCGCCAACGGGGATGTGGCCAACAAAATTGGCACCTGTAACCTGGCCATCGTGGCCAGGGCCCACGGCGTGCCGTTCTATGCCTGTGCTCCTTTGTCCAGCGTTGATCTTGCAACCGGCAGTGGCGAAGACATCACCATCGAAGAACGCGACCCTGCGGAAGTCAAAATCATCAACGGCGGCTGGGTGGCGCCGAGGGATGTTGACGTTTATAACCCGGCGTTTGACATAACGCCCGCCGAATTTATCACGGCCATTGTCACCGAGAAGGGCGTGGCGTATCCGCCGTTTGCAGAAAGCCTGCGACGGCTTAAGGAGAAGTAGTACGGTGAATTTACCGTCGAAGTCGAATGCAGACTGGGCCGCGGAAGCGACCCGGGTGGCGGCCCGAATTCGCCGCCGCGGTTTTGCCTATGTGCTGCAGAATGATGGCGGCTACCTCAGCCAGATTTGCTCTTCCGCGGAAATATTTGCGTATCTCTATTGCCGGGGTATGCGCCTCGGCGCCTCACAGGCGCCGATGATTCCTGTGCCCTTCAAGGCGGTGCCCGGTCCGGGGCAAGCCAGGCTTTCCGGTGCCGTGTATAACGGGCCGACCAGCTCCGAACTGGATCGCTTTATTTTCTCGCCGGGGCATTATGCGCTGGTGCTGTACGTCACCCTGATTGAGGTGGGCCGCATGGCCCCCGAAGGATTGCGCGATTTCAACACCGATGGCAGCACCGTGGAACTGATCAGCGCCGAACACTTCCCGGGGCCGAGGTGACATCGGGCTCCTTATCGCAGGCCCTCAGTGTTGCCGCCGGAATAGCGATGGGGCGAAAGTTGAAGGGCCACAGCGGCAACACCTGGGTCATGATGTCCGATGGTGAATTCCAGGAAGGCCAGACCTGGGAAGCGGTGCAGACCCTCGCCCACTACCAACAGGACAATGTGAAAGTGATCGTTGATGTCAACGGACAGCAGTGTGATGGGCCCATGGATGCGGTCATGCCGATTGAGCCCCTGGCGGAAAAACTGAATGCCTTCGGCGCCCATGCGGTGAACGTTGATGGCCATGATGTCGCCGCGTTTGACCGGCTGGCCCAAACCGACACCAAGGGTAAACCCTTATTCATCCTGGCCAGGACAAATCCCACCCGCGGCGTTGAGTTGCTGGAAACCAAGCGGCCCACTTTGCACTACTTGCGCTTTGCCTCCGCTGCAGAGAAGCAGGCGTTCCAGCAGGCCTACGATGCCATGGCGCAGGAGGCCTGAACCATGGAGATGGTTTCCCGCCCGCACGTAAAGAACTTTATCGAGTGGTCGCGCGATAAGCCCGAAGTTTTGGTGCTCACTGCCGACCTGACCAATTCCTGTGAAGTAGGCATGTGGCGTGACACATATCCCGAGCGGTTTTTTGCCATGGGCATGGCCGAGCAAAACATGCTGGGGTTTGCGGCGGGGCTGGCCAGGGAAGGTTTTGCGCCCTTCATCCACACTTTTTCCGTATTCATTTACCGGCGTGCTTACGATCAGCTCGCCATGTCCATTGCCTACCCGAATTTACCGGTCAGGATGCTGGGCTTTTTGCCGGGCATCGTCACCCCGGGTGGTGTCACCCACCAGGCCATTGATGACGTCGCTATCCTGCGCGCCACGCCCAATCTGACCATCTTCGATACCGGGGATGCCACGGACGTCGAGTCGGTACTCGATGTCGCCCATGCCGTGGACGGGCCGGTGTATGTGCGCATGCTGCGCGGCGATATGCCCCGGCTATTCCCCAAAAAAGATCGGATGGTATTCAATCGTGCGCGGGTCCTGAGCCAGGGTGAGGACGTGACCATCCTCTCCTCCAGCGTGTGCACCGAAGCAGCGCTTCCGGCGGTGGCGGCCCTCAAGGCGAAAGGCGTATCCGTCCATCACCTGCACGTGTCCACGCTCAAACCCTTTTCCGACCCGGCCGTGCTCGAGGCGCTAAGCCGCAGCCGCCACGGCGTGATCACCATGGAAAACCACAGCATCATTGGCGGGCTGGGTTCTGCGGTGGCGGAGTTGATGGCGGAGCATGCCGTCGCGAAACCCTTGCTCAGGCTGGGACTGAAGGACACCTATGCCCATGGCGCCAGTTTGCACTACCTCATGCAGGAGTATGGCCTGGACGCCGCCAGCCTGGTCAAAGCGGTGGAGAAACTTCTGGGTGCGAGCCTGGACATCGATGAACGCAAGCTGGCAGCTGAGGAGACCGAAGAAATGGATGACAGCGAAAAGGTGGAAGCCCTGTGATTGAGGATGTCCAGTTGGAACTGTCGGGCGAGCGCTTCGTTGTCTGCTATCACATAACGGGCGACGCAGACGAAGCACAGCGCCGCGCAGAACACATCTGCATTGAGCAAACCATCGAGTTTCCGGCCGATCTCATCGGTGATGACGATATTCGCCGCCACATAATGGGCCAGGTGGTGGGCATCACGCAGATCGCCGAGGGTCTGTGGGAAGTGCCGGTTTCCTACGCCTGTGAAATCACCGGCTACAGCCTGAATCAAACCCTCAACGTCATTTTTGGCAATATCAGCCTGCAACCGGGCGTGCTGGTGCATCGTTTGCTCCTGCCGGATTCCTTCACCGCACATTTCAAAGGGCCCCGCTTTGGCCAGGCCGGGTTGCGTGCCCTGTGCCATGAGCCGCACGGTCCGCTGTTTTGCACAGCGCTCAAGCCCATGGGCTTGTCCTCCCAACAGCTTGCGCAACAGGCGTATGAATTTGCCCTGGGTGGTTTCCACCTGATCAAGGATGATCACGGCATATCGGACCAGCAGTTCTCGAGGTTTCGCGAGCGCGTACCCCTGTGCGTGGCAGCGGTGGAGCGCGCCAATCGGGAGACCGGTGGGCACTGCAAGTACATACCGACGATCAACTCACCCGCTGATCGATTCATCGAGGACGCACTGTGGGCCAGGCAGCAAGGGGCCGGGGGACTGCTGCTGTTGCCGGGCATTTCGGGCTTCGACGCCATGCGTTGCCTGGCCGATGATGACCGCATTGCACTGCCGATCCTGGCACATCCTGCCATGCTCGGCAGCTTTACTGCCGCGCCCCATAGCGGCCTTGCTCACTACGTTTTGTTTGGTCAGTTGATGCGCCTGGCCGGCGCGGATGCGAGTATTCACGTCAACTTTGGCGGGCGCTTTGCGTTTAACCGCGAGGCCTGTCTCAGTATTGTTGCGGGCACTGCCTGCGCCATGGGCGCAATCAAGACGAGTTTTCCGTGCCCGGGCGGCGGCATGAACGTGCGCAATATTCCCCAGATGGTGAGCACCTATGGCGCGGACGTGGTGTTCCTTATAGGTGGTGCCATGCATCGTGAAGGAGCAAGCATCCGCGACAATTGCCGTACTTTCCGTCTGCTGGTGCAAGAAGAATTGGCCAGGGAAGAATTGGCCAGGGAAGAATTAGGCAAAGCGCAAAAGGACAAAATCAATTGATCGAAAACCTGCAAAGTGTTCTCGGACTCGCAGTCATTGTTTTGTCCTGCGCACTGTTCAGCAGTAACCGCTCCGCCATCAGCCCCTGGCTGGTTGTGAAAAGCGTGGCCCTGCAGTTCCTGCTGGCACTCATGCTGATCAAACTCCCGGCATCGCAACACCTGTTCTGGTTTCTCAACCAGGGCATTGAAGTACTGCAGGCCGCCACCCTGGCCGGCACGTCCTTTATCTTCGGGTTTATTGGCGGAGGGCCCCTGCCATACGCAGAAACCATTGAACATGGCAGTATGGTGCTGGCCTTTCAAACCTTGCCCATGATCATCGTTATCAGCGTACTATCCGGTTTGCTGATCTACTGGCGCATCCTGCCGGTGATCCTGCGGTTGATGTCCTTGCTGCTGGAAAAAACCCTGCGCATCGGTGGTGCAGCGGGCCTTGCCATCGTAGCCAATGCCTTCCTCGGCATGGTCGAATCACCGCTGCTGATCAAGCCCTATTTATCCCGGCTCAGCAGCAGCGAATTCTTCGCGGTGATGACTGCCGGCATGGCGACCATTGCCGGATCCATGATGGCGATCGAAGCGGCCATCATCAGCCACGTGGTTCCCAATGCCGTGGGCCATTTGCTCAGCGCTTCGTTGATTACATTGCCGGGCGTGGTCTATATCAGCCACTTGCTGATGCCCAATACCGGTGCGGTAACGTCGCACGACAGCGACATCGATCGCGGCGGCAACAGCACGATGGACGTGTTGGCCAACAGCACCCAGGTGGGATTGCAGCTTGTGTTGAACATCGTTGCCATGATCATTGTTATCGTGGCCCTGGTGTATTTGCTCAATGCGTTCCTGGGGCTGCTGCCCGATATTGCCAACCGTCCCATCTCCATGGAACGCCTGTTCGGCTATGCCCTCGCGCCGGTGACCTGGCTGATGGGCATTCCGTGGAGCGACGCCCTCAAAACCGGTGAATTGCTGGGTACGAAAACCGTACTGACCGAATTCATTGCCTATGTTCGCCTTGGTGCGCTGCCCGTCGATGAGCTGAGCTTGCGCAGCCGGACCATCATCACCTACGCGCTGTGCGGCTTTGCCAACTTCATCAGCCTCGGCATCATGGTGACGGGTTTGATCACCATGGTTCCCGAGCGGCGTGAGGAGATCCTGCGCTTTGGTTTCAAGTCGCTGGTGGCGGGTAGCCTGGCAACGTTTACCAGCGCCTGCGTAGTGGCGGTTTTGTTGTAGCGCACCGGTATGCACCCTTGCATGTACTAAAGGAATCCTCATGACCGGCATACCAGACAACCCAGTAATTCAAAAACTGATTAGCACTCTGCTTCTGGGGCTGGTGCTTTGGTGTGCTACCTTGGCGGCGCCCGCCGCTGACCTCCCCAGGTTCTGTGAACGCTTGCCTCGACCGGCTTATGCCGCGTTTGAAAAGCATGCGGCGAGTAATGACTGGTTCGAAGTGTACGAAATCGCGCCCGGCATCTTTGCCCTATATGAGCCCTACCAGTGGCAGCAAGTCATTTCTTACCTGATTCTTGGCCAGGATATGGCCCTGCTGTTTGATACCGGGAACGGCATAGGCAATATCAAGGCAGTGGTCGATCAGTTAACCGACAAGCCCGTCACTGTGCTGAACTCTCACACTCACTTTGATCATATTGGCGGAAATTTTCAGTTTGACAAAGTAGTTTCTGTCTCGACACCGTTTTCCATCGCCAACAGCCATGGGCTGGACAATGATATGGTGAAAACGGAGGCCTCTGCAGAGGCTCTGTGCAAGGGATTACCCGAAGGCGTGACCCAGGCCAGTCACCGCATCAGACCCTTCACCATTACCGATACGATTAAAGAAGGCGATGTCATCGACTTGGGCAACCGCAAGCTGGAGGTCCTGCAGGTGCCTGGTCATACCGACGATTCGATTGTCTTGCTGGACCGGAAAGCCGGGTTTCTGTGGACCGGTGACACTTTTTACGAAGGGCCCATCTGGTTGTATTTCCCGGAAACGGACCTGGCTGCCTACCGTAAATCCATTTCCAGGCTTGCAGCGCTGGCCCCACAGTTAATAGCTCTGTTTCCGGGCCATGGCACCCCGAAAGCCTCCCCGGCCCTGCTGCTTGAGGCGCAAAAGGCATTCGAGCTGGTACTACAAGGAAAGGCTGTCTCGGTGCCAACCCGGGAAGGCGTTGTCACTTTTGAGTTCGAGGGTTTTGGCTTTCTGATGCGGGAAGATAACACCCGTCTTTCAGATCCTTAGCGAAAAAGATATTCAGCCCTCTTATTCCCGAACGTGTCATTGATAGACATACCTGGATGCGACGCGCGGGGTCTTATGTAATTTACGACAGGATCGTTCATGAATGCGCCGCGTTTGGTGGTTTGTAAGTATGTAATGCGATAACGATTGTGACAAAAACAGGGGCTTCGGGTCAGCGGTTTACTCCTAACATAGTTTGCAGGGGTGGCCTGATCGGACAGCCCCGTGGCCAGAATTAGCCTATCGAACTTCCTGCACAATGCGCAATGATCCTGGTGTCTGCTAAGTTTTTCACTCAAGGAGACAGCAGTATGGAGAAAGTGAGTCAAGCGCGAATCACAAGGTATCAAAAGCTCGGACAACGTTCTGCACTGGATCTGAAGAACCAAGAGCTCGGTGACTTCTTCCGGCGGGTTGAATTGGAAGGGTGCCAGATGTTTCATTACCCTTTCAACCTTCAGGGCAAGGAGTGGGGCTTTTTCCGCGCCCCTTACTCCCAGGGCGCTCGATAATGTCGATATTGCGTGTGTCGGCATTCCGCTTGACAGCAGTGTGCCTAACTTCGCTGGCTCCCGCCATGGGCCTGAAGCAGTGCGTCGCTGGTCACACCTGCAGGGCCCCATGCATCATCTGACCAAGCTCATACCGTTCGAGCACTGCAATATCGTGGAATACGGCGATGTTGAATTCTCTGGATTCAACCATTCAGATCGTTTGGATGATATCTACAAAGCGTATTGCCGGATCAAGGACGCTGGTGTTTTTCCACTGAGCATCGGTGGCGAGCACACGGCGACTTATCCAATACTCAAAGCCTTGGCTCGTGATGAACCTTTCGCATTGATTCACATTGATGCTCACTGCGACACAACAGGTCTTTTTGGTGACGATCCAAGTGAAACCCACGATGGCAACTTCGCCACTCGGATCCGTAATGGATGGCCTGATCGATCCCGAAAGAACCATACAGATTGGTATTCGCGGCTCAGGTTCCTGGGCCTGGGAATTCTCGCAGGATACTGGCATGCGAGTCGTATACGCCGAAGAAGTGCAAGAAAGGGGTATTCAGGCGATTATCGCCGAAGTGCGCGAGGTTGTCGGATCACATCCTTGTTATCTGACAGTGGACGTCGATGCCATCGAGCCCACGTTCATGCCGGGCACAACTGTTCCAGAACCATTTGGCTTGACGCCGTGGGAAGTGCGAGATCTGATCCGCGGTGTGCGTGGACTCAGGATTGTGGGCGCCGACATTATGGAGATTTGTCCGCCAAGGGATTCACAAGAAATTTCAGCGATTCTCGGTGCCGCTCTGGCGTTCGAGATGCTGTGTGTTCTGAGCGAAGCACGTGAAGCCAAGACCGGTCTGAAGCGCAGGACGCACTGGAACAGATAAATTTGTGGAGCAACCAATGGAGGAATACCCAAGGCTTCGCCGGAAAGGCTGTAGCGGCAACCAGAGTATTCACTACAGAACCTTTTTGCGGCATTCGCGCACACCGCGTATTGACGCGCAGCGAATCGCTTGTTCGAGTTTGCGGAAATTGATGGCAAGTGAGGCGAAATGCGTTAACTTGTTGGCGACAACCGGCACGGCAGGCCACGGCATGCAAAACAACATCCCGACGATCTTCAGCAAGATTCTTCTCGATCTTCTGGCGGAAATGGGCTTTCATCCATCCGCACTGTTGCGAGGCACGGGCGTCGAATTGAGCGCTATTGCTGATCTGGAGGCCAGGATCAACCTGGACCAGCAGATTGCAATTTACCAGAATGCGCTTCGCGTATCGGGGAAAGCCGGGCTTGGCTTGCTGCAGGGGCAACGATCGGGGCTCAATTATCTCGGAATAGTTGGGTATGCGATACAAACATCGGCGAATTTAGGTCAGGCGCTGCGGACATTAGTGAATTACAGCTCGATATCAGGTGCTCTGATGGACTTTAAACTCCAGGCGCATGGAGATCTTCAGGTTTTGTCAGTAACGAATATTTCTGCGCGCGGAGACGTGAGACGACATATGTTGGAAGAACACTTGGTAACGGTGGATCGAATACTCAAAACAATAACAGGGGGAAAGTTCAGTCCCATCAGGGTCACATTCGACTATCCGCGTCCGGCTTGGGCCTCCCTGTATGCACAGATCTTTAATTGCCATATTGATTTTGACATGCCAGCCAATGCATATGAGTTCAAGACGAGCATGCTCGATATGGATGTTGTTTTGTCAGATCCTGTTACGGCCAGGGCGTGTCAGCAAAAGTGCCAAGAAATAATTAGCCAGATGAGCAGTGCCGGCAGCTATGTCAATCAGATCAGACAACTAATATTGATGCTGCCGTGCAGGTCGCGCAATCTCGTTTCCGTTGCCGAAGAAATGAACATCAGTTCACGAAGCCTGCGGCGAAAGCTGGCAATGGAGGGTATAATTTTTCAAGGGTTGCTGGCCGAGGTTCGCCTGGAGCTTGCACTGCAGTATCTGAAAAATACAAAGCTTCCCGTAGAGGAAATTGCTTCTCTCCTGGGCTTTTCGGATGGTGCGAGTTTCAGGCATGCATTCGGAAAGTGGACGGGGTCACCGCCCAGTAGTTTTCGTTCTACACGAGATAGTCAAAATATGAGTCCACCCATTTAAGGAGTAAATCGTGCTCAATGTTGTTTCGATATGGTGGCCGCGTCTGGCTATGGCAGTTCTCCTGTTTGGATCATCCGGCCTGCAGATAGTCCTCGCGGACGTGATGGAGAACTACGAAAACCGCTATGACCCCGGCCCGCCGCGCAATCTGGCTCCACCCGGGGTGAAGTCGCCGCTGGTGATTCTTGGCAGTGGCAACCCGGTACCAAATCCGTATCGTTTTGGACCAGCCTCGGCCGTTGTGGTCAACGGCATGCCGTACCTGTTTGATGCTGGTGAGGGCGTGTGGCGCAGCCTGGCGAAGGCGGCCACATTTCATGGTGGCGCCATTGCGCGAGCATTCCAGGTGGACAATCTGACCCACCTGTTCATCACCCACATGCACCCGGATCACACGGTGGGGATCCCGACACTCATCCTGGAATCGTGGTATCTGATGCGTTCCGTGCCCATGGATATCTATGGGCCGGTGGGGATTGAACATCGCGTTGACGCAATCCTTGATGCATGGAAGGACACTATTGAACTGGATCTTGCCACGGACCCGACCGCACCGCCAAATGGCTGGAAGGCCCAGGGACACGATTTTGCCATTGCCAGTTCCGGAGTTGTCTTCCAGGACGAGAACGTCAAGGTGGAGGCGTTTCAGCACAAGCATTGGGAGCTGCCCTATAACTATGCCTATCGGGTCACGACACCGGACCGGGTGCTGGTGATCGGTGGTGACGGCACCGACGATGACCGTCTGATTGCTGCAGCTCAGGGGGCGGATGTGTTCGTTATGGAGGTCTGCACGGAGGCGTATCTGGGCAATGCCCCATGGGGTGGCGAGTCACTGGAGCAGAAGCAACAGGTGATCTGGCAATACCATATCAAGCCTCGCGACCTGGCCCGCATTGCCAGCGCCGCGAAGGTAAAGCTGCTGGTGCTCTACCACGTGCAAAATTATTCCGACCCCTACGACCCAGAGGCCGTACTGAAAGAGGTGCGCCAGTACTATCAGGGCCGGGTTGAGCAGGCCCGCGATGGCGACGTTTTCTAGGCTGACACCGGATTTGGATTAACGCCAGATTCGCGAGGTGCGGCGGGTTCTCTGGTGTCCGGTTTGTATGGGATGTTGGCCTGAATGAACCTCTTTATGGCCAACATGAACCTAGCGAACTCCGTGCCCAATATGCATTCTTCATGGTACCGGACAAGTGGATGGAGAACGCATCATGTTAGCAATGAACAGACAAAAGAGATCGTTGTTGCGAAGGCTGACAGGCATGGCGGTAGTGGCAATTGCCTCGACGGGAGGGGTGCAGCCAGGATATGCCCAGACGACAGGCATAGAAGAGGTCATTGTCACGGCACAGAAACGCGCGGAATCGATGCAGGATGTGCCCATTTCGATGCAAGCACTGACGGGTGACGACCTGCGTGAACTGGGTCTGAAGAATGCCAGCGATGTTCTCAACATGTTCGCCAACGTGAGTTCGATAGATGCTGGCGGCACGAAGCAGAACTTCTTTATCCGCGGTGTGGGCACAGCGGATTTTCATCTTAACACCGTCGGTGCAGTGGGTGTTTACCTTGACGAGGTCTCGATCAACGCTCCGGTCGCCGTATCGTTCAGCCTGTTCGATACGGAACGCGTAGAAGTGCTGCGCGGCCCGCAAAACACGCTGTATGGGCGCAATACCACAGGCGGTGCTGTCCTCTATATCAGCCGAAAGCCCGCTATTGGGGATGACATGAACGGACGTCTGGAGCTGGATTTCGGGCGCTTCGACCAGGTTTACATTGAGGGGGCAATAGGGGTTCCGCTGGGCGAAACCACGGCAATGCGCCTTGCTTTTGTCAGCAACAATCGCGGTGGCGCCTACAACAATCTTACGATGGATGAGAAAACCGGCGACGTCGACAAGCAAGCTGTGCGGCTGCAATTCCTGTGGGAACCGAGCGAAAGCACCAGCGTGCTGCTTAACGTGCACGGCGGAAAAGACAGATCGGAGGCGGTGCCCTACAAGAATGTTGGATTGTTGGATCCGGCCGATCTGAGCCAGCCATGCGCTGCCGCGGAATCAGCGCATGTGCAGGATCAGCCCAATTGCGTGGACGTCACCGGGTACCGGGACAGCTACGACCACTGGTGGGATGTCTTCGACGGCATGACCAACCGTCAGGACGTAGACTCCAGTGGCGCTTCGCTCCGGCTCGACTGGGAAATCAGCAGCCTCACGCTCACCTCGATCAGCGCCTACGACTCAACGAAAGCCAAATACAGCGAAGACACGGATGGCCAGCCCTTGGTGGTTTTCCAGTTCTATCAGGAAGGCGATTACGATCAGTGGTCGCAAGAATTGCGCCTGACATCCGATACTGCAGCTGATTTGCGCTGGATTGTGGGTGCTTTCCTTTTTTCGGAGGACGCCAACTACGTTAGCGCTGTACGGCGAACGCCAGCTGGAAACCCAGGCAACGCTGGACCGGGCTATTTCAATGTAGTGCCGAACACCATTGTCAATCAGGACGATAAAGCCTATTCCGCCTATGGCCAGGCCGATTACGATTTCAGCGATAGGCTGACCGCCACGCTGGGCTTGCGTTACTCGTATGAGGAAAAAACCGGCGACAACACGGCTTCGGTGCGTTGTGTGGGAATGGGTGGGCCGCCTTTCTGTCCTGCGTTTGATGATCAGGCATTTATCGGTCGCGATGAATTGCTTGGATTTCCGGCACTGGTGGACCCGTTCACCGAAGAACTCGACGCGAGCTGGTCCGAATGGGGTGGGCGGTTTGCGCTCGATTACAAGGTGAGCGACGATGCGATGGTGTATGGAAGCGTGTCGCGGGGTTTCAAGGTCGGCAACTTCAGTATTGCAGCGCTGCAGGCATTGCTGGGGAATGCTTCGCAGGAAGTCGATTCGGAAATCCTGTGGGCGTATGAACTCGGATTCAAATCCGAGCTTGCGGATGGCACGCTGCAATTGAATGGTGCAATTTTCTATTATGATTGGACAGACCTGCAGACATTCCAGCCCCTACTCGATCCAGTTTCCGGCATTGCATTACCGCAACTGCTCAATGTGCCAAAGTCGGCGTTGACTGGGGCAGAACTTGAACTGTTGTGGGTGCCGGCGCCGGATTGGCTGGCGCAGTTGGGAATGGGATATACCGACTCCAAAATTAAAGATGGTGGCTATATCGTAGGCGCCGACGATGGCAACAAACTACCGGGAGCCCCGCCGTGGACTCTCAACGGATTGTTGAGAAAAGAATTTCACATCGGAGACGGCGTGTTGTCATTTCAGACTCTCGTCCGTTTTACGGGTGAAACCACCTTCGACGTCGCCAATGCTGACATCCTGACCGAAGGCTCTTACTGGATCGTCAATGTCCGGGGCGCCTACCGCTGGGGGCCTGAGGAGCGCTACGAAGTGGCGGTGTGGGGCAATGAGTTGACGGGTGACGAGTACTGCCGCAACCTCACCAGTCTGCAGGGGTTGGCGGAGTCGGTCGGGTGCATTCCGAGTCAAGGACGTCCGACCTACGGCATCACTGCATCAGTGAGCTTTTGACAATTGAAATAAGTTTATGCAATCGCGCGATCCGCTCACGCATGTCATCGGTACCTGCGCTGCACAGATAGCGGCAATTGCGACGCCGATCATCTCCCCACTGATAATCGGTGGTCTCATTGTCGGGTTTCGTGTCGGCGAGGCGGAAGCCGGTGGATTAATGACCGTTGAATTATTGACCATCGGTTTTATCAGCATCGCTGTTGCGCCGTTCATCGCCAGGGTCCCGCATCACCTGTTGGCAATAGCTGGGGCATCAGTTCTAATTTTGGCCAGCGTCAGCTCGGCCCGGGTTGTCGATTTTAATGAACTCTACCTGTGGCGCATCCTGGCGGGGATCGGCTGTGGCTGCCTGGTGACAACGGCCAATGCCGCCATTGCACAGTCCCGCGCACCCATTCTGCTATATGGCCTGGCTTGGGCTGCCGCTTACACCGTCACAGCCGCTTTGGCAATAGTGATAACCGAGACCAACGAAACAGTCACAGCCAATATCGTTTACGCCTGGCTCGCCGGCGCATTGATATTCTTTCTACCCTTGCTTTGGTTGTTGCCAAAACAGGGCGGAAAAGCTTCAGCGTCGCCTTTCCCCCGGGAAACACTCAAGACGGGGTCAAGGTTAATGCTGGGGATCATGATCTTTGGCATAAGCATGATGGCCTATTACGCCTTTCTTGAGCGAATTGCCACCTCCATCGGTGCCAGCCCCGCAGTAACAGGTCGAATCATCGCAGCATCCCAGGTTGCCGGAATTGCAGGCGGTTTGATTGCTGCTCACGTCGCGAATACATTTGGCTTGTTGCGCTCTCTTCTCAGTGCCACGGTTTTGCACGCCCTTGTCATCGTCTTCGCAATTTGGACCGAGCAGACTTTGTTCCTTGGCATTGCGGCATTCTCCGAAGCGGTGCTGTTTATCATCATTATCACACTCGTTCTTACCTTGGCAGCACAAGTTGACAGTAAAGGACGGTGGGCCGCTGCTGCAGGGGGGGTGTTTACCCTCAGTACCGCATTCGGTCCGATATTGGGTGGAGTCCTTATCGAAAAATTCGGTTACGTCACAATTGCCTGGTTACAAGTACTGGCGGTCGCTCCTGGCGTTTATATTTTTGCGCGGGTACAGAGAGAAGTAGATCAAAAAAATGAATCCAAATAAATTTCAAAAATTACAAGAAAAATATGCTGAACTGGAATCCCATGAGGTGGATGATCTGGAACAACATGACGCTGATGAGCTTCTCGAGCCACATTATTCCGGAATAAGGACACTGTTGGATGCACCGTACCAGAAGAATCTGGATAACCTGGATATAGCATTGATAGGTGTCCCGTTCGATCTGGGTGTGACGCGACGTGCCGGCGCACGGTTTGGACCCAAGGCAATTCGAGAAGAAGGAGCGATGGTCGGCCCGATGAATGATGAAACCAAAGTCAATCCGTTCAAGTTGTGCCGGATCGCGGACGTGGGTGATGTAGATTTGTTGGTCTATACTCTGGAAGCCGGCATTAATAGGATTGAAGACTACTTCCAAAAAATAATGGACGCCAATGTCGTTCCGGTCTCGGCTGGTGGTGACCATTCTGTTACCTATCCCATTTTGAAGGCTATAGGCAGAAAGGAACCGGTTGGCATGATTCACATTGATGCTCATTGCGACACCATGGGCGAATTGGCAGGCAGCAAGTTTCACCATGGGGGTCCATTCCGCCAGGCTGTGCTGGCCGGTGTGCTGGACCCGGAAAGATCCATCCAGATCGGTATCCGAGGTGCTGCCGAACCATTTTGGGAGTTCTCTTATGACTCCGGAATGACTGTCATCCATATCGAGGATGTCGTTTCCATGGGTATGGATAAGGTAATCCATAAGGCACGTGAGGTTATCGGCGACGGCCCAACCTACATTACTTTTGATGTGGATGGACTGGATCCGGTCTATGCACCGGGAACCGGCACCCCTGAAATAGGTGGACTCAGTACGCGTGAAGCGATACAGATACTACGTGGATTACGGGGTGGCAACTTCGTCGGTGGCGACCTCGTGGAAGTTGCGCCGGAATATGACGCCACGTCCAATACGAGTCAGGTCGGTAAACAAATGATGTTTGAAATTCTTTGTCTGGTCGCTGAATCAGTTTGCAAGCGTTAGTCAGCTATCGGTCAGGTGGGCCTGCAGCTTGTGTTGAACATCGTTGCCATGATCATTGTTATCGTGGCCCTGGTGTACTTGCTCAATGCGTTCCTGGGCTTGCTGCCCGATGTTGCCAGCCGTCCCGTCTCATTGGAACGCATACTCGGCTATGCCCTCGCGCCGGTGACTTGGCTGATGGGCATTCCGTGGAGCGACGCCCTCAAAACCGGTGAATTGCTGGGTACGAAAACCGTATTGACCGAGTTCATTGCCTACGTTCGCCTCGGTGCGCTGCCCGTCGATGAGCTGAGTTTGCGCAGCCGGACCATCATCACCTACGCACTGTGCGGCTTTGCCAACTTCATCAGCCTGGGCATCATGGTCACGGGCTTGATCACCATGGTTCCCGGGCGGCGTGAGGAGATCCTGCGTTTTGGTTTCAAGTCCCTGGTAGCGGGTAGTCTGGCGACCTTTACCAGTGCCTGCGTGGTGGCAGTTTTGCTTTAGCCAGACTGGTTCAGCTCACTGCTAAAAAGGGGGACGGGGCAAATTAAGCCAGCTTAATTTGCCCCGTCCCCCTTTTTAGTCCCTTTATTCCAGGAGGTCTCCCGGAGTTGGCGGCAGGCGCGGCATTTGCTGCACAGGGAACGGCCCCGTCAGGGATTCGAGGAAGGCGACGATGTCGGCGACCTGTGCGTCGCTCAGCTCTTTATTGAGTTGCGTACTACCCATGATGCGCACGGCTTCATCGATCGTGTGAACCTGTCCGTTGTGGAAGTACGGCGCCGTGTAAACCAGATTGCGCAATCCGGGAACACGCCAGACGTTCCTGTCCGCATCGTTCTTGGTGCTCGTGGCGCGACCTGTATCGCTCAGGAAATCGTACTTTGCGACGTAGGGACTATCCGGGAACGTCGGGAATTTCATGAAGAACCCGGTGCCAGGCGGCATCTGCGGACCGCTAAAAGTTGGGCCCTGGTGACAACTGGTGCATCCGGCGTCGGCAAATGTTGCCAGGCCACGCGCCTGCTGCTCGCTGAGTGCCTTGAGATCGCCCTTCGCATAAAGGTCATAGGCACTGTTCGGCGTGATCAGCGTGCGTTCATAGGCGGCAATGGCCTTGGCGGCGTTGTCCATCGTCACTACATCGCCGGCGCCAAATGCCTTCTCGAAATAGGGCTTGTAGCCGGGGATATGTTTAACGCGATCGATGACGGCGTCCAGATTCGCCATGCCCATTTCGATGGGGTTAGCTGGTGGCCCCTTGGCCTGGTCTTCGAGTGTTGCAGCACGCCCATCCCAGAACTGGCTCGATAGAAATGCCGCATTGAACACCGTAGGTGCGTTGCGGCCCCCGACGTGACCATGTACGCCGATGGACGTCGAACGATGATCATCGCCGCCTTCCATGACGTTATGGCAGGAGAAACACGAAACGTTGCCACTGGAGGACATGCGTGTATCGAAATACAGCATCTTGCCGAGCTCGACCTTTTCCGGGGTGGTGGGATTGTCCGCCGGCGCCGGGGCGACCTCGGGCAATGGCTGCCAGGGTCCGGCTGCCATCGCAGGGACCGTAGTGGCGAATGCGACCAGCAAGCAGATGCTTATTTTAAGCCGCAAACGATTGATTTTGTGGTGGCGCATAGTGTTAAACATGTAAACCTCTCCTTCCGCGGATACTATTCACGAGCCTGACGGTAAGCTCATTCTCCAGCCGGTTAAATGTTCGCATTTTTCAGATGTGATGGTCTTGATGTGAATCAGGCGATAAAGGGGACGGGGCAAATTAAGCCAGCTTAATTTGCCCCGTCCCTTTTACCCAAGCGTACAATCGCCATGCCATGACATCCATCTGTGCATTCCTCAACTGTGAGCCGCCCATCGCGCTTAGGTGTTTTGATAGTCTCGCCGACTATCACGCATCCGAAGCATGGTTGGGTGCCGACGCCCGCTACGCGACGGAACGGGCGGTCGCGCAATACCTGCGCGACGACGGTGCCATCAACGGCTATTGCTGGCTGTGCTCGAAGCACACGGATTTTGCGTTCCGGGCGGGTGCCGCGCATCCCATGCCGGATTGGCGCGAGCAACTGACCTGCACGGGTTGTGGCCTGTTTTGCAGGATGCGGCTGGGTCTGCTGCTCGCGATCTGGTTCCTGCAAGCTACCGGTTCCAAGCGACCCTACATTACCGAGCAAGTGACGCCAGCGTATCGTCACCTGGCGCGCTTGTACCCGGAGACGGTTGGCAGCGAGTTTGTGATCGATTCAGACATGCGCGAGCGCTTTATGGGCTTCCTGGCCAGCCAGCACGGAGGCAGGGTGCCCTCCCTGCGCCACGAAGACGTGAAGCGACTTTCGCTGGCCTCGGCCAGTATCGACGCGGTACTCAGTTTCGAAGTGCTCGAACACGTGCCGGATCACCGTGCCGCGTTGCACGAATTCCAGCGCGTGCTGAAGCCGGGCGGACTGCTGGTACTTTCCGTGCCGTTCCTGTCGACGGAACAAGACACCGTGGTGCGTGCCGTGCAAATGGCGGACGGTGCGATCGAGCATCTGCTCGAACCCGAGTATCACGGTGACCCGATTGCCAACGCGGGCTGCCTGGCGTACTTAAACTTCGGCTGGGACATCCTGGACGACATCCATGAGGCGGGATTCGAGCTGGCCGGCTCGGTCGATGCATGGTCGCCTTCGTCGGGCATCATGGGCGGACTCCCGGGAATATTTCTGGCGAGAAAATCGAAATCCAATTGACCGTTCACGCCTTGCGGTCGTGAATCCACGAAAACTTCGTTGGCGGTTGTTTCAGCAGACCCTCGGCAATCTGGTCGGCATAGTTCAGATACCGTTCCGCTTGCCGGCACAACCAGTCCTGCGACTTCGCTGCTGCGCCGCTGACCGATCGCCCCGCGATGTCCCAGGTTTTTACCAGGTGCTCGATGATCATCGCGTAGTCAAGCACGGTGTAGACGCCGGTGCGTTGAGCCACCACCGCGAAATGATCAAACAGTTTGGGATCCTTGCCGTCAAACATCAGCCGCCCGGGCATGGCAATGACGGTGCGCAGCATGCGCCGACACGCCAGCATCACTCCGTCGGGGTCCGCTGCAAACAGGTGGCCCACCATGCGGGTGTAGAACGCCTCGTGGCGTGACTCATCGCCGGCGATGCGCTGGCATATTTTGCCCAGCACCGGGTCGCCTGCTGCCGTCGCCAGTTTTCCAACGTTGCCGTGCGAAATCTTGGTGGCGCGCTCCTGGAACGATGTATAGACCAGCCCCTCGTAGGGGTCAGGGTAGGTCGCGGGATTGAAGCCGTTGGCAATCAGGTGGTGCACGGTCAGTTCAATGGCGCGCATATCCACGCGGCCGGTGAGGCGCAGATAGGTGTTGAGCAAGTCGCCATGACGGTTTTCCTCTGCCACCCAGCCACGCATCCATTTCGACCATGCATCAACCCGATTACCTTCAAAGTCCGAGGCGATCAGGTTCAGCTGCAGGGCGTACGAGGGGAGCGCTTCCTCGGTAATCATATCGCCGACCAGCACGACAAGGATTTCGTCGGTGAGATTCTTCGCCGGTGCGCGGAAGGCATCCAGTCGTTCCGCAAAATCGTTGCCGCCAAGGTCCGGCAGGAAATCGGTGGGTTGCCAGGCTTTGTCGATGGGAGTGAGGAAGGTGAGATCCTCTTCCACCAACGCGCTCAGCGAGTGCAATATTTCCAGGTGTTCAAGGTTCAGTTCGACGTTTAGCGGCAAGACAATCTCGGGCAGGAAGGATGGGAAATCAGGCGTGCATTGTAGGGTAATACCTGCTCTGCGAAAAGGCGGCCGGCCGGATGTTGTGCTGGGCCACTGGCTGAATAACAATGCCCTTATTGACGCCTGCGCCCCTGACTGTTTACTGTCACTGGTGATTTGTACGCCCTTGCTTCGCAAAAGGAACATTCAACGTGTTAAGAGCGGCCCTGATAAGTTTGGTCCTGTTGGCAGTTGCTGCGGCTCCTGTCGCATTGAGCGCGCACGATGTTTCCTATGCGGTCGTGGACCACTTCCCCGGCCCGGACGGTGGCTACGATTACATTTCCGTCGACAGTGATATGCAGCGCGTGTTCGTGGCGCGCACCACCGGCGTCATGACCATCGACCTCGCCACTCGTAAAGTGACGCCGGGCTTTGTTGCTGGCCAGGGCGTGGCGGCGGTGCAGATCATCCGGGGCACGGATCTGATGCTATCCACCAATCGCGACAACAAGAACGCGACGCTGTTCGATCGCAACACCGGCGAGGTCAAAGCGATTATTGCAACGGGCACCGGGCCTGACGCCACGCTGTACGATGAGAAGACCGGCCTCGCCTTCGTCATGAACGCAGACAGCGAAGACGTGACGTTCGTCGCTATCGCCGAGGCCGCTGCGGTGGCTACCGTTGCGCTGGGCGGCAAGCCCGAGGCGGCGGCGATCGATGGCAATGGGCGTTTGTATGTCAACATCGAGGACACCGCAGAAATCGCCGTGGTCGAGGTGGAGAGTCGCACGGTTGTTGGGCGGTACACGCTGCCGGATTGTGCAGACCCCACGGGTTTGGCCTACGACCCGGGGTCGAATTTGCTGGTGTCGGCCTGCGCCAATGGCAAGGCGAAACTGATCGACGCCGCGACGGGTTCGGATCGCGGCAGTGTGGAAATTGGTCAAGGCGCCGATGGCGCAATTTTCGACAGCTGCCCGCCGTCTGGTCTATATCTCCTGCTACGATGGCACGCTGTCCATCTTCAGCCTGGATCGCGATGGTCGTGCTGGAGTAATGACCACCGTGAGGACGACGGTTGGTGCACGCACTGCGGCGCTGGATCCCGCGACCGGCCGGATTTACCTGCCGGCGGCCGAATACCAGAAAGACGCTGAAGGCAAGCGGACTCGCGTTCCCGGCACGTTCCAGGTTCTGGTTGTGGCACCGTCAGCTAGTACCGAATGACCCGCTCATTTTGCAGTTTTGGGTCAAAGCAGAGCCCGGCCTGCTTCGCTATGGGGTCGGCGCTTAAACCTCATGTTCTGAACGGAATCAAATGTCAGGGTAAAATGTGCTTGTCCACACCAACCCGTCTTTTCCGGGGAGCCAGCAAAAGCATGCAATCAGACAGCTGGAACTATTTGCCATGAGAATAAATGCCGAGGTCCGCGCTCTTTTCGTCTACCCGGTCAAGTCGTGCATGCCCATCGCTTTGCACGAAGCGGAATTGACACCGCAGGGTTTAAAGTTTGATCGTCAGTGGATGGTTGTAAGTGAATCCGGTCTCGCCCGGACCCAGCGTGACATTTCCCTGTTGTCACAAATCCAGACCGCTCTGCGCGGCGATGTGCTGGTGCTGTCGCGCCCGGGGTATGGGTCCACTGAATTGCCTCTGCTGGAGGAAGGCCAGTCGCGCGCGCAGGTGCAAACCATCAAAGTGTGGAAGGATGAGTGCGACACCGTGGCAGCCAGCGAACCTGCGTCGCGCTGGCTGACCCAGGCAGTGGAAAGCAGCACTGCGCTTCACATAGTCAGGATGGCGCCAGGATTCAGCCGTGCGCAGTCCTCTCCCGCTGAATTGGGCGAAGACACACAAGTGCAGTTTGCCGATGCGGCCCCATTCCTGATCGCCAACGAAGCTTCACTGGGCCGTTTGAACGAGGTCTTGCTCGGTAAAGGCGAAACACCAGTGCCGATGAATCGCTTTCGCCCCAATATCGTGATTCGCGGCCTGGATGCTTTTGGTGAGCACCAACAGCAGGTGTTGGGAAACGATTTCTATCGTTTCAATTTCCGCATTCCCTGCGAGCGCTGCGTGGTGCCCACCATTGACCAGGCAACGTCTGTTCGGCACCCGCGCAAGGAGCCTTTTGCCACCCTGCGTGACCTGAACCCGCGGGATCCCGAACGCCGGCAACCCCTGTTTGGCCAATATGCAACGCTGCAGGCCGGGGCTGGCGGAAAGGTCACTGTGGGTGACCTGCTACACCCCTAGCCTGCCAGTGCTGCCTTTATATCTTCCAGCAGCATGTCCATGCGCTCCTGGTGCACCCGGAAGGAACTAATGGCGATGCGGATGACATACACGTCGCGCAACAGCGTGCCGGTCAGGTTTACCCGCTGTTTGTCATTGATGCGTTGCATCAACGCGCGGGTCGCGCTGTTGCGTTCCGCCAGTGACTGGCCTTCATCCTGCACGGCAAACGCGAGAATGGACAAGGTGGCCGGCGCAAGCAGCTCCAGTTGCGGGATTTTCCTGATCTCCGCTTCAATCCAGCGCGCCAGGTCGAGCTTTTCGTCGAGATAGCGGCGAAATACGTCCACACCGTGCATTTTGAATGGCAACCATATGCGCAAACCACGAAATGGCCGGGTGAGTTCCGGCGACAGCTCGCAAAAATCCATCAGGTCTTCATCTTCCTGCATGGCCGGCATGTAATCAGCACTGGAGGAGTGCACGGCCTTGAGCGCGCTGCCGTCACGCACCAGCAGTGCGCCCGTGCCGTACGGCAGGAACAGGGTTTTGTGCGGATCCAGCACCAGTGAGTCGGCAAGTTCAATGCCCGCCAGCGCCTGTTTGCCGCGTTGGGTAAGCCGGAAGAAACCGCCGTAGGCCGCATCCACGTGCAGCCACAGGTTTTCCTCCCGGGCCAATGCGGCAAGCTCCGGCAAGGGGTCGACGGCGCCGCTGTTGGTGGTGCCTGCGCTGGCAACCAGAATGGCAGGCTGCATGCCTCGGGCACGGTCAGTCCGTATTGCGTCCCGCACCAGAGCGGGATCCAGTCGGTAATTGCCATCAGCCGGCAGCACCCGGATATTGGCTGCCGGAAAACCCGCCAGCCTGGCTGCCTTGGTGACGCAGTGATGCACCTGGTCCGAGGTGTAGATCATGCCGCGCGAAAAATCTTCACCCAGCCTGGCATGGCGCGCCGTTACCAGGCCACTCCAGTTGGCCAGCGAACCTCCGCTGGTGAGAAATCCCCGCGCCTCGGCGGGGTAGCCCATGATTTGACACAACCAGCGCACCACGTTGGCTTCCAGTTGATTGAGTGCCGGCGCCACGCCGGCGACACCGGTATAGCGGTTCAGGGTGTTGCTGATGAGATCTGCCAGGGCTGCATGGAAAATCCCGCCGCCAGGCACATAACCCATGAATCCCGGAGACGCCGGATTGAGGCTTAAAGGCGCCAGGTCCCGGAATACCGTATCGAGCAGTTGCTCAAAATCACCCCCCGCCTCCGGTAGCGGTTCTTTCAGGGAGCGGAGGTACTGCACGTCGGCTTCTGCGGACCGGTCCAGCGCCTGTTCGGGAAGCGTGGACATGAAGACACCTATACGGTCCATGGTGGCATCCGTCATGGCGCGCATTGCATCTTCCGACAGGTCGAGGGGCCAATCTTTGGTCATGAAGTAGTCTCGGGAATGATGGAACGATTTTTAACGCTCACATCCTAGCAAACAAAATGGGGACGGGGCACATTAACCTTTAAAGGGGACGGGGCACATTAAACACCGATTAATGTGCCCCGTCCCCTTTTAACGCTGGCTCCATGGCATACAATGGGTGTTTACAATTCCGGGCAAGGGTGTCACCTCATGAAACATGTTCAACAGCTCCACCAAGGGCCCCATCAGGTGCCCCACCAATGGCTCCGCAAATGGATTGGCTTGCCGATCATACTCGCGGTCTGCGCAGCGCTTGCTGCGCCGGGTGGCAATTCATTGGCAGGCGAATCTACTGCGCCTGCGGCCTCTCCGGGCGATAACGTGAGCTTTTTCGTCATCGGCAAGACCTGGCATTTCCAGCAGGATGCAAGCGGTGTACACGGGCCCAATGATGTCCATTATTTTGCGGAAATTTTCAGCAAGGCGGGCGGCCAGGTCAGTGACGGAAGCATGCGCTTGCTGGCCCCTGGCGCCGAGCCCATTCCTTTCGACCACGAGAGTGACAACGGCGCGGTGCTGCATGCCCGGGACGGAAAAAAATACCTGACGGTGGCAGACCTGGACGCGGAGTTGCCCAACGGCGACTACGCATTCAGCTTTCATACTCCCACGGGTGATGTAACCGATTTCGCCGTGAGTCTTGGCGCCGCCGGCAGCGTCACGGACCTGCCGCCGCCACCTACGATCCAGCTGGCGCAGGGAGGCGCCGTAGTTAATCCGGAGACGGTTCGCGCGGGTGCTGACCTGAAGATATCCTGGACGCCGTTCGCAACCGGCCGGGCTGATCCTAATGGCATCGCCGATGATCTGATTTTCGTCATCATGGAGGACTGCCGTGGAAATCGCGTTTATCACAGCGGCCGCCCGCTGGAGACACCCAACCCCCTGGTGGATCCGGGTAAACCCTCTGCCAGCTCGCTGACCTACACCGCCACCGAGATCACTGTTCCCGCTGCCCAGCTGACCCCCGGCATGAGTTACCGCCTGGAGGTGGAAATTGCCAAGTTGATGGACACCGACCGCCGCGAGGGCGTGGTTGGCATGTCTACCTACGCGGCCACCACGCACCTGAACATACAAACTACCGGTGAGGCCAAGCCGGGAGCCTGTCCCAAGCCGGACGAAACCTGACCCGGGATTTCAAGATGAAAATGCCGCGCATGTTGATAATGAAAATACACGCCATTTTGGCGTGTTTTTTTATGCCATTGGCCATTCTGTATTTCATCAGTGGGGCGCTGTATTCCTTTGACATCAAGGGACATGTTGACAAGCAGGTCTATACGCTGGCACTGGACCGTCCGTTCGCACCGGACCTGGCGCAACTGTCCGAGCTGGCCAGGAAGGCACTCGATCAACGCAAGCTGTCGCTACCAACAGGAAGCGCGGCGATCAAAGAAAAAAAGGGCTCCTACGAATATAGCTGGGGCGGTTTAAAACGGCAGGTCGTGATTCAACCTACAGGCAACCCGCTGCGGGCCAAGCTGATTTACCGCCAGCGCAGCCCGTTGACACAGGTCATGCGAGTCCACAGGGCAGATGCCGGATCACTGATAAGGACCTATTCACTCACCATGGTTGTTTCGCTGATCACGATTTTGCTGACCGGTGTTTTCCTGGCGGTAGGAACACCCAAACTACGTCGTCTGGCCCTGGTCGCATTAGGAGCCGGTTGCCTGGTTGTATTGGT
Source organism: uncultured Gammaproteobacteria bacterium (assembly GCA_963784425.1). Lineage (GTDB taxonomy): Bacteria > Pseudomonadota > Gammaproteobacteria > Xanthomonadales > SZUA-36 > SHZL01. The sequence goes on from CAWARM010000016.1 coordinate 27,037, forward strand.
CATATTTGCTCGCTAGCTGCTGCCGAGGTAATCGTGAAACACCCCCGTTGGGTCGTACTGCTGGCGCACCTGCCGGAGGCGCTGCCAGTTTGATTCAGAGAAGCACAGGCGATAGCGATCCGGATGCCGGCGTCCCTCCACTTCGTTGACGTAATGCCCCTCGGCGAATGGATCCATCAGCGGCAGCGTTCCGTCCAGCCAGGTAAACACGTGCTCATCGTCCTGTTCGTTGTCCCAGATTGTGTAACAACCCAGGTAGCAGTCGATGTCCCAGGAGAAACAGGCGTCCGGTCGGGTCCGGGTGTGCATGTTGAATGCGGCCAGGATATGGCAATCCCGCGTGGGTGCAGCGAGAAAGTACTGTGCGAGCGCCTGCAAGGTCTGGCCACCCCGGTTGGTCAGCACGTTGTCTACCGCATAGCGCGCGCAACGCCCGGCCGGGTCCCTGAGGCTGAAGTAATGATCGTAGAGTCCTTCAAAATCGAAGGGCTGATTCTCCATTTTTACCAAACACTTTGTTCCCAGCTCCGACTGCGCGAACGGCGCGAGGGCCTGCCGGGCCTCCTGCTCGCTGGCCTCGAACGCAAAAGCGGTGAAGAAGCAGATCTTGGATTGTTCGGGAGGCGCGTCGGCAGGCGCATCCGGGTGGTGCATCAACACCACAAGCACTTCGACCCGGCTAACATCATGTTCCTTGCGAATCGTATCCAGGGTCGCGGTCACCGTTTCCAGTTCAGACAGGGGGAAAATGTAGGAACTGGCCATGATCGCCTTGGGCACCGGGTACAGCGCCAGGTCGAGGCGCGTGACGGCAGCGAAGAAGCCAGGTCCGGCGCCCCGCATGGCCCAGTAGAGATCCGGGTTTTCGTCGGGTGTGACGTGCAGCTGCCGTCCATCGGCGGTGACCACGTCTGCGCCGGCGATGGAGAATGTGGACATCCCGCCGCGCTGGGCATAGTTCCAGCCAATGCCCCCACCCAGCGTGAAGCCAGCCAATCCCACCGAAGGGCAGTGGGGTACCGGGAAACTCAGGCCTTTCTGGCGGGCCGCCGTAATCAGATCCAGGCTGCGGACGCCGGGCTGTATGGATGCGATTTGCCGCGATTCGTCGATCTCGATGCCGCCCATGGCCGACATATCAATCAGCAGACCACCATCGCGCAACGACGATCCGGTCGAATTGTGCCCGCCCGCGCGCGTCGCCACTTTCAAGTGCTTGCCTGCGGCATAGCTGACGGCCTCGATTACGTCGCTGTCGGATTTGGCCTGGACAATCAGGTCCGGGTAACGCTTCGGCTTGGACATATGCCAGACCATGGACTGGCGCCACAATTCATAATCCGCATCCTGGCGGCGAATGATCTTGCCACTGATGCCGGGAATGGAAAGCCGCTCCGGCTGGCCGGTCGCCAGCGCACGCGGCAAGCGTAAGGCGTTGATTGCGCCCAGCGCGGTCAGCCCAACCAGTTGCTGGAGGGTGCGGCGACGGGAGGGTGAATGCGCTTTCATGAGACGAAACTCCTGCTTGGCACAAAACTCAGTTGATGTTTTCGAAGTAGGCCGCCAGTTCGGCGATGTCTTCATCTGACAGCGACGTGCTCAGCGGATTCATGTTCGAGTCCTTGCGCTCACCGGAGCGGAAAGCCTTGAGCTGCTTTTCCAGGTAAGCCGCTTTCTGGCCCTGCAGGTTCGGGTACTGGGGCGACTTGCCAATGCCATCGGCACCGTGGCAGGCGACGCAGGTTCCCACCAGCGCCATCGTGGCAGCCGCATCGCCACCGGCCATGGCGACCGGCGCCAGGGTAAGGAGCGCACATGCCAGCAGCGATTGGCGGGCACCCTGCGGATAATTATGCGTTTTCATCGGATGGGTTCCTTCTGTTTCTCAATCTGCCGAAACACATATTGTTCGGGTAGATTTCGCGGGCGTAAATGATCTGGGCCAGCTCCACCCCAATTTTTATCATTCAGTTATGGCTTTTTCAGGGCTTAGGGAAACTCTGATTTATTCAGAGCGTCCTTGGATTTACTGGCCCAACAACTTTACAAAGCGATTAGCCTGACGCCGGTATAGGCCAGCAGCACTGAAAGAACGAAGCGGACGGCCCGTTCCGGGATGCGGGATACCAGATGTGAGCCCAGCCAGATGCCGGGCAGTGATCCGGCCAGCAGTTTGGCCAGTAATAACCAGTCCACGTTGCCCAGTGAAGCATGGCCCAGGCCGGCAACCAGCATCAGGGGAACGGCGTAAGCAATGTCCGCTGCCACAATACGGGGTAGCGGTAGCATGGGGTACAACATCATCAGCACCACGACGCCGACTGCACCGGCGCCTACGGAGGTCAGTGTCACCATCGTGCCGATGGTTGCTCCAAATAACAGTGGCAGGCTCCAGTGCCGTGGTGTTGCTGCTTTGCGCTCCATGCCGCGCACGACGAAGGCCGGTGCCGTCCTGCCGCGCAGGGCGCTGTAGAGAGTGGTCGCAGCGGTCAGCAGCAAGGCCACACCCAGGGTGGTGGTCATCAGTTTTTGCGCGTCGGCACTGGTGGTGCCCAGTTGCCTGAGTATGAAGAGCGTGGTCAGGGCTGCTGGAATACTGCCCAGTGAGAGGTGGGCCACCACGCGCCAGTCCACCAGGCGGGCGTGGGCAAATTTGAGCGTGCCCCCCAGCTTGGTAAAAGCCGCGAACAAGAGGTCCGTGCCGACAGCCATGTAGGGCTTGACATTAAAATAGAAGATCAGGACGGGAGTCATAAGCGAGCCGCCGCCGACCCCGGTGAGCCCGACTACAAGCCCGACAACAAAACCGGCAATGATAAAACCAAAGTCATGCATGGGGGCACACTGTAACGGTGTTTTTGTCGGGTGCGAAAGATGTTTTCATGATTTTGATATATAAAAAGGACCCCTGAGTATAGATACCGTCCCGTCTTCGAGGGAAGCATGGCCTGAAATTGCCGCTCTGGGCAATTTTCTGCCTATCAAGCTGTAAAGAGCCGGGTTGCAGCTCCATCAAGCCGATGATTGGCTGCCTGACCGCTCCGTATCAGTGGATTTCCTGCGATATTGCATTTATCCTCCCACTCCACCAAATACCACTCATGCGGCCAAAATGGCCAGGAAATTGCTGGCCGCCCGCAAACCATCAAAACTCATCGGGGATTCCTATGACACTCACCAAGATTGCCCCCAAAATGGCCCTATGCGCAGTGCTGCTGGGCCTTGCGGCCAGTGCCGATGCATTCGCGGCCGACGCATTCACGGCTGAGGCACTAGCCGCAAAAAACATTGAGGCCAAGGGCGGCGCAGCTGCACTCACCGCAGTGAAAAACGTGCGCCGCAGTGGCCTGCTCATCGTCAACGGCGGGCAGCTCTCGCTGGCCATCGTCGAGACGCGGCAACGGCCGGACTCCATCCGCAACGATGTGACGCTGCAGGGGCTCACCCAGGTCGAGTCCTACGACGGCAAGGACGGCTGGAAGATTGACCCCTTCCAGGGCCGCAAAGACCCTGAACGCACCTCGCCCGATGATCTAAAGGGCCTCATCGAGGACGCCCAGATCGGTGGCCAGCTCGAAGACTACCAGACTCGCGGCCTGACGCTCGAGTATGTCGGTACTGAGGACATCGACGGCACGGCCGCGCACAAACTCAAACTCACGCAGAAAAATGGTGACTTGCAGTATATATACCTTGACCCGGACTACTTCCTCGAGATTCGCATCGAAAGCCAGCGCAGCGTGCGCGGCGTGAAGGAGATCGTGATCACTGATCTGGGCGAGTACGAAAAGGTCTCCGGTGTAAACTGGGCGACCTCGGTCACCAGCAGGCGCAAGGGAGACCGTGACCCCGCGAAGATCCTCTACGACACCGTCGAAGTTAACGTCCCGCTGGACGCTACCTACTTCTCCTTCCCCACTCCCGCCAAGAACTGAGGACACGTCATGATGCGCAAAACTATGCTTCTGGCGGCCCTGCTGCCCCTTTACGCAGCCGCAGTCCTGGCTGACTCCACTTCAACCCCGGCCATTGATGCCGGCACTCTGTCCGGACTCGGCGTGCGCAACATCGGTTCTGCGGCGATGAGCGGCCGCATTGCGTCGCTGGACGCCATCACCATGCCGAACGGCAAGCTGATGATCTACATCGGCGCAGCGAGTGGCGGCGTGTGGAAGTCCGAGGACGGCGGCACGACGTTTAAGTCCGTGTTCGACCACGAGTCGGTGCAGTCCATAGGCGCGGTGACCATCGATCCACGCAACCCGGACACCGTCTGGGTGGGATCCGGCGAGACCTGGACGCGCAACAGCGTGTCCATCGGCGACGGCATCTACAAGTCAACCGACGGTGGTGATAGCTGGACCAACCTCGGGCTTGCTGAATCCGAACGCATTGTGGACGTGAGCATTGATCCGCGTGATAGTAACGCAGTGTATGCCTGTGTCACCGGTCGCCTGTGGAGTGACTCCGCAGAACGCGGTGTCTACAAAACCACCGATGGCGGCGCCACCTGGCAGCAGGTGCTCAAGGGCGCCAATCTTTCCACTGGCTGCGCCAGCCTGAGCATCGACCAGAAAAACCCCGACGTAGTGTACGCATCGCTGTGGGACTTCCGGCGCACGGGTTGGACCTTCCGCTCGGGTGGTGCAACACCCACCTCGCCGTCGGGCAGCGCACTCATGGTATCGCGCGACAGCGGGCGTACCTGGTCCGAGATTACTCCGGCGGATAATTCCGGCTTTCCCAAAAAGCCCTATGGTCGCATCGCAGTCAACGTGGCACCGAGTGATTCGAACCGTGTCTACGCCTTTGTCGAGTCACCCTCAAGCGCGCTGTACGTGAGCTCCGATGGCGGCAAGACCTGGGAAGCGCGCGACAAGAGCCAGTGGATGGTGTGGCGGCCGTTCTACTTCGCGGCCATGACTGTGGACCCGACCAACCCGGACCGTATCTACAAAGGTGATGGCGCCTTGATCCTCTCCGAGGACGCAGGTAACAGTTTCGCCACCGTTGGCGGCTTCAACGGCATGCATGGTGACGTGCACGACGTGTGGGTGGATCCCCATAACCCAAATACCGTCCTCAGCGGCGATGATGGCGGACTATGGCTCAGCTACGACGGTGGCAACCGCTGGTGGAAGGCGGAAAACCTGCCGATTTCACAGTTCTACCACGTCAGCGTGGATGAGCAGGACCCGTACAAAGTCTATGGCGGCTTGCAGGATAATTCGAGCTGGGTTGGCGACAGCGCCTATCCGGGCGGCATCACCAACAGCCGCTGGGAGAACATGTATGGCGGCGACGGCTTCTGGATGTTCAGCGATCCGGCTGACCCGGACTACCTGTATGCGGAGTACCAGGGTGGCACCGTGGGGCGGGTCAACCGCTATACGCACCAGGCCCGCGCCATCCAGCCGCTGGCGGGCCCGAACGAGAAGCTGCGCTTTAACTGGAACACGCCGCTGCATCTCTCTCCCAATGAGAAAGGCACGCTTTACATCGGCAGCCAATTCCTGTTCCGCACGCGCGACCACGGCCAGAGCTGGGAGCGCATTTCGCCGGACCTGACCACCAACGATCCGCAGCATCAGCGGCAGGAAGAGTCCGGCGGCGTGACGGTGGACAACTCCTCTGCGGAGATGTACACCACGATCTACTCCATCAGCGAGTCGCCCAAAGCAGCTGGCACGATTTGGGTGGGTACCGATGATGGCAACCTGCAGCTCACCCGTGACGGCGGGCAGACCTGGACCAACACCGTGTCCGCGCTGGTGCGTGGACGCGATGCACTGCCCAAGGCGTCTTGGGTCAGTTGGGTCGAAGCCAGCCGCTTTGATGCGGCCACGGCGTACGCAACTTTCGACCGGCATACTTTTGGCGACTTTGCGCCTTACCTCTACGTAACCCGCGATTACGGCAAGAGCTGGCAGCCGTTGCTTACTCCAAAGGACGCCAAGGGCGTGCTTGGTTATGCGCACGTGATCAGGGAGGACACGCAGCAGGCTAACCTGCTATTCCTCGGCACGGAGTTTGGCCTGTGGGTGTCGATTGACGGAGGCCAGAACTGGGCGCAGTTCAAAGCGGATGATTTCCCGGCGGTCGCCGTGCGTGACCTCGTCATCCAGCCGCGCGACAACGACCTGGTGCTCGCCACCCATGGCCGCGGCATCTGGATTGTCGATGACATTACGCCGCTGCGCGGGCTCACGCCCGCGGTGCTGGGAAGCGAGGCAGCGTTCGTGACCGGCCGGCCTTCGCAGCAGCGCATCAGCGGCCCGGGCGGATGGGCCACCGGCGCAGCTGTCTTCGTAGGCGACAATCCCACGGAAGGGGCAGTGATCAATTATTACCAGAAATCACGGCATCTGTTCGGCAAGCTGAAACTTGAGGTGCTTGATGCGGATGGCAAGGTCATCGACGAGTTGCCCGCCAGTCCACGCCGGGGGCTGAACCGCGTGGTCTGGTCCATGCATGAGAAGCCACCGCGGGTGCCTCCGGCCGCACAACTTGCTTTCGCGGGCGCACAGGGTCCGCTGGTTTTGCCGGGAACCTACACCGTGCGCATGACCAAGGGCAGCGAAGTCTATGAATCGAAGATCCAGGTGGAGCTGGACCGCCGCGCTACCTACACGCTCGCGGACCGCAAGGCGCAGTATGATGCTGCCATGCGCGTGCACCACCTCTTCGGTGAGGAAAGCGCGCTGATGGACCGCATCCTGGCATTGCGAAGCGAACTTGCAGAACGCGGGGCAGCGGCCAACAAAGAGGCCCTCAAGAAGAACATCTCCGTGCTTGATGCCAAGGTGGACGCCGTGCGCAAACGCATTGTCGCCACCACCGAGGGCGGCGCCATCACCGGCGAGGAACGCCTGCGCGAGTTCACCGACACGCTTTACGGCGCGATCCTGAGTTACGACGGCGCCCCGACGGCCTACCAGGTCGAACGCATCGGCGTACTGGAGAGCGACCTGGCCAGCATCAACGTCGAGTTCAACACCCTGCTGGACCAGGACCTGCCCGCGCTCAACAAGGCGCTCAAGGCAGGTGGCCTGCCCGAAATCGGGACGCCGCCGGTAACGGCGACAGTCGCGGATTCAGGCTTGCGCCCGGCCAGTGCCAGCGGTGGCGAGATCGGAGAAGCGGGCGAGGCCGGCGTTTACCGGAGCCTGCCGACGTCGATGGTGGTTTATCACTGAAGCCAGTGAATCGCCGGTGATGCATCCACTGCAGGGACGGCCATGAATGAACGGATCAAGCTGGGATTGCTGCTGGTATTCGTCGCCGTCTGGATCGCGCTGGGGATAAATCCTTCGTACCGCCAGGACTGGCTGCTGGAAAATGCACTGGTTCTGCTGGCAGTGCCGATGTTGGTAGCAGGCTACCGGCGCATGCCGTTTTCACTGCCATCGTGCGTGTTGATCTTTGTCTTTCTCTGCCTGCATGAAATTGGTGCGCATTACACCTATTCCGAAGTACCTTACGACCAGTGGTGGCAAGCCCTGACTGGCCATTCGCTCAACACTGCTCTCGGTTGGCAACGCAATCATTTCGATCGATTGCTGCACCTGTTGTTCGGCTTGCTCATCATCTATCCCATGCGTGAAATGCTGGTGCGGCTGGCAGGCTTGCGTGGCGCCTGGAGCTACCTGTTGCCCCTTGCGGCGGTCATGGCGCTTTCACTGCTGTACGAACTGATCGAGTGGCTTGCAGCCGTGGTGTTCGGCGGCGACCTGGGCCTGGCTTACGTTGGCACCCAGGGTGATGTCTGGGATGCGCAAAAGGATATGGCGTGCGCGGCCGTTGCTGCGTTCACCATCATATTGCTGATGGTGGCCCGGAATATGTGGGGTCAGAGTAAAAACCCTCGTTGCCTGGTTGAAACTGACCTGTAGTTTTTACTCTGACCCCAAATATTCCTATGCCGGATTGGCAGGAGTGAAGGCTGCAACCCGCTGTTCAATGGCTTCAGCGACCGCAAGACAGCGCATTTCCTCGAAGGGCGCACCGATAACCTGCACCACCTGGGGCAGGCCGTCACGCATTCCCACCGGCACCACCGCTGACGGCAAGCCCAGTGCGTTGATCGCCACCACCATGCGCATGTCCGCAATGGTGGAGGCAGTGCTCTCCGGTGTGGCGATATCATAATCAATCACTTGCGGGGGCCGTGTGCTCACCGGGGCTACGATCACGGAATAGCCCTGGAAAAACTTCAGCCAGTCGCGTAGTACCCTGCGGCGCTCTCCAAACGCGAGGTGGTATTGTTCTGGCGTCCAGTCAGGAACCGCCAGATGATAATGTGCAAACATGCGGGCCAATGACGGGCTGCAAAAACCGCTGACTGCAGGCTCGAGCCCGGTAAACAATTCCCCCATCACAATCATTTTCCACACGCGTACCGCATCTGCGAGCGTCGGCGGTTCCGCTTGCTCTACGCCATACCCCGCCTCGACCAGCAAGCCTGCCGCACGTTCTACACCAGAGGCTACCTGCTGATCCACCCCTTGCCCCAGCGGGTCGATAATAAAGGCGATGGGCAAATCACGTCGATTGGGCTGCTCCCAGGGTGCTGGTACCCACCAGGGATCCCGCCAATCTGCAACAGCCATTGCCTGGAGCCCCAGTCGCACGTCTGCCACACGGCGGGCCATAAGGCCATCGGTATTCATCAGCTGGATGCCGATTGAGGGTTCATGTTCTGTCGGGACGTAATCCGGAACTCGGCCCAGGGTGGGCCGAATGGAAGCGACGCCACAGGCCTGAGCCGGTTGACGCAGTGATCCTCCCAGGTCGGTGCCATGCGCCAGTGGTGTAATTCCGACTGCCACTGATGCTGCCGCTCCGCCGCTTGAACCACCTGCGGTTAACTGTGGGTTCCAGGGGTTTCGGGTGGGTCCAAATACTTCATTATTGGTTTCCCAACGACAGGAAAATTCGGGGGTGTTGGTGCGGCCAATAATCACTGCGCCGGCATTGAGCCAGTTTTGAACACAGGGGGAAGTTTCCCTGGCGATATTCTCTTTCAGGGCTGCCGAGCCATTCACCGTTGCCCATCCGGCCACATCCACGTTGCCTTTGATTGTCACCGGGATGCCATGCAGGCAGCCCAGTCTTTCGCCCCGGGCTCGCGCCTTATCGGCCGCGTCCGCCGCCACAAGAGCGGCTTCTGCCCGGATTTCTGTCAGGGCGTTCACTTTGCCATTGGTCTCATCGGCGCGTTGCAGGCACGAAGCTCACTGCTTCCCGGCTACTGAACGCACCGGTCTGGATACCCTCAGCAAGGTCACACGCACTCAAACGCCATAAACTTTCGCTCATATCGTTCTCCAAAGCTGATCGAATACGCCGGAAGACTGGCACAAAGATGGTGCATGATTTACTTTGCAATTAACAGTAGGGATACCTGGATACGGGTTGTCGTCGGCAAGGTGCCATTAAATTGCAGCTATGAGTTTTTACTCTGCCCCCAAATATTGCTATCTTTATTTTGACCTGCCCGGAGGAAATTGTTATGGACTGGCGGAAAGCAATTTGGACCCGGAGGCACGGAGCTGGGTCGGTGCAATCGGTATCATGCAACTCATGCCTTCCACCTTCAAGGAAGTGCAAAGCGCAAACCCCGAATTTACTGAACTCAATAGCCCTGAATGGAATATAGCGGCGGGCATCTACTACGACAGGCAACAGTGGAAAACCTGGAGCAAGAATGAATCCGCTCCTGATCGGCTGCGCTTCGTTATGGGAAGTTACAACGCGGGTCGTGGAACCATCAGCCGGGCCCAGAAGCAAGCCTTGGCCCTGAATCTCGATGGAACGCTCTGGCCATCCATTGAGCAGGCCGCTCCCAACGTGACCAAGTGGCGCCACGAAGAAACACTCCACTATGTGGACCGCATTGAAGAGTTTTATTCGGAACTATCGCAGACGGATGGGTTTGAGGGTTTTCTCGGGGAATGAACGCATGCTATTCAATCTTGATGGACTACAACAAGGTATTGCCTGAGCAGGCGGCTACCCCGGCGAAGTCCACATCCGCTTTACTGGTCAACGACTAGCCGGTACCCGACACCCGTCTCGGTGATGAAATGTTTCGGTCGCACCGGATCGCGCTCCAGTTTGTCGCGCAGTTGCTTCATATAGATGCGCAGATAGTGTGTGTCTTTTGCATGGGTTGGGCCCCACACTTCCGTTAGCAACTGGCGCTGCGTAACCACCATGCCGAGGTGTTTGGCGAGATGGCCGATCAGGCGAAACTCGATCGGCGTCAGGTGCACTTCGGAGTCACCACGCAGTGCCCTGCGTGCTTCCAGGTCAACGCTTGCGTCTTCCAAGCAAGCACAGCCAAACCGGTGGGCGGGCGCGCGCTATGGCGCAGTGCAGCGCGCACCCGCGCGAGCAGTTCGCCGACGCCAAAGGGTTTGGTGATGTAGTCGTCTGCGCCGGCGTCGAGCGCCTCGATCTTGGCGCGCTCCTGCGAACGCGCCGACAGTACCAGCACGGGCATTCCCGACCATTGCCGGATCTGGCGGATCACTTCGACGCCGTCGAAATCCGGCAAGCCCAGGTCCATGATAACGAGATCAGGCTTGTGGGTGCTGGCGTCGATCGCACCGCGCCGAGCAGTAGAAGATTCGACCACCTTGTAGTCCTCGGCGCCGAGCGCGGAGCGCAGGAAGCGGCGAATCTCCGGTTCGTCCTCGACGATCAGGATGGTGGCGCGTGGCATCGTCATACCGATTCTGCTGGCGCTGCGGGCGCTTTGCCGACCGGCAGAGTGAAGCGAAATGCGGCGCCGCCTCCGGATGGCCGTTCCGCCCATACGCGGCCGCCGTGCAGACTCGACCACCGCGCGGCAGATCGCCAGGCCCAGCCCGACGCCTGTACCCGCATGCTCGCCGCCGCCGCGATGAAATTTGGCGAATACCTGTTCCAGGTCGCGCTCTGCTATGCCGGGGCCGCGGTCTTCCACTGAAATCACCAACTCGTTGCCATGCTGCTTCGCGCTCACCCGCACCACCGTGCCTGCAGGCGTATGGCGCGCAGCGTTTTCCACCAGGTTGGCCAATGCCTGTTCGATCAGGATCGAATCGGCACGCACCAGCGGCAAATCGGGCGGGATGTCGACCACCAGCAGATGGCTGGCCAGCCGTTCCTCCAGCCGCGCCAGTACCGACCCGGTGATCTCGGCGACCGAGGTCCAGTCACTCCGCAGTTCGATGAAACCCGTGTCAAGCCGCGTCATCTGCAATACCTTTGCAACCAGTTCAGACATGTCGCCCGCTTGGCGGTAGACGCTTTGCGCCAGCGCCTTTCTTTCCTCCGGCTTGAGCTTGTCACCCTCCTCGGCCAGGCTCGATGAGGCACCGACTATCACGGCCAGCGGCGTGCGCAGGTCGTGCGAAATCGATGCCAGCAGCGTACTGCGCACCTGTTCGGTATTCGGCTGCAACGGTGAGCGATGTCTGCGCCTCGATATGGCGGCGTCCACGTTCCATCAGTCCGGAAATAATCAGCGCGACCGCCAGCATGATCGCGAAGGTAAACAGATACTGGATGTCGTGAACGGTAAACTTGCCGGCAGGTGGCACAAACGTGACATCGAATGCGGCGACGCACAGAGCTGCACTGGCAATCGCCGCGCCGCGCGAAAAGCGCAGCGCAATCACCACCAGCGCAAGCAAATAGACCATCGCTATGTTGACCACGTCGAAACGCGGCGCCATCGCCAGGCCAATGAGTGTGCACAACGCCACCGCCACCACAGCGCAGACATAGCCGAGCCAGGAATGAAGTACTTTTCCATGGTGTTACTGTAGCGCAATAGCGCCGTAAAGAAGGCGTAAAAAAACAGCCTCAGCCACTTTGCAAGCGTCTTGCATAAGCCTAGTCTGCGCACCACTTTATCCAAGAGGTAACAAACTTGACTACCGTTACATTGCCCGCATCCGGCTTCACAGCAAACCGCGCACGATACATCTGTCCCCGGACAATCGACTGCGGCGCTGACACTGCTTGCCCTCGGCATCGTGTACGGCGACATCGGCACCAGCCCATTGTACGCGGTCAAGGAAACGTTCAACCCGCAGCATGGCATTCCGCTTACAGCGGAGAACATCCTTGGTGGCCTGTCGTGCATTTTCTGGGCGCTGATGATCGTGGTGAGCCTCAAATACGTCGCGCTGGTACTGCGCGCCAACAACCGCGGCGAAGGCGGCATCATGGCGTTGCTGGCGTTGACCATCGCTTCAATCGGCGAGCGGCCACGCTTGCGCGCTACGCTGCTGATCATCGGGGTATTCGGCGCCGCATTGTTTTATGGCGACGCCGTGTTGACGCCAGCGATTTCGGTACTGTCCGCGATCGAAGGACTGGAGGTTGGCACCGCCGCTTTCAAGCCCTACATCGTGCCGCTTTCCACCGGCATTTTGATCGGCCTGTTCCTGATCCAGAAGCAAGGCACGGGTGTGGTCGGCATGCTATTCGGGCCGGTGTGCGCGCTGTGGTTTACATCCCTGGCCACATGCGGCCTATGGAACATCAGCAAGAACCCCGCGATTCTTGCAGCTCTCAATCCGTTACGGGCGCTGCACTTCGTCACAGCGCACGGGGCCGCATCCTTCGTGGTGCTGGGATCGGTGCTGCTGGCCATTACGGGCGCCGAGGCGCTGTACGCTGACATGGGGCATTTCGGCAAGCGCGCCATCCGCATCGCCTGGTTCAGCCTGGTCGCACCCGCGCTGGTTCTGAACTATTTTGGCCAGGGTGCGCTGCTTATGAGCGACGCCAGCACACTGGAAAACCCTTTCTACCACGCCTTCCCGCAGTGGGCACTGTACCCGATGGTCGCGCTCGCCACGGCCGCAACGGTGATCGCCTCGCAAGCTACCATCTCGGGTGCGTACTCGATCACCCAGCAGGCGATCCAGCTGGGTTACCTGCCGCGCATGTCGATCGTACATACCTCCCACAGGACCATGGGGCAGATCTATGTGCCGGTGATCAACTGGATATTGCTTGCCGCCGTGGCAGCGGCAGTCATTGGGTTCGGCTCGTCCAGCCAGCTCGCTTCGGCCTATGGTGTGGCGGTGATGGGCACGATGCTGGTCACCACCCTGCTCACTTTTTTCGTGATTCGCTACGGCTGGGGTTACCCATTCTGGGTATGCGTGCTGGCAACCGGCTTCTTCGCCCTCATCGACACGACGTTTTTCGCCTCCGCCCTGTTCAAGGTTTTCGACGGCGGTTGGTTTCCGCTGTTGCTCGGCGCCCTGATCTTTGGCCTCATGTTCACGTGGCGGAGTGGTCGCACGCGGTTGCTCGAACAACTGCGCGCTTCATCCATCCCACTGGCGCCGTTTCTCGTCTCGCTGTTTAGCTCACCGCCACAGCGCGTACCTGGCACCGCGGTGTTCCTCACCTCGACGCCGAATGTGACACCACACGCCATGCTCCACAGCCTCAAACATTACAAGACACTGCATGAGCGTAATGTTTTCTTGACGGTGGCCTTCCTCGACGTGCCCTGGGTTGCATTCGAGGGCAGGGTGGCATGCGAACAGCTCGGCCACGACTGCTGGCGGGTGACGGTGCGCTACGGGTTCATGAACAGCCCCGACATCGGCGCGGCGCTCGAACTCTGCGGCCCGGCCGGATTGCAGCTTGAACCCATGGACGTATCCTACTTCCTCTCGCGCGAAAAGATCGTGCCGTCCGGAAACCACAAGGGCCTGGCCGCGCAGTGGCGCGATCGCGTATTCGCATTGATGGCGCGGAATGCCGGCAGCGTCACTGACTTTTTCAACATCCCGTCCAACCGGGTGGTCGAGCTCGGATCGCGGGTGGAGATCTGAGAAAATCGTTCTTAGGAGGAAATCATCCGGGGGGCAATCCCGGTCAATTGGCCGTTTTCAGATAGCCACTGTTCTGCACCACCACCGTCAGGTTCTTCGCCGGTGCATCCAGCGTGGACTCAGAAGCGTATACCGTGCCATCGGGCAGTGTGGACATGATCACGCCCAGGTTGACCGCATCCGAGGGATCATCCAGGTAGGAAGCCACGCTCAGGCCCTTCATCTGGTTGTTGGCCAGGTTAATACTCACGTCGAGGCTGTCACCGGGTTTCTCGTAGTTCGCAAACGCCAGCTTCACTTCTGCGCCTGAGCCTGCAAGCTGCAGTGTAACGTCACCGGCATCCTTGACCGCTTGTATTTTCGCCGGATCCGGCGGTACATACGATTTAACCAGTGCGACCGCACTCTGCATGTAGCTGGTCAGTTCTTCTTTTTTGTTGGCCGCGATGCGTCCACGCAGTCCCGGAGGTGGTGCAGCCTGCGGAGAGGCGCTGACTTCCACTTTTTGCAACACGCCATCCACGCCGTAGTAGCAGCGCTTTTGCACGCTGGATTTCACTTCACCGTTAAGGCTGATATTGGTGGTTTCAATCCACTGGTAATGACGCAGCGAGACCTGGCTGGCTGCCAGGTTCGCTTTGAGTGCATCGACCCGCTCCGCAGCCCCTGGTTGCTGGGCCTGTGCCGCAGCGCAAAGCAAAATGAGCAGAATGGAAAGACTGGCGAACCGTTGTGTATTCACTGGGTGATTCTCCCTTCGGAGCAATGGGGGTCAGAGTAAAGTGCCGGAGTACCTGCTTTGGCACTTTACTCTGACCCCAATCCTTTGGGAACCCCTGGCTATGCGCTATGGTTTCAGATACAGGTGATCAACAAACACCGTGTTCCTTTCCCGGTGTCCGGCCACGCGGTTGGTATCGATGACGCGCACAATGATGGTTCCGCTCTGTGCGCCCGGTATGGCAAACGATTGTATGTTCCCGGTGCTGGTTAAACTCACAGTGAAGGCCGTCGTCCAGCTGCCGCCGCCGTTGAGGGAATACTGGAAATTAAAGGTATCCCCGTCGGTTGAGCCGCTGCTCCAGGCATTGGCATAAAGGGTCACGACCTGGCTGGAGCTCAGGGTGAAATTCCAGCGATGCTCCAGGTAGGAGTAGCGCGAGCTGGTCTTGCCAGAAGAATCACGCTCAGTGATCGATTCGAGGGTGCCGTCGTCGGTTTGCGTATTGGTAAACGTGCCGTTTACCGTTCCTGCTACCAGGGTTTGACCGGTCGCGACGATCGGCGCGGGCGGTGGCGGCGCCTGGGTGGTGGCGCTGAGGGACGGAGCGGGGCTGGTCTGGTTCCCGCCACATCCCGGGCAATCACGTTAAACGTGTATGAAGTGCTCGCTGCCAGGCCACTGGCGGTGTAGCTGTTGGACGACCGCCAACCGCTGTTGACGCAACCGCTGCCGCCGGCCAGGCACTGGAAGTTGTATTGCACCGAGCTCACTGCGTCCGTTGCCACCGTTGCGGTCATGGCGATCGAAGATGAACTGGTCGCTGCTGGTGGGCTGGCCCAGGTCAGCGGGTTTGGATTTGGTGGGGTGACATCGTTTGCTGGCGGTTGCGTGGTGGCGCTGCTCGATGGTGCGGCGCTGGTCTGGTTACCCGCCACGTCTCGTGCAATCACGTTGAACGTATACAAAGTGCTGGCCGCCAGGCCATTTGCGGTGTAGCTGTTGGATGATTGCCAGCCGCTATTTACGCAGCCGCTGCCGCCAGCCAGGCACTGGAAGTTGTACTGCACCGAGCTGACTGCGTCCGTTGCCACCGTTGCGGTCATGGTGATCGCAGAAGAACTGATTGCGGCCGGCAGGACTGCCCAGGTCATAGGATTCGGTGTCGGGGCCGTGCCGTCGGTTGCACCGGATACCACGCTGCCATTGATAAAGTACTCCCCGAGACTGGCGTAGTCGGAATAGCCGGTTGTCA
This sequence comes from uncultured Gammaproteobacteria bacterium, assembly GCA_963784425.1. Taxonomy (GTDB): domain Bacteria; phylum Pseudomonadota; class Gammaproteobacteria; order Xanthomonadales; family SZUA-36; genus SHZL01. Next base: position 42,863 of record CAWARM010000016.1, read on the forward strand.
GGTCGCCGGTGCCTTCACCGGAGATCAGTAAATGATAGGTGCCGGCGCCTACCGTGGCGCTGACCGAGGCCTTGGTATCGGTTGCCGGATCGTTGGAGCTTACGAGTGATCCGGCCGCATTGCGCAACTCGACTCTGATGTCCAGGTTGGCTCCGCGACGCGTGGTTGCGCGGTAAAAAGCATCCCATGCGGGTGTAACGGTCAGGCTGAGCGGGCCTGCTCCCGCCACGAAGGTGAACACGTCCACGTCGGTTCGGGAATTGATCACACCCTTGTTCTCCGGCAGCAGGTTGTGTGGATCGAGTTCGGGATTGGACGACACGATCGAGCCGGTCGCTCCGATCAGCAATGCCGTGCCCGATCCTATGGCATTGCCGTGGTCGTCCGTTTTGAGTCCGAGTTTGCCCTGGATGATGGCCAGATCGTCCTGCGTTTGGTTGGCATCCGGGTATTCGCCCTTGCTCCACTCGGTTACGTTGTTGTAATAGCCATTGCCCATAATGGGTGCCCATGACACCAGCCCACTACCGTGTCCCGCGTAATAAGTCGTCGGAGAAGTTCCGCCCAGGCCATCGTGTGACAGGCCCAGGTTGTGACCAAATTCGTGTGAAGAAGCCTCGGCGATGTAGGTCTCTACGCCGGGGCCCAGGTGGTTGTAATAGACCAGGGCTGGAGAATAGTACGTATGGTAGTTGGCCATGCCAAACACATTGACATAAGCCACGCCGCCGGCACCCTGGCTGGGCATGGCCTTGCCGGTGGCATCGATGTCCGTGGTTACCAGGATACGCCCGGTAGTTGAATTGAAACTGGCCGGTTGCTCTGTGGTGACGTCGATATTGAAAGGCGCCAGGTCTTCAGCAACGCGGTGCCAGATATCGATGATGCGACCCCGTTCGGTGTCGCTGAAGTTCGCGGGATTGCCATCGATGTCGTAAGGCACACCTGAAAAAGTGCCCGAGCCCCAGGCAGTATTGGTGAACACATGCCCGTCAAAATCTATGAACACCTTGTTGGGTGAGCCTGGCCGGCTGTGCAGTATGAATGCATCTGCCAGCACTGCGGCTGAAGCTGCTTCTGTTGTCGGGGTGGTGGCAGCCTGCTGTTGCAGCGTAGGGTCAGGCAACAAAGTGTCGTCAAAATATACGCCACCTTGGTCATCCACCTTTAAAACTTCCAGATCCGTGCCGGTGAAGGAAATATCCTGCAGCCATTTCAGTGCATTGGCGCTGGCCGCAGGGGACAAGCTTTCCAGGCTGCGTTTCAATTGCCCGGGTGGCAGGTCACTGATTTTAACCGGTTTCCCCCCTCCGAACTGCCGCGAGGCGATCCCCTGGGCGGATTGCGCAAAGGCGCTGCTGGCAAGAAAAACCAGACAAATCAGCGACAAAGGCAGAAGAATTGGCGCAAAAAAACGCGAAGTGAAGGTGTGCATATCCATTGCTCCAGCGCGTACTATGCAGCCGCGCGTTACGACGGAGTTTCCGCTCCATCGGTGGTCATCCCTGTACCGTAGCAATAGACTGCACGTCTTTTTGCCCTAGAGCAAGTTTTTCGTACGATTTTGTTGCGAGTGCAGGCGGCCGGATTGAGCCTACCCCGGTTTGACCCCCTGTAAAAAACAACCGTACTCCTTGATCTCTTCAAGCCGGCAGCTCCAGTACAACTCGCCGTTATACACTGTCATGTCGGGGCAGCCATCACACATGCTCGTACGCCCGTCGGGCAATACGTCAATAGGCTGAATAATCATGAATGACTGCAAGTGGACCCGGTCAAACAGGGAGGATGGATTTTTCAGCAGGTTTACCAGGTAATGTTTGGCAATGGCGCGTATACGCTGATCTATCAGTGAGAAAAAGGACATGGTCAGGCGACCCATGCGATTGCTCTTGGGTGACAAGTAGCTCAGCCAGGTACCTTTGAAGAAATGATGGCCGACCTGAACGGCCTCCATAAACCTGGGCCCCACGTAACCGAATCCACGTTTCTTGCTGGCGAATCGTGAAGCCAACAGCCACTTGGTGGCATTGGGATCCTGATCGCCGTTCAGATACGCGCAGGGTTGATAGTCCGGGTCCAGCTCACGAATCTTGGCAACCACCTGGTGCGCCTTTAACAACTTATCGCCTCCCCATTCAGGCCGTTGATACGTTTTTCTGATATCAACCGGCTGGCCGTTTGCGTGGACTGCAAAATCCCCTGCCAGTTCGGGTGTTCTGAACAGGATGAACACCATGGTGTGAACCAGGTCAGGGTATTGCTCAGCCCAGGCCATGGTGTCCTTCACTTGATCCAGCGTATCGATGGACACGGTTTGGTTGAAGGAGCAGGACAGCCCTCCTTCTTCATCAAGCATTTTTGCGAACTTCAGGCGCAATGCGTTGTGCTCTTTCTCGGTGCTGGCTTTTGAATCGGCCCGGACCTGCGATGTATCAATGTGAAAGGTAAAACCGTAAGCACCGGCATCTTTCAGCTTTTTCAACAGCTTTTTACCCAGGCCCAGCCCGTTGGTATTGATGATGGGCTTCCAGCCGGCGTCCTTCACCATTTTTACAATTTCAACAATCTGCGGGTGCACCAGAGGATCACCACCGGCAAGGCTCATGCAATCGCTTTTGCGACGCCGTTTGAACACGGCCAGTTCTTCGGCAATCTGCGCCAGGGACTTGTGGTTTTTAATGTGTGGCCGGTAACAGCCTTTACATTCCAGATTGCAGTCATCGGTCACTTCCAGCCAGGAAATGGCGTTGTCTGTCAGGGACCAGGGCAGGCGGTAATAGTCTCTGGGGGTCAGTTCGGCAGCGGTGTTCATCATGTAAAACCCCGGCAAAAGGGTACTTTTAGCGTCAAATTCACAGTCCCGCCTTGATGTGCATCAATGGAACTGAGGAAACCGTGGCTAATAACCATTGGGGGCATCCATGGTCATCGACCGGATCGTGCGAGCCGGGATCCGGCTGACAGAGACAGGTGATGATCCTTCTGAGCTGTCGCCAACAGGCAACCGGTGATAATCCGGCGCCGGGCAAATGCTCCGGCGCCGGCCTGTTGTGGCTACTGACTAGTTAAGGACTACGGGAATAAAACTGAATACGTTCTCAGCATCCGGGTCCACGGTCATTTCCACCCAGCTGTTATCGGCATTGCCAAATACTTCCACCCGGGTGAAGTTGGGGGTCAGGCGGCCGTCATCGTCGACCATGGCCTTATCGATTTTGAAATAATGTGAATCGCCGTGTACCAGCAGTACCTGTCCAGGGAAAGTTTGCGTTTCGGCCACGAGCTCGTTCCAAAAGTCAGAATACCCATTGGCTGCAGTCAATGACGGCAGGAAGGCCCCATCATAACCGCCGTCGCTCAATTCAAACGGGAAGAATATATCCGCCTGGATGACGATGACGATGCCGGCGTAGTGCTTGTCCCTGGCTTCGGCGAAGGATTCTTGCAGCCAGGCGACGTTCATCGCGTTGCGCGCGGGGTATTCCGCGGTGGTCGCAATGCACTGGGCGTCCGTGCGCGTCGACTTGTTGTGACACAGGCCTTTTGGAAGGAGAAGATCAGCAGCCGTTATCAGGTTGTTATTGCTGCCTGGAATGTGCAGCGACACGAATTCCACCTCGTTCTTCTCAAAGCGGCTGTTCTCGCTGTACTGCCTGCCCCAATGCACCCTGGCGTTTCAGCTTGATGGGGTGAGTGCCCTGGCTCTCGTTCGTGCTGAAGAACGTCGTGCGCAGATAGCGCCAGCCGCTCGAGTGGATCGTAGCTGCCATTGCTGGTGCGGTGGCAGTCGGTCCATTCATTATCGCCAAGGGTATACACAGTAGGCGCTTTCAGTCGGTTGAAGATGTCTATCACTTCGGCACCGATGGCCGCGTCCGTGCACAGGGAGCTGCCGCTCTTGGTATCACCGGCAAACAGGGTGAAATCCAGCCTGTGGTCATTCATCGACTCAATGGTCTGGTCCACCAAAGCCGCACTGTCATCGTAGAATTCGTCCCCCCACAGCGCCACTTTCAGCACCTTGTGGGAGTCATTGTCTTCCCTGGCTTGCACAGCCTGGGGAATGCTTATCACGGCCGCCAGAATAAACGCCGCTTTCCATGATGGATTACGCATAGATTACCTCGATGTCATAGGGTTGAAGTTCTGAGAAACACTCTCATCCGATTTGCAGGGAACAGCATAGGACTCGCGCATGACTGCGCCATTACGGTAGCGTTTCATTTTGGTGACGAGGGCCGGTTTCGCCACCCTGGCGCTCAGGCCAGACTCGCTTTGCCGAGTGCCTGCTTCGCCTTGACGCGTTGGTTTAAACCTCCATGACGAGAGGCACGTCTCAGCACAGGGTAAGTAAGCGCAATCTGGCGCCGTAAAATTGCGCTATCAAACTGCGCCCAAACTTCCTGGAGCTTTTATGGATATCACCCGCGCCTCATTGAATAACCCGGCTGCCGTCGCAGCAGCGCTCGCCCTGGTGGTGCTCTTCGGAGTGTTGGCGATGTTCGACCTGCCGCTGCAATTGTTTCCCGATATCGACCGGCCGCAGATGTCGGTGGTAACCAACTGGCGCGCCGCATCACCCACGGAAATCGAGTCAGAAATCCTTGAGCCGCAGGAAGAAGTATTGGAAGGAATGCCTGGAATGGAAGAGATGGAGGGTAACGCTTTTGCCGGCGGCAGCTTCGTCAATCTCACCTTTGAAGTGGGCACCGACATGCAGGCGGTGCTGGTCGATGTGCTCGGGCGGCTGAACCGCCTGCCGCCGATGCCTGCTGACGCAGATCCGCCCGTAGTGCAGCTTTCAGCCGAAGACACCAACCAGAATCTTACCTATTTCTTTGTGCAGTTGCTGCCGGGCACGAAAGGCTCGATAGAAGATCACGATCGCTTTGTGCAGGACACGGTAAAGCCACGTATAGAGGCCATCCCCGGCGTGGCCCGCGTCGAAGTAAATGGCGTGATGCCCGAAGAAGTGAGTATCGATCTGGATCTGGTCAAGGCGGCCGATTATGGCATTGACGTGCCCTCCGTCGTCCGCCTTGCGGCCCGCTCCAGTGATGTTTCTGGTGGCCAGGTAGGTGTCGGCCGGCGGCAGTATACGCTGCGCTTTGCCGGGCGCTATCGCCCGGCGGACCTGGGTGAATTGATCCTGGCCTGGCGTGATGGCAGCCCGGTGAAACTCGGTGACATCGCAACGATCAGCGTCAAGCGTCCCACGCGAGACTTCATCAGCTATCAAAACGGCAACCCTGCGATCGGCCTGCGCATTGTGCGCGAGACCGGCGCAAACGTATTGGCCACGCTGGATGCCGTCAAGGCCGAAGTTGCCGCGCTGCGTGAAGGTCCATTGAAGGAGCGCGGCTTGGCGATCGAGCAGAGCTTCGATTCGGGTTTGTTCATCAATCGCGCGATTGGCCTCTTGTCCGGTAATCTGCTGGCCGGCAGCCTGCTTTCCATTGGCTGCCTGTGGTGGTTTCTGCGCGATCGCCGCGCCACGATCCTGATCGCATCCACCATTCCAGCATCGCTGCTGGCAACATTCGTGGTGCTCAGTCTGGCCGGTCGCAGCCTCAACGTGATTTCACTGGCGGGTCTCGCGTTTGCCGTAGGCATGGTGATGGACGCTGCCATCGTGGTCGCTGAAAACATCGTACGGCTCAAGGAAGAGGGTAAGCTCCCTACAGACGCTGCCTACATGGGCACACGCCAGGTGGTCGGCGCCCTGATCGCATCGACCGTCACAACGATTGCCGTATTTTTGCCAGTGCTTTTCCTCAAGGACGTCGAGGGACAGTTATTTGCCGACCTCGCCATCACCATCTCCATCGCGGTCGCCATTTCATTGCTCATCGCGATAACACTGCTGCCTGCAGCGGCCGGCGAATGGCTGCGCGCCAAGCAATTCGGTGGCACCGTGGCAACACACTGGGAGACGATTACACGCTGGATCATGCAACAAACCGGCACGCGCCGGCAACAGGTGCTGTGGGTGCTGGGCCTGGTCATCGGACCAGTCGTCATGATCCTGTTAATGGCGCCCAAGCTGGATTACCTGCCGCCGGTGAAGCGCGCTGCGATTGATACGTTTTTTAACACGCCGCCAGGCATGAACGCGGAGCAGACGGACAAGGAAATTTTCTCCGTGGTGCGTGAACGCATGGCGCCCTATATGAAAGGCGACAAGCAACCACAACTGAAGAACTGGTATATCCTGAGCTGGCCCAACGGCGGCACGTTGGGCGCACGTGTTGTCGATGAAAACCGCATCGGCGAAATGGAAAGCATCATTCGCGACGAAATCGTGGTCGGCCTGCCCGACACTACCTCGTTTACTGCCGAAGGGGAGTTGTTTGGAGGCTTCGGCGGCTCCTCGCGCGCCATATACATCCATCTGCAATCCGGTGATAGCGAACGGCTCAATGCGGCTGCCACGCAGGGCAGCGATCTCCTGCAGGACGCCTTTCCTGGAGCCAACGTACAGATCTTTCCGCCGGTCGACACCAGCAACGCCGAGCTGCGCGTGCAACCCGATGATCGTCGTCTCGCCGAGGTCGGCTGGACTCGCAGCGACCTGGGCACCGTGGTTCGCACTCTGGGCGATGGTACCTGGCTGGGCGAGAATTTTGATGGTGACCAGCGCATGGACATCATCCTGCGGGGCAAGGGCTGGAGCGACCCGGAGCAGCTGGCGACCGTGCCCTTGAGCACCGGTAACGGCAGCGTGCTTCCGCTCGGTGAACTGGCACACGTTGAAACGGTGATGACCGCACCCCAGCTGCGCCGCATCGATCGTCGTCGCACGGTGACCCTGACCATCGATCCGCCGGCAACGCTTTCGCTCGAAGATGCACTTGCCGTCGTCAACGGACAGGTGCTGCCGCTGCTGCGTCGTGAGCTGCCAGCGGACGCAAGCATCAAGGTCGGAGGCAGCGCCAATCAGCTCGACAAGATCGTGGCGACGATGTCGAAAAATTTCGCGCTGGCCTTGCTGGTGTTATTCCTGCTGATGGCCGCGATGTTCAAGTCGCTGAAGGACTCTGCCCTGGTTATCGCGACCATGCCACTGGCCATTTTCGGTGGCGTGCTGGGCCTGAGGGCGCTGGGCTTGTTTACTTTCCAGTCGCTGGACCTGATGTCCATGATCGGTTTTGTCATGCTGCTCGGCATGGTAGTTAACAACTCCATCCTGCTGGTGACGCAGACACGCGAAGCCGAGAGAGAAGGCCTGGATATCGATGCAGCGGTCGAGCAGGCCTTGACGCAACGGCTGCGGCCGATATTCATTGGCGCGCTGACCGGTGTCGTGGGTTCCTTGCCGATGGCCATCAATCCCGGGCCCGGCGCAGTGATTTATCGCGGCCTGGCCGCCGTCACGGTCGGTGGCGTTGGCTTCTCAATGCTATTCACCGCGCTATTGATTCCTGCGGCACTGCGCTGGCTGGGCCAGCGACGCGCAGTACGCCCGGCACGGGTAGCTGAGCTGCCTGATCCGACAGAGCGGTGGTACGGCGTAGCCCGATACCTTGCATCAAGTCTCTTTTAACACGCCAGGGAGCATGCCATGCGCGTCACCCGTAAACAGGTTTTTATAGCCCTAGCCATCACGATGTTTTTCGGCATCGCGTTTACTTCCAGCAAAACCGGATCGGTACAGGCGCAGGCGGCGACCTCCAATGACCCAGCACCCGTCGTGGTAGAAGTCGAAGCGGCCGTCACATCGACTATCGCGCCCCGGCAATGGGTGCCCGGCAGTGTCGGCAGCCGCCATGATGCACACGTTGCCAGTGCCGAAAGCGGCAGGGTAATCCAGGTTGCCGAAGTGGGCTCCCAGGTGCGCCAGGGAGAGGTGCTTGCCAGGGTTGATGACGAGGCTCTGGCGCTTGCCGTCAGGCAGGCCGAAGCCAATCTGCAACGTACCGAGTCACGGCGTGAATATGCAGAACGCCAGGCCACGCGCATGGAGGCTATGGAGCAACGATCAAGCATCGCCGAGGCGCAACTCGACCAGATCCGAACCGATCGTGACGAGCGTCGCCAGGAATCAGCCGAAGCAAGCGTTGCACTCGCCGATGCCCAACGCCGCTTGCGCGATGCGACCATACGCGCGCCGTTTGACGGCACGGTCGCCGAGCGCTTTGTTGAAGTCGGCGAGCATCTCGATGTGGGTGCGCCGGTAGTGCGCCTGGTCAATACGGTTGACCTGGAGATCATTGCGCGTGCGCCGGTTGCCATGGCCGCTGTCCTCAAGTCCGGCGCTGACGTACAGATCCGCGACGGGCAACGCCTGCAGGACGCAAAACTGCGTGTAGTGGTGCCGGTTGGGGATGCGGCTTCGCGCCAACTGGAAGTGCGCGTTGTGCTGGGGGCATCGGCATGGACGGTAGGTAGCGCAGTGGAGGTTGGCCTGCCCAGCAACAACGGGCGCGCCGCTATCGCCGTACCGCGCGATGCGCTGGTGCTGCGCAACGACGGGACCTACGTGTTTCGCATCAACGCCGAAGGCAAAGCCGAGCGGTTGAGCGTGGAAACCGGTGAGTCCCAGGGCGAAATGATCGAGGTGCTCGGCGGAGCACTGGCCGACGGTGACATGCTGGTGACGCGCGGTGCAGAACGCCTGGAGCCCGGGCAAAAGGTAGCGATTGGCACACGGGAAGGTGCAGTAGCGGTCTTGTGACTACTTCCCGGGCCTAAGCAGCCTGTCCGTTTACACGGTTGAACGTGAGAGTAACCCTGAGCCCGGGTGATGCATCACCGAGCTCAAGAACAGCATCGTGCAGGCGCGCAATAGCTGCCACAATGCTGAGTCCCAGTCCGAACCCTGGTCCCAACCCCGAACCCGGGCCGGATCCATTGCCCCATGTGCCTTTCCGGGTAAGCCCGGTCGTCCCGCGACTGCTGTCCAGTTGCACAAATGTCTCCAATACGTCGGAGTGACGTTCGGCTGGAATGCCTTGGCCAGTATCACTGACGGTAATACGCACGGTGGGGCCGTCGGTTTGCGCGGAAATCGTAATTCGTGTACCCGTCGGCGTATGTCGCATGGCGTTCTCGACCAGGTTGGCCAGTGCCTGCGAGAGCAACTCGCTGTCGCCGCGCAAGCAAACATCAGCCGTGCCATCGGTGATCAAGGCACGACCCGAAGCCTCGACATCCGGCCGGTAGGCGTCGGCCAATCGTTCGATCAGCGCCGCTGCATCAAGGTCGACAAAGCGCGACCGTGCGGCGCCGGCTTCGATTTCGGCCAGCCGCAGGATAGCGTCAAACGCCCGCAGGACCTCCTCCACTTTGCTCTCAGCGGCTTCGATGGCCTGTAGCCGCTCTTCGGCAGTGGCTGCGGAACGCGCCTGTTCCAGTCGCTGTTGCACGTGCGAAAGGGGTGTGCGCAGGTCGTGCGCAACATCGCTGGAAACGCGTCGCAGGCTGCGAACCAGTTCGTCGATGTGGTCGAGCATGCGGTTTACGCTCAGGCCCAACTGGTCGAGGTCGTTTGCTGATCTGCCGGCACGGGGTGTGAAGCGTGCCGTGAGCCGGCCTGCCGATACCTGGCCCAGGGTTTCGGTCAGAGCGTCCACCTGCGCCAATGCCCGCCGGGTTACAACAACCCCGACTACCAGCCCCAGCAATACCGTTGCACTGCCTATCCACAACAATGCCCGCAGCACGGCATCGCGCACCGCCTCGGCACGGCGTAAATCGTCGCCGACCGACAGTCGCGAGCCGTCTCCCATGGTGGCCGTCAATACCAGCATTTCCTCGCGGTTTTCTGCACCCGGTGCGGCATCGGGGAGCTCAATGCGGTGCCAGCCATCCGGCGTATTCATCAATGGCAGGTCACCAGCGAGGTGTTGGCCCGATCCATCTACCAGCCAGTATTCAAGCGCGCCCGGGCGCTCTGCGCGCACTTCGATAGCGGCTATCGCGGCGGCCAGGCCTTCGCCGCGGATTTCCTGCTCCATGGCTTCGACTTCGAGCCGGATACGCTCACGCAGATCGCTTTCAGCTGCCGAGCGGGCGGCAACCCAGGTCAGCGCAATGGCCAAAGAAAAAGATGCCAGCACCAGTCCCCCATAGATCAATGCGAGGCGAATGCCGGTGGAGGCGAAAAGGTGCTTAGTGCGCACGCAGCACGTAACCGGCGCCACGCACCGTGTGGATAAGGGGTACGTGGTTGCCACGGTCAATTTTTGCGCGGATACGGCTCACGTGGGTATCGACGATATTGCTCGCGGGGTTGAAGTGAAAGCCCCAGATGTTTTCCAGCAGCATGGTACGGGTGACTACCCGGCCAGCATGCAGCATCAGGTATTCGAGCAACTGGAATTCGCGCTGCTGCAGTTCGAGCGGCGTATCACCGCGCACGGCCGTGCGACTCAAGCGGTCCAGCCTCAGATCGCCCACCTGCAGAACCGAAACTTCTTCGCGCAACGGCGGCCGCCGTGACAGTGCATTGATGCGTGCGCGCAGCTCGGCAAAGGAAAAAGGCTTGACCAGGTAATCATCGCCACCGGCTTCAAGGCCCTGCACCCGGTCGGCAACGGCGCCGAGCGCCGTCAGAAACAGCACCGGTGCCGTCATCCCGGCAGCGCGCAGGGACTTCACCATGGAAATACCGTCGAGCGCCGGAATCATGCGATCGACGACCAGCAGGTCATAGGCGACTTCGCTGGCCTGGTGCAGTCCATCGAGGCCGTTGCCAGCCATGTCGACCGCATGGCCTTCCTCGCGCAGACCGCGGGCGACGTAGTCGCGGGTTTCCTGATCGTCCTCAACCAAGAGAATGTGCAACTTATACCCCCGTCTGGTTTACTGCGCGGCGCCTTCAGGAACCGTACCGGCACGATGACGATAAGCCAGTATAAGGGGTGGCAGCAACAGCAGGCTCAACAAGGTTGATGTGGCCAGTCCGCCCAGTATCACCGTGGCCATGGGACCCTGCACTTCGCGGCCGGCCTCGCCGGACCCCATTGCCAGTGGCACCATGCCCAGTCCCGTCACCAGTGCGGTCATCAGGATGGGTGCCAGCCGCTCGCGCGTGGCGCGCAGCACGGTCTGCATATTCCACGCCGCGCCTTCCCCGGCGACCAGAAAATCGGCATGCGCCACCAGCAGTATCGAATTGCGTGCGGCAATGCCGAACAGGGTGACGAAGCCGACCAGGGCGCCAAGTGAAATCACGCCACCGGTCAGTGCTACGGCCACCACGCCGCCGGCCAATGCAGATGGCGCACTCGACAGGATCAGCACGGCCGGCCGCCCGCCACCAAAGGCCAGGATCAGCAAAGCAATGATGCCGACGGCGGCCACCACGACGTTGATGAGTAGCTCCTGTTCCGCGGCTCGCTGTCCTTCAGCGGCGCCGGAATACTCGAGATACACGCCAGGCGGCAGGGTTACGCCTGCAGCGACCGCAGCTTGAATCTGCCGGGCCAGGCCGGCCACGTCCGCCCCGGTTGAATTGGCCGTGACTACCTGGCGGCGGCGTCCGCCATCGTGCAGCACTTCGGAACGGGTAGCGCTCAGGGCCACGGTTGCAACTTCGTCCAGGCGAACAAGCCGGCCATCAACGCTTCGTACCGTAATTCCGCCCGCCGCCTCGGGGTCGGAAGAAAATGGCGCCGGCAAGACTACCGCGACATCGGTAATGCGAGGGCCATCTGTAACCTGGGCGATAGTGCTGCCCTGGTAGGCGGTCTCGACTGCGCCATATACGTCGCTCGCTGACACGCCGCGCAGCGACATCCGGGCTGGAATCATGTCAATAATCAGCGCAGGTGCCCCGGGGGTGGTCTTGATTTGCACGTCGGTGGCGCCTGGAACCTCACGCAGCACTGCGGCAATGTCGGAGGCAACATGGTCGAGGACATCGAGGTCGGGCCCATAGGCACTGATCGCCACAGCCGCCGTTTCACCGGACAAGGATTCGCCAATGCGGTCGCCCAGGAAGGTCAGCGCTTCGGACTGGATGCCGGGGTAGGTGCCAAGTACGTCGCGAATACGCTGCAGGATCACATCTTCCTGTTCACCCGTGACTTGCTCCAGTTGGACATGAAACTCGCTGCGTTGAGGTGGAAACGGGTCTTCGCTGGCCGCCGTGCGGCCAATCTGCATTTCAACGGTGGCGATGCCGGGGATAGCCAGCAAGTCGGAGGTGAGGCGCTCGCCGACACCGCGCATCCATTCGATTGACACCCCGTTAGGGCCACTGACCTGCAGTACGTAATGGCGTTCGCGGAAGGCCGGCAACAGTTCCGCGCCAAAGGACAGGAACCCGGCGAGTGCTGCGGCGCCGATCAATCCAGTCAGCGCAAGGGCGAGTCCCGGGCGCTGACATAGCGGTCGCAATACGCGCTCGTGCAAGCGCTTGGCGCGCGCCAGCAGCGCCGGCTCTTCGGGAGGTGAGGAATGCTCGAGCAGCAACAAGGCCAGCGCTGGTGTCAGCGTGATGGCAACCAGCAGCGAGGCCACAGTTGCGAGCAGAAAGGACCAGGCCAGAGGGGCAAAGAAAGCGCCTTGCAGGCCGCTCAGGAACACCACCGGCATCATGGTGAGCGCAAGCAGGAAAGTGGCATACACTACCGGGGCGCGCACTTCGACCGCGGCTGCCAGCACCACATCGAAGGCAGGAGTGGTGCCGCGTTGACGCAAGCGGCGCACAATGTTTTCGGTGCCGATCACGGCGTCGTCGATCACCACCCCGAGGGCCACGGCGAGGCCTCCGAGGGTCATGGTGTTGATCGTATGGCCCAGCTGGTCGAGCACGATCAGGGCCGCCAGTAGCGACATCGGAATCGATACGAAGGCGACCAGGGCAACCCGCAGGTTGCGCATAAAAGCCAGCAGGACGAGGGTAATCAGCACCGCACCCAGCAGCAGGTCGCCGCGAATACCGGCCAGTGCCGTTTCAATGAAGTTGGCCGGCCGGTGCAGGGCGGGATACAGGTGCACGCCGGCAGCTTCCAGGGCTGGCTTGAGTTCGGCGAGCGCCGCTTCGACGGCGCGCGTGGTGGTGAGCGTGTTGGCGCCAAATTGGCTGGCAGTGGAAATAAGCACACCCGGCTTACCCATGATCAGCGCATCGCCGAAGGGTGGCGTGGCGGTATAGACCACTTCAGCGACATCACCAATCCGTACAGGTTCTGCACCGCCGCCAATGACCGCAGCGGCCAGTTCATCGGGGGTAACCGCTGAGCCACGGGGCTCGATCAGGATGCGCTGCGCGGTGGTGTCAACAAAGCCCCCACCGCGAATCTGCGTGGCGGCCTGCACAGCCGAGATGACATCGGCCAGGGTGAGCTGGCGCGCGATCAGATCGAGGTTACGCACGCGCACCTCCAGGCGCCGCAACTCTCCGCCGAATACTGTGGCGCGTGCAACGCCAGGCACTGACAACATGCGGGGGCGCACGGTCCACTGTGCAAGATCCCGCAGCTCCATCGGTGAAAGCCGGTCGCTCTGCAGCCCGACTTTGAGCAGGTCCATGGTGGAGGAAGTCAGCGGTGAAATGGTTGGAGAGGCAACGCCGGCCGGCAGGTGGCCGGCCAACTCCGCCAGGCGCTCGGCAATCACCTGCCGGGCACGGTAGGGATCCTCACCTTCGCGGAACACGACGTTGATGATCGCCAGGCCCTGGATTGATTCGGACCGCACCGAGGATACGCCGGTAGCACCGTTAATGGCCTCCTCCACCGGCCGCGTGACCAGCAACTCAACCTGCTCAGCGACCATGCCCGCTGCTTCCACCTGTACGCTGGCCTGCGCCGGCACAAACTCGGGAAACACTTCGAGTTCAGCGCGGGACAGCAGCAGGCCGCCATAGACCAGCAACAGAGCGCTGGCAAATACCACCAGGCGCGGGTACAGCAGTGCCGCGCGAACAATCCGCGTCAGCATGGCCTATTCTTCATCCGCCGTGGTGTCGTCCTACTGGGCATCTTCATTTTCCGCGCCATCAGCGCCCACAGCACTGCGCTCGATGGCAAGCAGCGAGCCGGCGCCGGTAGCGACAACCTCGTCACCGGGCGCGAACCCCGCACTGACAAACCAGCCAGCGTTCTCCATGCGCGGTTCAATCACTTCGCGGCGCACAAAGTCCTCCCCGCCCCGATGCAGATATACCCAGGTGGCGCCTTCCGTGCGGATCAACGCGCTGCGGGGTAAAACGACGCCCGTCATGAGCCGTCCGGTAGCAATTTCCGCGGGCAGTATGAGACCGGGGCGCAAACCGGCCGCTGCGTCACCTTGCACCAGCACCAGCAGTCCGCTGCTCTGCATGCGCGCATCCGTGTTTGCGGCCTGGCCAAGGTTTTTGGTGGCAAGCGGCGCTTGCCTGAGGTCGGGCCGCAGCTGCACATGGCTACCCTGCGCACTGATGATTGCGGGGTCAATGCCCGCAACATTTGTGCCTAAGGAGCCCATGCCTAAAAGGTCAACGCGCAACAGGGCAGCCGTGCCGGCAGCAATCTGCCCGATCAACTGGCGTAGCTCGAGGGGCTTGAGCGCCGCCAGCCCCGGGCCCCATTCCAGGGCGATGCGTTGCTGTCCGGCCCGCAGGCGCGCGGCATCGCTGGCTGCCTGCGCACGTGCTGCCTCCAGGGTCTGCAGCGAAGCGTTCTGGTCATCGTTGGCGAGCACGGTCAGTCGCTGCTCTGTGCTGGCCGATGCTGCGGCAATGGCTGTAGCGGATTCAACTTCGGCATTGAGCTGGGCCAGCAGACTGATATCGAGCACGAGGGCTATGGCTTGCATAGTCTCGGGCGCTTGCGTCGTTTCCAGGCGGGTCATTCCGAGGCCAATACGGGTTTGTTGCGCCGCAGTGACCGCGACTTCGATATCGCCGGGCGCATCCGGGCTTATATCCGGGCCCATATCCGGACTTTGGGCCAGGGCCGAAACGCTCATGAGCAACGCTATCAAGGATGCAATGGGGCTTGCAAAGGCTGAGGTAATTGACATGTTGGGTCCTCGGAGGGAATTTGACCGGAAGTAATAGCGAGTTCGGGGCCATCGAGCGGACGTCGCAGCGCGTTTTCGAGTGAGGCTTCGGCGCTGCGCACATTCTGCACAGCCGAGAGTTCGTCGAGCCCGGCCACCATGCGCCCGGATTGGGCCGTGTTCCACTCGAAGCGGTCGATCGCGCCCGCGCTGATCGCTGTCTCTGCTTGCGCAGCGAGCCGATCGGCGATGTGTCGCTGTTGACGGGCCTGCTCCAGCTGGAGCCAGGCCGCCGCGTAGTCTTGTTGTGCGAGTTCAACTGCTGTGCCCGCCGCGGCAACGACCACTTCCAGCGCGTATCCTGCTTCCAGGCGTCGCGCTTCGGCGGCGGCGATGGCCGCATGGTTCAGGTCCAGTGGCGGCAGCGACAGGCTAAGCACAAACGGAAGTTTTTTCAGGCCGCGCTCCCAGGCGTACGCAGGACCCAAGTGCAGCTGCGGATACTGGGAGGCGACCGCGCTTTTCAGGGCTTCTTCCGCCTGGTCATAGGCGAGGCTGGCTCGAGCAACATCCGGACGGGCAAGCAGGGCGGCATCAAGGCAGATCGCCGGCAATGGACCGGTCAATTTTGTCGGCGCATCGATCCCTGGCCAGCTCAATGCAGTTTCATCAATGGCCCCCAACGAAACGCCGACGGCGGCAGCCAGTTGTAGCCCTGTGGTAGCGGTCCGTGCCTCCGCGTCGGCGAGGCGGCGCTGATCGGTAGCCAGCTGGGCCCGGGCGCGCTCGACGTCGGTATGCGCAACGGTGCCTGCCGACAGGCGATGCTGCATGGCGGTCAACTGACGCTCGCGCAATTCCACAAGCTTGGTCGTGGATTCCACCTCTTTTCGGGCCAGCAGATGTTGCGCCAGCGCGTTGCGAATCCTCAGCCGCACCAACCAGGCAGCATCCGTGTAATCGAACACTGCGATCCTTCGCGCTCAGTTCCGCAGTGTTGATGCGCGACTCGCGGCGCACCCCTGTATCCAGCAAGATGTCGCCGCCAACACCGAGTTGCCAGGGTGAAGCTTCCGGGGCATTAAAAGCGTATTCGGTGGTGAGGAGCAGTGTCGGGCCCTGCAACACATGCGCTGCCTTGGCCTCGGCTGCGGCTGCGGCTGCGGTTGCTCGTGCATGGGTGATTTCGGGGTTGGCGGTTAAGGCGGCGGCCAGCAAGGACAGACGGTCCAGGCGGCGGCCATCCCATTCGGCCCCGGGCGCCAGCCGGGTGATTTCAGCCCGCACTACTGCCTCGTCGAGCGTGGCGGAGGCCTGCTTGTGCAATAGCTCAGCCGGTGTCAGCGGCGCCGGGGCATAGCTCACGCAGCCGGATAGCCAGCCAGATAGGGTGGCTCCAGCAATGAGCGTAAACAGAAAGCGCAGATGGAAAACCCGTCGCATCGCTCTGCCTGGATCAAATTGAAGGTGTGATCATAGCGAAGCAGCATTGCTGCCCCGTGTGCCGAACATTGAGAATAATTAACAAAGCGGCAAGCGCCTGGCCATTAAGCGGAATTGCCCGGGAGGTGAGGGCACGATCAAGCTGCAGAAGCCGGTATAATCAGAAAAAAATGGAGACGACTTGGTGAATCCGACTATCATCAGCTTGACCGTATTTGCCTGTACCTTCGGCGGGGCTTTGCTCGGCTTGTGGCTGCGCACCGTGTTGCCGGAGCATCACCTCAGTCACGAGTCAAAAGACACGATCAAGGTAGGCATTGCCCTCATTGCCACGATGACGGCCCTGGTTCTTGGCCTCGTCACTGCCTCGGCCAAGAGTTCCTTCGATGCGGTGGAGTCAGGCGTGCAACAAACCGCCATCGACGCCCTGACGCTGGACCGCACGTTGGCGCAATATGGCCCGGAAACCAGGATGATCCGCACCGGCCTGAAGTTCGCGGTCGGGACGCGATTGGACATGATATGGCCGCAGGACTCGTCCGCCGCCACCAACCTGGACCCACTGCAAATCGGAGGGAGGGGCCAACGCTGAAGCACTCATGCACGCAATCCGCAGTCTGCAGCCAGGCAACGACACCCAGCAGGCGCTGCAGTCCGAGGCGGTAAATCAGGCCGAAACGTTGTTGAAGGCGAGATGGATGGTGCTGGCCAGCGTGAGCTCTTCCATTCCGGTGTACTTCCTCGTGATTCTGGTCTTCTGGCTCACGATTACCTTCACCAGTTTCGGCTTATTTGCTCCACTGAACGCGACTGTAGTTACGGTGCTCTTCGTGTGCGCGCTGTCCGTCTCAAGCGCCATATTCCTGGTACTGGAAATGGATGGGCCATTCGAGGGTTTGCTGCGGGCTTCCCCGGAACCGATGCGGATCGCACTCGCACATCTCAATCAATAGCATAATTGGGGTCAGAGTAAAAATGCCAAAGTAGAAATGGCCCGCAGTAAAGTGCCATACCCAATTTTTACTCTGACCCCATTTCCGGCTAATCAAATGCGTCGGACTGGTAGACGACCTTGCCGCCGACCACGGTCAGCAGCACATGGACATCAGCAATTTCCTCGGCGGGAATCTCAAACAGGTTGCGGTCCAGAATGATCAGGTCTGCGAGTTTGCCCACTTCCAGCGACCCGGTTTCGGCCTCCTGGTGGAGTTCGTAGGAGGAGTTGATCGTGATTGTGCGAATCGCAGTCTCACAGCTTAGGCCCGGGTCATCGCTGAGCCTTCCGAAATACTGCGGACCGGCGCTGGGAGCGTTTGCCCTGGTCACTCCGACCTTCAAGGCGAACCATTCGTCCAGCGGATCCACCGGCCAGTCGCTGCCGTAGGCTATGCGCGCGCCCGCCTCGTGCAGGAATCCCTGCGGCTCCATGTATCTGAATCGCTCCGGCCCGAGATAGTCCCGTGCACCTTCTATCGTATCGGAGGCGGGCTTGCCCCACTGCAAGGAGAGGACGGGAATCACATCCAGCTCTGCAAAGCGCGGAAAGTCTGCCGGGTTGACGATTTCATCGTGGGCGATGGCTGCACGGATACTCTCACCCGGATATTTTTTGCGCATGGCCTGGAATCCATCCAGCGCATACCGCGTTGCGCCGTCACCGTCGGCATGGATATGCGGATCTATACCGGCAGCGGCCAGTTGCAGCAGTAGCACCTTGAGGACTTCAGCAGAGAAATACGGTGCCGGCCCTTTGTTGCCACTGGAGACCCAGTTCGGCTTTTCGGCCGTGCCCTGGTTCACCAGGTAAGGCTCGAGCATCACTCCTGTGAACGCCGGCGCCGTGATGACTCCGTCCATGTACAACTTGGCATTGCGCACGGTGATGGCGGGTTGCACGGTGACCGGTCCCTGGTCGAACTCACGTGCCACTTTCAACAGTGCGGCTACCGCCTCCTCCGGCTTGCGTCCTTCCTCCGGCGTGATTTCCATCGCGAAGTGCGCACGCGCGGTCAGCTTTCCTTCGCGCTGCAGTGCCGCATAGGCTGCGACAGTCCTGGCATCGGCAGAAGCGTCGAGAAACGTGGTAATGCCCTGTGCCCGCACGGCTTCCAAAGAGGCCTGTGCCGCGGCGAGCATCTCCGCGTCGGTGGTCTCCGGTAGCAAGTGATCGAAGAGCGCCTGTGCGGAATCCTCCAGGATACCGGTCGGCTGGCCGGTCGCGTTGTGTGCGATCTTGCCCGCTTCAGGGTCGGGGGTGTCCGCCGTGATGTGCGCGAGTTCCATGGCCCGCGAATTGGCCAGCGTTGAGTGGCCGAACGAGGATCGCACCAGGATGGGACGCTGTGTCTGCAGCACATCAAGGTCTTCGCGGCTTACTTCGGTTCCGGCCGGCAGCATGTTTTGCTGGAACCAACTCTCAACTTCCAGCCAGTCATCCGGACCCTTGTCGCGCGAGGCGTCGAGGCAGGCCTGGATCTTTGCCTGGAACTGGGCAACGGTGAGCGCCGCGTAGTTCAGGCTGCAGCCGAGGATTTTCATGCCGCCCGAAAGTGGATGCATATGACCATCCACCAAGCCGGGCATCATCATGCGTCCGCCCAGGTCGATTACTTTCGTCTCCGGCCCTACAAACTGTCCGGCACCGGCATCATCGCCGACATAGACGATCTTCCCGTCCCGCACCGCCAATGATTCCTGCGTGCTGTTGCGGGCATCGACGGTGTAGATCGTGCCATGGCGATAGACGGTATCGGCTGCTGGTTCCGCCGCAATCGCTTGAACACCCCAGGCGATCATCGCCCATGTGAAAACTAATGCCCTGGTCTTGATGCTCATGAGTAAGCTTTTCCCCGACGGTTAACTACCTGGAATTTTTGTAAAAGTGGGGTCAAGAGCAGGGTGGGGTCAGAGTAAAGTGCCAGAGTTAAAGTGTCACTCTGAACCCATTTTTACTCTGGCACTTTACTCTGACCCCACCTTCAGCTACGCAGGGCCTCGGCGACACGTTTCAATCGCCGTTCGGCTTCGCTGCCGACCTCCTTGAGGACCGGGTCACCTTCGAACCCGCCTGCCCGCATCATGGCTGCCGGGTCAACAATGCGAACCAGGGTGCCGCCCTCCGGCGTTTCCTCAACGATGACGTTGCAGGGTAATAGCAGCCCGGCATCCGGGCGGCTGGACAGCGCTTTATGCGCAAGCGGGGGATTGCAGGCGCCAAGAATAGTGTACTGGTGAAAATCGACTCCCAGTTTCTCCTTGAACGCATCGTGTATGTCGATGCGGGTTAGTACGCCAAAACCCTCTGCTTTCAGGGCCGCGATGACACGCTCAAGGGACTGTCGATAGGGGGTCTCCAGCACCACCTCGTAGGCCATTCCACTCATGGTTTGTCTAGTGTCGCCCGACCCGGTTGACAGGTCCACCCTGGTTGGCGGGGCCACCAAATCCGGGATTGGCAGGTCCTCCAACTCCCGGCCCACCAGGCCCACCCACGCCGACACCGGGCGCCACACCGACTCCCGGTGCGCCGGCGCCGACCGTGGATCTTCGCGCCACGCCGGCATAGCTGACCGGGGTTACCGGTGCTCCTACCACCGCCTCAGCCGTGGCTATCAGGCCTCCGTGAGGGCTCAGTGAAAGCTCACCATTGCACAACCACCCGGCAACGGCCAGGCCTGAAATCAGCAGATACCTGCCTGTCTTGGAATATTTCATTGGGTTCCTCCTGTCTCGGGTTCCGGTGGTAGTTCGTCCAGGTCAATGAGCGCGTTGGGGTCAAGTTGTTTGGCATCGCTGGGCGGGGTGAAAGTGAATGCATCCTTGCCTGGTTTCACGCCGGTTTTCCAGCTCTTGATGCGAAACGTATACTGCGGTGCGCTGTTCATGGTCTTGCTGGTAATGACCACCTTGCGCGGGATGGGTTGATCACCTACCTCAACCCAGAATTGCCAGTCGGTATCGAAATTGCGGAATGCGAGGTGTTCGCACTCCACTCCGTCGATCACGCCGCGGCCAATGTGCTTGGCTTCCATGATATCGGCCACCAGTACGTCATAGGCATTCGACAGCAGGAAATCGGCGCCCGGTAATGCGACTCCGTGCCCCGCTCTCAGCGCTTCAATCAACTGGTCCACGGTACCCACGGCGGGGAACTGCGCATAAGAGTTGTTGTGTTTGGCGTAGATGCTGGCGGTTTTGCCATCGAAGTACAAGGCTACATCCGCATATCCGCCTACGCGGTGCGCATGCAGCTTGTTTGGCCGGCTCAACACGGCCTCCCCTGAGTTGGTGAACTGGATTTTTTCCAATTGCGGCGTGATGACCTCGATATCGCTATCAAAGGTGAACTCGATGTTCTGCTGGCTGCTCACATAGTCCGCCATGGATTTGAGGATAGCCTTGGCGTCTCCCTGGTTCTCCTGCGCGCTCACCCCCGTCGCAAAAGTTACGGCAATACTGAGGGCCAGCAGACAAATAAATGTTGCGCCGGAACTGTTGCCTGGTCTTGAACTTGGAATCATCTTCACTCACTCGACTTGTTATTGGTTTGCGCCGCCTGCAGCTTTTGCACATCTGCGGGCGAGAGCTGCGGCCGGTCAACCGTGAGCGTCAGCTTGTTGAGCTTGGCGGTGAGGGTGAATGGCGGCGTGTAATCGGCATCGTTCACGCCGGTCAGGGTATCGGAGCCGATGTCAAAACTCTCATCCCACTGCAGGATCATGGGCAGGGTGTGTGGCATCTCCTGGGTGGCCACGACCTTGCCATCCACTTTGAGGGTGCCGGTGCCGGGTTGTCCGAGGCCGCTCATGTTGTTGTACAGCAGCGTGCCCACGCCAAGGCCGTTGTACTTGAAGCCGAACTCCACGGTGTGGTTGCCCGGGGTCAGTGCGTCCGGGCCCGCCCACTTTATGCGATTCAGATCGATCATGTTCCACAGGAATACCGGTTTGCCTTTCAGCAGGTAGAACCCATAACCGCCGAAGCGCCCACCCGACGTCAGGATCATGCCTTCCGCGCCGCCTTGCTGGCACGTTGATGTCTGCGGCAATGGTATAGGAGGCATTGAGCAGGGCTGGCGAGTCACCCTGCGGCAGGCCAACCATCGGCAGGGTGTAGACGAACTCGGTGCGGCCGGCAGTAATATTCGGCCGTGGCGCCACGATACGGGCGGCCACCGATGCGTCCATGGGGAAGACCTGGTACTTCTTCGCTTCCTCGATGAACAGTTTTTTCAGCTCCTTTACCTTTTCCGGATTCTGCGCAGCAATGTCTTGGGACTGGCTGAAGTCCGTGGTCAGGTTGTAAAGCTCCAGCACCTGGTTATTGAGCGGGTCGGGATTGGCGGCGCCCAAAGGCCTCCCACGGCGCGCGGTTCACCTTGGTGCTGAGTATCCAGCCTTCGTGGTAGAGGGCCCACTGACCCATCATCTCGAAATACTGGGTAGTGTGCCGCGTTGGCGCCTTGGCGTTCGCAGCGTCAAACGTGTAGACCAGGCTGGTGCCCTCCATGGGGGCTTGCTTGATGCCATCCACCGTGTCGGGCGCGGTGATGCCGGCGGCCTCAAGGATGGTGGGTACGATGTCGTTCACGTGGCTGAACTGCTCGCGCAGCCCGCCTTTGTCGGTGATGCGAGCCGGCCAGGAGATGACCATGTTCTGTTGTGTGCCGCCCAGCCGCGAGGCGTTTTGTTTAAACCAGGTGAACGGCGTGTCAAACGCCCACGACCAACCTGCCGACATGTGGTTGTAGGTCATCTCGGTGCCCCACACGTCATACCATTTCATCTGGTCGGCTACCGGCATCATGTTGACGCCATTGAAGAACGCGACTTCGTTGGGCGTGCCGAGCGGACCGCCCTCGGCGCTGGTGCCGTTGTCGCCGTTGATGTAGATGATCAGCGTGTTGTCGAGCTTGCCCATATCCTCAATGGCCTGCACCACACGCCCAATCTCGTAGTCGTTGTAGGCGGCATAGGCGGCGAAGACATCCACTTGTTTGATGAAAAGCTTCTTCTCGTCGGCGGTTAAATCATCCCAGTTCTTGAGCACATCCGTCGGCCAGGGTTCCAGTTGGGTGTCCTGCGGGATCACGCCGAGTTTCTTCTGGTTTGCGAAAATCTGGTCACGCAGTTTGTTCCAGCCCTGGTCGAACAAGGTGCATTGCGCTGATCTTGTCCACCCATTCCTTGGTCGGGTGGTGCGGCGCGTGCGTAGCGCCGGGTGCATATTTCACAAAAAAGGGCTTACTCGGCATCGTCTGGTTCATGCGGTTGAGGTATTCAATGGCATCGTCGGCCATGCCGGTCACCAGGTTCCAGCCCGGCTTGCCTTCAAAGGGGTAGATCTGGGTGGTGTTGCGGAACAGGTTGGGCTGCCACTGGTTCGCATCCCCGCCCACAAAGCCGTAGAAATACTCAAAGCCCATGCCGGTCGGCCATTGGTCAAACGGTCCGGCCGAGCTGGCAGCAAACGCCGGAGTGTTGTGATCCTTGCCAAACCATGCGGTGCTGTAGCCGTTGTCGAGCAGGATACGCCCGATGGTGGCCTTGTCCTCGGGAATGATGCTGTTGTAGCCGGGGAAACCCGTGGCCTGTTCGGAGATGACACCAAAGCCCACTGAATGATGGTTCCGGCCGGTGATCAGCGCGGCACGGGTGGGCGAACACAGCGCGGTTGAATGGATGTTGTTGTAGCGCAAGCCGCTGTTGGCAATGCGGTCCATGGTGGGCGTCGGGATAACACCACCGAAGGTGCTTGGCACACCGAAGCCGGCGTCATCGGTGATGATCAGGAGGACGTTGGGTGCCCCGGTGGGGGGCACGATGCGCGGCGCCCACCACGGTTTCGATTGCAGGGCATCGTTTTTGATCTCGCCGCCGAATTTCGGGTCGGGTGCGGGTAGTTGTTTGCCGTCGATCGATGTCGTAGCACTGGGTGAACCGGCCGTGCCAGTCACTGTCTGGGCCGCAAGGAGCGGGCTCGCCAGCAACACCAGTACCGCGACCAATCCCATCACTTGCTTGCGCTGCTTTGAAATCATGATTGCGCTATCTCCTGAGGAATTCTCAATGTTCTAGTCGTGTGAATATACCGAACCCGGGTTTCAGGAATATGAAAACCAGGTTTTTCACGGTTGAAAAACCACCCGGACCAGGCAGTTGTCCTGGAAGGTGGCTTTGACAATGTTCAAAGGTGAAGTATAGAACCTGTCATAAAAATACGATACCCCGCCCGGCAGCGAGACATGACACAAGTCAGATATACACAATTGCCAGCCGTTCCAGGGCAAAAGGAGCGCCGGCTTTGAGCAACGTGGGCATTCCTGGAGTAATCTTCTCAAGTCGGAATCAACAGCTGAAACCAGGCAAGGCAGGTAGAAAATGGCTGAGTTGGACCAACAGACCCGGATGGAACTGGAAGCGGACGTCTTGCACACGCTGATCAAGCACCTGAATAAGCGCAGTGACGTGCAAAACATTGACTTGATGAACCTCGCCGGCTTCTGCCGCAACTGCCTGAGCAAATGGTATGTCGCGGCGGCGAAAAACAGGGGGCTAGCAGTATCTATGGACGAGGCGCGTGAGCATATCTACGGTATGAGCTATGACGAATGGAAGGCGAAGCACCAGAAAGACGCAACCCCCGAGCAGGTTGAGGCGTTTAACAAGGTAATGGCGGATCCAAACCTCACGACCTGAGGTAGGGAGGACTGGGGTTAGAATACCCATCGTGGAAATCCGCGAGAAACTGCTGCTGCTGGGGCCCAACCGGCGCTGCGAACAGACGGTTTTTGAACAACAGTTTGTCCTGGCGCCTGCCGAGCTGGAAATTCTTGCCGATCGCCTGCCGGCGATATGCGCTCAACTATTCACGGTTTCGCCGTTCTCCTCTGGCGGCTTCACGGAACGGATCCAGCCAGCCCTTGCAGTCGACCAGCAGGCGCTCAGCGCTTTCGCCATAGTCTTCAGCGCAATGGCCCTGGCCGTGCAGCAATACACCGGCCATGACGTCACCAGGCATGGTTATGCACTCGACGGCGCAGGCAACGGAGTGTGGGTGTGGTTCGAATATGAACACCCGGAAGTGGCGGATCGGGCCGCCGACCTTGCGCTCCGGTGGCTTGCAGAGTTGGAACCCGCTCTCATCCTTCCTGCACACGATGATTCAAGAAATGCGGATCGGGCGACGCAGTACCGCGAGTTCCTGGCGCTCGCCAGGGAACGGGTGCTGCCGCGTGACGCGGCGGCCATCATTGCTGCTGCAAGTCGCCTGGGCGTGCCCTGCCAGAAGCTCGAACGCGAACCCTTCATCGCTCCGGAGCGAAAATTTCGAGTGCGCAAGAATGGCATGCTGAAACTGGGCCACTGCGCGCACCAGCACATTATCGATGGCACGTTTTCCCTCAGCCGCAATGCACACCTCGCGCCTTTGCTGGGCGACCGCGTTGCGCTGCGACGGGAGCTCGCCCGCCTGCATGTTCCACTGCCGAAGTGCGACCCCACGGCCGACAATTGCATTATGTCGCGCAAGGCAGTTCGCGCAGCAGAGCAGATCGGATTTCCGGTGGTGGTCAAGGCGGGAGTGCGGGGGTGTCGTGCGGGTGTGTTCCTGGATTTGAACACTGCGGAGGATGTTCGGACCGCAGTTGAAGGCGCGCGACACCTGTCCACTAACGTCAGTGTCGAGGCGCTGGTGGCTGGCCAGTCATGCAAGCTGCTGGTGGTTAACCATGCGCTGCTTGGGGCGTTTGCCTGCGGTGCGGAGATAAAAACTGCGGACGTGCATTCCTCCATCATTGACCTCGCCTGCCACCTCTCGCGCGAGCTCGGTGTCGGAATGCTGTTGTTGGACCTTGTGACCACCGATTTCACCCGTCCGCTGGCAGAGACGGGTGGGGCCGTCGTGGATTGTGATCTGGCCCCGCAACTGGACCATCTCGTTCCGGCTGGGCTCATTCCCGCTGGCCTCGGATGGGGCTTGCTCGACCGGGCAGCAGAGGCGTTCGTGCGCTGGATGTATCCACCCGGCGCCGCTGCGCGCATTCCGGTAATCGCCGTGACCGGCACCAACGGCAAGACCACCACCTGCCATATGATTGAGCGCATCCAGCGGGCGGCTGGCCGTCACCCCGGCGTAGTCTGCTCCGATGGAATCTTTGTCGACCAGGTGTACACCGCGAGCCGAAGCGACATGGGGGGTGGCGCCCATCATGGCATCCTCGAGCTCGGCAATGTCGATGTCGCCGTGCTGGAAGAGTATTTCGGCCGCATCCTGCGCGTGGGATTTGCATTCGAATGGTGTGATGTGGCGGTGTGCACCAACGTAACCAACGATCACCTCGGACGCATCGGGATTCACACGCTGGACGAAATGGCTGCAGTGAAGTTCGAAATGGTGCGCCGTGCACGCGGGGCGGTGGTTCTCAATGCCGATGATTCTTTTTGCCTGGCCATGGCGAAGCAGTCGAAGGCACGCAGGATTTGTCTGGTTTCCAATGCGGAGAATCCTGAGCTGACGGCAGAAACACTGGAAGACGCGGACAGCCGCTGCGTGGTTGAACCCGAGGCCGGCCGTGCGTCCATTGTGATCTACGATGGTGCCGAGCGTATTCCTTTGGTCGCCATCGATGACATACCCGCCACCTTTGAAGGTGCGGCCGTACACAATATCAGCAACGCGATGCATGCCGCGGCGGCCTGTTATTTCTCGGGGGTGCCTGTCGCCACCATAGCCGAGGCCTTGCGCGCATTCCGGATGTCATTCGACGCCACGCCGGGCCGGCTCAATATCTTCGATGGCCACCCGTTCAGGGTCATCATGGACTACGCGCACAATGCGGACGGCTTCCGCAGGATCTGTGCATTTGTCGATCGGCAAAGCGTGGCTGGCCGAAAAATCATCATGTTTTCCGTTCCTGGCGACCGGCGGGATGGTGACATCAAGCATGCGGCAGCGGAAATGGCCGGGCACTTCGATCTTTACGTGTGTCGTGTCTACTCGGATTTGCGGCGCGGTAGTGCGGAAGACGTACCGGCGCTGTTGAAAGCCGGCTTGTGCGAAGCAGGAGTCGCCGCTTCGGCTGTCAGCACCATCCCGGATGCCGCCGCCGCAATTCGGTTTAGTTTGTCCCTGGGCGCTCCCGGGGATCTGCTGGTCCTGTTGCCGGGTCATATCGAACTCGCTTCCACCTGGGAGCAGATCAAGTCGTTCCATTACGGCGAAGGACAATTGGGGTCAGAGTAAATACTCTGATACTTTACTCCGCTCTGACCCCCACTCTAACCCACTAACCTGGAGGGTATTTACCCTGACCCCAAATCAAGCCAGTTTCGATGGTGCGCCCGAACAGGGCACGATCGACTTCGGCGTCGGCCAGCCATCGGCGGACCTGTTGCCGGTGAATCTGCTGCAGGCCGGCAGCGAGCGCTACTTTGCCAACGCCCAGGCCCTCGAGTTGAACTACGGCAACAAGCAGGGTGATCCGCATTTTCGCGAGGCACTGGCCGGGTTCATGACCGACGTCAGTGGTCATGCGACTACGCCAGAATCACTGTTTCTCAGCGCCGGCAATTCCCAGTCACTCGATTTTGTCTGCCAGCGGTTTACGCAGCCAGGCGACACCGTGTTTGTAGAGGAGCCGAGTTACTTCCTGGCGTTCCAGATATTCCGCGATCACGGCCTGAACATCGTTGGTATTGCCATGGATGAGCGCGGTTTGGATATCGATCGCTTCGAACAGGCGCTCATAAAGCACCATCCCAGGCTCGTCTACACCATCCCGAGCTTTCACAACCCCACCGGGCGCACGCTAAGCGAGGAGCGTCGCAAACGCCTGGCGGCCCTCAGCCGCGAACATGGATTCATCATCGTCGCCGATGAGGTATACCAGTTCCTGCACTACGGCGAACCGCCGCCAGCGTCTTTTGGAACCATGATCGAGCAAGGCAATGTGCTCTCGCTCGGCTCCTTCTCAAAAATCCTCGCGCCCGGCATGCGGCTGGGCTGGATCCAGGCCAATGCTGAGTTCATCCGCAGCATGCTGGCCAGCGGGGTAATCATCAGCGGTGGTAATTTCAACCACTTTACATCGCATGTCGTATGCCAGTTGCTTGAAGACGGTTCGCTGGCGCGTCACCTTGCGCACTTGCGGTCGACCTATGCAGCCCGGGTCGAAGCCATGGACGAAGCGCTGCAGCGAACATCTCGGTGGCTGGGCCACGTGGGAAATTCCTCTGGGGGGATATTTCTTCTGGCTGACGCTTCCGCAAGGCATTATTGCGGCCGACATGCAGACAGCGGCGCGGCAAGCACGGACCGGCTTCCAGCCAGGGGCGTCCTGCTCCAGTAGCGGCGGGTTGGACAACTGCCTGCGCCTCAGTTTTGCGCATTACAGCGTTGCGGAAATTCACGAGGGGATCGGGCGCCTGGGGAAGGCGCTTAGATTGGCGACCGATTCCCGTCTGTAAACCGGGCCCTGGCGCGTCAGCTTTGAGCTGAACAACACAATCTGACCGAGATCGCCCTGGAAAAACAGCGTGCTCGCATGTTGTTCAATCCATTTCGTCAGATCACAGGCATGATTGAACCGCGCCAGAGTTATGTGCGGCACAAAAGCAGAAATCTCGGGTGGACTCCCCATGTTGGCCGTGGCCTCTCGAACGCGTTCCGCCACCTGGGCCAGTCCCGGGGCATCCACGGCGGCCCAAGCGACCCGGGCTGCGCACGGTTGGGGAAAGGCGCCTACTCCGCGCACTATTGCGGGAATTGCGGCAAAACCAGCCAGGGCAGCATGCATGGCTGCCGCAACCACGTTAAGGTCATCGACTTCGCCGAGAAAACGCAAGGTGATGTGCCAACTGTCGGCTGGAGCGGGCCGAACGCCAGAGGCAGTCTTGCGCAGGCTTTGTGTAGCCAGTGAGAACGCCCGGGATGGCGCAACCGGGGCTGCAATAAAAAGGCGCATGGATGCCAGGACAGTAGCCGGAACGAGGCCATCTTACACCCGTCCCCTTTGGCAGGAGGTCATGGAGTACCTGCTGCGAATGGAATAAACTCCCTTCCGGCAGCTTGCTCACCCAAAAGAGGCATGCAGTGCAAACAGCGCGGGATGCAGTACAAGGCTTTCTCCACGCTTTCGCGCAATTTCAACTCGATGAGATGATGGCGTGGTGGGCGGATGATGCGACGGCATTCTTTCCCGCTGAACATCAGCGCGAACGGCTGAGCGGCAAAGCTGCCGTGCGCGCCGCCTTTGCCCAACTCATGGCGCGCCTGCAGGCTGCGGGCATGACGCACCTGACGATCAATGTAGAAGATATGCAGGAACAGGAGTTGGGCGATGTTGCCATCATCAGCTTCCACCTGCGCGAAGAGCCGCTCTGCCGTCGCACCTTTGTATTGCGGCACGGAGGCGGGCGAATGGCGCATCATGCATTTGCATGCATCGAATGCGCCCCTGGTTGTGAGCGAAGGGAAAGCCGAACGCCCATGAACACTGCACTCATCCTCATCGACATCCAAAACGATTTCTGGCAGCCGCTGCAAACCCTGCCGCACCTTGCTGCATTTCCCGCCAGCGTTGCGCAGCTCTTGCAGGCCGCACGCGCAAAGAACCTGACCATCATCCACACACAAGCATGGTTCAAACCCGATCGCAGCGACTGGATGTTGTTCTATCGCCCGGAAGGGCGCGGTAACGTGCCGTGTATTGCTGAAACGGCGGGTGCGCAATTTACGGATTTTGCGATGCCCGTGCCTGGCGAGATCATCTTCCGCAAGCAGGCATTTGATGGTTTCGTAGCTACCGACCTGGAACGGATCCTGCGCAAGCACGACATCCAGGCTGCACTCATCGCCGGGTTGGAAACCTCGATTTGCGTGCTGTTCACTGCCACTTCGGCCTATCTGCGCCGCTATCGTGCCGCTGGTCGTAGAGGATGCCTGTGGTGACGAGTTAGCCCGGCACGAAGCGACCGTGCAGATGTATACCAACTTGTGCTTCAAGACCGTCACAAGTGCAGCAGGTCGAGCACGAATGGGATGCAGTCGCGCAACTCGCCGGCGCCTTTGCCCATGTTCCCTGAGAGGCACTTACGCATACACCTTCTGGTCCATAAAATCCTGGGCATTGACGGTTGATTTGAATCAAATCAGTAGTCCTCGCGAGTAGAATGGTAGGCTGAAATACAGTGCCGGTCCGGATAGGGGAACGGTTTGGTCAGTCCTTGAGACTCCAGTGTGACCAATGTGAGCCAGTGGGAAAGCAGAGAGCTGAGTGTGTTACCCGGCGGGTGGGGGCGTTGGCCCTTCGCTGGTACCTGTGCGGGTTTGATGATGGTGTTGGTGGGCTGCGCGGCGGTCGGCCCCGACTTTGTCCCGCCCAACGCTTCGGTACCTGGGCAGTGGCCGCAGGTGGATGGCACGGCTCTCTCGTCAAATCCGGCGGAGCAGATCAGGTGGTGGGATTCCTTCAACGATCCAGCGCTCGACAGGCTGATCGACATCGCCTACCACAACAACTATAGCTTGAAGATCGCGGGATTGCGGGTGCTGGAGGCACGCGCCCAACTGGGCATCGCGGTGGGCTACCTTTATCCCCAGCTCCAGCAGGCGAACGGTGGCGTGAACTATACGTCGGCCAGCGAGAACGCCGCCAACACAAAGGCCGGAGACCTGGGCTTCTGGGAGTACAACGTGGGCGCCAGTGTCGGCTGGGAACTCGATTTCTGGGGCAAATTCCAGCGCTCGATCGAGGCGGCCGACGCCAACCTGCTGGCCTCCATCGCCGCGTACGACAACGTGATCGTGCTGCTGGTAGCCCAGGTTGCGGATACCTATGTCGCCATCCGCAATGCGGAGGCGCAACTTCTGGTCGCGCAGGAAAACGTTGCGATCCAGCAGCGCGCTGTGCAGATCACCGAGGCCCGGTTCCGTGGCGGCGACATCGGCGAACTCGACCTGATCCAGGCACGCACCCAGCTGCTGGGGACGCAAGCGACCATTCCGCCGCTGAATATCGGCCTGCAGCAGGCAAAGAACGCCCTCAGTACCCTGTTAGGGCAGACCCCGGGCAGCCTCGGTGAGGTTCTTGGCCCGCTGCCGGGCGTGATTCCGGAGGCACCACAAGCGATTGCCGCCGGTGCGCCGACGGACTTACTCCGCCGGCGTCCGGACATCCGTCAGGCTGAACTCGCTGCGGCAACGCAAAGCGCTGCGGTGGGCGTGGCTGAGGCCGACCTCTATCCAAGCTTCGGATTGAGCGGCTTTGTGGGTGTGGTGGCTGCTGACGGAACGAACACCACGCGCACCGGCAACAGCGGTCTCGACGAGCTCTTCAACGGTAATTCGCTTACATTCGTCGGTGGACCTTACTTCAGCTGGAACGTTCTGAACTACGGGCGCATCCGCAACAACGTCCGGGTCCAGGATGCACGCCTCCAGCAACTGCTGGAGAACTACCAGAGCACGGTGCTAACTGCAGTGAAGGAAGTGGAGGATGGCATGGTGGCGTTCGTGCTCAGTCGCGAGCAGGAGCAGATTCTCGCAAAAACCCAAGCGGAGGCCAAGCGCGCACTTACGATTGCCAACATTGGCTACAGCGAGGGCTTTTCTGACTTTCAGCGTGTGCTGGATGCCCAGGGCTCTTTGCTGCGGGCGCAGCAATCCTACGTTGCGGCGCGCAGCACCACCGTCAGCAGCGCAGTCGGGATCTATCGGGCGCTTGGTGGCGGCTGGGAGATCCGTGCGGGCGGCGGGTTCGTAGACGAGGCGACAAGGGACACCATGCAACAGCGCGTGGACTGGGGCGATCTCCTGCAACCACAGGCAACCGAGCCGCCGTTGAAAGGCCAGGATAGCGCCTGGGCGTCACCGGACTGGTAAATCGCATCATATAGAACAGAGGCTTGTCATGACGGAACCACAGAAGACCCCGCAAGTGGGACAGGAACCGGGAAAGGGTCCGGAGAAGCCGTCTATGGCAGCTAACCCGCAGACGCCAGCCGCTGGTGGTGTGAAGGCGAATCCGGAAGCGCCACCCCCGCTGCGACGGATGGACCCCGTGCGCAGGTGGGTGCTCATTTTCAGCGCATTCTGTCTGTTGCTGCTGGGCTGGTACATGGCCGCCGACCGCTACACCCCGTTCACGACGCAGGCACGCGTCAACGCATTCGTCGTGCCGATCGCACCGCAGGTGGCGGGGGAAATTCTCTCCGTCGATGTGCACACCAACCAGGTGGTGAAAAAGGGCGACTTGCTCGCCGAGGTAGACCCGGCGCGCTACCAGCTGGCAGTCTCAGCAGCGGAAGCCCAGCTCGCGCTCACCCAGCAAAACCTGATGGTTTCCTCCTCGTCGGTGGACGCGGCGGCTGCTGCGCTTGAAGCTGCGAAAGCAAACCTGGTCAAGGAAACCCAGAATGAGGCTCGCCTGAAACGCATCGATGCGGATGTCCCCGGAGCCGTGTCACAGCGGGCGCTGGAGTGGGCGACCGCATCCCGTCTTGAGAGCGGCGCGCAGGTGGCGAGCGCCAAGGCCAACCTCCAGAAGGCGGTCGACGCGCTTGGGTCACGCGACGACAACAATCCGGAATTGCTCGCTGCGCGCGCGGCATTGGAGAAGGCGCAGCTGGACCTGCAGTACACACGCATCGTCGCGCCTAATGACGGCCTGGTGACTGACTTGCGCGTCGATATCGGCAACTTCGCTGCAACCGGTCAGCCGCTGATGACCTTTGTTGCGGTTCAAAAAATCTGGGTCGAAGCGAACCTGACCGAAAACAACATCGGCCACCTCAAGCCGGGCAACGCCGTCGACCTCGTACTCGACGTCTGGCCGGACAAGACGCTGCGAGGAACTGTCCGCAGCATCACCTACGGTGTCACCGGAGCGGAGTCCACCTCGAAGCCTGGCACGCTGCCCACGGTTCAGAACGCACGGGACTGGTTGCGCAACGCGCAGCGCTTTCCGGTGCTGATCGATTTCGAGAATCCTGCGGAAGCGACACAGCTGGGTGCCCGTGTCGGAAGCCAGGTCAGCGTGCTGGTCTATACCGGCGACCATCCGATCCTCAACGCGTTGGGTCAGGGCCTGATGTGGCTGAGCGGTCTTATGTCGTATGCCTACTGATGCAGCGCCGCACTGGCGGCGCCAAAGGCGCATGCCCTCGACAACCCCAGGGCACGCCGCATCCTGCGCTTCACCATCGGCGTGACGCTGGCGACCGCCTACTGCACCTACGTCAACTGGCCCTTCTCGTTCCTGCTGCCGGCGCTGGTGATCCCGTTCCTGGCCTTGCCCATCCCTTCGGCGCCGTCGCTGCGCTACGGGCTGTGGATCACGACCAAGCTCATTGCCTTCGCCGGTCTCGGCGCGGTGCTGATGCTGCCGCTGCACAGCCATCAGTGGTTCGGCTTCGCCGTGGTCGCGCTCATCCTCTTCGTCAACTTCTACCTGCAGGCCGAGGGCAGGATCACGGGCCTGAACGCCATGATCGTGATCGTCGGCATCACGCTCGTTCCGGCGTTCGGCGAGAACTCGTTGGATACGGGCGTCGAGTTCGCGAAAGGCATGTCGCAGTGTGCGCTCGCCATGTTCCCCGTCCTCTGGGTCGCCTTCGCCGCGGTGCCAGGCGGCGTGTTTCCACGCCTGCCCAACGCGCCCCGAATCGAGGGCACGCCGGCGGACCGGGCCATCCTGGCGCTGCGGCCGGTGCTGGTGCTGCTGCCGCTGTTCGCCTACATGCTGAGCAGCGACAACAACATCCGCTACCTGATCGGCTACTACCAGCCGGCCATGATTTCGCAGCATGCGCGCCGCGCAACCGCACTGAAGCTGACCATCGACCTGATCATGGCGACGCTCATCGGCGCCACCGGCGGGCTGATCATGTGGTGGCTCATCAAGCTGTGGCCGTCGTGGTTCTGGTTCGTGCTGGTGATGGCGATGTTCTCGCTGTTCTTTGCGACGCGCATCTTCGGCCACGGACCCGGCGCGCTGACGCCGAACTACTACCGCTGGAGCTACGGCCTGACGACGCTGGTCTTCATCGTCTTCCCCGACGCCCTGACCCAGGGCTTCACTGGCGACGATGCGAACATGAAGTTCTACGAGCGCATCGTCGACTACGCGCTCGTCACCTCGTACTCGGTCATCGCGATCCTGGTCTTTGACGGGATCGTGGAGCGGGTGCGCGCCTGGCGCAGGCGGAGGGACCACCGAAGGCAGCAGGCACCTGCGTAGGTTCACTGACCAGCGGGACAAGCTATGAACAAACCGCACGTGCTCTGGGTGGCGGTGTTCGCGGGGTCGCTCGGTCCAGGCGGCGTC
>CAWARM010000017.1:0-48631 GCA_963784425.1 uncultured Gammaproteobacteria bacterium
GCCATGTGCAATCACTCACCCATGCCGGGGAGTTCAATGCCCCGGCCTCGTCGGTTTGGAATGTCCTCATCGACTGGGCCGCCATCATTGACTGGATGCCTGATGGCTATATCCGGGAACTGCGCATGGACAGTCACGGCCCGGAGCGGGGACCAGGCGCCATTCGCCATCTCGTCACGGGCCAGGGTGAACCATTATCCGAGCGACTGGACCGCGCAGACGAGGCTGCCGGCGTGCTGGAGCTATCGCTGGTGGAGCCCTTACCCTGGGGCTTGCTTTCCTACCGTGCCAGGGGAAAACTTGACGACCTGCCGGGAAACAGGTGCCGCCTCACCTGGAGCAGTACGCTGGAAATGCCACAGCCGGGAATCGAAGCTGACCGGGTGGTGAGTCTTCTGCAGAAGTCCTATGCGAAAATGTTTCTTGGCATCAAAGGCAAGGTGGAACCATGAGCGACCGAGGTGACCAACGAGTGAACGGCAAACGTCTTGATGGCAAAGTGGCGCTCATTACCGGCGCCGGGCAAGGCATTGGCGAGGCGATTGCCCGCCTGTTTGCCCGGGAAGGCGCCCACGTGGCCCTCAGCGCACGCTCCGAAGACAAGCTCAAGCGTGTGGCTGATGAGATTGCGCAGGCAGGTGGTATTGCTCACCCCATCCCCGCTGACATTGCCACCGTTGACGGAATCGAGTCCCTGGTCGGCAGGGTGCGGGAGCAGTTTCGGCAGATCGACATCCTGGTCCACAATGCCGGCATCTTTCCCTACCAGCCACTGGAGGATATGGATGATGACTCCTGGCAGAGCGTCATCAACCTGAACCTCACCGGCGGGTTTCGCCTGCTGCGGGCTTGCCTGCCAGCCATGAAAGCCACCGGCGGCGGGCGCATCCTGTTCACCTCTTCGGTGCAGGGTAACCACACCGCCATGCCGGGCTGCGCGCACTACGCGGCGTCCAAGGCTGGCCTGAACGGCCTGATCCGGGCAGCGGCGTTTGAGCTGGCCCCGTATAAAATTACCGTCAATGGCGTGGAACCCGGCCTGGTGCTGACCAGTGGCGTAGAGCAGGCCTTGTCGGAACGCCGGCGCCAGCGCATGGCGGATTACGTACCCCTGAAACGCTGGGGTGAACCCGCTGAAATCGCGCATGCCATGCTCTACCTCGCCAGCGACGAGGCGGCCTACGTCACCGGGCAAACCATCGTCATAGACGGAGGAGCCCTGCTGCCACAGAACGGCTCCTTCATGGTCTGACGATGCAAGAGAAAATCGCCACACTGGCACAGGCAGCAGCGCTGGTTAATGACGGCGACGTGGTCGCATTGCAGAACATGGCAACTCAGGCATCCCCGATGGCGCTGGTGCGCGAGTTGATCCGGCAGGACAAACGCAATTTGGGACTGGTCGTGCTCGTCGGTGGCATGGCGGTCGACTGGCTGG
Organism: uncultured Gammaproteobacteria bacterium; assembly: GCA_963784425.1. GTDB lineage: Bacteria > Pseudomonadota > Gammaproteobacteria > Xanthomonadales > SZUA-36 > SHZL01. The sequence continues at coordinate 1,439 of CAWARM010000017.1, forward strand.
CCGCCGCAGGGGTCATCGACAGGCTCATTGGCGCCGCAGTCACGATGGAACAATTCGGCCTGTGCCAGCAATACCGCCAGGCCGTGGAGCAGGGGCGCATCCGGGTGGAGGAACTGTCTGAAACCCTGCTCTGTGCCCGCCTCGGCGCCGGAGCGAGGAACCTGCCTTTCCTGATCACGCGCGGCGCCATCGGCACTGACCTGATCGCCCACAACCCGGAAAACCTGAAGATGCTGGACGATCCGTTTGGCGGAGTTCCCAGTGCTGGCCTGCCGTGCGCTGGTACCGGATGTCGCTTTGATCCACGCGCACCGCGCCGACTGCTACGGCAACATCCAGTACGAGCCGACCGTCATGTGGCCGGATATCGCCATCATGCCCAAGGCGGCCAAACGCGTGCTCGTGACCGCAGAAGAAATCGTGGATACCGAGGTGCTGCGCCGCCACCCCGAACGCACCATATTGCCCGGCTTTATGGTCGATGCCGTGGTGGAGGTGCCGTGTGGCGCCCACCCGACTTCATTTTTTCCCAATTATGGTTATGACAGCCGGTTTCACGAAGAATGGATAGCGGTTTCCCGTGACGCGGAAAAGGCAGCCGCATTCATTGACCGCTATGTGCGCACGCCCGCCACTCAACAGGAGTACCTGAAAGCAGTTGGCGGCGCCGACACCATCGACCGTATCGCCCGCTGGGAGGAAGACTGATGCATGACTGGAGAAGCAGCCCTCCCGCTGAGGATTACGCGATTGATGAACTCATGATCACGGTGCTGGCGGATCAATTCCATGATGGCGAACAGACCACCAACGGCATGGCATCATTCATACCGGTAGCGGCGTTCATGCTGGCGCGCATGACCCACGCACCCGAACTGGTGTGGCTGGCCAGTTCCGGCGGGCTCGAGCCGCGGCCCAGGCGCATCCCCGCGTCCACGCTCGAAGCGCCGCTGTGGCGCGATTCCATCATGTACCTGGACCAGTACACCGACTTCTGGAATTTCGTGCTGAACGGACGCTGGATCCAGAAATTCTGCGTCGGAGCGGCGCAACTGGACCAATACGGCAATGCCAACAACTCGGTGATCGGCAGCAACTACCATGCACCGAAGATCCGCTTGCCGGGCACGGCCGGCCTGGCGGACATGGCCTCAATCGGCAAGAAACTGTATTACTGGAATCCAAACCATTCCCCAAGATCGCTGGTGGAAAAAGTCGATTACATCAGCGCGGCCGGCTACCTCGATGGCGGGGACGCACGCCAGCGCCTTGGCCTCGAAGGCGGCCCGGAGCTGGTGGTCAGCAATCTCGCGGTGCTGGATTTCGAACCGGTGAGCAAGCGCATGCGCCTGCTATCCGTCCATCCCGGCGTGACGGTAGAGCAGGTGCAGGCCGCAACCGGATTTGAACTTTTGTTGCCCGAAGGTGATGTGCCCATCACTCGTCCGCCCACCCGGTCGCAAGTTCGCCTGATCCGTGAGAACATCGACCCTGATAATATGCGCAAGAGAGAATTCCGCCAGCGCGCTTGATACCTGGGGTGCGTTAGTAGCTATGCCGTGTCGGGTTGCTTGCGTATCGCTACGAGGGTATGATTAATCGTCATACTATTGAGAAATGCCAACATGAGCCAGACCAAGGTGGCCATCACCATTGAAGAGGGGGTTCTTGCCCGAGTAGATGCGCTGGTAAGGCGGAAAGTATTCAGTAATCGCAGTCGGGCCATCCAGGAAGCGGTTCAGGACAAGCTTGAGCGCCTGGAGCGCAGTCGCTTGGCAGAGGAATGCGCAAAGCTCGACCCCGCATATGAAAAAGCAATGGCAGACGAAGGATTGTCTGTAGAACTGGCAGGATGGCCAAAATACTGAGGGGGGAGGTCCGTTGGGCCGATCTCAACCCGACCGTTGGTCGGGAGCAAGCGGGCGAGCGCCCGGTCCTCATCCTGAGCCAGGACGTATTCAACCAGCGCTCCGGAACCGTGATAGCAATTGCGCTAACAAGCCAGGAACAACGGGCCGGGTTTCCGCTGACTCACGAAATATTGAAATCCAGGTTGCCAAAACGCTCCTGGGTCAAGATCAGCCAGATTCGCACGCTCTCAACTGAACGCATCGGCAAAAAAATTGGCGCCGTTGATCCCGAAGACCTCGCTCGCGTCATTGAGGGCTTGAATGAAATTATCGGCGGTTAGCACCTCGCTCCAGCCGACAGCCTTTGGCCGTGGTTGCGCGTTATCTGGCGAGACTCTGTGTGCGTAACCCTTACCCACTCCTAACCCAATTTTCACCAAGGAAACAACCATGAGCAAAGACAAACCCAAACCCGAACTACCCGGCTGGATCGCAGAACACACGAAGCTTTATCTGCAGGATCCGGACAAGGGCCACAATTGGGATTCAACTGCAGCGGGCGGTCCTGGCATGCTCCTCACCTTGTTGCTTTTTACTGTGGGGCGAAAATCCGGCAAGCCAGGTGTTTTACCACTGCTCTACGGCAGGTCGGGGGAGGACTACATCATTGTCGCTTCCAAGGGTGGCGCGCCCCAGCATCCGGCCTGGTACCTGAACCTGCGACACAATCCTGAGTGCGAGATCCAGGTGGCGCACGACCGCTTCCGGGTACGCGCGAGCACGGCCACGGGCACGAGACGGGAAGCGTTGTGGAAATTGATGGCCGGGATCTATCCTCCCTACAACGACTACCAGAAGGCCACATCGCGGCAGATACCGGTGGTGGTGCTGGAGCGCGTCAAAGCCTGATGCCGTGTTTGGAAACTAAGGTGGGCATATAGGGGCCGCTTCACTCTGCCCCAGGCATCCCGTCAACGCAAATTACTGCATATACCTCAAGCGATTTCGAGGAAAAATTTCCGCGGGAACGTCTGAATTAATGGAACTGACCTGGCTAAACCTTTTAACTCCTGAGCTTTTCCAAACCATCCAGATCAGGGGTCTAATTCAAGTTAGGCACCGATAAGGCGGTCGGAGTATTATTGGATCCATCGGTTGAGGAAATTGCCATGACGAATCCACAACGGGTCGTGCACCGCGATCCTGACATCTTAGGTGGTACACCCGTGTTTGTAGGTACGCGGGTACCTGTCAAAATTCTATTTGATTACCTAGAGGCTGGGGATAGCCTTGATGTGTTTCTCGATGAGTTTCCGTCCGTAGCCCGCGATCAAGCTATTGCAGCTTTGGAGCTCGCGCGGGAGGTTATCGCAACCGATGCGCGTGCTGCTTGATGAATCCCTACCTCGCAAGCTAGCGCTTGAACTTACGGGACATGTGGCACAAACCGTTCAGAAGCATGGCTGGTCGGGACTGAAGAATGGAGCATTGCTCAGCAAAGCAAGTGCGGAATTCGACGTTCTTCTCACCGGCGATCAGAATTTGGAGTTTCAGCAAAACACAACCGCGTTGCCTATTGCTGTCATTGTCCTCGTCGCCGTCAACAATCGCATTGAAACTCTGCGCCCACTCGTTCCCGCACTGCTTAAAGCCCTCCAAAGCATTCGCCCAGGACAGTATTTACGAATCGGTGCCTAACCATGCGCTCGACCGGACGCCGGGCAAAACGCGGTGGCACTTCGCGCTAGTGCTGGTGGCTGGCGCCGGTCAGCGCAAACGTTAGATTTCACATCGGATGCGGTAAACTGCAACCGCCAGCATAGAGGTATTGTCATGAGTTCCTCCGCCCAGCAATACCGAGTTTCGAGAGGAGGCTTGGGCAACGATCCAAAGAATCGGTGAATTCCCCTTGGCCTGGCATCCGCTAGGTGGAAACATCCGTCGTTGCCAAATGATCCGCTTTCCGTAAGGCATCATTTACGAACCGTCGCAAACGGAAATCGTTGTTATTGCAGTAGCCTGCCTTCACCAGGCACCAGAGTATTGGCGTAATCAGCCAAAACCCCTGATGCATCACTGCGTGGCTTTCGGCTGATCCCCCACCTGATCCGGCAGTTCAAACACGTACAGCGCATTACCCCCGTTGGGCTGGTAGATCTCCGGGCTTTGCTTGGCGGTCAGCAACTTGAACACACCCATCCCGGTCGGCACGGCAACGTACTGCTTGCCTTTCACCGCGTAGGTGATGGGAAAGCCGTGCAGGGCTGACCCCAGCCGTGCCTGCCATAGCACCTTGCCTGTATCCACATCAAACGCATTGAAGTAACGATCCACATCGCCCACGAATGCCAGGCCACCGGCAGTGGTCAACACCGCAGTGAGAAACATGGCCCGCTGTTCGTGGTTCCACAGTTCTTTCATGGTGACCACGTCCCAGGCAGTCAGCCTGCCCAGCATGCCCTTGCTGCCGGGCATCTCGAACACCCGCGACTCGCCGCCGTAGCCGCCATAGCCCTCCACCATCTCCACTTTGCGTCCGACCATCTCCACGCAGAGTTGATGCAGGGGAATGATCAGGGCATGGGTCGCCGGGTTGTACGCGGTGGCCTGCCAGTTATGCCCGCCATAAATGCTGGGGCAGGCCGAAACAGGATCACCGATACCGGCATCAATGATGTCCTGGCGGTATTTCAAACGCCCGGTTTCCTTGTCCAGTGGCTCAAAAATATTCTGGAAACTGGTTTCGGTGAAATCCACGAATTCGCCGGACTTCCGGTCGAGCTTCCACAGAATTCCATCCTTGCCTATGGTGACCACCCATTGCTGGCCGGCATGATCCACCAGCACCCGCTCGAAGCCCACTTCCATGTCCAGGGTTTCGCCGGGGATGTGCTGGTAGTACCAAACAATTTTGCCGGTGTGCGGATTCAGCGCCAGGGTGGCGTTGGTGTACAGCGCTGCATCCAGCGGAGACATGCCGCGACTGGCCGCCACCCACGGCTTGGCCTGGGAAGTGCCGATGTAGAACAAATCCAGTTGCGGATCGTAACTTCCCGGTATCCAGGTATCACCACCGGCGCGCAGATTGACCGGAACATCCCCCCAGGTCGCATCGTTGGGATCTCCCGGCAGCGCAATAGTTGAAGTGCGCCATAGTTCTTCGCCGGATTGCGGGTCATGCCCGGTAATAAAACATCCTTCCGGCTTGAATCGTTCACAGCCATTGATGCCGCTGATCACCACGCCGCCCGCGATGACCGGCCCGCTGGTATGGGTATAGCCCTTGGTATAGTCGGCTTTGACCTTGCGCCACAATAATTTCCCGGTGCGGGCATCCAGGGCAATGAGGGCGGCATCGTAGGTTGCCATGAAGATCCGGTCCTGGTAGATCGCAATATTGCGCGTGGGACCGCCCAACGTTTCTGACTCGGGCGGGAAGGGGTAGGCGTATTCCCAGATCAGGTCGCCATTTGCCGCATCAATCGCCTGCACGATGTTGCCCGGGTTCACCAGGTACATGACGCCGTCATGCACCAGCGGCGTGGTCTGGTTGCTGCCCTCGTGCATGGTCATTACCCATGCCAGCTTGAGGTCGCGCACAGTGTCCCGGTTGATCTGGTCCAGCGGGCTATAGCCCTGGCCATCCTGCGTGCGGCGCCAATTGAGCCAGTCCTGTGAGGGCGGATCCCGCAACATCTCATCGCTGACGGGGTGATAGTCGGTAACGGTCTTGTTGACGAAGCCGGAAGCCTCTTTCGCAGCCTGCGCAATGGTGTCCGCGCCGGACCAGCTTTCAAATGCCGCCTTGGCTTCCGCTGGAGTGGTGCCGGTCTTGCCCGGGTCCCAGGCTGCTCCCAGCACCGCTGCGCCAACAACCAGCGAGGTGTCCGCTTGCAGAGCGGTATCTCCTGCTGCAGCGCCGTTCACCTTCAGCATATAGGCAACAAGATCTGCATAACTGGCCTCAGGCAGGGAGCCCGGTGTGCTCGGTGGCATTGTGCGACTGGTGAATTTGATCAGGTCACTCACGGCCTGATTCTGCCACTTGGCCATGAAGTTCGGACCGGCAAGTTCCGGACCATGGCCCGACCCTTTGAGCGTCATGTGGTGGCATTCGGCGCACTGCCGGTCAAAGATTTCCTTGCCGTGTTTTGCCTGCTCAGCGCTGAATGTGGCCGTGGAAGCATGCGCCGGTGCAAGCGCAATCAACCCGAACAACAGTGGTAAAGCCAAAACCGGCAATCTGATCATCGTGGTCTCCTTGAATGCAACGCGCGCAGGTTCAGGCCATGTCCGCGCGGTGACGGCTTAAATCACCAATCAGGTCAGGGGATATTTCCCGGCTGGCGAACAGCCAGTCGCGGCCCTTTTTGGTGAAGCGGTCGAAGTAGTGGCCGCCAAATATGGCCTGCATGGGGAAATCCGGCGGCAGGGCCTGGAATACGATGATGTAACTTTCAGCCTTCGCCTCTGTACCCGATGCAGCAATATCAATCTGCACGTTGCTCATGACATGCTTGGTCTGCGGCTTGCCGTTGTACAGGGTGACGTTTCGCAGCATATCCAGCATGGCTTTGCGGCCGGTGATGGGACCGGACGGGTCGCCAATGATGCCAAAGGAACCGCTGTCAAACAGCGCGGCGAATCCCTCGAGATCGCCACGATCAATGCGGTAGCAGTATTCATTCATCAGGCGCAGCACGTCCACCCGGGCTTCATTCACGGCCATGGGGTCTTTCGTCGCAGCGGTCATCAGGACATCCTCAGGGCGGCATCAAGCCGGATGGTTTCACCGTTCAGGTAAATGTTCTCAACGATGTGTTGCGCCAGCAGGGCAAATTCCGTCACGGCGCCCAGGCGTGCGGGAAATGGAATATCGCGCGCCAGGCCTTGTTTCACCTCGGGCGCCATGACGCCGAGCAAGGGTGTTTCAAATACGCCGGGAGCAATGGTGACTATGCGGATACCGTAGTAGGCGAGATCGCGCGCCACCGGCAGTGTCAGGCTGATCAACCCGCCTTTGCTGGCTGCATAGGCCACCTGGCCTTTCTGGCCGTCGTAAGCGGCAATGGATGAAGTGTTGATGATCACGCCCCTTTCGCCGTCAGTCCCGGGCTCGTTTGCAGCCATTTTCTCCGCCGCCTGGCTGAGCACGCTGAACGTGCCAACCAGGTTGATGTTGATAACGTCGCGAAACAGCTTCATGGGAAAGCGCCCGCCTTTGCCCAGGGTCTTGGTGGCGCCGCCGCCGCGACCGGCGCAATTCACGCAAATATGGATGGCCCCGAATTGCTGCATGACCTGCTCGATTCCGGCGGCAATGGAATCATCGTCCGTGACATTGACGGTGCAGGCCATGGCGCCGGCGCCGAGAGTCTGTGCCAGGGATTTGCCCTGTTCTTCATTGAGGTCGAAGATGGCGACCCGGGTGCCTTCCGCAAACAATCTCTCGACCGTCGCGCGTCCAAGTCCCGATGCACCCCCGGTGACAATGGCTACCTTGTCCTTCAACTGCATTGGCTCTCCCTCCGGCAGCAGGTTTGAAATTAACCCGTTTCTGAACTCAATTTTAAACCCAGTTTTTGAACCCATTTTTTGAACTATGTACAAAAACTATGATAGCTTATCCTTCAGGCCGTGACAGCCCCGCCAAAGGCCTGCTTTTTGGGCCTGTTTTTTTAGAAGGAATCACGCAATTCTGCAAGCTTTCCCCGACAGGCCAGCCTGCTGAGTCAACGTCGCAATGAATGAAGCCCCATGAATGACGCCTACATCTTTGATCACCTGAGAACGCCGCGCGGCAAGGGACGGCCGGATGGCGCATTGCACAGCGTTGCGCCGGTAGACCTGCTGGCGCAGGTGTTGATGCAGTTGCGTGAGCGCAATGCACTGGACACCGCGCTGGTGGAGGACGTGATTGCCGGATGCGGCTCACCCATTGGCGAGCAGGGCAGCGCCATTGGCCGCTCCGCCTGCCTCGCCGCCGACTATGCCTGTACCGTCCCGGGCCAGCAAATCCACCGCTTCTGTTCGTCCGGGCTGGAAGCCGTCAACCTCGCGGCTGCCAAGGTATCCTCCGGGCAGTGCGAACTCGTTGTTGCCTGTGGCGTGGAGAGCATGTCGCGCATTCCCATTGGCTCTTCGGGGGGGGCATGGTCTTCTGATCCGTCGCTGGCCTACAAGATTTACTTCGTGCCCCAGGGTATCGCTGCTGACCTGATTGCCACCCTGCACGGTTTCTCCCGCAATGATCTCGATGCTTATGCCGTTGCCAGCCAACAGCGTGCCGGCGCTGCCTGGGACGCCGGGTATTTTGCCCGTTCGGTCATACCCGTGCTTGATTCAATCGGCATGACACTGCTGGATCGTGATGAGGCCATGCGCCCGCGCACCACCATGGAATCACTGGCGGCCCTGCCTGCGGCCTTTACTGCCGTCGGCGACATGGGATTTGATCAACAGGCCATTCTCAAGTACCCGGAAGTTACACAGATCGATCACGGCCACACTGCGGGAAATTCCAGCGGCATCGTGGACGGCGCCGGCGGCGCATTGATCGGCTCCGCTGCCATGGGCGCGAGGCTGGGGCTCAAACCCCGTGCGCGCATTCGCGCCTGCGCCTCGGTTGGCACGGATCCAACGCTGATGCTGACCGGGCCCACGCCCTCTGCCCGGCTGGCGCTGCAGAAAGCCGGCATGCAGCGCGCCGACATCGACCTGTTCGAACTCAACGAGGCGTTTGCTTCCGTGGTTCTGCTGTTCATGCAGGAAATGAACGTGCCGCTGGACCGGATCAACGTCAATGGTGGCGCCATTGCCATGGGTCACCCGATTGGCGCTACCGGAGTCATGATCCTTGGCACCCTGCTCGACGAGATGGAACGCCGCGGTCTTGGCACCGGCCTGGTCAACCTGTGCGTAGGGGCCGGCATGGGCACCGCAACGATCATCGAGCGAATGTAATGCAAACCCCACTTTTTCAAACTCTGGCTTACCACCTTGCAGACAATGGCGTGGCGTTCATTACCATCGATGTCAAGGACCGGCCGGTCAACGTTTTGACGCCCGAACTGCACCGCGAGATTGGTGAGGTTGCAGCGCTGCTGGCGGCGGATGAAAACGCCCGGGGCGCGGTCATCCATTCGGGTAAATCTTCTTTCATGGCGGGCGGTGATCTCAATCGCATCGTGCGTTATTACGACATGAACCGCACTGCCGCAGAGGCCTATACCCAGTCGCGCACCTTTACCGAATCCTTGCGCAAGCTGGAAACCTGCGGCAAGCCGGTCGCGGTGGCGATCAATGGCACGGCGCTCGGCGGCGGCCTCGAGCTTGCACTGGCCTGCCACTTCCGCGTCGTGGCGGATGATGAAAAGATCCTGCTGGGCCTGCCCGAAGTAAGCCTTGGCCTGTTACCCGGCGGGGGTGGCACGCAACGCTTACCCCGGTTGATCGGGCTCAAGCAGGCCGCCGCCATGATACTTGGCAGCAAGCGCCTCAGTCCGGCTGAAGCCTTGCAGCTGGGTATCGTGCATAAAGTAGTGCCCGCAGCGGACCTGGTTGCTGTAGCTGAGCAGTGGGTGTTGCAAGGCGGCAATCCCCAGCAACCCTGGGACCGCAAGGGCTTTCAGATGCCGGGCGGCTCCGGCCTGAATGACATGAATATTGGCCGCCTGTTCCAGCAGTTAACCGGCCGGGTCAGCGCAGATTACCGGCACAATTATCCGGCCCCGATCGCTGCGCTGCGTTCCCTGTTCAACGGCACTACCGTTTTATCGATGGACCAGGCGTTGAAAATAGAGACCCGTGAATTTTCCGCCCTGACGCGGGACCCGGTGGCGCGCAATCTGATTCGCACGCTGTTCATCAACAAGGGCAAAACCACTCGTGAACAGCTCATGGCCGATCCGGGTGCGCAGACCTTGCAGCAACGCTGCGAGTACGCGTACATGCAGCAGGGGCATGCCCTGTTGGCGGAAGGAGTGAAGCCTGCTGTGATCGAAAACGCAGCGTTTGCGGTGGGCCTGCCGCAAGGCCCATTGGCCATGGCGCATGAACGTTCTGAAAGTGATGCTTCGCGCGCCAGTCCAGCTGATTTCGAAATTCCGTCCTATGCACAAGTGAGGCAAAGGTTGCTGTGCTCACAGGCCCTGGCGGCTGCCGCGTGCTGGGAAGAGGGATTGACGGATCCGGTAAAGGCCGACCTGGCCTCGATCCTGGGCTGGAGTTTTCCCAGCTATACCGGCGGCGTCCTTTCCTATATCGATACCATGGGGCTGAGGGCTTTTATCTCCCTGTGTGACGCACTGAGTTCCAATTCCGGGGCGGATCTGAATCCTTCCGCCTGGTTGCGAACCAGGGCAATGAATGATGACCGGATTTACCCATCGACAGCCTGAAACTCTCTTGCACTGACCTGGAGCTCTGACATGAAAACCAACTGGCGCCTGCTTCCTGCCGCACTGCTCGCTGCCGTGCTTGCCCTGGCCTGCTCCCGCACGGATAGCGACGCAAGCCCCACCCCGCCGGCAGATGACAAAGCACCCGTAGCGTCCGCGGCCGCCGAAACCGGAAATGCCGTGGCTGAAGCGACGCAGGCGACACCTGCACCGGGTGAAGCCCCCGCACCGGGTGAAGCCTTGTACCTTGCCCATTGCGCGCAATGCCACGACCAGGTCCTGTACAAAGCGCCCAGCCGCCTCTTTATCGGCATGCTGGGGCCGGCCAATATCCTCAATGCTCTCAACGGCGGCCTGATGTCCGAACAGGCTGCCGCCATTGACGCCGCTGGTCGTGTGGCCATCGCCGAATACCTAAGCGGGCAAAAGATGGGCGATCTCGTGGAGCCACCGTCTCCACCCGCCTGCGATGCGGCACACGGATTTGATGCCAGGCTGACCCCGGTTTCGACCGGTTGGGGCGTTGACGCGGCAAACACACGCTTCCAGCCGGCGGAAACCGGTGGCCTGAGCGTGGCGGATGTACCGAAGCTGGAAGTGAAATGGGCCTTTGCCTATCCCAATTCCTTCAAGGCGAGGTCGCAACCGGCCTATGGCGGCGGGGCCATCTACTTTGGCAGCCAGGATGGCACGGTGCGGGCCCTGGACGCGAAAACCGGCTGCCTGCGCTGGTCTTTCCGCGCTTCCGCCGAAGTACGCACGGCCCTGGTTATTTCCCCCTGGTCTAAAGATGATGAGAATGCCGATCCGACTCTGTATTTCGGAGATCTCCTGGCGCGCGTTTATGCGGTCAGCGCAAGAACCGGCGAATTGCGCTGGAAGACCCGGGTCGACGATCATCGGGACGCCACTGTGACCGGCGCGCCGGCACTGTCGGGAGACCGCCTGATTGTTCCCGTATCCTCGCTGGAAGTGGTGGCAGCGGCCGACCCTGCTTACTCCTGCTGCACCTTCCGTGGCTCCGTGGTGGCGCTCAATGCCGCTACCGGCGAACAACTATGGAAGTCGTATTCGATACCGGCTGAGCCGCTGCATGCAGGCAACACCAGTGCAGGTACGGCAATACTTGCGCCTTCCGGAGCACCGGTGTGGACCAGTCCCACGGTGGATCTCAAGCGCGGGCGGGTGTATGTGGGTTCCGGAGAGAACTACTCGTCACCGGCCGATGAAAACTCAGACGCCCTGATCGCCTTCGACCTGGCCACTGGCGAGCGGATCTGGACCAGCCAGCAAACCACGGGCGACGCGTGGAACGTCGGTTGCCTCAGCGAATCAGCTACCGACCCGGCCAACTGCCCGCGCGAGAATGGACCGGACTACGATTTTGCCGCATCCCCGATACTGGTGACTTTGCCGGATGGCAAGGAGGTGCTGGTTGGAGGGCAGAAATCCGGAGCTGCAGTCGGCATTGATCCCGACACGGGTGCGACACTATGGAAAAACCAGGTCGGCCGAGGGGGCGTGCAAGGCGGCGTGCACTTCGGCATGGCGGCTGAAGGCACCCGCATCTACGTGCCCATCAATGACATGTTCTACCCCGAGGACGTGGCACGCTACGGCGCGACAAACCCGGCCAAACCAGGACTGTATGCGGTCGATGCCGCGACCGGCAAATTGCTGTGGTCCACCCCGGCGCCGGACGTATGCGGTGACCTCGCGGGCTGTGATCCAGGCATCTCGCAGGCCATTATTGCCATACCCGGTGCCGTCATCGCCGGGCACATGGATGGACGCTTGCGTGGGTACTCAGCAGATGACGGCAGCATCCTTTGGGAACTGGATACTCTCAAGGACTTCGCTACCGTATCGGGCGCATCAGGCCGGGGCGGGTCGTTCAGTGGTGGCGGCGCCATCGTGGCCGACGGCATGATTTATGTGAATTCGGGTTACGGGCTGTACAACCACATGCCCGGCAATGTGCTGCTGGCCATTGGGCCGAAAAAGTAGAGCCGGAAAAGTAGGGCCGAAAAAACAGACGCCGGTCAGCCTTTCCAGTCGTAAAACTGCAGGTCCATATCTCCTTCCACGCAGGCGAGAATGGGCGGGACCAGGCGCTGGTGGAAATCGGCCTGCTGGTGGAATTCAAAGGCCGCCTGGTCCCTGAAACGGGCGTAGACCACGTAGGTGCGCGGCTTTTCCTTGTGACGAATGACATCGTAAACCAGCAGGTCTTTTTCTTCGCGGTGGGCAATTTCTGACAACTCGATCTGGAGTTTCTCGAATTCTTTTTCCCGCCCGGCGGCGACCTGGAGCGTAGCAATAAATGTCAACACGGCACGATGGCGGGCTACAAGCCCAGCTCTGTCCTGAGTTGTTCCTGCAAACGGAACTTCTGGATCTTGGTGGAGGACGTCGGCCACTGCGAGACAAAACGGACATGACGGGGAACCTTGAATCCCGCAATCTTGCCTTTGCAGAAACCTATCAGCTCTGCCTCAGTGGCATTGCTGCCAGCCTCCAGCTCAATGAACGCGGCCGGTACTTCGATCAGCCTAGGATGGGGAATCCCCACCACCTGCGCCAGCTTTACTGCCGGATGCTGCTGCAGACACGATTCAATTTCGACTGCAGCCACGTTCTCACCACCGACTTTGAGCATGTCGCGCAGCCGGCCATGAAACATCAGGGCACCGTCTGCGTCGATGGAAATGAGGTCCCCGGAATGGAACCAGCCATCGGCATCCAGGGCTTCGGCAGTTTTCTCCGGTGCCTTGTAGTATTGCGTGAAGGTGCTGTAGCCGCGAATCCAGGCTTCACCCTTTTCTCCCTGGGCTGCGTCTTCGCCCGTCTCGGGGTTCACTGCCCGGACTTCCATGCCCGACAGGGGGGTGCCAAGACGGGTAAACCTCGCGGTCTCGCTATCGTCCAGCCGGCTGGTTGAAACGGTCCCGGCTGTTTCGGTCATGCCAAAGGTACCGACGAAAATGGCATTGGGCAGGGCTTTCTTCATTTTCTTGCCAATTTCCGGTGGCTGCACCGCGAAGTTGGCATTCATCAGCTTGATGCGTGAGAGATCGGTCTTCTCAAAATCCGGGTGATCGACCAGGTCGGACATGATGGTCCAGAAACATGGGTAGGTGGCAGTTACTTTTTCCCGCTCCATCATCTGCAGCGCTTCGCCGGCGCGGAAATATCCGGTGGTCACATAGGTACCGCCCTTGGCGATGATCGCGGTCATGGGAAGAATGGCGGCAATGTGGAACATGGGCAAAGGCGACCAGAAACTGTCCTCGCCGGTGAGCTGGTAGCGGTCAGCCAGCGCCACGCTGTTGCGCACAATGGCTTCGTGGGAAATCATGCAACCTTTGGGATTGGCGGTGGTGCCAGAGGTGTACAGGATCAACGCTGTGCTGCCAAGGCGGACCTGCAAACGCCGCAGGTGCAGGCGCGCCAGGTCGCCAAGGTTTCCCAATGTGGGGTTCCCCAATGCTGGGCTTCCCAGCCCGGCAAACTGCTGTTCCGTCAGCATCCCGGCTGCGCGGGTATCACCGAACAGGACAATATTGCGTAACAGCGGAGCACGGCTGAGGTTCAGCTGATCCGGGTCGGCCTGCTGCAGTTCGGGAAAAGCGAGATTCAGCCGCTCCACGAAGTTAACTGTTTCGGCAATCTTGTCCGTGGTCAGCAGGATCTTGAGGTCGGCGTTTTCCACCACATAGGCCAGTTCCGGAGGCATGTAGCGGGCGTTGATGGGCACGGTGACCGCGCCAATGAGTGAGGCTGCAAACAGGGTTTCAATAAAATCCATGCCCGTTGGCAACAGCAGGCCGATGTGATCACCCGGCCCAATACCCAGGGCCTGCAGGCTCAGTGCCTTGCTTATTGCGGCATCACGGATTTCGGCATAGCTGCTGCGCCGGTCAGGCAAAATGATGGCGGTGCGATCGGGATGCGCGTCAGCCGCTTGCAGCAGCAAATCGCCAAGCGATGTTGCCTGTAAGCGGATCGAAGCCAGATCGGTATTCAAAGCGTGCTGCACTCAGTCGATTGAATCGAGAAATTCCCTGACGTAGGTACCGTCCAGGCATTCGAGCAACTGGGGTGCCAGTTTGTTGAAATAGTCCGTATTGCGATGCGCTTCTTCGTCTTCGTCGGTCATGAACTGCTCAAACACCGCATAGCCGAGCGGCACATCCCGCAGCTTGAAAAATTCGTACGCAATTGTTCCGGATTCATGAGTCAGGACCTTGGAGGTCAATGCCTGCGCCAACCGGATAAAATCCGCTTCCTTGCCTTCCTTTACCTTCATCCTCGCCAGGAACGTCATCATGGCCATTTCTCCAGAAATGTTTTTTGAATTGAATTCAAGTCATGTTAGCATCGAGACTATCTGAAAGGAAAGGATTTATTCGCATGTCAGAACCAATATTTACGGTGGTTGCCCCGGTGGGGCAGATCGAAGAAAAGAGTTTCTCAGCTTTCGAAGTCAATGGAACGGATTTTGTCATCTGCCGTTTCCGGGATGAGTACTTTGCCGTAGAGAATCTGTGCTCCCATGCGCTGGCAAGATTCAACGAAGGTAAATTGCGTGGCCACCGCATCATGTGCCCCTTGCACGGCGCCACGTTTGATATACGCACCGGAGCTTGCACGGGTGCGCCGGCCACCAGGCCTATCCGCTCCTTCCCGCTGCGTATCCGGGACGGCCAGATTGAAGTGGCCGTGCCTGCGCCTTAACTTCGGGAAAAGGGGCGGGAAAAGGGGCTCCCTTAAAGCTCGGTCCCCTTCTCAGGTAGACTCTCTCCGCCCATTGCACTCCGGAGGAATGACCTATGCGCCGCAATTCTTCCAGTTTTTGCTCCGCCACATTCGCTCTCGCAATTTCCCTGCTTCCGCCGCTCGCCGCCGCAGACACCGCCGCCGATCACGCCAGGCAACTTCATTTCTCTTCCATTGTCCTCGACACCCATGCCGACACCACACAGTTCTTTTTCGCCAAGGACTACGATTTCGCCCAGCGCAATACCGGCGGCAGCCAGGTCGATATTCCCCGCATGAGAGAAGGCGGCCTCAACGCCCTTTTCCTTTCCATCTTCATCGACGCCTCCATCATGGGTCCGCCCGCAGTGCAAAAAGCTCTCGATCAGATCGACGCTATTCGCACTGCCGTCCGCGATCATCCCGCTGACCTCGTCCTCGCCACTTCCGCGGAAGACATTCGCCGGGCCCACTCCCAAAACAAAATCGCCATCCTTATGGGCATCGAGGGCGGCCACATGATCGGCAACGACACCCGCCTCATCCGCATTTACTCCGCCCTTGGTGTTCGCTACATGACTCTCGCCCATTTCTTAAATAACGAGTGGGCCGACTCCTCTACCGACAAGCCCGCACACAACGGCCTCACCGACTTTGGCAAAGATGTCGTCCGCGAAATGAATCGTCAGGGCATCCTCATCGACATCTCCCACGTCTCCGACAAAACCTTTTACGATGCTCTCGAAGTCAGCAAGGTGCCGCTCATCGCCTCGCACTCATCGGTGCGCGCCATCTCCAACCACCCCCGCAACATGTCCGATGACATGATCAAGGCGCTCGCTGCCAACGGCGGCGTCATCCAGATCAACTACGAACTGAATTATTTAAGCGATGAGTACCGCAAGGCTTACGAAGCCAATGCCGGCGAGGTCAGCAAAGCCGACGAAGTCTTCAAGAAAGAATGCAGCGATGATTTCCTCTGCATCAGCAAAGCCCAGCAGCGCCAACTCCAGAAACTTAAGGCGGAAGGCAAGGTCCCCCGCGTCAGTTGGGAGGCGATCATCGAGCACATCGACCACGTCGCCAAACTTGTCGGCCCCGATCACGTTGGCCTGGGCTCGGATTTTGATGGCGCGGATATGCCCGACGGCCTCGAAGATTGTTCCAAGCTCCCCAAAATCACCGAAGCCCTCGTCCGCAAAGGCTACTCCGACGCCGACATCCAAAACATTCTCGGCGGCAACATGCTTCGCGTCCTGGAGCAATCCGAACGCGTCGCCGCTCAACTCAACACTGCGACGGACTAGTTCGACAGCTTTGCCTTTACTAAGGGGCCCAGCAAGGGGCCCTTTAAGGTGATCACACTTCAGGCACCTGCCGTTTCAGGCCCGTTGGTCGAACCGGCGGCCGATCAGTGCACTGGCAATATTGATCTTCTGAATGTCGATGGCGCCGCCGGCAATGCCCCAACCCCAGGCATCACGAAAACGCCGTTCCATGGGATATTCCTTCGAGTAGCCGTAACCACCCATCAACTGCAGTGCATTGCCGGTAACCGTGCGGGCAATTTCATTGGCAAAACACTTTGCCACGCTGGATGCACTGACACTGGGGAATCCCCGCTCGGCATCGACTGCTGCGCGCCAGATGAGCAGGCGGGACGCTTCCACCTGGATTTTCATATCGGCCAGTTTCAGCTGCACTGCCTGGAAATCGACGATGGGTTTGCCAAACTGCCGCCGCTCCTGCACATAGGCACAGGCATCATCCAGTGCTGCGGACGCCTGGGCCAGGGCCATGGTCGCATTGCCACATCGTTCCAGGTCAAAGGCGGCCATGAGTTTTTTAAACCCGCCTTCCGGCACGACGATATTGCGTGCCGGCACGCGCACATTGTCGAAATACAGATCGCAGGATGGGACGCCGCGAAAGCCCATCAGGTGTTCCGGGCGGCCGAAACTCATTCCTGCCGTGCCCTTTTCCACATATACCGCACCTATGGACTTGGCCCCGGGCTGGTCGGAAAAGCGGCAGTACACCAGGTATCCATCCGCATGGCCGCCACCCGAACACCAGCGTTTGGCGCCGCTTATGACCACTTCGTCACCCGCCATTTCTGCCCTGGTTGAAAGATCCGTCAGGGCGGATCCGGCCGCCGGCTCGGACATGGCGATGGCGATGACTTTTTCACCGGCGCAGACGGCGGGCACTACTTCAGCCACGAGCTCAGGACTGGCAAATTTCTCAATGGCCCGGACCGGGCCTACGCAGGATTCAAAAACCGGAAATCCGACAGCCGACGAAATGCGGCCCAGTTCCTCGATGACGATCAATGCTTCCAGGTTTCCCAGCCCCTGTCCTCCCAGACGCTCCGGAATGTTGACCCCGAGGTAGCCCATGGCAGCAAACTCCTTTACCAGTTCATGCGAAGGAGGGCTGCCAGTGTGTTCGATCTCCTCCGCGATCGCTGTCAGCCGTTCTTTTGCATAGCGCCGCACGCTGCTTTGCAGTTCCTGTTGTTCCTCGCTGAGCTGAAAATCCATCTGTGACCAGTTCCCGATTAGTTGCCTGAATTAATTGCCTGAATTAATTGCCTAAATTAGTTGACTTAGTGTCGCACACCGCAGGCGCTAATTGAGTATACTGTTGACCGGTCGAAACAAACAGGCATGACTGTTTGTAATTTGCATACGGATACCTCATGGCCGTTTCACCTCAGAAAACGCACTTGGCCAAAGCTGCGCCAGCGAATACTACCCCGGCCAAAACTGCACCGGCGGAGCAGGGTTTCCATGCGCGCATTCGGCGTGGACTGGAGTACGAAAAATCGCGCCGCGAGGTACCCGAAGGTTTTCCGCTGCTGCCGCCCATTCCCGCGGGACGATACACTGATCCGGGCTTCCTCAAACTCGAATACGAATTCCTGTGGAAGAAATCCTGGCTCTATGTCTGCCATGCCGACCAGCTTGCGCAACCGGGTGACTATATCCTGTGGAATGAAACGCGCTCGCCTGTCATTGTCGTGCGCGGACAGAACGGCGCCATCCATGCGTTCTACAACACCTGCAGGCACCGCGGCGCACCGCTGGTAAAGCTCGTGGCAGGCAAGGTGCAGGGAGGCTTTACCTGCCCGTATCATGGCTGGTCCTATGCCCTTGATGGCAGCCTGGTCGGCATTCGTGACCGGCGTGACTTCCCGGGCGTGGATTTCAGTTGCCTGGGCCTCGTTCCCTTGCGCTGTGAGTCCCTGGGCAAATGGATTTTCCTCAACGAAGACCCGGATGCACCGCCCTTGCTGGAATACCTGCAACCGCTGGCGGACCAGTTCGCCCGCTTTGAGCCGGACAGCATCCGCCACATCGACTCCCGCAGTTTCGATGTTGCCTGCAACGTGAAAGTCCTGCTCGATGGACTGCTGGAGGTTTACCACCTCAAGACCATCCATCCCAAAACGGCGGACCGGTTCCTGGACCACCGCGGCACCAGCCAGACCCTGTTCCCGCGTGGCCACTCCCTGATGGTGACCCCCAACCGCAGCCCGGACTGGATCGATCCGGGGACTGCCGGAATGATGGAGTTCGCCCAGGCTGGCGACCTGTACCGCCAGTTCAATGTTTCGTTCAACCTGTTTCCTGCACTGGTTACACCCGTTTCCGCAACAGGAATGCCGTTCCTCGCGCTCTACCCCACGGGCGATAACAGCATGCGCCTCGAGTGCCACTGGTTTTCTCCGGACTGGGGCGATGGTGACCGGCACCCGCTGTGGGACAAGCGCATCAGCAACTTTGTGCGTATCCTTGAAGAAGACCTCCAGCTGGTGCCGTTGATCCAGACTTCGATGGAATCGCCGGGGTTTACCGGTATTCAGCTGGGCTACCAGGAGCGGCGCATCTACCACTGGCACGAAGAACTTGATCGCCGCATTGGCGAGCGGGTGCCGGAATACCTTAAGCTCGAGCCCCTGCTGTCCGGCATGATTGAGCTGGATCAATGAATCCCATCACACGAGGAACTTGGCATGAGTGAGACACTGTTACCGCGGGTACCCCGCCACGAATTATCCGATGGGCAGCGTATGGCCTGGGATGCCCTCAATGCACTCACCGGAACGCCTACCTTCGTGGACGTGTTTGCCAACGCGCCAGAGCTGCTGGATTTTGCCATGGTGCAGTTCTACCAGAAGATTTTTTTTGACGGACGTGTCGGTGAAAAGCACAAGCAACTGGCCCGTTTGCGACTGAGCATGAACCATGGCTGTCGTACCTGTAACCTGCAAAACCTGGTCGGCGTTGCCAATATTGGCTATTCACAAGAGCAGATTGATGCCATGTGGCGACAGGACTACTCTGGCTTCAGTGAGGACGAACAGGCGGTCATGGAGTTGGCTGACGAAATTGCGCTGAACAATGAGCACGGGAAACTGACGGCCGAACTTTACGCCAAGCTCAAGCGTCATTTTTCTGACGAAGAAATCCTGGAGCTGGGCCTTTGCCTTGCTGTGATAGTCGGGCTGGTCAAATTATCATTTACATTCGGACTGGTAGAGAAAGAACCCTACTGCAAGTTTGGAACCCAATAGCGCCGAATAATATCGCCCAATGAAGGCGTTCAAGTAATCGAGGTGTACTGAGATGTGGAAAAGCCCCGTTGAATCCTGGTTGATCGACCCTAAGGCGGGTGAGGGCAACCTGGAAGCAAAGCAACCCTTTATCGACAACGGCCTGGATGTTTACGATCCTGCCCGCTATTACTCCGCCGACTTCATGCGGCGGGAATGGACCAACATGTGGACCCACTGCTGGCTGATTGCGGGTGTGGAGACCGACATACCTGAACCTGGCGACTACTCGGTTTTTCGCCTGTTGGCTGAGAGCATCGTTATTGTGCGCCAGCACGATGGTTCGGTAAAAGCGTTCTACAACGTGTGCCCGCACCGCGGCAACCAGATCGTGCTGAATGATCGCGGCAGCGTGAAGCAATTCACCTGCACCTTCCATTCCTGGCAATACGGCCTGGACGGCAAGTGCACCCGCATCACCGATGAAGACACGGTGAACCCGAAGTTGCTCTCGGAACGCCCCCGTATGGGGAGCATACTTTGCACCACTTATGCCGGGCTGGTGTTCATCAACCTGGATGAAAATGCCGCTCCGCTGAGTGCGCAAATGGGCCTGCCCAAAGGCTACCTCGAGGCCTATGAACTGGACAAGATGCATTGCGTACGCCACGTGGTCAGCGAGTGGGCCGCCAACTGGAAGACCGGCGTAGACGCTTTTTATGAAACCTACCACCTGCATGCCGTGCATCCGGAAACCCAGGACGTGATGGATGACATGGGCGTGCAGGTCGACCTCTACCCGAACGGCTACAGTCGCATGTTAGTACCCATTGGCGTCAAGACGCAGCGGCAAACTGACCAGGACTGCATGAATCCCAGCCTCGAATACATGATGGCAGAAGCCAGTATGTCACCGGATGAGTATCCGCAAAACGCAAGGGAAGTGCGCAGGTCCATTCAACAGGCCAAACGCCGTCGCTCGGAAAAATACGACCTCGGCTATGAGCGTTTTACCGACGCACAACTGACCGACAGCTGGGCCACCGGATTATTTCCCAATGTGCAGATTGGACTTCATCCGGAGGGGGCGTTCCTGATGCGCTTCATGCCCCACCCGACCGAGCCCGAGCGATTCTTCTATGACACGATGACGCTGATCCGGCCCATTCCCGATCCGGACTACACCACGCCCGGCTGGATGGGCCTGCCGGAAGGCACCGACACGTCCGGAGAAACCCGCCCGGACACCGAGTACGTACCCCTGGGTCAACCGCCCCACCTTGGACAGGTACTGGACCAGGATTCCGACCTTCTGCCCATAGTGCAGCGCGGCCTGCGCTCGGCCGGATTCAAGGGCGCAATCTGGGGCGAGCAGGAGCAACGCCTCAGGCACTTCCACAAGGAGCTGGAACGTTACCTCAACGGTGAAAAATAGCATTCGGGCGCCGGCAATTGCAGGGCCGGTGAGAGTTTTGTGCCCGGCCTGAGACGGGTCCATGTCTAGAACCAGCGCGCTCATCGCGCTGCTTGTTTTTGGCTTGCTTGCCCCGTTGCTCTATGTTTGCGGGATTGCGTTCAACTGGTACGGCTCCCTGGAAGACAGCGGCAGGATCCAGGCGCTCCGGACTCCGGTCGGTTACATGGAAAAACAGGCTAGCCAGCAGCACCAGGCTGCCGCGGCACTAGGCGTGGAGGACAACAAGCAAATCCTGTTTGGTGACCTGCACGTACACACGACGTTTTCTTCCGATGCTTTCCTCATGTCCCTGCCCATGGTACAGGGAGAAGGCGCACACCCCCCTGCAGATGCCTGCGATTTCGCCCGGGTATGCTCATCGCTGGATTTCTGGGCACTCACCGATCACGCCGAGAGCCTGACCCAGGCACGGTGGCAGGAAGCCATCGCCAGTGTGCAGCAATGCAATGCCATAGCCGGTGATGCACAGAATCCGGATATGGTTACCTTCATGGGATTTGAGTGGACCCAGGCTGGCAGTACGCCGGAGACCCACTACGGTCACAAGAATGTGATCTTCAGGGACACCAGTCCGGACCAGCTGCCCGCCCGCCCAATAGGCTCACCCTTCCGCGAGGCATTCAGCAGCGCGCCACTGAAGCTCCGGCTATTGCCCCCCTTGCGCGACCTGCCGCACCGGCAACGCTACTATGATTTCGCCGACCTGCTGCAGACCATCTCCCGCCAGAAGATATGTCCGGAGGAGGGTAATGAGCGCGAGCTGCCAGCCGATTGCATGGAGACTGCGGCAACACCGGCTGAGCTGTTTCGTAAATTGAATGATTGGAACCTGGATTCGATTGTCATTCCGCACGGCACGACCTGGGGCATCTACACGCCCGCAGGCTACACGCTGGACAAACAGCTCGCAGCCGGCATGACCGACCCGCAGCGCCAGTTCCTGATCGAAGTGTATTCGGGGCATGGCAACTCGGAGGAATACCGGGATTGGAAGGCCGTGGAGAAAACGCCTGACGGTGAACTGGTTTGCCCGCCGCCCACGCCGGATTACCTGCCTTCGTGCTGGCGCGCAGGTGAGATCATCCGGCAACGCTGCACCGAGGCCAAAGAGTCTCCACAAGAGTGCGACGCCCGGGCCATGGCAGCCCGTAAACAGTATCTGAAATACGGCCAGCTGGGCTGGCATACCGTGCCCGGCGTGACCCCGGAGGATTGGCTGGACGCAGGTCAATGCCGTGACTGTTTCCTGCCTTCGTTCAATTACCGGCCCGGTGGTTCTGTCCAGTATGGCCTGGCCATCACGAATTTTGATGATCCCGAACACCCCGCCCGCTTCCGTTTCGGATTCATCGCCTCCAGTGATAATCACTCGGCCCGCCCGGGTACCGGCTACAAGCAGTATGCGCGCAAGTCCATGACGGACTCGTGGGGTTATGCAGAAGCCGAATCGCGGCAAATGTACTCCACCGATCGCCGGAAGCCGGCGCCGGCCAGCGTCGATGTCGATACCAAGGGCATTTACCTGTTCAATATTCTCGAGCTGGAAAGACAGGCCAGTTTTTTCGTAACCGGCGGACTGGTGGCAGTGCACTCCGAGGGCCGGGACCGGAATTCAATATGGCAGGCCTTGAAGCGCAAAGAAGTGTATGGAACTTCGGGTCAGCGACTTTTGTTGTGGTTTGACTTGATTAATCCACCGGCCGAAGCCCGTGCGAATACACTTCCCATGGGCGCAGAAACCCGCATGGCTGAATCACCACGCTTCCGGGTCAGGGCGCTCGGCGCTTTCGCACAAAAACCGGGTTGTCCCGAGTCCAGCCTTAATGCCATTTCGCCTGAACGCCTCGAACTGCTGTGTCGCGGTGAGTGCTACAACCCTTCGACCAGGCGGCAGGCAATCGACCGCATTGAAGTCATTCGTATTCGCCCGCAGGTCACTCCGGGTGAACCAGTCGGCCGCCTGATTGAGGATCCGTGGAAAACCCTGGCCTGTGACTCCAGCCAGAACGAAGGTTGCGAGGTGGAGTTTACTGACCCCGAATTTGCCACCGGCGGCCGGGACACCGTCTACTATGTGCGGGCCATACAGGCAAGCGAAGACACCATCAACGCAGGAAATTTGCGCTGCGAACGGGATGAGCAGGGGCAATGTATCGCGGTGAAACCCTGCTATGGTGATGATCGCACCGCAGCCGGTGACAACTGCCTCGCGCCCGCTCAGCACCGCGCCTGGTCTTCACCCATCTTCATCGATTACCTGCAGCATGGCGCTCCGGATAGCTGAGCAGGCAAGCAGGAATACCTTCGGCTGACCATGCAGGAGTCGCCAGCGATCGGGAAACCCCGCTTGCTTTCCCAAGTTCGTCTACTGGCTCTTGGCGCTCTGACCGGACTGGTGATTGCGGCAACCGGACTGGTGGATCGCTGGTCCGGCCCCGGGAGCAATCCCGGCGGCAGCCTGCCTGGGTTTGCCGTAGCCAGGGTCGGGGAAACCTACATTCCGCGCAGCCGTTATGTCCAGCTGCTAAGCGACATGGAAACCGACAAGCGCACTCCCCTCAGTGCAGCAGACCGGCAATTTGTGCTGGAGCGGCTGATCGACGAGGAACTGTTGATCCTGCGCGGCATGGAACTCGGTCTGCCTGAATCTTCACCCCCGATCCGCAAAGCCATAGCTGCAGCGGTCATTGCCCAGGTCGCGACGGAAAGCGATGCCACGCCCCCCGGCGAAGACGCGCTGCGCCAATTGTACGAATCAGATCCGGAGTTTTTTGCCGCTACAGCTCGCTACAAGGTGCGCTGGTGGCGCCTGCCACTGAGCGGCGACGGTTCCGGGATCAAGGCCAGGCTTGCTGCCGCGCACCTGGACATGCCTGTCGCCGCCAGCGAAGAAGTGGAGCGATTAACCGGCTTGAAACGGGAGCTTATTCTGCCGGAGCAGATGTTGCCATTGAGCAAGGTTGCCGATTACCTGGGTCCGGACCTTGCTCAACGCGTGGCGCAACTTGAGCCAGGTCACTACTCCGCGCCGATCGAGGTGAATGGCAGCATGAACATCCTCTTGGTGGTTGATCGCCAGGCCGGGGCGTTGCCCGCCTTCGAGCAGCTGAGGCCGGTGCTTGAAGCCGAGTACACTCGCCGCGCTGGCGAGCAGGCGCTGCGGGACTACCTTGCGTGGTTGCGTGAGCGGACACCCGTCACCCTGGACCCGGAAATCACGGACTGAATGCGGCCCTGGTCCTGCTACCCGGTGTTTTTTGCCTGCCTGCTTTTTGCATGCCTGGTTTGTTCGGGCATGGCACATGCCCATACTCCCAGCGAGTCCTTCAGCCACTGGCATTACGCAGGGCATACGCTGAGCCTGCAGTTCACGGTGAATGCGCGCGAGGTCAGCCGTATCCCCACTGGTGGTGCGGAGGACACACCCCAGCAAAGGCTGGCAAACTACCTGGTGCAGCATATTTCCGCAGGCGACGGGGAATCCGCCTGCACGGCAAACTCACGGCCCAGGGCGCTCGCAAACCGGCCGGGCTATGTGCGGGTCGAGATGGTTTGGCATTGTGCCAACGCACCCAGGTCATTGAGCATCCATGCCTTCTTCGACCTTGCAGCCGAGCATGTTCATTTCGCCAGCATGGACCTCCCCCAGGCCATGGGCGGGGGCGTGGAGCAAAAGCTGTTAACCAGTGAAAGCCCGGATTGGACACCGGCTGCGCTGAGCGCAGGTCAATCAGCCGCCACGCGTGTACCCGGTGGTTTCCTGGATTATGTGCAACTGGGGTTCCGCCATATCGCCGGCGGCCTGGACCATGTGATGTTTCTGGTCGGGCTATTGCTGCTGTGCCGGCGGCTGCGCGACGTAATCTGGGCCGTGACCGGATTTACCCTGGGTCATAGCATCACCCTCAGTCTTGCGGCTTTGGGACTGGTACAGGCTAACGTAGCGGCCATTGAAGCCACCATTGGATTGACCATTGCGCTGGTCGCCGTTGAACGAACGGTCAATACGCAAAGGTCCGCCCTGCCCCTGGCCCTGGCTAGCTCCGGGCTGATTCTTTTGCTGGTGCCCATAGGGGAATTTCATCATGGCAGTATAGGAACCACCGGGCTGGTTGGGCTGGCGCTGTTCTCTTTTTGTTACCTGATGGGTAGCAAGCAACTGGCCGGCAAGGGAAACTACCGCATGGTCATCACCGCCCTGTTCGGCCTGATCCATGGGTTTGGTTTTGCCGGCGCTTTCCAGGCCGCCAGCATGGGGCAAAACTCCCTGCTGCTGCCGCTGGCGGGCTTCAACATCGGTGTCGAACTGGGGCAGCTTGTGCTGGTGACTGCGATGGTTATTTTGGGTCTCATCGTGCGCAGCCGGAATCGGATCGCTACCGGGACGGCAGCCGACTGGGTCGCGGCTTTCGTTTGCGGCTTTGGTGTGTTCTGGTTTGTGCAGCGCAGCTTCCTGTCCGGGATCCTTGCCTGAGGCGAGGGCTGGGGTCATGCACTGCTTCGTTGAAGCAATTCCGAATACCGTGCTAGCCTGCCCCCCACAGTGAATCCACTAACTGTCAGTCCGTTCTCATGGCCCAGGAGGCAAAGATGCGCCCGGTGTTATTCTTTTTACTGTTCACCTTCCTGCTTGGCAGTGCGCCAATAATGGCTGAAGAAATGCGCCCCGCCATCATGACCTCGGATGACCTCGCCGCATTCACCTATTCCACTCCCGACGCACGCATCCCCTATGGCGAAGGGCCTTTGCAGTTCGCAGACTTGCGCCTGCCGGACGGACCGGGGCCTTACCCGGTCATGATTTTGATCCATGGCGGCTGCTGGTTGTCGGAATTTGACATCCACCATATCGGTAAACTCGCCGATGCGTTCACGCGCAGCGGCATTGCCACCTGGACCGTTGAGTACCGGCGCGTCGGTGACGCAGGCGGCGGCTGGCCTGGCACTTTTCAGGATATCGCACAGTCAGCCGATAAAATGCTCAGCGTGGCCGATGAGTATTCCCTGGACACATCCCGCGTTATCGCTGCAGGGCATTCAGCCGGTGGGCAGCTTGCTCTGTGGCTGGCGGCCAGCTCCCGGTTTCACGACAACCCCCTGTTTTTATCAGCTCGAGTTGTCCCAGTAATTGGCGTGCTTGCCCTTGCGCCCGCCGCTGATCTGGTGAACCTGTACGAAACCGGAGTTTGCGACAATGTGGTCGATAAACTGATGGGTGGATCGCCCACGGAGTTTCCAGAGCGCTATGCCCTGGGCTCGCCCATTGAACTGGTGCCGATTGGTGTACCCCAGTTGCTGGTTATCGGCGCCTATGATGACAACTGGGGCCCGGTAGGCCGTCGTTACTTCGCAGCGGCTGAAGCCGCTAATGACCAGGTGCGCCTGATTGAAGCGACGCAATCAGGGCACTTCGAAATGATCGATCCTGATTCCAGCACCTGGCCGCTGGTGCTGGATGCCGCGTATGAATTGCTGGGAATGCCGGCAGCCACGCGCTGACAGACGGGACAGCCGGGACAGCCGGGGTCAGAGTAAAGTGCCAGAGTAAAAGGTCAGGGTGATGTCCCACCTTGCCAATTCCATCTTTTACTCTGGCACTTTACTCTGACCCCTTAGGGCGCCACCGGCATAACCTGCAGCAAAGTGAACGGATAGACATAGGCCTGCAGCATTACCACCCCGCCCACCAGCATCGCCAGCACAATGCTGTGCAAGAACACATAGCGCAGGATTTCGCCCTCATGCCCATACCAGCGGGTTGCCGTGGAGGCCACCACGATGGACTGCGCATCAATCATCTTGCCCATAACGCCACCCGAACTGTTGGCTGCGGCCATCAGGTTTGGATTCAGACCGAGCTGTTCGGACGTGACCTTCTGCAGCCCGCCAAATAAGACGTTGGATGCCGTATCTGACCCCGTCAAAGCCACGCCCAGCCAGCCAAGCATCGCTCCGAAAAACGGATACAGCACACCCGTGTGGGCGAATGCGAGCCCCATCGTTGCATCTGTTCCGGAATAGCGGGTGGTGTAGCCCAGCGCCAGCATCGCAGCAATCGTGAGCAAGGAATATCTGACCAGTACTATCGTTTCCAAATACTTGCGCAACAGCTCCCGGAACGAATAGCGCATGTACAAACCAGCGATCACTGCGGCGAACAAAATTCCAGAGCCGGTCGCAGATAACCAGTTAAGAACGTAGATGGCCTTTTCCGTCTGGGCTTTGGCGACCACCGGTGGAACTTTTTCGACCCTTTCGTGCAATCCCATCACGGGGATATCCAGTTTCGTGTAGCCACTCCAGGCTAAGGGTACGGCTTCGGTTTGTTCTTTTCCGTCCACCACCACTACGCGCTTCTCCTGCGATACGCCGTTAAGGAAATCCTTGACCTGCGGCACGCCCCACAGAAACACAAAAACCGAAAGCACCAGCCAGGGCACCCAGGCCCGGATCACCGTTGCGCGGTCATGTTTGACCGTTTCAATTACGACGACAGTATCGACCGTTCCGCTATCGGACTCATGTCCCTTGAGTACCGTGGTGCTCCAAATCGTCTTCGGCTTCCAGATCCCCAGGAACAGCGTCAAACAGATCATCGAAATAATCGCTGCGCCTACATCGACCAGCCATGGGCCGTGATAATTGGAGATCAGGAATTGCGGTATGGCAAAACTCACGCCGGTTACCAGGATCGCGGGCCAGATTTCCTTCATGCCACGCCAGCCGGCAAAAGCCCAGATCAGCCAGAATGGCACCAGCAATGAGAAGAATGGAAGCTGGCGGCCCACCATGGACGACAGTTGCTGCAGGTCCAGCCCGGTGACTGCGGCCAAAGCAATGATGGGCGTACCGAGCGCGCCGAAGGCAACCGGCGCCGTGTTCGCTATCAGGGACAGTCCCGACGCTGCCAGCGGAGAGAATCCCAGTCCGATCAAAATGGCGCCTGTTACGGCGACCGGCGTGCCGAACCCTGCCGCCCCTTCGAAAAAAGCACCAAAGGCGAAGGCGATCAGCAAAAGCTGGAGGCGCCGATCTTCGGTGACGCCTGCGATGCTGTCCTGAAGGATCTTGAAGTATCCTTTGTCCCTGGTCAGCTGGTACAGAAAGATGATGTTCAGCACAATCCAGCCGATCGGCAGCAATCCGAAAGAGGCGCCGTAAATTGCCGACGCACCAGCCATCCGGGCTGGCATTCCATAGATAAAGATCGCGATGGTCAAGGCGGAGGCCAAACCCAGGAGTGCCGCCACGTGCGCAGGCAGGCGGAAGAAAGCAATGCCGCCAAGCAGCACCAGGACAGGGACCGTGGCGAGAGCCGTGCTGAGCACGGCATTGTTCATTGGATCGTAGATTTGGGACCAGGGCATTAGCGTGACCTGCTTTTTTTGTAGGTTATGGAGCAACCGGGGGTCAGAGTACATTTTCACAAAAGGCCGTGGGTAGAAAATCTCCATCAAAGAAAATGTACTCTGACCCCTTCAAGAAAAAGCCCCGCGAGGTGCGGGGCTTTTTCCGGTCAACTTCTCTTGCTTTAACGGGACAGTACGATCAACTCCACGCGGCGATTGAGAGCCCGCCCTGCATCCGTGTCATTGCTGGCTACCGGTTGTGCTTCACCGTAACCCACGGCTGACAGCCGGGTGGCCGTTATTCCCTTGCTTTCCAGGTAGTCCTTCACGGAAATAGCGCGGCGCTCAGACAGCTTCTGGTTGTACTCTTCCGAACCTACGCTGTCGGTATGACCGGCCACTTCCACCACGACCTTTGCCTGCTTATCGAGCAGGGCAACTGCCTTATCAAGAATGGCCATGGCTTCCGGGGTCAGGGTGGACTTGTCGAAAGCAAAGTGCACGCCTTCCAGGGAAATAACCGCTTCCACTTCACAACCGTCGAGGTCTACCACTGCACCCGGACGGGTATTGGGGCATTTGTCTTTCTCATTCAACACGCCGTCTCCATCCAGATCCGGATTCGCCGGCGCAGCGGGTGGTGGTGGCGGTGGTGGCGGCGCTGACGGAGCGGGCATTTCTTCCTTGTCGAAGCCAAGCCTGCCACCGAACTCTATACCCCAGTAACGCGGCGGGCCGTAGGCTGACATGATCCACAAGGTGGCAACCGACAGTGAGCCCGTGCGATAACGATCATCCAGCAGGTTGCTGCCGAGCAAGCTAAGGTAGTAGCGATCCTTGGAATCGCGGAATGTCAGGTTGAAATCAACCAGGGTCTTGGCGTTCAGGAATGGATCGTGTGCGCCTGGTACGTCGGTATAGCTTGCGATTGACTTATCCTCATAGGCAACCCGCAGACCAAACTCCAGGTTATTACCCCGGTTGCCAATCGGATGGGTATACGTTCCACCAATGGTTCCCATCCACTTGGGCGCACGCGTTACCGGCTTGTCGCTAAGGTCTACGTCGATGATGCCATCGTAGTTCGTGTCTGCCTGGAACGTGCCGAATGCGGCATGCATGTAAGAGCCGTTCCAGCGCAGCAGGAATGAATCGGAAACAGCCCAGGCGCCTTCCGCTTCCACACCCCACACATCCAAAGTCGCAGCGTTAAAAAACAATGTTTCCTGCTGCCCGTCAGGGAAAGACACGTTGAATGTCTTTTGTGCATCTTTGTACTTGACGTAATAGGAATCAATGGCAAAGCTGGCTGCACCATCCTCAGACGAGGCTTTGTAACCGACTTCAAATGAGTCAGCGATTTCAGGTTTGGTTGGCTCAGCCGCGAAATCCGTTATCGGATCCAGCGTGGTGCCCAACTGATCATTGTAACCACCGCTCTTGAAACTGTGGTTATAACTGAAATATCCAAACTGACGATCACTGAAGTCATAGCCCAGAACGAAGCGATAGCTCGGTTCGGTCCAGCTGTGGTTGTTGTACACGACGCCCTCGGGATACTTTTCAAAGTCAGCGCCGTCCAGAAACTCGTTGAGGTCTTTTATTGGCGTTCCATCGAGGGCAAACCGCATCGGCCGTCCGGCCCAGTCCTTCTTCTCGTTGCTATAGCGATATCCGGCCGAGATATGGAAATCATCAGTCACATCAAAAGTGCCGTCAAAGTAAAGAGCCCACGCCTTGGCATCCTGGGTGTTACACAGCAGCCTGGGGTTGTCATTGAAGAAATCCGTCGGAGTTGGCAGGCCAAAACCATCCAGGAAGCCGACAAGCTGCGCAACGCAGAACTCGGTATCATCCTTCTGGAAAAATGCACCGGTGGTGAAATTGAACCTGCCATCAAGATTTGAACCGACACGGGCTTCCAGCTGGCTGGTTTTACGATTGTCGTCACGGCTTGCGTCAAACAAGGATATCGGCCCGGTTGCGCCTACATAGGAACTCGGCAAACGGGATTGCTGTTTGCGGATTCCTCCATTAACGTAAAGCGTATAACTGTCTGTGAAAGCCCAGTCCGAATTCAGGTAGTAGCCATCGATATCGACCTGGTGGCCACCATCCAAATTAAGGATGTCTTCATCACGATTCGAGATACCGGCCCGCTTGAGCGGATCGCCTGTTCCCACGGGGTATCCCCACAACGGAACAATGTATCCCGCTTGTGACTCTTGCACGATGGGCGGGGTATCGCCGTTATCGCGCACCATTTCGTACTGGAACAAAATATTGAAATCATCGGTGGGAGCCCACAGCATCTTGGCCCGCCCCGAAAACACGTCATCCCCGCCGATATTGCTGCCATCACCTGCGCCAGATTGGCCTGTATAGCTGGAATTGATCGGCAGGGGCGTACCGATTGGCCCGTAAACGGCATTGTTCTTGTAGTAACCATCAGAGTTCAGGTACATGCCAGCGAAGCGGAAAGACAAGGTATCGCCAACGGAAAGATTGAGCGCTGCATTGGCGTTGGTGGTGCCAAAGCTTCCATACTGCAACTGGGTTTCCGCATAGTTCTGGGAAAGTTCCGGGCGCTTGGTGCGCACGCTGATGACGCCGCCGGTGGTATTCTTACCAAACAGCGTGCCCTGCGGGCCACGCAGGACTTCGATGTTTTCGATATCAAACATTTCCAGGTTGGCGGTCTGGATATGTGGCACGACAAAATCATCCTGCATTACGGCAACGGGCGATTCCTTGTACAGGATGATGGTGGTTTCGGACACGCCGCGCATGGCGAACTGGGCGGATTTGAAGGCGGAAACCGTTCCCGACGACAGACCCGGCACATCCGCCGCTATGTCGTTGAGGTCACGTACGGCAAAGGTCATTACCTCGTCCCCGGTCAGGGCAGTGATGGCAACCGGTGTGGTCTGGATGTTTTCTGCAGAGCGACGTGTGGCCGTGACCATCACTTCTTCCAACACACCTTTGTTGTCGCCTTCTGGCTCGTCCTCTTGCGCAAAAAGCGCCGAGGAAGTGCACATCAGGGCAAGCGCCATGCTAGCCCTAAGAATCTGTAAGTTTTTCATACTGCCGCTCCGGATGGTTTTACATTGCCCGCTCTAATGGCAGGACTAAGTCGCATTAAAACGCTCTTTTAACAAAAAATCAAGTTGTCCTGTTTCTTAATCATATTCAAAGCATGCGAGTTTTGCCCCCTTATTCTGGCCGTCTGCTTTCATTCCAGCCCTGATTTTTTCACGCACTCGTTATAATATCGCTAACTCATCTCTTCCGGAATGTCTCCATGCAGCAGTTCACCGTGGAATGAATAGCTCACTCACCAGTTTGCTGCTGGTCATTTTGCTGCTCGCCCTTAACGGGTTTTTCGTTGCCGCAGAGTTTGCGCTGGTCAAGGCCAAGGGTGTGCGCATTAACCAGTTGGCCGATCGGGGTGTACTGACGGCAAAACTGACCCGCAGGATCATGGACGACATGGAGTCCTATCTCGCAGCCTGCCAGCTGGGAATCACCATGGCCTCACTCGGGCTGGGCTGGATAGGCGAGCCTGCCGTGGCGAATCTGCTGCAACCCTTGTTTCGCCACTGGAACATGTCGCAGGAGGCTCTGCACACCACCTCCTTTATCATTGGTTTCCTGGTTTTCTCATCCTTGCACATCGTCCTTGGCGAACAGGTGCCAAAGACCTTTGCCATCCGCAAACCGGAGCCGGTGTCACTGTGGGTGGCCTATCCCTTGCGGGCCTTTTACCTGCTGACCTACCCGCTGAACCGCTTGTTGAGTAACAGCACTTCCTATGTCTTGCGCCAGTTCGGCGTGGCCCAGTCATCGCACGCCGATGTCATGACCAGCACCGAGTTGCAGGACATGATCGTTACCTCCGATGAGCATGGTGAACTGGCTTCCGGCAATGCGGCGATGTTGAGCAATATGTTCGAGTTTGGCGAGCGCACCGTGGAAGAGGTCATGATTTCACGCACTGAAATCGACATGATCGATTTGCAGAAATCACCCGGGGAAAACATTGCACTGGTGTTGAGCACCTCGCACTCGCGTTTTCCCGTCATTGACGGCAGTACCGACAAACTGCTGGGCATGATCCTGACCAAGGACCTGTTCAACGCCACACTGGAGGGAAGGCCGAATCCCTGGCACAACCTGCGCGAATATGTTCGCGAGCCACTGATCGTGCTGGAGACCCTGTCGGTTTCGCGCCTGTTTGAGAATATGCGTTCCCGGCGGGCGCACATGGCCTTCGTTGTCGATGAGTACGGTTCTCTTGCTGGCCTGCTCACCATGGAGGATCTGCTGGAAGAAATCGTGGGCGAAATAGCGGATGAAACGGACGAGCGCGAATCGCAATACCCCATCGTCAAGGTGTCTGAGCAAACCTGGGAAGCCCATGGCCTTATTCCGCTGAGCGATTTGGAAAAAGTGCTCGACATTGACCTGCCGGATGATCTCGACGCCAACACGCTGTCCGGCCTGTTCATGGATACCCTGCAGGAGATGCCGCAGGTAGGCGCGACTATCACCTGTTGTAACTACCGCATGACAGTGCTGGAGGTCGAGGGACACCGGGTTGAAAAAGCCCGGCTGGAGAAGCTCTCCGCCGACGAGGACGAAGATGATGCCGACAGCCGGTCCGGCTGATACTGGAGCGTGATGATGAACCTCGAAACCTGGGAACTTCTAAG
Organism: uncultured Gammaproteobacteria bacterium; assembly: GCA_963784425.1. Classification (GTDB taxonomy): domain Bacteria; phylum Pseudomonadota; class Gammaproteobacteria; order Xanthomonadales; family SZUA-36; genus SHZL01. The sequence continues at coordinate 34,545 of CAWARM010000017.1, forward strand.
CTACGTGGTGACCGTGGTTGGCTTGCCCCTGGCCATTTCCGTGTTTGTTTACGAGCAGCACAAGGAACGCAAGAACGAGGAGGAACTGGTGTATGAATCCATTTCCGACAATTACCAGGAATTCCTGCGCGTAGTGCTGGAGCACCCCGACCTGCACTTGTTCTCAATGAACAAGACCCCGGCGCTGACCGAGGAGCAACACGAACGCATGACGGTGATCTTCAGCATGCTGATTTCGTTGTTCGAGCGTGCCTACATCATGCTCTACGACGAAGGAGTGCACATCGAAAAGCAGCGCCGCTGGAGTTCCTGGGATGACTACATGCGCGAGTGGTGCGCGCGCGAGGATTTCCGCGACGCTCTCGACACCCTGTTGATCGGTGAGGACCAGGATTTCTGCAGGTACATCAGGAAAGTCGCACAAACCACGGCCATTGGGCAGGGATTGCCGCTGGGTCCGCAAAGCCAGGGCATAACCCAGGACCTGATGGCCGGGATTTCATTGCCCCGCGGAAGATACTGCGTATACAATGGCACAACGAAGGACTTGATCCTTAAGGACAGGTACCGCAATGACACACTACGCCATTTTGGGTGGCGGCCGCCTCGCGCGGCACATGCGCCACTATTTCACACTCCTGGGCTTGCCCGTGTCCGCCTGGTCACGCGACGGCGCGCCAGAAACGAACTCACACAGCACCCCCAGGCACCGGGCGCGCCCCAAGGAGCGACTTGAAGCCACGCTGCAACCGGCCACCCACGCCTTGCTGCTGGTTTCTGACGGCGCCATTGCCGACCTGATCAGCCGTTATCCGTTCCTGCACCAGAAAACCCTGGTGCATTGTTCCGGCGCGCTGAGTATTCCCGGAGTCGCGGGCGCGCACCCGCTGATGACGTTCGGCCATGAGCTTTACGCGCTTGAGCAATACCAGAAAATTCCTTTCATGGTGGACCAGGGCCACGACTTCAGCACCCTGTTACCTGGCCTCCGCAACCCGCACTTCCCGGTCCGGCTGGAAGACAAGCCTCGTTATCACGCCTTGTGCGTCATGGCGGGCAATTTCAGCCAGATCCTGTGGCAGGCAGCCAGTGAAGGATTCGCCGGGATGGGTTTGCCGCCGGAAACGCTTGCGCCCTATCTGCAGCAGGTGGTGCACAACTTCGTTGCCAATCCCGGGGCCGCGCTCACCGGGCCGCTCAGTCGCGGCGATGTGAATACCATTCGACGCAACCTCAATGCCTTGAGTGGCGATCCGCTGCAAGCGGTGTACCAGGCCTTTGTGGACTTGTATCGCGACTCCCAAACGGCGGCGAGCCTGCAGGAGGTGGCGCTGTGAATATCCTCAAATTGCCGGAACGCAAACGCAAGGGCGAAAAACTCGTCGTAGTGACCTGCTACGACTACACCTCGGCGCGCATTCTTGAACAATCGGATGTAGACATGATTCTCGTGGGTGACAGCGCCGCCATGGTCATGCACGGGCACAACACGACACTGCCCATCGGGGTCGAAATGATGGCCTGGCACGTTGCGTCCGTACGTAAAGGTGCGCCGCGCAAATTCATCGTTGGAGACCTGCCATTTCTGTCCTTTCGCAAGTCTTTGGCCGACACCATGGATGCCGTTGGCAGGCTGATGCAGGCTGGAGCGGAAGCCGTGAAACTGGAAGGAATCGCCGGCAATGCGGACACCATAGCCCACATCGTGCAGTCGGGCGTGCCGGTGATGGGCCACATTGGCCTTACCCCGCAATCGGTTAACCAGCTGGGTGGATTTCATGTGCAAGGTGGCAGCGCCGCTGAGCGTGAACGGTTCAAAGCCGAGGCCGTTGCTTGCCAGGCTGCCGGATGCTTCGCCATCGTGCTGGAATGTGTGCCCGAAACCCTGGCGGCTGAAATCAGCGCAGCGCTGACCATACCAACCATCGGCATTGGTGCGGGTGCTCAAACCGATGGGCAGGTACTGGTCATGCAGGACCTGCTCGGCCTTAACCAGGACTTCAAGCCCAAATTCGTGCGCCGCTACCTTGATGGCAGCCAACAATGGCTGGACGCTTTCAATGCCTTTGCCCGCGATGTAAAAGACGGAAGCTTCCCGGCCAGTGCGGAACGTTACGCCGGATGAATGTATTTACCGATGTGGCCGGCTGGAGCGTATTCCGCGACAGCCTGGGTAGAGGCGCGACCGGGTCATCCATTGGCTTCGTTCCAACCATGGGTGCCCTGCACGCAGGACATCTCTCGCTGGTGCACAGCAGCCAACGCGATAATGACATCACAGTGGTGAGTATTTTTGTCAACCCGACCCAGTTCAACCAGGCCGCCGACCTTGAACACTATCCGCGTACTACCGCAGCGGACCTCGCATTGCTGCGAGCCAGTAACACCGACGCTGTGTTCATGCCAGACGCCAAAAGCCTCTACCCTGACGGCTATACTTTTCGCGTGAGTGAGTCTGAGCTCAGCCAGAACCTGGACGGTGCCCACCGCCCCGGCCACTTTGACGGCGTGCTGACGGTGGTGATGAAACTGTTCAATATCATCCGGCCAACGCGAGCCTATTTTGGCGAAAAAGATTATCAGCAGTTACAACTGGTGCGCGGTATGGTTGGCGCTTTTTTCCTGCCGCTTGGCATCGTCGCCTGCCCAACGGTACGCGAAGCAGACGGCCTGGCCATGTCTTCGCGCAACACCCGCCTCGATGCACAGCAAAGGGCGCAGGCACCCGGCCTGTTCCGCGCGCTGAAATCGGCAAGCTCCGCCGCACAGGCGCGTGAAGCTTTGGAGCAACTCGGGTTCGAAGTGGATTATGTTGAAGACCTGGACGGGCGCCGCTTCGGGGCCGTGCGCCTGGGGGACGTGAGGTTGATTGATAATGTCGCCATTGGATAAAGCCGCGCCTGCGCCGGTGAATATTCTCCTGCTGATGTCAGGATCAATTGCCTGTGCCAAAGCCTGCGGCCTGATTTCAAGCTGGGTCAAACAGGGCCACCAGGTGCAGGTGGCCTGCACCCCGTCCGTGGCTGAGTTTCTTGGCCACGCAACGCTGGAAGGTTTCAGTGGCCGTCCCGTGCTGGGCAGTGCCTTTACTCCCGGCCAGGTCATGGACCACATTCACCTTGCCCGCTGGGCTGATTTAGTGGTTGCGGCGCCGGCCACCTCCAACCTGATCAACAAGTTCGCTGCGGGCATTGCCGACGAAGCGGTAACCAGCCTGTGGCAAGCAGCGTATGGATCGGGCAAGCCGATGTTCATCGTGCCGGCAATGAATACCCATATGTGGAACTACCCTGCCACGCAGGCCAGTATGCAAGCCCTGCGCAGTTGGGGCATTCACGTACTGCCCACCGCGGAAGGTGATCTTGCCTGCGGCGAATTTGGTGCGGGCCGCATGCTCGAACCCGAAGCCATTCTTGCAGCAATCAGCGCGCATTTACCTGGACGGACACTCCAGCCAAAGCGCATCCTCATCACTGCGGGCGGCACCCGCGAGCCCATAGATGCGGTGCGTTATATCGGCAATCACAGCAGCGGGCGCACTGCGGCAGCCATCGCCGATGCGCTCATATCCAGAGGGCATTCAGTGACCTTTCTTGCCGCAGCAAATGCCATGCGCCCAAGTCTGAACTGCCCACTGGAATCGTTTTCCAGTTACCAGGACCTGGCGACACAGCTGCGCCATCTGCTTGGCCAACACCCCTTCGACTGGGTGATCCATGCGGCTGCCGTCAGCGATTTTTCCGTCGACTATATCGAGCAGGACGGCAAAGCCAGCACGGCTGCAGGAAAACTTTCCTCTTCAGGCAAGCTCAGCTTGCACCTTAAACCCAATGCCAAGCTGCTGCCCCAGTTGCGCGGCTGGTCAGTGAATGCGGCAGTGCACGTGATTGGATTCAAGCTTACGTCTACTTCAGATCACGCCGCCCGGGCGAAAGCCGTTAATGGATTGTTTGACAATGCCGGCGTGGATGCGGTTGTGCACAATGATCTCAATGAAATCCGGGATCTCAACGAAATCCAGCCGGGCAGCCACAGCTATACCTTGCACAGGTTGCCGGACATCACGATTGGCTGCGCCAACAGCAAGGAACTGAATAGTGCAATTGAACAACTGCTGGAGGAACTGCCTTGATCCTGTGTCTTGATATTGGCAACAGCCATATTTACGGGGGAGTGTTTGACGGCGATGAGCTGCAGCTGACCTTTCGAAAGGCTTCAAAGCAGGGTGCGTCTTCTGACGAATACGGCCTGTTTTTCCGTTCCGTGCTGCGCGAAAACGGCATTGAGCCAGACCGCATCACCCGTGTCGCCATGTGCAGCGTAGTGCCGGAAGTGGTGTACGCAATCAGTGCCGGTTGCCGCAAGTACTTCGATCGTGCGCCGTTTATCCTGCAGGCGGGGGTGCGCACCGGCCTTAAGATCGGCTATCAGAATCCGCTCGAAGTGGGTGCGGACCGCATCGCCAACGCGATCGGCGCTACGCACCTCTTTCCGGACCAGGACCTGCTTATTATCGATCTCGGCACCGCCACTACCCTGTGTGCCATCGGCAAGGATCGCAACTACAAGGGTGGCGTGATCCTGGCCGGCCTGCGCTTATCCATGCAGGCCCTGGATTCGGGCACCTCCAAACTCGGGGCAGTAGAAATCGTCCGCGCCTCGCAGACCCTGGGCCGGACCACCGCCGCCAGTATCCAGTCAGGTTTGTATTTCGGCCACCTTGGGGCACTGCGGGAAATCATCCAACGGGTGGTGACGGAAGAATTTGCCGGCCAGCGGCCCAAGGTAATCGCTACCGGCGGGTTCGGCTCATTGTTTGAAAACACCGGCATGTTTGATGTATTGATGCCGGACCTGGTACTGCAGGGTCTGAAACTGGCCGCGGCAATGAATGCGAACTAGGCAACGACGCCAAAAAACCTGCCTGCTGCTGCCGTCAAAGCCATTGCCAGCGCGCCCCAAAATGTGACCCTGATCGCGCCCCTGGCGAGTGGTGCGCCACCCGCTTGAGCCGCAACCCCGCCTAAAACAGCCAGGAAAACCAGGGACAAGGCGGCAACCCAGGGTATGAGATGGGCTAAAGGTACCAGCCACGCGGTCAGCAAAGGCAATGCTGCACCAACAGTAAATGTGGCAGCCGAGGAAAAAGCCGCCTGGACCGGCCGCGCTTTGGCATGGTCCGATATGCCAATTTCATCCCTCGCGTGGGCCCCCAGGGCATCATGAATCATCAACTGCTCTGCAACCTGCCTCGCCAGGGCAGGTTCGAGGCCGCGGTTTTCATATATTTTCGCCAGCTCTTCTTTTTCCGACTCAATATCGTCATCCAGCGATTTTTGCTCCAGCGCCAGGTCCGCAGCCTCCGTATCCGACTGGGAACTCACCGACACGTATTCGCCGGCCGCCATGGACATGGCTCCAGCGGCCAGTCCGGCAACCCCGGCAAGAAGGATATCTGCATGGGTGGTGTTGGCCGCGGCTACACCAATAATAAGACTTGCAGTGGAGACAATGCCGTCATTGGCGCCCAATACTGCAGCGCGCAGCCAGCCTATGCGATGGGCCTTATGGACTTCATGGTGCGTCATACATTTGCTCGCCAGGGTTATTCTGCAGTTGTTGGGGCGCCAGCCACTGCACCATCTGCCGGGTCACCGCCGGACTGCTGAGCAATCCCAGGTGACTCGTGCGATAGGCAATCCATTGTGCAGCCTGCCCAAATGCCAGCTTACGCCGGGCCTCATCATGGTATCCCAGTGCGCTGTGCAGGGGCACCAGGCCATCGCCCAATAAACGATCGCTCACGGCGCTGCGCTGCGCAGTTCTTGTGGCCGCCACGGTGTAGCAGGCTACACCTTCCGGCAGCGGTACCGGTTGATGTTGGTCAGTTTTGCTTTGGAACCGGTCCTTGCCCTGCCAATCTTCATCCAGCACGTAACCGTAGCGCAAATCGGTAATGCCGGCACTGCGCAGCTTGCCCAGCGCAGTAAACGGCCGGGTCCAGGGTGTGCTGCCCAGCAGCACATCCACCCAGTTTCCGGCCCGCTCCAGCGGGGCGCCGTGGTGTGGCGTGCCCAGAAACACGATGCTTTTCAAATAGTCCGGCCAGCGCATCGCGTCCTGCCTGGCATAATGACAGGCGCTGCGGACCAGCAAGCCGCCCATGCTGTGCGCCACGATGGTGATTTCAGCGATTGGCGCGGGCCAGTGTGTGAGCAGTTGTTCCAGCTGAGCCGACAGTTCACGGCCATTGAGCGAGATGTGCAATCCGGAGTTGTAACGCAGGTAAACAGGCGTATAGCCCAGTGCAGCAGCCAATGCTGCACCCTGCTCGACCGCATGCTTCTTTTGCGCGGCATGGCGCTGCAGGTCGTTCATGCACAAACCATGCACCAGGATCAGCAATTTCCCGGGCTCTGCTGGCAGTGATGGCAAGGCTCTCCAGTTCAGTGCTTCACCCTGGTAGCGCAAGGACATGGGGATTGCGAACACGTTCTTGCCGGCAGCCAGGTGGTCGCCCATCACTCCATTGAGCACCGCAAGTACAGCCTCGCGCTCAAGGGTGTGGGGCACGGAATTCGCTGCTGACCCGGTGCCGTGCTCCAATCCGGCCAGCAGCAGGTCGATGCCCTGGCCTGTCAGTTGTGTCACGCCGTAGACGCTGCGGTAGACCAGTCCGGTCAGACCACGGGTCCGCCCCGGCACTGTGCTGCCGCCCAGGCCCATGGTGTCCAATACTGCGTGGTGCACCCCTTCAGCGATGCGGGTCACGCCCGCAGTGGCCTGGGTTGTCAGTTGGGCAAGGCCGCGCAGGTCTGAAACACGCAACAGTCTGATTTCGTTCAATAGCGACATGTACCCGCTTCTCCGTGGCCGCTGTTGTTTACGTGCGGCTGGTCTGATGCGCAGCCGGGACGGTGAGCAATGTATCGTTGAAATGGTACCTCTGCACAAGCTACTATGGCACACCACGAATTAATTCAATACAGGGAAAAGAAATGGCGACCACGTTTGAGGTTGTGGCGGGAATCATCGCCGAAACCAGCGACATTCCGCTGGATGAAATAACACCGGAAAAGAATGCGTTCACCGATCTGGACATTGATAGCCTGGATTTTCTGGATATAGCCTTCGCTATCGACAAGAGTTTCGGTATCAAAATTCCGCTGGAAAAGTGGACCGAAGAGCTGAATGAAAACAACGCGTCCGCCGATGACTACTTTGTCCTGAGCAAACTGTGTGACCGGATAGACGAACTGGTTGCGGCCAAAGACGCCTAAGCAAGCGTTTCTCCGTGCTCCTCGAATATTTCCAGATGATCGACGCCGTCGAGGAACTCGATTCCGTCAACGGCAGGATAGTCGCCAGGGCGGACGTTCCGCTGGAAAGTACCGTTTTCCAGGGGCATTTTCCCGGTTCGCCCCTGGTGCCCGGCGTTCTTCTGATCGAAACCATGGCGCAGGCCTCAGGCTTCATGCTTTTGTCCCGCCTCAAGTTTGAAAAGATGCCATTCCTGGCCAATGTCACGAGCGCCAAGATGAGGTCCTTTGTCGAACCCGGTGACGTGCTGCGCGTCGAGGCCGAGCTGGAACACGAGGGATCCGGTTTCGCCGCAACCACGGCCCGCATCTCGCGCGACGGCGCGAAGATTTGTGACGGCAAAATGATGTTTCGGATTATGTCCTTCCCAAATGATATGCTGAAATCCAATATGCTCGATCGGTTCGCGCAAATAAGCCGCACATCAGCTGAGTGACACCATGAAGGTCGAAAAAACAGAGGTCTGGGTTACCGGGATCGGGCTGGTCAGTTCCCTGGGCGAGGGCCTTGCAACCCATTGGGAGCAGCTGGCTTCCGGCAAGATCCCCGTTCCGGCGGTCGATACGCAAAACCAGGCGCCCTACCCGGTTCACCTGCTGGTTGATTTCGATGCCTCGGCGCAAATCCCCAATCGCAGCGACCAGCGCCAGATGGGGCCGTGGCAGCGCCTGGGCACCTATACCGCCGGAGTGGCCCTGAGCGATGCAGGTATTGCCGGCGACCCCGGGCTCCTGGCCGCAACCAACATGATCATAGCCGCCGGCGGTGGTGAGCGGGACCTTGAGGTCGATGCAGCCATCATGCAGGAAATCAGCGCGTCAGATAATCCGGGGCCGTTGCTCAACGCATCGCTGAACCGGGATCTGCGGCCTACCCTGTTCCTGGCGCAACTTTCCAACCTGATGGCCGGCAATATTTCCATAGTCCACGGCGTCACGGATTCCTCACGCACGTTCATGGGCGAGGAAATGGCCGGCGTGAGCGCCATCGAAACTGCCGTTGCGCAAATCGAACACGGGCAGGGAGATATTTTTCTGGTCGGAGGCGCTTACATTGCCGAACGCGCGGATATGATGCTGCTGATGGAGTTTGGCCAGGCACTGTGGCACGGGGGCTATGGCCCGGTCTGGTCTCGAAAGGACAGCAAGACAGGAGGCATGATCATGGGCAGCGCCAGTGCGTTCATGGTCCTTGAATCGCGCCAACACGCCGAAGCGCGGGGCGTTAAACCCTATGCGCGCATCAACAAGGTGGTTTCCGACCGGTGTAACCGGCAACCGGGCGCAGCACGCAAAGTTGCAGAAGGATTGTTGCAGCGAGTTTCCGATCAGCTTCCCGCGGGGCCATTGGCGATTCTGTCCGGATGCTGCGGTGTGCAACCCCAGCTAAGCGAGGAACTCGAATTCCTGCAAGGTCTGGCACAGCGCGGTATCAGCCCGGCAATCCGCGGAGTGACGACGGTGCTTGGCAGCACCCTGGAAGCGCAATTTCCGGCCAGTGTGGTTTTGGCATCGCTGGCTATTTCCAAAGGTGCATTTTTCGATCCTTTTGATGATTCCGGTGTGGAACAGCCTTTTACTGGCAAGGCAGAGCGCGTGCTGATCAGTAATTGGGGTCATTGGCGCGGCGAAAGCCTGGCAGTGGTTGATACGCCCGATGTTCCGTTGCGAGGAATGGATTAAGCCATGAGCCGGATTTCCAAAGACCATTTGGGACGCCCGATCGTTGTGGTAACCGGGATCGGGGTCATTACCTCGCTGGGACAAGGCAAAGAGGATAACTGGCGCAACCTTACCGCCGGAGCATCCGGGATCACGAGGATATCGCGATTCCCCACGGAAGGACTCAAGACCCAGATTGCCGGGACTATCAAGTGGGAGGGAGAGGGCCCCTATTGCGCCCCGGTGCACACGCTGACGCTGGCCAGGAAATCCGCCAGGGAAGCCATAAGCCAGTCGGGCATTGGTTCAAAGGGGGTTTTTCCTGGCCCCATGTTCATCGCCGTTTCGCCGGCGGAAACCAACTGGGAACAGCGCATGGAGATTTATCAGTCGGCGGAGGTTCCCGAAACCGGTTACCACCGGCTGATAAAGAATGTGCTTGATGGTAAATTCCAACGCTACTATGAGCTGTACCAGTTCAGCAGCATTGCGGAACACATCGCAGATGAGTTCGGTACCAGGGGCCAGCCCATTTCATTGACCACCGCTTGTGCTTCCGGCGCAACATCCATTCAGCTGGGCGTTGAAGCCATACGCCGTGGTGAAACCGATGCTGCTCTTTGTATTGGAACCGATGGTGTTATTTGCGAAGAAACAGTGGTCCGTTTCAATCTGCTGTCTGCTTTGTCCACCCAGAACGACGACCCGCAGGGCGCATCCAAGCCTTTCTCCAAGAGCCGCGATGGATTCGTGCTGGCGGAGGGATCGGCATCCCTCGTGCTGGAGTCCTATGATGCCGCCAGGGCCCGCGGGGCGAAAATCCTCGGTGTCGTGCGCGGCACGGGTGAACGGGCTGACACTTTCCACCGCACGCGCTCAAAACCGGACGGTTCAGCCATTATCGACACCATCACACGCTCGCTGGCGGATGCCGGCATGAAGCCGGAGGAAATCGACTACATCAATGCGCACGGCACCAGCACACCCGAGAACGACAAGATGGAGTTCCTGGCGCTGTCCGCAGCCCTGGGCCAACACGTAGAGAAGACTCTGATCAGTTCCAACAAATCGATGATAGGTCATACATTGAGCGCGGCCGGTGCCGTTGAGGCGGCGTTTTCGCTGTTGACCATCGCCGCGGGAGTCATACCCCCGACCATCAATTGTGTCGAGCAGGACCCGCATATCCTTATGGATGTCGTGCCCAACGTCAAAAGAGTGCAGGCCGTTAACACGGTCATGTCCAATTCCTTTGGATTTGGCGGTCAGAACGTCTGCCTGATTTTCTCCGGCGAGCCGGCATAGTGACACAGGCAGCTAACGGAAAAACGGTATTTGTCACGGGAGGTGCCAAGGGTATTGGCAAGGCCATCGTGGCTGCATTGGCGGCGGACGGTTTTGATGTTTCGTTCACGTATAGCGCTTCAGCGGATGAAGCAGCGCAATTGCGTGACGAGTTGCAGGCCCGCTACCCGGCGCAGTCCATAAAAAGCTACTGTTTTGATTTGGGTGATCGTGCCCAGGTGGATGAACTTGCCACACTGATCGGCGATACCGATGCCCTGTATGGGCTGGTCCACAATGCCGGCCGGTCCTACGACACGCTGGCCGCACTGGTTGACCAGGATCGTGCCGAAGCGCTTTTCCAGGTAAATTTCTGGGCACTGACCCGCCTTGCTGGCACTGCAGCAAAGCCCCTGATGCGCGCAAGGTCGGGGCGCATCGTGGTCATCGGGTCAATTACCGCCCAGATGGGCGTGCAGGGCAACTCAATATATGCAGCTTCAAAGGGCGCGATGATGAGTTACATCAGGACCCTGGCCATCGAACTGGCACGCAAGGGGGTCACGGCCAACGTTATCTCACCGGGATACGTGGATACTGAAATGATGGCTCCTTATGCCGCCTACCGTGACAAGGTGGAAGTACAGATCCCCTTGCGGCGCTTTGGTCAACCCGAAGAAGTAGGAGCGCTGGCGAGTTTTCTCTTCTCACCCCTTGCCGGCTACATAACCGGCGCGGTTATTCCGCTCGATGGTGGAGTTTCCGCCGGTTTGTCGATGCAAAGATAGAAGCCCGATTGCCAACCCCCAGGCGACTACATTAGTCAGACACATCAGGTACAAAGACCATGCGCGCACTCCGAAACTTTGCCGAACGTGATTTAAGGATCGTCGAGATCGAGCCCCCTGCACCACCCGCCGACGACGAAATCCAGGTGCGAATCTGCGCCATCGCGCTCAATCACATCGATGTGTGGGGCTGGCGCGGCATGGCATTCGCCAAGCGCGAACTGCCGGTCACCGTTGGCGCGGAAGCATCCGGCGAAATCATTGCGCTCGGCAAGAATGTCAAACACCTGAAAGTTGGCCAGGTCGGGGCACTGTATGGGGCCAATACCTGTGGCACCTGTAAGCCCTGTCGTGAAGGACGTGATAATTTTTGTGAAAATGTCGGCGGCGTGTTCGGCTTTCATATTGATGGTTTCGCCCAGGAAAGGATGAATTTCCCGGCGCGGCTGTTTGTGCCTGCGCCGGAGGGACTGGACCCGGTGGCGGTTGCGCTGACGCCGATCACTTTCGGCACGGTAGAACACATGCTGTTCGACAACGCCAAACTGCAACCCGGCGAAAGCATCCTCGTTCACGCTGGCGGCAGCGGTATCGGCACGGCTGCGATCCAGATGGCCAAGGCCATTGGTTGCACGGTTTACACCACGGTCGGGACCGATGAGAAGGCGCAGCAAGCGCTGGCTCTGGGAGCCGATCACGCCATCAACTACAAGACCGACCGGTTTGAAGGCCGTCTGCGCAAGCTGACCAAAAAACAGGGTGTCGATGTGGTGTTTGAACACGTCGGCGTTGATACCTGGGAAGGCAGCATGTTTTCCATGAAGATCGGCGGCCGGCTGGTGACCTGCGGCTCCACGTCGGGCATCAAGGCAGAGATCAACCTGTTCCAGCTATTCCAGCGGCAATTGCGCCTCATCGGCAGCTTCGGCTGCACCCTGCGCAATATTGAAACGTCCTTGCAGAAACTGGCAAGAGGCGAGGTCAAGCCGGTGATTGACCTGGAAATTCCGCTGGACCAGATCAGCAAGGGACTGGAACGACTGGAGAACCGCCAGGTGTTTGGCAAGATTGTTGTCTCAATGGGCTGATGCTGCACAACGATATCCACCTTTATTTTTCCTACCCTGAACAGATTTCAGACCCGGCACTGTTACACCGTTACGAGTCCCTGCTGTCGGCAGATGAGCGCGCGCGGATGGCCCGATTTCATTTCAGCCAGAACCGCCACCAGTACCTGGTAACGCGCGCACTGATTCGCGCCAGCCTGTCTGCTTATTATCCTGTCGATCCCGGCGCATGGCGCTTTAGCACCAACCGCTATGGCAGACCCGAGATCAGCCACCCGGACACCGCGCTGCCAGTGCGTTTCAATCTTTCCCACACCCAAGGGCTGAGCGTGTGCGCCATCACGCGCGATTCCGCCATTGGCGTGGACGTGGAAAACCCGCAAAGATCAACGCAAAGTGGCTTTAGCCACCTGGCCAGTTATTTTTCGGCGCGAGAAGTTGAGGATTTGTGCAGTTTGCCTGCGGACCAGCAACAACAACGATTTTTTGACTACTGGACACTGAAGGAATCCTATATCAAGGCGCGCGGTGAGGGTCTTGCCATTCCATTGAGCAAATTCAGTTTTGTGTTCGCGGGGAACAAGCTGACGGAGTTCAGGGTAGAAACTGACTTACAGGACGATGCGGATTGCTGGCAGTTTTGGCGTATAGCCATTGCCGAGCAATACGGGGCCGATCAATACGGGGCTGATCGATACCAGATTGCGCTGGCGATAAAGTCGGAAAACAGTGATCATAAAGTCACCGCCTTTCATTCAATACCACTACAAAGCAATGTACCGTTCGCATTAAGTTTTCTATAGTAAGCCCCTTACAGCACGCTGGTAACACACTATGAACACTCCCTCCGGGAACACCATTGAAATCAGGGAAGTCACCAACAAAAAGGATCTCAAAACCTTTATCCGTATTCCCTGGAGCATTTACCGCGATGACCCCAATTGGATAGCGCCCCTGATGCTCGACCGGAAGGAAGCTTTTTCGGCCAAACATCCCTACTTCAAACACGCCATCTGGCAAGCCTGGGTTGCGTATCGTGATGGCAAACCTGTGGGACGTATATCGGCGCAGATCGATGAGTTGCACCAGCAACGCTACAACAACAAGACCGGGTTTTTTGGCCTGATTGAAGCCCCAAACGATCCCGCGGTATTCGCTGCCCTGTTTGCAACTGCCGAAGCTTGGCTGCGGGAAAGGGGCATGCAGCAGGTGGTTGGACCGTTCAACCTCGGCATCAACCAGGAAGTGGGCATTTTGGTCGAAGGCTTCGACACGCCCCCGCGTATCATGAGCTCGCACTCAGCCCGCTACTACGGTGCCGCAATCGAAGCGTGCGGTTACCAGCCTGCACAGGATTTACTGGCCTACGAGGCCGACATCAAAGACTACACCGTGCCTGAGACCATGCTGACCCTGGTGCAAAGAAGTGCCGAGCACGTGAAAATCAGGCCATTGGAAAAGAAGAATATGGCCGCAGACTTTGAAATCATGCGGGATATCTTCAATGATGCCTGGCAGAACAACTGGAATTTCGTTCCATTCACCAAGGAAGAATTCCGGACCATAGGCAAGGAGTTGCTGATGGTCATACCAAGCAACTTCATCCAGATTGCGGAAATCGATGGTGCAGCAGCAGCATTCATTGTCCTGTTGCCGGACATCAACGAAGCAGTTGCCGACCTGAACGGGCGGCTGTTGCCATTCGGCTGGGCCAAGCTATTGTGGCGCCTGAAAGTGCACTTCCCCAAATCCTCGCGCTTGCCCCTGATGGGTGTGCGGCAAAAATACCAGAACACCATCTTCGGGCCGGCCATGGCGTACCAGTTGATTGAGGCCGGATTCAGAGTCGGCCGGGCTAAAGGCCTGGAGCGCGTCGAAATGTCCTGGATACTGGAGAGCAACAAGGGAGTCCGGAACATCATTGAAAAGTTCGGCAGCAGGATAACCAAGCGTTACCGCATGTACCA
>CAWARM010000018.1:0-132680 GCA_963784425.1 uncultured Gammaproteobacteria bacterium
ACCCGCGTGGGTGGCCATGACGATTTCCAGCAGCCCCTGGTCACCGCCGGCAAGCGCGGATTTCAAATCGCCTTTTAGCAACGAGGCGAAGGGCTCCAGGGTTTTCCATTCTGGATGCTGCGGCGCGAGCGCTTTTACGCGATCGAGTGCGAAATACAATTGGACAGGCAACGGCTGTTCACACCACAGCGTGCCGTCGTTTCGAAGACCGCTATGCGCTCATGGACAGGCACGAAGTGCGGTGAGCCGGCCGTCGTCACTTTTCCCACAAACTCAACAATGGACTTTTTTGCAGGACCGTCGCTCCATGAGGGTAACGGGTCAGCGGCGTGAGCAAGTGCAGCAGCGAACGAGATGAAAAGCGCGAGCGCGGCGGCGATAAGGTTGCATTCGTGTTTGGATTTCATTGTTCTCTCTTCCTTACCACAGTCATTGGTTTTTCAACATGCTAACAATACGTGGCAGAGCAAAAAAAGGCGCTTCACAGTGGAAGCGCCTTTCGAAACGCAGGATGCCGTAAGAGCCCTAGTTTCCGGTCGGCAAAGAAATGTTCACGCCTTCCTTCTGCAGTGCGTCCTTGACGTACTGGAAATCTGGTACTTCGAAATCTCCACCGGCCCGTCGTAGGTCATGCTTTGCATCTTCCGTGGTGGATAATCCACGTACGTCTTCATCAGCTTATCGATGGCTGCGCTGATGGGCACCATGGTCCAGGTGCGTTCGGTGACGTTGCTCATGAAGATGTCGTACCGCTCCTGTGGGTCAGCCCACAGGTCGAACACCTGCGGGACGGTTGCCACATAGCTTGATGCGCCCTTCCAGCCAAGATTTGTGTCCACGGCCAGGCCACCGGTTGGCTGCCCATCATCGCCGCGCAGGTTGAACACCGCCTTGTAGTTGCCGAGGCGCGCCGCACCCGGTGACAGTTCATTTTCGGTGAAGTAGAACCACTCATTGCGCGGCGACTTGCCCGTTCCAAACAGGACGGGCGACATGTCGTAGCTGTCGAACATGATGGGCGCGCCTTCACGGTCTTTTGTCGGCAGAGCGACACCGGCCACTGACGCAAAAGTGGCCATCAGGTCGAGGCCGCCGATGATTTCGTGATTCTTTGTATCTGCCTTGATCTTGCCGGGCCAGATGGCAATTGCCGGAACGCGGTTGCCGCCTTCGCGCACGGTGCCCTTGGTGCCACGGAATGGCGTATAGCCGGCATCGGGATAGACGTCCTGCCATGCGCCGTTGTCGGTGGTATAGAACACCAGCGTGTTCTGGTCCATGCCGAGCGCACGCAGCTTGTCCATAATGCGGCCGATGCGCGTGTCGAGCTCGACGATGGAATCTGCGTACTTCGACTTCGACATCGACTTTAGCTGAAACTCGGGTGCCGGCATGTTGGGCTGGTGCACCTTCATGAAATTGACGTTGATGAAGAAGGGCTTGTCGGATTTCGCTGCGTCATCCAGAAACTCCAGTGCCGCTTTCTCCACGTATCCGTCGAAATAGGGAATACCGACCACACCTTCCTTGCCATCGATCACCGGTGTGTCCACGTACTGGCCGTTGATCTTGAATACTTCGATCGGTGTTTCCCCGGCATTGCCGACATTGCGCCCTTGGTGATCTTCTGGAACATCGCGCGCAGTGCCGGATCCATGTCAGGGAACCAGGTTGGATCACCATAGGTGTAGGCATTCAGGTGATACAGGCCGGCGTACTTCATCACGTCGTAGCCTTGCGCATTCGGCAGCGCATAATCTGCCTCGCCGAGGTGCCACTTGCCGGTAAAATACGTCTGGTAGCCGCCCTGCTTGAGCACTGAGGCCAGCGTCCATTCAGCTGCAGGCAAGCCGCCGCCCTGGCCCTGGAAGGCCACGGTGGTCATGCCGCTGCGATTGGGAATGCGCCCGGTCTGCATGGCGGCGCGGCCCGGCGTGCAACTGGGCTGTGCGTAAAACGAGAAAAATGTCATACCTTCCTGAGCCATCCGGTCGATGCTGGGCGTTGGCATGCCACGGCCCTCGCCCCCGCCATAAGGGCCGAGGTCACCATAGCCCGTGTCGTCCGAGACGATTAACAGGATATTGGGTTGCTTGCCTTTCGACGCAGCCATTGCCGGCGAGCTCACAGCCACAAGCATTGCGCTGGCAGCCATGACTGTTGCTAACAATCTATGTGATTTCATTGCTCTCTCCTCAGTGAGTTGACTCCTTCCTTACAACAATAAAGGGCGGCCCTTGTGGGCCGCCCGTCAGAGCTGGCTTGTTTAGCTACTCGGGCCTTTGCTTGCCGCTGCGGCCTGCTGCATCTTGGACTCCATCTCGGCCTTGACGGCGTCAAGATTGAAACTCGCACCCCTTTGCATCGGCGGGAATTCCAGGAAAGTCTGGAGTTCCTTGCCCATCACCTGCTGGACAAATACGAAGCGCCAGAACTGGAACTTGAACCAGTCGAAGTACTGCTGTGCGCCTTCCTTTGTGCCATTGCTGGGCCAGCCCATGCGCTCGAATGGATCCAGGCGCAAATTGGTGATGAAGGGCACGTCGTAAGTGAGTTTGGTACCCAACCAGCCGTGGGGCTGGTCATATGAAGCGGAACTTGTAGTCATCGATACGTACTGCGCCAATCGAGCTCTCACCCAGGTAGAATATTTCGTGGCGATTGGACGGGCCTTTGCCGGTGATTGCATCCATCTGGTTGTAACCGTCCAGGTGTACCTTATAGGTCTGGCCACCAAGCTCCTTGCCCTGCAGCAACTCCTGGGTGATGTTTGGATTACCCGCTGCAGCCACGAAGGTGGGGAACCAGTCCAGGCCTGAGAATATTCCGTTCTGCACCGAATCGGCAGGCACCTTGCCTGGCCAGCGCAGGATGGCTGGCACGCGGAAGCCACCTTCCATCACTGTGCCCTTGGATTGCGCAAATGGAGTCGTGCCGCCATCAGGCCAGGTGAAAAGCTCAGTGCCGTTGTCGGTGGTAAACACCACAATGGTGTTGTCGTCCACGCCCATGTCCTTGAGCTTTTGCATTACCAGGCCCACGTCGTCGTCAAGCTGGGCCATGCCAGCTTCCTCTTCAGACCAGCCATTCTCCGAGTTGCGCATGGCCTCGTACTTCGGGGAAAGGTGCGTGACGATGTGCATGCGGGTGGGATTGAGCCAGACGAAAAATGGCTTGCCGTCCTTCTTGGCTTTTTCCATGAACTGGAGGGCGAAGTCACGAATCTCGTCATCCACGGTTTCCATCCGTTTCGGATAGAGGGTGCCGGCGTCTTCAATTTTCTGCTTGCCGATCGCGCCCCAGCGCGGCTGTACGGTCGGGTCATCCACTTCAGTGGCCCAGCTATGCACCATGTTGCGAGGGCCTACCTGGTCCAGGAGATTCTGCGGGTAGTTCGGATGTGCCGGGTCTTCCATCGCGTCGAGGTGATATAGATAACCGAAGAATTCGTCAAACCCGTGGACAGTAGGCAGGAACTCATTCTTGTCGCCAAGATGGTTCTTGCCAAATTGGCCTGTTGCATAGCCCATGGCTTTCAAAGCCGTGGCGATGGTGACTGCCTGGGCGGGAAGACCGGTGGGGGCGCCGGCCTGACCAACCGTGGTCATGCCCGTACGGATCGGTAGTTCACCGGTGATGAAATTGGCGCGCCCGGCTGTGCAGCTTGCTTCGGCATAGTAATCGGTAAACAGCATGCCTTCTTTTGCCAGCGTGTCGAGGTTGGGTGTACGCCCGGCCATCATGCCGCGATGGTAGGCGCCGATGTTCCACATGCCGATGTCGTCGCCCATGATGACGACAATATTGGGCTGCTTGGTACTCGCTGCCTGGGCTGGCAGGATCATACTGGCAAACGTTAGTGTCACAGCCAGCAGCAAACGGCTGCCGGCCTTAAGTTGGTATTTCATGAGTCTCTCCACTCGGTTGATGATTGATGCGGCAGCATGAATCAATTCAGGCTGCGCCGGGCTAGCTTAGGCTCGGATTGTTACGGTATCAAGGCAAACGCGAGAATGTGGCCCGGAGGTCCGAATTCAGTCCTCCAGCAGGCTACGCAGCATCCAGGCAGTTTTTTCATGGATTTCAAGGCGTTGGGTCAAAAGATCGGCAGTGGGCTGGTCGTTGGCCGAGTTGGCCAGCGGGAACAGTTTGCGTGCTGTGCGCGCGGTGGCTTCCTGGGCAGCGACCAGGTGGCGGATCATGTCATCCGCCTTGGGTACGCCTTCAACTTCCTTGATGGAGGCCAGCTTGACGAATTCCTTGTAGGTGCCGGGCGCCGGATGGCCGAGTGCGCGAATGCGCTCGGCGATGATGTCCAGCGCGTTCCATTGCTCGGTGTATTGGGCCATGAACATCAGGTGCAGGCTGTTGAACTGTGGTCCGGTAACGTTCCAGTGAAAATTATGTGTCATCAGGTACAGCGTGTAGCTGTCTGCCAGCAGGGCGGAAAGACCCCGCACAATTTTCTCGCGGTCAGCGGCGCTGATGCCGATGTCGATCCCGGTTGCCTTGGTTTTTTTACTGCTCATGCTCTTTCTCCGAAAATGAATGGCTCTGGTCAGTGTAGCAGTTTCGCTTGCCCGTCTGTCCTCCTATGGGTCGCAGCGCCATTTTGCCAACCCGGGAAAGGGATCCAAGTGGTATTCATCATGCTTCTTAGTTATCAGTCTTGGCGCTTGCTATCATAGCGGGTACTTTCTAAAACCCGGACCACCGTGGATGGCTGAATCTATTGTCAAGTTCTGGCAAGAACTGAAACGCCGCAAGGTCGTGCGGGTAGCCATTGTCTATGCGCTTGTAGCTTGGGTGCTGGTGCAGGTTTCCACGGTACTGTTCCCTGCCTTGTTGTTGCCGGAATGGAGTTCGCGGCTGGTCGTGGTGCTGGTGATGATCGGGTTTCCCGTCGCCCTGGTGCTGGCATGGGCATTCGAGGCTACTCCGGGAGGGCTGCGTCGGGATGCTTCAACCGCTGCCTCCAGCTCTAAACCTGTAATAACGGAGAACTTTGCTCCGCGCGGCACAGACACCGCCAGAAAACCGCTCGAGTTGGTCGATGAACGACGGGGAATCGTAGTTCTGCCGTTTACCAACATGAGCGAGAATTCGGAAAATGAGTTCTTCAGCGACGGCGTCACCGAGGAAATCCTTAACCTGCTGGCCCGTCAGCCTGGATTGCGCGTCGTTTCCCGGACCACTTCGTTTACTTTCAAGGGCAGTCCCCTGGATATCCGCGCCATTGCCGACCGGCTCGGGGTGCAAATCGTGCTGGAAGGCAGCATCCGGCGAGCCGGAAACCGGGTGCGGATCACGGCGCAGCTGATCGACGCCACCAACGATGGGCATTTATGGTCCAACCGCTTTGATCGCGAGATCGACGATATTTTCAACGTTCAGGCAGAAATTGCGCGTTCCATCGTGGACGCCATGGATCTTGAGCCGGGAGCTTTTGCGGATTCTGAAGCGTGCACCTGCAACATCGAGGCCTATGACTATTACCTTCGCGGTCGCCAGTATTTCCACACAATATCCGACAGCGGGTTGAAGTTTGCCGAACAGATGTTCAACAAGGCCATCGAGATCGATCCGCTCTTTGCCCGCGCTTACGCCGGATTGGCCGATACCCACAGCATGATAGCCCAGTGGTTTGACCGCTCGCCCGAACGCCTTGAGGCAGCCGATCGCGCCAGCCGGAAAGCGCTTGAACTTGCGCCCAACCTGGCAGAGTCCCACTCCGCGCGTGGCTTTGCTTTATCCCTGAACGGCGATTTCACCACGGCCTCCAGTGAATTCGAGCAGGCCCTGGAACTGGATCCGCAGAATTACGATGCCCTGTATCTCTATGGCCGGTCGCGGCTGGTTGAAGGCAGGTTCAAGGAAGCAGCGGATTTGTGGGCGAGGGCGCATGCCACCCAACCTGACGAGTTCCAGAGCCTGGCGCTGATGTCCTCTGCGTTGAAAAACTTCGACCCGGAGGCTGCAGCCGTTACCGCGCGTCAATCTATCGTCGCGATCGAACGACGGCTGGAACTCAATCCTGACGATCTGCGCGCCTTGAGCCTGGGCGCCGGCCAGCTGGTGGGCGCCGGGCGCGTGGAGGAAGGTCTCGCCATGGCGGAACGGGCATTGGAGCTGGCACCAGGAGATAAGAGCGTTCTGTATAACACCGCCTGCTGCTTTGCACGGGCCGGGCGCAAGGAGAGGGCACTGGAGTTGCTCGAACAGCGCTTGCAGCGATCCGGTACGATTTATCGCGAATGGGTGGAACACGATTCGGACTTCGCCGGACTGCGCGGGGATCCGCGCTTCATTGCCCTGTTGGACCGGATGCCCCGCGTGGCTGGCTGATGGGGATGTGCGTGACGCAATGGTAATAAAAGGTTTAGCCAGGAGCTGCCTGCTGCTTGCAGGTCTGCTGGGCACACTGCTGGCGCAGGCCCAGGGCGAAAGCGCTTCTTTACTCGATGAAGTAACCGTCACTGCCACGCGCATCCCCGTGGAATGGATACGGCTGCCACTGGCGGTTGGCTGGGTGGACCAGGACGAGATTCAGCTCGGGCGTCAACAGCTTGGCCTGGATGAAGTCGCTGGTCAATATCCCCGGGGTGTTTTCCCAGAATCGCTATAACTTTGCCCAGGATCTGCGCGTTTCCATTCGCGGCTTTGGCGCGCGGGCCAATTTCGGCATACGCGGCATCATGCTGATTGCCGATGACATTCCCCTGACCATGCCGGACGGGCAGGGCAACGTGGATTCGCTGGATCTGGGCTCGACGCAGTCGGTCGAGGTGATTCGCGGTCCGGTGTCGGCCGTATATGGCGCCGCCGGTGGCGGGGTGATCAATATTCGCACCGAAGAGGGGCCCGAAATACCTTACCTATCGGGTCGGCTGAGCTTTGGCAGTTATGATTACAGTTTGGCGCAGGCAAAAGCCGGAGGACAAACCGGCAAGGCCAACTGGCTGGCGAGCCTGTCCAATACGCAACTCGACGGCTACCGTCAGCAATCGGCGTACAAACGTACCTTGTGGAACAGTAAAATGCGGTATGACTTTGATGATTCCTCATCGCTGACGGTGGTGTTCAATGCGGTGGATTCGCCCGAAGCACAGGATGCAGGCGGCTTGACCGCAGCAGAGGTCCAGGCGAACCGGCGCCAGGCCGCGCCACGCAATGTGCAATTTGACGCAGACGAAACCGTGCAGCAACAGCAACTGGGCCTCGCCTGGCGCAAAACCCTGAACAGTGAGAATGAGTTCCTGCTCCACGCCTACGGCATTCTGCGTGATTTCACCAATCTTTTGCCTTTTTCGATCAACGCCAACGGGCAGGGCGGCAGTGTCGAGCTGAGTCGCAAGGTGGCCGGCGCGGGCGGGCACTGGACGTGGAGCAAAGCGCTGGCCGGGAAGGTTCCCAACCAATTGGTGCTCGGCTTCGAGCTCGGCGCCCAACGTGACCTGCGTTCGCGCTTTGCCAACAACGAGGGGGTGCTGGGCGACCTGACCACCCGGCAGGACGAGGATGTGAGCACGGCCGGAGTATTTGCGGAGGATACGCTGCAGATCACGGAGCAGTGGACGCTGAGCGCTGGCGCTCGCCTCGATGGCATGGACTACAGCGTCAATGACCGGATCCCGGAAGTTAATGGAGTTCCTTCGGATGAGTCCGGCGATACCCGTTTCAACCATTTCAGCCCGATGGCCGGCGCCTCCTGGCATCGCGACGAAGCGCTGAATCTCTATGCCAATATCTCAACCTCGTTCGACCCTCCGGCGATTGTCGAACTGGCCAATCCCAACGGCCCTACCGGCTTCAACCAGGACCTCGGTCCACAGACAGCTACCAATTACGAGATCGGGCTCAAGGGCCTGGTAACCGGCCGCTGGCATTACGAGCTGGCGCTGTTTCATATCGATGTCAGCAATGAAATCGTGGCTTATGAACTCACCGGCTCGGGCCAGTCTTTTTTCCGTAACTCGGGTAAGTCCACGCACAACGGCGCAGAAGTGGGGGTTTCGCTGGAACTGGCGCCAGGACTGACCAGCCGGCTGGCCTATACCTGGTCCGATTTCACCTTCAAGGACTTCAGCGAACCGGCGGGCGCAGCGGGGTTTAACGTATACGATGGTAATCGCATTCCCGGCGTACCGGAGCAGCAGGCCAACCTCGATCTTGCGTACCAGCACTCGTCCGGGTTCTATGCCGGGTTTGATTTGCTCTACGTTGGGGCTTTTTTTGCGAATAACGCGAACTCGGTCAAGACCGACCCTTACATTGTTGCCACTGTGCGTGCAGGCTACAGGTGGGTATCGGGCAGTTGGACGCTGGAACCGTTCGTTGGGGTGAACAACCTCTTCAATGAGAAATACATGGACAATATCCGCCTCAATGCCACCTTCGGGCGCTACTACGAGCCCGCGCCGGAGCGGAATGTGTATGGGGGGGTGGAGCTAAAGTATGGTTTCTGAGAGCGGCGTTGGTTTCATCCTGGAAGGTGCAACCGCCCGGTGTCGCGGAAACTGGACTGCCGCCAATCTTCACGATATCGAACAGCGTTTGTCCACGGCAGACTGGCCGGCGACGGATATCCGCATTGACCTCGGCGCAATCGAAAGCCTGGATACCGTCGGCGCCTGGTTGCTGCACCGTACGATCAGTGCGCTTGAGAGTGGCGGCGCAGAACAAGGGCGGCAGGTTCAGGTCGATGGCGCGGATGTGCGCACGCGGCAATTGCTGGCGCTGGTTGGCGGCAAGAGCGCAGGGGCTGACAACCCTCCAAAACCGTATCTGCCGGGCCTGCTTGAGAGTACTGGCAAACACACCAGCGACCAGCTGGAGCAGTACCTGGATTTCCTCGCTTTTATCGGAAATCTTGCACTGTACACCGGCCGGGCGTTACTGCGGCCGTGGCGCATTCGCTGGAACCAGGTGGTCAAGGAACTGCAAGCCGCAGGGGTCAATGCCTTGCCTATTGTTGGCTTGTTGACCTTCCTGATCGGCATCGTGATCGCGTACCAGGGCGGCATGGTTTTGCGTGACTATGGCGCCAACCTCTACGTGGCGGACATCGTGGGTCTTTCCATGGTGCGGGAACTGGCGCCCCTGATCACGGCGATTATCATCGCTGGTCGTACCGGATCAGCGTACACAGCGCAAATCGGTACGATGATGGTCACCGAAGAGGTTGACGCGCTGCGCAGCATGGGCATTTCCCCGCTGGAAATGCTGGTTCTGCCTAAATTGATCGCTCTGTTGATCGCATTGCCCTTGTTGACCGTGTGGGCCGATGCCCTCGGGTTGTTTGGCGGGCTGATCATGGCCAATGCCATGCTCGATTTGAACCCGGCCACCTTCCTTGACCGGCTGGCCGAGGCTTTGACGCTGGATTCGTATTTGAGTGGTATTGGCAAGGCGCCGGTGTTTGCCGTCATTATTGCAGCCGTGGGATGTTTCCAGGGTTTCCGGGTTCGTGGCAGTGCCGGCAGCGTTGGACGACAGACGACCGTGAGCGTGGTCGAATCAATTTTCCTGGTCATCATCGTGGATGCGGCTTTTTCCATGGCGTTTGCAAAATTAGGCATTTGAATCATGGAATCTGCACAGCGTTTCAAGGATCATCCCGATAAACCGGACCCGGGAGGACCGGTGCTCGAAGGGCGTGACCTGGCGATGTCCTTTGGCGCCAAGCGGGTGTTCGAGGGCATTAATGTAGGTATTCGGCAAGGTGAAGTGCTGGCCATTGTCGGTGGCAGCGGCAGCGGAAAATCAACCCTGATGCGCCAGCTTGCCTTGTTACAGACACCGACCGCCGGCTCGGTCACGGTGTTTGGCACTACGGTGACGGATATGGAAAGCCCCAGCGCCAATTCCATGCGGCGGCGTCTTGGTGTCATGTTTCAAAACGGTGCGTTGTTCGGCGATCTTACCGTGCTGGAAAACGTCAGTGTGCCCTTGCAGGAACACACGGACTTGAGCCTGCCGTTGATTGAACAGGTTGCCATGCTGAAAATCGCCCTTGCGGGACTTGAGCCGGAAGCGGCAGCGCTTTATCCCAGCCAGTTGAGCGGCGGAATGCGCAAGCGTGCTGCGGTCGCGCGCGGCATTGCCCTCGATCCGGCCGTGCTGTTCCTGGATGAGCCGAGCTCCGGCCTCGACCCGATCAGTGCCGATGCGATGGATGAACTGGTAGTCCAGTTGAAAGAGACACTGGGTTTGGCGGTAGTGCTGGTCACGCACGACATGGATTCCCTGTGGCGGGTTGCGGACCGGATCCTGTTGTTGTCTGATGGCAGGGTGGCTGCCGAAGGTACAATTCACCAGCTGGTGGATTCCAGTAATTCGGCGGCAAGGGAATTTTTCCACAGCCGCCGGGGCCGGGCGTCAGGAGCGATGTATGACTAGCAAATCAGGTTACATGCTGGTTGGGGCATTTGTCCTGGTGCTTGCTGCGGCATTTATCTGGGGGATTCTTTGGATCAGCGCGGGCGGCACCCCGCAAACTATTGACCGCTACGTGGTGTACATGACCGACTCCGTATCAGGCTTGAACGTTGATGCGCCGCTGCGGTATCGCGGTGTTGATGTCGGTAAAGTCGAACAAATTTCCATAGACCCCATGAACCCTCAGCTCATCCGCCTGCTGCTGCAAGTGCGCCAGGGAACGCCGATCAGCGAGGACACGGTGGCCACCCTGGAGTATCAGGGGCTCACGGGCATTGCCAGTGTCAACCTGACGGGAGGAGCCGCCGGCGCTCCACCACCGGAGAGGGTGCCCGGCGAAGACTACCCCATCATACAAAGCCGTCCATCAATCTTTGCCAGCCTGGATACGTCTCTTGAGGGCTTGCTTGCCAGCCTGACCGAGAGCTCGACCAGCCTCAATGCGCTGCTTAGCGAGAACAACCGGACCAACATCACCCGCTCGCTGGAAAGCATCGCCACTCTTTCCGACAACTTCGCCAAACAGTCCAGTCACCTCGAGACCCTCATTGCGCACCTTGAAGTGACCCTGGCCAACACCAGCACCGCGAGTGCGGATTTTCCGAAGCTGGTTAGTGAGTTCACCCAAAGCGCCACGGCCATCACGCGCATGGCTGATGAGATTCGTGGCATTGGTGAAAACCTGGCCGCTGCCAGCGCCAGCATCGAGAAAACAGTCGATGCCAGCAGTGACGGCGTGGTTGATTTCGCGCGTACCACCCTGCCGGAAATCTCGCAAATGGTCTACGAGCTGAGGCTGGCGTCGGAAAATCTGCGGCGCATGAGTGAGGCATTGGAGCGGGATCCCAGCCTGTTGATGTATGGTGCGCCTGAACCCGAACCGGGGCCGGGAGAATGATCATGTCTAAACGAGCTTACATCCTGCTGCTGGCCGCCCTGGTGCTATTCACGGGCGCTTGCAGTTTACCCGGCAAGTCAACGGCCAAGGCGAAGCAGACCTACCTGTTGCAGGCCAAGGGCTTGGAGGGGCGGGGATCGCAAGATGGCGGGCAGGGAGGCGTCTCCCCGGCTGATGCAGCCAGGCGGTGCCTGAGTTTGCGCGTAACTACGCCGGCATCGGCGCCGGGGTTTACCACGATTCGTATGGTCTATACCCGGCAACCGCAACGGCTGGATTACTTCGCCTACCATGAATGGGCAGATACACCGGCAAGAATGCTGGGCAGCATGATGGAAGCCCGCCTTGACTCCAGCGGGCTGTTTGGAGCAGTGCTGAGCGGCTCAACCGATATCCGCACCAACCTGCGCCTGGATGCGGAACTCAAAAGCCTGCAGCAGGATTTCAGTGGTGATGTGAGTACGCTGGGCTTGCAGATCAAGGTCGACCTGATCGAGGTATCCGACCGGTCTTTGCTGGCATCGAAAACCTTCAGCTACGCCGAAGCTGCGGGTGCTGATCCCGCTTCTGGCGCAGCAGCGGCAGACCGGGTGGCGCAGCAGTTCCTCGCCGACCTGACGGCCTTCGTGGTCGCAGCCATCAGCCCTTTGCAGTGTGCGCCTTAGGGAGCTTGCTCAATCAAGCTGCCGCCAACTTGAGCTTGCTGACGCGCTTCAAATCAATATTCTGTCGAGCGATCCAAAGGTCGTGGGAGTCCTGCATCACCAGCCAGCTTTCCGGCGATCGCCCGATGGCCTTCGAAAGGCGAAGCGCCATCTCCGGTGTCACACGGCTGGTCCCTTTCAAAATGCGACTCAGCGTCGAGGCTGCAACGTCCAATCTCGCGGCCAGTTCCCGGCCGCTGATGCCGTTAGGTTCCAGGAAAACATCAGTGATGAATTCACCGGGGTGCGGAGGGTTGTACATGTTCATTAGTGGTAATCCTCATAATCCAGAATGTAAACATTGCCGTCATGGAACTCAAAAGTCAGTCTCCAGTTGCCGTTGACGGATATCGACCAAAGGCCTTTCAATTTGCCTTTCAGTGGGTGCAGGCCATAACCGGATATATCCATATCATCTATGGTCTGTGCCGAATCCAACGCGGCAAACTGCATCCTGAGGCGTTTGCTGTGGTTGGCTTGAACGCCGGCGGTGCTGCCCGTTTCGTAAAATTTCCGCAGACCTTTGTGTCGAAATGACTTAATCACGACACACTATAGCATGTTGCGCACCACGCAACAAACGCACCGCGTAATAGCGCTTGGCAGACATGCTTGATGCCTGCCGCCAGGGTAAGTGCCATGCACAGCGGGCATTAACAACTGCTCAATCCCGGTGGATTTACGGGTGTATAAAGTTTACCCTTCCTATGGTCCGCATCCTCCGAGTCTGCGTCACATTTGGCGGCGGTCAAACTGCGCCCTGATTTTCCCATCACCATTGCTACGTGAGAGTCACAAACTCGAAGGAGCTAATACATCACCCGCCATGAACGATTCCCTTGAAACCCTGCTGGAAAAGATGCGCGTGCTGGAGAAGGACATCCTGTGCGAACTGCAAAAAAAGGAACAGGAGTTTTTCTATGAGGTGAGCCTCGGCAAAATCCGCTTCACCGGGGAAGCGCGAGCACGGCACAAACTGCTGGTCAAAAAATTCACCGCCTACGTCCGTGATTCGCGTTTCCTGATCCTCCTTACCATACCGGTCATCTGGGCCTTGATCATCCCCGTTGTGCTGCTGGATCTCTTCATGTTCGTCTATCAGACCATCTGCTTTCCGATCTACGGCATTCCCCGTGTGAAGCGCAGCGACTACCTCCAGCTGGACCGGCGGCACCTGGACTACCTGAACTGGATGGAGAAGCTCAACTGTGAGTACTGCAGCTATGCCAACGGTTTGTTCGCCTACGCCACCGAGATCGCCGCGCGCACCGAGCAGTACTGGTGCCCGATCAAGCACGCGCAGCGCGTGAAGTCCTTACACAGCCGCTACCGTTACTTTTTCGACTACGGGGATGCCGAGCGCTATCGCCAACAGATCGAAACCGTGCGGCGCTCGTTTGAAGACCTCAAAACAGATAGTCCGAAACAGAACTGACGACCTGTCTCCGTGAACATCCATCTGCTCTCGATTGAGGAAGCGCTGCATCAGGTGCAATCGCAGGCGGGAGGGTTGACCGCCATTGAAGCGGCGCAACGGTTGACCCGGCAAAACGCGAAGCTGCGCAAAGGTAGCGATGGCGGTGCGTGGCGCTTGCTGCTCAACCAGTTCCGCAGCCCGCTGGTGATCCTGCTGCTGGTGGCGATGGTGATCTCGCTGTTCCTGGGCGGCCGCATAGACGTGCTGATCGTGCTGACGGTCGTGCTGATGAGCACGCTGCTCGGCTTCTGGCAGGAGTATCGCGCCGCCAGCGCGGTGGCCGCGCTACTCGCCGTTATCCAGGCGAAGGCAACGGCCTTGCGTGACGGCCGGGAAGTCGATCTTCCGGTAGATCAGGTCGTGCCCGGCGATGTCGTGGTGCTGCGCGCAGGCGCCACCATTCCCGGCGACGGACTGCTGCTCGAATCGAATGATTTGTTCGTCGATGAATCCGCGCTCACCGGCGAAAGCTATCCGGCGGAGAAAAAAGCCGGCGTGGTAGCGGCCAACGCGCGCCAAAGCGAACGAACCAACGCGGTGTTTGAAGGCACGCATGTTGTCAGCGGCACGGCTAATGTTCTGATCGTAACCACGGGCGCGGACACGGAGTTTGGCGCCATTTCTGAGCGGCTGCGGCTGCGCGCGCCGGAGACGGATTTTGAGCGCGGGCTGCGCCACTTCGGTGAGATGCTGATTCGTGTCACGCTGGTCCTGGTGATCGCCATTTTTGCCATCAACGTTTTCTTTCATCGTCCGGTGCTGGAGGCCTTCATGTTCACCCTGGCCCTCGCGGTGGGCATGACACCGGAATTGCTGCCTGCCATCGTCAGCATCACGCTGGCGCGCGGTGCGAAGCGCATGGCCGAGGAGCATGTCATCGTGCGGCGCCTGTCCTCAATCGAGAATTTCGGCAGCATGAGCGTGCTGTGCTCCGACAAGACCGGTACGCTGACCGAAGGCCGGGTGACACTGCAGGCGGCCCACGATGCGCTGGGCAACATCAGCGAAAGTGTGCGGCTTTACGCTGTGCTCAACGCCACTTTTGAAAGCGGCTTCACCAATCCCATCGACGCGGCGCTGCGTGCCGAAGCCGGGCTTGATCTGACCGGATTCAACAAATGCGACGAGGTGCCGTACGACTTCATCCGCAAACGGCTCAGTATCGTTGTGCAGCAAAAGACCGGGGACCGGCGTCATTTCATGATCACCAAGGGCGCCTTCGCCAATGTGCTCGCTGTCTGTACCAAAGTGGCCACGCCCGATGGTGAGCAGCCCATGGATAGCATGCGCGACGCCTTGCAGCAGCGCTTTAACGACTATAGCCGCGCCGGACATCGCGTGCTCGGACTCGGAACGCGCGACGTTACCGGCGATCCGGTCATCAACAAGGACGACGAACAGGACATGAGCTTCGCAGGCTTCCTGCTGTTCGATGACTTGCCCAAGGCGGGCGCCACGGAGGCGATTACGCAACTACGCCAGCTCGGTGTTGGCTTCAAGGTCATCACCGGCGACAATCGCCTCGTGGGGCAGCGGCTTGGTACGCAGATGGGCATCGCGACGCCGGATATGCTCACCGGCGATGCCCTGCGCGAGATGAGCGACGCAGCGCTGATCAAGCGCGTTGGTGAGGTAGACATTTTCGCGGAAATCGAACCGAATCAAAAAGAGCGCATCATTATCGCCCTGCGCAAGGCAGGGCAGGTGGTCGGTTACCTCGGCGACGGCATCAATGACGCTTCCGCGCTGCACGCCGCCGATGTAGGCATCTCGGTTGACACTGCGGTGGACGTTGCCAAGGAGGCCGCTGACATCGTGCTGTTGCGACAGGACCTCAACGTGCTCGCACAGGGCGTGCGCAACGGCCGCATCACCTTCGCCAACACGCTCAAGTACATCTTCATCACCACCAGCGCGAACTTTGGCAACATGTTCAGCATGGCCGGCGCGTCCTTGTTCCTGCCCTTCCTGCCGTTGCTGCCCAAGCAGATCCTGCTCAACAACTTTCTCTCCGACCTGCCGGCACTTACCATTGTGACGGACTCGGTCGATCCCGAGCAGGTGAGCCGTCCGCGCCGCTGGGACCAGGCCTTCATCCGCCGTTTCATGATTGCCTTCGGCCTGGTCAGCTCGGTGTTTGATTTCCTCACCTTCGGCATGCTGCTGCTGGTGCTGCGCGCCAGCGAGGCGCAATTTCAAACCGGCTGGTTCATTGAGTCGCTGATGACCGAACTGTTCATTGTCATGGTCATCCGCACGCATCGCTCCTGGTTCAAAAGCAAGCCGGGCCGCACCCTCACCATTGCCACTGTCGTCGTGGCGGGCAGCACGATCGTCCTGCCCTACACTGCGCTCGGGGCCATCTTCGGCCTCGTGCCCTTGCCCTGGGCCTTTATGCTTGGCCTGATCGGCATCACCGTGCTTTATCTGCTCACCAGCGAGGCCGTGAAGCGCCTGATGTTTGCGCGACTGGAGCAACCAGCCTGATGCTTATGCAGGGAGATTGCTTGACGCTGCGCAGGCAGAGCGTGAACATATGATGCTGTACCCCGGATTAGGGGTCCACTTCGGATCAGGCGGGCTACTCTCATGCGGAAGGTGTGACTTTTGGTAGTGTTCAAGAAACCGAAACTGGAGACTCTCACGCGAGTTGCCGAAATGGCCGCGGCCTTGGCCGTCGTTGTGTCAGTTATGTATCTTGGCGAGCAAATTGGCGACAATACGAGGCTGCTGCGCAGTCAATCCCATTTCAACGCTCTTGAGCTTGGACAGCGGCCAATCCAACTGATGGTCGAAAATGAAAGCCTGGCAAGCGACGTCATTCAGTGCAGCGCAAACCCGGAAAGCGTTGCGGCCGAGACATGGGAGCGCTGCCGCAATTTTTACTTCATGCAGTTTAATTCCTGGGAGTATTTTTACTACCAGAACATCGACGGGTCTATTCCGCCAGAACTCTGGCTTGGAGCAGATGGCTACTTCAAGACTCTTATCAAGACCAAGCCAGGCTATGTGCGTTTCTGGTCCGAGATGCAGGTAGGATTCGCCGAACCCTTCAAGTCCTACGCTGCCCGGCAGATGCCGCAGTCATCGCCTGACCCAACGACCCAGAGCCAATAGCGCATGAAGTCTGCGCGATTGGAGCAACTTGGCTGAGTAATACTACCGGGCTGGTGGTGGTTCCATACCGGTCTATTTCCCCGGGAACGATAGCTGGTGGGTGCTCTGGATGCGGTCGCGCCACTCATCCGGAAGCGCGGCCTGTGCGGCGAATTCGGGCCAGTGCCCGACGGCCGCGACCACGTCCCCGATAATGGCCGCGGCGCGGCCGCGCTTGAGCAAGGCCGCCTTTGCACCCGCCTCAAAATCCGCCCGCGTGAAGCCCTCACGCTTGCCGTTCAGGGTCATCTGGTGGGTGGCAGTCCATGTGCCTGCCGGGTTGAAGCTCCAGGTCACGTCGAACGCGGGCGCCAGCGACCATTCGCCCTGCTTGTCCATGAGGAAAGCGATGTTCTTCACATGATCGTCCTGGTTGCGCGCGACGATATTGAAGACCATGCGCCGGAACTGTTCCTCCACCGCGGCCATCGGCAGGTCCAGTTGGCGGATCGTCAGCAGTGCCTGCTCGTAGCCATAGGCACCGGCCTGGTTGAAATCAAAATGCGCCAGTGCGCCGAGCGACTGCATGTGCAGCTTTTCTCCGCCTGCCAGCCGGTCGAAGCGGCGCGTCATGAAATGCCGGCGTCCGTTTTCCTCCATGAGCCGGCACTCGCTCATGGTGATCCCCGCTGCCTGCGCCATCAGGTAGTAGGCATATTCGATGGCGCCATAGCCCCTGGGGTCTTCCAGTTCCTTGTCCTTGTTGCCTGCCACTCCATCAAACTTCAGCAGCCAATATTCGAAGCCATCGCCGGCTGCGATCTGGCCGGAGCGCACTTCATTGGTTTCGCGATTCCAGGCAATGACCGCCTTCGCGCGTGCGCCGCCAGCGGACGTGCCCACCACCAGGAGGTCGCGCAGTGCTTTGCCTTTTCCGGCTGCGTGGAAATACCCCTGCAAATTGCTGCGGTGGGTGAGCACTTCGCCGGCAAGCCGCACCAGTGCATCCACCTCAATGGCCGATGACGTGCGCGGCCTTGGTCCGAGCACCGGCGCAAACTCCAGTGCGCCCATGCCGCGCGTGCCCGTGTAGCACAGGCGCTCCACCGCATTGAAACTCTCCGGCGTGCGGCCCTCGGTCGCCAGCCAGGCGTCGATCAGGGCATTGCCAAACCGGTCCGGCAGTGAATCGGCCAGCAAGCCCGGCAGCCCGTGAAACGTCATGCGCGGCAGCGCCGGGAACTCGTACACCCGCTCGTTCAGGGGCATGGAAAGGGGAGAAACCTCGATGGCGCTGCGCACAAAGCCCGAAGCGTATTGAAAAGCGGCAACGTCCCGCCCTTCGGCCAGCGACACCGCACCAATCGTCCGTCCCCACAGCCGTACTTCGGCAATCACGACGGCTCACCCCAGGTCCATTTTTTCCTCGCGCGTTGCGCTGCCTTCCCGCCAGTGGCCCGCTGCCGCTGGCGGCCCTGCAATTTCAGTTGCGCCATCGGGCTGGGTGCCGGCTCAGGCAAAAGGGTTTCGAACTGATCCAGCAAGCCCAGCGCCCGGCAGACCCGGACAAAACCGGACAACCGGGTCGCCGCCTCGCCCGATTCCAGCCGTTGCAGGGTGCTCTTGGAAATGCCCGCCTGTTCTGCCAACTGCATTTGCGTGAGGTTTCTTTGCAGGCGCGCTGTCGCCAGGCGTTGCCCCAGTTCCCTGAGGATGGCTTCGTCGGTGGAAAGATTGATGATTTTCATAGTGCATCTAATATGATGCATTATCTATTAAAAGTCAATTAAAGCATCATATGAGAAGTTTTATGTTTATTTAAATACGAGCCCGGAGGCAGAAAACCCGGCACCCCTATTTGTGACACCTGGCATTGTTCCGACAAGGCGCGGACATAGTCAATCATTGACATCAACTAAATTCGGTACTAAATTTGGGCCCAGAAAATCCTAGGAGGCAACATGCAATCCATCGCCAATATCAAGTCCATTTCGTACCTGAAGAGCCATGCGGCCCAGATTTCCGAAGATCTGGAAATGAACGGCAATCCGTTTGTTATCACCCAGAATGGTGAGGCCAGCATGGTCATTGAGGGCGTCAAGCAGTTTCAGGAAAAGGAGGCGCTCATTGCGGCTTTGAAAATTATTGCCTTGGGCGAGAAGGACCGCATACAAGGAAAAGGCATTTCCGCAACGGAATCACGGGAACAACTGCTGGCTGCTCGTCAAAGCCGCAAATAATGGCGGTCATCATTCTTCCCGATGCCCAGGCGGACTTGCTTTCGCTTCAGGACTATATGCTCGACAAGTGGGGCGAAGCCGCATGGCTGAAAGCCGAGGACGAGATTTTTGAAAAGCTGGAGAAAGTTGACTCCGGGATTTTCAATGGAACGCCTGTCCAGGAACTGGCATCAGTGGGCATCTTGGACTACCAGAACGTCTACACCTCGCATCACAAATTGGTCTACCGACGGATCGGCAGCGATACCTATGTGTACCTCATTGCCGGGCATAGGCAGGACTACCCCACGATTCTGGCAAAACGGTTGCTGAGCAGGTGACTGGTTGATTGGTTAATACCTTACAAATGCCCACGCTCCAATCGGCAAACCACTTGAATTCGATCAAAATATGCCGCGTGCAGTGCCATTCAATAACATTGGGGCCTTTATGTGGGTTCAATGCTTGTAACAAAACAAGGCCTCCAATTAAAGAGGCTTTATTTCAATACGTTACAGTATTATATGGCGGAGAGGGTGGGATTCGAACCCACGGTACGGGTAACCGTACTCTTGATTTCGAGTCAAGCCCATTCGGCCTCTCTGGCACCTCTCCGGGCAAAACAGGCGGTATTATCCGGTGCGCTGTTACTTTTCCGCAAGCGCGGCTGATGGAGTTTGCAGAATAATTGATGACCGGGTGGGATAGTCTCGGACCATCCTGGTCCTCGCCCTGCGGGCGCCTGCGCTTCGCTGCGGCGACCAAATTCACTCCCGGCGAATTTGTCGAACCCACGGTACGGGTAACCGTACTCTTGATTTCGAGTCAAGCCCATTCGGCCTCTCTGGCACCTCTCCGGGCAAAACAGGCGGTATTATCCGGTGTGGTGTTGCTATTGCGCAAGATCAGTGCGCCAGGAAGGCACAACGGCGTAACTTCGAGGCACATCACAATTCAGACCAAGGCCGCGCCGGGTCCTTCTTGCATTAATAGCCTAGTTGGGTTCAACATGGACCATTCAGGAAATTGGCTGTTGCAATCGCCTCCCTAGCAAGCAAAGGAACTCATGTAAATGAACGCCAAAAAAGCACCCGCGAAAAAGCCGCTGATCGACACCACCGCCATCACCGAGAAACTGAAGGCAGCCAGGCACAAGGCCGAGCTCGCCCGGAGGCGATTACTGCGGGCTAAAGTCGCGCATAAGAATGCGCCCAAGGTGTTTAAGCTCGCCCGCAAGGCCGCCAAGGAGGCGCGCAAGAAGGTTGAAAAGCTGCAAAAAGTCATCAACAAGGCCCTGGCCGCCGCGGCGAAGAAAGCCCGGGCTGCCGAGCGCGCGCTCAAAGAAAAGTTTTCCACCTACCGCGACGGCTCCGAAAGCTCAGCCGCCGGTGAAGGTTAAAAAGGCCCCGAAAAAATCCAAACCAGCGGCAAAGAAATCCAAGCCAGCGGCGAAGAAAGCCAAGCCCGCTGCCAAGAAGTCCAAACCGGCTGCGAAGAAAGCCAAACCAGCCCCAACAAAGCCCCAACCGGCCCCAATAAAGCCCAAACCAGCCCCGGCAAAGCCCAAACCGGCACCGGCTAAGTCCAAGTCAGCACCAGCCAAGCCTAAAGCAGCACCGGCAAAGCCCAAACCGGCCACGGCCAAGCCCAAACCAGCACCGGTAAAGCCAAAGGCGGCGCCAGTTCCAGCATCATCAAAGCCGGCCCCGGTGGAATCGCTGCCACCTCCGGCGGAATCCCACTTGCCAGCAGCATCAGAGCAGTTGGGCACGGGCGTTTCACGAACCGAAGCCGGGCCGAATTCCAGCGGTGTGTTGGATAGTCTGTCGCCAGTCCCCTCCGAGTAGTGATCAGGCTGGGGCCCTAAGAGCAAAGCCTGAAGGGTAATACCTTAGGGGCAAGCCATGAACCCGCTGCTCAAGGAAATCCGTCACAACCCATTGCTTTGGCTGTTGGCCTTCGTGCCCGTGGTGCTGGCTACAGAGCACCTTAAGCCCGAGGCGCATACGCTGCTGTTCGTGCTGTCGGTGCTGGCCATCGTGCCCCTGGCGGCCTTGCTCAGTCATGCAACCGAATCGGTGGCGGCCAAAACGGGCGATGCGGTCGGTGGTCTGCTCAACGCCACGCTGGGGAACCTGACCGAACTGGTCATTGCACTCACTGCGCTGGCCGCGGGTCAGTACATGCTGGTCAAAGCGTCCGTTGCCGGCGCCATTGTTACCAACACCTTGTTCGTGCTGGGCGGGTCTTTTCTGCTCGGTGGACTCAAGCATCATGTACAGGAATTCAACCAGGTCAGCGCGCGCTTCCAGGCGGGACTGCTATTCCTTGCTACGGTAGCACTGTTGATTCCTTCGGCGGTGTCCCAGGCCGATGCGGACTCAGCAGCATTCGCGCAGAAGTTGAGCCTGGGGCTGGCGGTCCTTCTGATCGTAGGCTATGGGCTCGGCATGTTGTTCTCGCTCAAGACCCACAAGGAGATGTTTGCCAGTGCGGAACACGCCGAAACCGGCGAAGAAGCGCCGTGGCCCATCAGCCTGGCCCTGGCTACGCTGGTTGGCGTCACCTTGCTGGTGGCACTTGTGAGCGAAGTGTTTGTCGAGTCGGTGCAAAAAGCGGCCGAAGCGTTCGGGATGTCGCCGGCGTTTGTCGGATTCATTGTTGTGGCAGTGGTTGGCGGCGCGGCAGAGATGGCCTCGGCGTTTTCCGGCGCGCGCAAGAACCGGCTGGACCTGAGCGTGGGCATTGCATTGGGCAGCGCAGCCCAGATTGCGCTCTTTGTCGCGCCGGTGCTGGTGCTGGTGAGCTACTTCATCGGGCCGGCGCCGATGGGCCTGGAGTTCTGGCCGGGGGCGGTGGTCATGGTGTTAATAGCCACCATGACTGCTGCGCTGGTCACGAGCAGCGGGCGTTCGACATGGTTTGTTGGCGTGCTGGTGCTGATGGTCTACCTGATCTTCGCCATGACACTGTACCTGCTGCCACCGCGTGCCTGATTCCTTGGGCCTGATTCTCCCGGCCTGATCTGTCAACCCCGAACCAGACTATGACCATGACTGACGACTCCATCAAATCCACCAAGCGCGTGCTTGAACCCATCAGCCGGGTCTCCGAGACGCTGTTCGGGGTCATCATGGTCCTGACCTTTACCTGCTCGCTCAGCGTGGCCGAGGCCGGGCGCGCGGATGTGCGCCTGATGCTCATCGGCGCACTGGGTTGCAACATTGCGTGGGGCATCATCGATGCGATTCTTTACCTGATGGGCTGCCTGGCCGAAAAAGGCAAGGGCATCAAAACACTTCGGGCCGTGCGCAAGGCGCCCGATGGGGAAAAGGCCCGGCGCCTGATCGCCGATGCCTTGCCGTCGGTGGTCGCCGATGTCCTTGAGCCGGGCGAACTGGATTCCATGCACCAGCGCCTGCAGCAACTGCCGGAGCCGCCAGCGTATGCAACGCTGCACAAGGACGACTGGCGCGGTGCCACCGGCGTTTTCCTGCTGGTGTTCCTGTCCACCTTTCCTTTGACGATTCCTTTCATCTTCATGCAGAACGCCGGCGTGGCACTGAGGGTTTCAAATGCCATTGCCATAGCCCTGTTGTTCATCCTCGGCTATGCCTTCGGGCAGATTAGCGGCCGGCGCCCCTGGGCGATGGGTGTAGTCATGGTTATTCTGGGGACCATCCTCGTGGGCATTTGCCTGGCGCTGGGAGGCTAGTGCCCGCATGAGTGATGTGTGGGTCACCGAAGGGTTGCGGGATGAAGCGGATGACCTGGCGCGGCAGATCGGCGCCATGCTGCAACCGCTCATCAGCGGACTGGATCATCGGCTGACCTTGCCGCCGGACAGCGCCGCCGCCCTGGCGGAGCTTGAAGAGGCCTTGCCCCTGACCGGTACCGGCATGCGCGCCACGCTGGATCGCTTACTGGAGCTCAATACCCGCGCTGGCGCCAACACCAGCGGACCCAAGTGTTTCCACTTTGTGATTGGTGGCTGCACACCGGCCGCGCTGGGCGCGGACCTGCTGGCAACCGCCTGTGACACCCTGACCTATACCTGGCTGACCTCGCCTCTGGGCGTGATGATGGAAATTCGCGCCCTGGCCTGGTTGCGCGAATTGTTTGGCCTGCCGGCGAACTGGAGCGGCGTGATGGTGACGGGTGGCACCATGGCCAATTTCGTCGGACTGGCCGCAGGCCGTCAATGGTGGGGCGAACAGCAGGGCTTCGACGTGTCGGAAATCGGCCTGTCAGGTCAACCGGCTATGCCGGTGCTGACCTCAGGATTCGTTCATGCCGCAACGCGCAAATGCCTGGCCATGCAGGGTATCGGCTGGGGCAATGTGCGGGTCTATCGCCGCGACGAGGTCGGTCGCGTCGATCTGCCGGGCCTGGAGGCTGGATCTGCAGGCACTCAATGGCGAGCCGGCCATCGTGGTCGTGAATGCGGGTGAAGTGAATGCCGGTGAATTCGACCCGGTCGAGGACATCATCAACATCGCCCGCAACTACAACACCTGGGTGCATGTGGATGGTGCATTTGGTCTTTTCGCGCGCGTTTCGCCGCGCACGGAACACCTGGTCAGGGGTGTGGAGCGGGCCGACTCCGTGGCTGTGGACGGGCATAAATGGCTGAACGTCCCGTACGACTCAGGCTACGCGTTCGTGCGTGACCACGGCCTGATGACGCGGGCATTTCGTTACACCGCGGACTACCTGCCGCCGGAAAATGATCCGCGCCCCACCATTGGCGCGATCGCACCCGAAAGCTCCCGGCGCGCACGCAGTTTCGCGGTCTGGGCCACACTCGCGGCCTATGGTCGCGAGGGACAACGCCGCATCGTCGAGCACTGCCTGGACATGGCGCAGCACCTGGCGGAACGCATCGGCCAGACAGATGACATGGAGCTCATGGGCAATGTACCTTTGAATATCGTCCCCTTCCGTTATCACCCCGCGGGACTGTCTGAAGCGGAGCTTGATGACCTGAACCAACGCCTGGGTGTTGCGGTGCTGGCCGACGGACGCTTCCTCGTCGGCACATCCCGCCTGGGCCAGCGCACCATCTTCCGGCCGGCCTTTTCCAACTGGCGAACGCGCCGCGAGGATGTGGATGAATTTGTGGCAGTCATTCGGGAGTTGGGCGCCCGTCTTCTGTCCCAGCCCGTATGATACAGGGCTGAAGTCATGACTATGGGCACGTGAATTTGTCTCGTTGATCGCAAATACTGGCACCTGAAATCCCATCTGCGCTATCCGGGTGCCACCATGCTAAAAATCAAGAACCTCAGCAAAACCTATCCCAACGGCGTGTGTGCGCTGGACGATGTCTCGCTGGAAATCGGCCGTGGCATGTTCGGCCTGCTCGGTCCCAACGGTGCAGGCAAGTCCACGCTGATGCGCACCCTGGCCACCCTGCAACCCGCGGACAGCGGCAGTATCCAGTTCAACGGCATCGACGTACTGGAACAGCCGGACCAGTTGCGCCGGGTACTCGGTTACCTGCCGCAGGATTTTGGCGTGTACCCGCGCATTTCAGCCGAGGCCATGCTGGATCACATGTGTGTCCTGAAGGGCATAGTCAACAAGAAAGAGCGTAAAGACCTGGTGGGCTTTTTGCTCCAGCAAACCAATCTCGACAAAGTCAGGAACAAGGCTCTCACCAGCTTTTCCGGCGGCATGCGGCAGCGCTTTGGCATTGCCCAGGCACTGATCGGTGACCCGCAACTGGTCATCGTGGATGAGCCTACCGCCGGCCTGGATCCGGAAGAGCGCAATCGCTTCCACAACCTGCTGGCCGACATCGGTGAGAGCGTTGTGGTTATTCTCTCCACGCATATCGTCGAAGACGTCACCGACCTGTGCCCGCAAATGGCCATCATGGCCGATGGCCGTATCGTCGCCAGTGGGCAACCGGCCACCTTGATGGCCGGGCTCGAAGGAAAAATCTGGAGCAAGACCGTGGCCAAGAGTGAGGTGCCACGCTACCGGCAGGACTTCCAGTTGATCTCGACCCGCTTGTACGCCGGCCAGACTGTGCTGCACATCCATGCGGACAATGATCCGGGCGATGGTTTCGCCCAGGTTAAACCCGGCCTCGAAGATGTTTATTTCCATACGCTGGCTGCGGGCAAAGCGCCCGCTGCCGCAACGGTCACCAGTTAACCCCGGGGGCCGCCTGCCATGTTCTGGAAAGTCGCCCTGTTTGAATTTCGCTACCAGCTGCGCCAACCGGCGTTCTGGGTAATTTTCGGTATCTTCTTCCTGCTGGCCTACGGAGCCATGTCTTCCGAGCGCATCACCATTGGCGGCGGTGGTGCAGAAAACTTCAACGCGCCGTACCAGATCATGCAGGCCCTGCTGGTAATGAGCATCTTCGGTATCTTCATCGTCACTGCCTTCATCTCCAATATCGTGCTGCGGGATTTCGATACCAAGAGCGCGGAGCTCATTTACTCCACCCGTATCAAGAAACACGAATACTTGCTGGGACGTTTTGTTGGCGCTTTTGCGGTAGCCTACCTGGCGTATTCCTCGGTAGCCTGGGGTAGCCTGGTCGGCAGCTTCATGCCGTGGCTGGATGCGGAACGAGTCGGGCCCTTCAGGCCTATGGACTATATTTGGTCACTGGGCGTGCTGTCCCTGCCCAGCATGGTGTTTACCGCCAGCCTGTTCCTCGCCGTTTCCGCCATCACCCGCAGCCTGATGCTCACCTACGCGGTGGCGGTTTCCTACATCGTGCTGTACATCGTTGCCAGCAGCTTGC
Source organism: uncultured Gammaproteobacteria bacterium (assembly GCA_963784425.1). Lineage (GTDB taxonomy): Bacteria > Pseudomonadota > Gammaproteobacteria > Xanthomonadales > SZUA-36 > SHZL01. The sequence continues at coordinate 25,595 of CAWARM010000018.1, forward strand.
TGAGTGATCCGGAACTGCTGACCACCGCGGCGTTGATCGACCCCTTCGGGTTTTCTGCCTTTGAGGAAGCCACCCGCTACTGGACGGTAAGTGAGCGCAATACCCTGCTGGTGCCCATCCAGGGGCTGTTTTTGTATAACAAGCTGATCTGGCTGGCGGCCGGACTGGCCATGCTGGGGTTGACCCTTCGGCTGTTTCGCTTTGAGGTGACCGGCAGAACAGGCACCAAAAGATGGTGGCAGCGCTGGAGCCCCAAAAAGAATAGTCTGCCGGAAAAGAGCCGGCCGGAAAAAGCCGGTGCAATTACTGGACACATCGCCAAACCAGCCGTGAACCCGGTATTCAATTCTGCAACCAGCCTCGCGCAGTTCCGCACGCGCATGCTGTTTGAAGCGCGCAGCGTGATCAAGTCGGTACCCTTTATCGTGATCCTGGCAATGGCCGTGGCCAATACACTTGGATCCATGATCAACCAGGGCGCCATCTACGGCGCAGACCTTTTACCGGTGACGCGCGCCATGATTGATGCCATCAACAGCGCGTTCACCTTCATGATCCTGATGATCGTGATCTACTACTCGGCAGAAATCGTCTGGCGTGAACGCCAGGTGCGCAACCACGAAATCATCGACGCGACGCCTGCGCCCAACTGGGTTTTTGTCACATCCAAGCTGCTGGCCATGTTCATCATTGTCCTCGCCATGTTCCTGGTCAGTATCCTGACCGCTATGGTCGTGCAGCTTGCCACCGGCTATACCAATTTCGAACTGGGTCTGTATGCGCAACGCCTGCTGTTCTATGAAAGCACCACCCTGTTCCTGGTCTCGGTGCTGGCGGTGTTCGTGCAGGTGCTGACCAATAACAAGTATTTCGGCATGTTGCTGATGGTGCTCTACATCGTCTCCACTTTTGTCATGGACAACATCGGCCTGGAGCATAACCTGTACCAGTACGCCGGCCGCCCCGGGGCGCCGCTGTCGGACATGAACGGCTCGGGGCACTTCATGGATGCTGCCTTGTGGTTCGACCTGTACTGGAGTTTCTTCGCGGTGATACTGGCCGTGCTGGCCTACCTGATGTGGAGCCGCGGCACGCTGGTGGCGGCCCGCCAGCGCCTGGCGCAGATCCGGGTGGCGGCCAGTCCTGCTGCCATTGCCACCATAGGGATTGCACTGGCCGGGTTCATTGCCACGGGTGGGTACATTTATTACAACACCAATGTGCTTAACCCATACCTCACGCAGGACGACCAGGAACTGCACCAGATCGAATACGAAGAGCGCTACCGGCAATACGAGTTCACTCCGCACCCGCGCATTATCGATGTGCGCACTCAAGTGGATATTTTTCCGTCTGAGCGTCGCTACGATATGCGCGGCACTTACGTGCTGGAAAATCGCACCGGCGCACCCCTGACCGAAGTGCAGGTGGTGTTCAATCCGCTGGCCAGGGTGCATGAACTCAAGCTTGAAGGAGGCACGGTGGCCTGGCAGGACGAAGTTCACAACTACACCGCGTTCGCCCTCGATGAACCGATGCAACCCGGTGCGCAACTGCACTTGTCATTCGTCACCTCCATGGAAAACCCCGGTTTCCGTAACCGCGACAATTCCTCATCGGTGGTCTACAACGGCACCTTCTTCAACAACACCGAGGCGACGCCTTCTATTGGATTCACCCGCGACTGGATGCTGACCGATCGGCAGATTCGCCGCCGCCACGGCCTGGAACCGGTAGACCGGATGCCCAAGCTGGAAGACACGAAGGCCCTGCGCAACAGCTATCTGAGATCTGATTCGGACTGGATCAATTTCGACACGGTGGTGAGCACCGTGCCGGGCCAGACCGTAATCGCACCGGGCTACCTGGAAAAAGAATGGGCCGAAAACGGCCGCCATTATTTCCATTACACGATGGATGCGCCCATCCAGAACTTCTATTCCTACCTGTCAGCCGACTACGCAGTGAAAAAGGACAGCTGGAATGACGTTGCCATTGCCGTTTACTACCACCCTCCCCACAGCTACAACGTGGACCGCATGATAGCTGGCGTGAAGGAATCGCTGGACTACTACAGCCGCGAGTTCAGTCCCTATCAGTATCACCAGGTGCGTATCCTCGAGTTCCCCGCCTACGAGAGCTTTGCCCAGTCTTTTCCCAATACCATTCCCTATTCGGAAAGCATCGGTTTCGTTGCGGACATTGACGCGGACGACGTGGATTACGTTTTCTACGTGACTGCGCACGAAGTCGCCCACCAGTGGTGGGCGCACCAGGTGATGGGTGCCAATGCCCAGGGCGGATCCGTGGTGGTGGAAACCCTGGCGCAGTATTCCGCCCTGATGGTGATGGAGCACAAGTATGGACCGCAGGTCATGCGCCGCTTCCTCAAATATGAACTGGACAACTACCTGCGCAGCCGCGGTGGTGAGCAAGAGGAGGAAATGCCACTGATGCGGGTGGAGAACCAGGGCTATATCCACTACCGCAAAGGCTCGCTGGTGATGTATGCACTCAAGGACTACCTCGGCGAGGACGCGGTCAACCGCGCACTGCGCAAGCTGATCAAGAACCATGCCTATCACTATGACCCGTACACCACTTCGCTGGACCTGATTGGCTACCTGCGCGAGGAAGCCACCACGAAAGAGCAGCAGGATCTGATCACCGACCTGTTCGAGCGCATCGTGCTGTTTGACCTGGCCGCCAGCGACGCCACGGTAACCGAAACCACCGATGGCAAGTTCAGCGTCACCATGACGGTGAAGGCAAAGAAATTCGAGGCTGACGGCAAGGGGCACGAGACCGAACTGCCGCTTGATCTGTCCATCGACATCGGCGCGTTCAACAAGAGTCCGGATGAGATAAAACCGGGAGAGAAAGCGCAGATCTACCTGCAGAAGCATCGCATCAGCCAGGCAGAAACCATCATCACCCTGACGCTGGACGAAAAGCCCAGCTATGTCGGCATCGACCCCTTGAATAAGCTGGTTGATCGCAATTCCGATGATAATGTGACGCAGGTTCAGTAAGCGGCTAAGCGCGCTTTACTGGAGTTTTCCCAGCAGTTGGACAAAGCGATGAATGCAAGAGGCGGGGTTGCTATTTCGCTACAGGAAAGCCCTCCGCAAATCAGGCAGCAAAAAAGCGAATAGTGGATACTGTGTAGTATCATTCCGCATACCATGTACAGTTCTGGGAGGCGCATCAAGGCGAGCCGCCGGGCTCCAGCACCGCAGAGTGTAGGCTTGCTCACCCGGCTTGCAGCCTGCTTGAGCCTGCTCGTTTTCGCGCTGCCGGGACTACCGGCCCCGGAATTGGACGCCGGCTTGTCAGAAGTCCAGCTGCAGATTGAGCACCTGCTGGAAACTCCGCAACTTGGTATCTCGGGTGATGCCATTTACCTGCAGGACGGCTTGCGTGAAGCCTATGCTGCCAACGCGTTTGCACCGCTTTGGACCACTGACCGGAAAATAGCTGAGCTGGAAACCCTGCTGCTTGACTCGGCCAATCATGGGCTCAAGCCATCTGACTATCACCTCCAATTGATCCAAAGCCTGGACGCAACGGCAGCTGCCGCCCCAAGTCCGGCCATCATCGCCGCGCGGGATCTCCTGTTGAGCGATGGCCTGTTGCTGTATATCCAGCATCGCCGCTATGGCAAGGTCAGCCCCGGTACCCGAAATGCACATTTCAACTTCAGACGTGATGTCTTCGATGCAACCGCCCAGGCCGGCATCATCCAACGGGCGAAGACGGTTGCCAGTTTGTCTGCAATGGTCGAATCCGTCGTGCCGAATGCAGATTATTACGAGTTGTTGCGCGTGCAACTTTTGCGCTACATGGATCTGGCTGCCCGGGGAGGCTGGCCGGAAGTACTGCCGGGCCCCACACTGAGAAAGGGCGACCGCGACCCGCGCGTCATCCGCATGCGTGAGCGCTTGCTGGTAACGGGTGAACTGGCCGGTGGGCTAACCGGACTGGCCAATTCTGACGGGGATTTTTTTGATGATGAGCTGGAATCCGGCGTAAAGGCTTTCCAGGAGCTCAATGGCCTGGATGCCGATGGCCTGGTGGGCAAGCACACCACCGCTGCCATGAACGTGCCTGCCAGCACCCGTGTGAACCAGTTGCGCCTTTCACTGGAACGATTGCGCTGGGTGGCACAGGATGCCGGTGAGGAATTCATCGCGGTGAATATTGCCGGTTTCCGGCTGTCGTTTTTCCGTAACCGGCATAGTGTCTGGACCACCCGGGTCATGGTGGGCACCACCTACCGCCAGACTCCTTTGTTTCGCAGTGACATCAAATATCTGGAGTTCAACCCGACCTGGACCATTCCCCCGACCATCCTGCGTGAAGATACGCTGCCGGCCCTCAAGAAAGATCCCGCTTACCTCGCTGCCAAGAACCTTTCCGTCACAGATGCCGCCGGCCGTAAGGTAGACCCCGCCGGTATCGACTGGACTGCCTATCGCAAGACGGTTCCATTTACTTTGCGCCAGGGGCCCGGTCCGAACAATGCTCTCGGCAAGGTCAAGTTCATTTTCCCCAACCCGTATTTCGTCTTCATGCACGACACGCCGCACAAGGACTTGTTCAACCGGCCGGAGCGTACCTTCAGTTCCGGTTGCATTCGCGTGGAAAATGCACTTGAGCTGGCAGAAATGGTGCTGCAGGATCAGCCGGGTTTCACTCCCGGCGAGATGCAGGAACTGGTACAAAGCGGCCGGACCCGGCGCGTCGTATTGAAGAAGCCACTTCCCGTGCTGATCCTGTATCTCACCGCTGCATTGGACGATTCGGGCAAGGCCCGGTTTTACCGCGACATCTATCAACGTGATGCTGCGGTCCTGCAGGCCCTGGACGGGCCGGTCACTGACCTGAATCAGGGTGCAGCGCCGAATGTCACGCCATCCATTGACACAGGTCAATTGCTGCACTGAGAGGAAGCCCAATATTAAATTCGGAAGGGCGTTCGCCAGTGGGCGTGCGTAAATATCTGGAGGAGGAAATCATGGTGACTGCAAACACATCCAGTGAGCCGGGCAAGGGCCGCCGGGCGGCGCAACAACCGAAGGCCACGCGCAAGAAAACATCACGCAGTGCTGCGGCAAAGCCTGTCGTCCCCAAGGTAACAAAGCGCCATTTCAGCGATGACGAGTGGTATGACATGGTGGCCACTGCTGCCTACTATCGCGCCCAGTCGCGCGGTTTTGAAGGCGGTTCGCCGGATCTCGACTGGTATGAGGCGGAGGCCGAGCTTGAGGAGCAGTTGGCCTGCGATTAGAGCTCGAGTTGGTCCGCGTTAGGGGTGGCTGCGGGGCAACATTGTGACTCGTTGCGAGCTTCCAGCACCTGGCCTCGAACCGAGCCCTCGCGAAACACCGTGCAGCCCTTGATGCCGCTAGTGTACGCCTGCAGGAAAATGTCCCGGACTTGCTGCACCGTGGCAGCCTCGGGCAGGTTAATGGTCTTGGATATTGCCCCATCCACGCAGGCTTGCAGGCAGGATTGCATGGCCAGGTGTGCCCGCGCAGGCAGTGCTTCGGCGGTCACGAAAACCGCGGGCGCTGGCTGAGCGCCAGTGCGCGTTGCAAGCCATCGCCCGTGAGCATAATCGCGCACCTTCACCCGCTGCAGTTGCAGGTCGGCGCCGCGTATGACACGGGTTGCCTCGAGCGCAAAAATGGGTTCAATGCCGCTGGACACGTTGTCCGCCAACAGGCTGATCGTGCCGGCGGGTGCGATGGCGAGCAAATGGCTGTTACGCACTCCGTGTGCAGCAATCCTTGCCCTGATTTCATTACTCAGGCGCCGGATGAAAGGCGCGTCCAGGTACCGCTGCAAATCAAACCGGGGAAACGGGCCTTTTTCTTGCGCCAGTTGCGTGGACGTAATGTAAGCCTGGTCGCGTATCAAGCCCAGTATGTGCGCGGCAGTTTCACGTCCCATGTCGCTGTCGTAGTGCATGCCCAGCATCGCCAGCATGTCCGCCAGGCCGGTGATACCCAGGCCAATGCGGCGCGTGGCGCGGGCCTGCTCCGCCTGCTGCGGCAAAGGAAATCCTGAAACATCGATAACATCGTCAAGGAACCGCACCGCGGTGGCAACCACTTCCAGTAAATCATCTTCCCTGATCATCGCCCCGGGCGTGAACGGCTCGTTGACCAGCAGTGGCAGGTTGATCGAACCCAGGTCACAGGCGCCGAACGGCGGCAACGGCACCTCTCCGCAGGGATTGGTGGCGCTGATCGTCTCGCAGTAGTACAGGTTGTTCTCGCGATTGACGCGGTCGACAAACAGCACACCCGGCTCCCCGGACTCGTGCGCCGCCATGGCAATCTGGCGCCACAGATTCCGTGCGGGAAGGACCCGGTAAACAGCGCAGGCATCGCCAGGCTGTTCGCCCGGCGGGGGGGCCGGAAACACCAGTGGCCACTCGGCGTTATCAGCGACTGCCTGCATGAAGGCATCGGAGACCAGCACCGAGAGGTTGAAGTTGGTCAGCGCCCCGGGCTGGCGTTTGGCTGCAATGTACGCTTCGATATCGGGGTGGTCGCAGCGCAGGGTGGCCATCATTGCGCCGCGCCGCGGGCTGGTGGACAGCAGCGTGGCGCACAAGCTGTCCCATACCTGCAGGAACGGGACAGGGCCGGAAGCCGTGGTGCCGCCGCTTTGCGCCGTGCTCCCGGCCGGGCGCAGTGGTGAAAAATCGAGGCCGATACCACCGCCATGTTGCATCGTGACAGCGCTCTGTTTCAAGGCATCAAGAATGCTGTCCATTGAGTCCTGCATCCCACCTGCCACGAAACAGTTGAACAGCGTGACTTTTTTGCCGGTGCCGGCCCCGGCCAGGATCCGTCCGCCCGGCAGGAACTGCAGGCTGGCCAGCAGGCTATGGAAGGTTTCTTGCCAGCGTTGGCGGTCGGATTCGGCCGCAGCTACCGCAGCTGCAACCCGCTGCCAGCTTGCATCAAGACTGACATCACCTTCTCCGGGCGCCGGAGTAAAGCGGTACTTGGAGTTCCAGATGAGTTCCGCGATCGGGGTCATTACCTTCGCGATGTGCTAACTATCCCGCGTCGGAACAACCAGCACGGGAATTGGAGATTTTCGCAGGATACCCGCGCTGACGCTGCCCAGCAGCGCGTCATACAACAGGCCATGGCCGTGACTGCCAACCACGATCAGTTCCGCCTGCAGCCGTTTCGCCTCCTTGAGCACCGCAGCGGCTGGACTTCCGGTTGCTATCAGTGCGCTGGCTTTAACGCCAACGTCGGTCAACTGGTTCACCAATTCATTCAACTGGTCTCGTTCATCCAGGTAATCTGCGGTCAGAGCCATGGGCTCCATCACCGGTTGAAATTCCGGTCCGGCAATGCTCGGTAGGGGAGTGACAACATGCAGGAGGTTGACTTCAGCATCGGTGGCCGTGGCGACACGGTGAACCGCTTCGATGATAAAACTTGAAGCCCGGGACAGGTCTATCGCAGCAAGCACTTTCATACCCTACCTCCCAAATGTGAAACCGGTTGTACAAAGCCGGATTGTAAAAAAAGCCCGGGGAAATGCGAGGTACACGCCATGACGTGGGTGATCGCATTGCGGTCGTACTCATCACCGGACTCGTAGTGGTCAAAAAAATTGTTCAGGGCATGCACTCTTTGCGGCCACTGACCGACGGCCTGCAAACCCAGGGAAATGCCGTAATTGGTGAAGGCAAATTTCATGTTCCGCCAGCCTGTTTGCCGGCAGAAATATCCCGGTGGGTCGATCCACAAGCCATTGAGCTGTGCCAGGCTCCTCGCCCGGTGCTGTACGGCCCAGGGTTCCGCGGGGTAAAAATGACACAGCCACAACATCATTCCCAGCCCCAGGTCCTGGTCGATGGACAGGGACGGGTAGCTGGCCTTCATCAACGCCGACATTTGCGCAATTTCGCCGGCCAGGAGTTCAGGGTCCAGCAGTTTGTAAACTACGTAACCGTCATAGGCATCCATGGCGCCAAGGCCATAACCCGGGTAAGGCCCGGACAGGTCCTCCTGCATTTTCCAGATCACGCCGCGGCCGGGAAGGACAAATGCCGGGTGAATATCCTTGACCAGCCTGACTGCCTTTGTCCGGTAGGACGCATCAATGCGGCCGAAACAGGTCAGGGCATAAATCCACATGGCCAGGTAATGAAAATACTGCCCATCGCGATCAGCTTCCTCGCCTATGCGCAATCCCTTGCTGCGCCCCAACACCCCGTACACGTCCTTTACAAGCTGCCCGGCCCGGACGCGGTAGGCCTTATCGCCGGTGCGATCGTAGAGGGAGAGGTACAGAACCAGGCCAAAGGCATCGGTCCACAGGTAGCGCAATCCATTGGGCCAGATGTTCTGCGCCTCCATCCACTGCATCCTGGCGATGACGTAATCAATGTCCCGCACGGCCATGGCAGCACTATCACTTACAGGCCGAAGGGGAAGGTCTCGGGCACGCCTGCGCCCGATTCCGGTCCCAATGCGTCCACTGCGCGGCTCTGGTCAAACCAGATGTATTCATCGAACTGGTAGGGCAGGGATGCAGTGAAATAGTGGCTCGCCATTTCCGTCTCGGGCCGGTAGATCACGCCGATGGCCCGCTCCAGCCTGGGCTGGTCCAATGGCCGGACATGGGCCTGTTCCCGGTCCCGCAGTGGCAACAGGAAAGCGTTCAGGCCGGCGTCATGGCACAAGCGTTCATAGCTGTCGGGATGCGAAGGACGCACGATCTTGATTTCCATGGGAGCGCCCCAGTCCGAAGCGGCAGCAACGGTTCCGGCATGCGTGCCGAATCCGACCAGGTAGGCCTGGTCCTTGAACTGCTGGCGGCACAGGTAACCCACGTTGATTTCGCCCCGCGCCCCCATGTCGGTTGCGGCTGCATTGCCGAGATGGGAATTGTGCGCCCAGATGATGGCCTTGCTGTTTTTGCCGTGGAAGTCGAGCAGGTGTTTGAGACTGTCGAACATGTGCGTGTCGCGCAGGTTCCACGATTGCACCGAACCCTGGTACATGACCCGGTAGTATTGTTCGGCATTCTTGACCAGGCGGGCATTGGACACCGCATCCAGGAAACGGCGGCCATCCTGGGCGGCATATTGCAGGCGCTTGTCCATCATCGCGTTCAGCATGGCGACGACTTCCTGCTCACAACTGCTGTGCTTGCTGCTCAGCGCCATGGCGCCGTAAGTGGCGGGATCCTTTTGCCAGGGCGTGAGGCAACCATAACGGCGCCGGGCAACGGCCGCGGCTTCTGCATCGACCCCGTCCAGGTAGTTAATTACCGAGTCGATGGAGGAATACAGGCTGTAGAGATCCAGTCCATAGAACCCCACGGCTTCGTCCGGTGTGGAAAATCGCCGGTTATAGTCGCGCAGCCACTTGGCCAATTCCAGCACCTGGGTATTGGCCCACATCCAGGTCGGAAAGCGGCTGAACGTGGTTTCTTCGGTGGGCTCCAGCCGGGTTCCGCGGACAAAGTGATCAATCTGCGCGGCGTCGGGCCAGTCTGCCTCGACCGCGATGAAGTTGAATCCTTTCTGTTGAATCAGCTCTTTGGAAATGCGCGCCCGCATGTCGTAAAACTCGGCAGTTCCATGCGTGGCTTCTCCGAGCAGAACCACCCGCGCATCACCCACGCGTTCCATCAGGCCTGCCAGATTCACCGTCGCGATCGAAGGAATGTGCGTCGCGGCGCGTTCAATCAGGTCAGCGAGCGGTTCCGGGCGGCGCAGCCGGTCGATTTTCGGCCGTGGGGAGATTTCTTCTTCGGTCTCGCGCCAGCCTTCTTCACCGATCAAAGGGACAAAACGCACCGCCCCGAGTTCTTCTATCTTCACCTCTTCTGCGCTGGTGCGGGTGATGCGCAACAATTTCTGTTCTGTCAGTGAAGGACCGGCGGGAATCACCATGCGGCCGCCAATCTTCAATTGCTCGACCAGGGACCGTGGGGTATCAGGTCCTCCAGCTGTCACCACGATCGCGTCATAGGGAGCATGCTCGGGCCAACCCATAGTGCCGTCACCGCACAGCACCTTGACGTTGTCGTAACCGAGCTTGTGCAATCGGCTTTCGGCCTGGTGGGCCAGGCTGCGGTGGCGTTCGATGGTATAGACCTGTTGCGCTACCCGCGACAGCACCGCTGCGGCATAGCCTGAACCTGTGCCAACCTCCAGTACGGAATCGTTGGGCCCAAGATGCAGCGCTTCGGTCATCAGGGCAACGATGTAGGGCTGGGAAATGGTCTGGCCTTCCTCGATCGGTAGCGGAGTGTCGTCGTAGGCAAATTCAGCCAGGTCCAGGCCGACAAAATGTTCGCGCGGAACCGTGCCCATCGCGTTCAGCACGGTCTGGTCAGATATGCCACGGTTTTTCAACAAGCGCAGAAATGCGCCCTGGTCATAAGAATATGTTTTCTGTGCCCGCAATCCCATGTCAGCTTCCCGGACGCAAGTGATCAGTCCTGCCAGCCCAATTCAGAGCGGATTCTTTCTTCCAGTGACTTCAGGGGCAGTTGCACCAGGTCACGGGTCAGTTCCAGCTTGACCCGGTCAGCCAGGTGTTTGCTCATCAGTTTGCGCAAACGCCCCAGGGTTCGCGGGTCCGCGATGATGGCCAGGCGCTCAAACTTCTCCTGGTTCGCCGCATGCTCGAGCGTGTCGACCATGGATGCGCAAAAGGCCTGCTCGCCCAGATCGTGCGCATCACCGCGAGGCTGCATGGTATTGCCCACGCCACCTTTATGGTGAAAATCGCGGCCCTTGGCATCAGATACCATTTCCGAGGTGGTTTGATGCTGGCTGGGTGAAGTCAGCATTTCAACCTGATGGCATTCGGCCGGTTCCCGGCGTAGCTGCAGGATACGGGCATTGCCGCTATCGGCTACCAGCACCCAATACAAAGGAGAGATTCTGCTCATGGTTGCACCCGTTCAAGGACACTGTAATGTGACGAGTCAAGCCTACAACCAGTTTGGGCTAAGTAACAGTGCGGGGGCGGGCGTACATGACATGCATCAGCATGTGCTCAATGTGCTGGCGCACAAGGTATTTAGCCGTTTTTGCGGCGGAAAATCCAGAAGCCAAGCAGCAGCACCCCGACTACGGCCAGGCTGAGCCACAACTGCTCCGCCAACTCCTTTGACAGGCCCATGAATACCAGCACGGCCAGCATGGAGGCGATGGCGAAGTAGCTGCCGTAGGGGTGGAACCACATCTTGATGTGCAGCCGTTCCGGCGCCTCGGCTGCGGTCTTGGCGCGCAATTTCAACTGTGCGCAAGACAGCAGCAGATAAATGAACAGCATGGTGGCGCCGCAGGCGTTGATCAGGAAGCTGAACAGGTCGGTGGAAAAATGATTGATGGCAAAGGCTACGTAGCTGAACAGGCTGGCCACCAGGATGGCGCGGGCCGGCACTTTACGGTCGTTGATTTTTACCAGCCACTGTGGTGCATCGCCATGCTTGGCCAAGCCAAACAGGGCTCGCGAGGTCACATACAGGCCGGAGTTCAGGCAGCTCAGCACGGCCACCAACACCAGTGCATTCATCGCCACGTGGGCGCCTGGCAAGCCCATGGCTTGCAGGGTAGTGGCAAACGGCGAAATGCCCGGCACGATGGTGTTCCAGGGCACGATGGCGACGATCATCAGTACCGACAGGATGTAGAACACCAGGATGCGAAACGTGACCGTTACAGTCATGCGCGAAATGACCCGGGCCGGCTCTTCCGATTCAGCCGCAGCGATGGTGGCAATCTCCGCGCCACACAGAGCGAAAATGGTGGAGGTCGCACCGGCCAGCACGGCAGCCCAGCCCATCGGGGCAAAGCCGCCGTGTGCCGTCAGGTTGACGAACCCCGGGTTGTGTGGCGTGCTGATGCCAAATACAAAGGCGGCTGTAACCAGGATAAATACGATGATGGCGGCCACCTTGATCGAGGCGAACCAGAATTCAAATTCTCCGTAGGATCGGGTTGACATCAAATTGACGGCGGTCAGAATGGCCATCAAACCTACGCCTATGGACCACAGCGGCAACTGCGGTAACCACTCGTGCATGATTTTGGCGCCGGCGATGGCTTCGATGGCCACCACCACAACCCAGAAGTACCAATACAGCCAGCCGGACATGAAACCACCGAGGTGGCCGAGGCCAAGGCGCACGAACTCCGGAAAGCTCTGCACGCCGGGCGTGGCGACGGCCATTTCCGAGAGCATGCGCATCACCAGCAGGATGATGAAGCCGGAAATCGCGTAGCTGAGCACCACCGCGGGACCGATTTGCGCGATGGCGGTGGAGGAACCGACGAACAGTCCCGCGCCAATGATGCCGCCAATGGCTATCATGGATACGTGACGTGATTTGAGCGTGCGACTGAGCACGACATCGGAGTCTGGCATAACGCTGTTGGATTCCGTCATGAAGTGATCTCTGGACTGGGGGAAAGGCGCAAGTCGCGTTGTTTGCTAGCATAACGCGTGGCGCGTTTTGATGCACCGGGGGAAGCCCGGCGCAAGAAATTGGGGTATTGTTGCGGGGTCGATATCCAAACAGGTGAAGGGCTGGTTGATGCTACGTACGTTTTTGCCTTTTGTCCTCGTCGGCCTGGGCAGCATGGTGGGTGGTGTGAGCCGCTACTGCATGACTTTGCTGACGCAAAATATTGCGGTCTTCAGCATTCCCTACGGCACGCTGATTTCCAACACCGCTGGCTGCCTGGTGATCGGTATAATTGCCGGCATCAGCGGCAAAACGGAGCTCCTTTCCACGGAGATGCGTTTGCTGCTCGCCACGGGGTTCTGCGGCGGTTTTACTACGATGTCCTCGTTTGTCTACGAACTGGCGCAGTTCGCACAGGACAAGGAGTTCTACTATGCGTCTTTCTACTTCACGGCCACGCTGGCCGGGGCCGGCCTGGCGTTTACACTGGGCCTGTTGCTCAGTGAACTGATATTGAGGTGATTCTTGGAGATTTCCGGGCAAGCGGTGTTGTTGAGGATTTTCATCGGCGAGAGTGACAAACTGGGCCACGTGCCGCTGTTTGAAGCGATCGTCAAGCAGGCCCGCGATGCGGGGCTGGCCGGCGCCACGGTGCTCAAAGGCGTGCTGGGATTCGGTGCAAGCGCCCGCATCCGCACCACCAAGATTCTGGATCTGTCCGCCGATCTTTCCATGGTGGTGGAAATCGTTGACGAAGAAAGCAAAGTTGATGCCTTTCAACCGCTGCTTACGGGACTTTTTGACCAAGCCAACTGCGGTGGACTGGTGACGTTGGAGAAAATCCGGGTGGTTCACTACGTGCCGGAAAAGGGCGTGCACTAAAATGAATGAAAGATCCGCCTCGAACCAGACCACCCGAAGCGCTGCGCTGGTGATTACTGCGCAGGCTGAGTCACAAGATGAAATTCTTACTCCGGGTGCCTTGTCCCTGCTGGCCACCCTGGTGGCTGATTTTACTGCGGAGCGTGATCGTCTGCTGCTGGAACGAGTGCGCCGGCAGCAGGCCATCAACCAGGGTGCAACGCTCGATTTTCTGGACGAAACCCTGTCCATACGCGAGGGGGATTGGGTGGTAGCACCGCTGCCACCGGAAGCGCTCGACCGGCGCGTCGAGATCACCGGGCCGGTCAGCCGCAAGATGGTGATCAATGCCCTCAACTCGGGCGCCCAGGTGTTCATGGCGGATTTTGAAGACGCCAATTCACCCACCTGGGCCAATTGCATCGAGGGCCACATAAACCTGCGTGATGCGGTCAATGGCAGCATTGAATTTGACGGTGGCGCGGGCAAGCGTTATCGCCTCAATGACAAGACTGCGCTGCTCATGGTGCGCCCGCGCGGCTGGCACCTGCCGGAAAACCATGTCCTTGGTGACGGAAATGCGATTCCCGGTGCGCTATTCGATTTCGCCCTGTTCCTGTTTCACAATCACGCGGCGCTCGCTGCCCGCGGCATGCACCCGTTTTTCTACTTGCCCAAGATGGAACATTACCTCGAAGCGCGTTTGTGGAACGATGTGATTTCCCGCGCCGAGCAGATACTCGGCCTGGCGCACGGAACGGTTAAAGTAACCGTATTGATTGAGACCTTGCCCGCCGCATTCCAGATGGACGAAATCCTGTTTGAGCTGAAGGATCGCATCCAGGGCCTCAATTGCGGCCGCTGGGATTACATCTTCAGCTACATCAAGACACTGCGCGACAAACCGGAATACCTTCTGCCCGATCGCGCGCAGATCACCATGGACAAGGGCTTTCTGAACGCCTACTCCCTGCTCCTGATCAAGACCTGCCATCGCCGCAAAGCCATGGCCCTTGGTGGCATGGCAGCCCAGATCCCGATCAAGAACGATGCTGCTGCCAACGAGGTGGCGCTGGCCAAGGTACGCGCCGACAAGCAGCGCGAAGCAAGCGCCGGCCACGATGGCACCTGGGTGGCACACCCGGGACTGGTGCCCATTGCGCGGGCCGAGTTTGATGCCGTGATGAGCGGGCCAAACCAGCTCCAGCGTCTGCGCGACGATGTGCAGATCAGCGCCGGGGACCTGCTAAGACCGGTGAGCGGAACCATTACCGGGCATGGCTTCAGCAGCAATATCCGCATCGCCCTGTTGTACCTGCAGGCCTGGCTGGGTGGCAACGGCTGTGTCCCCATCGATAACCTGATGGAGGATGCCGCAACCGCCGAGATATCCCGCGCGCAATTGTGGCAGTGGCTGCGCAATCCTGCTGCGCAGCTGGAAAATGGCAGTCGCATTGATTCCGCCATGTACCGTGCGGAGCGCTCCAGGATCCTGGACGATTTGCTGCAGCAGGCGGGCGCGGGAGAATCTGCGCAATTGCTTAAGGCTGCAGAACTAATGGACAGGCTGGTGCTGAACGATGAGTTCGCAACGTTCCTGACGCTGGATGCTTACGCGGCGATCTGTTAGATCTTAATAAAGGGGACGGGGCACATTAACTGCAAGGTAATTAATGTGCCCCGTCCCCTTTATTCGCTCCCCGGCGCTGCGTGGATCCGATTAAGGATGGCCTTATATCTGGGATCTTCGCGCAGCGCAGCCAGGTCGTCATCGTGCTCTATCCATGCGAGATTACCTCGTCCATTACTCACTGCGCGGTCCAGCAGTTCCAGCGCCTTATCCTTGTCGTCAAGAATGGCGAAGGCGCACGCGCCATTGTAGGCGGCGATATAGCTGTTGGGCCTCACGGCAAGCGCCTGTTCTACCAGTTCCCTGGTGCGCGCTTTATCACCCAAATAGGCGGCCCCGACAGCAGCGCGCCCGAGGGCGGCCTCGTCGTCCGGATGGTTCCGAAGGTAGCGCTCCAATGACCGCATCATTTGGATTGACGCCTGGTGTCCTTCTTCGTGTTCGCCGATCTGCCTCAATGCCATCGAAAGCATACCCAGCGGGGTGTATTCCTCTGGTGCCAGCCGTGCGGCCATACGAAACTGTACAACCGCCTGGCGGGGCTGGCCCAGGCTCAATTGATGGCGTCCGAACTGGTAATAAGTGTAATAGGACGTCGGGTTGAGCCGAATTGCTTCCTCGAAATCTCTGTTTGCCAATTCAGCCTGGCCCTGCATCGACCTCAAGCAAGCCCGGGCAACGAACGCCTCCGGCATCCAGGGCTCGAGTTCGAGGGCGCGGCGGCTGGCGGCAAACGCTTCGTCGTACTCCTCGGGGGTCATTTCGACGGTCACGCCCTTAACAGCCATGGCGTTGGCGAGGCCGGCATGCGCCTGGGCGAAGTTCGCATCCTCTTTGACGGCCCGGCGGAACATGTCCACCGCCTCGATGTTGCCGCTGTAGGCGTGCAGCAAATGCTGCCCTTTCAGGAACCAGTCATAGGCGAGTCCGTTACTGGTGCCACCCCGTCCCAGGAGCTGTGTCTCGCGGGGGCTCAACGACACCTTGAGCGCGTCGACCATGCGCTGGGCTATTTCGGTCTGGATCGCAAACACGTCTTCAAGTTTCCGGTCGTAGCTCTGGGACCAAATGTGGTAGCCGTCTGAGGTATTCAGCAGCTGCGCGGTAATGCGAACCTGATCGCCGGCCCGGCGCACGCTGCCTTCGAGCACGGAGCCCACACCCAGCTCGCGCCCGATTTTTCGTATATCGACGTTGTGGCCTTTATACTGAAAGGACGAAGTGCGCGATGCCACGCGCAAGCCGCGGACTACGCAGAGTGCGTTGATGATTTCTTCGGCCATGCCGTCGCAAAAGTACTCCTGGTCGTGTGCCGCACTCATGTCCGCGAACGGCAAAATGGCCACCGATTCCGCCGAAAGTGCCGGCGTGGTCAGTTTCGCGGCTGAATCTCCCTCGGTACCTTCGGTTGTTGCCTTTGGTGAGGACGGAGTGAGTTCAATGCCCGATGGAGTCAGGTCAAACACCCAGGCGAGTACGAAGACGAGGGGAAAGCCGAGAATCAGCAGTGAGATGACCAGGCTGATCGTCCACGCAGGCAGCCCCATGGGCACGAACGTGATGTCGGCCACCTGGAGCAGCACCCAGGCAACAACAAGATAAGCGAAGGCGACACGGAACACTTTTCGGCGTCGCAGTTCGGTTAACCACCGCAGTGCCCATGACTTCATGATCGTTCTCGTTTGTGGACATGTCGGTACATTGCAAGGAAGTATTAACTACCATTTTGGACCCTCCGACAAGTACCGGGAATTGATTCCAGCCAAGGTGTAGTTCCGCTGTGAACCGGAAAGCGGTCTTTCAGTTAGTGGCTGGCAACTTCTCCACCACCAGTGCCTGTGCCAGGCGGTGTTCCGCATAATTTTCTCCCGGACCCATGCGGTCAATGATGAGGTAGTCTCCAGGTTCATCCAGGTTGATCAGGTAGTGATGCCACACGCCCTTGCGATAGTTCACGCCCTGGTGTCCGTTGCTGTAAAACGCCCTGACATCCGTCGGCCCAGGTGCGATGCCGGCAGCGGCAACCACGACCAGGAAGGGCCGCTGGTGCAAAGGTATGAAAGCCTGGCTACCCAGCGGGTGATGCTCCAGTACTTCGATGCGCAGGGGCAGGGCTATGGTCCTGCTGTGATACAGGTGCAGTGAGGTCCGGCCGCCCTCATCAGCGGTATCGAACGCCGCGAGGTCAGAATATTTTTGCGTGTGCCCCGCATTGATTTCCTGCGGATCGGCGCCCTTTTTCTCGATGACATCGCCGAAGCGTGCAAAAGCCTCTGCAGTCAATGGTTCTGGCACCAGCGTGATAGCGCTCATATCCACCTCCTTAACTCAACTCACCCAGCAGTTTTAGCCGGCTGATCCCGCCGTCGGGATAGATATCCAGTCGCACATGACTGACCGGACCGGCATCCAGCACTTCTTTTTCGAAAACGTTTGGTTGGTCCGGCCCCAGCTCCACGGGAGGCAGGATGATCTTCCAGTAACTGCCGGACTGGCTGACTTCATAATCCGGCAGATCGTCCAGCAGTGCTCCATGCAGTGAACATCGTGCGGGATAATTGCCTTTGAAAAACGCGGTATCCACGGTGACCTGGCGAATGCGGCCCGCGTGGCCCAGCTTGAGAATCACCCAGTCATTGCCCGGGTCACGCCGCCGCCGGGTTTCCCAGCCATCCCCCATGTTGACGCCCCGCCCCGGTGCGATGAGATTGGACATGTGGCCAAAGTGCATGTCGTTGCAGGCCAGCGCCCGCCCGCCGTGTTGCATGGCAGCGAGGTCTACCCGGTCATTTGCCGGCACGGCACTCCAGTCAAAATGCGCCACGCCGTAAACACGCAGCCGGGCCACGCCCCCATCCGGGTAAATGTTCAGGCGCAGGTGCGTCCAGGTGCGATCATCGGCTACCGGCAGGTAGTGGTGTGCATTGCCGGCCAGCGCGGTTTTCGCAATCAATTCCTGCCACTGAGTGTGTGCATCCGGTGCTGTGCTGCCGTGGCAGGCATCCAGCGAGGCGTGGGGCGGGTAGTTGCCAGTAAAAAATGCAGTGTCGATATCCACGCCGTGAATGGTTCCAGGGCAAATCCTGATCACGCAGGAGTCATGGCCGGGAGTGCGCTTGCGGCGGCTTTCCCAGCCATCCATCCACTTGCCGTGATCATCGTACTTGTCTGCGATAAACACCGGGTCAGAGGGATCAATCAGGCGTTCTTTGGGGGCGAAAAAGTCATCCGATGCGGCAATGACCTGCGCTCCCAGCCTTGGCTGGGCCAGGTCGATATACCGGACTGCGAAGTCGGGACGCCGCGGGGGCGCATCACTCACGCGTATATTTCCTGCAGGCGGAACAGGCCGATTTTCATGACTTGCGCCAGTGCTGCCTGGAACTCCTCCTGTTCGGAGTGCTGCAGCCGGGCGCGGAAAATTTCCAGGATCTTCTGCCGCTGGAAACCTTTGATGGCGAGGATGAAGGGAAATCCGAATTTCTCCAGGTAGGCTGCATTGAGGCGTTGGAATTCGGCAAATTCTTCCGGGCTGCATTGCTCCAGTCCCGAGCGGCGCTGTTCGCCACGCGAGGCCACGGTCATTCCCTCCGGGCCCTTGGCGCAGGCCAGTTGCGGGTGTGCACGCAACAGTTCGAGTTTTTGCTCGGCATCAGCCCGGCGAATTTCATTGCACATCACCTCGTGCATGCCAAACGCCGTGTCGTGGCGGGAGTCCAGGCCATCATTCCAGACGTTCTCCGCAATCCACGGGGAGTGCTCGAACACATGGCCAAACGTGTCCATAAATTCCTCTCGATCCATTTCGCCCGGCTCAATTTTCATGTGCTCGTCATCTCTCCAGGGTGCTTTGCGTACCAGTGCCGGGCGATATCCAGGCGCCGGCACCACCAGACATCATCATAAGAGCGCACATAGCGCAAGAAGCGCTCCAGTGCAGCATATCGTCCCGGCCTGCCGGCCAGCCTGCAGTGCAGGCCCACCGACATCATCCTGGGCGTGCCCTGGCCTTCGGCATACAGCACATCAAAGCTGTCTTTCAGGTATTGGTAAAACTGTTCGCCACTGTTGAAACCCTGACTGGTCGCAAAGCGCATGTCATTGGCATCGAGCGTGTAGGGTATGACCAGGTGCGGGCGGCCATAGCTGTTGTCCCACCAGGGCAGGTCATCGTTGTAGTCATCGGCATCGTAGAGAAAGCCACCTTCCTCCACCACCAGCCGGCGGGTATTGGGGCTATTACGGCCGGTGTACCAGCCCAGCGGGCGCACTCCGGTAGCATGTTCAATGGCTTGTATGGCGAGGCGCATGTGCTCCCGCTCAATGGTCTCATCGACGTACTGGTAGTCAATCCAGCGGTAGCCGTGGCTGCAGATTTCATGCCCGTCGGCATGCAATGCGACAATGGCCTGGGGGTTTCTCTCCACGGCCATGCCTGCGGCAAAAATGGTTGCCGGCACCTGGTAAGTTTCAAACAATTGCCTGAGGCGCCATACGCCCACACGGCTACCGTACTCGTAAATGGATTCCATGCTGCGGTGGCGCACGCCCGGGCGCGGTTCGGCACCGATGATTTCAGAGAGAAATGATTCCGCCGCCGCATCCCCATGCAGGATGCAGTTCTCCGCTCCCTCTTCGTAGTTCAGCACCACTTGCAGGGCTATGCGTGCACCGTTAGGCCATTGCGGATCGGGTGGATGGGCACCGTATCCGGCGAGGTCTCGCGGGTATTTCTGAGTCATCGGGTTGTATACTTCTTGGCCTGATGGTAGATCATAGCTTACGTTACGCTGCCATTGCAGCAAAGGCCAATTGTATGGGGAAACCATGGGTGCCTTGACGACACACGTACTGGACACGGCAGCAGGAAAACCAGGTGCCGGCATTGAGATCGAGTTATACCGGCTGGGAACGTCGCGACGGTTGTTATTGACCGCTACCACCAACAGCGACGGCCGCTGTGACCAGCCTTTGTTGCAAGGCACGGCGCTTGAGCGCGGCCAGTATGAACTGGTGTTCCATGCTGGAGCCTATTTTGCACGGCAGGCCAGGAAGCAATGCGAAGAGCAACCCTTTCTCGACCAGGTAGTCGTGCGCTTCGGCGTTGCGGATGCGCAGCAGAATTATCATGTGCCGCTGCTGATTTCACCGTTTGGCTACACCACCTACAGGGGCAGTTGAACCTGTATGCCTGAGTCCATCCGTTTTTTGCTGGGTAATGAGCTGCAGGAGTTGTCCGGCTTCGATCCGCAAATGACCGTGCTGGACTGGCTGCGCAACCGGGTGCGCAGAACCGGGACGAAAGAAGGCTGTGCCGAAGGCGATTGCGGTGCCTGCACCGTGGCGGTCGGCGAAGTGGTTGATGGCGCCATGCGCTACCGGGCATTCAATTCCTGTATCCAGTTACTGCCCGCGCTGGATGGCAAGCAACTGGTGACCGTGGAAGACCTTGCCATTACAGGTCCTGCAGGGGAAGTATTGCATCCGGTGCAGCAGGCCATGGTGGACCAGCATGGCGCGCAATGCGGATTCTGCACGCCGGGATTTGTCATGAGCCTGTTCACCCTGTTCCACCAGCCAAGGATGCAGGCACTCGACCGGCAGCGCATTGACGAGGCCCTGGCCGGTAACCTGTGCCGCTGCACAGGGTATGCGCCGATCGTTCGCGCAGTGGTGCAGGCAATGGAAGAAGCTCCGGTGGATCAGTTCAGCAACAGGCAGGAGGAGATGGTCGCAAAACTGCAGCCCCTGCAGCGGGACTCGACGTTGCAGCTCGAATTCCAGGGTCGCCGGTTCTTCGCGCCACGGACATTAGCCGAAGTCTGGGAATTACTACGGCTGTATCCCGCCGCGCAACTGGTCGCAGGCGCCACTGATGTCGGCCTGTGGATGACCAAGCAGTTGCGGGTATTTGATACCGTGATCAGCCTCTGCCAGGTGAGTGAATTGCAGCGCATTGAGCGGAACGAAGCGGCAGGCGCGATTTACATCGGCGCGGCGGTTACCTATACCGATGCGCTGGCCACACTGGTCAGCGCATTTCCGGAAATGCGCCGGATGCTGAGCCGGCTGGGCGCGGTGCAGGTGCGAAATGCCGGCACCATAGGTGGAAACATTGCCAATGGATCTCCCGTGGGTGACATGCCTCCCGCCCTGATTGCGCTGGGTGCGCGACTGGTACTGGGCAGTAAGGCAGGCCGGCGCGAATTGCCGCTGGAAGATTTTTTTATCGAATACGGTAAGCAGGATCTGCAACCGGGTGAGTGCGTCGAAGCCGTTGTACTACCCCTGCCGGTCGCTGGTCAGCACTTCGCCGTGTACAAGCTTTCCAAGCGTTTTGATCAGGATGTCTCGGCGGTGTGTGCTGGCTTCTGTATTCGCCTGCAGGATGGCAAGGTGACTGAGGCCAGGATCTGTTTTGGTGGAATGGCCGGGACACCCTTACGAGCGAAGTCCACGGAACAGCTACTGCTCGGCCAGCCATGGAACGATGCGACCCTGCCCCAGGTCATGACTCGGGCCCGCGCTGCTCTGGCTGAAGATTATTCGCCGCTGAGCGACTGGCGGGCCAGTCGTGAATACCGGCTGCTTGCGGCGCAGAATTTACTCCGGCGCTTTTTCCTTGAAACCACATCCACTGCGCCTGCACAATTATGTAGCCCGGGACAGGCCGGAACACGGGCATGAAAGCCAAAGCACCAACAGTGCAGCATCCACTGGCGGTCCACCAGGCCCTGCCGCACGACAGCGCCATCAAGCATGTAACCGGTCGGGCGCATTATGTGGATGACCTGCCAGAACCTGCCGGACTGCTGCACGTATACATGGGCACCAGTCGCGCAGCCCATGGCAGGGTTCGCCAACTGGACCTGGAGAAGGTTAGGCAGTATCCCGGTGTGTATGCGGTGCTGACGGCGACGGACATTCCCGCTGTGAATGACATAAGCCCCATGCACACCCTGGATGAAGAACTACTGGCCAGTGAATTCGTGCATTTCTGCGGGCAGGTGCTGTTTGCCGTTGCTGCCACCGACCGCAACAGCGCACGCCGGGCCGCGCGCCTGGCCCGGGTGGACATCGAGGAACTCCCTGCAATCCTCGATATCGAGTCAGCGCTGGCACAAAAGGCCTGGGTCAGCGAACCGCACGAAATGCAGCGGGGTGATGCCCGTGCAGCCATTGCCGCGGCATCGCACCGTTTGCAGGGAGAACTCCGCACCGGTGGTCAGGATCATTTTTACCTCGAAGGCCAGGCCGCCATGAGCATTCCGCAGGAAGACGGCGACCTGCTGATTTATTCCTCCACCCAGCATCCTTCGGAACTGCAGCATCTTGCCGCGCAAATGCTGGGCCGGCCGGACAATGCGGTAACCGTTGAAGTGCGGCGCATGGGCGGCGCGTTTGGCGGCAAGGAAACCCAGGCGGCGCAGTGGGCATTGCTGACTGCACTGGTGGCGCACCAAACCGGGCGCCCGGCCAAGCTGCGCCTGGACCGCGACGACGACATGATCAGTACCGGCAAGCGCCATGATTTCCACATTCGCTACGAAGTAGGTTACGACGATGCCGGGCTTATTTCCGGTGCTGACATTGAATTGGCTTCGCTGTGCGGCATGTCGGCCGACCTGTCCGGTCCGATCAATGACCGGGCCATGTTCCACAGTGACAATGCCTACTACCTGCCAAACGTGCACATCCTGTCGTATCGCTGCCGCACCAATACCGTGTCCAATACAGCCTTTCGCGGGTTTGGCGGCCCACAGGGCATGATGGGAATAGAGCGGATCATGGATGCCATTGCGGCGGATCTCGGCCTTGATCCCTTGCAGGTGCGCATGGCCAACCTGTATGACGGCCCAGGGTGCGACACTGGGCGCGGCCCAGGACAAGACACTGGGCGCAACGTAACGCCTTACCACATGACGGTGGAAGACAATATCCTGCCGCAACTGATGGCTGAACTGGAACGCACATCCGGGTATGCGCGACGGCGGGAAGCCATTGCAGAGTTCAACCAATCGAGCCCGGTGATCCGGCGCGGCATTGCACTGACCCCGGTCAAATTCGGCATTGCCTTTACCACCACCTTCCTCAACCAGGCGGGTGCACTGGTGCACGTCTACAAGGACGGTAGCATCCACCTGAACCACGGCGGCACGGAAATGGGCCAGGGTTTGTTCATCAAGGTCGCCCAGGTTGTGGCGGATGCATTTCGGGTGGGCGTGGAGCGGGTCAAGATCACGGCGACCAACACCTCCAAGGTACCCAATACCTCCGCTACGGCGGCGTCCTCCGGGACGGACATGAATGCCATGGCCGCGCTGGATGCCTGCATGACCATCAGGCAGCGACTGGTGGCTTTTGCTGCAGAGAAATATGCGGTTGATCCTGCAGAAATCCACTTCGAGCACGAGATAGTGCGCATAGGCGCCATCGAGCGGACCTTTGCCCAACTGGTCATGGAAGCGTATCTGGGCCGGATTTCCCTGTCTTCGACGGGTTACTACCGTACCCCCAAAATCCACTACGAACGCGCCACCGCCAGTGGCCGGCCGTTTCTGTATTTCGCCTACGGTGCGGCCGTCTCAGAAGTTGAAATCGACACCCTGACCGGGGAATACCGCTTACGCCAGGTCGACATCCTGCATGACGTGGGCCGCTCGATTAATCCAGCCATCGATCTTGGCCAGATTGAAGGCGGCTTTGTGCAGGGCGTTGGCTGGTTGACCAGTGAAGAATTATGGTGGGACTCAAAGGGCGCTCTACGCACGCACGCGCCATCCACCTACAAAATCCCGGTCAGCAGTGATGTACCCGAAAAGTTCAATGTCAGCATCTGGCAAAGCGGGGAGAACCGCGAGCCCACCATCCATCGTTCCAAGGCGGTTGGTGAACCGCCGCTGATGCTGGCCATCTCGGTGCACAGTGCCATCAACCAGGCCATTGCTTCGGTGAGACCCGGCCGCACGATTCCTCCCTTGGACGCTCCCGCAACGCCGGAGAAGGTGTTGATGTGCATTGAGAGACAGCGCCGAACTGCGACCTGAGCCAATCTATCTGGCACGTGCGGCCCGGAGGCAGGGCCGATTTCTGACAGAATTCAGGCAGAAAAACTGTGAAGAGTGAGGCCAAGCAATCGGGCAGCTTTGGCCTGACTTTTGTCGGCGGTTGCAAATCCGGACGCAGGTGCGACACTGGGTCGGACCAGCGTAATAATCAGATTAAAGAAACTATTGCTCCGAACACGTCAGCATTCACGTTAATGAAGCCGCCGGAAATTGAGCACCTTGTCAATGCACCTGATGGAAAAGAAAAATCGCTGTCTGGAGGACAGGGCAGACAGAGGATATCACCGAAATTTCACTGTAATTTCATTAAATTTAACAACCACTTGTAAAGCCCGGTTGCTAAGCTGGGATCGCGTTGCAATGAAACCAAGGCGAGCCAGTCAACTGCAGGATTTACATGCTGAAGATGAATACGAAATACCTTGCACCACTGCCCGCCACTGGACTGATCCGCTGTTCTGTTATGCGGGTCTCAGCAATCTTGCAGCTTGCAACCGCACTCGCTTTTGCGGTCGGCTTCCTGCCCGCCACAGCGGCAGCGCAGACCACCCATCGGGTCATTTTTCCTCGCTCATCCACACCCGACTACATTCCAGACTTCGCTCCTCGTACGATAGCCATCGAAGTTGGCGACACAATCGAGTGGTTCAACGGCGGTGCAGGTACTCATTATGAACACAATGTAACAGCGGACAATGGTGAGTTCCCAGCGTCCCCCACTTCAAAATCATTTACCTATTCCCATACCTTCACGGACATTGGCACGGTCCACTATCACTGCGGTGTACATGGAAGGCGCGGCATCATCGCGGTAGTGCCAGAGATCACCGACTTCAAAATCAACGGCAGCCTGAATGATGCCTGGCACGACCCCGCTACCTTCGGCCAGGGATTCTTCATCACCATTTACCCGGAAAGTCGAGGAGTCTTCTTATCCTGGTTTACCTACGATCTCGAACGACCCGCCGATGGAGTAACTGCACAATTGGGCGATCCGGGACACCGTTGGCTCACTGCCTTTGGCAGCTTCAAACACGACACGGCCATTCTTGATATCGAGTTAACCGGGGGAGGAACCTTTAATGCCAACCTTCCCCAACCAAACCAGTCTCTCTACGGCACCATCGTTCTTCGGTTCCGCAGCTGTAACGCCGGCGAAGTGCAGTACGAAATCCCTTCACTCGGTCTTTCAGGAACCCTGCAGATAGAACGCGCCCATGCCTCACCAAGCAAAGTGGCGCTCTGCGAGGATCTGCAAATTCCCTGAGCTATGAGAAAAAGATTCCTGTACCGACGAACTCCGATGACGGAGGATTGACATGAAACCACCAGCAATTTTCCGGCTCGTCCTGGCAATTGCATTAGCGATCGTGATGCTGCCCGGAATGGTGGCCGCCCAGACCAACCACCAGGTCATTTTCCCTGGTGAATACGATCCTTATGGCCTGCACCATACACTTCCCAGCCACATCAACATCAAGGCGGGCGATTCGATTTGGTTTTCCGACGACGAGGCTACAGGTAGTGGTGGTGTAGAGCACAATCTAACTTCGGACAACGGAGAATTCCCACCTTCAGAGACCTCTGCCGATTTCAGGTATTACCTGGTCTTCAATAAGGCCGGCACTTTTCCGTATCATTGCACCGTTCATGACCAGGCAGGATCTGTTACGGTCACCATTCAGGACCCCGCCATTGAAATCAATGCTGGCATGGACGATGCCTGGAACAACCCTGAAACATATGGGCAAGGGTTCTTTATCACTGTATTCCCGGATGTCCACAAGGTATTTCTATCCTGGTTTACATATGATCTCGAGCGCCCCGAAGCAGGGACGACCGCGCAACTGGGTGAACCTGGCCACCGCTGGCTGACCGCGTTTGGAACCTATTCCGGCAACACGGCAACACTTGACATCGAGCAGACCCGGGGCGGCATTTTCAATGCGAGCTTTCCGGCACCGACCCAGTTTCTGGATGGCACTGTCGTTCTCCAGTTCAGCAACTGCAACGCTGGGGAGGTGCGCTACGATATCCCTTCGCTCAGCCTTTCCGGAACCATACCCATAGAGCGAACCCACCCTTCCATTTACAACATTTCGCTCTGCGAGGAGCTGCAACCGCATTGAACCTGGATCGCGTTGCAATGAAACCAAGGCGGGCCAACGGGAGGACTTACATGAAGAAGATGAACACGAAATGCCTTGCGCTGCTGCCTGCCATGGGGCTGAAACGCTGTTCTGTTATGCGGGTTTCAGTAGTCATCCGGCGAGCTGTGCGAGCTGTCGCACTGCTTATTCCAGCCCTGCTTCTGCCAGGTGTCGTGGAAGCGCAAACCACGCACACTGTCGGAATCAGCCCTTACGACCCCTTTACATACGATGGGCCCCACTTTCACCCCCCTAGCCTCACTATTCCGGTAGGCGATACGGTCGAATGGCGCACCTTGAGACCCTCCCAGCACAACATAACCTGGCTCGCGGAGGAATTTCCCACGTCTTCCAGTTTCCCGTATTCTCACACCTTCGACAGTCCCGGCGAATTTCGCTATCGCTGCACGGTTCATAACAGATCGGGCACCATCACCGTGACCGGACCAGCAGCCGATTTCGATATCAACGCCGGTCTGAACGATGTGTGGAAGAACCCGGACACTCCCGGCCAGGGCTTTTTCATCAACGTATTTCCGGACACGGGCCAGGTCTTTCTGGCCTGGTTCACCTATGACACCGAACGGCCGGCTGACTCGGCGACCGCGAACATTGGCGAGCCGGGCCATCGCTGGCTGACCGCATTTGGCCACTACGCCGACAACCAGGCCGTACTGGACATCGAAATCACCGAGGGCGGTGTATTCAATGCGGCCAACCCCGCACCCAGCCAACACCTGGATGGAACTGTTTGGCTCGAGTTCAGCAACTGCAATGCAGCCACGGTGTTGTATGACCTTCCTTCCATCGGCCGGAGCGGGTCAATACCTATCCGAGGGTTTCCAGCGACAACGTGCCTGCGTGTGAGGTGCTGGCTGACCTGTCCTCGGCTGGATCTACTGCGGCGATCAAGACCGCAAGCCAGGTTGCAAACAGGGGCGGTAACAGCACTGCAGCCACTGGTTCCCTCATCAACCGCGGCCTTAACGATGCCTGGAAAAACCCGGCCACTCCCGGGCAGGGCTTTTTCATCAACGTGTTTCCGAATCTTGGAAAGATGTTCCTGGCCTGGTTTACCTACGATACTACGCGCCCACCTGGGTCCGTCCATGCGAACCTCGGTGATCCGGGCCATCGCTGGCTAACCGCATTTGGCCCCTACAGCGGCGACCAGGCGGTGCTGGACATCGAAATCACCGAGGGCGGAATATTCGATGCGGCTTCACCTGAACCCACACAACATGGAGATGGCACAGTGACCGTCGACATGACCGATTGTGAGAACGGCACGATCACTTACGACATTGAGTCCGCCAACCTGCAGGGTGAAATTCCGATACAAAGGATTGCACTGGACAACGTACCGCTATGTCAACGAATCGCGGCGCAATTGCAGCAATCCCGATAGAAACGCTTAAATTGCCGGGACAAACGCGAAAGGCTGCTCCTGGCCCGTTCCAGTTATACGCGGCACTGAACGTTTGGCTTATCCAATGATTGCTTACTGGCCCAAAGCGGATGAGTAAATCCCTCCTGACCGGAGAATGGCGGCAAGCGGGGGCTACCAAAAACGCATGCTACTGCAGCTACTGATTCACCAGAAAAAATCCTGTCAGGTTGCTTGTCACGTTATCCATCAGTGTCTTCAAAGCCGCCGCCGGGGCAGGCTCGGCTCCGGGGAAAACTGCGGAACCACGACGGTCACTCCATCAACTTCCGCGTGAAGTAAATGAACTCGAGCGCGTCCGTGAACGCCCGCTCCTTGATGTTGGCACCGGAACCGTGGCCGCCCTCGACGACTTCGTAGAACAGGTACGGGATCCCCATCGCGCCGAGCTTCGCCGCGAATTTCCGGGCGTGCTGCGGGCCCACGCGGTCATCCTTGGTGGTAGTCCATATGAGGGGCTCGGGATAATTCACCCCCGGCTGGATGTTGTTGTACGGCGAAATCGACGCGAGAAAGGTGCGCTCCTCGGGCACCGAGACGCTGCCATACTCGCCAACCCACGACGCGCCAGCCTGAATCTGCTCGTAGCGAAGCATGTCGAGCAAGGGCACCTGGATATCCACCGCCTGGAACAGCTCCGGATGCTGGGTGAGCTCTACACCCATGAGCAAGCCGCCGTTGGAGCCGCCTTCGATGCCGAGGCGGCGCGGCGAGGTGATCTTGCGGCGGATAAGGTCCTGGGCCACGGCGGCGAAGTCATCATAGATCAGCTGGCGGTTGGTCTTGAGCCCGGCCTCGTGCCACGCCGGACCGAACTCACCCCCGCCGCGAATGTTGGCCAGCACATAGACACCGCCGCGCTCCAGCCAGAGCTTTCCCATGGTGGCATCGTACGTCGGTGTCAAGGACACTTCGAATCCGCCGTAGGCGTAGAGGATGGTGGGGGTGGTACCGTCGTACTGGATCTTCTTTGGCCGAACGACGAAATAAGGAATCTTCGTGCCGTCCTTCGAGGTGGCTTCCAGTTGCTCCACCACTTTGGCGGACGCGTCGAACTTGGGCTCGATGGCCTTGGTGACGCTCCACGTCCCGGCGTCCGCATTGACGTGTACCAGGCTCGTCGGCGCCAGGAAGCCGGTCACGCCCAGGAAGGCGTCGCTGGTCTTGTCGTCCGCGGAGATGAGAAAGAGCGAGGAGTTGTCCGGCAGGTCGAGCGCGCGCCGTTTCCAGCCGCCGGCTTCCGGCGCATAGATGAAAGCGCGCCCGCGCACGTTGTCGTACGCGGTGACGATGAGCCGGTTGCGCGTCGCCACCGCGCCGTCCAACGACTCGCGAGGACCGGGCACGAAGACGGCGGTCGGCTGGAGGTGGCCGGGATCAGCATTCGCCGACACCAGCTCGACCGATACCAGCGAGCCGGCGGTGAACGTGGTGCCGTTGGCGGCCCACGGTTCGGCCAGCCGGATCAGCATGCGCCCCTGGAACAGGCCCTGAAAGTACGCCTTTCGCGGCATATCGAGCTGGCGGAGGCCCGCCGGCGTGAAGAGGCGCTTCTCCGACTCGAAGAACGAGATGCCGCGATCGACCCCGAGCGCGCGATTGCCCTGACCATCGGAGAAGGCGAAAGGGCTGGTCGCAACATCAGTGGGCGTCCCCCGGTACAGCTCGGTGGCGCTCGACAGCGGTTTGCCGCGTGCGAGCGACTTGACGATGTACGGGTACCCCGACGCGGTGAGATCGCCTGGCATCCACTCGCGCGATACCAGCAGCGTGTCCTCATCGGCCCAAGCGGCGCTCTGCTTGCCCCGCGGCAGCACGAACCCATCCGGGACGAACTGCCCTGACGCGAGGTCGAACTCGCGAATGGTTGCGGCATCCTCACCGCCGTCGGACAGCGCAATCAGGCACCGTTGGCGGCTGGGCGAGTCGCAATCGGCGCCCTGCCAAATCCAGTTTTGCCCCTCAGCGGTCGCGAGCGAGTCGAGATCGAGTACGGTCGTCCATGCGGGCGCAGCCTGGGCGTAGTCGGCGAGGGGTGTGGTCCGCCAGATGCCGCGGACATGTACCGAATCCTGCCAGAAGTTGTAGATCTGACCGTTGATGATGGTGGGATATGGAATCCGGTCCTCGGCTTGGCCGATCGCGAGGGCTTCGGCGTAATAGCCGGCGAAGCGCGGGTCGGCTTGCAGGACGGCGAGTGTCCGCGCGTTCTGTTCCCTGACCCAATCGAGGGCCTTGGGACCATTCAGCTCTTCGAGCCAGATGTATGGGTCAGTGGCCTCGGCGGCCTCGGGCGTCGGTACCTGGCCGATGGCCGGTCCGCCAATTGCACTCATGAATACTGCACTGCAGAACAGTAGCTTCCGCATTGAGAATTCCTTTACTCTTCTGGTGGCCCCTAGTATAGGACGCATCAAAGCGGTTTTCCCAGAACGCCCAAGCATATAGGGCAAGCTGTTTTCTCAGCTTTTCACTTTTTTCTTTCCTTTCGGATACGCGCCGAATTCAACCATGCAGACTCACGCGGGATCAGTCCCGCCCCCATTTTGTTGTTAATTGGTTGTCATGACCAGTTGAGGTGTGTTGATGGAAAAGACTGGCGTTGGAATTTGGCTTTCAAGATATTCGTGCCAGGCTTGCCAGCGAACGTCCTGGGTGAGTTTTTGCAGGAATGGCGAATGCAAAAAATCCTCAAAGTAAGTATTTGTTACTTGACCTGAATGACTGCACCTGATTGCCGGCTTTTTGGCTTGGTTGAGCCAGCGAAATGAAAGCTCAATATCGCCTGAGTATGCATAATATTCGGCCAGGCGCAAAGCGGTGTCGGCGCTGGTGTCCGCCGATAGCCGCTGGATCATCTCGACTGCTCCTTGAAGGGCTGATCCAAAGCGAGATATATCATCGCAAGGCTGGTGGTCGCGGGACGGGCTTTCTGGTAACTGAAGTGCCATGGTTTCCGCCTGGTCATACTGGCCGTTCAGGAGAAAAACTCACCAGGTAGTCTTGCCGGAATTCTATGGCTGCTTCGGGATTCAAATCAAAAGCATTCTTGTAAACCGCAATGGACTCATCCAATCGTCCGGCATATCTCAGAAATAGCGCCAAATCCACTTGTTGAACAAAACTCAGAGGATCCAGCAGTAGCTGCTCGTTGCTGAATTTCGACGGCTTGCTGATAGTTGAATTGTCCGAATGCGTAACCAGCGGCGAAAGATAGAACCCGTGGGTTGTTTTGGCCAAATTCAAGAGCCCGTTCAAAATGCCGCACAGCCAACCTGTCCTGGCCGACATCCCAGTAGTACTTGGCCATTCGCCCATTGGCCTCCGGATTATTGGGGTCCAGTTCCAAAGCCCTGTCCAGGGCATACTTTATTTCTTCGCGAATGGCAGTCCAACCGGAGCGCTGCTCCCCGGCATACGTCCAGAGCGATCCAGCCAGTCCGACCCACGCATTGGTGAACCCGGGATCGATTTCCACGGCAGATCTGAACTGCTCGGATCGCGCGCTCGAGATCGCCAGGAGCCCTGCGGCCATGAAAATGCCTTCCCATCAGATAATGCCTGAGCGCTTCCGGTTGCGAAGCTGCAACCGGTACATTCTCAGGTTGCTCGACTCTCAGGACTGATGCTACCGATTTGGCGATTTCGTTATGCAACAAATGGGTGTCATTCGCGTCAAGATCATAGGTCTGCGACCACATCGAGCTGTTTGCGTTTGCGTCCACCAGCCGGGCCATGACGTGGAGTTGGTTTTCATCCCTGAACACGCTGCCTTCCAGAACGTTTGCCACATTCAGCTTGGCGGCGATGGATTTGATGTCTTTGTTTTTGCCCTTGAAAGAAAAAGCAGAGGCCCTTGCGATGACAACCAGGTTTGGGTTTCTGGCCAGCACATTCAGTACGTCCTCTGAAATCCCGTCAGCAATCTGTTGCTGATCCTGGCTGGCGCTTACGTCCTCAAATGGCAGTACTGCAATTGAAGTTGGCAGGGGTGCTGCGTTCGGTCAGTTGCCGCGCATTGGCGGGCGTGTGCGGATCCGTGCTGCTCGCGTACACGAAAACTATGAGCGCGAGCAAGAAAATTGCTGCGGACGCCCAGGGCAAGAGGTTTCGCTTTGCGGCTCGGGGGGGTGGGGTGATTACCGTCTCTGGGTGCGATGGATTCTTGACCGTAACCGGATAATCGAAAAGGTAGCCGCTTCTGGGCACGGATCGTATGAGCGTTTTCGATTCATCATCCAGCACTCGCCGGATCGTCAAAATGCATTGTGTCAGTGAGGACTCGGTCACGATGACATCGCACCAGACCGCATCCATCAACTCCTGCTTGGAGACCAAAACGCCTTGATTGAGAATCAGGTGCTTCAAGACCTGGAAACATTGCCGGCGCAGCGGAAGCTCGACGCCATTTTTCAGCAACATGCCTCGACCGGGGTTTAGTTCGAACTCGCCGAACAGAAATACCTCGCCACCAGCGGAATTATTCCAACCCGGTGAGTCTTGCAGCATGCACTCACTCCAAATTCGCATGAACACTACGCATCAAGAATAGCAGCAAACGGGATATTCGTCCCCGCGCTGGTCGTCAGCTTCCCTCCTGCCTCTCCCCTTTGCTTTCCCGGGGAAAGCTTTTATGCTGCCTCCTTGCAGATGAAAATAGGACAAAGGAGACAGTCATGGCAGGAGTTGTACCGGAACAATATCTCGATCTGTTTGCAAAAAAAGCCGTTGCAAACCTGGCCACACTGATGCCTGACGGTTCGCCGCAGGTAACACCGGTGTGGGTGGATTTCGACGGCGTGCACATCAGGATCAATTCGGCGCGCGGACGGCTGAAAGACAAGAACATGAAGCGCAACCCCCTGGTCGCGCTGGCGCTCAGTGACCCGGAAAACCCTTTTCGCTATCTGGAAGTGCGTGGGCGGGTAGTGGAAATCACCGAAGAAGGCGCGAGTGCGCACATTGACGCGCTGGCCAAAAAGTACCTGGACGTGGATGAGTACCCGGGCCGGGCGCCCGGCGAAGTCAGGGTCATGTACAAGATCGAACCGCTACGCTTCAGCTTCATGGGATGAACGGTAGCCAGCATGGACTGGCCCATCATTCTCAAACGCACACTGGAACAGCAGTCCTGTGTCCTGGTCACGCTGAACCTGATCCTGGGGTCCGTTCCGCGTGAATCCGGTAGCCGCATGCTGGTCACAGCCGCGCAGGTGCAGGGCAGCATCGGTGGTGGCAACCTCGAATATTCCGCCATTCGGCAGGCGCGGGAACTGTTGGCTGATTCCGACCGGGCGCGCCAGTCGCACAAACCCTGGGGACTGGGGCCGGCGCTGAACCAGTGTTGCGGTGGTGCAGTAACTTTGCACTTCGAAGTGCTGCCGCAAGGCAGTCCTGAGTGGTTGGATCACTTGAACACGGCCGTGCAGGAGGACGCTCCTGCGGTGCTGGCCAGCGCCATCGACCGGGATCCACCGGTGCATTTGCTGGTAACGGTTGCGCCTTCCTCGAGAATTGATCTGCCTGCCGAAGTATCACACGCATGCGATGAGTTGCTGGCATCCCAGGCAGGGCCGGGGCTGCTTCAATCATTTGGGCCATCCTTGGGGCAAGCACCGGAGAACATTGTGGCCGTGGAGCGGGCGGGCGACACCTGGTGGCTGGAGGTAGTTCGTACCAGGGGTGTGCCGCTGGTCCTGTTCGGCGCTGGCCATGTGGGCTGCGAAGTGGCGCGCCTGCTGGAACGCCTGCCGTTTGATGTGACCTGGATCGACAGCCGGACAGGGACCTTGCCCGGTGACCTCCCCGTCGATTCACGCGGCGACCCCGCGGGCAAGATGCGAACGGTTTATACCGAAGACCCGGCGGCTGAGGTGGCGCTCGCGAGCCCCGGCAGCGTATTCGTGGTAATGACGCATAGCCATCAGCTCGATGAAGATATTTGCTGTGAAATACTCACTCGTGGTGATTTCTGCTGGCTGGGCCTGATTGGTTCACAAACCAAGCGCAGACGCTTTGTTCAACGATTGAACAAACGTGGCGTGCAGCCTGGCCTGCTGGACCGCTTGATCTGTCCCATTGGACTGGTTGGCATCCATGGAAAACAGCCTGCTACCATTGCACTCAGTCTGGTCGCTCAATTGATGCTGGAAAAACCATGGATGAAAGAAAACAACTGATTGCCGATTTGCCCAAGGCAGAGCTGCATATTCATATTGAAGGCAGCCTCGAGCCTGAGCTGATGTTCGCGCTGGCGCAGCGCAACGGCATCACCCTGCCTTATGCCGATGTCGAGGCAATCCGCAACGCCTATCAATTTGACTGCCTGCAGGATTTTCTCGACCTGTATTACCAGGGCATGTCGGTACTGGTCAGGCAGCAGGATTTTCACGACCTGACCTGGGCCTACCTGCTGCGCTGCAAGGCGGACAATGTCGTGCACACCGAAATCTTCTTCGATCCGCAGGGGCACACGGCCAGGGGCGTTCCATTTGCCACGGCATTTGAGGGCATCTGGTCAGCACTGCAGCAGGGCAAAAACGAGTTGGGCATCACCAGTCGCGTGATCATGTGCTTCCTGCGCCATCTTGACGAACACGCGGCGTTTGCCACACTGGAAGAAGCCATGCCCTACCTGCATCACATCACGGGCGTTGGCCTGGACTCGTCCGAAGTAGGCCATCCGCCGCGCAACTTTTACCGGGTCTTTGAACGGGCGGCGGAGCTTGGGCTCAAGCGCGTGGCGCACGCCGGGGAGGAAGGACCACCGGAGTATGTGCACGAAGCCTTGCATGGCCTTGAGGTGGATCGCATCGACCATGGCAATCGTTCGCTGGAGGATGATGCCCTCGTCGAGGAGCTGGCGGAGCGGCAGATTCCGCTGACGGTATGCCCGCAGTCCAACCTGCGTCTCGCCGTGATCAGGGACATGGCGCATCATCCGATACGGCGAATGTTGGAGGCAGGCCTCAATGCCACGATCAACTCCGACGACCCGGCTTATTTCGGCGGGTACATCAACGACAATTTCAATGCGCTGGTGGATGCGGTGAACCTTGGCA
Organism: uncultured Gammaproteobacteria bacterium; assembly: GCA_963784425.1. Lineage (GTDB taxonomy): Bacteria > Pseudomonadota > Gammaproteobacteria > Xanthomonadales > SZUA-36 > SHZL01. The sequence continues at coordinate 60,280 of CAWARM010000018.1, forward strand.
GAGACGAAATCATCCAGCTGGTCATGAACAGTTTTTCCGCCTCCTTCCTCGACGCGCATGCAAAAGGTCGCCACCTGGACGAAGTACAGCGCGTGGCAGCAGCCTGATGGAAGCCTGGCTGCAGCAATGGCTGAGCCTGTTGCTGCGCTGGGCGCATTTCATTACCGGCATTGCCTGGATTGGCGCATCGTTCTATTTCAACTGGCTGGAAAACCATCTGCAGCGGCGTGTCCAGCAAGGTCAGGACGCCGATCCCATTGCTGGAGATTTATGGGCGGTGCACGGCGGCGGTTTCTATTACCTGCAAAAGTACCGGGTGGCGCCGGAGCGACTCCCCGAACCATTGCACTGGTTCAAGTACGAGGCGTATTTCACCTGGATCACCGGGCTGGCGCTGCTCATCGTGGTGTATTACTGGGATGCGCGGCTGTTTCTGCTGGATCCGTCCGTGTCAGGCATTTCAACGGCTCAGGCCATTGCGCTCGGTGTCGCGGCCCTGCTGGTTTCGTGGCTGGTGTATGACGGCTTATGCCGCTTACCAGTGCGCAATAAGCCCCTGCGCCGCCATATAGCGTGGCAGGGGGCGCTGATTGCTGCGTGGTTCGTGCTGCTGGCGTATGTGCTCAGTCATTACCTTAGTGGCCGTGCTGCATTTATCCATGTAGGCGCGGCCATGGGAACGGTAATGGTGGCCAACGTGTTTTTCATCATCATCCCGGCGCAGAAAGAACTGGTGGCGGCCCTGGCCGACGGCAGGGCACCGGATGCGGGTAAGGGCAGTGCCGCCTTGCTCAGATCCCGGCACAACAACTACTTCACCCTGCCGGTGCTGTTCAGCATGATCAGCAGCCACTATCCGGCCACGTACAGCGGCGCAAACAACTGGTTGTTCCTTGCGGTGTTTTCACTCTCAGCCGTGGGTATACGTCACTGGTTCAATGTGCGTCATCTGCCGCAGCATTCGAGATGGGTGCTGCCTGCCTCCGTGTTGGTGTTGCTCTGCCTGATGTTAGCCAGCATGCCACGCCAGGGAACGGTAAGCGGTGTTGCCGGGCAGGCTGTGCCGTCAACGATGGCGGTGATGCCAGTCATTGCTGCGCGCTGCGCGGGCTGCCATTCCAGTCACCCAACGGTCAGTGGCATCACCACCGCACCCCTGGCCATCGCATTCGACACGGTAGATGAGGTGGAAACGCAGTCCGAGCAGATATTCCAGGCGGCTGTCGTAAACCGCACCATGCCATTGGGAAATCTGACTGCCATAAGTGACGCGGAGCGCGAGCAACTGTCGCAGTGGTATGCTGGGCTAGCGAAAAGCACGCCCTGAGCGGACATGTAAATTATGGGCCCCGAGCGGACAGCAAAAGTAAACGCCACGAGCCAAAGCCACGAGCCAAAGTCCATCGAGTATATAAAGTGAAGACAGCAAAACAGAATTCATCCTGGGCCATGGCCGATGTGTCGGCCAAGCCGGTCACCCGCCGCCTGGCCGTTGCCGGTGGCCGTATCATCATTGGCAAAAAGGCGCTGGACCTGCTGCAGGCGGGACAACTACCCAAAGGCGACCCGCTGGCCATGGCCGAAATTGCCGGCATACTGGCGGCCAAGCAGACACCCTCGCTGCTGCCGCTGTGTCATCCCATAGCCTTGAGCCGCGTTTCCATCCGTTCAATAGTACGACCCGATGAAAACGCCGTGGACATGTACTGCATTGCTGAAATCGCGGCGCAAACCGGCGTCGAGATGGAGGCACTGACCGGAGTGAACATTGCATTGCTGACGGTCTGGGACCTGGTGAAACCGGTCAATGCCGCACTGGAAATCACCGCCGTGCGCCTGCTGTATAAGTCCGGTGGCAAGAGTGGCGCGTGGACTCATCCGGATGGACTACCTGCGGAAATGGAAGAACTGATCAGCATCCACCAGGCTTGATTGCTTATCGGGGCCGGATTCAGAAGGCTACATTACTCCTTCCGCAACCACAGGCTGCCACCGGTATTGTTCATGCACAGCGGGAAATGCTCGCGCAGGAACGGCTCGTGGTAGCAGGCAATGAATGAACTCATCAGCACTACCCGGAAGGTGCCGTTGTATTGCAGAAAAGCTTTCAGGATGTAGGCTTCGTTCCAGGCTCGCCCCTCCAGCAACCAGACATCCGGATACTCGAAGGGGTAAAAAATGTCATGAAAGTGTATATACACTCCGGGCTTCAACCTGGGCAGGATGTTAAACAGGATATGGTTAACATCGCTGTCCACCTTGCTTACGTGGGTAGAATCAATAAACAGGATGTCGTTGGCCTGCAAGGCGTCAAAAACACTCAGGTCCACGTCCTGTAGAAAGCCGGGAATGATCTTGATGTGCTGCTGATCCTGTTCTTTCAACAGGGATAATAGAAGTTCCGGGTGAGGTTCAATGAACGTGGTCTCAATCGACCCGGCAAAAAAAAGTTCGTTGGTATCCAGCGTCACACAAGAGGAAAAACCTGACCCGACTTCGATGATACGCCGCGGTTGCAGGTGCCGGATCATGCAGTGCAGAAAAATGGCGTCTCCCCATTGAAAGGCGGGATTGTCATGGTAGAAACGCAGACCATCCTGCCGTTGTGCCGCAAAAGGCGCAGCTGCATAAAAGGGCAGGAAGCCGCTCAGCAGTTCGAGTTGTTTTTCCTCATTCATTTCCACGCCGGGAATGGTGCGTTCGAACTGTTCAAAAATCCTCTTCCAGTGCTTGATGACTTCGGCAATGTCGGGTATGGGTGAGTAAAAGTGACCAGGCGGGGCAGAGCCATGGCTTTTTTTGTATTCTGCCAGCTCGGCCTGCAATGCATCGCGCTGCGCGACCAGGGTGCGGAGCGCGGGCATTCTCTTCGCAATCCTTTTCAGGAATTCAATCATTATCAAGTTTCTGGCATTAGCAAGTTTCAGGCATTAACAGGTTTTGGCATTGCCAGGTTTCGGGCATTGGCAGGTTTCAGGCATGCGTTTCGCTGTCAGTGTGGGAGGCCGCGCACTGCCGGCAGTTTACCCACTCCGCGCTACCGTCTGCGTAGTATTCCTTCTTCCAGATCGGCAGCCGGTGTTTGATTTCGTCGATGATGTAGCGGCAGGCCTGAAACGCCGCGTCCCGATGGCTTGATGCGACACCCACCACCACCGCGGCTTCGGTCAACGCCAGCTCACCCTGGCGGTGCACGGCAGCGGCCTTGCTGATGGCAAAGCGCTGCATGGCTTCCTGCAGGATGATGCCGCCTTCCTTCAACGCCATGGGGGCATGGGCTTCATAAGCCAGTCGCAATACGACGCGGCCTTCATTGTGATTCCTGACCCAGCCTTCAAAAATCACGCAGGCGCCACAGGTTTCATCGCCCAGTTGCTCGCGAAAGGCCGTTGAATCAATAGCGCTGTCGGCCAGCCAGAAGCCACCCATCCCCGGGCTGTTCATCCCCAATTTGTTCATCCTCCGGCCACCGGGGGAAAAAACAACACCTCATCGCCGTCCTGCAGTGCCTGGTTCCAATCCGTCATTTCATCGTTGATGGCCAGCAAGGCCGCGCTGTAGGTTGCCAGTGCCGGGTGCTTCAATTTCATCTCAACGAAGAGTTCAGCGGCAGTTGCGGCACCGGTGTGCACGGTCTCTGCCGCCACCCCGGCGGCTTCCCGGTAGGCCGCAAACCACTTGACCGCAATCACTTTAAGCGGGATGGCCATCATCCGCCCATCCGGTACATTTCAACTTTGCTGTCGCGCGGCGCTTGCTCGCTGCGGATTTCGCTGTAGCGATCATCGCGCTGCTCCCAGATGGTGCGAATCCTTTCTTCCAGGGCGCCCGGGGCGCCTGGCTGGCGCACCAGCGGCAGCAGGTTGGTGCCCTTGGTGCCAAACAGGCAGGTATAGAGAATTCCATCGGCGGTTAGTCGCGCGCGTGTGCAGCCGCCACAAAATGGTTCTGATATCGAGCTGATCAGGCCGATTTCGCCCTGACCATCACGGTAGCGATAGCGCCGTGCGGTTTCGCTGGCACGACCGTCGCCGACTGGCTCTATGGGCCACACAGCATGGATGCGTTGCACCCATTCTGCCGAAGGCACGACCTGGTCGGCTTGCCAGTGGTTGCTGTTGCCCACGTCCATGTATTCGATCAGGCGGACGCTGTGCCCTGTGCCACGGAAATACGCCAGCAGATCAATTATGGTGTGATCGTTGATGCCGCGCTGTACCACGGTGTTGATCTTCATGCGCTTGAATCCGGCTGCCTCGGCTGCTGCGATACCGGCAAGAATGTCTTCGAGCTTGCCTTTGTCGCCACTCATGTGACTGAGTACAGCGTGATCCAGCGAGTCCAGGCTGACGGTAATGCGGCGCAAGCCCGCGGCGGCAAGATCTGCAGCGAGACGCGGCAGCAGGACACCGTTGGTGGTCAGGGCAATGTCGTCCAGACCCTCAATGGCGGCAAGCCGGGCAACCAGCTCAGGGAAACCGGGTCGCACCAGGGGCTCACCCCCGGTGAGGCGAATTTTTTGCACTCCCATGCCCACGAAGACGCGCACCAGGTCGGTAATTTCATGGTCGGTCAGCAGCTTGACCAGCGGTAAAAACACACCTTTGCCATGCAGGGAATCTTTGGGCATGCAGTAAGTGCAGCGAAAGTTGCAGCGGTCAATGACGGATACACGCAATTCGCGCAATGGACGGGAACGCAGGTCCCTGACGGTCACTGCCGGATCAAGCACCGTAATGGGTAGCTTCATATCCATTGCCATGGGCTCACTGTTTCAGATAACAAGGATCACGTATTCGCCGCAGGATCGAGTTTCTTGCGCTTGGTGTCCTGGTGATGTTCCAGCGTGCGCCGGTAGATTGCCATCACCTTGTCCACGCCGGAGGGCTCCAGCGTGCCATTGTTGCCGCTGGCGACGTAGGTGGCATAGACAGCCGACGCCGTCATCAGGGCCCCGGAAATCACGCGGATATCGATCTTTTCAGTCTTGAACTCATTGGCCAGTTCGATGAACTTGTTGGTGCAATAATGGTGTTGCTCTGCATCACTCATGCTGGGCACTCCTGTGCTGGACAGTGAATACTACATTATAGGGAAAATATGCACCCGGATGGGCTCGGCCTTGTTTCAGGGACAGGCGAGACCGTCCAGCTTGGTCAGGCGAACAAGATTTAAGGTTCCTCCCGGAAATCCCTGTTCCGTTGCAGTGAACGTGGCAGTGCCCGGGCCACACTGCAGGTTCAGCTCGAGTGTGCCCCAGGGCAGTACTTCCACATCCGCCGGGTTGAACAGTTCGCCAAACTTCCCGCCGCGGGTGGTGAGCATTTCGTCAAATGTAATCGTGTCGTTGGTAGTTTCCCCAACACCGAAGAACCAGCGCCGGTTGCCGTTGGCATCGAAGCTGAACCAGTAAACCAGGGCTGTGCCATTGAACAGAACTTCCAGCGTGTATCCTTCGCCCGTGTGCGTGGGATCTTTCCAGGAGCCACTCAGCCGCGCGTTTTCAGTCACCGGGGGCAGCATCATATTGCCGCAATCGATGCCCATGACTCGGGTGATGCGCTGCAAATTCATGCGACCATGACGGTGGGGTTGGTCTTCGTTTGCATCCAGTTCCCATTCCATCTCCCCCGTGTCGCAGCCTGACCAGATAAAGCTGGCTGATCCGACCACCTTTTCGGTGACCTGGTCCGGGTCGAAGCCGGGTCCAAACTCGCCGCCGGATACCTGCAGCAGTTCATCAAACACCATGCGGTTACCGCGGATATCTCCCACTGCGATGTACCAATCCTGGTTGCCCTGTTCGTCGTAGGTGAACCAATACATCACGGCCCGTTGGGCAGCCAGCACTTCGAGCACGAATCCTTCACCGGTGCGAGCCGGGTCTTTCCATGCGGAGGAGGTTCCGGCCTCGATCACGAACGGATCACCCAGCGTGGCGGATGTCATCTCGTAGTGAATGGTGGCGTCACTGCCGCCGCTATCGGTTTGGTCAAGGCCCGCGTCGTTTTCGTAGCCTGACCATCCGCCATCCACCCAGCGCGCCACCGTGGCCGGGTTGGTATCCAGGGCCGTGCTGGTCATGTCGCCGCTGCGGAACTTCACTGTGGCGCTGGTTGCAGCACCGATTGCAGCCTGGTTGGCAGCATCGGCAGGGAAGTTAAGGCCCATGGTCAGGGCATCGTTGATCCAGGACTTGTAGCCGGCCGCGGCGGCGGCGCCTGGTGTATTGAGCCAGTGCGCTGAACCGGTTACTGCAGTCAGTGGCGTGGCGCCTGCCAGGATGGTGGTTTCGGTTGCCAGCGAGGAAGCCGGCTGGCCAGGCAGAACCACCACCTCGCCCCCGCTTTGCCAGCGCATCGGCTTGTCAAAAGCAATCCACGCAGTATAGTTGCGATCCAGTTGGACCGCCTGGGCCTGCCAGGTGTGCAACTGCCGCTCCTTGTCGCCCACGCTGTCCCCCAAGGTATCCCCCAAGGTATCCCACTCTGCGGTGAAAACGGTGGCGCCACTGGCGTCATCGATCAGGTGAAATTCACTGATCGATGGGGGGCCTGCCTGGCGGTAGTAGGCAATGGCGAAAGTCTGCGCCAGCTGGCTTCGCACCCGGGCTATCTGCGACTCCGGCAGGATGAAACCATCATGCCCATTGCGCCCAAGGCCGCCGTAATCCGCTCCGCCGTTACCGGTGGGTTCGGTTTCCAGCGTCCAGGACGGTACCTGGTAGACGTGCATGAAATACTCGTCGGTCGAGCCAATACCTCTATTCCCCGGAACCTGGTTGGCCTTGTCGAATGCGTAGACTTTGCCGGATGGAAGAGCAGCGTTATGGCTGCTGAATGTGCCCAGCAGTGACTCAGTGAGCTTGGCCAGGCGGGCATTGCCGTTTTTCACCCATAGCTCATGCTGGGAAAACGAATGCACATCGGTATACATGCTGAGCTGTCCGATTGGACCCAGGTGCGCAGCGAGGTCCAGCGCCTGGACTTCCGGTTCCGACTGCGCGGCTGCACCGTGGTATACCAGGCTCTGAACATTGCCGGACGAACCTGAACTGCTGTTCCAGAACGGGGGATTGTTGCGGTTCAGGTCAACGCCGTTGAGGTGATCGTCCTGGGTGGTGAGGTCTTCATCCACCTGCACCATGTTCTTGCGCCGCATACGCCCGTCGCGCGGCGCACCCTCTGGGTCATCCGGATCGGTACCCAGCCAATTACTGTCCGGATAGCGCTGGGTTTGCATGAAGCCGTCCACATTGAGCACGGGGATCAGGATGATGTTGGTATTGTCCAGCAGATACCGGTAGAGGAATTGGTCATTCTGCTGTTCCACCAGCAACTCCATGATGCCAGTCACGGTCTCCGGGCTCTGCCACTCGCGCGCATGGATTCCGCCATTGGTGAGCATGGCCTGCTCCGCCGAACCGGTCCGCGTCAGCAGGTCCGCATCGCCCATCCGGTACGCCCAAATGGTGCGGCCTGCCTGCGTGGTGCCCACGCTTACGGGGTGCACCCAGGGCGTGGTGTTCGCCAGGTCCTGGTGGCGTGCATGCAAGCCGGCGTAGCTGCGAAAACCGTCAAATGGCAGGGGCGTATCAACCGGCAGGGGCACGGGGTAGCCCAGTGCGATGCTATTGGTGTCTTCCACGGGCGCAGTTTCCACCCAGTGCACGATGCGAGCTTCCTGTGCCTGTGCGGGGAGGCCGGCGCAGGCCAGGCTCAGCGCCAGCCATGCCATGGCCTGTTTCATCGCTGCGTTCCCTGCATTGCTGCGCTTTCCCTGAGGTTGATCGCCATGCGCGCCCGCATGGCCGCCAGGCCCTTCGATCCACTGAGCAGGAGCAGTTGCGAGCTGATTCCCGCCGCATCAAAACGCGCCAGCGCCAGCGCTGCCGCGGATCCGAGTTCCGGGTCTTCGAGCAGGTCAAACAAGGTGCTGACGACTTGCGGTACGGCTTGCAAGCCGGGTGCGAGCAGGGCAATGGCCAGTGCAGCGTTCTGCGCCGGAGCGGATTCAATGGACGCCAGTAACAGCTCTGCGCGGTCATGGGTGGGTAGAGTGCCGGCCGCTGCGCGCAGCATGGCAGTCACTTCAGGGCCGCTGCCGGATTCAAGCACACGGCGCATGGCGGATACATCAGCGGCTACCAGCGCCGTGCGGGCAGCAACCGTGGTCAAGGCGGGCTGGTCGCTGAGCAGGCCCTGGACTTTCCGGTCCAGTCCGGCAAGCTCAGTGCCTGAGGCAAGATCCAGTGCGTCAAGAAAGCCCGCTCTTGCGGCAGGCGATGCCGCCAGGAATTGACCAATCCAGCGGTCAGCGGGCGCGGCCAGAAGTGCGGCGGCGCGGGCCTCGCCCTGCTGGCGCGCCAGCGCGTATTGCACACCCCGCGCCGCTGCCGGGATGTTAAACAGGGCAACGGCGTTGGTGTCGCTTTCTTCGTGGGCTACCAGGGTCTGCGGGGAATAGTTTGCAAGAAACTCCAGCAACCGGGCTGGTACCTGTTCGGCGGGAAAATCAGCGAGGGCAATGGTGAACAGGAACAGCTGTTGCTCCCGCACCGGTGATGCCGGTTCGCCTGCGGCACTGAACTGCTTTATTGACTGCAGCAGGGCCTCGTAGTCGCCCTCGCGCAGTTCCCTGAACCACTCGTCGCGTCGCGCCCCGCTATAGCCCATAGCGGCAGTCTGCAAGGCCAGCACACGATCCCAGTTGGGACGCTTGAAATTACTTTCATCTTGCGCCAGCGCCGGCAGCGACAGCAGGGAAACAACTGCGCACAGGAGAAGCCTGGATGAGGTGGTGCATGGCATAAGCGCTAAGGGTTTAAGGAGCCTGGTTACATCATACGAAAATTTTCGTGGTAATACATCCTCATCGTTCGATGGTGTAGGTAAGGTCTCCACCGGATTGACGCTGGCTGGACGTTGCCTTGATGCCGAAGCCGCGGCCAAGATCGTAGCGAACACTGATGACGCTATCGTTTTCGAATATGCCTATGCCGTAACTCACATACAGTTTGGGCGCAATGTACATGCCCACCTCGACGGCGCCGACGCCTTGCTCGTAGTCGAAATCGTGGCCGGTCACCAGCAAGGCCAGTGCCCGTTCCTCGGTAGTGGCGGGCCGGGTGTAGGTTTCCAGCAGCGGGCGTTTAAGCGTTCCGCCAATCAGGACACCAGCCTGCTTTACCTGCACGTTGCCATAAATTTGCCGTTCCGCATGGATGTCCAGGCGCGGGTTATTGGCCGGCACACGGGGGAAACTGATCTTGCCCTGGGATATGTCCAGCGACTGGCCATATGCGGCTATTTTTCCGGTCACCTTATAGCTGCCGTCCCCTATGGGAATGAGTTCGTTTTTCCAATTAAAGACGGTCGTTCCCTGGAAGCGCGCCTTTGCCTTATCCAGCGTCAGGGTGACATCCTCGCCCAGTTCAACCGAAACACTGCCATTGAGGCGCAACTTCGACCGGTCGAAAACACTTTTTTCAACGGGTGGAAGCTGCCCGGCCACAATCACGAGGTCGGGGCTTTCGTCCACGGTTGCAGTCGGCAGGTAGCGTGGCGATATTTGGGCGTGTGGAACCCGCACGCTACCGTGCAGTTGCAGCGCGCCGTCATACCATTGCAGGTCAAGGTCCGGGTCGATCTTGATGGTCATGTCCGGCACGCTGATCAAGGTCAGGTCCTGCCCTGAAATCTTAACCGTGGCTTGCGGCTTGAAAAGTTCATCAAAGTTTACGGCGGCCATGAGGCGGCCTTCACCCTCTCCGGCCTTGAAACTGCCGTTCAGTTCCGTGTGGTTATCCTGAAAAACCGCACCGGCGAGTTTGATGTCACTCAGGACCAGGCCCGTAGCAAAATGCTCAATACGGCCCCTGACCAGCGAGGCGTGTCCGGTCAAACTCGGATCTGCCATCGTTCCTGCCAGCGTTATGTCGGCATCGATCACCCCCTCAGCGTGGTCAAGTGAATCCACCCAGTCCATAAAAGGCTCAATACTGGAAAGATTGATCCGGACCCGCCCTTCCAGTGGTGAGTCGCCGCCAAGGGATATGTCCGGTGCGCTGAAGTCCGTGTCGAAAGTGCCGGCTTCAGGGATGGTGATATCCATGTTGCCCGCACGCAGCTTGCCGTTCTCGATGATGAATCCAAACAGGCCGGGGCCGGTCTGCAGGGTTGCCGATTCGTCAGCTGAAATGATCTGCCCTTCAGACACGCGGATTTGGACATTAGCTACGGGCGAATTTCCCGGCAATTTTTCCCAATGCAAAGTACCGTTAAGCGTCTGGGTAAACTCAAGGTCGGTGCCCAGCACAAATCGTGCGAGGTTGAGGGTGACCTGGTCAAGACTGGCGTTGGCGACCAGGTGGCCGCGGTCTTTTTGGTTCATATCGACCCAGTTCACATCGGCGCACCACCGTCCATTTTTTGAACCCCTGAAGCACACGGGTTCAATCAGGGCTGCGCTATGCTCCAGCGCAAACCGGGCAGGTTGTTCCAGTTCCAGGTATCCAATTTCGTCGTTGTTGAGACGCATCGACTCGAGCATCCCGCTCCACCTGGCAGAATCGATGGCCTGCCAGTCCTGCAATGTCCCGGACATGAAAGCTTCCAGCCGCGTGTCATTCCGGCGGGCACTGATGCGGGTCTGCTCCAGAGGAAGCTGCCCGTGAGACGTCAATGAAATTTCGTCAATGGTCCTGTCGCCAACAGCCAGGCCGGTCAGATCCATGCGCAGTGCAAATGGGTCCGCATAGCCCTCGGTCTCGCTGTCCAGCGGTGCGGCCGAGAGTGCCGCGAGTCGCCAGTCTTGCCACGCAAGCTCAGAGCCCTGCAGTTTGAGCTCAAAGGCCGGATTTGCCGGATCCAGTGAAATCCGGCCATTGCCCGCAATGCTTCCGCTGGCCTGGTCAAGGAACGAGGCCAGTGAGTCGATCTGGCCGGAAAACCGCATGCCTGCGGGATCTTGCACATTGCCGTTCAGTTCCAGGTGGGAGGAACCGGAGCGAACCAGCAACTCCCGTGCACGCAAGAGTCCTGCCTCGAGCGCAATTTCCCCCGAGGCTTCCACTGGCTGGCCGTGGGCGCGACCGGTTAATTTTTGAATTTTCACAGCCAGCGTATTGGATTTCGCCAGGCCACTGGCGGTCACATTGCCGCTGATGACCAGCGGGTAGCCATCCGCCAGTGCCGTGACATCCAGGTTTTTCGCCGTCAGCTCCGCAGACCAGGGCCGCTGGTCCACCCAACTGTAGCTGGCCAGGCCGGCAAACTGCCCGCCCAGCACTGCGCCTTGCTGGATCTGCAGCTGCACGGATTCCAGGTTGCCGTGGCCACTGACTATCAAATCGCCCTGAGGCCAATTGCCGGCTTGCACTTGTATACTGCCTGCAACCGTCCAGTCCTCGGGATGGCCACTCACCTTTAGCTGGCCGGAGTCGCTGCGCACAATGGGTTCTGCTGCCACCAGCGGCCATTGCAGGGACTGCCAGCCCAGGTCAGCCTTGCTGGTGTTCTTTTCGGGGTCGAAATCACCCGAGCCGGTGATGTGGAAAGCGCTTTCACCTGCCTGCAAATTGAACGCTGGCAGCGTCAATCGTCCCTGCTGCCATTTCGCATCCAGCGTGCCATGCACGGGCTGATCCGTTGGCCAGTCCGGGATCCAGCGGCCGGGATTGAACATCCCGACCTGGCTTGCAAGCTCCACGCGCAATCCATCCGCCCACGCAACCGGGCCGGTCGCTGTGAGGCTGACCCAATCGCCGGACAGTGTCAGCTGTTCCAGCTGCAGGCCACTGGGATCCCCTGCAGCCTGCAGGCTGAGGTCCCCAAGCAAACGCCCATTGGAACTCTCACCCAGTCCATCTTGCAGGTCGAGTACGCCCTGTAGCTTGAGTTCATATTGATGCAGGGTGCCGGTAATCTGGGCAGCAACCTGGTGCAGAGCCACACGCGTTGGCGCGCCTGCAGTCGCGCTTGCCAGCGGCCATTGCAGGGCGTCGTTCTTCAGGTGCAAATCCCAGATGGGTGTGGTCAGCAGATCCCGGGCATGACCTTCCACGGTAAGCGCCGGTTGATCGAGCACCGCCCGCAACGCCAGATCCTCCAGGTTGCCACTGAGCCCGGCTTCAAGGCGGATGCTTGTCGCGGGGCTGCTGCCATCCGCTGTTACCGGTACCCCGGTGTTGAGCGTGGCATTGAGCGTGGCATCGATAGGGAAGGGGCTGGCAAAGGTCAGCTCACCGGCGGCAGTTAGGACTGTGTCGCCGGTCTCCAGTGTTGCTTCTTCAGCCACCAGCCGGTCATGCCAGAGCCCGGAGAAGCGCAAGGCATTGGCAGTGAAAACACTTCCTGCGCTCAAGTCCTGGATCGTGAGTTGCTCAACCTCCAGGCGCTTGAAATTGACCGGAAGCGGCAACGCAAGCCCGGCCAGGACATCAGCCGCCAGGTTGCGGCGTGCTTCTTCCCCCGTGGAGCGAATCAGCAAGCGGTCCACCACCAGGGATTCGACCGAAACAGCGGGTGGAAACAGGTCAAATGCCGCCTGGATATCGAGTTTTCCGGCGGTGATGGAGGTCGCCCGGATGTCAAAGCTCAACCCGCCCAGGCTGAGTCCGGAATGGAGATTGCCGCTGACGTTCTCGACCGCAAGACCGCCGGGCAGCCATGCACCTGCGCGCTCCAACAGGAAGCGTGCACCGGGTGTGGTATACAGCAGGGAGTATGCGACAGCAGTCAGCAGCAGAACTGCAAAAGCAGGCAGGAACACCCTGGTATGGCTGCGCCGAATCATAATAGTGGGGTACCAATGCTGAAGTTGATACTCCAGGGGTGACCGTCGTAGCTCAGTGCCTGGGCTACATCCAGGCTGATGGGACCGGCAATGCTGTACCAGCGCAGGCCCACACCGGCGCCTTTCTTGAGATTTTCTTCGTGCCATTCATTGAACGCGTTACCGACATCAATAAAAGCTGCGGCGGACCAGTCCTTGCGAAAACTCCAGTTGATTTCGGCACTGCCGGTCATGATGTTATTGGAGCCAACGCCGTTGTTGCTCAGGGATTCAAAACCGTAGCCGCGTACGCTGCGGCTGCCGCCTGCTTTGAAGCGGTACAGGTTTGGCAATTGCGTTACGGCGAGCTGCAGCGACTGCTCCGGCCCATCAATCTGCACCTTGAGTACGTTTGCATCTGAGTAGCCAATTTCACCTCGCAGCAACAGTTTCCAGCGGCTGCCAAGCATTTTGGCCCAGTTGCTGGACAGGTAGGCCTGGCTGAATTCCGGGTCGGATCCCCAGATCTTGTTGGCAGTAAAAATCCATGCGCGCTCGTGGTGCCCGGAGGTGCGAAAGCCACTGCCGCGAATGACCGGCCAGTCCCAATTAACGCCCAGTGACAGGGAACTGTCATTGATGCGGAATTGCTCAAGCTGGGCGTCGCTGAGCGTAACGGGTACCCCGTTGATAACAAATTCGGAGGGATTGAAGGTGCGATTTTCAAAAAGGTACTGCCCGTACCAGGTCTCGAAGAGCTGCTGATACCCGCGTGCGAGGTCGCGCACCACCAGGTTGCCCAGCTTGACGGAGTAGTCGACCACGTCACCATTGGTCAGCTTGACCTTGTCCTGGCTATCCTCATTGAGCCTGACCTCAAAATCCTGGTTTTCCCTGCTGACAAACAGGTCCGCAGTCCAGAATTTCCGCGCCTTGGTTTGGCGGGGCAGGCGGTATGAACTCCGCAACGAATATTCGGCGTTGTATTGTTGCCATCCAATGCCGGTTTCCAGGCTGTCGCCACGAGTCGACAGGACATGTCGGGACCAGAGCACCTGGGCCCTGACATCAGTGTCCGTGCCGTAACCCATGCTGAACTGGTAGGTATTGGGTTGACGCTTATCCGCCGTCACAATCAGGTTCACACGCGGCGGGACTTCCTCCAGGCGCCGTTCTTCGACGATCTCTATGTCTTTGAAGTAGCCGGTGCGCCACAGGTCAAGGCGAAATTTTTCCAGCAGCCAGTTATCGTAAGGCTGGCCCTCCTCAAAGCGCGGAATCAGGTCCAGGATGCCCGGCCTGACCACGTCCTGCTGAAAGCTGACAGTGCCCATGACGGCCTGCGGGCCGGTATCCAGCTCCAGGGCGAGCGTGGCGGTATTTTTTTCCAGGTCCACTTCGATGCGGTGCGTGGTGAACGAAGCACTGAGGTAGCCGTGGAATTCAGCTGTATCCAGCGCCGACTGTTTCTCTGTTTCCCAGGCCGCCTGGTCCAGGATCTTGCCGGCGCCCAGCGGCCAGTGCTTTTTCCAGTGGCGCAGGGTCTTCTCATCGGCTCCGTCGCCGCTCAACGCTATCGTTGCTGTGGTGATGATCACAGGCGGTCCTGGATTAACCTTCAGGGTCAGGGTCCAGGCCTGGCCGTTGCCCTGGTCGCTGCTTTGGCCCTTACTCCTTTGCGCGGCATTGCTCTTCCCGGCACTATCCTGCACGGGCTTGCCTGGTGTTGCACTGTCTTGGGCCAGCGAGGTTTCGACCTCTGCATGGTAATAACCATAGGGGCGCAGAGCTTCCACTGCTTTGCGTTTGGCGCTGTCTGCTGTTTGTTGTAAGCGGCGGGACGACAGCCGCGTTGCGCCGCTGAAGGCATAGGTATCAATGCTGTCTGTCACCTGGCTCAGCAGGGGTTCTTTCAGGCCTATGACCTTGATGGTCAGCTCATCGGCAACCGCAGATGAACATACCAGCACCAGCAATAAGGTATATTTCCAATGTCCCGGATTCATCCCGGCAATTATAAGGCGATACTCAATTCAATATGGAAAACTCAGCATGACAAGGCCGGTTATGGCGCGCGAATACAACGGGGGTGTCATCGCCGTTGACAGCGGCCTGTTTGGCCGCGAAAGGGTCGCGTGCTATGTGCTGGAAGCCGCAGACCAGGTCGCCCTGATCGAAGTTGGCGCCAATTCCAGTGCTGACAGGATTCTCAGCGTGCTTGAGCGCCGCGGCTGGAGGCCCGGACAGGTAAGCCATGTCATTGTCACGCATGTTCACCTCGATCACGCGGGAGGGTCCGGCCGCCTCATGCAGTTGCTGCCCAATGCCGTTCTCGTGGTACACCCGCGCGGCGCGCGCCACATGATCGATCCTTCCCAACTGGAAGCCGGTACGCGCGCAGTTTACGGCGATGCAGTGTTTGACGAGAAGTACGGCCACTTGATTCCGGTCCCGCCTGAGCGAGTGATTACCATGGAGGACGGAGATACTCTGGCAATCGGCCAACGGGTACTGCTGTTCCGCGACACCCCGGGGCATGCCAAACACCACTTCTGTGTCTGGGACGAGCAAACCCGCGGCTGGTTTACCGGGGACACCTTTGGGGTCTCCTATCGCGACACAGACACCCGGGCCGGGGCAATTGTGTTTCCGACCACGACCCCGGTTCAGTTCGACCCGGAGGCCCTGATCTCATCGGTCAGGCGTCTGATGGAATTGGCACCGGACTATATGTACCTGACGCATTATGGCCGGGTTGGTGACACCGGCAGGCTGGCAGCGCAGATGATAGCCGGGGTGCGTAAACTGGTAGAAATAGCGGAGCGCAACCTGGGCTCGGTCAACCGGTGCGCCGACATAGAGGCCGAAATGCTTGATTGGCTGTATGCAGCCTGCCGTATGCATGGGGTAAGCCTGCCACACGACCAACTGGTGGATCTGCTGGAAGTTGAAGTAAAGCTCAATACGCAGGGAATAGAGTACTGGCTGGATCATCGCGACCCGGCGCAGGCGGTCAGGACAGCAGGCGTTCCAGCAGCCAGTTCCTGAGCGGCGGTATGCGCCCGGTGGCGTACTCGGCCCGGTCCACCTGGTGCATCAGTTTTGACATGGAGCTGATGCCCAGCCAGCGCAGCGGTTCGGGCTCCCATTTTTTTCTGTCGTCCGGCGGATTGACCCAGGGGGTGTGGACGCGTTCGGTATCCTGTTGCAGAACCAGGTCGGCGAGCGTTTTGCCCGCGAGATGGGTAGCACCCACGCCGTTGCCGAAGAACCCGCCGGCCCAGGCCTGCCCCGTGGCCGGATCATAATTGACCGAAGGGCTGAGTTTGCGGGAAACGCCCATGGATCCGCCCCAGGCATGGGTAAAGGCTATGCCCTTGAGCCCCGGAAAAAAACGCAGCAAGGTGTTGCGGATAAAGTCGAAACAGGGGTCACTGGCAGCAAAACGGTGGGTGATGCCCGACCCGAAGCGGTACATGCCACGACAGCCGAAGGCAATCCGGTGATCGGCGGTAACCTGTCCATAGGTCACTACGCGATCACAGTTGCCAAACGCAAAGCGACGGTTGAAATGGATGCCGTGCAACTGTTCCGGACTCAGCGGTTGCGTGGCTACCATCATGGAATGCATGGGTATCAGGCGGCGTTTCAGGCCGGGTAAGTCGCGCGAATACCCTTCGGTCGCAAGGATGACGGTTTCAGCAGCAACCCTGGCATGTGGCGTGCGCACCACCCGGCCATCCACGGACAGGACGGGGCTCTGTTCAAAAATCTTTACGCCCATTTTCTCCAGCGCAACCGCCAGGCCGCGCGCCAGGCGCGCCGGATGGATGGCCGCACAGTGGCTCACCAGCAAGCCACCCAGGGCGCCATCAATATTGATTCGTTGCGTGGCCTCGGCCGCCGTGAGGGGGCGATAGTCGGCCTCGCCAAAACCGAGGTCGCGGGCGCTTTCCAACTCGGCCTTCAGGCGCTGCAGGTGGGCCGGGTTGACGGCAATTTCCAGCGCACCGGAGCGTTCATAATGGCAATCGATGGACTCCCGCTGCGCCACCTCACCGACTTCACGCACGGTATCGAACATCAGCTTTTGCAGGCGCACGGCGCCGGCCCTGTGCCGGGGGTCGGCAAACCAGCGCTCGATATTGGAGAGAAAAGCGGAACACCAGCCACCGTTGCGCCCCGATGCGCCGTAGCCGGCAATTTCCGACTCCAGCAAGATGATCCTGAGTGAGGGCTGTTGCTGTTTCAGGTAATAGGCCGTCCACAGGCCGGTATAGCCCGCGCCGATGATGGCGATGTCGGCCTGCTCATCGCCCTGCAGTGACGCCCGCGGTGCGAGTGATCCAGGCACGCTGTCGTGCCAGAAACTCAAACCGCGATAGGCTGCATCGGTAGCCGTGACGACCTCTCCTGGACTATTCAAGAAACAGCCGCAGTTTGTCTTTATAGGTGCGTGACAACTTGACCACGTTGCCGCTTTTGAGCGTGAGGAAATACTCGCCGTTGATATGCGCTTGCATTTCTTTCACCTGCTTCACATTAACAATGGTTGAACGGTGTATGCGTTGCAGGATGGCCGTGTCCAACTCCTGGTCCAGTTCCTTCATGGTCTTGCGCATGATCAGGGTCTGGCCACCGGCATGCACGCACATGTAATCGCCGGCAGCGTCAATCCACTCGATATCTTCCTGTAGCACCCAGGTGGTCTTGCCTGCGTCCTTGATCGCCAGCCTTGCAGGGCTCTTTCTTCAGCGCCTTGACGCCCTTGCTGGCGATGTCTTCCACACTGTTGATCACCGTGCCCGCAATCTCGCTCACCAGTTTCAGCAGGGACTGGCGATCTTTACGCGCCCGCCGCGCACTCTGCCGCTCGCGCACCCGTTGCAACGCGTCCTGCAGGCGCTCGTCTTCAATCGGCTTGAGAATGTAATCAACGGCATTGGCCTCAAAAGCCTTAATGGCAAATTCATCGAAGGCGGTGACGAATACAATGGCCGGCACTTCCCCGGAACCGAGTTCACGCACCACGTCGAAGCCGCTCATGCCCGGCATCTGGATATCCAGGAAAACAAGGTCCGGCTGGTGTTCGCGGATCATGGCCAGTGCCTCGCGCCCGTTTTTTGCTTCACCGATGATGTGGACGTCGCTGGCCTGTTGCAGACGATGCTTGAGACCACGCCGCGCCAGGGCTTCATCGTCCACGATCAGGGTCTTGAGGATGTTGGCGGCTGGTGTGTTCATGTCATGCCGGAAGGATAGCACTACTGCCCGCGGCGAAGAACCAGCAGGGCTGAACAATGCCGCTTGTCTCGCTGCCGGCAACTGTCAAATTTCCGACAGTTGGTGAAACACGCCTGGGCTAGTATTGCGCGCCGAAATGATACTTGCTGTCAACGTCACGAGTGGGAGAGAAGTAATGAATCGTTTGTACAGAATCCTGGCTGCCCCGGCCGCCGCTTTCTTTATCCTGGCAGCAACTGCCCAGGCAGATGACCCGGCCATTGATCCGGGTGCGATGGCGGCCCTTAACCAGATGGGCAGTTACCTTCGTGCCCTTGGCCCTTTCCGGGTCGAATCGTCAACCACGCGGGAAACGGTGCTGGAAGACGGCCAGAAGATCCAGTACGAAGGCAATGTGGATGTCCTCGCCAGATTTCCCGATGGCCTGCGCATTCATGTGACCAATGACCGCCATGAGCGGCTTTACCTGTTCAACGGTAAACAGTTCACTCTTTTTGGTCAGCGCACGAATTACTACGCCACCATAGATGCTCCCGCCACCGTCAAGTTGCTGGCGGATGCGCTGGACGAGAACTACGGAATTACTTTACCCCTGGAAGACTTGTTCCTGTGGGGAACGGACGACGCCAGTACAGCAGCCATCACGGTTGCCAAGGACCTCGGCCTGAGCGTGGTCGGAGGAGCAACGTGCGAGCTATATGCATTCCGCCAGGAAGGCATCGACTGGCAGGTATGGATCCAGAAAGGCAACTATCCGCTGCCACGCAAACTGGTGATCACGACCCTGACCGATGAAGCACGGCCGCAGTACTCAGCAAGCTATCGCTGGGATCTCGCACCATCGTTCAACGACGCCGCATTCACATTCGACCCGCCGGAAGGCGCCCTTCG
The DNA here is from genome assembly GCA_963784425.1 of uncultured Gammaproteobacteria bacterium. Lineage (GTDB taxonomy): Bacteria > Pseudomonadota > Gammaproteobacteria > Xanthomonadales > SZUA-36 > SHZL01. Next base: position 79,189 of record CAWARM010000018.1, read on the forward strand.
GGTTGTCCTGGAAAACGACAGCCAGAACCCTGACGCCTCAGACGAGTAGGAGAATCAACATGAACCGGATTATTTGTATCGTATTTTCGCTTGCGCTGGCCCTGTCATTCATAGCCACTACTGCTGATGCCGCACCGCAGAAAGCCCGCGCTCAATCCAAGAGCAGCGTTAATAGCCCTGCCCGGAACGCGGGCGGCAACAACAAGGGTAATAACAACAACAAAGGCAATAACAACAATAACAACCGGAAACAATAACAATAACAATAACAAAAACGTTAACAGGAACACGAACGTTAACCGCAACAACAACGTCAACATCGACCGGGACATTGACGTGGACATCGACGTTGATCACCGCGGTGGCTACCACGGCGGCGGTTGTTGCTACCACGACAACTACCATCCCATTGCTACTGCTGCGGCCATCACTGCAACAGCAATCGTCGTGGGGTCGATTGTCAACACGCTGCCGCCGTCCTGCAGCACGGTGATCGTTAACGGGTATGCCTACCAGCAGTGCGGCAATACCTGGTACCAGCCGCAAATGTCCGGTTCCTCGACCACCTACATTGTGGTGAACAATCCCCCGGGTTATTGATCCTTGGATCATTATGTAAAGCTCATTCTGCTCGCCCTGTTGCTGCTTCTCTCAGGGCGGGCAGAAGCCCAGGGTGACGGACCGCGTTCCCAACTACCGTTTCCGGTGGGGACGAACTTCCTGGTTCCGACCTGGCTGAACTTGAACATGAACTCCGACTTCTCGCAAAGCATCCTGCGCGCGGATGTTGATGTGCAGGCTGACATACTGCTGGGCGTCTACCAGCGCGGTTTTTCGATCGGCGGCCGTTTCGCCGAACTGTGGGTCGTGCCCAACGGTGGACGACTGGATGCCAGCGTGGATGTCGCCAGGGATGGGCAAGAGACGGTGCAGCGGAAGATCAGCCAAACGGGCATGGGTGACCTTTACCTGGCCTTCAGGATTGGCCTGGTGGGTTCGCCGGGACTTGGGTTGGCGGAATTCATGAAACACAAGCCCACGTTCCAGCTCTACTTGTACAGCGGGGTCTATGTACCAACCGGCAACTATGATAGTGATCGCCTGCTCAACCTCGGTAGCAATCGCTGGGCGTACCGCATAGGCCTGCCGATGGTCTTTCCGATTGGCAATCCGCAGAACATGTTCAACCTGGAGATCCATCCAGGGATCACTTTCTACGGCGACAATTCCGACCCTACCGGAGGCGCCGTAACCGCGTCGCAGGATCCGCTCTATCAGGTCGAGTTCCACCTGTCGCGCAACTTCACGCCCAAGTGGTGGGGCTCGATCGGCGGGCGCTATCGTAATGGCGGTGAAACCAGCACGGATGGCATTCCCGATGACAACAAGCAAGACGTGCTGGGCGGAGAATTGACCCTGGGCTACGCCATCACGCCGCATCTCGGACTACAGGCGACCTACGGGCAGGTCCTGTTCGAAAGCGACAACAGCGTGAGCGACATGCTCCGTGTGCGAATGAACTACATGTTCTGAGCTTGTCCTTACGGAGCAGGACTCCTCGTGCACGGCGAAGTCGAAGAAACCGTGTCCGGGTACGAGCTGATCTGTTCTTCCTGAAGCGTTAGCTGAAGCAGCGACCCAACGTCAATCAAAGGAGAGTAAATCATGTTTGGTCTAAAGGAGACTCTCGAATGACTCAGACTATTCGCACCAACGTTGCTTGCATCGCCGGCCTCAGGGTCCTGGTCCTGGCGGGCAGCCTTGCCCTTGCGGCCTGCAGCGGCAAGCCAACGGCATCAACGGCACCGGCGACGAAAGCTCCAGAGACCAGCACTCCGGCGGCCGCGCCAGTGTCGCCCACCATTCCGTCCAACCCGCTGAAAGAGGCCTGGTTCGGCGAGCAGCATCTGCACACCCAGTATTCGCTTGATGCGTTCCTCGGCGGCGAGGCCTTGACGCCTGACGGGGCTTATAAATTCGCGCAGGGCGCGGAAGTGGAAGTCAGCGGCGTCAAGTTCAAGATCGATCAGCCCTTGGATTGGGCGGCAGTGACCGATCACGCCGAATACATGGGTGAAATGTTCTCTACCCTCAATGAGGGCGTGCTGGGCTCCGACAATCCTCAGGTCGTCGAGCTACGCGGCTTGACTGACTACAATCAACGCGAAGAATGGTTCCAGAAATATGTGATCAGCGCCAATCGCGGTGGCGGCAAGCCGGCACATCCGCCTTTTTGGGCAGGCCCGGAAGCCAGCAAGAGCGGATGGAAGAAAATCCTCGAAGCAACCGAGGCCAACTATAAGCCGGGCAAATTCACCACGATTCCTGGCTATGAATGGAGCGGTGCTCCGCAAGGCGGCAACCTGCACCGCAATGTATTTTTTCGCGATATCGATCACGTACCCGATCAGGTCATGGGTTATCGCGGAGCTCAATCGCGAAACCGAGCTTTGGCAGTGGCTGGCACAGCTCGAAACACAGGGCATCAGGGCCATGGCCATTCCGCACAATTCCAATGCCAGCAAAGGCATGATGTTTGATTCCAATATGCCGGATGGCATGCCGCTTACCGTCGAATACGTGACCCTGCGCAACAAATACGAACGCGCCATTGAAATGATGCAGATCAAAGGCAACTCGGAGGTGCATCGCAGTTTCTGGGCAGCCGACGAGTTTGCCAATTTCGAAAACGCCGATTCGCTCGGCCTTTACAGCGGCCGGGATCTCAATACCTTCGGCAGGAAAAACTGGGTACGTTATGGCTTGGGCAAAGGTTTGGACTACCAGGAAAAACTGGGGGTAAACCCCTACCAATACGGCATCGTTGGCGGCACCGATAGCCACAACGGCACCATGTCCAATGTGGCTGAGGACAATTTCATGGCCGGCAGTCATGGTGCTGCCGATGGCACGGTGCAACAGCGTCGTGACAGCGAAGTCGGTGGCTGGTTGAAAGGCCGTGATTTGAACCCGGGCGCCATTACCGGTGTATGGGCTCCGCAGAATACTCGCGAAGCGATCTGGGATGGCATCTACAACCGCGAAACCTTCGCCACCAGCGGCCCGCGCATCAAGGTGCGTTTCTTTGGCCAGTTCGGTACGGCCGCACCCGTGGATGATTACAAGACCATGGTTGAGCAAGGCTATGCCAATGGCGTGCCGATGGGCGGCACATTGAAATCGGGCACTGGCTCTCCAAGCTTCACGGTATGGGCCACCAAAGGACCGCGCGAACTGGATGGCAATCTCGATCGCATCCAGATCATCAAAAGCTGGCTGGATGCCAACGGCGAGCCGCAAGACCAGGTTTATGACGTGGTCTGGTCGGACAATCGCAAAGTCGATGCCAAGGGCAAGGTTCCGGCGGTTGGCAACACGGTCGATCTGAAAACAGCGACATTCACCAATAGCATTGGTGCGACCGAGCTTAAAGGGTCATGGACCGACCCAAGCTTCGATGCAAGCCAAGGCGCCGTTTACTACGTGCGCGTAATCCAGATTCCTACGCCCCGCTGGAGCACCTATGATGCAGTGCGCGCCAATCTGCCCCTGCAGGATGGCGTTGCAAGCTGGGTCCAGGAGCGGGCCTGGTCATCACCGATTTGGTATACACCGGGAAGCTGATTCGAGTTCCTGATTAAGACTACGAAATTCGACCAGCGAACACGGCAAGGAGAAACTCGCAATGAAAGTAACCAAGAAACTGTCCCCCCTGGCGCTCCTGCTGGGTATGGTGTTCGCCTCGACGGCAGCGGCACAGGAAGTCCTGCCCTTCCCGCCAACGCCCTCGGCCTCCAGGGCGGGGCTGACGATGGAACAATCCACTTATAAAAAGCGCGTCGAGCCCAGGCGCCTCGAAGTGGGTGCACCGAACATCCTCATAATCTTGATGGATGACGTAGGACCAGGCACGCCCTCGACCTACGGTGGCGAGATCAACACGCCAACGCTCAGCCGCATTGCGAACATGGGGATCTCCTTCAACCGCTTCCATTCGACCGCCATGTGCTCGCCCACGCGCGCTTCGCTGCTGACCGGGCGCAATCACACCTTTGTCGGCAACGGCCAGATCTCGGCGATCGCCAATGATTTTGATGGCTTCAGCGGCACCATCCCGAAGTCGTCAGCGACCGTGGTGGAAGTACTCAAGGACTATGGCTACAACACCGGCGCCTGGGGCAAGTGGCATAACACCCCTGAGGAGCAGATTACCAACAAAGGGCCGTTCGACTACTGGCCGACGGGCTATGGCTTCGAGTATTTCTACGGTTTCCTGGCCGGCGAAGCGTCGCAATATGAGCCGACCCTCACGCGCAATACCACCGAGGTCGTCCAGCATCCCCAAAAGGGTTACCACCTCACCGAGGACATCGCTGCCGATGCCATCAAGTGGCTGCGCGAACAGCAGGCCTACGCCCCCGACAAACCCTTCTTCATGTATTGGGCGCCGGGCGCATCGCATGGCCCGCACCAGGTCATGAAAGAGTGGGCTGACAAATACAAGGGCAAATTCGACGACGGCTGGGATAAGTACCGTGAACGCACCTTCGCGCGGGCCAAGGCCAAGGGCTGGATACCGAAAAATGCGCAACTGACGCCGCGCCCGGCTTCGATGGCTGCCTGGGACTCCATCCCCGAAGCTGAGAAGCCCTTTCAGCGCCGGTTGATGGAAGTGTTTGCCGGTTTTACCGAACACGCCGACTACAACGCAGGACGGGTCATTGACGAGATCGAGAAGGAAGGCAAGCTGAACAATACCTTGATCTTCTACATCTGGGGAGACAACGGCTCTTCATCTGAAGGCCTGAACGGCACCATCAGTGAGCAGCTGGCGCAGAACGGCATTCCAACCACGATTTCACAGCACATCGAGGCACTCAATGAACTCGGTGGCCTTGATGCCCTTGGTGGTCCGAAAACCGACAATATGTACCACGCCGCATGGGCCTGGGCAGGCAGCACGCCGTATAAAGGCACCAAGCTCATGGGTGCCTACTTCGGCGGCATCCGCCAGCCGATGGCCGTTTCCTGGCCCAATCGCATCAAGGCGGATGCGACGCCGCGGCCACAGTTCCACCACGTGATTGACATTGCTCCGACAATTTATGAATTGCTCAAGATCACACCGCCGCGAGTCGTCAATGGCTTCGAGCAGGATCCCATTGCCGGTGTCAGCATGGTGTACACGTTTGCCGATCCCAAGGCCAAGGGCAGGCGAACGACCCAGTTCTTCGACATCATGGCCAGCCGCGGCATCTACCACGACGGCTGGTTCGCCAGCGCGCCGGGACCGCGTGAACCCTGGGTCGGCGGCATGCCGAAAGGCATCAAGGAATGGTCGCCGCTGACGGACAAGTGGGAGCTCTACAACATCGACGAAGACTGGAGCCAGGCGAACGACCTTGCGGCCAAGAATCCGCAGAAACTCGAAGAGATGAAGGCACTCTTTATTGAGGAATCCGAGAAAAACAAGAACATGCCCATTGGCGGCGGCTTGTGGTCGACAGCCATGTTCCATCCGGAGGACGCGCCGGCACCGACGGCCACCGAGTGGGCCTTCGCCGCCCCCATCACCCGCATGCCGGAATCCGCGGCGCCCAAGCTTGGCAAGAACAGCAGCCTGGTGACCATGGAAGTGGATGTGCCGGCGAATGCCAACGGAGTGCTGTATGCGCTGGCCGGCTTTTCCGGAGGCCTTACCTGCTACGTGAAGGACGGCTTCCTGAATTACGAATTCAACCTGTTCGAAATCCAACGCACCAGGATCAGGTCGGAAGAAAAACTGCCGGTTGGTAATGTGGCGATTGAGATTGAGTCAAAGCTGGTGGATAAAATCGGGGGAGCTATGGACATCGTCATGCGCGTGAACGGCCAGGTGGTGGGGCAGGGCAGGGTGCCGGCCGCCATGTCGTTGCACTTCACCTCAAATGCCACCTTTGATATCGGCATTGATCTCGATTCGCCCGTGTCGCTTGATTACTACGACCAGGCGCCGTTTGCTTTCAACGGGACGATCGGCGCGACGAAGATCACCTACCTGAAGTGATGGCAATGCTATGAGGACGCAAAGATGAGTGACACCCTTCCTGAACCAAGCAGTACCCCATGGGCTCTTTCGCTGGTGCGCGGCGACCTGCTGTTTCGCCTGCAGCGCAAGGTCGGACTGATTCCGGAACAGGGGCTCGGCATCATGCGCCGGGCGCTGTTCTGGGCATTGCTGGCCTGGTTGCCGACGGCAGTCTGGGCCTGGATGAAGGCCGGGTTTCTGCCGGCGGAAGGCAGCGAACCGCTGCTGGTGCACTACGCAGTCAACGTGCGTTTACTGCTCGCCGTACCGCTGTTCATCATGGCCGAAGGCATGATGCACAGCACGCTGACCAACTTACTGCCGCGCCTGGTCAGTTCCGGTGTTGTTCCGCCGTCCGAACGGGAGCACCTGCGCTCGGTGTTGACGGGTATTGCCGGGTTGCGCGACTCAACGTTGCCGTGGATTGCCATTGCCGCGGGGCTCGTCTCGTTCTTCTGGCTCTCGGCGCCGAAGGAGTTGCCGCACGAACTCCTGTGGGTGGGTGCCCAGTCTGCGGGTGCTGAGCCAGGTAGCACGAGCATAGGCTTCGGCGCCTGGTGGTATTTATATGTAGGGCGAACCATTTTCCTCGCCCTGTTGCTGGCCTGGTTCTGGCGGCTGGTGCTCCTGGGTGTGCTGTTCAAGCGTATTGCCGGGCTGGAATTGTCGCTGGTGCCCACGCACCCCGACCGTTGCGCCGGGCTGGGATTCATGGCGCGGATTCCCATCATGTTTGTGCCCGTCGTGCTGGGTATTTCCTCGGTTTTTGCTTCCGGCTGGGCGCACCAGCTGGTGTATCACGGTGTCGCCATTGCCTCGCTCAAGATCGAGATCATAGCCTTCGTCGTAATCCTTCCGCTGCTGTGTGTCTTGCCATTCATTTCTTTTCTCGGCTTGATGCTGCAGACCAAGAAGCAGGGCCTGCTCGATTACGGCGACCTGATCAGCGGTCATGGCCGCCTGGTGCGGGAACGCTGGATCGAGGGCAAGCTGATAGAGGATGCGCCCATTCTCGATGCGCCGGAGCTCGGCCCCATTGCCGATACCGCTGCACCCTACGAGTTGATAGCAAAAATCCGCCCCTTGCCGCTGACCATGGGCTCCCTGGTTCCCCTGGTCGGCGCTGCGGTATTGCCGATGATTATTCTGGTGGCGCTGGAGCTGCCACTGAAAACGATTTTAATGAACGCCTTGAAAATACTGGTTTAAGGAATAAAGGGGACAGGCGAGGCGCATTCAAGCAAGAACTGATCTACCAGTGCGCCCAGCTCAGAAAAGTTGTTGATAACCGCATCCGGTTGGTGCGGGTGGCGCATGGTGCCGGGAAATATTCTGTCGATCCAATTCTCATCCCAACCGGCGCCGTTGTAGAAGATGGCCGTTATCTTTGCCTCCTTGGCAGCAACGACGTCCGTGGTGCTGTCTCCTACGTACCAACAGGATGTGTCCGGTCTGATCCCGAGATTATCCAGGGCCTTGAGCAGCAGATCCGGCGAGGGTTTGCGATGGGCAACATCGTCGCCACACGCCATGGTGTCGAATAGCGGACTCCAGTCTTCACCACCGACATTGCCTACTTCATAGTGCATAAACTCACGCTTGCGGTTTGATATCACTCCGAGTTTTAACTGTTGCTTGCGCAAGGCGCCCAGCAGTTCGGGGATATCGGGTTCAAGAGGGATGGCCCCGGTCATATGCTGGCTGTAACAAACATCAAATTCCCGGTGTGCGATGAGCTTGGCTTCGTGATCCTGGCCAAACAAGACTTCAAAAATGTCCGTGCGGGATATCTTGCGTTCCGACTTGATCCTGGGGTGTAACTTTCCATGGGCCCGGACATATTTGACGAGCCTGGAGTCTTCCAGGGTGCGGCTTTCATTAGCTGGTACCAGCCGCTTGATCAGGTCAAGCTCAACCAGTTTCGGCAAAACATTGTCAACGGCGTGATACATGGCATCCTTGGTGTCCACCAGCGTGGCATGCCAGTCGAACAGAATGGTCTTGGGTTTTGCATGGGGCAATTTCAGCAGGCTCATAGCGTGATCCTTATCCAGTCAGAGACCTGTCTTGCGGTGCCCGCCACGCAGGGTATTGGGTTTCAGGATGGTGATTTTGCGGAAAGAAACCTTGATCAGGCTCTCGCGTTCCATCTGCTTGAGCAGTTTGTTCACTGTCTGACGCGAAGTGCCGATCATGTTTGCCACATCGGTCTGTGACAATGCCAACTCCACCGGTTCGGGCTTGGCACCATCGGCATGAATCAGGTCAGAAATATCCGCCAGGCGGATGCGCAGGTAGCTCTCAGGAGATAAGCCTGCGGATTGAGCCAAGTGTCGCAGCATCAGCGTGTAACGAGCGGCCTGCAGTTCAACGAAGCAGCGATAATACAAAACCTGTTGCTCCACGATCTGCTCAAACTTCGCTGCCGGCAGGAACAGGGCGCGAACCGCGGTGCGGGCAGTCACGGTAACCAGCGCGGCCTTGTTGCTGAGCAAGCCGGCTTCGCCAAACCAGAATCCCGGGCCACCCAGGTGGAAGAAAAACTCGCGGGCGGCAGCCACGCGCCGCGTAACAGCGACCTGGCCTTCAAGCAGTCCCCATAATCCCGTTTGGCGCTGATCCTCGGCGGAGATAATCTCACCCGCTTTGAATGTGCGCAGTATGGAGTTATCCAGGATCAGGCCTTTCAGGCCGGGCGGCAAGGCTTTGAACCATGCACCCTGGCTCAGGACGGCGTCGGAATGTTGTTTGTTTGCTGTTCTCATGCTGCGACTCAGTATAGGTGAATTTCACTGGCCGGGATAAGGCGAACCCGGCGTAATATTCGCTGCCGCGCCAAGAGGCCGCGTGGTATTCTTTGCCGACCTTTCTTGCCGTAAGGCCTGACACGAAATGTCCGGACCAACTGATTTATTCAAGGAACTGCGCCGGCGCAATGTATTCAAGGTCGGCGCCGCCTACGCCATCGTCAGCTGGTTGATCCTGCAATTCGCGTCGACGACATTTCCGGCTCTGCAATTGCCCGGCTGGGCCTTCACCCTGGTAACCGTACTGATCTTCATTGGCTTCCCCTTCAGCCTGTTGTTCGCCTGGGCTTTTGAACTGACGCCTGAGGGCGTCAAACCCACCCGTAAAGTAGCTCCCGAAGCGTCGATCACTCCGCAAACCGGCCAGACATTGAACCGGGTCGTCATCGGTCTGCTGGCGCTGGCCGTGGTGGTGCTTGCTGCTGCGGGATTACTGGCGCGCTCCGGAAGCGCCGCCGGCAGACACCGCCGCGCAAGCGGCAGCGGAGGGTTCCGAGGTGACCAAACAGGCCCGCGGTTTCGGTTCCAGCTTCGGCCCCCGCGACGCCGGCTCCCGATCGCCACTCAATTGCCGTCCTGCCTTTTGCCAATCGCAGCCGCTCGGAAGACGATGCCTTCTTTGTTGACGGTGTGCACGATGACCTGCTCACACAACTCTCCAAAATTCACGCCTTGCGGGTTATCTCGCGGACCTCGGTTGAGAGCTATCGCAATACCGAAAAGCCCTTGCGAGTGATTGCTGCGGAGCTGGGCGTCGGCACAGTGATGGAGGGCAGCGTGCAGCGCGCCGGCGAGCGCATCCGCATCAACGTACAACTGATCGATGCCGCCACCGATGAGCACCTGTGGGCAGAAATCTACGATCGCGAATTGACGGCTGCGAACATTTTTGACATCCAGAGCGAAATCGCCACCGCCATCGCCAAGGCATTGCAAGCCGAGCTGACCAGCGATGACGCACAGCGGCTGGCGGTGCAGCCCACCCAAAACCTCGCTGCCTATGAGGCCTACCTGCTGGGCCGGCAGCGATTTGCCAAGCGCACCGGCGCAGGAATGGTTGAAGCGGTGGGCTATTTTCAACAGGCCATAGCCCTGGACACGGATTTCGGTCTGGCCTACGTCAGCCTTGCCGATGTCTACCAGGTGCAGGGGGACTGGGGCTTGATCACTCTCAAAGAGGCCAACGCCAAGTCCTTGCCGCTGGTGGAGAAAGCCCTGCAACTGGATGATCAGTCGGGCGAGGCTGTTACAACGCTGGCCAGCATTCGTGAATATTCCGGCGACTACGAAGGCGCGGGTCAGGCCTACCGGCGCGCGCTGGAGCTGGCGCCGAATTATCCCCAAGCCTCGTTCTGGTATGGGCTGTACCTGATGCAGTCCATGGGCCTGCCGTCCGAGGCTGTCCCGTTGTATGAACATGCGCTGTCACTGGACCCTTTGTCGGGCATCGTAATGGCCAATCTTGCTGTAGCTCACATGGCGTTGGGTGATTTCGAAGCGGCCCGTGCGCTGAACCAGAAGTCCCTGGAAATCGACCCTTCGTTCACCTCGGCTCTGGGTAACGTGGGGGTGTTCGCCTGGACCGTGGAGGGTGACCTGGTCACAGCCGTCGACTATGTCCTGCAGGTTCATGCCGCTGATCCCGACGATCAAGGGTCTTACGCAAATAGCGTGGAGATATTCAGTGAGCTCGGCGACGACACCACCGCTGCATGCATGCTGGAGGCAAGCGGTCTGCTTCAGGATGCGCCCTATTCCAGCGTTCAAAAAGCCTTGGTGGCTCTATATGCAGGTGATAGCATGGCCGCAGAATCAAATGCCCGGAACGCGCTCGAGAACACCTGGATCCCGTTCCTCAAAGCCCTGCCTTTGGCCATCGTCCAGGCACAGCTTAAGCTTAATGGTCAGCCGGCCGAGGCCCTGGCCTTGTACCAAAAGCATTTTCCCGAGCTGCTGGAAACCCCGTTCAAGGAGCTTAATCTCAACAATTCCAAGGTGGCCATTGACTTCGCCAGCCTGATGCAGACCATGGGCCGGCAAGCCGAGGCGCAGCAATTGCTGGCTGGTGCAGAGAAGTACATCCAGGGCGCCCCGCGCCTGGGCGATTGGGGCTACGGGATTGACGATGTCCGTATCCAGGTCTTAAGAGGCGAGAACGAAAAGGCGCTGGCCTCATTGCGCACAGCCGTGGATTCCGGCTGGCGCTATTACTGGCGTTACTATCTCGAACACGACCCGATACTCGAACCGCTGCGCGGCGACCCCCGTTTCCAGGCCATCGTGCAGGAAATCCGCGCCGACATGGCCGCCCAACTCGCGCAGGTCAGAAGCAAGGGTTACGACCAGGGTATCTGCACCGTCCCCATTTCGCCCTAAGGCAGACCTTCAAGCATTTTGGCGGCGGATTTTCCAACATCGTTGTCGGCACCCAATTGCACGGCTGTGGTCAGTGCCATGCGTGCCTGCTCGCTGTTGCCGAGTTGTTTGTTCACGAAGCCCAGCGTCAGCCAGATTCTCTGGTAGTTCGAATCCACGGTTACACCTTTGTTCAGAATATCCAGTGCTTCAGTTGACCTTCCCAGGTAGTGCAGCGTAATGCCGAGATTGTTATAGGTATCGACGTCTTTCTGGCCGGTTGCCAATAGCTGCTGATACAAATCCGCGGCCTGCTGGTATTCCTCCTTGGCGAAAAACTCATCGGCCTGGCGGGCCAGGACCGCCGGATCTCCGCTCTTCATCGCACCTGGGAGTACGGGGTCAAACTGTGTCAGCTCAGTCCCCACAGTCTCTATGGCGCGGTGCGGCCCTGCAGGTGAGGACTGTCCGGCGATGGCTGGGGTGGCGCCGGCCTTGCCTGGATCCTGAATGTAATACTGGCGCGTAAAGGTGAAAATGGTTAGCCCGAAGATGACCTGGAACAGGACCATCTGGATCCAGAATTTGGCACCGCTATTCATGCTGCTCTCCCGGGGTCACAACCAGCCGTGTCCCGTTTTGGCTCACTAAGTGTTTTCGCAATTTGCTGCAGAACCCGTCCGGGTCTCTGCTTCGAAATAGATTGATACTCATTCCAGCGCCTGATAGACGAGCGTGCTGAACTTCGCGTCGATGTCGGATTTGACCGGGCGGACCTGGGACATGAACACGCCGATCAGGTTCTCGCTCGGGTCGACCCAGTACGAGGTAAAAAACGCGCCACCCCAGGAATACGAGCCAATCGAACCAAGCTCGCCTTTCTTCGCCAGATCGCCAATGACCGCAAAACCAAGCCCGAAATCGGGAGCCTGGTCTTCATTCATATCGGCCCGGGCGGTGTGCATCAGTTCCACTGATTTGCGGCTTAAGATTCGCACACCGTCGAGTTCTCCCTCGTTCAGCAGCATTTGCAGGAGGCGTCCATAATCGTAGGCGGTGGAAGATAGCCCGGCACCGCCCGAAAAGTAGGTTTTGGCGCCGGCAACAGGGTAAAGCGGATTATCGAGAATGATGTCGGATTCAGTTCCCTGCGATACGATCAGGCCCTTGTCATCTACGTCCGCATAAAGGGTAACCAGGCGGTCGGCCTTGTCCTGCGGTAAATAGAAATAGGTGTCGTGCATGCCCAGCGGCGCGAATATCTCCTCGGCAAAGACCTGATCCAGCGATTTACCACTGACCACTTCGATGAGGTAACCCAGCAGGTCGACACTGAGTCCATAGGCGAATTTCGAGCCCGGCTCGAACATCAGCGGTTGCTTGGCCAGAAGCTCCATCTGTGTAGCCAATTTGACGTCTTTGCTGGTCAATCCATCGATTACGCCCGCTTCGACGTAGGATTTCTGCACACTACTGGGAATAAACGGATAGCCCAAGCCGGAAGAGTGTGTGAGCAGATCAATGATCCTGATCGGCTTCGTTGCGGCGACGGTAGCCGACACGTTGCCATTGTCATCGACTTCGGACACTACCAGCATGTCGGCGAACCCGGGAATATATTTTGAAACCGGATCATTCAATTGGAAAAGGCCGCGCTCATACAGGATCATCGCCGCCACTGATGTGACTGCTTTGGTCATCGAAGCAATGCGAAATATGCTGTCGTTTTGCATTGGTGTTTGCGCATCGACATCGGCAAAACCGAAACTCTTGAAATACGCGATTTGGCCATTCCTGACCACCAGGGCAACCGCGCCCGGAATTTTGCCGTGCGCAATTTCAAGCTTGATCGCATCATCGATTCGCGCAAGCCGTTCCTGAACGAAACCTGCACCGCCCGCATCGCCTGATTCCGCAAATTGCGCCAAAGCAGCATTGCTCACAAGGAACAGCAGGCCCGCGATAAAAGCCATCTTTTTCATGGTGCTCTCCATTATCTGTTTTTGCCGGACCTATACTGCCTGCCACCTTAGAGGATAACTCTGTAATTGCCAACTGGCTGCAAGGTGTAAACTCAACGCTGGTTAATGGAGCAGCCCAGCCGGGGGGGAAGGAATTCATGTCGAAGTCAAAGCACCTATTGCTTGCCAGTTTGATAGTGCTCATGGCGAACACCGTGGGCGCCCAGGAGGAGTCCAGCCCCGCGCAACTTCGCCAGCAGGTGGAAGACACCGAGCGGGCCTTTGCCGCGACCATGGCTGATCGTGACTACGCAGCGTTCACGCAGTTCTTGTCCGATGAGGCGGTATTTTTTTCCGGGGACAAGCTGCGTTGCGCGGAAAGCAGGAAGTTGAAGCCGCATGGAAACCCTATTTCGACGGCGCGGAAGCACCGTTTGCCTGGGCGCCCCAAGGGGTTGAAGTATTGGATTCAGGCACCCTCGCGCTGAGTACCGGTCCGGTATACGATCCTGGCGGAACGCTGGTTGGCACCTTCACGTCCATCTGGCGCCTCGAGGCGCCAGGCATTTGGCGCATCATTTTCGATAAAGGCAATGACGTCTGTGAGGGTCCAGTCCCGGAAGAAAAAGACCCGGAAGAATAGCTCCCCGGAAATCAGCTTCCCTGAATCAGCCCTCCCTGAAGCTGCCCTCAGGAATCAGCTTCACCAGACCTCGCAGAGGTCTGTGCCCTCCCGCACCATGGGGTCTCCGGCCTTGCACTGGAACGCTTCACGAAATGCCGGCAGATTCGATAGCGGGCCGTTCACCCGGTACTTCGCTATCGGGTGAGGGTCGCCCTGCACCATGGTGCGTTGTGTCTCGATGCGGATCTCGTCACCCCGAAACTGGCCCCAGGCGATGAAGAATTGCTGCTCGGGCGTGAAGCCGTCAATGGTCGGTTCAGGGCCCTTGCCGATTCGCGATTTCTGGTAGCCGAGGTAGGCGAGCTTCGCTCCGGCCAGATCACCAATGGATTCGCCAAGGACAAGTTTCCCATTGTGATGGATACCGGGTTCGATGAAGTAGCCCTCGAACTGGTCGACCACGCATTGTCCGCGTGCCTGGAAATTCTGCGTTGTCCTCGGGTGTCCACCAGTTGCGCAAGCGGCCCTGAGCATCAAACTGCGCTCCCTCGTCGTCGAATCCATGGCTGATCTCATGACCAATCACCACGCCAATGGAGCCGTAGTTCACGGCATCGGCGGCGTTCACATCAAAGCCCGGCGGCTGGAGGATGCCGGCAGGGAACACGATCTCGTTCAGGTTGGGGTTGTAGTACGCATTCGAGGTGGGTGGAGTCATGCCCCAGCGCGCACGGTCCACCGGCTTGCCGACCTGGGCGAGTTCGTCGGCCACGTTCCAGCTGGAGGCCGCCTCAAAGTCATCCCACCAGGAAGCGCGGCTGACCACGACGCCGCGATAGTCTTTCCACTTATCCGGGTAGCCGATTTTCGGATTGAACGTGGATAACTTTTCCAGCGCCTGTTGCTTGGTGGCCGCGCTCATCCACTCCAGGCCGTTGATGGTGTCCTGCATGGCCAGCAGGATGTTCTTGACCAGTTCCAGTACGCGCGCCTTGGCGGCTGGCGGGAAATACTTGTCCACATAGGCGCGTCCCAGCGCTTCTCCCAACTGCTTGTCAGTCGCTTCGGCACAGCGCTTCCAGCGGGGCTTCATCTCGGTTGCGCCGCTGAGGTACTTGCCGTAGAACTCGAAGTTTTGCTCGACGAATGGGTCCGAGAGCAGGTCAGCCTTGGCATTCAGCACCTGCCATTGCAGGTAGATTTGCCATTGTTCGGCCGGCGTTGATTTTAATTCCCTGTTCACTTGTTTGATGAAGGCGGGCTGGGTCACGTTGAGCGGAGCCAGCGGCATACCGGCGCCTTCGAAGTAGGCTGTCCAGTTGAAGTCCGGTGCGAGTTCAGTCAATTCGGCCAGGCTCATTGCGTGGTCTTGCTGCACGGGATCGCGCAGCGCGACATTGTCCAGCGATGCTTCGGCGAGGCGCTTTTCAAATTCGAACACTGTGGCCGCGGATTGGTCAGCCTCGGCAGGCGACTGTCCCGCCAGCACGAACATCCTGGCCATGTGCACGTGATACTTGTCGCGCGCCTCAACGAATCGCTCATCGGGCTTAAGGTAATAGTCGCGGTCGGGCAAGCCCAGGCCACTGGCATCCACCTGCGCGATCATCAGGTTGGGGTCGTGCAGGTCCTGGGTTGAGTAAACGGCAAAAGGCACGGGGATGCCGAGCTTGTGCAGGTGGTCTATCGACTTCTGGATATCCGCGACGGTTTTGATGGCCTGCATTTCCTGCAGCAGGGGCAGCGCAGGCGTGACGCCAAGCTGGTTCACGCGGGACTCGTCCATGCAGGCCGCGTAGAAATCGCCTGCAAGTTGCTCGGCGCTGCCGGCCGGCCAGTCC
Source organism: uncultured Gammaproteobacteria bacterium (assembly GCA_963784425.1). Lineage (GTDB taxonomy): Bacteria > Pseudomonadota > Gammaproteobacteria > Xanthomonadales > SZUA-36 > SHZL01. Next base: position 94,845 of record CAWARM010000018.1, read on the forward strand.
TGCCGTGCCGAGACTTCGGCCAGGATGTCGCGCACGTGTTCCTTGTTGATCTCACCGGATTCCCAGCGGCGGCTCCAGCGATCCATATAGTCCGGAATGGCGTGTTGCGCGCGCCAGTTGCCGTTGGCGTAATCATAAAAGTCCGTGCACGCGGCGACGTCTGGATTCATATCCTCAAGAATGATGCCGCGTTCTGCCATAGCCGTGGCGGAGACAATACCCAGTGACAGGGCGAGGAAAATGCGGCGAATTGGCATGGCAATGCTACCTGCAGTCGAGGGTGGGTCACTATACCCAAATCGGGTACTGCTGGCGCGCGTGCCTGAAGTCATGATTCTGGGGTAATGACCCCGGCAAACAGGCATTACTCCTCCCAGTCCTGGTCCAGGCGGCGCGCCGCCAGGAAGAAAAAAATCGCCGCAAAAATATAGCAGCTACTGCCCGCCAGGATAGCGTAGCGCAGCGAGTCATCACCGAATTGCAGTCGCAGGCCATCAGACAAGGCGCCCATGGCGTAGATGCCAAGGCCGATACCCAGCAGGTTGATTATGAACAGGAACACTGCTGAGGCGGTGGCCCGCATATTGGGTTGGACCAGGCTTTGAATGGCAGAAAGCACCGGGCCCAGCCACACCAGGCCAAGCGCAGTGGGGACCAGCAGCAGACCCAGCGTCAAAGCCAGATTGGGCGACAGGATGGCCAGCGCGTACAAGGGCACGGTGGCAAGGAATGCCATGGCCGGAATGCGCGCAAACTGGGCGCGGTCGCGGCGCCCGTAGCGATCGCCCAGCCAGCCCCCGGCCCACAGGCCGGCCAGCCCGCCGATCAGCAAGACTCCTCCATAAACCAGCGAGGCATGCAGCAGGGTCAGTTTGAAACTCCGCACAAAAAACGAGGGTAGCCAGAACATCGCACCATAGCCCATCATCGACGAACAGGATGCCCCGGCCGCCAGGAGCCAGAAGCTGGATTTGCGCGACAGGGTAACAAGGATGGCCTTCAACCCGGGTGGCTTGCTGCCAACACGCGGGCGATCGAACTGGCCGCGTACGGGTTCCCTGATGGTCAGGCGGAACAGGGGCGCAAGAATCAAGCCGGCGGCGCCTACCAGGAAGAATGCCATGCGCCAGTTGACCAGGCTGGCGATTACCCCGCCGAACACGATGCCCAGTGCGGTGCCAATGGGCATGGCGAAGGAATACACGCTGAGCGCACGGGCCCGCTGCGCGGCGGGAAAGACATCCGCAATCAGTGAGTAGGCCGGGGCAACGCCGCCCGCTTCTCCCACCCCCACGCCCACGCGGCACAGAAACAGTTGCCAGAAGTTAGCCGCCAGGCCACATGCCGCGGTCATGAGGCTCCAGGTGGCCAGTGCCACGGTCATGATCCAGGTGCGGCTGAAACGGTCGGCCAGCAACGCGACGGGAATACCCAGGCCGGTATAGAACAGCGCAAAGGCCAGGCCGCCCATCAGTCCCAGTTGCGTATCACTCAAGCCGAGGTCAGCCTTGATGGGCACAGCGAGGATGCCGATGATCTGTCGATCGACAATATTCAGGGTGTACACCAGCACCAGAATGAACAGCACGTACGCGCGGTTGCTGCCAGTGCCAGAGTCATTTTCGAGGGTGCCGATGGGCATGTTCTGTTCGCAGGACAATGTTGCCAGTTCAGGTTATGGTACAAGGGTTTTTGATCAGAGGCTCCCTGGCGTTTCTTTCAGCGGTTCATTAGAGTACGCGAGTGAAAAATATCCGATTTGGCAATTTCGCCGCGGGACGGACGGCGCTGACCCTTGCCGGCCTGGCATTACTGACCATGCTGGCGGTTTTCCTGGTGCCAGCCCGGGAGCTGCAAACCCCGGAAACGGGCATCGCCCAGACCGTTACCCCGCCAGCAGTTCAGGGCGCGGCCCCGGCCAGTCCCCCGGTGCCGCCGCTGGAAGGCGCGCAAAACCCTGCTCTAGAGGGCCAGGTTAATTCCCTGTGGGAGCTCAACGTGCCCGATGCGCGGGTCGAGTTGCTGCTGTCCGGGCTCACTTATCCGTGTGAATTCCAGTTTCTCAGCCCCAGGGAGGTCATCATTACCGAGATCTCCGGCAAGCTGAGCCGGTTTGACCTGGACACGAGGATACTGACCCCGGTTTCCGGCGTGCCACATACCTCGGCAGGCATAGAGCAAACCGGCTTGCTGGACGTGGAACTCCACCCCGATTATGCCAACAACCACCGCATCTACCTAAGCTACACAATTGCCGATGAGGCAACGGGAAAGTTCCACCTTACCGCAGTGGCGACGGCCATTCTGGAGGGAGACCAGCTGCATGATGTGCGACAGATCCTGGCCGCTGAACCCCTGAGCTGGTCGCCGTCGAATTTTGGCGGAGCCCTGGAGTTTGACGACCAGGGGTATCTTTACGTCGGCATCGGTGATCGTTCCGAACATAACTTCGCCCAGGACACGATGCGCCTGCAGGGAAAAATCCTGCGCCTGAATGACGATGGCTCCGTGCCGGCAGATAATCCGTTTGTGGGCGTCAAAGGGTATGACGCACGGATTTACGCACTCGGCGTGCGCAACCCGCAGGGCCTGCACTTCGACCCGGTGTCGCGGCGATTGTTTGAAGCCGAACATGGTCCGATGGGCGGGGACGAGGTTAATATCATCCGCGCCGGAGCAAATTATGGCTGGCCCGTCATCAGCTATGGCAAGAATTACCCGGACATCGGTGTGGGCGAAGTCGGCGCAGCCGGGACGCACGCAAAAGGCATGGAACAGCCGTTGTTCTATTATCTGCCGTCCATCGCCGCATCACCCATTACCATGTACCGGGGCAGCATGTTCCCCGAGTGGGAGGGCGATTTGCTGGTCGGCGCCATGCGGCCCAGGAACATCAGCAAACTGGATCTGGATGGAGATGTCATTCGCTCCGAGTACCCGATGCTGAGCGAACTTGACGATCGCGTGCGCGATATAAAGGTGGCAAACGATGGCTCCATTTACATCCTGTCGCAAAAGGGCACGTTGCACCGATTGTACCGGCCACCTTTCGTGGCCGTGGAAGAAATAGACAAGGGCAAATACATTTATGACGTGGTGTGCTCCGCCTGCCATGCCACGGGCTCGTATGGAGCCCCGAACCTGTCGGTTCTGAGTGATTGGAAAGGGATCGAAAACCAGCCGCTTGAACTCATTTACCAGCGCGCCATTGAAGGCTACAGGCAGATGCCGCCACGCGGCCTGTGCAGCACCTGCACGGACCGCCACGTGCAGCAGACGGTCGACTACATGCTGCAGCAAATCCGTGGCCTGAAGTCCGGGTGATTACGGGTACAGGATGAAACATGGCTGCGCACAAGAGCGACGGTTCTTCAAAAAATCCAGGGCTCATGCAATTTTTTGATATAGCCGCTCGTATTCGGAAACACATTGGTCGAAACTAAAACGTTCCTCCAGTCGTTGGGCAGCAGCCTTGCCCATGCGAATCGCCTGTTCAGAATTGTGCAACAGGGACAGGATCGCTTTGGCCAACTCGTGTTCGTTGTTTTCTGCAAGGACCAGACCTGATTCCTGATCACGAACCAATTCAGGCAATCCATCGACATTGGAAGAGATAATTGGCCGCTGCATTCGCGCGGCTTGCAGGGCCACCAGCGGCAAGCCTTCGTATCGGGAGGGCAGTAGCATCATCGTCGCGTGGTTGATCAGGGTATACACATCTTGCGGTGGCACCGGGCCGGTAAAATCCACTTTGTCCAAAATGCCCAGGGTGACAGCTAGTTGTTTCAAAACCACTTCTTCAACACCTTCACCGACGATCTTCAAACGGGCTTTTGGGAACGTGCGTTCAACCAGGGCAAAGGCCTTCAACGCCAGGTCAAAACCTTTTTGAGGTATCAGTCTGCCCAGGCACAAAATGACGGGTATATCGAATGAAGGCGGAACGACCTTTATGGCACCCGATACTGAAGGCCCCAACCCGTAGTATGCAAAAGAAAACCGATCCACGAGATCGGGAAACGCCTGGCTGAGCAATTGCAGTCCCTTGCTGGATACCGCGTTCACGGCCTGGCTCGCATGGGCCACCTTGCTGAAGACCGAGTTTTCCTTCAATGAGCTCTCAGGCAGAGAATGCACCGTGGTCAACGTGGGCGGGCGCACAGCGCTTTGTGTCTGCAGATGCAAGTAAGAAGTGGCCCCGAAATGCAGATGAATGATGTCCGGATTCAGCTCCCGTTTGAAAGCGGTAATAGCCTTCCTGGCCGACATGAGCGACTTCAGGTCTTTGGCGCTTAGTGCGCTCCAGGTATCAAAACGATAAACGGGAACGGAGCCGATTTGCGCAAAAGCCGGAAGGCCTGGGCCAGTGTGCGACGTCAAAACCGTTACATCGTGCCCCCGGGACTGCAACGCAGGAATGAGGTCCATGCTAAACGTCTCGATACCCCCGATGTGCGGCAGAAACAGGTCGGTCCAGTAAAGAATTTTCATGATGTCGTTATGGCGCTGTCATTCTTCTGCGACAGCGTTGTGTTCAGAAATTCAAGCGTGCGGATGCCGCGCAACAATGTACGCTTTACCGTTTCCGCCGGAGCCGATTGCTCTGACCTGGCACCCAGTAGCTCTATCCACCTGTGCGCGTTCAGTTCGTCTGAATATTCTGCGGCGACTTTTTGCCTGGCCGCACAGGAGATGAGTGACCATTGCACCGGGTTCGCCGCAATATGCCGTATCGTGGCAACGAAATCATCACCCCGGTCATCAACCAGGAAACCGGTAGTGCCGTGCTTAATGAGTTGCCCAACACCGCTGCGAATATGCAGGGATACCGGAACAAGCCCACAGGCCATGGCTTCGAGCATGGCTATGGGCAGTCCCTCGTAATCCGAGAGCAGGACCAGCACGTGTGCTTCCAGCATGACCTGTTGGATTTCCGCATTGTCAATTTGACCGCCCAGCCTGACCCGGTCGCCCAGCTTTTCTTCCTCAAGGCAGCGTTTTACCCGGACCCGGTCCGGACCATTGCCGTAGAGGATCGCCTCGGTGCCCGGAACTTGCCGCACCGCGCGGCACAGGGCCCGGGTCACGTCCAGGATCTGCTTCTGTTCTTGCACCAGGCGCCCAACGTAAATCAGGCGCAGCTTTCCGTTTGGTACGCGGGCGGCTTGGCCCGGTATTGGCACGCCATAGGGTATCAGGTGCATGCTCGTGGCTGTCTGCAAGCCCTGGGTCTCGCGGGATAGAAATTCGGACACGCACACCATGTCGGACACGCAATTTCCGGCAGGTCCCATGACAAACTCTGCCAGCACTTTTTCGTAAAACGGATCGTCTGAATGCACTATGCCGATACTTGCAATGCCCGCCCGCCTGACCCATCGGGCCGCCAGATAGCCGGCGGCAGCCAGATTGATAACAAAAACCGCGGGGGGTGAGTCGGCGAGTTCCTGTAACAGCCAGCGCACCTGCATGAACATTGGCTCGCTGCCGGGTATCGACTTGCAGTCAATGCCTTGATCGGACAATGCGCGGAAACAGGGGCAGTCCCCCGGAGAGCCTCGCTCGATGAAGAACAAAACCCTGACCTGCCAGCCCGCTCGCTGCAATAACGGCAAGACCCGGCGCAGCCAGGAATTTGGGCCACCAACAAAATCCGGTGCGTCAAATGTAGTAAACGTGACGTTCATTTACGGCGCCTGTGCGTCTGCAAAACCCGACAATTGTGCAATAGTTGCCAAATGGTCAGGATTCAGCCCGGGCACTGTTCCACTCCCTCTTGTAAACATACAATTGATTCGATGTTAAGCAAACAGGACCCCGATGTGTTTCTTGGCCGGCCACTTCGCCCCGAAGCCCGGTTTTTGCTCTGCTGTGCGCGCACTGATTTGAACCGCGATACGGTTGAACGCGCGAGGTCTCTTGCCAGCCTGCCGCTGGACTGGGAGTTTCTCTGTGCTTCAGCCGACAAGCACCGCCTGACCCAACTGCTGTTCAGGAATCTGTCCGCGATAGAACCCAACTCCATGCCACTGGATATCAGGACACGATTGCGCCATCAGTTTTATTCCAATGCCGGTTCGAACCTGAAGCTGGCAGTCGCACTCACCGGCCTGTTGCGGAAATTCGATACGGCAGCTATCCCGGTCATTCCATTCAAGGGTAGCATCCTGGCTAATGGTACTTACGGAAAGCTCGCATTGCGACAAAACTATGACCTCGATTTATTCATTCGTGAGCAGGATATTGAAAAAAGCAAACAGCTGCTTGCTGACGAGGGCTATACTTTCGATGAAATCTTCGATCGTGCAGCGCGCTACAGGAGTGTTGCCAAAGATGTTGAAATCGACCTGCACTGGGCGTTCACTCCCCGCTACTTCCACCATATTGTTAAATTTGACGAATTGTATGCGTGCACCCGCGCGGAATCCCTGCTGGGGCAACGTGTCATAACGTTCTCTGCTGAGGATTTCCTGCTGATTCTGTGCTTGCAGGTGGTGAAAGACTGTTGGGAACGGCAACAGCAACTGGAGCACCTGTCCAAGGTTTGTGACATCGCCGAGCACCTGCGCGCAAACCCGCTACTTGAGTGGTCGCGAGTAATTCAAAGTGCGCGACAGCAAGGACTGGAGCGCATATTCCATTGTGGGCTTATAATGGCCCGCGAATTACTTGGAGCTGAACTTCCGCCACAGGTCTTGAGCACTATTGAATCCGATTATAAGGCCCGGAAATGTGCTCAAAAAATGTGTCGTTCGATCTTCACCGACCGCGACACGCTCTCTCCCCTGGAAAATCCCTATTTTTCGATGGGGCTGAGGTTCCGGCAGCTTTGGTTTTACCTCGGCATCCGGGAACGTTTCCGGGAGCGGATCAAGCATCTTGGGGAGATTTTCAAAGTGCATCGCCCGGCGCGAACCTGATTTTTCAGCCGGGGAACGCCAGTCGTCATTCTTGTTAAAGGAAGCGAAGTATGCCGTTTACAGAAAGATACGAACCCGCTGGCCAGGACGTTGTTGCAGAGGAGATTGATGGCGAAGTGGTCATTGTGAACCTGAAAAACGGTAACTATTACAGCCTGACCCAAAGTGCCACGCTGATCTGGGCAGGCATCCAGCAACATGCCACGGTACTGCAGATCCGCGAACGCGTTGCGCAAGGATATCGCGGTGAGTGCGATGCCATGAACCGGGACATCGATGAATTGATTCGCGCGCTGGAAGGGGAACAGTTGATCAGGCGCCTGCCTGATTCCGGTGCCAGTGCGCCGGGCGCTGCAACGGTGACCGAAGGGGTTTCTGTAGCAGAGCAAGTAGCCTATCTGTCGCCCATATTCGAGCGCTTCACCGACATGGGCGACCTGTTGTTGCTGGACCCGGTGCATGAGGCCGAAGAAGAGAAGGGCTGGCCGCATGCCAAAGGCAATGCATGAGGGCCAATTTTCACCTCGGCGTTGACTCCGGCTAATCCATGAGCGCCATCCCCGTCGAGATCAGCGTCATCATTCCCGTGCATAACGGGGAAAAGTACCTGGCGCAATGCATTCAAAGCGTGCTGGAGCAAAATTACGCGTCTTTGGAAATGCTGGTGGTGGATAACGCATCGACCGATGCCACAGCCACCATAGCCCGTGAGTTTCCGGCCACGCGATATTTCTACCTGCCGCACAAGGGCATGGTCCCTGCGCTGAACCATGGTGTCCGGAACAGCCAGGGTGGTTTCCTGTGCTTTCTTGATGCAGACGATTTGTGGAAGCCGCATAAACTGGCTGCTCAACTTGCTGTGTTCAATCGGAACCCGGCGGTGGACTTCGTATTCGGGCATGTAGAACAGTTTATTTCGCCCGAACTGGAAGAGCCAGCCAGCTCACAACTGTTTATCCGGGAGAAAGAATTGCCCGGTCATATCAAGGGCGCAATGCTCATCAAGAAGCAGAGTTTCTGGCGGGTTGGCCTTTTCGACGAAGCTGCCGAGTATGGGGATTTCATTGACTGGTACATGCGGGCACAGGAGCAAGGCTTGCAAGAAGTCATGTTGCCTGATGTGCTGTTGATGCGGCGGATCCACGGGGCAAACATGGGCTACCTTGACCGGAGCAGGCGCATTGACTATGTCCGGGTACTCAAGCGCGGGCTGGACCGGAGGCGGCGCTTGGGCAAGGCATGAAAACCTGGACTCGTTTCGTTTATCCGCGCTTGCCAATAGAGCACATCTGGCTGCTGGGCGCCTCCACGCAAGCCAGTTCCGGCGCAATGGCTGCATGGGAGCGCTGGCGCGAACACTGCCAGGTTGAGACAGCGGATTTACCGTCCCAGGACATGTTCGGCATGTTGTATGCGCATTTGATAGCCGGCCTGGGAGGGCCGGAATCAACCGTTTTGAAGGGCGTCTATAAGCGCAACTGGTATGCCAACCAGCTGGTGCTCGCGCAATTGATGCCGCTGCTGGAGCGCCTGGCAGCCAACGGCCTTCCTGCAATCGTGTTGAATGATGTTTCCCTGGTTGCGGGACATTACCCGGATATCGGGTACCGAGCCATTCGTTGTATCGATCTGCTGGTGCGCCATGTGGACTGGAACAACAGCGTGTCGGTGGCATCCGGGGCAGGGTGGCAGGAGCAGCGCAGCCGGTCGTTCGGGTCGCCCGGGGCATTGTCCATCCATTCGTTTTCCGGACCTGGAGGCGAAAGCCTGCGGATCTGGACCAACCTCTTTGTGGCTGAACCACTGGCACATACCGAAGAGCGAACCTGGCACGAAGCTCGCAGCCTGGAACTCAACGGCCAGAACATATTGTCTCTGGGGCCAGTCGAGCAATTGTTGTGCCTGAGCGCTGATGTGTTCAGGGATACAGGCCCGCCATTGCACCTCTATGCAGACGCGCGCGTTCTGCTGGAATTGCTCGCATCCACTTCCGACTGGGTGCGCCTGGTCTGGCAGGGGCAACGTTATGAATGCATCCTGCCGTTGCGCAACCTGCTGGTGTTTCTGCAGGAAAATCTCTCGGTCCAACTTCCTTCCTGGATACTGCCGGCACTTCACAAGATGGCTATTTCACACTTTGAATTGCTGCACTACCACCGCGCCTGCGACAGCCTGCCATTGCAGTTCAAGTCGGCTTGTCTGCGGGGGCTAAGGCCGGCGCGGCGTGGAATGACCCGTGGTAGCTAGGCCAGCGGCGGGCCTGCCGAACCCGGGCGGGAAAACCGGCTCTGCTGCGAGGTGGAGGCTGGCGCATGAAATCTCATTTTCGTGGGGGAGGCTAGGTTACGCCCTGGACCTGTTCATCCACCTGATATCGCTGGAGATGCGCCTTCTCTACAAGCGGTCATGGCTGGGCGTGTTCTGGACGCTGCTGAACCCGGTGATTCAACTGCTCGTCTTCTCGCTGATTTTTTCGCATGTACTCACCGTGGCAACGCCGCGTTATCCCTTGTTCCTGTGTTGTGGTTTGCTGTGCTGGAATGCGTTTACCGAGTCTCTCACGATGGCGGCGGGGTCGATAGTCAGCGCCCGAAATGTCCTGTACCAGCTTGGTTTTCCACCATCCGTGATGCCACTGGTTGTGGTGACCGTGGGGCTTATCCACCTGATCTTTTCGCTATCAATCGTTGCCGTGTTGCTGGCCTGGTACAAAGTGCCGCTGGTCTGGCCGGTTGCCGCGCTGCCGTTAATCATCGGCATCCAGGGCCTGCTCACCTTGGCATTGGCTTTTCCCCTGGCCGCCCTGCATGTCAGATTCCATGATGTGAAGCATCTGCTGGCAGTGGTGTTCCGGTTCATGTTCTTCCTGACGCCCATTCTGTACGCTACTGATGCCTTCCCCCATATGCACCGTTTGTTTTACGCGGCGAATCCCCTTACTCACTTGATCGAGGGGTATCGGACCGTGTTGATGGATGGCGCTTGGCCAGACTGGTCGGCGCTTGCGGGTGTTGCAGCAGCATCGCTCGTCCTGCTGGTTTTCGGCTTTCGTTATTTCCAGTCACGGCGCTTTCAGTTCATCGAGGAGCTCTGAATGAATCCGGTGATGAAGATCCACCAGCTGGGAAAGCGATTTCTGCGGTACCCGACCTCCCGGCCCCAATCCATCATGGAGGCTGCGGTGGTTGGTTGGCGACGCAAACAGGCAGACGAATTTTTCTGGGTATTCCGGAACGTCAGTTTCGACGTGTTTCCCGGCGAAATGCTTGGCATTGTCGGGCGAAACGGTGCGGGTAAATCCACCTTGCTTTCCCTGTTGGCCGGGCTGCTGCGCGCCGAAGAGGGCTCCATCCAGGTGCGTGGGAAGGCCAGCGCCCTGCTTGACTTGGGCCGCAGCCTGCATCCCTTGCTGACCGGTAGGGAAAACATCAGTACTTCCGGCTTGCTGAACGGCTTGACCAGCAGGCAGGTGGATGAGCGTTTCGACCAGATCGCGGAATTTACGAAAATCGAGAAATTTCTGGATGCTCCAGTCAGGACCTACAGTAGTGGAATGAAAGCACGGCTGGCATTTTCGGTCGCAGTTCACACCGACCCGGATATCCTGCTCATCGATGAATTCCTGTTTGTGGGCGACGAGTTCTTCCAGGCCAAGTGCATTGAGCGCATTCGCGAACTGATGCAGAACGGCACTGCGGTGCTGCTTTCATCGCACATTGCCGAGAAGATTTCAGCTCACTGTGACCGGGCGCTGTGGCTGGATACGGCCGGAGTCTGCCGGATTGGCCCACCGGACGAAGTATTGCATCGATACCACGCAAGCACGAGCGTGGCGGCCAGCCTGCCCTGCAGCCCGGACCAGGTGCCATGAATTCCTGGGAGACAGCAGACCAGGTAGCGTTTTTTGACGCGATGTACAGTGGTGCCAAACGCGCGGAATTGTACTCCGGCCATACGGAACACCACTATTCGGTGGCCGGACATGAAGTGTGCCTGAGCATTGCAGGAGACGGATTCGCCGGGAAACTGCTCACTGCATTCAGCCACCTTTCGCGCCCTTCAACCGGAAAGCCAGCGCTAACCATACACGCCTGGGATGATGTTTCTACCCGGACGTTTTTGCCCAGGCTGGTGTCCCGCTACCTCAATTTTGTGCAAATGCATTGCTTCGATTACCTGGGGCCACGCAACGAGATGCTGGACTTTCACGGCGAGCGTATTCGTGCGGTGATGCATCTTGATCCGGTAATCGTCAGCCTGTTTGACCCGGTGCGGTCCATCGCACTGTACTGGACGCGGGATGTGACGCAGATCCCCATTTGGGATTGGGGTACGCCACTGCGAATCATCCTGAATGAGTGGGCCAAGCTGCACCAGCTTTTCCTGGTGCATGCAGGAGCCGTTGGCTTGGCTGAAGGTGGCGTACTCTTTGCCGGAAAAAGCGGATCGGGAAAATCAACCTCGGCGCTGGCCTGCCTGGATGAGAGTGCCCTGATGTACGCCAGTGACGATTACGCTTTGCTGAGTGTCACGCCGGACCCCTATGTGCACAGCCTGTATGGCTCGGCCAAACTCAAGGGGGCACCCGATTTTGAGAACTTTTCGCACCTGCTGCCGCTGGTCGCGAACCGGGACCGGATTGGTGAGCAAAAAGCTCTTATTTTCCTCAATGATGTTTATCGGGGAAAGCTGAGTGCTGGCTTCCCGCTTCGCGCCATCCTGGTGCCGCGCATCAGTGGCAGACCTGAAACCACCCTTGAACCAGCCAGTTCCATCGAAGCACTCAAGGCCCTGGCGCCGAGCACGCTGTTGCAACTGCCGGGCGTCGGCAAAGAAACCATGGCCAGTCTTTCGGCCCTGGTCCGCCGGGTGCCGGCGTACACGCTCAATGCAGGAACGCACATGCGCAGTATTGCACGCAGTGTTGAGGCCCTGCTGAAGGAACTTTGCGGGATTGCCTGAAGAAATGCTGCAGCGCGCCCTCTCGATGCTTCATTCGATCTCAGGAAAAATATTCTGGTTTTCATCTGCCTATTTTCCCTCATCACACACGGTCCGGATCCTGGTTGAAAAGGGCCTATTGCGGTTTTATCAATGGGAGATCACGCTTAATCCCGGCCTGTCCGACGGGTACAGCAAAATCGCCAGCCTGTTGGCAAACCGGGGTGAACTCGCCCAGGCCAAGGACTACTTCAGCCGGGCGCTGCAAACGAATCATCCGGACGCTGCGAAAATCCATTACTTCATGGGGAAACAGCAAGCCCGGCAAGGTGACCTCCCCGGGGCGACCAGAAGCTTTGAAAACTTTGTCCGGATTGCTGCCGAATCCATGGATATACCCGCGGAACAGGCGCTGCTGTGGTCCAGGCTGGAACAAGACCCGGAGTTCGACCCCCGTGGGTTTGACGGTTACGTGTACCTGGGAAACAAATGCATCGGAAATGGACTTACAGCGCCGGCCATTGAATTTCTGCGCCACTCGATAACCATTGAACCACTTGTCGTCAGGGCCCACATAGCACTGGCGGAGATCCTGTATTCAAGCAACCGTCGCGAAGAATCTCTTAAAGTCGTTCGGTCGGGGCATTATTTTCAATTGCGCCAAAGTCATCCGCATCTGCGCATTGCTCCGCGCGGAGGAAAGCGAATTGCAAAACCCCATTTCATGATACTTGGCAAGCGGAAATGCGGAACGACGTCACTATACAGCTACCTGACCCAACACCCCTGCGTTGCACCTGCATTGAAGAAAGAACTGCGCTTTTTTGATGCGCACTTCGACCGCGGCCTGCACTGGTACCTGGCGCAATTCCCGCCGATAGGAAACCGCCCGGAGCTGATCACCGGGGAGGCCTCGGTCGAGTACATAGATTCGGCGCCGGTTGCAGAACGCATCCAGCGTGATTTCCCTCACACCCGTTTTATCATCCTGTTACGCGACCCCGTTGAACGGGCCATATCGCACTTCCTGATGAATGTGCGCCTCGGCCTTGAAACCGGCGAGATGGAGAAGACGCTGCTTGCCGGGGTCTACCCTGGCTTCGACAGCGCGCAGCCCAATATCTATGTGGACGTCAGCATCTATGTGAAAATGTTGAAGGTATGGATGGCCGCGTTCCCCCGCGAGCAATTTCTTATCCTCCGCAGCGAGCAGTTGTTCGCCTCGCCGGGCCAGGTAACCCTGCAAGCGTTTGAGTTCCTGGGGCACGCGCCATTTGACCGTATCAACTTTCGCGTGGAGAACAAAGGCAGACCAGCAGCAGTTGATTCTGCATTGCGCCTGGCACTGCGCGACTATTTCAGGCCGCACAATAAGGAGCTGGAAGATTTCCTCGGCATGCGGTTTGGATGGAATTACTGAGAGCAGGCATATCGAGATGCCGCGCTTGAAGTTTCCGCCAAGGCAGCACTCCTGAAGGTCATGGGGATGCCGGCTGCGTTCAGCGCGGATCAAGCCAGAGCATGTGCTCGCCGAAGTCCACGGTGATCCTGAAATTCTTCAACAAGCGAACGCCAATGTTCAGATCGCCGGCACTGTCGGTTTCATCGACTGCGGCTTCTACATCCTCAAACTTCACCCCGGCGATTTCAAGTTGGTCCAGGTGAACAATCTTGCGTTCAATCTCTCCGCCAACTCCTCCACCCTTGCGGGTCGGCAACGAGGCCGGATCTGTCATCAAACCCAGCTTTGCGGCGAAGTTGCGGCTAATAAGAATTTCGCTGCCATTCCCAAGGTCGAAATCGGCCTGGACCGGGACATCGTTCACTGCCACACCGAACGATTCCAGTCCGCGCTCAGAGCTTAGTGCCAGCGCGACACCTGCCGGTTTGATATCGCGGGGTGCAACATGAATTGTGCCGTCCTCAATGTCGATGGCCAGGCGCTCCCGGTCGAACAGCTCGCGCCCGAGGATGAAGTGGGTTGGCCGGCCTATCAAGCGTGTCGAAAGGTCCGTGAGGTCAAGCACGGCGACGGTGAGGTCTGCGAGCCGTACACCCAGTGCTTTTACCGTGACACCTTCGGCAAATGCAACTTGCTCGTCCCCGCCACTGCCTTTTGCGGTCTCGGCTCCAGCAAATGTGATGTTGTTTTCCTCTGCCCACGTCCGGTCCATAAAGGACATCTCCGCGGCGCTGTCGAGCAGCGCCGTTACTTGTTGGTCATTGACGCCTGCTTCGACGAATAGCCGGTCGCCAAAAACCTGCAACGGCTTGTTCGCGCAACCGCCCAGGGTGGCAGTGGTGAAAACCAGCACTGCCAGGACAGCTATAGGCAGGGAGGCGGGCGAATTCCACGGCATCGGGCTGGGCTGGAGAATCAAGAGACGGCTCCCGGATCCGGCGCCTTGGCCCGGTGGTGGCCGGTGACATGGAAGAGCCTCCTGGAAAAAATGATGGCGTTGTCGACATAGGTGAACACCACGGGGATTACCAACAGCGACAGGAAGGTGCTGGTAATCAGGCCGCCGATCACGACAATCGCCATCGGAGCGCGAAAGCCCGAATCAGTGCCAATACCGATGGCGGTCGGCAACATACCCACGCCCATCGCTATCGTCGTCATGATTATGGGCCGCGCGCGTTTGCGACAGGCATCTACCAGGGCGTCCCAGCGCTTCAGCCCGTGGTCGCGGCGCGCGAGGATCACGTAGTCAATCAGCAGGATCGAGTTCTTGGTCGCAATGCCCATCAGCATCACCAGTCCTATCATCGACGGCATTGACAACGCGGTGTGGGTGACCAGCAGCGCCAGGAAGGCGCCCGGAATGGACAACACGAGGGCGACCAGAATCGTGACCGGCTGCATGAAGTCCTTGAACAGCAGCACCAGCACGATGTAAATGCACAGCACACCGGTGGCCATTGCCAGGCTGAAGCTTGCAAACAGTTCGTTCATGGACTCGGCATCGCCCACCGTGGTCCGGATCACGCCCGGCGGCAGGTTCTGCAGGCTGGGCAGGGCAAGAGCCTGGCTTTCAACCGAACCGAGCGATCCCTGGCTCAGCTCGATTTCAAAGTTGATGTTGCGCATGCGGTTAAAGCGGTCAATCTCAGCCGGTCCCCCGCCGATGTTCAGGCTTGCGACGTTGCCCAGCATTACCGGACCCTGCTTGCCCGGCACGCTCAGGTGTGCAAGCAATGACAGATCCTGGCGCGATTCCGGCGGCAGCTTGACCACGATAGGTATCTGGCGCTGTGAAAGGTTGAGCTTGGCCAGGCCCTGGTAGTAGTCGCCGGTAGTGGCAATGCGCAGCGTATCGGCAATAGCTGCCGAGGTCACGCCGAGGTCCGCAGCCTTGGCAAAGTCTGGACGCACCACCAGTTCAGGGCGGACCAGGCTTGCGGTGCTGGTGATCGCGCCGACACCGGGGATGGTGCGCAGCTCGCGCTCGACAACGCGGGCGTGTGTTGCCAGCGCCTCGCCGTTTTCGCTGGCAAGCACCAGGATGTATTTCTCGCCGGAAGCGCCAAGGCCTATGGTCACGCGCACACCCGGCAGCACCCCCAGGGCATCGCGCAACTGACTTTCAATCGCCTGCTTGCTGAGGCCATGGCGTTCGGAACGCGGCGTCAGGTTGATGGTCAGCGTGGCTTTGCGTGCTTCGGCCGATGTGGACGGCCCGAACGGGTCGGCGCCGGCCGAGCCGCCCCCGACCGCGGTGTACACCAGCTTGACGTGAGGATTGCGCTGCAGGATTACACGCGCCTCTTCAGCCATCGCCAGGGTTTGCTTGAATGTGCTTCCCGGGGGCAGCGCCAGGTAGACCTGGGTTTGTGACAGGTCATCGGGCGGGATGAAGCCGGTTGACAGCAAAGGCACCAGCGAGAACGAGCCGATAAAAAACACCGCCGCGGCACCCATCGTGGCAATCCGGTGGCGCAGGCACCAGGTCGCCCAGCGGGTGTAATGCCCCATCCACACTGGCTCGGCATACGCTCCCGTGGGTGGGCGCAGCATATAGGCGGCCATCATCGGCGTCAGCATGCGCGCCACGACCAGCGAGAAGAACACTGCGATCGCGGCAGTCCAGCCAAATTGCACGAAGAACTTGCCCGCTATGCCGGCCATGAATGCTGTCGGCAGGAAGACCGCGATCAGGGTGAACGTGGTGGCAATCACCGCCAGGCCGATCTCGTCGGCTGCTTCCATGGCTGCCTGGAAGGGTGTCTTGCCCATGCGCAGATGGCGCATGATGTTTTCGATCTCCACGATGGCGTCGTCGACGAGGATACCCACGACCAGCGACAAGGCCAGCAGGGTGACGCCGTTGAGGGTGAAGTTGAGCAGGTACATCGCGGCAAAGGTGGGCACGATCGACAAGGGCAGGGCCGTGGCTGCAACCAGGGTTGCACGCCAGTTACGCAGGAACAACCAGACCACCAGAACCGCCAGCATCGCGCCTTCAATCAGCAGCCACATCGACCCTTCGAAGTTTTTCTGCACCGGATCGACAAAATTGAATGCCTCCGTGATCTCGATGTCCGGGTGCTCTGCCTTTAATTTCGCAAGCTCGGCTTCCACGCCCGTCTCGACGTCTACCTCACCGGCCCCGCGGCTGCGCGTGATCTCGAAGCCGACCACCGGCTTGCCATTAAGCAGGGCGGCAGAGCGCTGTTCGGCAAAGGTGTCGGAAACGGTGGCGACCTGGTCGAGGCGGACTTTGCGGCCATCCGCAAGCACGATGTCCAGCCTGGACAATTCCTCGGCCGACTGCACGGTCGCAATGGTTCGCACCGATTGCTCGGCTCCGCCGATATCGGCCCGCCCACCCGAAGCTTCCTGCTGGATCTGCCGCAGCTGGCGCGAGATATCCGCGGCGCTGGCGTCAAGCGCCAGCAGTCGCGCTGGATCAAGTTCCACGCGCACCTCGCGATCAACGCCACCCACGCGCGCAACTGCGCCTGCGCCGCGCACTGACAACAGGCGCTTGGTGACGGTGTTGTCGACAAACCAGGACAATGCCTCGTCGTCCATGCGGCTGGAGGCCACCACGTAGGTGAGAATCGGCGTGCCGGACAGGTTGACCTTGGAGATGGCCGGATCCCTCAGGTCCCCGGGCAGGTCGGAGCGGATGCGCGCGACAGCGTCACGCACGTCATCGAGCGCTTCCTGGGTCGGCTTCTCAAGCCGGAATTCGATAGTAACTACTGCGCTGCCATCGTTTACCGTGGTGTAAATGTTCTTCACGCCCTGCAGCGCAGCCACCGAGTTTTCTATTTTGCGCGCGACCTCGGTCTCCATTTGCGACGGTGCGGCACCCGGCAAGGAAGCGGCCACGGTGACCAAAGGCAGATCAATGTCCGGGAAATTCTGGACTTTCATCGCCTTGAATGCGACCGAACCCATCAGGCTCAGCAGGATGAACAGCAGGATCGCCGGGGTCGGGTTGCGGATAGACCAGGAAGAGACGTTTAACACGATTCGGATCTTGTGCGCACTGCCCCAGCGACAGTCACTGCGTGGCCGTCAGTGCTGAGTTGGCTTCGACCACCCGCACCGTATCACCGTCAGTGAGGAAGCCGGCGCCAGTGACTACGATACGGCTGGCCGGGTCCAGCCCATCCGTGATTTCTATCAGTTCCCCGCTGCGCCGGCCGATCGAAACCTTGGTTTGCTTGACCTTGTTGGCCCCATCCACCGTGAACACGTAGGCGAAACCATCGCGCATCAGCACGGCGCTTTGCGGGACATTCAGAGCAATCTGCCGGCCGAGTTCAAACTCACCGCGTGCAAAAGTGCCGGCACGCAGCGTGGCCCTGGCATCCGCCAGGGGCAGATCGACATACACGAGGGCAGTGCGGGTCGCCGGATCGATCGTTGGCGCCACCATGCGCACGCTGCCCTTGATCTCGACGCCACTTGGCAGCCACAGCGTGGCAGGCATGCCGGGTTTCAGCTGGTCTGCTTCAGCAGAAGTGACTTCTGCGCGCCACTCGAGGCGATCACCACGAATCTGGCGGAACAATTCCTGACCAGCCTGGGTCAGCGAGCCGACCGTTGCGTTGCGCTCGGAAATCACGCCGTCGTCAGGTGCAAGCACGCGCGTTTGCGACAGCCGGACTTCCTCGGCCTGCAGGCGCGCATGCGCGGCCGCGAGGCGGGCGACTGCGGTCTGCTCATTGGTCTCTGCCTGTGTCAATGCCTGTGGGCTGATGAAGCCCTTGGCCTGCAGGTCCAGGTTGCGCTTCGCGGTTGCCCGCGCATCGGCCAGCGAAGCCTCGGCTTCGGCCACGGAAGCGCGCGCCTGGGCGACATCGGCCGAGACCGTGTCGACCGCCAGGCGCGCGAGTTCCTGGCCTTTGCTTACATGGTCACCTACATTGACCAGCACCTCGGTCACGCGCAAACCGGCCAGCTCGGCGCCGATTACGGCCTCCTGCCACGCGGCAATACTGCCTTGTGCCGGAAGGCGCCGGGGCCAGTCGCTGGACTCTGGTGTTGTTAGCGTAACGGTGAGTGCCGGCCGGCTGGTTACTGATCCAGGGGCTATCTCTTCCGGGCCGCTACGCTGACTGAGAATAACGACGACAACCACGATCAGTGCAATGGCGGCACTGATCAACCAGAACCGGCGCGACTTCGGCGCGCCGTTAGTTGGACTGTCGGGTAATGGCATCAGCGGATATCCTGGCCGGGTTAAGTGGGAATCGGCGCAACGAACCGGCGCCACGGGATTCGGTGGTCAAGCAAGGCCCGTACAGTTGATTCAGGTGCTATTTTGCCAGAATTCGCAGTCTATTGACCAACTATGGCCGGCAGGGTTTCGGCCTGCCAGCCGCGTTTTCTGAAGAACTCGACACGGTATTGTAACAAGTTGCCGCCATGGTATGGCTTTCGTTGTTGAGGTGGCTCCAAGCCGCAGAATCAGGTAACCGTATGAACCTGCCGTGGATGTCGTCCCTGGCATTGTTGATTCAAGTCACCCGATTTATCAAAGGCTGATATGAAAAAATTGAGCGTGAATATTTTGTCTGAAAGCGAGGGTTTTGAGACCCAGGGCGTTCATACCGCCTTTGTCGACATGGTGGAAGCCCTGAAAAAACGCGATGACATTGAGGTGCTGGTAAACAGTAAAGAACAGTGCGATGTGCTTCACGCGCATACGTTTGGCCCGCGCTATTGGCTCAGACGCGGGCCCTACAAGGGGCGTCGGCTTTTGACAGCCCACGTCGTGCCCGGATCTTTTATCGGTAGCCTGGCTCTGGCTGAATACTGGGCCCCCCTCTCGGACTGGTATCTCAAATTGGCCTACAACAGCGCCGATGTGGTGCTCTGCGTGGCCCCCCAGGTAAAACGAGAGCTTGAAAAAATTGGCGTCACGGCGCGCATGGAAGTGCTGACGAACCCCGTCAATGAGGCCCGGTTTTCTGTCTCGGCTGAAAAACGAATTGAAGGCCGCAAACTGCTTGGTCTATCACATGACGCAAACGTGTGCGTTTGTGTCGGACAGATCCAGCCTCGAAAAGGTGTCGCCGAATTTCTGGGCACGGCCGCTGCATCTCCGGATGTGACATTTATTTGGCTG
This sequence comes from uncultured Gammaproteobacteria bacterium, assembly GCA_963784425.1. Lineage (GTDB taxonomy): Bacteria > Pseudomonadota > Gammaproteobacteria > Xanthomonadales > SZUA-36 > SHZL01. The sequence continues at coordinate 114,292 of CAWARM010000018.1, forward strand.
GGCGGCAGACCCTTCAAGCGGCTTACCGCCGACTTCAACGCCCTGAACACTAAACTGGCAAACGCACCTGAAAACGCCCTTTTCCCTGGTGTTTTCACGCTCGGGCAGATGCCAGCCCTCTACAGCGCGGCCGATTTATTTTTCTTTCCGTCTTTTCAGGAAAACTGCGCGCTGGCAATAAATGAGGCGATGGCCTGCGGTGTGCCCATGCTGTTGCGAGACAACCCGGAATATCCCGAGCTTTATGGTAAGGAGAATTTTCTCAAAGCGATTGACGTCAAGGGTTACAGCGACGAAATCTCCAGGTTTTTTAGCGACGGGCAAATGCGCAGCGACTATTCGAGAAAATCTGTCGAAGTGGCAAAAAAATTCAGCATGACGGCATTTAGCGAAGGGCTGATGAGAATTTATAGATCGTTGTGAGGATAGGTAGCATTAAAGCTATTTGCGAGAAATTCATAGTTAGCCCTCTTAACGTCTCGACATGGAATTGTAACAAGTCAGTGCCATGGTATGTCTTTGCTGACTGAGCTGGCCACGCGCTGCATAACCGGGTAACTGTATGAACCTGTCGTGGATGCCTTCTCTGGCGTTGCTGTTGCTTGTGCTGGTTTGCCTGCGCGCCGCGCAGCAACGATTGCGGCTGTCCGCAGCCAAGAATGCTTCCTTGGGCGGCCATGCGAGGTTTTCGAGGCTGCTGGCAAAGTGGGTGCGCACCTACCAGTACCAGGGTGATGAGGTGTATGGCTGCGACGGGGCGCCGCCGGAAATCAAGGTACAGCGCAAGGAAGGGCTTGAACAACTCTCACAAAGGCTTGCCGCCAGTTCTCCCAGGACCCGTGAATTGGGGTTGCAACTGGCAAGCGCGATTTCCGACCTGCAGTTCACCAACGCCTATCGCGTGCCGTTCCAGTTCCGCGACCTGGTGCGGGACAAACTGGCGGTCGGGGCCGTGGCAACAGCCACTTCGGGCACAAAAATTCAGGATCTCGACGGCAATTGGTCCTATGATGCGAGCGGCTCGTATGGCGTTAACCTGTTGGGGTACGATGCTTACAAGTCGTTCATGGATCGGGGTATCGCCCGGGTGCGCGAACTCGGGCCGGTGCTCGGGCCGTACCATCCTCTGGTGCTTGAAAACGCGGCCCTGTTGAGGCAGATATCCGGCCTGGAAGAAGTGTCATTCCACATGTCAGGGACCGAAGCGGTGATGCAGGCGGTGCGTCTGGCGAGGTTTCACACCGGCCGCTCCCAGTTGGTCCAGTTCTGCGGCGCCTACCACGGTTGGTGGGATGGAGTGCAGCCGGGCGTTGGAAATAGCCGGTCCTCCAGCGACATCTATACTCTCAAGGACATGAGCAAAGCGAGCCTGAAAGTGCTTGCCACCCGCAGCGACATTGCCTGCGTTCTGGTCAACCCCTTACAGGCTTTGCATCCCAATGCCGGGGCCAGCAGCGATGGCATGTTGATCAACGGCGAACGGCATGGCCAGTTTGACCGGACCGCTTACGCGGAATGGTTGGGCAAGCTTCGCAAGGTCTGTACGGAACGTTCCATCGTGCTGATATTTGATGAAGTATTCGTCGGCTTTCGTCTCGCGCCGGGCGGGGCGCAGGAATACTTTGGCGTGCGGGCAGACATGGTGACTTATGGCAAGACAGTAGGCGGCGGCTTTCCGGTGGGAGTGGTATGCGGCAAAGCAAACCTGATGAAGCGCTACCGCGAAGACTACCCGCTGGATATCTGCTTTGCACGAGGTACATTCAACTCGCATCCCTATGTCATGGCCAGCATGAACGAATTCCTGCGCTACGCGACGGGCCAGGGGTTCAAAGCACACATGGCGGGCAACAACCAGCTATGGAATGGACGCGCCGCGCGCCTGAACGGGCTGCTCGAACGACGGCAAATCCCGGTGCGAGTGTGCAATCTTACCTCGATCTGGATGCTGACCTACCCGCAAGCCGGTCGTTACCACTGGATGTTTCAGTTTTACCTGCGTGCCGAGGGAATCGCACTCAGCTGGGTTGGAACCGGCCGGTTGATTTTCAGCCTCAACTACACCGACGAAGATTTTGATCAGGTAATGGTGAGAATTCTCAATGCAGGGGAAAAAATGAAGGCAGCCGGTTGGTGGTGGCACAACAACTCACTTTCCAACCGGGCCATCAAGCGCCAGGTGTTAAGAGAAATGCTCAGGGCAAGCTGGTCATCCAAAGGCAAAGTGAACAGAGGCAATACTGCCATAGCACCGCAAACAGCCTGCGTGCTGGGCAGCCCGGGCCCCGGGGAATAGTTACCTCCCGCTCTTGAGCGCAAAGCGTCAGTTCGAAACCACCATGGAAACTGTCGGTTCATCTGGCTGCTGTTCGTCGGGCTGGTCCAGGCCATGCTGGCGAACATCGATCATGGGGTCGATAAACTCGCCCTTCATCAGGTACAAAGGCGCCTTCATATACTGCCGGAAGTCATTGAACGGATCGGTCAGGATTTTCGTGGCCCACACCAGTCCTGTCTGGGGATTGCGGATAAAGCACAAGTGGACGGTGCGGAACACCACGGCTCCGGCGCCGAGGGCAAGCCAGATTATGGACAGGCTGCCCAGGTACTCCGTTCCGTTGGCATAAGGGTCCAGAATTCCGAACAAACCGGGACTCAACCAAAGGACCAGCGGCGATACCGCCCAAATACCGAGCAAAACCCGCTTGCGGTTTAGGTTGTAGCCAACCTTGATCTCTTCCTTGTGCTCATTGCTGGCCTGGTTAACGTAGTCATAGCTGTCAGGTTCAAAAAAGAAATGACCTATTTGGCGGGAACACATGGCGAGCAGCCAGCCCAGCAGTGCTGCCGCGCTGGGGCTGATCAGCAGCAGGCAATACATGACGATGAAACAGATCGAGCTCAGCAAATGCAGGGACTGGTTGACGCGGCTGTGATGATAATAACGGTGATCATCCCAACGCTGTTGCCTGAGTTCCTCCATAAACCCCAAGGATTTGGTTGCGGGATTTTTTTCGTTATGAGTCACCATGATAAAGTCCTGTGTGAGTTGACGTTTGTTCAGATTAGTGCATGAATTGTGACGAATTGATTAGCCCTTCATTTCAGATCTGTTGCAGCATGGCGTGATTCGCCGGCACAGCTGTCATCATGGCCTCAGGCCCATGCGCATACTGGCTCCCTTTGCACTGCGGGAACGAACTCAAAGTTCCGGGACGTAAACATGACTATGGTCGAGCCATGCTCGAAATAACCCATTTCATCGCCTTTTGCGAAATCCAGCGCACATGGAATCCGGTTCGGACCCTGATAGCGCAAATGCAATCGCTCGCTAATTCCGCAAAGGTGCACGCTGGCCACCAGCACCGCAGCTACTGCGACCAGTGCGATTGACTCCTGCGACGACAGCGCTGTCAGTTTTAGTACCGCGCGTTCATTACGGCAATACAGGCGTTCGATCACTTTGAGTGCTACGGGATTCACGTTCCAGGTATCACCGGAAATGTAAACTGCCTCGCTGACCCGCGCAGAGCAAGGCGCATGAAACCGGTGATACATGCTTGGCTTGAGGCGCAGCGTGATAAAACGTCCGTCCCGGTAGCGCCAGGCTTCTTCTTCATCCCCAAGGAGGTCAGAGATGAGATAGGGAAATCCCTTGGCCTGAAGCACTTCCACATCTTTGATGTCTCCAAACTCTCCAACAATTCCATCGCAAGGACTGACCAGGACTGCAGGGTCGGTAACCAGCGGCCGAACACCCGGCCGCAGTTCGCGGGTAAAGCAGTCGTGCAGGCTGGAGAAGCTGCTTTTCTTCGCTTCGTGCAGGCGCAAGTCATCCGCGAACAGTCGCCAGGTCGCGAGAGACAATTGGCTTACCAATGGATTTTCGATCTTGCTGAACCAACCCATGAAGAGGCTCAGGCTGCGGCGCGGTATGCGGTTGCACAGCAGGAAATTGAGTTTTTCCGGCCACGACAGCCGGGACGTTGCACTTGCTATTTTCACAGTGCAATTACAGTCAGGCTGCTGCTCGCCAGAAACCAGCCCAGCAAGGCACCGGCCAACACATCGGACGGATAATGCAACCCAAGGATTACACGGGAGGCCGCCACACTGACGCAGAACGGCAGCATGATCAACGCAATGCCAGGGAAATAGTGTTGCAGCATAGTGAGGAACAGGATTGCCTGCAGCGTGTGGCCTGATGGGAAGCTGTACCTGTCGAGTGGCTTGGTCACAGCAGTGACGCCGGCGTGCGAAGCGAACGGCCGCTCGCGCACCAGTGAAGCTTTTACCAGGGCGTAAAAAGCGACCCCCAGCAGGGCGGTCGATGCCATGTGTGCGGTCGGCACAAAGGCTTGCCTTCCATAGACCAGGGGAAGTGCGGCGAGCAATGCATACCACAATAGACCGTCCCCCAGCCGGCTGACCAGCTTGAAATAGGCTCTTACAAAGCGAAAGCGCGACATCCTGTTACAGGGCAGGCAAAGCTTTGCTTCAAACGTATCCAGCCGGTCGAACCGCGCAGTTATCCGAAACGTACCCATGGCATTCCCTCCAGTTCCGCATGCTTTACCGAGTCGGTTGGATGCGCATTGAGCTGCACATCAGACTGCCACCTTATTAAGCGTTGCAACGCTGGCGGCAAGTGCGCCATGCCGCTGATGCCGCAGGAATACGTGCGTTGACCTTTGCCAGCTGTGCTCGCGAGCGAACTCGACACAAGCGTCTCCATCCACCCGCAGGGCGCGAAAAACCGCGGCGCGCAAATCCGTGTCCATTGCTCCGGTGCGACCCTCCATGACCAGGTCCATGGGACCGGGAACCGGGAACGCAGCCACGGGTACGCCGCAGGCCATCGCCTCCAGCATTGTCAGGCCCAATGTATCGGTGCGGCTGGGAAAGACAAAAACATCGGCCGCCGACAACATGCCAGCCAACTCCAATCCAAATTTTGGTCCAGTGAATATTGCTTTCGGGTAGAGCTTGCGTAGCCTGCCCAAGTCCGGGCCGCCACCAATGACTACCTTTGTGCCAGGGAGATCCAGCCACAGGAAGTCACCGATTCCCTTCTCTATAGCAACCCTTCCCATATACAGCGATATGGGCCGGCGCAGCGATAAAGCCTCTTTACCCCGCGGTTTGAAGCACTCGACATCCACAGCACCTGGCCATATGGCCAGGTTGTTGAATCCGTTTTCCTGCAGCAACAGTTTCTGAGTCCGGCTGCGCACCAGCGTGCGATGCGCCGCAGTGTGAAAGCGGCGCAGAAAGTGGTAGGACGTCTTGAGAGGAATTGGTGCGCGCATCCTGATGTATTCAGGAAAACGCGTGTGGTAAGACGACGCAAATGCGAATTGATTCTGCAAACACCAACTGCGGGCAGCATGGCCGAGTGGCCCTTCGGTGGTGATATGGATAACGTCCGGCCTTCCATCCTCGAGCAGGCGAGCAACCTGTTTTCTAGGGAACAGGGAGAGTTCTATCTCGTGATAGCCCGGACAACGTATCCGCCTGAACCGGTCAGGCGTGATGGTGCTGACATCATGTCCGAATTCCTTCAGGCAACGGACCGTGTTGCGGATCGTGGTAACGACGCCATTAACCTGGGGCGCCCATGCATCTGTAACGATAGTGATTCTCATGCAGCTTGTTCCTCTGCCAGTGATTCGAATTGTGGAATGTAGGTGGCTTTGAGGATGGTGGATCGTTCGCGCCACTGCATGAGCTCCATGCGCCCGTCGTCATGCTCCATCAGGGCCGTACAGCTCTCCACCCAGTCACCGCAGTTCATGTACGCGAGTGCTTCCGCAGTACTGATTTCTGCGCGGTGAATGTGCCCGCAAATAACAGCGTCCACGCGCTCCTTGTCGGCTGCCCTTAGGGCAGCTTCTTCAAAACGCGTGATATAGCGCACGGCGTTCTTTACGCGGTGCTTGAGGAACGCCACCAGCGACCAATAATCCTTGCCCAGCCATCGCCTGATAGCATTGACCCAGGCATTGATTCGCAACAGGCCGTCGTATGTCCAGGTGCCGATCATGGACAGTAATGGTGAACAACGAATGGCGCTGTCAAACTGGTCGCCGTGTATCACCAGGAATCGCCGCCCGTCGGCGGACTCGTGTATCGCTTCCGCCTTAACCTCGATGTGACCAAATGCCAGGCCGCAGAAACGCCGCACTGCATCGTCGTGGTTGCCTGGTATGTAAATTACCCGTGTGCCAGAGCGTGACATCTCCAGGATTTTCTGCACCACATCGCTGTGGCTTTCCGGCCAGAAGCGCCGGTTGCGCATGTATTGAAAATCGACAATGTCTCCTACCAGGTAGAGAAAGTCACAATCCACCTGGCCAAGAAAATCGCACAGGAATTCGGCACTGCAGCCCGGAAAGCCGAGATGGACATCGGAAATGAACACAGAGCGGAGTTGCAGTGGTTTTCTGTACAGCCCCTCACGAGTTTGCATTGCTGGCTGCGTGGCTCGCTTGGTCAACTCGGCAACGAAGTTCATGCTGCGCACCTCCCCGATTTTCAAGCAGCTTGAAGCAAGTGCGTGACAGGACTGTGAATACTGGATGACAATTTCGTGAATAAAAAAGGGGCATGAAGCCCCTAAAACCGCTTGGCATGGCTTCCCCGCCGCAACCTGACTTTCAATTTTTCCTTGAGCAGCTGGAGCGATGGCCAGCTATGTTGTGTTGGCGATCGGTGTCTTCTTCAGGTTCGTACAATGACTTCTGAGGGTTGACTCTGGCCTCGTGACCCGTGAACAGAGGCCAAGTGAAACGTGACGCGCGCGTGGCACATTAGCGAAGAGTTGCTTGCAGTTTGGCGTCGGATTCGTGACTAGCCACGAGGAGTTTCACGCGGGTTAACCGCGATGGCTCAAGTCCGGGTTGAACAGGTCAGGTACGAGAGGAGAGGGGCTGACCATTCCCACGGCGCCAGCGACCCAAAAACAATGGCACAAAACCAATCAGAATACCGCCAATTCCCATGATATTGGTGATCCAGTCAAAAGTCGGAATGCTGTACAGCGCGATGAATACCATGAAAAGTGCTGCCAGCAAAGGCCAAAGCACATAGGAGACGGCGTTGTAGGTCCCCTTACCTAACTTGTCCCGGAAGTGCCAGGCACAGGCAAATCCCGCCAGGCTCATATAAAAACAGATTTGAAATCCTATCGCGAGTATGGAGCTCTGCAGGATTTTCTGCACGGACGGCATGTACGACGCGCTGAACAGCAACAGGATGCCCAGGAACCAGATGACAAATGTCGCCACCCAGGGCGTTTGCCACTCCGGGTGAATCGTGGCATAGCGTGAGTGCAGCATGTCGTCGCGCGCCATGGCAAACATGCTGCGGCTGAATTGCAGGATTTGCGTCTCAATCGTGCCAACGGTACTTAGGATGGTGGAGAGCACCGCGAGGTAACTCCAGGGTTTCGGAAACAGCTTGTTGGCTATCGCGTACAGGACATTGGTATTGGCCTTGGCAATTTCTTCATCGGTCAATACGATCAGCACCACGATCATCATGATGATGAAAAACAAAATCAAATTGACCATGGCCCAAAAAGCTCCTTTGGCCGCCGGGTGCCGCGAGCCTTCCGCGCCCGTTTTGGTTTCTTCACTCAGGTTCATGGTGACGTCCCAGCCCCAGTAAAAGAAAATGGCGGTCAAGGCGCCCGTCGCAAACAATTGCGGCGTGAATGCAAAGGGTGAAAACCAGATAAACGAAGGTGTGTGCGCCGGATTACCTCCATATTCAATAAAAGCTGCAATTATCAACGCCAGGACCACGATGGTTTCTATTCCGGTCAGGATCATTTGCGCATAGCTTGCGTGCTTGATGCCCTTGGTCACGACGATGGTTACCAGGGTCAGCCAGATGGCGGCGGTAAACGTAACCCAGATAGTGCTTTCGACCGCATCAGGTGCAATCAAGGCCAAAGTTGACGTGGCGGCCGGTATCGTTGCCGAGACCATGAAAAAAATCGATGCGACCAGCAGGCCCCAACCGGTGAAGAACCCCCATTTTTCACCAAAGACATGGCCGACCCAGGCATAAGCCGCGCCCGCATGGGGTGTTATTTGGCTGAGATGGATAAAGGCCAGCATGATGCCGAACATGATCACGCCGCAGTAAAGAATACTGCCCACCGACAGCACTCCGACCGAGGCCACGATGGCTGCCGTGGTTACCGCTACGCTAAAGGCCGGCGCAGTCCCGGCAATGCCCATGACTGCTGATTCGAAGGTGCCGAGCGCTCCATGGGCTAAGTTTTTCTTTTCAGACATGTGTTGTCTTCATTTTTTTTCTCTCCAGGTGAGTCAATTAATACCGGATAAATGCCTGCTAGCTTGTGTCGTGTTCGTAGGTGCGGATGTCCCGATGCCTGGTTTCGCTAAGGAACATTGAACCGATAATCAGGGTTACTACCGCGACCGCGATCGGATACCACAGCCCATAATATATATCCCCGGTGGCTGCGACCATTGCGGTCGCGATCAACGGCAATAAGCCCCCAAACCAGCCGTTGCCAATGTGATAAGGCAGGGACATCGATGTGTAGCGGATATTGGTGGGGAACATCTCCACCAGGAACGCTGCAATTGGCCCGTACACCATCGTCACGTAGAGCACCATGATGACCAGGATCAGCTCCGCCATGAACCAGTTGACCTGGCTCGTGTCGGCGCCGCTAGTGTACCCCGCCAGGGCGAGCGTGTCCGTTAGCTTTTCCTGGTCCCAACCCTCAATTCTGGTGGCGCCGATCGTGGTGACCACGGCTTTGCCGGGTTCCGCCGCAACCGACCTGAACGACAGACCCTGCTTGGTCAGGAAGTCCTTGGTCCGGTCACAGTCGGAGAACTCGCTCCAGGGTCCGACGAAAATGTGGAACTGGCAATCGCTTGCCGCGACGGTGACTGGTGTCTTTGCCGAGAATGCCTCCAGTGCCGGGTTGACGTAATGGGTCAACCCCTGGAACAGTGGGAAGAACGTCAGTGCAGCAAGCAGGCACCCCGCCAGGATGATCTTCAGGCGCCCGATCCGGTCGGAAAGCCAGCCGAAAAAGATGAAGAAAGGTGTTCCAATCAGCAGCGACAGTCCGATCAGCCAATACGCCGACACGTAATCGAGCTTGAGCGTGATGGTAAGGAAGAACAGCGCATAGAACTGTCCTGTGTACCACACCACGCCCTGGCCAGCGGTTGCACCGAGCAATGCGAGCAACACGTACTTGTTGTTCGGATACTTGAGGAAGCTGTCGTGCAGCGGCGAATCTGATCCTTTGCTCTCGTCCTTCATTTTCTGGAAGATCGGCGACTCATTCAGCTTGAGCCGGATATAAATCGAGAACACAAGCAGGATCAGCGACAGCCAGAAGGGAATCCGCCAGCCCCATGCGGCAAACGTCTCGGTGTCCATGTATACGCGTGCAACACCGATCACCAGCAGCGCGAGAAAGAATCCCAGGGTCGCCGTGGTCTGGATCCAGCTCGTGTCGTAGCCCCGCTTCTCGTGCGGAGCATGCTCGGCGACATAGGTTGCCGCACCGCCGTATTCGCCGCCAAGTGCCAGGCCCTGTACCAGTCGCAACGCTACCAACAGCACGGGTGCTGCCCAGCCTATAGCTTGGTACGTGGGCAACAGGCCGACCAGGAAGGTGGCGCCACCCATGAAGATGATGGTCACCAGGAACGTGTATTTGCGCCCCACGAGATCGCCGATGCGGCCAAAGACGAGAGCGCCGAACGGTCGCACCAGGAAACCAGCGGCGTAGGTCGCGAATGCCGAGAGCAGCGCGGCGGTTTCGTTCCCCGGTGGAAAGAACAGGGCGGCGAAAAACGGCGCAAGCGTCGCGTAAAGATAAAAATCATACCATTCGAATACCGTGCCCAGCGAGGACGCGAAGATGACCTTCCTGGCCTCCTTGCCGAAAACTTGCCCGGGCTCATCTTCGGCTAGCCCGTTTTCCCTGGAAACCCCCATTGTTTTCTCCTTGTTCTTACTGCAATGTATCAAATGATCAACCTAGGGACCTCTGATCTATTATGCACGGGCGCGACGAGTCTTTGCGGGAGAAGGTGAGACCGGGAACCGGTCGAGAGGCTGGCCTGGGCCATGCTCCGGTCCGGCTCTGGCGAGAGCGGTTTGGTTAGTCCAAATAAACGAGCCGGAACGGGGCGGAGCGCCCGCAAAGGCCCGTCCCGTCCGGGTTTCGCAAGAGTCGAATCTCGCACGTTTCTCGCCTTGGCCGTAGCGGTGCTACTGTCACGCGGCTCGCTCCGCACGATCTGCGCCTTTTGTGGCAGAAACGCGCTCCGCGCATAATAGATCAGAGGCTCCCTCGCGGAAACTTGGCGTGGTGGAAACGCGTTTTTGTTACACCTGGAAATAGCCGCCGCAAGGCGGGGCATGCCGAAGAAGAAAACATCGGGTAAAGGAGATGTACATGTCACAAGTACCAGAGCATTGGTCGACACGCCGCACCATCATTGCCGGTATTGTCGGCAACATCCTTGAGTGGTACGACTTCGGCGTCTACGGGTTTTTTGCATCCATCATCGCGACGCATTTTTTCCCTTCGGACAATCCTTCGATTTCACTGATCGCCGCATTTGGCGCTTTTGCGGCTGGTTTCCTGATGCGCCCGGTGGGCGCGGTCATTTTCGGACACATTGGTGACCGCTACAGCCGGGGCCTTGCCTTGCAGCTTTCTGTCGTCTGCATGGCGATCCCAACCTTTCTCATTGGCCTCCTGCCTACTTATGAAACGATGGGCGTGACGGCGGCTGTCCTGATGGTGATGATGCGCATGATGCAGGGCATTGCCGTGGGTGGTGAATACACCAGTTCGATCGTATTCCTGGCGGAAAACGCCCCGGTCGGCAAGCGCGCTTTTTACACCAGCTGGTCCATTTTCGGCGCCACGGGCGGGATCCTGCTGGGTTCGGCGGTGGGTGCGCTCATGACCACGACCATGTCCACGGAGGCCCTCAACAGCTGGGGCTGGCGCGTCGCCTTCCTGGCGGGAATAGTCGTGTCCGTGGCCGGCCTGCTGGTCCGGCGTGGCCTGGGCAGACAGCCGCCGGTGGAACATGAAAGGCCGCCGCTGATCGTGGCCTTCCACAGTCATGGCAAGGACATCTTCCGCGTCATAGGCCTGAACGTGGTCAACGCCGTGACCTTCTACATGATCTTCGTTTACCTGGTTACCTGGCTGGTGGAAGCAGCCCAGCAGACACGCGCGGTTGCATTGCAAATCAATACGCTGAGCATGGTGATGTTGCTGGTACTTCTGCCGCTGTGCGCAAAGCTATCCGATGCATGGGGCCGCAAGAAGATGCTCCTGATAGGAATTGGTGGCGTTGCCGTGCTGGCCTATCCGCTGGTCCTGTTGATGCACCACCCGGATCCCGTGATGATTTTTTCCGGGCAGATGGGCTTCGTGGTGCTGGTTGCCTGTTACGCGGCCTCGATTCCGGCGGAAATGACGGAAATCTTTCCGCAGAAAATTCGCGTCACGGCGGTTTGTGTCAGCTACAACATCAGTCTTGCAATACTGGGCGGCACCAGCCCCATGGTGGCTGAGTGGCTGAACGATTTCCTGCACAACGATATGGCCTTTGCCTGGTACATCACGGCGTCCGCCGTGATTTCATTCCTGTTTGTCTTGACGGTTCCGGACCGGAGAAATGAGGCGCTGGCCTAAGCCACCGGAATAGGCCCTGCTCATCAGGCGCACTCAGGCCAGCGCGTTCTCCAACAGCAAAAGCAGACGGCCCCAGGCGCGCTCGGCCTGGGCTTCGTTGTACACCGGCGAGTCCGGCGGGCACCAGCCGTGGGCCGCTCCGGCATAGACTTCGATTTCCGCCGTCAGGCCGGTCTGGGCGAAAGTCTCGCGCAACGTGTTCTTTGTTTCCGGCTCCTTCTCGTCGTCGTTCTCCGCAATGGCAATCAGGAATTGCGCTTGCATTTGCGGGATCAGCAGGTGCGGGCTGTCAGGCTTGTCCGTGACCAGTCCGCCGCCATGAAATGTTGCAGCAGCGCCGACCCGTTGCGGCACGGCCGCCGCCGTGCGCATGACCATCGGGCCACCCATGCAGTAGCCGGTGGTGCCGATCTTGCGCCCGGTATCGACCGACGGCTGCTGGTCGAGCCAGGCGATAAAGGCATGGGCATCGGTGGTTTCTCCGCCTGGGGTCAGCGACTGTGCGAGCGGCAGGACAAGGTTGCGCGTCGCTTCGTCAGCGAAACTGGCGCCTTCCGGCACGACCGGCGCGCGCTTCTGCCGGTAGAACGGGTTCACAACGAGCACGGAATAGCCGGACTCCGCGAGTCGCTTGCCCATCTTCCGGAATGCCGGCCGCAGACCAAGGATGTCCGGCCAGATCAGCACGGCGGCGTGGGCGCCGCTCGACGGGTGTACAAAATAGCAGTCTGCGACCCCATCGGGCGTGGTGATCTCGACGTCCGACTCGGCGACATCCATGGCGTTTGCCGCGCGCGGCAACAGCATCATCATGCCGACGCTTGCGGTGAGCATGCCAAATTCGCGACGGGTAACAGCCCCTCGCGTCAGGTATTTTTGCAGGTCGTCCAAAAAGTGGTCTTTATCGCACATGTGATTTTGCTCCTTATGAAAAAAAACACGGTCAGAGTAAAACGCGATTCACTCGGTACGCAAGGCTTCGAGTGGATCAAGTCTTGCAGCATGGTTGGCGGGCGCGACGCCGGCAATCAAGCCAATGGCCAGGGCCACCCCTTCCGCTGCAATGATGTACGGCACGGACAGGTGCACGGGCAAGGTGGGGAACGTGAGGTCGAGAAAGGCAACTATGCCACCGCCGGTCAATAACCCCAGTACCCCTCCGAGGGAGGCCAGTACCACCGACTCGGACAGGAACAGGTGCTGAATCTGCTGGCGGGTGGAGCCGATCGATCGGAGCAAGCCGATTTCCTGGGTCCGCTCCCGCACCGCGATGGTCATGATCGTGAAGATGCCCACGCCACCAACCAGCAGCGAGATGCTGCCCAGGGCGGCGACCCCCAGCGTCAGGACGCTCAACACCGAGCCCAAAACCTCCAGCATTTGCTGCTGAGTGGTCACGCTGAAGTCTTCATAGCCGTGCCGCGCCGTCAGCAAACGGCGAATGCTTGATACCAACTCATCCACCGGGGCCTCTTCCTCGAAGCGCAGGCCGATTTCCATCAGGCCAGGCGTATTGAACAGCTCCATCGCGCGGGATACCGGTATCAACACGGATTCATCGACGTTCAAACCCCCCACGTCGCCCTTGGGCGCAAGTACGCCGATGACCTGGAAGCGGCTGCCACCAATACGTATGCGATCGCCGAGAGCGCTTTTCCCACTGTAGAGCTCCGTTGCTATGGTGGAGCCGATCACGGCCAGTGCCCGGGGAGCGGCCGGGTCGTCTTCCGGCAGGAACCGACCCTCGGTCATCTCCATGGAAATGAAGGCCAGCGCGCCGGGCCCGGTCCCAAGCACAGTCGTTACACGGAGCCGGCCATTTGCTTCAATTTCTGCGGCACCAACCCGCCCCGGATTAACCGCGACGACATAGGGCAAACGGCTCACTGCCTGGGCGTCCTCAATGGTCAGTGGACGGGTGGTGTTCAATATGCCCGGATTCATCCCCATGGTTTCCGGCCTGCCGGGAGCGATGCTCAGGTTATTCGTGCCGAATTGGCTGAATTCCGCCACCATGTATTGATTCAGTCCTTCACCCATCGAGGTCAGCAGGACCACGGCAGCCACGCCAATCGCGATCCCCAGCGCCGTCAGTGCCGACCGCAGCCGGTGAAACAACAGTGCGCGTTGCGTAAAGGCAATGATGTCTGCGCTCCGCATACGGAATTACACCTCCTCCCCCGGGTTCTCTCTCATTGGTCTCAGTGTCCGGCCAGTGCCCGGACCGGATCAAGGCGGGCTGCCCGGCGGGCCGGCATGATGCCGAACAGCAACCCGCTGCCGAGAGCCATCACCAGGGCAGCGATGACTGCCCATCCCGGGGCGCGGAAGTCGACAATCGGGTAGATTTCGCGCAGCAGGCGGATGGCGCCCTGCCCCACGAAAAATCCGAGAACCGCACCCAGCAGGCTCAACAGTGCAGCCTCGGTCAGGAACAAACCGATGATCTGGCGCCGCCGCGCGCCCAGTGCCTTGAACAGGCCAATTTCGCCGGTGCGTTGACTGACTGCCACCAGCATGACGTTCATGATCAAGGTGCCGGCAACGCTCAGGCTGATGGCCGCAATACCGGCCAATACGGAAGTCAACACGAGGAAAATCCGGTTGAATGTACTCAGAATCGCCCCCTGGTTCATCACGGTGATGTCGTCTTTGCCGGAGTGCCTGGCGGTGATGATCTGCTTGACATCGCGCTCGGCAGCGTCCACCTCGTCGGCGCCTGCCGTCTCGACCATCACCCGGGGGACGGAGTCCCGGTTGAACAGTTGCATGGCAAATCCAACCGGAACGAATACCGCTTCATCCACATCGATGCCACCGGCTTTCCCTGCTTCAGCCATGACCCCGATGATGCGGATTCGCCGATCGCCAATCCGGGCCCATTGCCCGATCGGGTCCGTGTTTTTGAACAGTTCCTGCGAGATGGTATGGCCGATGACGCCAACGGGCAAGGGCGAGTCGAGATCCATCTCCGGCAGAAATCTCCCTGCCTCGATCTCATAGTCGAACAGCGTCTGCATGTTCCAGGTGGTTCCGAGCACATCGACATTCCGTTCAACACCGCGGTGGTTGATGATGCCGGTGCCTGGCACAAAGGCCGTCACGGTCTTGATGTGAGGGCTGCGTTTCAATGCGATCACATCGCCGAGGGTCAACGGCCTAACCGCACCGCTGATGGCGCCCCCGAAACCGCCCATTCCGCCGATTTCAGTCTTGCCGGGGAGGATGAACAGCAGATGGGCCCCCATGGAGCTGAACTGGCTGGTGACATACAGGCGCGCGCCTTCGCCGAGGGAAGTCAGGACCAGTACGGCTGAGACGCCGATGGAGATGGCAACCAACAGCATGCTGCTGCGCAACGGGTAACGGAGGATCGAGGCCAGCGCCATTGACACCTGGTCAAACAGACGCATGGCCGGCTTCGCTGGCAGGATTCCGATCGGAGATGATTTCGCCATCCGTCATGCGCAACCGCAGGCGGGAACGCTGGCCGATGTTCGGATCGTGGGTCACCGTTATGAGTGTCAAACCATCCGCATTCAGAGCTTCGAGAATCTCCAGCACCTCCGTGCCGGACTGCGTATCGAGGTTCCCCGTCGGCTCATCAGCCAGCAAAACCTTGGGCTGCATGACCATCGAACGGGCGATCGCAACGCGCTGGCGCTGCCCGCCGGACAGCTGGTCGGGACGATGCGTCATGCGGTCGGCCAGTCCCGTCTTGCTCAGTATGTCACGGGCCCTTACGCGCCGCTCCCCGGGCCGCATCCCGGCGAGCACCATGGGAAGTTCGACGTTTTCGAGCGCCGTCATGCGCGGGATCAGGTGGTAGGACTGGAACACGAATCCAATCACTTTCTGGCGCGTCGCCGCCAGTTCGTTGTCGTCCAGCCCGGATACATCCCGGCCGTCCAGCCAGTACCGCCCGGAAGTCGGCGTGTCGAGCAAACCCAGGACATTCAGCAGTGTCGATTTTCCAGAACCCGATGGACCCATGATCGAGACATACTCGCCGGCTGCGATGTCCTGATTCACATTTCGCAGCGCGTGAACAACCTCGTCTCCGACCTGGAAATCGCGGCAAACCTGCTCGAGACGAATGATCGGGGACGTCGGCCTGTCATTCAATTTTTGCAATAACTCCGTCGGCAACGCCCTCCCGGTCCACCGACTTCACAACCCAATCACCCTCCTGCAAGCCGGAAATCACCTCGGTAATCTCCCAGTTGGACAGCCCTGCCTTGATCGCCCGCTTTTCCAGCCGGCCGCCTCCGCCGGGTATGACAAAGACCGCAGAGTCGTCCAGGATGGCGCTGGTGGGCACCTGCAGAACATCCTTGCGTTCGTCCAAAATCACCTGGACATCGGCGCTGTAGCCTGGCAGGAGCACCTGCATTTCCGGGTCATCGATCACTGCTTCAACATCCACCGTGCGCGATTGTTTCTCCAGATCGAGGACATACGGGGCCACGCGCCGCACCTGGCCGGAGAACTTTCGCTCTTTAAAGGCGTCCAGAGTGATCCAGGCTTTCAGACCGGCACGTACGTTGGGTGCATCCACCTCGTCGATGGGCGCCCGGATGAACAGGCAGCTGTTATCGATCAGATCGACCGTAGGCAGGGTAGCGACGCCGATCGGTGACGGCGTGACGAATTCGCCGAGTTCGCCATTGATTTCGGCGATTACGCCGTCAAAGGGTGCACGCAACTGGGTTCGTTCCAGCGTGGCGCGCGCTAATTCGACCGCGGCCTCCTTGACCAGGGTCATGGCCTTTGAGGCGTCACAGGCTGCGGCCGTCGACTCTGCTTCACCCACCGCTCTTTCGACCTCATCCTGCGATGCGACTTTTTTCTCGCTCAACCGAACCAGCCGGTCGGCTGTCCGTTTGGCCACGTCCGCAGTCACGCAGGCCTGGCGGCTCAAGGACTGGGACGCGGCTGCGTCACGTTCTGCCAGCGTGACCTGCGCCTTGAGGTCGGTATTCCACAATTCCAGCAGCAATTGGCCCCGGCTGACTGCGTCGCCATCAGCCACGTACAGCCCGACGATACTGCCCCCGGTCGCCGGGGCAATCCCGGCGCGCCGGCAAGCATCCACCGTGCCCGCGCGCGTATTGGTCACCGACGCGATCACGTCACCACGGGACACCTGCACAGCGCTCACATGCAGCGCATCCGCCCGCTGCGAAAAGACATAAACGGCAATCGCTGCGGCTGCAATCGCCGCCAATATGATCCATTTCTTCATTGCTGTTATTTTCTTGGGCGGCTCTGGGCCGGGGCTATGGGCATGATATTACTTTTTGAATTGCGACTATGCTATGCATCTTTCTTGTATGCGCGTGGGGACATAGACGATGACCGACCTGTTCGCCCCCGGGCATGAGGCGGAACCAAAGGCAGGCCAGCCGCTGGCAGACCGCCTGCGCCCGCATCACCTGGATGAAATCGTCGGCCAGGACCACCTGGTCGGCCCCGGGGCGCCCATCCGCCAGATGACCGAAAGCCGGCGGCTCACATCGATGATTCTCTGGGGTCCGCCGGGCTGTGGAAAGACCACGCTGGCGCGCATTTTCTCGTCCCTGACGGAACTTCATTTTGAACAGATTTCGGCGATCTTTTCCGGCGTACAGGAATTGCGCACGCTGTTTGAAGCTGCCCGGATCCGCAAGCGCAACGGCCAGGGAACGCTGTTGTTTGTCGACGAGATTCACCGATTCAATAAATCCCAGCAGGACGCCTTCCTGCCAGTGGTGGAAGACGGAACCATCGTACTGGTCGGCGCCACCACCGAAAATCCCTCGTTCGAGCTCAACGCAGCGCTGCTGTCACGCGCGCAGGTTTTCGTGCTCCAGCGCCTCGACGATGCAGCCCTGGAAACGCTGATCAGCCGCGCCGAGAAAGACGCGGGGCGCAAATTGCCGGTGGACGACCAGGCACGCGCGACGCTCAAGGCGATGGCCGATGGCGACGGCCGCTACGTGTTGTCGATGTCCGAACAGGTCCTGGGCCAGGATCAAACGCTGGATACAGCGGGACTGCTGCGGATTGTCCAGCGCCGCGCGCCACTCTATGACAAGGCCGACGACGCGCATTACAACCTGATTTCTGCGCTGCACAAGTCGGTGCGCGGTTCGGACGCCGACGCGTCCCTTTACTGGTTTGCGCGCATGCTGGCAGGGGGTGAGCACCCGGAATTCATCGCGCGGCGCATGACCCGCATGGCGGTCGAAGACATCGGGTTGGCCGACCCGCAGGCGCTGCCGACCTGTATCGCCGCCTGGGAAGCCTACGAGCGTCTCGGCAGCCCCGAAGGCGAGCTGGCGTTGGCGCAGGCACTGATCTACCTCGCGACGGCGCCCAAGTCGAACGCGGCATACACGGCTTATGGCGCTGCCCGGCATTCGGCAGAGGAAACCGGCTCACTGATGCCGCCCAAGCACATTCTGAACGCACCGACCGCATGGATGAAGAAGCAGGGTTATGGTGCCGGTTACGAATACGATCACGACACGGCTGAAGGTTTTTCCGGCCAGGACTATTTTCCCGACGACATGGCGCGCGTGCAGTTCTATGACCCACCCGAGCGCGGCTTCGAGCGCGAGATCAGGAAGCGGCTCGAATACTGGGCGAAACTGCGCGGGAAACAGGCTTAGTGCTGCCGCGGGAT
>CAWARM010000019.1:0-77802 GCA_963784425.1 uncultured Gammaproteobacteria bacterium
GCAAAGCCGGGCAAAAGTCTGCCCGCGATCGCGGAAATCAGAAAATTGCGGAAAGCTGGGTGCGCCCGGCGACAACAACACGGTGTCGCCTGCGCAAGCCAGATGCCTGGCCAGCGCGATGGCAGTATTCAGGTCAGGGGCATCATGAAAGCCGGAAGGTGGAGCCAATTGCGCCCGTCGCAGGGTTTCGATAATGCGCGGCCCATTCCCTGGCAGGCTGATAACTGCCTTTGGTACTGCCCTGTTAAATGCAGCGAGATAAGGCGCCCAGTCCAGGCCGCGATCAAAGCCTCCGACCAGCAGAATGACACTCTGCTCCTGCAAAGCATCCAGAGCTGCAACAGTGGCCACCGGCGTGGTCGCAATACTGTCGTTGACGAAGGTGATACCGTCGCGCTCTCCGAGCACCTGCAGGCGATGTGGAAGACTGATAAACGACGAGATTCCAAGTGCAGCGTGGTGCACATCAGAACCTGCCGCGAGCACTGCGGTCAGGGCCGCGGCAGCGTTGAGCAGGTTGTGTCGCCCGGGCATGCTTTTCGGCATGCTCACCGGCAAGGCCTGGCCCTGATAAAAAAGTTGTTTACCCACGGTGTGGACGCCCGCTGCGTTTTCAAACCAGGTAATGCCCGCTGCATCAGCAAGGCGTGCGGCCAGTTTTGCGTCCGACGCATTCGCGATCACGCGCCCCGCTGCTGCGAGCCTTGCCAGGCGTAACTTGTCGCGGAAGTAGACCTCCTCGCTGCCATGCCAGTCCAGGTGTTCTGGTGACAGGTTCAGGATGACAGCCAGCGTGGGTGCGGCTTCCAGGTCAGCGATCTGGTAGCTGGATAACTCGATCACCCACCATTCAACGCCCCGGTCGTCACAGGCCAACATGGGCAAGCCGATATTTCCAGCCAGCGTGACAGCGTGGCCATTGAACCGCAGCAGGTGCGCCAACAATGCCGACGTGGTGCTCTTGCCCTTGGTACCCGTCACACAAATGGTGCGCGCGTCCGGATGGGCGGCAAACCAAAGGCTGCTCGGCGTTGTGCAACGCACCCCGGCTGCTAACGCTGCTTGCAATGCCTCGCGATAGGGGCTGATCCCGGGAGAGCGCACCAAAACATTGAAAGAGAGCAGGCGCGATGCGCTAAAGGGCTCAATGATCAAGGCGTCCCGCGATTGCGTGTCCCGGGATTGTGTCTCCCGGGATTGCGTGTTATGTAGTTGCAAGCCTTGCGCAAAAGCGGCTTCAGCCGGAGCCTCCGCAAGTATCGTCAGCTCAGCGTGCGGCAGCCGGGCCCGCAACCAGGCGTGTGTGGCCTGCCCTTCCCGGCCCGCGCCAAGAATGCCGATGCGTTTACCTGCGAGTTCCGCCAACTGCATCAGCCAAACACTCCAGGCAGAGCCGCAGTAATGGATGAAGGAATGTTGTGCCGCGCGGAGGGTTGCAGCAGGATTGCCATGCTGGGAACTTCCACAGCCTGCAATTCCGCATGCAAAGCGTGCACCACCAGGTGGTGTTGCCATTCCGGTCGTTCTACCAGTGCCGCCAGGGCGGCACGGCTTTCTCCCGCTTCTCCCACGCATTCAAAAGGCTTGTCCCGCCCGAGTCCACAAAGTGCACGAAAACCGTCCACCTGGGACGGGTCGTCAAGCAAGTCACCACCCTGGATAGCGCGAACGTCCGGGGGATCCAGGAAAACGGCCAGGCTCAGTGCGGCAAACCTGCACTTTGGGCAGTTCCTGCACCAGCGCCCCTCTACCGGCAAACCGTGCAGATGAAAATTGCGATTACAACTGGAATAAACCAGGTGGTACTCAGTCAGGCTGGAAAAGCGCCGGACTATGTCCAGCTCCGAGAACGGTCGCAAAATGGAAAAGTATTCGATCTCCGGCGAGATATAGGAACGCACGACCGCGCGAAACCCCTGCTCAAACGCTGAAGACTTGCTGTACTGATGATTTACAGGAATGCCGTCAGCAGTAACCAGCGTGGCTTCATCTGCAGACCGCTCGTTGGCGAAAACCACGTAGCGAAATCCGTAAAGGACCGATGCGCACAGTGCAATTGCGGAATTGATCGCTGTCACCGGAACGTGCCCGTTCCACGCACCGGCGGCGTTCAAAGACGGTAGTTCCGGGGCAAGCTGACGCCCGATGCGCAGCAAGGGTAATCCCGCAGCCCTGACGGTATTGCCGATCAGGCTTGAAGCACCAATGCAAAGCGGCATGACCTCCATGCCGGCGCGGCGCAACAGGTCAAGACCGACCAGGCTGTCTTTGCCACCGCCCATGGCTACCAGCGCCCGCTCGGGCAGCAGCAATGCGTAGGCTTGCGGAACGATTTCAGGCCCAGCTTCGAAACGAATTCGCGCAGCCACATCCACCTGGTTTACATAGCTGAACTCGGCCAGACCCTGCACGTATACCTGGTGCAGGAATTCCGCCAGCCCGGGGCCCGGGACCCGTCCGTCGAATTGAATGTGCGCAGGCAAGGCCGCCTTGTAATAGCTGACTCCTGCAATCCAGTGTAGAACCTCAAGTGCCCTCAAAAAGGCCGCCTGCCGGCTTGGATCCGGAGGCCAGGGTGCGTGAGGAAATGACAGGCGTTCAATAAGCTCCGGACCATTATCCAGGAAATAGCTGAGGGTGGCTTCGCCTGAACGGGGGTCGTAAGCACACGTGCCAAAACGAAATACCTGTGTAGCTCGCGGATCACCTATCCAGGTTTGCATGGCTATCCCTGGATGTCCTGCCAGCGTGGGCCGAATACACCATCGCTTGCCTCGAGGCCCCCCGGAATCAATGCCTGGTGTGCGAGCCGCAGCAGGGTTTCGTGGTCCTCCGCGTTGATCAACAAGCTGAGGCAGAGGTCATTGGCTGACTGCGACAGCATCAGCAGCGGGTGGTCCTGGAAAAAATTCATGGTGGACTCAAGTTTCGCCAGTGCAGTGCGCACGGAGCTGCCGACCAGGTTGATGCAGACGCAGTGGGTATGAACCTGGACCGTGCACTGTGCCTGCAGTTCTGTGATCAGCACACGCATGGCGCTTTCATCGAGGTGGTTGGCCGGCCCGTTGATGGCAACCGTGGTCGTTGTTTCTGAGGTTGCTACCAGGTCAATAGAAACTCCGTTACGGCGAAAAATATCGAACACGCGCGCCAGGAATCCAACTTCGCGACGGGTATCAATGTTTTGCAATAACAATACGACCATGTCTTTTTGACAGGTAATGGCCTTGACGCACCCTTCCCTCTCACCCATCGCCACAGGCTCAGGCCGCGCAATGCGGGTGCCGGTCAAATGGGGTCGCGCCGTATCGAGGATCAACAGTGGGGTATTCGTGGCCGCTGCAGCGCGGATGCAGCGCGGATGCACGACCTTGGCTCCACTGGCGGCCATTTCCAATGCCTCGTCATAACCCAGCACGGCCAACAAGCGTGCTTGCGGCATAAGGCGCGGGTCGGTGCTGAACAGGCCTGGCACATCGGTCCATATTTCCAGCTGCATACAAGCAAGACGGCCAGCCAGGAGTGCTGCGGATGTATCTGAACCACCGCGGCCCAGCAGGGCAGTGCGTCCGTCCGCGGTACTTGCCACAAAACCTTGCGTGATCACCACGGGCGATAGCTGGTCAAAGCGTTGCAACAAGCCCTCATCCAATCCCGGTTCACAGCTGGCCGACAGCCATTGACGGGCCGGGGAAAGCTCAGGCTCATCGCGTATGTGCAGGATTTCACGCACGTCCACCCAGCTCACCGTGAGAAATTGCTGCAGGAAAGAGACCCCTATGCGCGTGCTCAGCCACTCACCCATGGCCAGGAGTTCAGCTTGTGCTGCAAATCCCGCCCCCGCTGCCAGCGCACGAACACACTCGCGCAAGGCGAGTTCTGCCGGTTCAAGCCACGTGGCGTCCGGCACGCCAAGGTCAGCAGCCAGTTTGCGATGACGCACCAATATCGCGGCCAATTCTTCCTCTGAACCGGGATTGTTCGCCAGGTCCGTCAGGGCGTTGGTGATTCCGGCAACCGCCGAACACACCAGCAGGACACGATGGCCCTGCGACAGGTGGTTTTTAACCTGAGCGGCTATTGCCTCCCATTGGGGGCGGCCGGCAACGCTGGTGCCGCCATATTTAAGCACCACCCACTGCGTGCTCATGAAGGGAAAATCATGCTTGGAATGCCGGTAAATTCAACAGCGGCAACGTTACAGAAAACGCGGATCAGTGTACAGGCCGTTTACACCAACGCCCCGGGATTGACACAATTCCTGCCTTTTCCGCCGGGCCCGGGCAAAAAAAACGGCGCCTCGCACAGCGCCGCCAAGGGGTTAGATTGAGCAGTTGAACTGACAATCTGTTCCGGAGTGTTTAGACAAGAAACCGGGGGACTCCCCCCTGAAATTCCGCATCCGGGATATCTGACACTAAAATGTCGCTACGGGTTCCGTAATCGCGCGTTCTGTACTAGGATAATCCCAACTCCCTTTCCACTTGGACCCTTCCATGCCGAAGTATTGCACCGAGGACATCCGCAACATCACCCTGGTCGGGCACACCGGCTCCGGTAAAACCAGCCTGGTGGAAGCACTGCTGGTCAAGTCCGGGACCATAGGTGAAGCCGGAACCATAGAACGCGGAACAACTACTACCGACCACGACCCTTTGGAAAAGGAATACCAGCACTCGCTGGATTCGGCCATTGCCAGCCTCGATTTTGAAGGCATGCACGTAAACCTGATCGACACTCCCGGCTTTGCGGATTTTCGCGGACCCACCCTGACGGGTATGGCAGCCACCGAAACCACCGCAGTAGTGATCAATGCCCGCAATGGCATCGAACTGTCCACCCGCCGTTTGATGCGCCGCGCGCAGCGACGCAGGCTGTGCCGCATCATTGTCATCAACAAGATCGACCAGCCCGGTGTCGACCTGGCACGACTGGTCAAGGACATCCAGGAAGAATTCGGACCCGAATGCCTGCCTATCAACTTGCCAGCCGCGAAACTGTCCACGGTGCACGACTGCTTTTTCGAAACCGCAGGCGAAACCGATATTTTGTCCCTGTCGCAGGCCCACGATGCCATCATTGACCAGGTCGTGGAGACCAACGAAAGGCTGATGGAGAAATACCTCGAGGGCACAGAGCTTACCCGCGACGAACTGCACGATGCTTTTGAGCTCGCACTGCGTGAAGGTCACCTGGTGCCGATTTGCTTCACTTCCGCAGTCAGCGGCGCCGGGCTGGATGATTTCCTGCGTATCTGCAAACGGCTGATGCCCAATCCGCTGGAAGGCAATCCGCCACCCATTCTCAAAGGCGAAGGGAAAAGCGCTGCAGAAGCCGTGGTCCGGCCAGACCCTGGCGAGCACGTGCTGGCCCACGTGTTCAAGATCAGTAACGACCCGTTCATCGGCAAACTCAGTGTATTTCGCATCTACCAGGGCACCGTCAAGCCGGACAGCCAGCTATTGATCGGGGATGCGCGCAAACCATTCAAGGTGAACCATTTGTTCAGGATACAGGGCGGCAAACATATTGAAGTCGACGCAGGCATACCCGGCGATATTTGTGCGGTTGCCAAGGTGGAGGACATCCACTATGACGCTATCCTGCACGATTCACACGACTACGATCACTTCCACCTCAAACCGCTCGACTTCCCCCAACCGATGTATGGCCTGGCAATCAATGTTAAAACCCGCGGCCAGGAGCAAAAACTGGCGCAATCTCTGACCCGCCTCACTGAGGAAGACCCCTGCCTGCTGGTGGAACACAACCAGGAATTGAACGAAACCGTGGTGCGCGGTTTGGGTGAATTGCACTTGCGCGTGATGATGCAAAGAATGAGTACCCGCTATGGTTTGGATGTGGACACCCGGCCACCGCGCATCGCCTACCGGGAAACCATTACCCGCCCGGCTGAAGGACACTACCGGCACAAAAAACAAACCGGTGGCGCAGGTCAGTTCGGCGAAGTATTCATACGCGTGCGTCCACTGGCCCGCGGCGAGGGTTTTGAATTTGTCAACAAGGTCGTGGGCGGCTCGATTCCTACCAACCTCATTCCCGCTGTTGAAAAAGGCGTGCGCCAGGTGCTGGAGGAAGGCGCCATTGCCGGCTACAAAATGCAGGATCTGGAAGTCACCGTTTACGACGGCAAGTTCCACGCAGTGGATTCCAAGGAAATCGCCTTTGTTATCGCCGGTCGCCACGCGCTGATGGACGCCATCCACAATGCCGGTCCGCAGATTCTCGAACCTGTAGTCAGCGTCGACGTCACCGTGCCCGAGGCACATATGGGCGATGTCACCGGCAACCTCGCCGGCCGGCGCGCGCGCATCAGCGGGACTGAAAGCCAAGGTGGCGGATTCCTCACCGTGCGTGCCGACATGCCCTTGAGTGGATTGACCGATTACCATACTGATCTTAAAAGCATGACCCAGGGCCAGGGCAGCTTCACCATGGAATTCAGCCATTACGACCCGGTGCCGCACGAGGTGCAGCGGGCCCTTGAAGCAGAGTTCAAGCCCCGGGAAGCGGGCTGAGGCTCAGAACGCCGGACTGCTGCGCAGCGCTTTAGTGCGCGGCCAGCGCGGCCACCGTCAGGTCCAGTGCTACCTGGACGTCTTGCTCGTTTTTTCCGTCCCCCGCCCTGCTCCAT
The DNA here is from genome assembly GCA_963784425.1 of uncultured Gammaproteobacteria bacterium. GTDB lineage: Bacteria > Pseudomonadota > Gammaproteobacteria > Xanthomonadales > SZUA-36 > SHZL01. The sequence goes on from CAWARM010000019.1 coordinate 6,656, forward strand.
GCCTTGTCTTGCGCGAGTGCATCGCCGGAACCCTCGTAAATTTCCCTGAGGTCACGAACCTTGAGGTAGTCCGGGTGGTGGACTTCGTTCAAAGTGGCATAGGCGAAACAGGAACCATCCCGGCATACGGACAACCTGTAGACGTGAACAGCCAGGTTTACCGGCTCGATTTGCCCCATCAATGAATAGATTTCGTCAAAATCAGGTGAAGCCTGGATTTCCCCCAAATACAGGTTCTCCTTTTCCACCTGCCAGCCATTGCGGGTGAACACCTCACCAATGGAACCACCGCCCTTGATTGCCTGGTGCTCCGCCTGGATCTGCTGCGGAATATCCTGCGGATATATCACCACCGCCAGCGTCCGGGTAATTTTCCGGCCATCGTCCAGCGTGTATAAGCTCGATATCCGCAGTTTTCCATTGTCTTCCAACACGTCAATGCCGTAGCTGCCGAATTTCTGCTTTATGCGCTCGCTGTTGAGCAGCGGGCGGGCAGTCTCTCCTGATGCTGATTGCGCAGCCTGGCCATTGTCATTTGACCAGCACGGACTTATCGCCAGCGCAGCCAGAATTAAAACAACCAGCAGGCAGTGAGCGGTCTTCATTGGAATAACAATCTGTGAATCCTTAATGCGTCATTTACCGCGCTCCGCGCATCATAGATCAGAGGCTCCTTAAGGCTGTAAAATGCCACAACGAGGTGAAAAATGACAACAGAAACGAGTAAGAGACGGAGTTACACAGAAGACTTCAAGAGTGACGCCTTTCGTCGTTTACTTAACCGGGCTACAAAGTTTCCGCGGCGTTCCGAAGTCTGGGCGTTGGAGATAGTTTGCTCAGGCGCTGGCCTTGCGAGGCTTGTTCCCCAATAGACTTGCGGCCAGCGGAGTCTTGCCTGGAAATCCCATGCGCTCCGTATCGTCTGCTGCACCGGCTACGGTAAGAACCAAGGGCGGCGACACCCCACCGCATTGCGGATATCCATCTGCCAGGCGGGTGCAGGCCTGCACCCGAAAGGTGTACTTGCCTTGCGCAGTTCGCAACACCTGTAGTTCCGGTTGATCGGTATAGCTGACCTGGCGGGCACCGGCGTGCTCTTCAGTAACCCTGAACAGCGCAATTGGGTCATCGCCAAAAACAGACCACTTCAAGGTGGCAACTCCATCGGTGCTGGCCAGGGCAGTCGGAGAAACCCAGGACGGCTCGGACTGTGCGCTGACCTGAACCGGCATCACGGTTGCCAGCAAGATCAACAACAGCGGAGCGCCGCTGCGGCTTCCTGCAACCAGAATTTTCATGGCGAGTTTCCACGCCTCCCCTTTTCCTTTTAGCGCGATCATGACTTCCCCCCCTGTTCCGGCAGACAAAGCCGGGCGAAATAAAACGTTCACTAGTGCCTGTAACAGAGAACGCGGAAGAGGGATCGCGAAGGGATGGCGGTGGCTGGCGCGAGGTTGATAGCCGTAGCTATCGACCGAGTGAAGATCAAGCCAGGCGCCGCCAGAACCAGCGAGCTGCTTTCGATTTCTCTGTTAGAGGCCACTAGCACTACTGCAGGATCATGGGGGTCGTCTATGGCAAAAAAGGAGCAACGTAAAACGAATGGGAAATTCTTACGCGGACTGGGTGGCGCGTCCTACAAAATTCCAAAAATATGAAGCCAGGGAATTGAGGTCAATAAACTGAGACCAAAAAAATGAGGAAAAGGATTCTTGTCAGTTGGCGGCGTCTGCCCTGAGCCAGGTTAGCAAGCTCCAGGCCGGCGCCTCCGTCACAAACCAATTGGAATTGCTCGCATCGATGGTGCGGCGCTCCGCGGCAACGCAGATGGAAACCGCCAGCCGCGTGCACGCCAGGGGTAACAGCACCGCTCGCTCTGCTGCGGACAATGGACGCACAGATTCATAGCCGCCGATGACCTGCTGCGCTACCTCCATCGGATCCGACACATCCATCATCTGGTAGGCAAGGCAGATGGCCAGTTCGCACACGGTGGGGTTGTAACAACTGTCACCAAAATCCAGCAGTCCGCTGACCCGCCCGTTCCCGATCCGAATGTTTTCCGGGTTGCCATCCCCGTGGATAAACTGCCAGGGAAGTGTGGCTAAGGCGGGAGAGATTTTTGCTGTGAACTGCTCAAATGCCCAGGCGAGTAATTCGCGGCGCCGGGGATCGTCGATCAAGGCCAATTTCCCCTGATGCTGGCCGGCATCGGCCAGATCCCAGCGATGCTTGCGATGGGCGGCGGGGTGGTCGAAATCGGCTACGGCTTTATCGAACCTGGCCAGCGATTTACCCAGTTCAATGCGCAAATTATCTGATATATCAGAAATTTCTGAGAGATTATCACCTGGAACATAATGTAATACTCTCAATCGCTTATCACCATTTAAATGAATACCAATTCGTGTTTCTATTTTCCCGCCCAGATTTTTAATGACGTTGGGTAAATCCAGGCCCAGTTGCGCCTTTCCAGCATGTTCCAGGGCAGCGAATTCCATCTCAACTACGTCTGATGGCATGTCCGATCCGGCGATCTTGGCAATCACGCACTGGCCATCATTTGCCGTCACCAGGTAATTGAGATTCTCTCCCGGAAGGCGGCTGAGCGTCCCCTCTATGCCGTACTGTTCGCGAATCTCCGTGCGTACGATTTCACGCATATCGTCCAGCGGAGTCTGTTCGTTCATGGCGAGGGGCGACAGGTTTTCATCTGCTGGTGGACGGTATGCAAGCCGGTCTAGTCAGCTTGCAGACGTTTGAGTCTGTCGGTTTCACTTGCCAGCACCGCCCGCTGTGGTTCAGTGGGTGGCGCATCGACGTGTTCCAGATCAATAGCGAGAGCGGTCAGTGCCGTGGCTATGGATTTGGGCGTATCGACACCGGGCTCTGCATGGTGCTCTTCTTCTTTGGGCTCTTCCGTTTCCCCGGCAAGCGTTACCGTGCGCTGCAACACAGCCGCTAGTTCCTGCTGGAAGCTCAGCAGCTCGGCCAGTTCCACGTCAGTGGCAGTGACGCGCGGGTCCATAACCACGGTCAGTTCCTGCTCCGTCGATTTATTCCCGGCGTTCAGGCGCACCGTGTATTTACCGGGCAGAACAAAAGCGCCATCGGGCAGCATGGGGGTTTCGATTTCGGGCACGGCAGCGATTGAATACTCCGATTCCAAAGTCGGGGGCGGAGGATAGCGCAAGTTCCATACAAAGCGATGATGGCCCGGGGTAGCGGGCAATGGTTGGGGATCACCCAGCCAGGTCTTGGCGAAATAAACCTTTGCATTGGCCTTAGGCGGCAGGCTATCACTGTCAAAACTGCGGATCACGCTGCCATCGCTTGCGAGGATATCGAGGCGCACGGGGCCGCTAAAACCGTCCGGCAGGATGTAGTCCAGTACCGCGCCGGCCGGTGGATTCTCGCCGGTGGGTTCTTCGGGCGGCAACGGCGTGTCCTTGTTCTGGTTAAAGCGCAGGCGCACCGCCGGAGCAGGAGGCACCAATTCCGCTTTTGCTTTTGGGTTGGGGTTGGAACTGGCCATGGCCATGTGCCTCAAGGGCGCAACGTCTGTTAACACCCACAAGGCGCGCCCCTGGGTGGCAATTACGAGATCGCCGTTATGCACCAGCAGGTCGTTGACGCCCGTGGTGGGCAGATTGAGTTGCAGACTCTGCCAGTGCTCACCGTCATCAAACGACACATGCACTCCCCGGCTGGTGCCGGCATACAACAAGCCGGGATGTTGCGGGTCCTGGCGCACCACGTTCACATAGGCCCCGGCGGGCAGGCCATGACCAATTTCCCGCCAGCTCTTGCCGCTGTCGTGGGTGACGTAGGCACGCGGGTTGAAGTCATTCAGCCGGTGCCGGTCAACCGCGAGGTAGGCGGTATGCTTGTCCACCGCGGAGGCATCAATCAGGTTGACCCTGCTCCAGTCCTCCAGCCCGGCAGGGGTTACATTGTCCCAGTGGTCGCCACCATTGCCGGTCATGAACACCCGGCCATTATTGGTACCGGCCCAGACCAGTCCATCTTGCAGGGGTGAAGGGCTAATGCTGAACACCGCGCCGTAGCCACAGGCAGTGGCCCGATCGCGGGGCGAGTCCTTGCAGTCGGTTGCGGAGGCATCAGCACCGCTCAGGTCGGGGCTGATGGTCTGCCAGCTCTGGCCACCGTCCGCTGATCGAAACACCATCTGTGCAGCGGTATACATGGCATGGGGCGGCACCGCGGAAATCGCCAGCGGCGTGATCCAGTCATAACGGTATTTCGCCGTTACCGGGTCTGCTGCATAAGTGGAAACGGGCCACGGAGAAACATTCTGCACTTGTGCCGTGCGTGCGTTCCAGCGGGAAATGCGCCCGCCCAACCCGGCGCCATACACAATATTGGAGTCCTGTGGATCCGGCACATCGCCATCGCGCTCGTCGCCGCCCACCGGGTTCCAGTCACGGAAACTGATGCGCCCGTAGTCACTGCGGCTGGCAATGGATACCGTGCCACTATCTTGCTGGCCGCTGTACACACGGTAGGGAAAGTTGTTATCCACGGCGAGGCGATAAAACTGCCCGGTCGGCTGGTTGTACCAACTGCTCCAGCTCTCACCACCATTGAATGTAACCACCGCACCCTGGTCGGCACCAACGATCATACGCAGTGGATCTTTCGGATCGATCCACAAAGCATGGTAATCATCGCCTCCGGGCGAACTGCGCACGATGGTGAATGAGGTACCAGCATCCGTGGAGCGCCGCAGCGGTTGCCCGCCTGCCCATACGGTTTCTGAATTGACCGGGTCGGCCGTCAGCCAGCCCATGTAACTTGAAGCCAGGCTTTTGTCGTTGTTGACCTCTTGCCAATGTGCGCCACCATCTTCGCTGCGGTACACCGCGCCACCCTCGCCGCTGGTCTGGATCGAAGCCCACACCCGTTGCGAACCATGTGCGGGTGCCACTGCCAGCTCAATGCGTCCAAGCGGTCCAGCAGGCAGGCCATCTCCGGCAACCTGCGCCCAACTGCGGCCGCCATCGCTGGAACGGTAAATGCCACTGTGATCGCCCAGCGTGGGTTGGAAATAATCCAGCCAGGGGTGGCGCTGCATTTGCCACAACGAGGCATACAACACATCGGGTTGTTGCGGGTCATAAGCGATATCGGCAGCACCTGAGGTATCGTCCACGAACAGCACCTTTATCCAGCTCTTGCCCCCATCCTCGGTGCGAAACAGTCCGCGCTCCGCGCTGGCACCGAACACGGGGCCCAGGGCCGCAACCACCGCGGTATCTGCATCGCGCGGATCCACCCATAAAGCACCGATATGACGGGTGCCCTCCAGGCCGACGTGTTGCCAGGTCTGGCCAGCGTCGACCGATCGATAGACTCCATCGCCGTCAACCACGTCCCAGCGTTGCTGGATCTGGCCGGTGCCAATCCAGATGACATCAGGATTGCCGGGCGCGAGGGTCAGTGCGCCTATAGATGCACTGCCGCCGTGTTCAAACAAAGGCTGCCAGGTAGAGCCGGCATTGTCGGTGCGCCACACGCCGCCATCGGCAGAGCCAAAATAAAATGTCTCCCGCCGCTCAGGATGCCCGGCCACTGCTGTCGCCCAGCCACCGCGGAATGGTCCAAGCAAGCGCCAGGATAGATCGGCATAAGCCGACTGCGGCACCGCGGCCTCGACGTCGGTGGCGAACAGCGAAATCAGCACGGGCAGCAGTAAGACGGAATGGCTAAAACGTATTTTCATGGTAGTCACATTGGCAATGATGGGGTCAGAGTAAAGTGCCAGAGTAACCGAGTTAGTGGCTGTGGTGAACACGTTAGTTTACTCTGGCACTTTACTCTGACCCCTTGATTGCGCAATGCCCCTGTTACGCCTCGACAAAGCCGCCCTGCACTACGGTACCCTGGTCCTGCTGGATGAAGTTGACCTCAGCATTTCCAGGGGCAAGAAAATTGGTTTGTTGGGTCGCAACGGCGCCGGCAAAACGACCTTGCTGCAGGTGCTGGCCGGTGAGATTGCGCTGGATGCGGGCGAGCGCTGGCTGCGGCCGGGCACGCGCATTGCCTGGCTGCAGCAGACCCTGCCCGAAGCGGACGACCAGACCGTCTGGGACGTGGTTGCCTCCGGGCTGGCAGAAACCGGGCGGCTGCTGGCGCAATATCATCACTTGCTGCTGGACTTTGAGCACTCCGATATGGATGCCCTCGCACGGGTGCAGCATCAGCTCGAAGCCAACAATGGCTGGGCATTGCAGCAACGCGTGGAGACTATCATCAGCCAATTGCAACTACCCGGTGATGCGCGCATGGCCGAGTTGTCCGGAGGGTGGCGGCGCCGGGTTGCACTGGGCCAGGCGCTGGTCAGCGAACCGGACATCCTGTTGCTGGATGAGCCTACCAACCACCTTGATATCCCGGCCATTTGCTGGCTGGAAGAACAATTACGCAATTTCCAGGGGGCGCTGATCCTCATTACCCACGACCGGCGCTTTTTGCAAAACGTTGCCAACTGGATGGCAGAACTGGACCGCGGGCACCTGACGCTCTGGCAGGGTAACTACGAGGGCTTTCTGCGTCACTGCGAGCAGCAATCGCTGGCTGAAGAGCGGGCTAACGAGCTGTTCGACAAAAAACTCGCCCAGGAAGAAGTGTGGATTCGCCAGGGCATCAAGGCGCGGCGCACGCGCAATGAAGGCCGGGTGCGCGCATTGGAATCCATGCGCGATGAGCGCAAGCAGCGGCGGGAGCGCAGCGGTTCGGCCGACTTCGTGCTCGAGGACGCCAGCCGTTCCGGCAAGATCGTCGCCGAGCTTAAACACGTGAGCAAAAGTTTCGCAGGCAGGCCCGTTATCGACAACTTCTCCACCCTCATCCGGCGCGGAGACCGCATAGGCATCGTGGGCGCCAATGGCGCGGGCAAGACCACGCTGGTAAAAATCATGCTCGGGGAGATGAGCCCCGACTCGGGCGAAGTGCTGTTGGGCAGCAAGCTGGAGATTGCCTACTCTGACCAATTGCGCGGCCATCTCGATCCGGAAAAGAACCTCATAGACAATGTGTGTGGCGGCCAGGACTTTATTGACATCGGCGGGAAGCGGCGGCATGCCATATCCTACCTTGGCGATTTCCTGTTTGGCCCCGACCGGGTGCGCATACCGGTCAAGGCCTTGTCCGGCGGTGAACAGAATCGTGCCGTTTTAGCCAAGCTGTTCAGCAAACCCGCCAACCTGTTGGTGCTGGACGAACCCACCAACGACCTCGATATCGAGACCCTGGAATTGCTGGAGGAAATCCTGCTGGGTTTTGATGGCACGGTATTGCTGGTCAGCCACGATCGGGATTTCATGGACCACGTGGTGACCAACCTGATGGTGCTCGATGGTGCAGGTGGTATCAGCGAGCACGTGGGAGGTTACAGCGATTGGGAAGCCCGTGGCGGCAGCCTGACCGAAGCAGCGCCAGTCCCTGTAGACAAGCCAGCCAAACCGGCGACGCCTGTCACGGCAAGTGGCGTCGATCGAGCGGTCGTAAAAAAGCGCAAACTTTCCTACAAAGAGCAACGCGAACTCGACAGTTTGCCACTGCAGATTGAAAAGCTGGAGCAGCAGGTAGCGAGACTCACTGCCACCATGTCCGGGCCCAATTTCTATCAGTCCGGTTTTGCAGACATACAAGGCATCACGCAGGAACTTGCGGAAGTTCAGCTGCAGCTTGAGGCGGCCTTCCAGCGCTGGGGCGAATTGGAAAACCCCTAGTGTCCTGTCCCACATGCTCAATTTCACAAGATTTCGACGCTTTTAGGCGTCTTTCGCTGTAACATTCTCCACTAATTTCCAGGAATGAAGCCCAGAACCTGATCCATGTCCATGTTCGAAACATTTACTGTGCCCAAATGGCAACACAAGAGTCCCGACGTGCGGAGAGAAGCAGTCGAACAACTCGATGCCCAGGACGTTCTGCTGGAGTTGATCAATACCGACCCGGACGCAAGCGTGCAGGCCGCAGCGCTTGCCCGCATCACCGACCCTGGTGCCCTGGATACCCTCCTTGGCAGCTTGTCCGGTGACTTGCAACAACAAGCCAGGACGCAACGTCTGAGGCAATTGCTGCCGGCTGAAGACAGCCTTGCTGCGATCAGGGACGACGCCCTGCTGGTGCGCATCGCCACTCTGACCGATGACACGACGCTGGCAGCCCGGGCCATCGGCTGCGTGACCAGCGAAGACCTGCGTATGGACATCGCATGTCATCACCCTGTGGCCAGGGTACGGTTGCACGCAGCGCAGGGCATAAAGAACCTTGAACGTTTGAACGAGCTCATGGTGTTGGCCCGTGGCCATGACAAAGCCGTGTACCGTCACTGCCAGGCTATCCTGGAAGAGCACGAAGCTGCACATAAGGCCGCGCAAGAACAGCTGGAGAAAGTTACCCAACTGGTCGAAAGAGCTGCAAAACTGGCCGACTCGATCTCTTCGCTGGATGCCGCAAGCAACCACAAGATGCTTTCGTACCAGTGGCAGACCGTGGCAGCGTTAGCAAGCCCGCAACAAAGTGAACAATTCCACAACGATATGGCGCGCTGCGAAAACCAACTCGCACAGTTGGCAAAAGAATCAGCCCAGGCCCTGGCTGCCCGGAACGAAGCCATCGCCCGTGCAGCTACAGCCCGGATGACGCAGCAAGCCATCTTCGATGAACTCGAACAGATGGGGCAATGCGTGGCAGCGCCAGGGGACTCGGCAAGCATCCAGGCGTTCGATGCACGGCTGGATGACATCGAGGCCCGCTGGCAGGCTGAACAGGCAACGGTCAAAGCCTCGTCAGAACATGCTGGTGTCTTTGTGTTTCGCCTTGAGCTACTGCGATCCATGCTCGGCACTGCAAGAAAACTCATCACCAAAAAGACCGCTATAGACAAGAGCATTGCCGAAGCGGAATCCATAGACACCGCCGACTACACTGCATTGCAACGCCAACTGGAGCGCTCTTCGAAATTGCTTGGCAGCCTGCACTGGCCAGAGGCATTTAACCCGGCGCCCACAGCCATCACGCAGTTGCATGACGTGGTTGCACGATTGCAGGCCCAGCTCGAAACACTGGCGAAAGACCAGGAGAAATACGCCGGCAAGATACAGGCCTTGCTGGAAACGGTGCGCACGAAACTCGAGCAGGACCGGACCCACGAAGCCGACAAGGCGCTGGCCAAGACCCGCAAGGTACTCAAATCCATCACGCCAAAACAGCGCCAGGCCATTGAGCGAAAGCTGGGCCCGCTGGCTGCACAAATGCACGAAGTACATGAATGGCAGGAATTTGCCATTGAGCCCAAGAAGGTTGAGCTCTGCGCCAAAATGAAAGCCCTGATTGGCAACAGCGGAGACGTGGAAATGCTGGCGCTGAACATTCAGTCCCTGCAGGACGAATGGAAACAGATCGGTGCCCTGCCCAATGCACGCGAACAAACTCTCTGGCGAGAATTCAAAGCAGCCGCTGACCAGGCCTGGAAGCCTTGCAAAGAAGCGTTTGAGCTGCAGGCCAGGATACAGAAAGAAAACGGCCAGCAACGCAAGCTGGTGATAGCCCAGCTAAGAGAGTACGACGAGAAAATGGCCTGGCCGCCTTCCAGCGAGGAACCCGCAAGCCAGGGTGCTGCTGAAACCACTGCCCACCCCGACTGGCGCATGGTGCAAAAAACGCTGGACACCGCGCGTGAAGCATTCCAGCGCTGCAAGCCGGTCACGCCAAAGGATGAACGCAGCACCCAGAAAGCATTCCGGGCAATTTGCGACCGGATCTATGGCCACATCAAGGACGAGTACGCGCGCAACATTACCCGCAAGGAAGACCTGGTGAAACGCGCACGCGAGCTTGCGACAGTTGACGATTTGCCGCGGGCCATCGACACCTGCAAGAAACTGCAGCAGGCCTGGAAGCCCATTGGCCTGACGCCTGTGGGCGTCGATCGCAAATTGTGGCTGGCGTTTCGCGAGGCCTGTGACGCCGTATTTGCACGCATGGACGAACAGCGCACACAGAGCAAGAATGAATTCACTGCACTGTTGAAAGAAGCCGAAGCTCTGCGTGATCAGGCGCGGGCGCACCTGGCGACGAAAGACGATGAACTTCGCCTGAAGTTGCCCCAGGCCCTGGCTGAACTGAAGCAACAACTGCTGGCCATCAACCTGCCTTCCGGAGTGCAACAGCGGCTAAGCAAAGAGTTCGCTGAGATGGAGAAACAGGCCCGCGAGTCTGTTACCAGGGCGCGTGAACATCGCCAGCAAGCTGGCTGGATCGCCCTGCTGGACAAGATCAGGGCCTGTGCCGCCCCATCGACCGCCTCATCAACAACCATGGCGCCGGCCGAACCGGCGAATGACGCTGTTCCCGGCGCGCTTAGGGAGCCGGCACAGGAACTGCCCAAAGGCATCAATGCCAGCTTGCTTGAGGCCTTCAGGCAGCAGGGTCCGGCGGATGGAATCGAAGAGAAGTTGCGCGAGGCCTGTATTGCACTGGAAGTCCTGGCCGGGATCGAATCGCCGCCGGAAGACAAGAAGGCGCGCATGAACTACCAGATGCAAAGGCTGGTTAAAGGCATGGGCAGCAAGGGTGTCCAGGCTGAACCGGATCTGCTGGGCAGCATCAACGATTTCATCGCCTTGCGCCCGTCAGGCAACTGGGCAGAGCGGTTTTGTTCTACCGTCAGGAAAATCAAGGGTATCCGCTAGGCCTGGGCCATGCACCGGTGCCGCGAAGGCCACGACTGCAGGGCACGGGTTGTTCCCGACAACCCGTCTGCATTTCCTCCATCCGTGGAGGTCGATGCAGGAGGTACGAGCCCAGGGATGGGCGAAGGTAGGACAATGCAGGAGCAATTGTCGAGGGCAACGCAGGAGCAGAAGCTTTGCCGAGTTCAATCCACAAGAGAAAAAACTATGCGCGTATGCTGGATTTCTACCACACTGCAATTGGCTACACTGATGTTTACTGCGGCTGCGTTTTCAACTGTCCTGGCGGCCGCCCCGGTGGACGAAAACAGGATTCTTGCGGAAACTCCGGCGGGAGAGAACTGGTTTCTGGCAGGCGGCAATTTTCGCGGCGAGCACTTCAGCCCGCTCCAGCAGTTGAATGATCAGAATGTTGCCGGCCTGGGCCTGGACTGGTGGGTAGACCTGCCATCACCAAACGGCATCGCGGCAACGCCGTTGGTGGTTGATGGCGTGATTTATCTTTCCGGGGCTTTTTCGCTGGTCTTTGCCATCGATGCCGCCACGGGTCAAATCCTCTGGACCTTTGATCCCAAGCCAGAGATCAATGCATCCAACAACTGGACCGGAAGGGTCAACCGCGGCGTGGCAGCCTGGGGAGACAAGATCCTGGTCACGGTTTCGGATTGTCGCCTGATCGGTTTGGATCGCGCCACCGGCAAAGAGCAGTGGTCGCAACTGACCTGCGACCCGGAGTTTGGTTACAGCATCACCGATGCACCCCACGTGGGCGGTGGCAAAGTATTTGTCGGTAACGCCGGCTCGGAAAAAGGCGACCGCAACCGCGGCTACGTCAGTGCCTACGATGTCGCCACGGGCAAATTCCTGTGGCGTTTTTACATTGTGCCCAGCCACATCGCTGCGGAGAACACGTCGCCCGCAATGAAGATGGCGTTTGCAACCTGGAGCGGCGATGCCCTCGAGAAATTTGGCGGCGGCGGCAGCAACTGGAACGAGATGACCTATGACCCGGAATCCGGCTTGCTGTATTTCGGCACTGCCGGCGCCCTGCCCTACGTGTATGAAAAGCGCAGTCCCGGCGGCGGGGACAACCTGTTTACCTCATCGGTCGTGGCGGTTAATGCCGAGACCGGCGAATACGTGTGGCATTACCAGACCGTGCCCCAGGACAGCTGGGAATACAACGCGACGATGAACATCGTGCTTGCGGATATACCCGTCAATGGCAAAACCACCAAGGCGCTGATGATTGCGCCCAAGAACGGGTTTTTCTATGTTCTGGACCGCACGAGCGGGAAGTTGTTGTCCGCCAACAACTACGTGAAAGTGAACTGGGCGACGCACATTGACCTGGAAACGGGGCGGCCCGTGCTCAACCCCGAGGCCATGTACTGGAAAGCGCCGCCGGGAACCCGTGTCAACATCTGGCCCAATGAATGGGGTTCACACAGCACCCAGCCCATGGCCTATAACCCGGGCACCGGGCTGGTCTACATACCCGCGGTCAACGTGCCGGATGTCGTGACCTGGAATGGCCCCGAAGATTTTACTGATACCCTGGAAATGTTCGACGAAGTCGATGGAAAACCGCATGTTCCCGGTATGCTGATCGCCTGGGATCCTCTGACGCAAAGCGCGAAGTGGTCGGTTGAGCATGATGTGGCGTTCAATGGCGGCGTGCTCACCACTGCCGGCAACCTGGTATTCCAGGGTGATGCCAATGGCTCGTTCAGCGCCTACAACGCTGCAGACGGCAAGAGGTTGTGGAGTGTTGCCACCGGTTCGGCCATTGGTGCAGCACCGGTCAGCTATACCCTGGGCGGAGAGCAACGTGTGCTCATTCCCATCGGTGCCGGCAATGCCATGCAGTTCAGTTACCCCACCTTCCATGCGGGCATGAAGACCAGTGGCAAGACCCGCCTCATGGCCTTTTCGCTGCAGGGAAAACTTCCCATGCCTGAAAACATCTGGGTGCCGCCGCCTCTTCCTGAGTTGCCCACGCAGAGCGCATCGGCTGAAACAATTGAACAAGGCCGTGCACTGTTCGAAAAATCCTATTGCGCCGGCTGTCACGGCAAGAATGCGGTTGCACGGCGGGGCGGAACGGTACCGGACTTGCGCTACGCGACTAAGGAAACCTACCTGCAATGGGACGGCATCGTCATCGGCGGAGCGCGTTCCGCCAAGGGTATGCCTGGCTTCGAGAAGATGACTGCGGAGCAGGCAGCAGCCCTGCGTGCCTGGGTGCTTTCAAAAGCCTGGGAACTGAAAACCGAAGGGCAGTAATGGTATGAGCCGCGGTTCTGCCCTCTGATCAGCGATACAGCGGCGGCTCATCGTCCGAGCAGGTACCCTCTTCTATAGGCTAAACCGCTCGCTGATCGCGCGAAAGAACGGTTCCGCGTCAAGCTCCCGCCCGGTGGCCCCGGTCAGGATTTCCTCCGCGCTCAATCGACAGCCGTGCACATGAACATTCTCCCTGAGCCAGGCAGTCAGGGTCTGCAGTTCGCCCCGTTCGAGCGCAGCGTTCAGATCGTGGCGTGCCGTGAAACTCTCCATGAATTGCGCAGCGTAAAGATTGCCGATGAGATAGGTAGGGAAATAGCCGAACATTCCGAGCGCCCAGTGCACGTCCTGCAGGCAACCTTCACGTGCAGTCTTTGGTCGAATGCCGAGCAGCCTCTCGGAGAGCTCGTTCCACGCGCCGGGAAGATCGGCAATTGAAAGGTCTCCCGAGAGCAAGGCCAGCTCAAGCTGGTAGCGCAGCAGGATGTGCAGATTGTAGGTAACCTCGTCAGCCTCGACACGCTTAAAGCCCCTGCGCACCACGTTGATGCTTTTCAGCATCTTCTCGGGGTGCCAGCCGGCAAATGTTCCGGGGAAGTATTTTTGCACTTTCGGCAAGTACCGGGTCCAGAAGGAAAGGCGCCGGCCGACGTGGTTTTCCCATAGACGTGACTGCGATTCGTGAATGCCCATGCCGGGTGCCTCTGCCAGCAGAGTGCCATGCAGTTCCTTGCCAAAACCCTGATCGTACAGCCCATGTCCACCTTCGTGCAGTGTGGCGAAAAAAGCCGGCAGGGGGTTTTGCGGATCAATGCGAATGGTTACGCGCACGTCACTCACGCCAGCCATCAGAGTGAACGGATGGGTGGAGAGATCAATGCGGCCGCGCTGGAAGTCGAACCCCATATCGATCAGGAGTTGTCGGCAAAACGCGACCTGTTCGGTCTCTGGATAGCGTACCTGCGGCAAAGGTGCTGCGTTCCTGGTTGCTTCGCTCAGTTCGGCTACCAGGGGCTGCAGGCGGGCAGAAACCGTGTCGAGCACGGGCTCGAGGCGGTCGCGTGTCATGCCGGGTTCGAACTCATCGAGCAGCGGGTCGTACAGATTACTGGAGCGGGCGAGCGCCTGTGCACGTTCGCGAACCAATGAGAGTACTTCCTTGAAAGCTGCCGCAAAACGCGGAAAATCGTCCTCCTTGAAGGCCGTTTCCCAGGCGGCAAGGCAACGCGAGCGCGCCTCCGCATAATGCCGCACGAGTTCGTCCGGCAGCGCGAGCGCAATGCGCCGCAAGCGGCGCAATCGTTGCAGCTCGGCCTGGGTCAGCGCATCGCCGCTGACATCAAGGGCCACGCGCTCAATGAGATCCCCGAACTCATCCGCGCCGAGCAGACGATGCCGCAGGCCCTCGAGGGTAGCGAGTTGAGCTCCGCGCTCAGGCCGTCCACGCTCGGGCAGGCAGGTTTCTTCGTCCCAGCTGAGCAAAGAGATAGCCCCATCGAGATAGCGCAGATCGTCTGTCGATTTACGCAAACGCGTGACCGCATTGCCATCCGGATTGGCAGCGCGGGTCGGAGCACGAAGCTCCGGCGGCGGATGCCCGATCAGCAGCGCAACCAGGCCGCCGCGTTGCGCGACGTTCACGACCTGTTTTTGCGAGGCACGGCACAGAGTACCGATGCCTTGTTCGGTTGCCGCAAAGCCGTACACGGTGAAGAAGGGTTCGTCACTGATCGAGCCATCGGTGCCAACTGTCGGGAACTCGTGCACGGGCAAATTGGTAGCTGATTGCACCACCCAGCAGCCATGTGGGTCGTCTGCTGATTTAAGCGCGTCCTCGATGAGTTGGTCCCAGGCGCCTTGCGCAATCGCCGCACCGATATGAATGCCGGAGCCGCCATAGCCACGATTCGGTTTCATCACCAGTTGCTCACGGTGCCGGTGTATGAACTCCGGCAGGTCACCATCGCCGTGCGGCAATGAAGTGCGGCGTCCGGAAACAATGCGCGTCCACAATATGTGGCGACGAAAGAGGCGCAACTCCTCAGCGCTGAAGTGGCGTCCGGCGACAGCCTCGTCGGTAAAGACCTCAAACCCGCTCTTGTGATCGAAGTCACCACCAAAAGAGGACACCATGCGGTTTTCCTTGAACAGCAAACGCATGGCGTCCAGCCTGCGCCCTTCCGCGCGCTCCAATGCCAGCAGATCGCGGACCTCGTAGTCGCGGTAGGCGACGTCGATACACAGGTCCTGGAAGTACACCTCGCCGGCATTCACTTCAAGCTCGCGCGGGTCGGCGTGCACCATGGTTGCGCCGTGGCGCGTGCGACAGAAATCACGGATGGAGGACTGCTCAGCCGGACCCTCGCCCGCGTACTTCGGCTCAATCAGGCACAGATTGCGGCCCTTGCGGCCAATGGCGTGCGCGTGGTCCAGCAGCACCTGCAGGAACAGATCGCGCTGGTCGCGCGGCAGTTCAATGCGTAAATCCGGGTCGTGGGCGCACAGCGTGGGCACGATATCACGCATTACCAGCGCCTCGACCACGGGCGCGAGGTGCACGCCGCCAACGCCTGAGAGATTCGGTTCGATAAACCGTAATGAGTCCTGCCAGCGCGCGCCGGTGAAATCGCACACGGCATCCAGGCGCCCATATACAGGATTTAACCGGCTGTGAACCGGCCCCCACACCTCGCGTAGCCATTCCTCCTCATCCGCACCGATGGGCAGGCACGCACGCACAGCCGGGTCCGACAGGTAGAGGTCGGGCAAACGCCGCAGCGCATCGGTGATGCGACTGCACACATGATGCAGGTATGCAACCTGCTCCGGCATCACCAGCAACGGTCGCAACATCACGCGCACCGCCTCGGTAACGCCATCGCGTTCGTAGATGACGTCATTGGCCCAGCTGTCGGCGAGCAAGGTCTGTTCCAGCCGGGCAAATGCGTCGGCGGAGATATGGGAGGCCGCGCGACGAACGCGGGAGTCAAGCGTCCTGGCGCTTAAGCCCAGTTCTTCGGTCGGGGAGAGCATAAACCGGAAAGATTCCTGCTTACCGGACTTTCAGACCGGCAGCGCGGCGACAGGCGCGTGTTTTTCTCATGACAATGAACCGTGTGACAGGCATTGACTGCTATTCTCCCATGAAAGCGGCCGGCGGAGGCACTCATTTGGCAGGGTCTTGTGGCCTGTAACAGCCAAAGCGGTAGTGACCTGGGTGATGGATCGCGCGCCGAGGCAAGGCGCGAGGAGGAGGCATAGTCACCACTATGGCGACGACGAGCAACGCCGCATCGGTGCGCGAGGCGCGCCCAGGCGCTATCGATTTGGCTGTTACAGGCCACTACGGATACATCGGCGGCACACCCTCCGGGCGGGCACGGAAGCGCTTGTAACTCCACAAATACTGGGCCGGATCAATGGCAATGCACTGCTCGACACCGCGGTTGACTTCAGCGAGGGCAATGTCCATGTCGTCAGAATGGATGCCGGCGCCGGCCGGAAAAACGTGCATGCGATAGCGTCCGCCTTCGAGCCGCTCACACACCGCGAAAAAAACCTCGCACCCGGTTTTGTGGATCAGCCTCGGCGCCATGACTCCTGTCAGTGCCGGGACACCAAAGAACGGCGCGAACCGCCCCTGCCCGGAACCGGGCTGCTGATCCGGCAAGATGCCTGCGCCCTTACCTGCCAGCACATGGGCATACAGTTTACGCAAACCACTCGCAGTGGCTGGCAGCATATTGGCTCCACCGCGGCGGCGCTGCTGCAACAGCGCTTTTTCCAGCCCGGGATGCGCGGGGGGTTTATACAGGATGACAATGTCCGGAAATTTCTGCAGGAACATTCCCAGGTATTCCCAGGCGCCAAAATGCGGCGCGAGCACCACCACGCCCTTGCCATGGGTCAGTGACTCCTCGAACAGTTTTACCCCCACAGCGCCGTCGCACATGGCTTGTAGCCGATCCAGCGGCCAATACCAGTTGCGCCCGGTTTCAAAGATAGAACACACGTAATGCACAAAACTTTGCCGCACCAGTGCGTCGATTTTGGCATCGTCAAGCCTGGGATAGCAGGCCCTGAGGTTGATCGCGGCCACGCTCCGCTTCCCAGGAGAAAGCCGCATCCATAAACCGGCGAGGCGCCGCGCCAGGCGGTACGGCGCGGGACCAGGCAACAAGGCGAGCAGCCATAAAACGCCCCGTGCCAGCCAGATCATCGGCTGCCCACCCTGTATGACCGAGAATATTGGGGCTTGGCGGTGCGTGCTCGCGCCACGAAGCGATGGATTTCAAGGAAGGACACCAGCATCTCCGCAGGGTAACTGAAGTGAGTGAATATGTCTGCTGGCTGTAACCGATATGCCGTGCTGCAGAAAGCAATCCAACGTCGCAACCTGAGCTGTTGTAGCTGTTTGTTTGCACCTGATTATGCTGCAGCGCTTGCTTGACGCAGTGCACACCGGGCGCGAGGATATGCCCTTGCAGCCCTGCTCCTGCTTGTAGCGCTGCCCGGCGCGGCCTGGCAATACCCTACCCACTCATTCGGGAGAAACCTATGGCAAGTGATATCGAAAGTTTGAAAGCAAATCTCAGGCATTGGACTTTGTTGCTGGGGGTCCTGCAAATTACGGTCGGCTGCATGGTCGGGTTCATCCCGCCTCCAGCCGTGCAGTGGTTTCGCGGCATTGTGATGGCTCACATTGAGTTCACAGCAAATGGTGTCCTCATGGTTGTGCTTGGCCTGTTGGTCAGCCAGCTCTGTTTAGGTCCGGCGGCATTCAAGACATGGTTTGCAACGCTGCAAATTGGCTCCTGGACAAACGGGGCAGCGGGGCTGGCGGCCGCTTTTACCGGGTCTTCGTCGCAACTCATGTCGACGCTGAATGAAAAATTTCCGCCGCCACATGGTGTTGACAGCCAGGTGGTCACCGGCCTGTTGCAAACGTGCGGTGTCACCATCCTGATTGCACTTCTGCTCACACTCTATGGGCTGTTGCGTTCCAGGCCCAGATGAAAGTCCTCATCACCGGAGCTTCAGGCAGGGTTGGGCGAGCTATCTACATCCGGCTTTGCTCCGGGCATGAAGTACTCGGCTATGACCAGGCTCCATCGTCAACAGCGGATGTAGTCGCGCCACTTGAGGACACCGACCGGCTGCGCGGCGCACTTGAGGGCATCGACGCGGTGGTGCATACGGCCGCGCTGCATGCACCGCACGTAGGCTTTCGCAGCGAGGCTGAATTTGAACGGGTGAATGTGCACTGCACCGCTGAACTGCTGCGCCTTTCGCTGGAAGCGGGCATTCGGCGTTTCGTCTTTACCAGTACCACTGCGCTGTATGGCGCTGCTGCCACGCCACCCGGGCAGGCAGGCTGGACTACGGAAGACACGGTGCCCCAGCCACGAACGATTTACCACCGCACCAAATTGCAAGCCGAGAGTTTGCTTGAGGCTGCAGCAGGCAGGGGCGAGCTCAAGGTCACGGTGCTGCGCATGTCGCGCTGCTTCCCCGAGCTTGCGCCCCTTATGGCCACCTACCGATTGCATCGCGGAGTAGACGCACGCGACGTAGCCGATGCCCATGCTGCCGCGCTGGAAAGCGGTGGTGGCGGATTTCGCAAGTTCATCATTTCCGGGGCAACGCCATTTGTACCCGGGGACTGCAAGGACCTGTTTGAATCCGCCCCCGGTGTCTTGCGCCGCCGCGCCCCCGGCCTCGTGGCGGAATTTGAGCGACGAAGCTGGGCACTGCCCGACCGCATTGACCGGGTCTATTCGTCACTCAGAGCCATCAGTGAGCTTGGCTGGAACCCGCAGTTCGGTTATGCCGAGGTGCTGGCAGAACTCGACCGGCGCTCCTCCGAGGTTTTGCCTTTTAGATAACGAGGCTGCAAGAAGCGGTGACTTTAGCGCAGACGCGCGAGTAGAATCGCCTCTCCGTGCGGTTGTCTTAAGGAGGCTGGTCGTGCACCGTATTTGTCCACTGATGCTGCTGCTATGCGGCTTCTCGGCTGCAGCTTTTGCCCAAAGCACTGCGCTGCAAAACGATTCCCCTTGGCCCATCTTGCCCGAAAGCCTTAACTGGGTCGGAGTACCCAATGCTCCGGCTTTGCAGACGGCGTGGGTGCTGGGGTCCGAGCAGGCCATGGGTGCCTATGTGCTGCGCGTCAGGATTGCCGCCAACGGGCGCATTCCTCCGCACGCCCATCCCGACGCACGCAACAGCACCGTGCTCGCCGGAACTCTGTACGTGGGTTTTGGCGAAATCTTTGACGAGAGCAAGGTGGTCGCCGTGCCAGTCGGCGCAGTATATGTGGCTCCGGCAAATGTTCCGCACTACATTTGGGCGAAAGACGGAAACGTTGAGTATCAGGAAACGGGTGTCGGCCCCACCGGCACTGTGATGGCGCCAAACAATAATGCTCCATAGACTGGAAGTATTTGTCCGTGGATAGTTTTCGCTGGATAGCGGTTGCCTTGTCCATGACCCTGGGCCTTGGGATTACGCGACTGCTTGCATCCTTTGTCGCGGTATTCCGTTCAAGGAGACATTCCAGGCTGGACTGGGATATAACCCCCGGAACTCACGGCACATCTACTCTGTTGCCGCTGATTCTTCTTCCCCTGATATTTTTGTTGTGTCGCTCGCGTCGTGCCCAGGTAGTTGTAACCATTGCCTACCTCGTGTTGGGATTGTGGTCGTCATGGTCGATGTCACCGGCGTATTACACATAGGCGTCTGCGGAGAACATGAGCGTTAGTTTTCCGAAACAACTTGTTCGCCTGGCATCGCATATTGGTGCCAATGCAAATGACAGCAGCGATATTGTCCTGAAAAAAACGTTGCTGGTGCTCTCGTCTTCAATGATGGCTTCACTGGCCATTGTATGGGGGCTTAGCTATCTGGCTTTTGGGGAATACCTGGCTGGCGCCATTCCTCTCGCCTATTCCGCTCTGTCATTCATCAGTATTGGGCTATTTTCCCTGACCGGCCGCTACAAATTGTTTCGCTTTAGTCAACTGCTACTACCGCTACTGCTACCCTTTTTCCTGATGCTCGCATTGGGCGGGTTTGTTAATTCCAGCGCAGTAGTCTTGTGGTCACTAAGCAGCCCCCTGGGCGCTTTGGTTTTTGCTGGACGCAGCCAGGCCAAAGCGTGGTTCCTGACTTTCCTTGCCTTGGTGGTTCTTGGGGCAATTGTTGAGCCCCTGGTCCAGAGGGCAAGCGACCTGCCGGCGATAATGAGGACCATTTTCTTCGCAATGAACATCGGCTGTACATCGACGGTAGTTTTTGTCTTGCTGCAATACTTTGTAAGCCAAAAAGACACAACGCTCAAAATGCTTGACGATGAGCGAGCAAAATCTGAGCACCTGCTGCTAAATATTCTGCCCAAACCAATTGCCGAAATTTTAAAGAATGAGAGTCGCACGATTGCAGACCAGTTTGACCAGGTGAGCGTTCTTTTTGCCGATATCGTTGACTTCACGCCGATGTCTGCGCTCGTTACTCCCGTGGAACTTGTGGAACTACTCAATGAAGTGTTTTCATATTTTGACACGCTGGTCGAAAAATACCGGCTTGAGAAAATCAAGACCATCGGCGATTGTTATATGGCCGCCGCCGGCCTGCCCCAACAGCGCCCGGACCACGCCCACGTGCTGATCCGGATGGCAATCGATGTACGTGAGCATTTCGCCGAACATCCATGTCGGGGCAGGCTGTTGAGTTTTCGCATCGGAATCAATTCCGGCGCAGTCGTAGCCGGGGTCATAGGGCATACGAAATTTGCCTACGACCTGTGGGGTGATGTGGTCAATACAGCTAGCCGAATGGAATCGCATGGCGTGGGAGGGGAAATCCAGATCACACGGGCAACATACGAATTGATAAAAACCGACTTTGTTTGTGTGCCACGTGGCGTGGTAAACGTAAAGGGCAAAGGAGAAATGGAAGTTTGGCTAGTGAAAACACCTTTGTGAAACGAGACCCGGCCATGCGGCCAACACCATGTTCGTTAGCTCAAGGCCAGCCTGGAACTGTACTTGACTCGCGGAATGCGGTGGCGGATTCTGAGGCGCAACACCACGGAACGGGGGTCTGAGTTTTGTTGGTCATCAAAGGGCAACGTGAGCTAAGATCACATGATGCACTCCTCTATTGAGCGGTCCCCGCAGATCTACGCACGTCTTGGCGGCTTGCTGTATCTCGCCATCATCCTCCTCGGCCTGTTCGGAGAGATGTTCGTAAGAGCAGCACTCGTCGCTTCCGGCGATCCGGCGGCAACGGCCAATAACATTTTGGCTTCCGACCTTCTTTGGCGTGCAGGCATCGTCGGCGACCTCCTCATGCAGGTGTGTGATGTGCCAGTGATTGTCGTCCTCTACTTGTTGCTCAGACCCGTGAGCGAGAGTCTCTCGTTGCTGGCAACTTTGATCAATCTGGTGCAGACCGCTGTACTGGTCAGCAACAAGCTCAACCTGCTTTTTCCCCTTTTCCTGCAGGCAGACGCCGGCTACCTGGGCGCTTTCTCACCAGAGCAGCTCCAGGTGCTGTCTTATCTCGCAATCAAGGCGCATGGCTTTGGCTTTGGCATCGGGCTCATCTTTTTTGGCTTCGCATGCCTGGTTCGCGGCTACCTGATTTTCAGATCCGGTTACTTGCCAAAAACCCTCGGTGTTCTGATCCTGATTGCGGGGCTGTGCTATCTGACCAACAGCTTCGCCCTGCTCCTGGCGCCTGCATTCGCGGCATCGATTGTTCCCGGTATCCTGGCGCCTGCCTTCATCGGGGAGCTGGCTCTGTGCTTGTGGCTGATCTTCAAAGGCGTGAACACAGAACAATGGAAGCAGCAGGTCGCGCTAAGCCATGCACGCCCGGCATCTGGCCAGTGACGCCCTGGCCTTCAATCAAGAGCACACCGCCCGACTCACAATCCATGGAGTAATCGCATGCTTCAGCTCAAACCACTGGACCAGAAGGTTCCGATTTTTCAGCAGATCAATACCGAACTTTCACCGGTTGTGCTGGTGAATGTCTTCGAGGTGGCGGAACAAGACATTCCGGCGCTGCTGGAAGCCTGGGAAACAGATGCCAACTGGATGAAGCAGCAGCCGGGCTACATCTCAACCCAGTTGCACCAGGGCATTGCCGGGAGCACGGTATTCATGAACTACGCATTGTGGGAGTCAGTGGCCCATTTTCGGGCAGCGTTTACCCATCCTGATTTCCAGCAGGCTCTCGGACACTATCCGTCCAGCGCCGTGGCCTCACCACATCTCTTCACGCGGCTAAGCGTGCCCAATTTATGTGTCGGTCCTTAGCTCAGCGATCTCAGCTTGTGCGTTAGGTAGCAGTCACAGCGCAAATGACCCAGGCACTTCCTCCCGGCCAACGAGAAAGGCCGTCGTTTCCGCGATTCAGTCTCGCTCAATTCGCCGGCCGCTTTCCAGGGAACACGTCGCGAATTGAGCTGGATATACTGGGTTTGCCAGGGCCATGGCGGAAAATGAGGCTGCTGAAAAATCCTGAGAATCGTGTTTGCCATAGCGCCAGCAACGATGTAGCTTAATGCCTTGTCCCTAAAGTGCCAAATCCGCGCCGAACTCAGGCGCGCCCAATGCCCAAGGAGCAAGGCCAATGAAACTACTCAAACGAATACTCTCTATTTGCGCCCTGTGCAGCGTTGCGACCCTCACGCTGCTGGCAGGGTGCAGCAAAACGGAAGACCCCGTCGCCGTTGCAGAAAAAGCTGACAAGGCTATGGGGACTGCCGCGCCAGGCATTGCTGAAACCAAGGCCATCGCCGAGGAAGCTTTTATCTACGGCCTGCCGATCGTGATGAACTATGCTGTGATGAATGAATTCGTGCTGGACAAGAACTCGGGGCAATACAAGGCGCCGTTCAATACCATCAGCAACGAAGCCCGTGTCTTTACCTACGAGGACACGGCCGTGATAACGCCCAATAGCGACACGCCCTATTCGATGCTCTGGCTGGATTTGCGCGCGGAACCGATGGTGATCTCGGTGCCGGCAGTGGAAAAAGAGCGCTACTATTCGGTGATGTTGACTGACGGCAATACCTACAATTATGGCTATGTCGGCAGCCGCGCGACGGGCTCCGATGCAGGTAATTACCTGGTGGCGGGTCCCGACTGGAAAGGAGAGGCTCCTGTCGGTATCGGCAAGGTCTTCCATTCAACAACGCCCTTTGCGCTCACCATTTTCCGCACCCAATTGTTCAATCCTGAGGACATGCCCAACGTGGTCAAAGTGCAGGAAGGCTACAAGGCACAGCCCCTGTCTGCCTTCCTGAACCAGCCAGCAGCGCCTAAAGCTCCAGCGATTGATTTCCCGCCGGCGACGACAGCCGGAATCAAGGAGAATTTCTACGCCTACCTTGATGCCGCCCTTCAGTTCGTGCCGGCAACGCAACAGGACCAAGCGATCCGCGCAAAGCTCGCGAGCATCGGCATAGGACCGGGCAAGACCTTTGAGTTCAAGGATCTCTCGGCGGAGCACAAGGCGGCAGTCCTGCTGGCGATGAAGGAAGGCGACGACAAAGTCGCCGAATACCTGGACTCGGGCATGAAGGACATCAATGGCTGGAAAGTCGGGTCGCTGCAGGGCGACAGTGCCTTCTACAAGGGCGATTGGCTGAAGCGGGCGGCGGCCGCAAAAGCAGGAATCTACGGCAACGATGCCATCGAGGCCATGTACCCCATGACCCGAGTTGACGCGAACGGGGAAACCCTCGATGGCAGCAAGCACAACTACACGCTCACCTTCGCATCTGGACAGTTGCCACCGGTAAATGCTTTCTGGTCCATCACGATGTACGACGGCAGGACACAACTTCTGATCAAGAACCCGATCAACCGCTACCTCATCAACTCGCCGATGATGCCGGCAATGACCAAGGGTGCGGACGGCTCTTTGACGCTTTACATCCAGAAGGACTCTCCCGGAAAAGAACTGGAAGCCAACTGGTTGCCGGCGCCCGACGGTCCGATTTACCTCGTGATGCGCCTGTACTGGCCCAAGACGGAAGCTCCTTCCATCCTGCCGCCCGGCAGCGGAAGTTGGAGCCCTCCGGGTATTGTGCAAGCGAAATAGACTCTTGCAACCTTGCACGCGTAAAGTGGCCCACGTGGTCGCATTTCAGCAAAGGAAGCAGATGAGATGAAACTTTACAAAATCAACAGGGCCCTGATAGCCTGCGGTGTTGCTTTATCCTGTGCTGCACCCGTATACGCAGAAACCCCGGCGGCTCTTATGCCGGCCGGCGCGGACCCTGAGATTAGCGCTTTCATAGCGAAAATCCGTGCCGTAGACAACCACAGTCATGCCAACAGCATCGTTCGCGGCGATACGGACTACGATGCGCTACCACTCGACGGTGTAGCCATCGAGATGCCGGCACAGCTCAGGCTGGACAATCCGGATTGGATAGCCGCGTACAAAGCGCTCTACCAGTATCCCTACGATGATATGAGCGAAGCCCACATGCGCGTGCTGCGCGGCGCCATGCAGGATGTTGCACGGGAACAGCGTGAGGATTTTCCCACCTGGGTGCTGGACCAGGTCGGCACGGAAGTATTGCTGGCAAATCGCATCGCCATGGGGCCGGGGCTGATGTCACAGCGGTTTCGCTGGGTGTCGTACGCAGATGCCTTGTTGCTGCCCTTGTCTACCAAGGCAGAGGCGGCTGTTACCCCTGATCGGGAAATTCTCTATCCGCTGGAAGACAAACTGCTGCGGCATTACCTGTCAGACCTGAAGATTGCTGCGCTGCCCGCAACACTCGACGGCTACCTCGAGTCCGTGGTGACACCTACCCTCGAAGCACAGCGCAACGCGGGATGTGTCGCCATCAAGTTCGAAGCTGCCTACCTGCGCCCGCTCGACTTCGACGCAGCGGATGCCGAGACCGCGAAGCGGGTCTACGCACAACATATTGCCAGCGGTGAACCCTCCCACGCGGAATACAAAACGCTGCAGGACTTCCTGTTCCGCTACATTGCGCGGGAGGCTGGCCGACTGGGCATGGCGGTACACATTCATTCATTCGAAGGATTTGGGCCTTACTTCGACGTGGCCGGCGCTGACCCCATATTGCTGGAGCCGGCTTTCAACGACCCGACCCTGCGCAATACCCACTTTGTCATTGTTCATGGTGGCGGAATGTATGCGTCAAAAGCAGGCGCGATGATTTGGAAGCCAAACGTGTACGTCGATTTTTCGTTGATGACCGTGGTCTACCCGCCTGAAAAAGTTGCCGGGATACTGCGGAACTGGCTCACGCAGTTCCCGGAGAAAGTGCTCTTTGGATCCGACGCCATAGGCCTGGGCCCGGATATGGGCTGGGAGGTAACAGCGTGGGTTGCCGCCAGCACAGCCAGAAAAGCACTCGCCCTGGCGCTCACTCAAATGATGCAGACCGGTGAGGTCAGCCGTGCCCGGGCGGAAGAAATTGCCACGATGGTGCTGCGCACAAATGCGGGGACCCTCTACTCGCTAGGGTTGAAGTGAAGCAGCGCGCAGAGTTTCAAGCTCGGCCTCCAGTGCGGCAATTTTCTGATCTCGTTCTTCGATGGCCGTCGCAACGTCGGCAGCCTCGAAGCGCTGCGGAATGTGCTGCGGACAATTGGCATCCCATGCGCTAACCTTCAACAGCATGACCTGCTCCGCCCGGGCTTTGTAGTCCTTTGGCATCAGCTTTTCCACCAGTTCAACATCGCCCTCGACAACCTGTGCTTCGCCCCAGATCTTTACGCGCTGCTTGTTGGCATAGTCAATCAGGAACAGGTGGAACTTCGGGTTATCCGCAAGGTTGCCGCTGGATATGAATTGCCGGTTACCCCTGAAATCAACGAAGCCGACGGTATGTGCGTCGAGTACCTTGAGGAAACCCGGCGGGCCACCGCGGTGCTGGATATAGGGCTGCCCCTCCGCATTGGCCGTCGCCAGGAAAACACTGATCTGTGCTTCGATGAAGGCCTTGAGGTCATCGGTGATTTCCGTTTTCCAGCCCCGGCCCTGTTCCATGTTGGCATATGCGCCACGCGAGCCTTTGCGGGTTTGCATGGCCTTTACCGAGTCGGTAAAGGCCACATCGCTGGGATATCGGGAACCCGACCCCATGATTACGCAGCCAGCCTTGCAGCCACTACCGGGAAATCAATATCGGTCCGGGCAACATTGTTGACGTAGTTCGTCAGCACGTTCAGTGCGACGTTCACCACGATTTCAATGATGCCGGCCTCATCAAAACCGGCAGCGCGCAAGCTGACCAAATCCTCATCGGATACCTGGCCACGGGTTTCGGCAACACGCCGGGCAAACTGCAAGGCGACGTCGGCTTGCGCGTCGGAAGAATGAGCGTCCCGTGCGGCCTCGATTTCGTCGCCACTGAGCCTGGCAACATTGCGTCCCAGGTAAGTGTGAGCTGACAGGCAATAGTCACACCCGTTGTACTCGGCAGTTGCCAGGGCAATACGCTCACGCATCTGCGCGGTCAATTTGCCCTTGGCGACAGCACCGTTGAGTGACAGGTAGCCTTCCAGTGCGGCCGGGCTATTGCCGACCAGTTTCATCAGGTTCGGCACCACGCCAAGCTGTTTTTTGACGGCCTCCAGCAATGGCATGGACGCGGCGGGAGACTGCTCTATGGAAGGGATATTGATGCGTGACATGTGAAACTCCTTGGATTGGTGATTGGGGTAACCGGGTTTATCTGGCTGAATCATCAGCGAGTGGGGAAAGTCTAATTGGTCCATGCTGCAAGCAGAATCCTATATATTTTTAATTAACTATTCCTTATTATGGAATAATGGATAAATTCAACCTGATCACCATTTTCATCGCGGTCGTGGATGCCAACGGCTTCGCCGCAGCGGCGCGCAAACTGAATATTTCACCACCGGCGGTCACACGCGCCATCAATGAACTGGAGACACAACTCAATGTGCGATTACTCACCCGTACCACGCGCAAGGTGCGCGTCACCGATGCCGGCGCACGCTATGTTGAGGATTGCCGCAGAATCATTGCCGAGCTCAGCGAGGCGGATGAATCCGTCGGCGGCAGCCACGGCGCTCCACGAGGCCGGCTCGTAGTAACTGCCCCGGTGCTGTTCGGCAGCAAATTTGTTACGCCGATTGTTGCGGAATATCTGCAGACTTATGCGGAAGTCAGTGCCTCCTGCCTTTTTCTGGATCGCATCGTGAACATGATGGACGAAGGCATCGATGTCGCCATCCGCATTGGTGAACTACCTGATTCTTCGATGCAATCCATTCGGGTCGGGCAGGTGCGCCGGGTCATTTGCGCTGCCCCTGGCTACCTGAAGAAGCACGGCATTCCCGGGAAGCCGGGCGACCTGCAGAACCACTCCATCATTTCGGCCAACAGCACGAACTCTTCTCCCGAGTGGACTCTGATGGAAGACGGTGTCGCGCGCGTGACCAGGTTGCAATCGCGTTTCACCACGTCCACCAATGATTCCGCCATAACTGCAGCGATCGGCGGGTTTGGCCTGACCCGGCTTCTGTCCTACCAGATTGCCGACTTTTTGCGTGATGGCCAGCTGAAAACCGTGCTGAGTCAATGTGAACCCCCCACCCTACCCATCAACGTCGTGCACCGGGAAGGTCGCCATGCATCGAAAAAAGCCCGCGCCTTCATTGACCTTGCCGTTGCGCGCTTGCGCGCGAATAAGGCCTTGAATTAGCCGTATGCCGCCATGCTGCTCTCTCGGGGCGCCTGAAGATTGGCCCTGGAGACGCTGGCAGTGGAACAATGCTAAGGGCCATGACTTTTGTCACTCTTCTGTTAGCATCGGCCTACCTGCTATATTCCTATGGGCGAACCCTGGTCTAAGCCGGGGCGCCTTCATTTCATGAACCCTTGATGGAGAAACTGTAGCAATGCTTTGGCCCTGGATAGCATTTTTAACGTTCGTGCTGATGATGCTGGCGCTGGACCTCGGCGTCTTTCATCGCAAAGCCCACGTGGTCAGCACCAGGGAGGCACTGGCATGGTCGGGTGTGTGGCTGGCCATGGGCCTGGCGTTTTCGGTCGTGGTGTACTTCGCCTACGAGGGACAGTGGTTCGGCCTTGGCACGGTGGTGGATGCGGTTGACGGGCTAATGAACAATGGCGCCGCGGCAACCGAGAAATACCTCACCGGTTACGTTGTCGAAAAGTCCCTCAGCGTGGACAACATCTTTGTCATCGCGATGATTTTCGGCTTCTTCGCCGTGCCGCCTATCTACCAGCACCGTGTATTGTTCTGGGGCATCCTCGGCGCCCTGTTATTGCGCGGCGTAATGATTGGGGTCGGTGCCAAACTGATCGCGGAGTTTCACTGGATCCTGTATCTGTTTGCCGCGTTCCTGATCCTGACGGCCATCAAGATGCTCTTTCTCAAGTCGGATGAATCCGATCCGAACAAGAACTTTGTTGTGCGCGCAATGCGGCGCCTGTTCCCAATCACTGCCAGGTTTCATGGCGAGCATTTTGTGGTCCGCGCAGGCGCACCTGCGTCATACGAGTGCGAAACCCCTGGCGCGCCAATGGTCGCTGATGAAGTCGTGGACCGGGCGAAGCCCGGAACCTGGCTGCTCACGCCCCTGGCGCTGGCGCTGGTCATGGTCGAAACCACCGACCTGATTTTTGCCGTAGACTCCATTCCAGCCATCTTTGCCATCACCGCTGACCCCTTCCTGGTGTTCACCAGCAACGTGTTTGCGATCCTGGGTCTGCGCTCGCTATACTTCGCCCTGGCGGGACTGGTGGACAAGTTCCGCTACCTGAAGGTATCGCTCGCGCTGGTGCTGATGATCGTGGGCGTGAAGATGCTGCTTGCCGAGTGGCTGAAGCTTGCGCTCGGTGAGCATTTCAATCTGTATTTATTGGCGGTAATTCTCAGTGTGCTCGCGGGGGGCGTGGTGGCATCCATTCTGGCTGACCGCCATCAATCGAGCCGGGCGACAATGCCGTAGAACACTTCCCGTGGGGATGTTCAGAGCCTGCTTGCCTGGATAGTCGGCGCGAGAAAAACTGATGATCAAGAAACGTATCTATGATCCCGAGGTTGAGGAAGTGGCTTCGATTTTTCCCCGGTTGGATCTTTCTGATATACCCACTGCCAGGGCGACTCTGGAAACCTTCATTGACGACATGGCCAAGCAAGGCGTGGAACGCCCGACCGATGACCGCATCGAGGAAATCGAGCGGATGATACCCGGGCCAGGCGGTGCACCCGATGTGCGCATCCGCATCTATATGCCCAAAGACCGTACCGGAGCAGGACCTGGCTTTGTGAATTTCCACGGCGGCGGATTTGTACTGGGCGACCTGGAATCAGAACATCCCCGCTGCCTCATCATGGCTGCCCAGGGTGGAGCTGTTTCCATTGGCGTTGATTACCGGCTGGCGCCGGAAAACCCTTTTCCGGCGGGGGTTGAAGACTGCTACGCCGCTCTGCAGTGGGTGGTTGAGAACGCGCAGGAACTCAAGATCGACCCCGCCAGGATCGCCATTGGCGGCTGCAGTGCGGGTGGCAATCTCACTGCGGCAGTCGCCTTGATGGCCCGTGATCGGGGCGGGCCCAGATCAGCCCTGCAGATGCTGTTTTACCCGGTCATCGATGATCGCTGCGAAACCCCGTCGATGCTGGATGGAACGGGTTTGTACATCTGGGATTACCAGAATTCGCTGGATATGTGGCATCACTACATCGGCCAGGACCGCAGCATGGTGTCGCCGTATGCGGCGCCCGCACGCGCCGATGATTTATCCGGTTTGCCACCGGCCTATGTCATGACCTGTGAACACGACCCGCTGCGTGACGAAGCGCTCATCTATGCCACGCGCCTGATGCAGGCGGGTGTTCCGGTAGACCTGCACAACTACCCGGGCACAGTCCACGGTTTTGACTTCCTGACACAATCCGATATATCTGCGCGTGCAATCAAGGAGGGTGTGGACGCTTTTCAGCGAGCGATGGCATGAAGAACTTGCCCATGCGCTGCTTCACGGTACCCCCGGTAGCCCTGCCTGCAGATGGTGTTATAAATCCGAGCCGCTAACGCCCGCGCAGAGGGCCAGGTCACGAGCGGCCATGAGCCCGGTGCTCCAACAGCCCACTGGCAATGGGCACCGCCAGCACCGCGATGCACACCATCACGACTGCCGGCCAGCCACCCTGCGCATAAGCGAATCCGGAAACCGTGATACCGCTGAAACCTCCCGCGTAATAGAACAAAACATACAAGGCATTCGCGCGACCACGGCCGCTACTCAGCCGCAGGTTCAGTGCGCCTACGGCAGAAGCGTGCACGCCAAAGTAACCTGCACAGATTGTGGCCAAAGCCAGGCCGATGGCGACCAGCGAAGGCACGAGGGAGAGCACCAGGCCCAGCACCAGCAGGAGCGCACCACCGGCCATGGTCAAGCCGCTGCCAAACCGGTTATTGGCGCGCCCGGCCAGGGGACCGACGACAATGCCAATGACATACGTGAGGTACAAAGCCGTTATGAATTGCAGTGGCAATGACACGGGTGGCGCGGCGAGGTAGAAAGGCAGGAAATTGAATACCGAAGAGAACACGAAAAACGAGGCAAATGCGACCAGAAACAGGCGCAACAGATCCGGGCGCGCAAGCATGGACCAAAGGCCGATCTCGCTTCCGCCGGTCTCACTTCCAGGATGCTGCACAGCAGGAGCAGGTTCACGCAGGCGGCGTGCAGCAACCAGGGTCGCGATGACGATCAATACCGCGGACGTCACAAAGGCATAACGCCAGTGCGCCGGCGGGTGCAGCCAGCCACCCAGCAAACGCCCGCCCAAGCCCCCGGCCACGGTAGCTGAAACGTAACTGCCCATGACCACGTTGAGCTTATGCGCCGGCAGGCTGCGCGCGAGGTAGGTCACCATGCAGGTGGTCAGCGTGGGAATAAAGATCCCCTGGATAAAGCGCACTGCGACCAGGGCCCACAAACTGTGGGTCAATGCGGCAAACACGCAGCACGTCGCCACGATCAAGCCGCCCGCCAGCAAAATGCGGTGCACGGGTGCGTGATCCGACAGGATGCCAAAAGGCAGGATGGAAATCGCAATGCCAAGGATCACCGCTGAAACCGTGAGCGAAACCTCAAAGGCAGTCGCGCCGAACTCGTCCGCCAGCACGGGCAGCACCGGCTGGGTTATGTACACCGAGCTGAACGCTGCGGCAGCGACCAGGAAGACGATGGCCTGGAGGGGAAGCCTGTCGATTGGATTCATGGCTAATGGTAAACAATTTGGCTCCAGTGCTGCATCAGCATCGGTGCTTTGCACGAGCCGCCGCTTGTCATTGTGTAAAATAGACGATACTCGCCAACACACAGGCAGGGCAGAAAATGACAATTTATGAACTCGCCGCAATCGGCGAAATCGTCGGCGCACTTGGGGTAGTGGCTTCATTGATTTATCTCTCGGTACAGATTCGCCAGAACACCCATGCCATGGACGAGGGCCGCCGCCTGGCGCTGGCCCAAACCTACCAGATGCGCGCGGATGCACTGCAACAGATGGTTGTCACCGCGGCCACTTCCGAGATCGGCGCAATCATCGTGAAACTGACCGAAGACGGCTACCCGGAAGACGTTTCCGCCCTGGCTCGGCTCAGTGCCGAAGAACGCGGCCGGTTTCGTCTGTGGCACATCGCACAGCAAACCCATTGGGACAACCTGTACTTCCAGTACCAGCAGGGGTTCCTGGACGAGGAGTATGTCAACGAATCATTCCGGGAGCGTACCGTGCGCCTGGCGCCGGTATGGCGGGCCCTGGGCATTTCCGGTGGGCGGCCAAGTTTTCTGCAGGAAATTGAGCGCCTGGAGAAGGAACACTTGGACAAGAAAACGTCAAGCCTTGGGGATCAATGAAACATGGTCATCCGGTACCGAGAAGATATGCGGTCCGTCTTTTCCATGCTCGTCTTTTCCCTATTCTCTGGAGCGAGTATGCTGAGCAAGTGGCCGCAGCGGTAATCGTCGCTGGGGAAGAGCTTCAAATATAGAGACCCGCCCATGCGATCTGGACTGTTCAAATCCGCAAGAATTCTGTCTGCAGTATTTTTCGCCTTTTCCATTTGCTTGGTTGCCGTCGGCTGTGGTGAGGGTAATCAGCAAACGGCCGATCATGAAGAATCTGCCGCTGACGCTGTTGCCCCAGCTCCTCCCGCTACTCCCCCCGATGCCGACATTGCCGCCAGCGTGCCTGAACTTCCCGCGGTTCAGTTCTGCGTTGTTCCAGATCCCCAGGTGCCCTCATCCGCTTTTGATATATTTCATTCAGAACCCCAGGGACGCAGTGGTTACTGGGTGCGCTACACGTGCAAGCAAATTTGCAATGACTGGCACCAATGCCTGGTGCCGGCGTACTCGGATGACAACGGCACATTGATCCCCAACGGACGCCATCCCGAAACACCCAAACAAGCCTTGGCCTTCGTGGTTGATGGTATGGGTGGCCACCTGGCGCTTAGCAGCGACGGCGATAAGACGGTATTTGCACACTTTGGCGCCGGTGGCACTGTTTATTATTCGGCCCCCATGGAGAAACTCGAACAGCAATCCTCTGCCCGAACCGTCTTGGTGCGCTGGGAAAAAGGCTATACCGCCAGTATTTTCCAGCCGCCATTTTCAGCTCCCGTCGCCTGGGGCTGGTATTCACGAACTTCGGAAAAGCCAACCAACATAAGGGAACTGAATAAGCGAGTGGCCAGCATTATCTCCTGGACCCACGATAACCTTACTAACGGAGCGATGTTCGGTACGATCGGATGCAGCATGGGTACCAACGCCACCTTCCTCCCAGTCCTCTGGCAGGGGCTGGATCCCATCATCGATTACCAATTGTTTGTCGGTGGGCCGAACATGTGGGATTTGAATGCGCAATGTGGCAGGCGACATTATGCAACAGGCTATTGTGATGTCGATGGCGTTACCACGTGTACGAATGACAGTGACTGCGCTGCTCTAGGTGAAAACAGCCATTGCACGCGGCCAAGCAACTACACAACCATCGATAAATTATTCGAAGACTTGCCCAACCACGTTCATGTAACGGACGCATGTGACATTCAGGCCAGTGACGAATCCACCGAGCCCTATCCGCCTTTTGATCAAAGCAGCATGGCTTTTTCCACTCCGGCAGATTGGGATATCGATCACCGGGTAGACTTCCTGGTAAACGTGGGCGGAAAACAAGGGGCAACGTTTGCCGAAGGCATCGGCGGTGATGAATATTGGGGGCTGGGCAATTTTCCTTTTATCTACAACAAGATTCAGCCAGCGGAAAACAAACAGTGGCATTTCTATCCAGACAGCCATCATTGCGGCGCACTTGAATCAGCGAATGCCGAAGCGCTGGATGTTATCCGGGAAAGAATGGACTTGTAAAAGCGATAGAATGGCGCGACGTGGGCGCAGTGCGGCCCAAGGATATTTTGTGCAATACCAGGATAGCCAGAGCGAGCAGGAAGTATGTACTGTGATCGCCAGCAAGCCTCTGCGGACTATCGCCGAAGTTGGAAGAAACACGAACCTAACAGGAGCGCATTTATGTCAATCTCGAAGTTAGCCAAACGATTCGCTCTGGCCGTAATTGCAGGGTCGTTCCTGAGTGTTGCCGTCGCCGGCGCGGATGACGACACCTCGGCAGAAAGACAGAAAATGAAAGAACTGGGACTCAAGTACGACTCTGCGTGGGCCCTTTACACCGCACTGAAAGAGCAAGCTCATGGTGGTACGCCACTGACCTGGCAAACCGTACCCAACTGGAGCGGCGTACGAACCCGAGCCAAGGGTCTTACCGAATACGACCCCGATGGGCCGCCACAAGGTGAGTTTCCTTCGACCGCGAAGTGGACCCCGGAGTACTACGCAAAAACGATGAAGGCAGTCGAGGACCGGAAAAATGGCATTGAGTACGATCCTTTGAGCCAGTGCATTCCACCCGGTTATCCGCGTTGGCTGGATATGCCGTTTCTGCGCGAATTTATCGTAACTCCGGAAATGACCACGATGATTGCCGAGGCATTTAACAGCATCCGATTCATTTACACCGATGGCCGCGGGCATATCCCGGAGGAAGACCGGTATCCAACGGAAAATGGTGATTCAATCGGCTTCTGGGACGGCCAAAAGTTGATCACACACACCAACCAGTTGATGGCGCATATGTATGAGCGTGCCCAGGGTTTCTACACGGAGCAGGCCGAAAGCGTTGAAATCTGGGAACAGATGACGATGGGACGTTGGTCGCGCACGTGTGGGTTTACGATCCACCGGCACTGGAGGAACCCTGGTACACGCGGCAAGCCTATGCGAGATTGAGTAATCCCGACTTAAGTTTGCGCATAAGGCACTGGGCCTGTAAGGGCAATCCCAATAACGACGTGATTGAAACCAAAGAAGGCGGGTCGGATTTCAAAGCATTCGACTTCGAGCAAGCTGACAAAGACGCGAACACAGACGCGGACAAAGACGCGGACAAAGACGAGAGGTAGATTTCAATGAGAAAATTGCTGTTTAATGCGCTGGGCGTTGTATTGAGTTTCGTGTCTCTTTCGAGCATGGCTCATCATTCCGGGTCCATGTTCGAGGAAAAGAAGACCATCACGCTAACCGGCGTGATCAAGGAATTTCAATACACCAACCCGCATTCCTGGTTGATTATTGATGTAACGGGCGATGATGGCAAAGTGACATCCTGGGGATTCGAAGCCGAAGGCCCCAGTACCTTGCTTCGCGCAGGCATCAAAAAAAGCGATTTCAAACCCGGCACTAAGATAACCATGACCGCTCGCCCGATGCGGGATGGACGGCCTGCGGGGTACTGGGTCAGTTGCGTGCGTGAAAGTGATGGTAAGGTATTCAGCCCCAGTGCCGGATTTGAAGTGAAATGAGACTCCGTGCATTACCCCGAGGTTTACTCCAATGACGCTAACCAGACGTACATTTGTTGACAGAGCTTTCAAAGGCTCAATGCTGTGCCTGACATTCAACCTCGGCGGAGCAACTCTGCTGCTCACGCCCGAAGAAGCGCGTGCCCAGGGCATCCCATTAAAAAAACTCACCGCGGAACAAGCCCGGGACCTCAATATACTTGCCGAAACCATAGTACCTGGCTCTGCCGACTTGGGCGTCGTGAACTTCATAGATCATCAGCTCAACGCTGACCCGAATGAAGCCCTGCTGATTGCCAAGTATTTTGGGGTTTCCCCGCCGTACGTGAACTTTTATGCAAAAGGGCTTGAAGTGGCCACCGGCATGGCACAGAAAACAGCCGGGAAATCCCTGGACGCTTTGGATGCCGCTGAGAAAGAGCAATTGGCTAAAGCAATGTTCCCGCCGGGAACAGTGGTCGACGGCTTCCCCATATTTCTTTTTTTTATGTGCCTGCGCTCGGATGCGGTGGATGTCGTGTATGGCACCCCCGCTGGATTCGAAAAGCTGAACATACCCTACATGCAACACATTTTGCCGCCGGAGGGATGGAATGCCTAAGAATTTGGAACCCGTTGAGGTCGTAGTGGTTGGCACCGGCGCGACCGGCAGCCTGGTTGCGGCAGTGCTGGCGGAAGCCGGGAAAAGCGTCATGGTCCTCGAAGGCGGGCATGCGCGTAAACTCGGCGACTTGTATAGCTCGCAGATCTGGGCGCGGCGCCTGAAATGGGCTACCCCGGAGGTGCTGGGAGCCGGCCCGGACAGTATATGGTGGAACTTCAATGCCGGACACGGTTACGGTGGCGCGGCCATACACCATTACGCCGTGTGGCCGCGCTTCCACGAAGACGATTTCCAAGAGAAAACCCGTTTTGGCCGTTCCCTGGACTGGCCGTTCGAATATTCGGAACTGCGGCCCTACTATGACTTGGTACAAAAAGAAGTTGGGATATCCGGCGACGCTAGCAAAGAAAAATGGCGTCCGGCGGGTGATCCTTATCCCCTGCCGCCGGTGCTGGTGAGCAATCACGGCAAGGTGTTGGCGCGCGGATTTGAAGCACTGGGCATGCATACTGCACCGATACCGATGGCCATCCTGTCGCAACCCTACAACGGTCGTCCGGCCTGCATCTGGGATGGTTGGTGCGATGCGGGATGCCCGATCGGCGCCCTGGCGAATCCACTGGCGGTGTACCTGCCGCGAGCGGTAAAAGCCGGTGCGAAACTGCAGCCGGACGCGCATGTTACGCGCGTAGTAATGGACGATACAGGCAAAAAAGCGACCGGCGTAGAGTATTTTTCACCTACAGGCGAGTCGTTCATTCAACCGGCTGACAAGGTCGTGCTCTGTGCATTTACCGTTGAAAATGCGCGCATTCTGCTGAATTCGGCTAATTCAAAAAACCCCAAAGGCGTGGCTAATAGCAGCGGCACCCTGGGCCATTACCTGATGTGTCATCCGGCCGTTGGTATCAACGGCTTGTTCGATGAAGACATGCAGAACT
Source organism: uncultured Gammaproteobacteria bacterium (assembly GCA_963784425.1). Classification (GTDB taxonomy): domain Bacteria; phylum Pseudomonadota; class Gammaproteobacteria; order Xanthomonadales; family SZUA-36; genus SHZL01. The sequence goes on from CAWARM010000019.1 coordinate 43,173, forward strand.
TCCTCGGCGCCACTGGAGGGCAATTGCTTTGCCAGGATCCATTTGGCAAAACCAGCGATCCCGGCGGTGCATTTGGCAGCCGTCAATGGGAAATCGGCCTGGCATTGAAACCCAATGATCTTTTGGGCATTGCGATGTCCCGCCCGGACATTTTTGGCGCCCAGCTGCACGGATTTATGCTGGATGGCGCGCATCACATGGGTTCAATGGTGGGTGTGTGCGAAGACGAAGCACTGCTGGAGAACCGCATTGAGCTGTCCTCGGAAAAAGACCCATTCGGCTACCCGCTGGCCAAGGTTGTATACAAAGCCGGTGCCGACGGCGTCAAACTGTGGCAGACGGCTGCGGATGAAGGCGTAAAGATATTCAAGGCCGCAGGCGCGCGTGAAGCCTGGCATGGACCTCAGGGTGGCCAACACATCATGGGCGGTACCATCATGGGCACCGACCCGGCGAAGTCAGTACTTGACTCAGCGGGCAGGGCCCATGACGTGCCTAACCTGTTTGTTGCCGGGCCGGGTGTGTTTCCATCCAGTTCCTGCGCAAATTCAACATTTACGGCCAAGGCAATGGCGATGAAGTCGGCCAGGTTTATGTTGGAAAACTGGGGAGCTTGAGTATTTGAAGCTGCTACTGGAGGAATGAAATACATGACTCGGACCCGCGGAAAATTACAAATGCATTCCAGGAAACACCGAATGCTGTCTTTCCTGGTTTGCCTGCTGTCCATAGGCCTGGCTTCGCCGCTTGTTGCTGATCAAGCTCAGCCATCTCCCCTGCATGTGGGCGGCGCACTGTCCGCGCGCCCGTATACATTCACTATGCAGAATTGGTACCGCGACATTGTGTATGACGACTCCGCTGCCGATGACCGGTTTACCAGCCTGGATATCTATACCAATGATCCGGTGGAGGCGGGTTCACCGGTCATGGTTTTCGTACATGGTGGCGGTTTCAAAGTCGGGGACAAGGCTTCATCCAAGGATCTTGACCCGAAACCTGAATATTTTTGCAGCAAACTGGGTTACCTGTTTGTCAGCATAAACTACCGGTTGCTTCCGGAGGGCCAGTATCCGCGAAATGTGCAGGATGTGGCTAATGCTTTGGCCTGGGTTTCCAACCATATTGTCGAATATGGCGGCGATCCCAACAAAATTTTCCTGATGGGACACTCCGCTGGCGCGGCCCTGGTCGCCCAGGTGGCAACAGACGAGGCTTTTCTGAAGAATGCCGGTAAGGATTTGAGCCTGTTAAAAGGCGTGATCGCCAATGAAGGGGCCTACGGCGTAGCAAGCAACGAAGAGGAAGCGAAAAGCCAGGAGGCACAGTTCGGCGCCAACTGGCGCGACGCCGTTCCGATGAGCCACGTCGCAGCAGGAAAACAGATTCCGCCCTTCCTGTTGTTCTATGTTGTGGGTGGGCAGACGCTGGTACCCGGAACGGAGCAGCAGGCAATTGGCTTTGGCGATGCCTTGCGCGGGGCGGGAGTTCGTGTTGATCTCGTACCTCTGGACCACGTTGAACACTTCGGCGCCAATGAGCGCATCGGCGAGTCCGGTGACATTACCACCGTTTCAGTCGAGCGATTTTTGGACTCGATCACCGGCAGAACGACCCCGGCTACATGGAAGTCTGCTTTACCCATGGGCCCTAAAAAATAGTTGTGACAATTCAAACCAGCAGTTTTAATCCCGCATCGGAAGCAGTAAATTGTAGCCACGAAGTCTGGCAACTATGCCAATCGGCGTGCTTTGACCGGGGTGCGGGAGGTAAAAAATGAAACTGGAGTTGGCAAACACGTCCACGCAGCTAGCCAGTTTCAACCCCTACATGACCAGTGACCTGGATGAGGCGCGTGAGCATATCAGTTCACTGTTCGTGCCACACCGGCTGGATGTCGTTGGTCGCAACCAGGTTTTGGACGTACATATCAGCAGGGCGAAATTGGCTGGTATTTCTCTTATTTATCACAGGCATGGTGCATGTGTAAGTGTCAGGCCACAGTTGCTGCGTGATTTTTTCCTGTTGCAAATTCCAATTCGGGGAAAATCGTTTGTAACGGTGGACAAACAGGAGGTCCATTGCAACCCGAAACAGGCCGTGATGATATCGCCGACCCTGGGCGTTGAGATGACGTTTGGGGAGGGTTGCGAGCAGCTTATCGTTCGAATAGAAAAGACCGATCTCGAACTACAGATGGAGCAACATCTCGGACGCTGCCTGGAGTTACCCATAACATTTGCTCCGGCAGTGCCGCTGAACACCTCATCTGCACGTGAAATCACCAGCCTCCTGCGCTACATGACCATGACGCTCACTGAAACTGGAGGCATCTCCGGTTCGTCGATTGCAAAGAAACACATGTCCTCTTTGCTCATATCAGCCTTGATCAACTGCCTCGACCACAACTACCGGGAAGAACTGTCCGAGGGCAAGGCCGTGCCGAAACCGGCGTATATCACCAAGGCGCAAAAGTTCATGAAGATGAATTTTGCCGAACCCATCGGACCGGAGGACGTGGCCCGGGCCATCGACTTGAGCGCACGTGCCTTGTATGCCGGATTCAGGGCCTACTTGAATACGACACCCATGCGCTACCTCAAGGAACTGAGGCTTGACATGGTGCACCAGGCCCTCGTTGCCATGGACTCTCAGAGGGTGTCTGTCACGACCATTGCCATGAATTGCGGCTTTTCCCATCTGGGTCATTTCTGTGCAGCCTACAAGCAGAAATTCGGCGAATTGCCGCACGAAACACTAAGTCACTGCAAGTACAAAATTTGACCGTATAAGGAAACAAAGCGCCCGGGTGCAGGGTACTTGCCTTTGACTGGTGGCGCTCGCTGATGGCCACCCTCACGTGTGAACGTGGATAAAGGAGTTCGTAGTGACCACAAAAAGCTTGACCCTTGCCCTGCTGTTCTTGCCAAACTGTTGCTGGGCAACAGCGGTTAACCCCATAAGCGATACCACCCCCATTCACGACATCATGCACTATCACGTCATGCCGGCGGCGCAAGTTCTTTGGGATGCGACGGCGATATACATCACCATGAAGGGCGAAGACGATCGTTCGCCCAAAAACGATGAAGAATGGAACACAGTCGATCAGTCCCGCATTGCCCTGGAAGAAGCAATCAAGGCACTGCTGGTTCCCGGTCGCGTGGCTGATATTCCCGAAGCAGGCGAAGTGATCCCGGAGGGAGAACTCAAACCGGATGAAATCCAGGCATTGATCAAGAATGAACCGGAAGTGTGGGTTGCCATGGTCCATGCGCTGGACGCGACAGTGCAGCAGGCGAAACGAGACATCGGGAACCATGATGTCGAAGCGCTCAGGGAAACGGGCGGTGCGATAGACGATGCCTGCGAAGCCTGCCACCTGCACTTCTGGTACCCCAAACACTAGCCCGGGGGCTGACACGGAGGAACTGTATTTTGCTCGATTGGCTTGAAAATACCGCTATTGCAAGAATGGTGCAGGAGAGTTTGTGGGGTTACCCAATTGTGTTGAGCTCACACGCAGTGGGCATGGCAATACTCGTCGGAATTGTATTGATGATCAATTTTCGGGTGTTGGGACTGGCACCCAAAGTGCCCCTCTCAGCACTCAAGACAATGTACAAGATCGCCTGGGTGGGCGTGGTGATCAACGTCTTATCGGGATCGATGTTGTTTATTGCAAATGCCGACGCCTTTTACGAGAGCACGCCGTTCAGATTGAAGATCATTCTTCTTATCGTTGGCACCACGTTGCTGGTGAAGTTGTCGCGGCGAATATTCCGCTCGAATGACTCTGCGCTGGATTACGTTCCCACCACGCAGGTTAAATTACTGGCATTCGTTTCCAGCATTGTGTGGATCGGGGTGATTGTAATGGGCCGGCTTATTGCCTATTGGGACTGGAAGGACTTTTAGGGAGTAATTATGGACGGCATCTTGACATGGATGAGAGACAGCGCCCTCGCCGGCATGATCAACAACAATATCTGGGTGTTTCCAACCCTTGAAACTCTGCATTTCATTGGGTTGATCCTGCTGATGGGTTCACTTCTCATCATTGATTTACGCTTTGTCGGATTCGCGCCTCGTATCCCTCTAGATGCCGTGCTGGGGTTTCTGCCTGTTTCCTTGATTGGCTTCGTCATCAACCTGACAACCGGGATACTGTTTCTGTTTTCCGACCCGTATCACTACTATGACAACCTCTCCTTTAGACTCAAGATGCTGACTGTGCTGCTGGCCGGCCTGAATGCCATATGGTTCAAGCTTTCGCTGAACCTGGAGTTGCTGCCGGCCCAAAGCCCAGGCAATCCCGGCATGCGGATCCGATTGATCGCAGGTCTTTCATTGCTGCTGTGGACCTCCGTCATCGTGTTCGGCCGCATGATTCCCTACTTGAAATGATTCACTGATACCGGGCGTGATCATGATGCAGGCGCGGACCTCCGCGAACTGAATTACACCTGCGAGAAGCCCCGATGGTGGGCCCAATGGTGGACCCGGCGAAAGCAGAGTATGATTTTTGCCCCATAGCCTCTCATGTGAGCGCCGATTCTAAACAGTAAGTGGAGCCCCGATGACACTCGCAGGCAAAGTAAGCGGCCTTCAGTTCGAGCCCCCGGGCCCGGGCTTCTGGGAGCTCGATCCCGTGCATTTTCCGCGCCCGGCGACGCGTTACTGGACCGAGATACATCCAGCGGCCTTTAAACGCGGCACAGGCGAGTTTGCCCGTGCCTACGGCATGTTAATCGACGGACTCGAGATGGCGTATGTCAATGGCTTCGCTTACAAAATCGTCAGGCCTGCAGCGGAGGATGAAATCCCTCAGCGCTTCCAACGCGCCGAAGAGGCTTTCCAGAAGAAGTACTGGCGCGAGCAGTTGCTCGACTGGAATGAGAGTTTCAAGCCGGCCTCGATGAAGGCTCACCGGAAACTGCAGTCCATCGACCCCGATACGCTTTCCAACGACGAACTTGCCACACACTTGACACGCTGCCGCGATCACCATGCGGAGATGCTCTACCAGCACATGCGCTTTACTGCCGCGGCCCTCGTCCCGACGGGAGACTTCCTCGCGCACATCGGAGACTGGACCAGCCTCCCGCCCTCCGAGCTGCTAAGCCTGATGCGCGGCACCTCGCCCACGTCGGCGGGCGCGTCCACGGAGCTGGGGCAGCTGATTACTGCCATCCGGCAGGACCCGCGTGCACAAAAACTGCTTGAATCGGAAGACGATCCCGGTCGCATGCTCGACGCGATACGCGCGCTTGATCGTGGTACCGGCGCGGCCCTGTCCGCGTATCTCGACCTCGTCGGTTACCGTCTGCTCGATGGCTTCGACATCTCGAACCCTTGTGCGCTCGAGCTGCCGGACGTGCTGCTCCGGGCCATCCGTGCCGCCGTTGCGGGGACGGGGGTGCATTCGTCGGATGTCGAAGGGCGGATTGCCAATGTGCGCGGAAAGATACCTGAGAAGCACCGGGTCGAGTTTGACGAGCTGCTCGAGGAGGCGCGGTTGACTTACCCGATACGCGACGAGCGCGGAGTGTTCAGCGACATCTGGGCATCCGGCCTAATGCGACGGGCCGCTCTCGCAGCGGGACGACGGCTGGCCGGCACGGGCCGGATACAGGAAGCCGCTCATTTCGTCGATGCCGGTCTTGACGAGATGTGCTCGCTGCTGACCTCAGCCACCGGACCTTCTGCCGAAGAGCTCGCGCAACGGTTCGCGTACCGCGCGGCGCACAGTTCAAAAGAGGCCCCGCTGGTAATGGGTTCGCCGCCTCCTCCACCGGACCTGTCTGGCTTGCCACCTGCCGCAGCGCGCATGATGCGTGCGATCGGCATCGCATTGAACGCACTGTTCGGCAGCTCCGAGCTGGTGCAGGAAAAACATAAATTGCGCGGGCTGGCGGCAAGCCGGGGCGTCTACGAAGGTCCCGCACGCCGGGTGTCCCATCCCTCCGAGTTTGACCGGATTATCAAGGGCGATGTGCTGGTCACCGAGTCAACGACCGAAGCATTCAACATCCTCCTGCCCTTGCTCGGAGCAATCGTGACGGACAGTGGCGGCCTGCTATCCCATTCGGCGATTGTTGCGCGCGAGTATGGAATTCCGGGTGTGGTTGGAACGCGCGAAGCCACGGAACGTATCGCCGACGGGGATCGGGTGCGTGTGGACGGTAATGCCGGCGAGGTCACAGTACTCGGGTGAAACAGATCGTCCCGCTAGCCCAGGCGCTCGATGACACCATCTTCGGCTCGAAGGCGGTCGGGCTTGGGCAGGCCATCCGGGAAGGTCTTCCCGTTCCACCTGGAGTGGCGCTTTCCGGCGCGATGGTCGAAGCCGTTGCAGCAGGGGAAAAACCCGCGATCAAGGAGGCTGCCAAGTGGGTCAAACCGCTCGGTGGCCCACTCGCGGTCCGCTCCTCCGCCATGGACGAGGACGGCGCCGCGGCGAGCTTTGCGGGGCAACACCTGACCTTGCTCAACGTTCCCTCGGCTAATGAGCTGGGACCGGCGTTGAGCAAGATATGGTGGTCGGCGAACTCGGACTCGGCGATTACCTACCGTCAGCGCGTCGGCCTGTTTACGCGCCCCAGTGTCGGCGTCGTCGTCCAGGCGCTGCTCGATCCCCAGACCGCGGGGGTCATGTTCACGCAGAACCCCGTCACCGGTGATGACGAGCGGGTAATCGAGGCGAGTTGGGGGCTCGGTGAGGCAGTCGTCGCCGGTATTGTCATTCCGGACCACTACCGCATCAACCGTTCGGGACAGGTGCTGGAACAAAGCGCTGGATTCAAAAAAATCGCGGTCCGGCGGCTTCCGCATGGGGGCACAGTTGAAGAGAGTGTCGCACCGGAACTGGTAGAGAGACTGTGCCTCAACGATGAGGAACTGCAGAAGCTGAATTCGCTCGCTGACCGGTGTGACCACATCTACGGACCTGCGCGGGACATCGAGTGGGCCATCGCCGACGGCGTGCTCTATCTGCTGCAGTGCCGCGCGATTACGCAGGCAGGGCAGTAAGAGACGATCAATGCCGCAGCGAGGAGCCCCCATCGAAGTCCTGCAAAGCGTGCCGCTGTTCGCGGACCTGAGCAAGCATGAGATCCGGCAAATTGCCCGCCTGTTCAAGGAGCGCCGTTTTGCAGCAGGTGAGACCGTGATTCAGGAGGGCTCGGGAGGGGCCGCTTTCTATGTGATCGAATCCGGCGAGGCGACCGTTTCCATCCACGGAAAAATGAATACAACCTTGAAACCAGGCGACTATTTCGGCGAAATCGCCATGATCGATGAGGGTACGCGCATGGCGACCATCACCGCTTCCAGTGAACTCGTGTGTTTCGGCCTGACCTACTGGGATTTCCGCCCGCTGGTGGAGTCGAACGGTGTGATTGGCTGGAAACTTCTGCAGCGCATGGCAAAGATGCTTCGCGCCGCCGAGGCAAAGTAGAAAGGGATCAGGGGCTGCCAGTGGCGCGTTCGCTCATCAGGGCAAGTTGATTCCCGTCCGGGTCACAGAACTCCGCCAACCAAAGCTCCGAGTAAGTCGTTCGATGAACTACATGGGGTTTTGCACTGAAACTAGCGCCTTTTTCCTTTAGTGTTGCAAACACGGCAGCAATGTCCGGCACCTGGAAATAGATAGTCGAACCGCGTTGCGCCTGCTGGCCCGGAGGGAGTATGCCAACCAGCAGCCTCACGCCAGAGCAATTGAAAAATGCCATTTGTGGCGGAGCGCTGAACAGGAAAGGAATGCCGAGGACATCGCGGTAGAACGCAATGCCTTTGTCAAAGTCATCGACCGGGATCAGTAGCTGCGCTACTTTCGCATTCTCGAGATTCATTCCTCCCTCCTTCCGAACCTGCAGCACCAGCAAGAGGAAAGAATAATTGCATTATTCGCAGAAATCTATTCGCCTGAGGTGACCCGTGGAGCGCGTACAATCGACAGGCAGATCCCCGGTGCGTAGACTGTAACTGGGCATCAGGATTTCAATACACGCAAAGGAGAGTGTCATGACGAAATCAATGGCTGTTCTCTTTTTTTTACTGGCAGCGGCCTCCGTTGTATGCGCCGACGAACAAAAGTGGGGAGCCCCCGAGGCTCCTGCAGTCCCCGAGGCTGATGGTTTCATCACTATTCCCGGCGCGGCCATTCCGCCTTCAAGTGAACACACCTACAAGGCAGTCTTCAACGCCACACGGGCGGCAGGTGAACCCGATCAACTCGTGCCTGCCATCAATATGGCTGGATCCGAGTTGAACGCATTGGCTGCCAGTGGAGTGCCGTTGGAGAATGCTCAGTTCGTGCTGGTGTTTCACGGGGCGGCCATTGACGGCATCCTCAATGAGGAGACCTACAAATCCAAATACGGAATCAGCAACCCGAATCTTCCGGCCATCGCAAAAATGCGGGCAGCAGGTGTACGGATTTACGTGTGCGGCCAGAATCTCGCCTTTGAAAACTTTGACAAGACTACACTTGCCCCGAATGTTGTGATTGCAAGCGATGCCCTTATTGTGCTCATGACTTTCCAGAATCAGGGCTATGCATTGCTGAGCTTCTAAGCTGCGATTAACCTCGCTGGGGACATTCCTCGAAGCGCATCGTTGGGTAGCCGCTCGGCACACTGGCCGGGACCAGCGCGCACAGGTTTTGCCGTTTCGCCCGTTCGTCCAGCAGCCCGTCCCGCACGAACGCCACAAGCGCCTGGAACTCCTGCGCACTCAACCTGATCGGGGTTGCAAGAAGCGGATCGATGCGTTCAAGGACCGGCTCGATAGGGCCGAGACGGTACGTGAGGTCCTTGTCAACGCCCGCGGCAACCGGGTTGTAGCTGCGAGCCGAAGCGAATACGTCCAGGTGGTGCCGAATCGCGTCCTCGAGGCGCGTGAATGCTCCGTTGTGGAAAAACGCCGGCTGCAGGGCGGCATTGCGTAGGGGCGAACTGCGGAATTTGTAGCGGTCCGCCGGATTCCCTGTGACCTGCTCCAAGCCGAAGTCCTCGTCGCGTCCCGGCCCGTCGAAGATCACATTACCCGTTCCGACACCGAAAAACGGAGCGATTTGTGGGACCCCGATGACGTGCATCTGGAAATCGCTAAACATCTCGTTCGACGCTCCCGAGACGGCATGGCAACTTGAGCAGCGACCGCTGCCGAAGAACACCAGCGCCCCTTCTTTCTGCTGCGGCGTCATAGCGCGCGAATTGCCGCGGGCAAATTGGTCGATCGGCGCGTCCGCAAACACCAGGGCGAACTCAAATTCGGCGATTGCCCGACCGAACATGGTGAAGTCAATCGGTGCCCCGGAAGCGACCTCCGGGAAGCTCGCTCCGAAAAGATCACGGTAGGCCGGAGTGCCGTTGAGCCTCTCGAGAACCGCTTGCCGGATCGGCTCGTTGCGAAATCCGCTCCCGTCAGGCGGGGGAACGGTCCCTCCGAGTCCGTCGTCGAACTGGTCGAACTCGGGCCCGATGGATCCGGCGGTGCCGGTGAATCCAGCAACTTCGACAAGCTCCGTCGGCGGGATGTGGGCCTGCGCGATCAGCAGGTGTGTCACGATCAGGATCATTTGGAGGGAACTCCGTCACCCCCTCGGGGGCGGGAAAGAGATAACCCTGTGAGTTGTCAAACGGGTCGCCAGACGGCGCGGAGAACCGTCCGTTCCACATGAGTTTCGGGTAGAAAGCCGTGTTGGCGGCGCTCGGGGCGCGGCGCTGGTTGCGCGGTCCGGAGCGGTTTTTTCCCACGCGGTTGTTATTCTGCACGCCGATCGCGATCGACTGGCTGTCTCCGAAGGCGTTCGCTGGCGAGTGGCACCCCCCGCATGTGTTGTCGTCGTGAAGTCCGCCGTAGGTGTCGAACCACAGAAGCCTTCCGAGATCCGCGAGATCGACGTCGATAGGCCGGCCGAGCCGCTGCTCAATCGATGAGCCCACGGTTCCGGTGAAGCCGGCGTCGTGAAGCACCTCGCGCAGCTGTTCGTCAAGATCCGGCAACGACTTGGCCACGGCAGTTGGCAATAACGCCAGCGACGCGAGGACAACAGCGACTACGAACGCGAGACGTGATTCGGGCAGCACGATTCGGTCCCTCCTGAAACTGGATTTGCGCAGATAGAGCATTAATGTTCGTGCTGTCGAGCTCGTCATTGGTCGATTTTCCATCTTCATCAGTAGCGCCTCAGAGCATAAAAAAATTGATACATCAGAAGCCCGGGTTCATATTAGTCGGCAAGTCTAAAAGGCCTATGAATAAAAGATGAAGACAGGTTAAATGTTGAATGAAAAATACCTATGCCAAAATTGACAGCAAAATATCTTGCTATTTCCAGGGTGACAAACGGGAAGAAACCAGGGAGGAGATCATCATTTCAAACTCACCAAGCATGTCCTTTACCCTTAACTAAGGAGACGTAAATGAGCGCAATTCGACCGAACAGAGCAGGACTGGTACTCGGGATGTTTCTTGGTGGGTGGCACCTGGCGTGGTCGCTGCTGGTGGCAATCGGTTTTGCCCAGCCATTGATCGACTTCATTTTCTGGATTCACTTCATCAAACCGGTTTACGTGATTGAGCAATTCAACATCGGCATCGCGCTGCTGTTAGTGGTCGTAACGACCGCCATCGGCTATATCCTGGGCTGGGGATTCGGCGTGCTGTGGAACAAATTTCACACATAAGCGTTCATGTTTCCATGATGCCTGGCCCAGTCGGGCGCTTCCCGCCAGAAAGGGGGCAGCTCAAGGCAATTACGAAAACCGATTACTTGCAGCTCGATGCCTTCCCTCTCCTCATTACTCACTGAAGTCCGCGCGTGCAGGCTATGCGCCGAATACCTGCCGCTGGGTCCCCGTCCGGTGGTCCAGTTACACCCCTCGGCCCGCATCCTGATTGCGGGCCAGGCGCCAGGCAAGAAGGTGCATGAAACAGGCCTGCCGTTCAACGATGTTAGCGGCGACAGGCTGCGCGCATGGTTGGGCATTTCGCGCGAGGTGTTTTACAACGCCAGGCAAGTTGCCATCCTGCCCATGGGTTTCTGCTTCCCGGGAACGGGTAAATCCGGCGATCTGCCGCCACGACCGGAGTGCGCCCCAGCCTGGAGGGCGAAGCTACTGTCGCAGCTGAAGAAGCTCCAACTCACGCTGGTCATAGGACGATACGCACAGGACTATCACCTGCCGAACGAGGCAGCATCCGTCACCGAAGTGGTTCAGGCATGGCGCAAAAACTGGCCCCACACCGTGCCCCTGCCGCATCCCAGCCCGCGCAATATCCGGTGGCTCAAGCGCAATCCATGGTTCGAAGAAGAGCTCATTCCTGTTCTTCGAATCCGGGTGTTGGAGGTTCTGGGGCTTGCCAGTTAAGCGTGGCTATGAGCGCTCGTCAGCACATTTATCGTCCTGGGAGCGCCCTGCTCAGGCGGTCGGGATTTTTTCCATGCGACTTGTTGTAGCCGCTGCTGATTTCCGGCGTTAAACTTCACGTCTTTCGGATTCAGTTCAACAGGAAAATTGCCATGTCAGACCAGAAGATCATTGCGGTAGTGGGTGCCACCGGCGCCCAAGGTGGCGGACTGGTGCGAGCCATTGTGGGCGATCCGGGCGGAAGTTTCACAGCGCGGGCAATCACCCGGGATGTCAATTCCGCGAAAGCCCGGGCACTTGCAGATTTGGGTGCCGAGGTGGTGGCCGCCGACGTTGATGACGAGACCAGCCTGGCCGCAGCGCTGAAAGGGGCGTACGGCGCCTACTTCGTGACCTTTTTCTGGGAACACTTCTCACCGGAGAAGGAGAAGGCGCAGATCGGCAACATGGCCAGGGCGGCGAAGGCGGCAGGACTCAAGCATGTCATATGGTCCACGCTGGAAGATACCCGCGAATGGATACCGCTCTCGGACACGCGGATGCCCACCCTGATGGGCAAGTACAAGGTTCCCCACTTTGATGCCAAGGGCGAGTCCAATAAGGTCTTTACCGATCAGGGCGTGCCGACGACGTTTCTCTTCACCTCGTTCTACTGGGACAACCTGATTTACTTTGGCATGGGCCCCAGGAAAGGCCCCGATGGAAAGCTCGCTTTCACCTTGCCGATGGGTGACCGGAAGCTTCCAGGCATCGCTGCCGAGGACATCGGAAAATGCGCCTACGGTATCTTCAAGAAAGGTTCGGAGTACATCGGCAAGAGCGTGGGAATTGCAGGCGAGCACCTGACCGGCAAGCAGATGGCAGACGCTTTGTCTCTGGCCCTGGGGCAGGAAGTGGTGCACAACGCAGTGAGTCCGGAGGTGTTCCGCAGCTTCGGTTTTCCCGGTGCCGAGGACCTGGGCAATATGTTCCAGTTCAACCACGACTTTGAGCACGTGTTCTGCGCTGCGCGCAGCATCAGTGTTTCCCGGGCTCTGAACCCCTCGCTGCAGACGTTTGAAACCTGGCTGGCCCGGAACAAGGCGAGCATTCCGCTTGAGTAGTTCCTTAACCCTGGCGGGGTTGCTCATTCGCAGAGGCAAGTAACTAATGGCTGGCTATTGGCTTGCACAGGTGAACGTCGGCCTGGCCCGGCACGAAATGGATTCCATCCATATGCAGGGCTTTGTTTCGCGCCTGGAGGAAATTGACTCCCTGGCAGATCATGCGCCTGGTTTTGTATGGCGCCTGCAAACGGAAGAGGGGGACTCAACCTCGATCAGGGTTTTCGATGATCCTCTCATGCTCGTGAACCTGAAATGCCGGCGCAATGACCCATGCACATAGAATCCGACAATCTCTCCCGGCCTGAAGTACACGCGTTGTTGCACGAGCACCTGAGCAGCATGGCCAGTTTGTCGCCTGCAGACAGCGTCCATGCCCTGGATTTAGATGGCCTGCGCCAACCTGACGTTACGTTCTGGACTGCGTGGTCAGGCCCCGACCTGCTCGGTTGTGGCGCGCTCAAGGAATTGAGCCCCACGCACGGCGAGATCAAGTCCATGCGTACTGCCACAGCACACCTGCGTAAAGGCGTTGCCCGAGCCATCCTGGCGCACATCATTGACGAAGCCCGTAAGCGTTCCTACAATCGCCTCAGCCTGGAAACCGGTTCCATGCAAGCGTTCCAGCCGGCACACCAGTTGTATCTTGAATTTGGTTTCACCTTCTGTCCGTCGTTCGCTGACTATGTCGAAGACCCGCACTGTGTCTTCATGACCCGCACACTTTGATTGGAGACTGCAATGCTTGAACTTCGCCCCTCCTGCGAATGTTGCGATGCCGCACTCCCGCCCGAGTCCACGCAGGCGCGCATCTGCACCTTTGAGTGTACGTTTTGCGCTACCTGCGCTGAGGACTTCTTGCATGGCACATGCCCGAACTGCGGGGGCGAACTGCTCGCGCGGCCAAGGCGTCCAGCGCACCTGCTCGCTGCAAACCCACCCTCCACGGTGCGTGTGCACAAGCCCGCAGGCTGTGGGCGAGATCCAGGGCCATGAGACTGTTTTTTCAGATTGTCTTCGCCGTGGCCGTTGGATTCGGGGCGCTTTATGCAGGGGTCGTGAACTTCTATCTGGCCTCCGGGGTGCTCCACTTATTCTACGGCCTGGACCTGAGCAGCCTTCCGGCTGAAACGCTGTCAGCCATCGACTCCTCGGTTCGCTTGCTTTCAGGAATGTGGATTGCGGCAGGTCTTGTTGCCTTGGTGGTACTGCCCAGGTTTGAGAACAACACTACTGTTCTGCGCCTGGTTCTGCTTGGAATGGCGCTGGGTGCCATCGGCGAGTTGCTTGCTAAAATCGAATTGGATGGTGACGTAACAGCCGCCGTGATCAAGGCCTCAGTTCAGGTCGCAATTTACCTCGCGTTGGAAGTGTGGCGCAGCTTCCTGTGCCGCGCACGAACAGCATGACCAAGAGCCGGCTGGAAGCCTTCAGCGATGGCGTGATTGCCATCATCATCACCATCATGGTGCTGGAGCTGAAAGTGCCGCATGGCGATCAATGGGACGACCTGACGAAATTGACCCCGGTGTTTATCAGCTACGTGCTGAGTTTCGTGAACGTGGCCATCTACTGGAACAATCACCACCACATGATGCATGCGGTGCAAAAGGTCAGCGGCAGCATCCTGTGGGCCAATATGCATCTGCTGTTCTGGCTGTCGCTGGTGCCGTTCACCACCGGCTGGATGGGCGAGAATCATTTTGCGGCTTTGCCCGTGGCTGTATACGCCTTCGATCTGCTGATGTGCGCAGTAGCCTATACCGTTTTGCAGCTTCGCATCATCCGGCTGCATGGTAGCGATTCCGCCCTGGCGCGCGCCTTGGGCAGTGACATCAAGGGCAAGACTTCCCTGGCTTGCTACGTTATTGCCATTCCCCTGGCGCTGCTGGGCCACACCTGGGTGTCAATTTCGCTACTGGTGCTGGTTTGGCTGATCTGGTTCATTCCTGATCGCCGCATTGAGAAAGTGCTGAGCTAAGCAAAAGCGGCAGCTTGCAGGTGGCAGCCATGCCGCCACCTTCCCGGTTGTAAAGGTTAAACGTACCTCCGTGGGCTTCAATCATTTCCCGGCACAGCGGCAGTCCAAGACCGGTTCCCCCGCGCTTGGTTGAGTAAAAAGGCAGCAAAGCCAGTTTCATCTGCTCCTGGGCCATGCCACTTCCCCGATCTTCCACGGCAATCAATACTTCCTTTGAGTTCTGCAGCACGCGCAAGCGGATTTCGCCTGGCGGCGAGCCGGACTCTGCGGCATTTTTGAGCAGGTTAATCAACACCTGTTCCAGTTGCACGGGATCAAATTCCGCGTCATTAGCGGGCAAGTCACCAACCAATTGAAAGTTCACCAAACGATGAATCTGGTTGATGAAGGGTTTCCAGGCAATGCGTTGCAGCCGCGGCTTGGGCAAACGCGCAAAGCGGGCATATTCCTCGATAAACGTTTGCAGGTGACTGGCCCGATTCCCAATGCTGGCATAGATTTCGGGCAACATTTCCGTGCCACTGCCGGTTGCGGCTATTTTTTGCGCCGATCCAATCAGCGAACTAATGGGAGCAAGCGAGTTGTTCAGCTCATGCGTAATCACGCGGATGACTTTTTTCCAGGTCTCCACTTCTTTGCGCGCAATCTCACGCGTCAGCTTTTTAAGCAGAAACAGCCGGTGGCTTGAAGCGTTAAGCACGAACTGCCTGCATGTCAGATGGAACACCTCTGTTTCGTCCCGCTCCTGCATGCTGAAAAGACCGTCCTCGCCTTTGCGAATCGCTTCGCCCTTTGCGGCGGATCTGCGCGAGCTGGCCTGTAACAGGTCAGCACCCACCAGTGATGGCTTCCCGTCAGCGGGCCCGCGGAAAAGCTCCGCTGCCTCCCGGTTGCTGTACACAATTGCGCCAGTTTGGTTCACGATCAGGACGGCCACTGCACTGGATTGAATCACCGTATCGAGCAGGAGCTCGCGCTGGAAGATTCCAAACCGTTCCGCCCGAAGTGTTTTTGCCAGCTCGTTATATGCCTGCACCAACAGTCCCAACTCGTCATCCCGGGTGCTCGCTATTGTCACACTGTAGTCATGATCCTTGAAACTGGTGACGCCCCCGCGCAAGGCTTGCAGGATCTTGTCCAGCGGCGAAAAGAACGCCTTTACCGTGGTTATAACAGCGAGCAGGCCCAACAGGGACACTGCGGGCACCAGAAACTGCCAGGAAGGAACGTACAGGGCCACGACAACACTGGCGGCCATGCAGGCTACAAAAACCGTTGCCAGCAGGAAAATGAACCGGCCCTGTAGGGATGTTTTGCGCACCGGCGTTTGCAAAAATTGGCACTTACTGCGCCAACTTCTCCATGCGCCGATACAGCGCCTGGCGGCTTATGCCCAAATGTCGAGCTGCGCGTGAGACATTGCCATCGTTGGATGCGAGCGCCATCCTGATTTCATCCGCTTCCGGTTCGGGTGCGCTACTTCTGGCGTTCTGTGCACTGTCAAGGCCCAAACCAAGAATCTCCGGAGTTATTTTCCGGTCCGGCGCAAGGATAGCTGTGCGCTGCGCCAGGTTTTGCAGCTCACGCACATTTCCCGGCCAGTCGTGTCGCAGCAGGGCATCCTCCGCAGCCGCCGCAAGGTGCGTTCCTGCAGGCAAGAAATGCCGGAACAACGGCAAGATATCTTCCCGCCTTTCGCTCAAAGCGGGTACCTTGATTTCGATGAGGTTCAGTCGATAGTAGAGGTCTTCACGAAAAGTGCGATCACGTATAGCATCGGCCAGGTTGGCGTTAGTGGCGCTGATGACACGTACATCGACACGACGCGATTTGGAGCTGCCCAAGCGCTCATATTCGCCGCTCTGCAACACGCGCAACAGTTTCATCTGCCCTTCAGCACTGAGATTGCCGATTTCATCCAGGAACAGGGTCCCTCCATCAGCTGCCTCGAACCGCCCTTCACGGCGATTTTCAGCGCCGGTGTATGCACCGGCTTCCGCGCCAAACAATTCGGCTTCCATCAAGCCGGCCGGCAATGCGCCCACGTTAATGGTGATGAACGGCTTGTCGCGCCGGTATGAATTGGCCTGGATTACCCTCACCACCACGTCTTTACCGGCTCCGTTTGGACCCGTAACGAGCACGGGGACGCTGGCTCGAGCAACCTGAGCGGCCAGGCTGAACACACCATGCATCGCGTCTGAGGTGTAAATGGCGCCGCACAAATCGTTGTCACGCTCCAGCGAATTTCTACGAGCCCGCCGTTCCTGCATCATGCGGCCGTGCGCCGACTGCACTTCCCGCAATTCCAGGAGATTCTTCACCGCAGTGACGAGCTTTGCATCGTCCCATGGCTTGCCCAGATAATCCGCCGCTCCTGCCCGCACCAACTGCACTGCGGTTTCAAGATCGGTCCAGGCGGTCAGCAGAATGATGGGTAAATCGGGGTCCAGGTCACGGATACGATGAAACAACTCCACCCCTTCCGAACCCGATGTGGTGTCGCGGCTGAAGTTCATGTCCTGTATGACAAGATCTACCGGTTCGCGGCGCATCAGGTTCAGGCCTTGTTCCGGGCTTTGGGCGTAGCGAGTCTCGATGTCGTGCAGGCCAAGTGCAACCTCCAAAGCCTTGGCCACATCCGCGTTGTCATCAATGATCAGAACTCGCTGCATCAGCAGGTCCGGCCGGAGTCTGGTTGGAAAGACGATTATACGCCGAGGCAGACTAGACGCTCCTGGTTGCAAGCGCAGGCGGAATGTTCGCCGCCCTGCGGGCAGGAAGCAGAACAGCAATTTGGCCCAGCAACCAGAGCATCAGGACACCGGTCGGCAGATAGTACACAGGCATGCGACCGCTCTGGTACTCGGTGTCAAGAACCCAGTTGAGCACGAAGGCGCCGACAACGCCAAGTACCAGGCCCATGCTCGTAATCAGCCAGTTTTCCAACATGAAGTAACGAATGATGTCACCACGCCCGGCACCCAGGGCTCGCCTCGTTCCGATCTGCTTGCGACGCTGGCTCACACTGAACCATGCCATGCCAACTATACCTAGGCCGGTAACAGAACTCAGGATGAAGATCACACCTCCCAGGATCTTTACCATGGCGATGTCACTGGAATACGTGCGCTGCAGCTGCTCTTGCATGGTTCGCACGATTCGCACTATCCGGTCACGATTCTGCACAAGGTACTCTTCCACGTTTTTCATCACCTGGTCACGTTTTCCCGGCTCGGCGCGGATAAAAAAGCGCATATCTGATCCTTCGCCCATCGAGGGAATGATGCCGGAATTATTGACATCGTCATTTTGCGGCCAGGCATTCATCATGTGCCGGTAGACGCCAATGATCTCAGTGGGTTCCTTGTTGTTCGGCTCATCCCAAACCAGTTTCCCCACCGCATCGCCGCCCGGGAATAATTCGTCGGCAACAGACTGGCTGATCAGCATGGTGCGGATTTCCGGCCGTGATCCGGGGCCACTCCACAGTACCTCCTCCGGAGTGAAATTCCGACCTGCCACCAATTCGATACCCAATGCGGCCACGCCATCCTCGTTGGTGGCAAAAAATCCAAGTTTAGTGGCTTCGCTGGCTGGAGTCTGGGGGTCAAGATACAAGTTGTCACCCCAGCCACCACCACTGGCTGGTACTGAAGCGATAGGGGTAACTGCAACAACTCCTGGAATCTGCTTGATGGCATCAAGATCATCCCGCCACATCTTGTGGTAATCGAGTCCAGTCCTGAAAGCATTGGTAATCACAAAAAATGTGTTGGCCTCATCCAAACCGGTAGGCCTGGCGATGGCATCAGCACGTTGGTGCATGATGAAGGTGGCATTGGTGACAACCGTCATGGTCAGGGCAATCTGCAAGGCAATCAGCAGTGCTCCAACCTTGTTGCGTGACATGGCATGCAAAATGGGTCCAATTTCCATCACGATTCCCTCATTGGGTTTTCAACAATCCGGCTGGCGCGTGCCAGGCAGCGCGCCATACCGGGTAGAGCCCGGCCACTACGCTTGACACTACTGCCAACACGACCGCAGTGAGCAACAGGAGGCCGTTGAGATGCACAAGGTGCTGGTATCCCTGGTAGAGCCTGCCGATCAGCGCCAGGCCCAGCCAGGCCAGGCCAACACCGGCAATGCCGCCGAGCACGCCGATAACAGCTACCTCAAACAGGTTCTGCAGGACAATTTCGCCCCGACTGGCGCCCATCGCGCGCCGCAGTGCAATTTCAGGACCCTTGCCAAGGAACTTCGCCAGCAACAGACTGACGGTATTTAGCACA
This sequence comes from uncultured Gammaproteobacteria bacterium, assembly GCA_963784425.1. Lineage (GTDB taxonomy): Bacteria > Pseudomonadota > Gammaproteobacteria > Xanthomonadales > SZUA-36 > SHZL01. The sequence continues at coordinate 61,930 of CAWARM010000019.1, forward strand.
CACACGACCAGGAAAAGGAAACTCAGCCGCATCAGCACGCGATTATCATTGGAAACCACGCCCATCACGTCCATCCACGCCATGACGTCACTGATGAACGTATTCAGTGGTCGCTTGAACCTGCCGAGCTGCTTTTGCTCCTGCACGTAGTTGTCGAGAAACTCCTTGTAGCGCGCCGCCTGCTCTGGCGTTTCGAGTTCCGCCCAGAACTGCACCCAGACACACTCGCTGCCCAGAAACGCCTCCACCCCATCCCCGTCCTCTTGCGCCCAGCAATTCACATTTCCGGCAATGTCCTGGCCGGCTTCGGCGGCCAGGCTCAGCGGAGCGAATACATCCTCGACGTCTTCAAAAGCGCCGACCTCGACCTGGTAAAACCGGGGAGTGGGCTGCCAGTTGTTGAGCACGCCAACAATTTCATACATCTGGTCGCCCAGGTTGATCGTGCGGCCCACGGAATTCCCGCCGTCAAACAACTGCTCATTCAGTTTCCGGCTAATAACGGCGACCTTGCGCCCGCTATCGTCCTCGTCAGCCGGCCACGCCTGGCCATAAAGAAACGGCACATCAAACATTGAGAAAAAACTTGCGGTTGTAAGCCTTGCCGTGGTTTGAAATGGCGCGGCATCGCGGTTGTCGGGAACTACGACAAAGGTCGAGCCAACCATGGCGACCTGCTGCTTTGCCGGGGTTTCGGCATTTACCAGGTAGTTGGCATCGCGCCAGGTTAACTGGGGTTGTACGTCACGCGCTGATTCGGTTGGTGGATCGTTGGGATCCCAGTTATCCATCTGCACGGCAAACAATTGCTTGCTCTTGTGCGGGATTGGGTCGCCTGACATCAGGTAGTATACGGTATAGGTCGTCATGAACGCGCTTAGCCCCAAGCCAAGCGCGGTCACCATCAGGCTGGACAATACCGAGTTGCGTCGCAGGCTCTTCAGCGCCAGCCTGAGGTAGTAACTAAACACGGGAAGCGTCTCCTGCCACCCGGTCAATTCGTGCCTGGTAGATGCTGTCAAGGTCGCTGACCTGACCATCCAGAATCTGGATATTGCGGTGGGCGCGGCGTGCCAGTTCCTGATCGTGGGTCACCATGACTATGGTCGTACCCTTTCGATTGATGTCTTCGAGCATATCTATCACCTGTCGCGCCATCAACGAATCCAGGTTACCGGTTGGCTCATCGGCCAGCAGAAACCGAGGCTTTCCTGCCAAGGCACGGGCAATGGCAACGCGTTGTTGCTGGCCGCCGGAGAGCTGGGCCGGTAAGTAGGTTTTGCGAGATATCAGGCCTACCATTTCGAGCATTTCCTCGATTGCCTCCTTGCGTTGCTTTGCCGCCCAACCCCGGTAACGGAGGGGTACATCCACGTTATCAAACAAGTTGAGGTCAGGAATCAGGTTGAAGCCCTGAAAGATGAACCCGACTTTTTCGTTGCGAATACGCGCAGCTGCGTTGTCATTCAGGCGGGAAACATCTTCGCCATCAAGCTCGTAAGCTCCGCTGCTGGGCTTTTCCAGCAAACCGGCGATGTTCAAGAACGTCGTCTTGCCCGAACCGGAAGGGCCGGTCACCGCCACGAACTCGCCCTCTTGCACGCGCAGGTTGAGATCACGCAGCGCATGCGTTTCTATCAAGTCAGTTCGATAACTCTTGCAGATGTCTTTCATGATCAACATGTCTGTTTCCTTGGTGAGTACTTAAAAGTAATTCTGGTTCTGCGCTACCCGGGCCCGATACCCGTTTCGTTTTGCCTGCTGGTCAGTCGACGATGCGGATCAAATCCTTGTCCCGGAATTCCGCAATGCTGGAAATCACCACCACGTCCCCCTCCGCCAGGCCGTCGACAATTTCGACGAGGTTGACGCTGCGCACGCCCAGCGTGATATCCCGACGATGTGCCAAACCATCGTTGCCCACAACAAAAGCCGTGTTGGCATTTCCGCTGTCTGCAAACGAGCCGCGTTGCAGGGTCAGGACATTATCCAGTTGGTCCATCACTACACGAGCAGTGACGCGTTGGTTCTGGCGCAAGCCAGGCGGGCCATATCCAACAAACCGGATGCGGCTTACGATTTCGCTGTTTATGACCTCTGGAGACAGCGACGTCAACTCACCGGCATAGGTCACGGCGTTGTACTGCACTTCGGTCTGCATGCCCAGGCCAAGGTCATCGGCATAGGCTTCCGGAATTTTTACTTCCACTTCGAACGCGCCAAGGTCCACCACGGTGACCAAGGGCTGGTTGGCACTGACCACCGCCTTCTGGCCGACAGCGACGCTGCCCACTATCCCGGCCACCGTCGAACGGACAGTGAGTTCGTCAACCCGGCGCTTGAGGTTATCGACTAGCAAGCGCTGCTGCTCTACCGCCAGTTGCTTGGTGCGTAGTTCAAATTCCTGGCTTTCCTTTTACAGGTCGGCATCCTGCTTTGCATGGCGAAATTCGACTTCCGCTGTCAACAGTTCATCGCGATACCGCTCGTAGTCTATTTTCGAGATGGCCTGAATCTGTATGGATTCTTCGGCCCGGCGCATCTCGCGCTGTGCCGCAGTCAGTTTTACCTGTGCCAGGTCAATGGTCTGCTGGTTGCGGACCTGGTCCTTTCTTGCCTGTATTCTCTGCCGCTCGAAATCAGCCTGCGTCGCGGCAAGACCCGAGGACTCCTGCTCATATTCAGATTGCACCTCCGGGCTGGTCAGGCTGGCCAGAACCTGGTCCCGTTCCACGGCGTCACCAGCCTGGACCTTGAACGTTACGGAGCCTGCGGCCGGGCTATACAACGTAGGGCTGACGGCCGCGACAATACGACCTGGCACGTTTACATCCCGGACCAGGGGACCTCTTATAACTACCGCGGTGCGGATGCGATCAGATGAAACGGTGGCATCAGAACTTAGCCATCTGGAAAACGCAGAAAATCCGAGCACCGCCAACAGCAACAACAAGCTCGCCGCGCCGCCTGCTTGCCATAATTTCCTGTGCGCTTTTCGCGGAATGCGGGCAACATCCTGAGCGGATGTGTCCCTGATGAATTTGTGTCCGATACTGTTCATTGCCGGTATAGGAGCAAGGAACGTACCAAACTGGCAACTCTTTGTTTTTTCTTGTGTTCAAACTGCGCCCTCGGCAACGAAACTGTCCGCCGGACAGGTCATGGAACACGCGGACAAAAATGCACCCTCAAGCAGGCAGGCGCGGGACGACCCTGGCCGGATTCCCTGCCACGACTGAATTCGGCGGAACCACGAAGTTGACCACCGCTGCGGCCCCAACAATGGACCCGGCGCCAATATGTGCGCCGGCGAGCAGGATTGCTCTCGCGCCGATCCAGGCGTTCTCTCCAATTTCAATTGCGGGCTGGACAGAAGTCTCGGTAATCGTGCCGATCGGCGCCACGCTGGTTGCGGTAAAGGGCACGCCGAATGCGTTGTCTGCAAGGGTCACTTCGTGTGCAATGAACACATAGTCGTGGATAACGATGCGCCGGTTTGAACAGATGATGGCGCCCACCAGGGTGCAATAATTTCCGATCTCGACTTCACCCTGCGGCCCGAGGTCAAAGAACGAGCCGTTGTACACACCGCTGTCGTTGCCGATGCGCACCCCACTGGCCTGCCGGCTGTGAAAATGCCGAAAAGCAAACGTAGAGTAAAGCCACGACCTCTGCCCTATGCTGACATTGTCGGGTAGCGGTTGCGGAAACCAGTCGTGCTCCAGTGTGGCCATGGCGCTACGAACCCTGATGCAATAATGGCCGCGCCGGATTGCCTTCCACATGCACTCCGGCGGGCACGTCCCTGGATACTACTGCCCCTGCTCCGATACGTGCGCCATGGCCGATGGTTACGCCCTTGAGGATGATCGCGCCGATTCCCACATGGACATCATCGCCGATCACCACGGGCAGGCTGATAATGTGCGGGCGCAGGCTGCGGTCACCAAAGGGTGCATTGGCCACAGCGTCCAATCGCCGCTCCTGTGGGTCCAAAGGGTGAAAGTCAGAGTCGGCGATGGTCACGTTATACGACAAAATCGCCCGTCGCCCAAGCTGAATACGGCCTGCGCACATGAATACGGGGCCCACCAGGACGCTGTCGTCGCCGATTTCGACCAGGCCAGCAGGCTCGATATTGAAGGTAGTCCAGGTGAAGATCTGCACGCGGTCGCCAATGATCAGCCCCGGATCCTGCACACTCTTGAACCGGGCAAAACTGCTGCGCCGTTCGAACCAGCATCCCCGCCCTATCCTGACATTGGCCGGAAGAGTTGTGTAATCCCAGTTCCCCACGATGTCATCGAACGCTTTATCTATCATGCCTGCAGTCCTGCCTGGGTCAACAGCTTTCCCAGCACTTTGCCGGAATCGAAATATTCCAAAGCGACTTCGCGCGCAGCCTGCTGATGATGTGCGAGGTTTTCCTCTATGAGTTCGATGGCGTGTCGTGCAGTAGCTACATCAACAAAAGCAAACAACCCTTCCCCGGTCGGGATGAACTCGGAAAAACCCGTGTCCTGGATTACCACAGGCCGCCCTGCAGCGAGGTAACATACCGAGCGGCAACTGAACCATCCGGAGCGCGTCGCGGAATAAAGATTCTTGACCACGCTGAACTCGCCGCGCGAGCTTTCAATGAAGGCAGCATAGCTCTCGGGCGTTGCGGAAACCTGATGAGAATCCTGGACTTCCCAACCCAACTGCTGCCAGCGTTCGGCGGGATAGCCCGAGCCGCCGACAGCCAACATGAAAGAGGAAGCGGGAAGCTGCCTCGGCAAATCTTCAATCTTGCTGAACTCCATTTCCTTGGTGCCAAAAACCTGGTTGTTGTAGACGACGGGCTTGCCAAAGTTATTCCACGTCATCACGGTAGTCCATTTTTTCCCGCTGCTCGTCTCCGCACCCATTGCTCCCCAGCGATCCATGACGACCGGTGGCCGGGTGGGTTTCCAATCCAGGCCCAGGCCTGGCAGCAAACAACCGGCCTGGCCGATGCGTTCAGCATAGGTAAAAAAATGATCGTGTGCGCGGTAACCATGCGTATTGAGCCAGTTGGGTGAGGCGTCCCATTTTGGATAATTCACAAAGTGATTCCAACCGGGGTCAGTGTCGATCAGCACTTTGCACGGGCACTTCATGTACTCGTCCCGCAGCAAGGCGCTGCCGGATACATTCAGAAACACATCAGCCTGGCTGAGCACCTCAGCGAACTTCCCCTTCTCCATGCCGAAGGTGGTATCGTCCATGCCCCGAAAGTGCCAGCGATCAGCCAGTGCAGGGGAAAGATAACGCAGTGAGCGGTCAAGAAATTCAAGCGCGAAACCGGGATCTTCCCCGTACTCGCGTTTTAGCGGGTGATAGCACGGGCCGCCCGTATCTTCGAGGTAATACACCTCGAAACCCAGTTGCTCAAGCGCCGCCGCATATTGGCCGTAATCCCAGGCAACCCCTCCCACCGGGTAGGTTGCAATCATCCCGGTCACGATGGCTTTCACGGCTTCACGGCGTGGTGCGATGCCGACGGTTTTAGCGCACCTTCGGTTAACAGATGTTCAACTTTCCTGCCCAGGAGCGCATTGTCCCGCCGTGAGGTGTCGATGAATTCCTGCGCCGAGCCCTGTTGCTCAATGCGGTCGAGGTACTCAGGAATGGCTTGCACATTAGCCGCATCAACTACCCACTCCGCCAGCCCGGCACGAGCCATAAACGACTCGACTTTTCTATCACCCGAAATGGCCAGCACTTTCTTGCCCAGTGCCAGGGCGATGATACAGCCGTGCAACCTGGAGCTGACCACCAGATCACTGTCGCGGTAAGTATCCAGCATGTCATGGAGTTCGGCTTCACTACCGGCCTGGATGCGATTGTTGAGTTGCCGATAGCTACGCCCTGAACTGCCGGCAAATCCCTGCAATAAAGCAAGGGTCTGCTGGTAGCTGCGCCCTCCCATATTGTCATAAGCATCGACATAGAGCAGGCCATGGCCATATTCTGTTGCCGGCTCCAATACACACACACTGGGGCAGGTCACCGCCGCAGGTACGGAGCAAGCCGCCAGGTATTGACGGCTCAGATCGTCCCGCACGCTGCAAAACCGCGCGCGCCGGACCAGGGTCTCCAGCAGAACGGAAGCCGGCCGGGAATCACGGTGCTTCGCATCGCAATAGCCCACGCCCCAGATACAAAACGGTACGCGCCCGGAAATCGGCAGAAATCCTTGCCAGAACGGCATGAAATAGTCCATGAAAAGGCCACCACCGCCGATGATAACCAGGTCAGTAACGCTGGCTTGCGAAAGCGCCTGCAGCGTTGCCGGCACGAACGGCTCATCGCAGAAATGCTCCAGCAGGTTTCCCTGCGCGGCGTACTTGCCCAGCAACGACTGTATTCCTTGCGCCGACAGCCAGTCGCCGACATTGGACTTGTTGGCAAATACGTGGTGGATCATGCCCGTGCCTTGCTTCCTGAAGCAGTGCCCTGCCGCTTAACGGCAGCCATGGTTTGTGCATAGAAATGGGCGATATTTCCGACGCACTGTTTGCTCTCGGCGTGTTCGGTTACAAATTTGCGCGCCCTGTTGCCCATTGCTTCCCGCTGCTGCGGTTGTGACAGCAGGCGGCGCAAGCTTGCCGTTAAAGCAGAAACATCGCCGGGTGGGACCAGGTAGCCGGTATCACCGTCGCGGATCACTTCTGCAGCACCCGAACCGCTGCAGCCAATAACCGGCAAGCCACAGGCCATGGCTTCCAGATAGACAAATCCCGGCCCGCCTTCGTAGTGCGACGGCGCGGCAAAAACATGTGCCCGGCACAGTTGTTCTGCAAGCTCATCCCGCAAGAGGTAGCCGGTGAACAGGAGGGACTGCCCGAAACCAAGCTCGGCGGCCATGTCCTTCAATCGCGCCGTGAAGATTTCCTCTCCCCCACCCACGAGGACCAGCTTCAGTCCGGCAAATTCGTGCTGCAAGGCGCCCACCGCTTCGAGCAAGGTTTCAACACCCTTGTTGCTCACCATCTTGCCCACGAAGACGATGGTGGGGTCCTCAGCTTTGGGTATGTCCCGCGGATAAAAGAGTGCTGTATCAATGCCGGTGTGCAGACACGGGATGCGGTCTTTATCCATACCGTATTCGGTAGCGCACCAGTAAGCAGAACAGTGGCTGGAGGAATAGACTGCATCCGCCAGGCGCAGGCAGGTTTCTTCCATGTACTTGCCGGTGCGATAGAGTTCTGTGTCCTTTGCGGGCCATCCCAGGGTATGCGCCAGCATCACCAGCGGGCCATGCAAATGAATCACCGCGGGGATCCGGTTCCATTCTGACTGGTTGAGCAAATGGGTATATCCCTCGCAGCCCCATTCCGGAAAATCGAGGATGTCAAATGCTGCCGTCTCATGCTGGCGAACAATCTCCTCCGCAACACGGCAACTGTGGCTGATCCATTCAGCCACGTCCGTATAAACCGGCATATTGGCTGACTGGATGCGAATGACCCGGACTGCACCATCCTGCCGCTCACTGCGGTTTCCATCCGGGCTCCTGGAAATGACCACGACCTCGTGCCCCATGGCCGCAAGGCCGTGGGCCTTGATAAAGGTCTGCGTCCCGATCCCGCCGGTGGCAGTTTCAGGGGGGTATTCGCGCGAGATCAGCCCAATCTTCAAGTCCGCTTACCGCGTCAACTGATCTGCTTCAGTGCCGCTCTGCACGCGCACAAAGGCATCAAACGAACCGCGCTCCACCTGCTCAATGTGCCGGTCTTTCACTTCGAAAATCATGTCGCAATTCTTCAAAGTGCTCAGGCGGTGAGCGATCAGGAAAACCGTTCGTCCCTGCATCAGCAGTTCCATCGCGTCCATGATCAGTGCTTCAGTTTTCAGATCAACAGAACTGGTGGGTTCGTCTAGAAGCAGGATGGGGGCATCACGCAGAAAGGCACGTGCCAATGCGATCCGCTGGCGTTCCCCGCCCGATAACCGCATGCCGCGCTCACCCACCAGGGTCTGGTAACCGTGCTCAAACTCCTGGATGAAATCATGCGCATTGGCCGCCCGGGCCGCTGCCATGATTTCCTCGTCACTGGATGATGGCCGGCCGTAAGCAATGTTGTCTGCAATCGAGGTCGAAAAGAGCACCGGTTCCTGCAGGACAATGCCAAACTGCTGCCGGAGACCGCTTACCCTGTAGTCCTTCAGGTTGACCCCGTCGAGCTCGATAGAACCCGAAGTCGGGTCATAAAAACGCATCAAGAGGCTGAGAAAGGTGGACTTGCCAGCCCCGGTCTTGCCCGCAATGCCTACCCTGGCGCCAGCCGGAATATCAATGGAAACATTCTGCAGGACCGGGCTTTCCGGGGTGTAGGAAAAATACAGGTCCTTGATTCTGAAATTGCCGTTTACCCGCTGGACCGGCAAGGCGTCCAGCTTTTCTTCAACTTCCGTTTGTTCATCAAGGAACTCAAAGGCCCGCTCGGCACTGGCCAGGGAATCCTGCATTCCTGCCACCTGGCTGCCAATGACCTGCAAGGGACCGTACAGCAAACCGAGGTAGGCCATGACCACCAGCAGGTCTCCGGTGGTCATGAGGCTTTGCTGAATCTGGCCTACACCCACGTACAACACGATGCCTGTCCCGGTCGCAATGACCACACCGGTCATCAGGTCAAAGGAACCCTGTAAAAAGGTGACGCGGATCTGCGCCAGGAAACTTTGCGTGGCATGCCGGTTAAAACGGTCCCGTTCAGGCTCCTCCTGGGTAAATGCCTTGACCACGCGCAAGGACGAAAAAACCTCGTTGATCACCGACATGGCCGCGTTAGACAGGTCTTTCTGCTTGCTCCAGCCACGGCGCAAAGGCAGCCTGAATCCCCTGATCAGCAGAATAAGGACCGGCACGATGATCAGGGCAACGGCAACCAGTTTCAGGCTGATCAGGGCAATGACGACCATCATGGAAACCAGGGCGATGAATGCTGAAACCAGCGGGATCAACCCATCTATCGCCACCCAGCGTATGGCTGCCGCATCGTACTGCACGCGGTATAGCGCGTGCGACACGCCCTTGGAATCGTGGAATCCGAGCGACAGTCTTTGCCCGTGCCAGAACAGCCGGGAGCGAAATTCGAGCGACACCTTGCCGCTCACCCAGGTGCTGTACATGTACTCCACCAGTCGCCGAACCTGTATCAGCACCGCTACCCCGATCAGCAGGACTGCAGAAAAAACCATTAACGCTGATGCAGAGTGGTGCATGCCCTGCGGAAGTATGGGGGTGAGAAAGGCGGGTATGGGTTGTGAACCCAACACGCTGTCCACCGTCAGCTTGATGGGCAAAGGAGAGAGCAGCGAGAGCGGAGTGGCCAGCAGGTTGAGTAATAACAAGCCGACGAGGTGGGGCCAGTACGGCCGGGCTTCGCGCAGCAAGCGCGCAAGAATGGCAAAGTCAGTCGGCTTGGTTGTGGGCATCGCCGAATTCAAGATAGAGTGATTTCAGGGCCTCGCGAATGGCTGTCATTGACATCATTGATTCATACTGCTTGCGCGCCACGATGGCAACGGAGATGCCAAAGAGCAAGCCTGCAACCCACCAGTTCCCTCCACCTATTGCAATTGCGCCAAGCGCAGCAAACAGGCTGGCCAGTACCACCCCCCAGGTTGAGAAATTGGATTTCACGGCAAACTTCACCAGCTGCTTGCCTGCGCCGTGTTCCTCCGTCGCCATGATCAGGCGGGCGCTACCCATCAAGCCGCCGCGCACTTCGATATCCCAACCATCGTAGTTACCGCCACATACCATGGGCGACTGCAGGGCCTTGAGGATTTGCTCCAGGCGTCCAAGGTATTCACCAGGCGATTTCCACTTCTCGCTCCAGATCTCGAACGCCTCTTTGCTCCGGCCCGAGGCCTGGGTGCCGGTACCGGCGCGCTTACGCCATGGCGTGAGGCCATAACGCAGACGACCATAAAGCCGGGCCAGGGGCTGTATCAGGTGCAGCAGGGAGGAAATGCAACGCAACTTGAAGCGCTGCCCCGGATGGATCCACGCGGTGGGAAATTCAGCCTTGATGGCGCTGAGCACCGCCTGCACCACGGGCGCCACGACGGCCAGGACCAGCACCGGAGCCGCCCAAAGGAAGGGCCGCCAGGCCATGCCCAGCAGCGAAAAACTGGCCAGCACGGCAATAACAAAATACCACTCCGGCATAAGCGGCAGGGAAGGCAACCATCCCGTAGCGGGTTGGTACAGGGACTGGAACAATGCCGCCCCCCACTGTCCCTGGTAAATTCTCCAGCGCCCGGCAGGCAAGGGCTGGGTCAGCCCCCGCCCGTACAGCCTTCCCTGCCAGGTCAGGTGCCCGGCCGAGTTGTATTTTCCTGGCCACTTCTCTTCCAGCAGCGCCTCCGCCTTGCCATAGCCTTGTTGCTGTTTCCAATACGCCCGGAGCGAGTTACGGCAGTGGTGCCAGTTTTGTGCGCCCGCGTGGAAGCCAATATTCCAGCCGCGGTCCAGGATGCGCCAGCAGATGTCTACATCATCGCCGGCGCTGCGGTAGCGCGGGTCAAAACCGCCCAGTTCCTCTAAAACCGACCGCCGGAAAGACATGTTGCAGCCTGGAATATGCTCAGCCAGGGTATCTGTGAACAAGACATGCACCGGCCTGCCCGGCGCATTGGCGACACAATCGGCGATTGAACCGCCACCGGCAGGCGCCAGGCTCAAACCACCCACCCCGGCGTAATCGCCATGGAGGTAAGCAAACGCAAGATACTTGAGCCAGTGTGTATCCGGGTAGGCATCGTCGTCGGTATACGCAATGATTTCACCGGTGGCCATTTGCCAACCGGTGTTCCTGGCATTGCTCAGCCCGCGGTTATCCGTACTGACCAGCTTCACGTCATATTCCCGGCAAATAGCTGCGGTGTCGTCGGTTGAACCATCATCCACCACGATGATTTCGTAGTCCGGGTAGTCCAGGATGGACAGGTATTCCAGCGTGTCGCGAATGGTGTGGGCGCCGCAGTAAGAACACACAACTACCGAGATCCTGGGCCACTGCACGTTTGGCGAAAAAGGTGCGTCGTTGTAGGCTTTTCCCACCGCAGCTAATGCCGGTTTGGGCGTTCGTTCGCGCGTAACCAGGCCAAAATCCCAGTCGGTGATGGCATGGCCGCCGCGGAACCATTCATCGGTCCAGGAAAAAACGATGGAGCCGCAACAGCCTGCAGCAAACGCGGTACGAACCTGCCAGCCCAGTTGCTCCGCCTGCATGGCCAGGCCGTTTCTTTGGCTGTCGAGGCCAATTTCAGCCATCAGCAGCGGGCTGTCACCGGAGAGGTTTTGCAAGCGGGCGAGGTAGGCGCTGAGCCGGGCCTCGGTTTCCAGGTAGACGTTGAAACAACACAGGTCAAGAAAATCCAGTTGCAGATATTCGGTGGTTGGATAGTTGACGTAGGTCACCAGCGCAGCGGGGTCTTCCTGCTTCGCGATGCGGTACAAACGCTTGATGAACCGTTCGATCTTGCGGCGGCCGTGCCAGCGGACTATTTGTGCCGGAATCTCGTTGCCGATGGAAAAGCACAGGATCGCCGGGTGGCCGGTACAGGAACGCACGCCCTCGCGAACCCGGCTTTCAATGGTAAGCATCAAGGCTGGATTGTCGAGGAAGGTGACGTGCTGCTCCCAGGCGATTCCGGCCATTACCCTGAGCTGGTTTTTCCGCGCCAGGTCCAGCAACCAGACGGGGGGAGCCGTATAGGTTCGGACCGTGTTGATACCGGCTTTCGCCATGGCGCAAAAATCGGCCGCCACGGTCTCACGGTCCGGGAATGGTTGTCCGTCAGGCCCCGGGGAAAATGTTCCGTAGGTAATCCCTTTTACCCAGTACTTTTCATCCCCGCAGTACAGGAACTTGCCGCGTGCCTCGATGCGGCGGGAAAAGTCAACTTCGGGAGTGATTTCTATCCTGGGAAGGTCCCGCCCGCCTTCGATCAGCTCGAAGCGTTCGGCTTCTGCAATTTGCATTTCTTGACGCCTCACACGCCATTGGCCCGTCCGGCCGTCCCGCCGTTAGGTGTTTCCTATCTTGCTGGCCCCCACTAGCGGCGACGAATCGTACCATTTTTGCCAGTCCGCAACCAGAAATCGCGGAGTTTCAGGCGGTTCGGGGCTGTCGCCCAGCTATTCATCAGCCCCCGGTAACTCTGCTATAGTGCGGCGAAAATGAAGCAGCTGACACGGCGCGGAAAATGCGGGCAATCCGGGGTGACGGCATAACTCAGAGGTTTCCTATGCCCATCGCATTTCTACTGATAATTTCGATGCCTGAACAATGAACGGTACTCTTCGCCAGTATTCTTGTCGTTACCTGATTTTGGGCATCCTTGTTGCGCTCCAGCTCAGTGCCTGCTCCCAGCTGGGCCCGAGAGTTCTCAGCACCGGCCGGCCGCTCTACAACATGGCCGTGCAGACAACCGAGTCACAGCAGCTGCTGCTGAATATCGTCCGGCAGCGTTACAGCGATCCCATACTCTTTCTCGACGTCACCAGCATCTCCAGTGGATTTACCCGCGAAGCGCACGCGGACCTGGTGGGTAACCTGTTTCCCGAGGGCAAAGGTGGATCAACAGCAACCATCGGCGGGATTATCAGCGAAAGCCCGTTCATTACCTATGCGCCCAATACCGGCGAAAAGTTTGTTACCCAGATGCTCACACCCCTGGACTTGCGCACGGTGTCACTGATTGTCCAGGCCGGCTGGAGCATTGAACGCGTGCTGCTCATCGCCGGTGAGTCCATCAACCAACTGCGCAACACGTCCTCCGGCAGTCCCGAGGCGCAAGAGGGTTATCTCAAATACCTGAAGGTGGTTGCTTCCCTGCGCGCGCTGCAAAAGGAAGGCCAGCTTTCACTGGGTGCCGAAGAGAGCAAGGACGGCAAGGGAACCACCATGTCCTTGCTGGTGGCCCCGGCGGCAGTGGAAGGAGAGTACTACCGCACGGTGTGTGAATCGATCAAGGTAGCCTGTGACGGCCGGCCACTGAAAATTCGCCAGGCCATAGGCATTTCCAGCGACGGGGAAACCCTCGCCGTGGCTACCCGCTCGATCATGTCTGCATTGTATTTCCTGGCGCAGGGGGTGGAAGTTCCGGCGGCGGACGGAGAGGATGGAGTTGCGCTGAAGGCAGTCACCATCGCCGGGGGACCTTTTGATACCTCCGGGTCAGGAAAAAAACTGTTTCACGTAGCATCCTCGCCAGAAGAACCGCAGAACGCAGCGGTAAAGGTGTTCTACCGTGACTCCTGGTTTTATATAGAAGACACCGACATCGACAGCAAGACAACCTTTGTGCTCCTGAGCATGCTGGTGATGCTGCAGTCCGGCGATACAGCCAAGATCACGCCGCTGATCACCCTGCCCGTTGGTTAACCACACCCCAGCGATCGCGGATTGATGGAAAGAGGCATCTTCCAGTTCATCCTGAGGTTCAGCCTGCGCGAGCAGGTCATGCTGGTATTGATGTCCCTTTCAGCCCTGCCCTTTTTGTACCTGACGCTCGAACTGCCGAAGATCATCGTCAATGATGCCATAGGCGGCAGCAATTTCCCGCGGCACATGCTTGGCCTCGAGTTCGGCCAGGTCCCTTTCCTGTTAGTGCTGTGCGGCGTGTTCCTGGTGCTGGTGCTCATCAGCGGCGTGCTGAAGTATTTCACGTCCACATTTCGTTACCGCGTAGGCGATCGCCTGTTGCGCCGTCTGCGCTATGACCTGATAGAACGGTTGCTGCGCTTTCCGTCCAGTGAATTTCGCACCATGTCGAGCGAACAGGTAGTTTCCATGATCACCGCGGAGACCTCCAGCCTGGGGTATTTTTTCGCCGAGGCATTTGCCGTCCCTGCCGTTGCACTGGGCACGCTCGCCACCATCGTGCTGTTCATGTTCATGCAGAACTGGATGATGGGCGTGGCCGCTATCGCGATGTACCCGGTGCAAATTTACCTGATTCCAAAAATACAACGACGGATCAACGCATTGCAGCGCCAGGAAGTCCGCGCCATGCGGGACATCTCGCAGCGCATTGGCGATGTGGTTTACGGGGTCAACGAGATTCATGGCCACGATACCTCGCAGTACGAGCTTGCTGATTTCTCCCAGCGGCTTGGCACCGTCTTCGGATTCCGCGTGAAGATGTCGTCCAAACGCTATATTGCCAATGTTCTGAACCAGGTTTGTTCCCAGCTTACCCCCTTCCTGTTCCTGTCCATTGGTGGCTACCTCGTGATTGTTGGGCGGCTTTCCCTGGGGTCCCTGGTGGCCGTTCTGGCCGCCTACAAAGACATGTATTCCCCGTGGAAGGATTTGATCGACTATTACCAAAAGTCTGAGGACGCCCGTGTGCGCTACGATCAGTTAGCGGAGTTTTTCGCGCGCAGCAGTCTGTTCGACAAGTCCATGATCGAGGCCGAACCTTCGGGCAAGGAATTCCGCCAGGCGCCGCTGGTGGTGACCAACGTGGTGGTGGAAAAAGAAGCAGGGCACCGGCCGGTTGATGGCGCATCCATGGCGCTGGCTCTGCCAACCCATGCGGCCATCCTGGGCTCCGGTGGCAGCGGCCGCGAGGAATTCGCCCGCTTGCTGGCGCGGCAGGTCATGCCACACTCGGGGACCGTGTCACTCGGCGGCAGCGATCTGGCCGCATTGCCCGACAGCGTTACCGGGCGGCACATCGGCTTCGTAGGTCACCATACCTACCTCGGGTCCGGCTCGATTCGCAGCGTGCTGGTATACCCCTTGCTGCGCAGACCGGGGAAGGCCGGGGAATCCGTTCCCGAGTCTTCCCATGCGCGCGCCCGACGGAGTCCCTGAAAGCCGGAAACTCAGCGCACGACATCACTTCCGACTGGGTTGATTATGCAGCAGCCGGTTGCCGCGATGCGTCAGACCTCGACCAGCGCATCATTGCCATCCTGTGCATGGTCGAACTGGACCAGGAAGTTTTTGAAATCGGCTTGCGGCGGGCAATTGATCCTGGCCTCCACCCGGACCTGGCCTCGAAGCTGATAAAAGCGCGTGGAATTTTCCGTGGACGCTTGCAGGCGCTGGGGCAGAACCCCCTCATCGAGGGCTTCGACGCAGATACCTACAATGCCAATGCCTCAATTGCCGAGAACATACTGTTTGGCACACCCGTTGGCCCGTATTTTGCGATCGAGAACCTGGGCCACAACCCCTATATGCGGGAGGTTATCGAACGCACAGGCTTGACCTCGGTTTTCCTGGAAAAAGGCCGCAAACTGGCTGCGCTCCAGGCGGAAATCTTTCACGACTTGTCACCAGGCCACGAGTTTTTTCAACGCTTCAGCTTCATCAACTCCGAAGACCTGCCCATGTTCGAAGCGATTTTGCGACGCGTCGAATCCCACGGAATTGAGGACCTGGAAGCCGGAGATCGTGAAAAACTCATGACTCTGCCCTTCAAACTGGTGGAGACCCAGCACCACGTGGGTCTGCTCGATGAGGACATGAAGAAACGCCTGCTGGAAGCACGCAAGGCTTTTGCCAGCGGTTTGCCAGAGCACCTCCGGGGTGCAGTGCAGTTCTTCGACAAGGCCTCTTACAATGCCACCAGCAGCATTGTCGAAAACATCCTGTTTGGCAAAGCAGATTCCCATAAGGCCGGTGGCGCAGCACAGATCGGGCGCATGGTCGCCGCAGTTGTGGACGAGATGAACTTGCGCGAGGACATTATCCTCGCCGGGCTGGAATACGAGATAGGCACCAGCGGTGCACGGTTCAACGCAGTACAGCGCCAGAAAATCGCGGTGGCCAGGTGCCTGGTCAAACGGCCCGACATCCTGATCATGCACGAGGCCCT